>CAYWLS010000060.1:0-3102 GCA_964458605.1 uncultured Hyphomicrobiales bacterium | reverse complement strand
ACCTGGCGCCGGGCGATTTCGTCGAGGTGCCGCTGGGCAATCGCCTGATTCTGGGCGTGGTATGGAGCGACCGGCCGGGCGAAGTGGCGGCGGAAAAGCTCAAGAAAGTGCATGCCCGCCTGCCGGCGGCGCCGATGCGCGAGGTCATGCGCCGCTTCGTCGACTGGGTGGCGGACTACACGCTGGCGCCGGCAGGCGCCGTGCTGCGCATGGCCATGAGCGTGACCGATGCGCTCTATCCGCCTCGTCCGACCGCGCTGTTCGCGCGCGCCGATCTCTCCCCGCCGCCCGATCTGCGCATGACGCCGGCGCGCCAGCGCCTGCTCGAATTCATGGCCGACGCGCCGCCTCTGCCGCTGGCCGATCTGGCGCGCCAGTCCGGCGTCGGCGCCGCCGTCGTCAAGGGCCTGGTGTCCGCCGGCCTGGTGCGCAGCGAAATGGTGGCGGTCGACCCGCCGGTCGAGACGCCCGATGCCGAGCAGGACGGCTTTGCTTTGTCGCCGGCGCAGCGCCAGGCGGCCGACGCGCTGTCGCAGTCGATCGGCGGCTTCTCGGTCAGCGTGATCGACGGCGTGCCCGGCGCGGGCAAGACCGAAGTCTATTTCGAGGCCATCGCCGCGGCGCTGCGCGCCGGCCGCCAGGCGCTGGTGCTGCTGCCCGAGATCGCGCTGGGCGCGCAATGGCTGAAGCGCTTCGAGCGCCGCTTTGGCGTCATGCCGACCACCTGGAACTCCGATCTCACCTCGCTGGAGCGGCGGCGCAACTGGCGCGCCGTGGCCGAAGGCCGCGCCCGGGTGGTGGTGGGCGCGCGCTCGGCCCTGTTCCTGCCGTTCGCGGCGCTCGGCCTGATCGTGGTCGACGAAGAACACGACGGCGCCTTCAAGCAGGAAGACGGCGTGATCTACAACGCCCGCGACATGGCGGTGGTGCGGGCGCGGCTGGAGAACGTGCCGATCGCCCTGGTCTCGGCCACGCCGTCGCTGGAGACGGTGGTCAATGTCGAAGCCGGCCGCTATCGCAACCTGCATCTTCCGGCGCGCCATGGCGGGGTGGCGCTGCCGCGCATCGAGGCGATCGACCTGCGGCGCCATCCGCCCGAGCGCCAGCGCTGGCTGTCGCCGCCGCTGATTGCGGCGGTCAGGCAGACGCTGCAGGCCGGCAAGCAGAGCCTGCTGTTCCTCAACCGGCGGGGCTACGCGCCGCTCACGCTGTGCCGCACCTGCGGCCATCGCATGGAATGCCCCAACTGCTCGGCCTGGCTGGTCGAGCATCGCTTCCGGGGCCGCCTGATCTGCCACCATTGCGGCCATTGGGTGCCGCGGCCGCAGGAATGTCCCTCCTGCGGCACGCCCGACAGCCTGGTGGCCTGCGGACCGGGCGTCGAACGGCTGGCCGAGGAGGTGCGCCACCAGTTTCCCGAGGCGCGTTTCTCGGTGCTGGCCTCCGACATGATCGCCTCGGCGCGCCAGGCCCAGGCCCTGATCCAGCAGATCGCCGATCACGAGGTCGATCTGGTGATCGGCACGCAGATCGTCGCCAAGGGCCATCACTTCCCCGATCTCAGCCTGGTCGGCGTGATCGATGCCGATCTCGGCCTGACCGGCGGCGATCTGCGCGCCGCGGAGCGCACCTATCAGTTGCTCTATCAGGTGGCCGGCCGCGCCGGGCGCGAGGCGGGCGACGGGCGGGTGCTGCTGCAGACCTATCAACCGCAGCATCCGGTGATTGCCGCGCTGGCCAGCTTCGATCGCGAGCGCTTCCTGCAGGCGGAGAAAGCCGAGCGTGCTGCCGCCCATATGCCGCCGTTCGGCCGGCTGGCGGGGGTGATCGTCTCCGGCGCCGACGAGGGCGCGGTCGATGCGATCGCCCGGCAGTTGGGCGAGACCGCGCCCAAGCTCGATGGCGTGCTGGTGCTGGGGCCCGCGCCGGCGCCGCTATCGCTGCTGCGGGGCCGCCATCGCCGCCGCCTGCTGCTCAAGGCGCGGCGCGATGTCAATGTGCAGGCCGTATTGCGCGAATGGCTGGGCGGCATGAAGCTGCCCGGCAGCGTGCGGCTGCAGATCGATATCGATCCCTATAGCTTCATGTAACCGGAGCGGGCGGCCGGACGGCGCTTTTTGCCGCGCCGCCAAACCGCCCACAGCGAAGCCTCGGCTGGCGAAACAACCCTTTGAAGCGGCTGGAGAATATGCCGCAAATCGGCTCCGGCAAGTTTGCTTGCAACGCCATAGGGCGTGTGTTACCTAACCTCCGCCGTTGCGCCAGGGGGTTTTTGGGGACATCGGCTGGCGCTCAAAAAGCCATCAAAATCAGAGACTTAAAGAACCTGCCACGGTTGCTGGGAACGGACGGGAAATGACTGTCGAAGCCTCCGCTGAAGTCGGCCTTGAGGGCCGCTATGCCAGCGCGCTCTTCGAACTGGCCGATAGCGCCAAGCAACTCGATTCGGTGGCCGCCGACCTGACGGCCCTGCGCAAGGCGATCGACGAAAGCGCCGATCTGCGCCGGCTGATCGCCAGCCCGATCGTTTCCGCCGCTGCGCAAGCCAAGGCCATGCAGGCCCTGGCCGAAGCGATGAAGCTGGCGCCGCTCACCAGGCAGTTCATCGGCGTGGTGGTGCAGAAGCGCCGCCTCAGCCGGCTGTCCGGCATGATCCGCGCTTTCCTCGCCGAACTGGCGCGTCGCCGCGGCGAGAGCAGCGCCGAAGTCGTCTCCGCCGTTCCGCTTACCGACGCCCAGACCGACAAGCTCAGCGAAGTGCTGCGCGGCCTGGTCGGGCGCAAGATCACCCTCGAGCAGCGCGTCGATCCCGACATCCTGGGCGGCCTCGTCGTCCGTGTCGGCTCGCGCATGTTCGATTCGTCTATTCGCACCAAGCTGCAGCGGCTGCAGCTTGCCATGAAGGGAGTTGGATAATGGATATCCGGGCCTCCGAAATCTCGGCCATTCTGAAGCAGCAGATCGCCAATTTCGGCACCGAAGCCGAAGTGGCCGAGGTGGGTCAGGTTCTGTCGGTCGGCGACGGCATCGCGCGCATCCATGGCCTGGACAACGTCCAGGCCGGCGAGATGGTCGAGTTCCCCGGCGGCATCAAGGGCATGG
>CAYWLS010000059.1:0-3419 GCA_964458605.1 uncultured Hyphomicrobiales bacterium | reverse complement strand
ACCGGCAAGGTGGGCGTGGTGCTGGTGACCTCCGGCCCCGGCGCCACCAACGCGGTGACCGGCCTGACCGACGCGCTGATGGATTCGATCCCGATCGTCTGCCTGACCGGCCAGGTGCCGACTCATCTGATCGGCAACGACGCCTTCCAGGAGGCCGACACCACCGGCATCACCCGGCCCTGCACCAAGCACAATTATTTGGTGAAGAACGTGGCCGACCTGCCGCGCATCATCCACGAGGCGTTCTACGTCGCCCGCTCCGGCCGGCCCGGCCCGGTGGTGGTCGACCTGCCCAAGGACGTGCTGATGGCGATCGGCAAATACGATTCCAGCCCCAAGCTGCAGCACAAATCCTATCGGCCGCAGGTCAAGGGCGAGCTGAAGAAGATCGAGCAGGCGGTGGAGCTGATGGCGGCCGCCAAGCGGCCGATCTTCTATACCGGCGGCGGCGTCGTCAATGCCGGCCCGCATGCCGCCCAATTGCTGCAGCAACTGGTCAAGCTGACCGGCTTCCCGATCACCAACACGCTGATGGGGCTGGGCGCCTATCCGGCCTCGGACCGGCAGTTCCTCGGCATGCTGGGCATGCACGGCACCTACGAAGCCAATCTGGCGATGCACGGCTGCGACGTGATGATCAATATCGGCGCAAGATTCGATGACCGCGTCACCGGGCGGCTGTCGGCCTTCGCGCCGGACGCCAAGAAGATCCATGTCGATATCGACGCCTCGTCGATCAACAAGAACGTGCATGTCGATCTGGGCATCGTCGGCGACGCCGGCCACGTGCTGGAGGACATGCTCAAGGTGTGGAAGGCGCGCCAGGCGCGCCCCGACGCCAAGGCGCTGAAAGCGTGGTGGGAGCAGATCGAGGAGTGGCGCAAGCGGGAGTGCCTGCGCTATCGCCCGTCGAGCGACGTCATCAAGCCGCAATACGCGCTGGAGCGGCTCTACGCCCTGACCAGGGACCGCGACACCATCATCACCACCGAGGTGGGCCAGCACCAGATGTGGGCGGCCCAGTTCCTGAAGTTCGAGAAGCCCAATCGCTGGCTGACCTCGGGCGGGCTGGGCACCATGGGCTACGGCCTGCCGGCGGCGATCGGCGCGCAGATCGCCCATCCCGAATCGCTGGTGATCGACGTGGCCGGCGAGGCCTCGATCCTGATGAACATCCAGGAGCTGTCGACCGCCACGCAGTACCGCCTGCCGGTCAAGGTGTTCATCCTCAACAACCAGTATATGGGCATGGTGCGCCAGTGGCAGGAGCTGCTGCATGGCGGGCGCTACTCGGAGAGCTATTCCGAGGCGCTGCCCGATTTCGTCAAGCTGGCCGATGCGTTCGGCGCGGTCGGCCTGCGCTGCACCAGCCCGGCCGACGTCGATGCCGTGATCAAGGAGATGATCGAGACGCCCAAGGCGGTGATCGTCGACGTCGCGGTCGATCCCAAGGAAAACTGCTTCCCGATGATCCCCTCGGGCGCGGCGCATAACGACATGCTGCTGGGCCCGGAGGACGAGGCGCGCAAGCCGGTTTCCGAAGAAGGCATGGTTCTGGTCTAGCGGCCTGTCGCGCATCGCGGCCACCGACCGCGCTGCGCGGTCGGCGATGCAGGAGGTCTGACCGCCGGTCTGGTCGTGGACGCGGTCGATGTGGGGAGCATTGACGTGGCAAACGGTAACGATATCGAACGGCACACCATCGCCGTGCTGGTGGACAACGAGGCCGGCGTGCTGGCCCGGGTCATCGGCCTGTTCTCCGGTCGCGGCTACAACATCGAGAGCCTGACCGTGGCCGAGGTCGACGCCCAGCGCGGCCTGTCGCGCATCACCGTCGTCACCTCCGGTACGCCGATGGTGATCGAGCAGATCAAGGCCCAGCTCGACCGGCTGGTGCCGGTGCACCGCGTCGCCGACCTGACCGTGCAGGGGCCCCATGTCGAGCGCGAGCTGGCGCTGATCAAGGTCGACAGCATCGGCGACAAGCGGGTCGAGGCGCTGCGCATCGCCGACATCTTCCGCGCCAAGGTGATCGACGCCACCAACAATTCCTTTGTGTTCGAGACCACCGGCTCGACCGAGAAGATCGACGCCTTCGTCAAGCTGATGGAGCCGCTGGGCCTGGCCGATGTCTGCCGCACCGGCGTGGTCGCCATGACGCGCGGCGCGCACAAGCTGTAAGGGCAACGGGAGGCGGCCATGGAATATTTGGTTCCGCTGCTGGGCTTCGCCCTGGCCCATGCGCTGGCCGTGGCCAGCCCCGGCCCCAGCTTCCTGTTCATCTCCCACACCGCCGCCCTGCGCAGCCGGCGCGCCGGCGTGCTGGGCGCCTTCGCCATGGGCTGGGGCGGCCTGATCTGGGCCGCCGCGGCGCTGTTCGGCCTGCAGGCGATCTTCGCCCAGGTGCTGTGGCTGGAGACCGCCATCCGCCTGGCCGGCGCCGCCTACCTGGTCTATCTCGGCATCCGCCTGGTGCTGTCGCGCCGCGAAGCGGGGCCGGTCGATGCCGCGCCGGAAGCCGCCACCGAGCGCCCGCCCAAGCGGGCCGGCCGGCTGTTCCTCGACGCGCTGCTGCTGCAACTGTCCAATCCCAAGGTGATCGTGTTCTTCGGCAGCATCTTCGCGGTGCTGCTGCCGTCGGGCGCGCCGCCCTGGGTCGGCTGGGCGGCGCTGGGCATCGTGTTCGTCAACGAGTTCTGGTGGTATTCGCTGGTCGCGGTCGTGTTCTCGACCGGACCCACCCGTCGTTTCTTCTATCGTTGGAAAGTTTGGATCAACCGGGTGGCCGGCACGGTGCTGGCGCTGCTGGGCATCCGCCTGGCGCTGTTGGTCCGCTGACGCTTTATCGGAGGGCAAGCAAGATGAGAGTCTATTACGATCGCGACGCCGACGTGAACCTGATCAAGGGCAAGAAAGTCCTGATCGTCGGCTATGGCAGCCAGGGCCACGCCCATGCCATGAATCTGCGCGACAGCGGCGTCAAGGACGTGCGCATCGCGCTCAAGGCGGGTTCGGCCACGGTCAAGAAGGCCGAGGGTGCGGGCTTCACCGTCATGACCCCGGCCGAGGGCGCCAAATGGGCCGACGTGGTGATGGTGCTGACGCCGGACGAGCTGCAGGGCGATCTCTACCGCGACGATCTCGGCCCCAACATGAAGCAGGGCGCGGCGCTGGCCTTCGCGCACGGCTTGAACGTGCACTTCAACCTGCTCGACCCGCGGCCCGATCTCGACGTGTTCATGATCGCGCCCAAGGGTCCCGGCCACACCGTGCGCTCGGAATATCTGCGCGGCGGCGGCGTGCCCTGCCTGGTGGCGGTGGCGCAGAACCCCTCGGGCAATGCCCAGGAAATCGCGCTTTCCTACGCCTCTGCCATCGGCGGCGGCCGCGCCGGCGTGATCGAGACCAATTTCCGCGAG
>CAYWLS010000058.1:0-3491 GCA_964458605.1 uncultured Hyphomicrobiales bacterium | reverse complement strand
GTTCATCGTCGAGGGCGATTCGGCCGGCGGCTCGGCCAAGCAGGGCCGCAACCGCGCCTTCCAGGCCATCCTGCCGCTGCGCGGCAAGATCCTCAACGTCGAGCGCGCGCGCTTCGACAAAATGCTGGGCTCGGCCGAGATCGGCACCCTGATCACCGCGCTGGGCACCGGCATCGGCGAGGAATTCGATCCCACCAAGCTGCGCTACCACAAGATCATCATCATGACGGACGCCGACGTCGACGGCAGCCATATCCGCACCCTGCTGCTGACGTTCTTCTACCGGCACCTCAACAAGCTGATCGACGACGGCAACATCTACATCGCCCAGCCGCCGCTCTATCGCGCCAAGCGCGGCCAGAGCTCGGTCTATCTCAAGGACGAGCGGGCGATGGAGGATTACCTGATCGACGGCGGGCTGGACGGCGCGGTACTGACCCTGCACAACGGCAGCCAGCTGGGCGGCGCCGATCTCAAGGCCACGGCCGAGATGGCGCGCATCGTCTCCAACCTGATCAAGCCGCTGGCCGCCTCGCGCCGCGTCACCAGCCAGTCGGTGATCGAGCAGGCGGCGATCGCCGGCGCGCTCAACCCCGACATCCTGGCCGATCGCGAGCAGGCGGCGGCCGCCGCCAGCTACATCGCCCGCCGCCTCGATGCGGTCAGCCCGGCCAACGAGCGGGGCTGGAGCGGCGAGCCGACCGGCGACGGCGGGCTGGGCTTCCAGCGCCTGCTGCGCGGCGTGGCCGAGCGCCATGTGATCGACGGCGCGCTGATCCGCTCGGCCGAAGCGCGCAAACTCGACAGCATGGCGCTGGCGCTGCAGGGCGTGTACGTCAAGGCCGCCCGGCTGGCCTGGAAGGACCGCGAGATACAGATCTATTCGCCCACCGAACTGCTGGGCGCGGTGCTCGAGCAGGGCAGGAAGGGCATCGCCGTGCAGCGCTACAAGGGCCTGGGCGAGATGAATCCCGAGCAGCTGTGGGAGACCACGCTCGATCCCAATGTGCGCTCGCTGCTGCAGGTGCGCGTCAGCCATGCCGACGAGGCGGAGGAGATCTTCTCCACCCTGATGGGCGACGTGGTCGAGCCGCGCCGCGAGTTCATCCAGCAGAATGCGCTGAAGGTCGCCAATCTCGACGTGTGAGGTCCCGCGATGTCGCAGGCCGCGGAGGTCTTTGCCCTATCGATCCAGGACGCCGAGAACCTGCTGGGTCATTTCAACGCGCTGAACACCAAGCCGCCGCCGCCCGAGACCGAGGTGCTGAAGCGGGCCGGGCTGATCATGGCCATGACGGCCTGGGAGACCTATCGTCGAGGACAGCATCCAGCAGGCGGCCGAGAAGCGACTGGCCGAGCTGAAAGATGCCTCGATCGCGGACTTTGTCCGCACCCGATTGGACGAAGAGATCGAGCGGCTGCACGACCCGGACTGCGCTAAGACCATCCGGCTCTTCAGCGACTACGCCGGCGTCGATCCCGGCATGGGTATGGAACAACTATCCGCCCGGGGCGGGGCGCGAGTACCCCGATCGGCATCTGAAATTGTGCGGCGATGTGGTGTACCGCTCGCGTCCTGCGATGCCTGGCAGTCCGCCTGCGCCCCATCCGGTCAGGAAGAAAGACCCGGAACGGGCGAGGCGGCTTTGATCTGAATCATGTTTTCCCACCGGCGCGCCCGACATGATCGCCGCCGGACGACGGGAGCGGAAAATCGCCATCGCCGTCCTTCATCCCCGTTCCGGCGCTTTGTGCCACGCGATTGACCGTTATGGTTCCATTTCAAGCAGCCCCAGCCCCCCGCATCGCGCCCCGGTTGCCGGACGGCGATAGCCCGCGCCGGCGCGGGCGGCGCCGCCGGAACGGGCCCGTCATGCGGCACAATATCACGTTGGCGCCCGGCGTCGCCGCGTGGACGCAAACCGGCATTTCATATATATGTTATTTCGCATGCGGTCCGATGCGCGGCGCGCTGTTGTCACGGCAGCGGCGGCCCAGGCCGCCCGTCTTCGAGGTGACGCCCTCATGATCGCCCAGCTTACCCGCAACGAGCGTCAGCTCGCCCTGCTCATCCTGTTCGTCATGACGGCGTGCGGTTTGGCCATGATGGTCGGGGCGCGCGACAACGCCTTCGCCATCCACGGCGGACTGATCATGCTGGCATCGGTGCTCGGCGTGTTCGCCGTGATCGGCGGCTATTTCGCGCCCGAGCCGCCGGCCGATCGGTCCGACCGCTACTACGACGATCCCAGCAAGCTGGCCATCGTCGCGGCCATGCTGTGGGTCGTGTTCGGCCTGACGATCGGCGACTGGGTGGCCTGGCTGCTGGTCGATCCCAACCTCACGGTCGACGCCGGCTGGGCCAGCTTCGGCCGGCTGCGCCCGGTGCACACCACCGCCGTCATCTTCGGCTTCGGCGGCAACGCGCTGATCGGCACCTCGCTCTACGTGCTGCAGCGCACCTCGCGCGCCCGCCTGCCCGACCAGCTCAGCCCGCTGTTCGTGCTGTTCGGCTACAACCTGTTCTGCATCGTCGCCATCACCGGCTACCTGATGGGCATCACCCAGTCGAAGGAATACGCCGAGCCGGAATGGTACGCCGACATCTGGCTGGTGGTGGTGTGGGTGGTCTATTTCCTGATCTACCTGCGCACCCTGGCGCGGCGCAAGGAGCCGCATATCTACGTCGCCAATTGGTACTACATGGCGTTCATCCTGGTGGTGGCGATCCTGCATATCGTCAACAATCTGGCGATACCGATATCGTGGGGCTCGACCAAGAGCTATTCGGCCTTCTCCGGCGTGCAGGACGCCATGGTGCAATGGTGGTACGGCCACAACGCGGTGGCGTTCTTCCTGACCGCCGGCTTCCTCGGCATGCTGTATTACTTCCTGCCGATGCGCGCCGGCCGGCCGATCTATTCCTACCGCCTGTCGATCATCAGCTTCTGGGGCATCACCTTCTTCTACATGTGGGCCGGCTCGCACCACCTGCACTACACCGCGCTGCCGCATTGGGTGCAGACATTGGGCATGACCTTCTCGGTGATGCTGCTGGTGCCGTCCTGGGCCTCGGCCGGCAATGCGCTGATGACCCTGAACGGCGCCTGGCACAAGGTGCGCGACGATGCCACCTTGCGCTTCATGATGGTGGCGGCGGTGTTCTACGGCCTGACCACCTTCGAAGGCTCGTTCATGGCGATCCGCCCGGTCAACTCGCTGTCGCACTACACCGACTGGACCATCGGTCATGTCCATGCCGGCGCGCTGGGCTGGGTGGCGATGATCACCTTCGGCTCGTTCTACGCTGTGGTGCCCTGGCTGTGGCGGCGCGAGGGCATGTATTCGGCCCGGCTGGTCGAGCTGCATTTCTGGCTCGCCCTGGCCGGCACCGTGGTCTACGTCTTCGCCATGTGGAACTCCGGCATCATCCAGGGGCTGATGTGGCGGACCTACAACGACAGCGACACCCTGGCCTATTCGTTCGTCGA
>CAYWLS010000057.1:0-3596 GCA_964458605.1 uncultured Hyphomicrobiales bacterium | reverse complement strand
CGACCACCGCCGCCGACGTATCCCTTCCTACTCAATCAACTTGTCAAAGAACGAAGGCCTGCGGCCGAAGCCACCTACCCTTCCCCAGGCACAAGACCGACAACCGGCGCAGCCGAACCGCGCCACTCGTTGTCCCCGCCATGTCGGGAAGGCGCGGTTTATAGGCCCTGACCCGATTTGCTGTCAATTGTTGTTTTGCGGCGAAATCGTGGAATTTTTGCTGGAGCTTCCAAAGCTTATCCACATCGCGCCAAACCACTGCAGGAACAGGCCAAACCGCCCATGTCGCGCCGTATTCCAGGCGAAAGACGGATTGGAACCGATTGATTCGCCTCATCAATTGGTTGACAAACCAGCCACCCGCCCGCATCGTGTCGGCCTTCATTCGTAGACGCAGGAAGATCGCTATGGGGGATCTGGGGCAGCTCCGATCGCTGTTGGCCAATTCTAAGTTTCTGCGTTTGTTGAGAAATCCGGCCCGGGCCGGGTCGCAATCCCTGCTCGCGCGCATCCCCAGGCCGCGCCGTCCCAATCTCAGCCGTCGCACGCTCGCCATGCTGGGCGGCGGCATCTTGATGCTGGCCGCTGCCGGTACCGCCGCGCTCAGCCTGCCCGCGCACAAGATCGAACAGGCGCCCCTGGCCGACGCCGCGCCGCTGCCGGTCGCCACGATCGCGCTGCAGACCATGCCCGATCACGACCAGGATTTTTTCAGCGTGCCGCCGGCGGCGGCGGCCGACAGCCAGATGCAGCCGGCCGCGCCCAGCGACCGGCTCGACATGGTGCTGCGCGTCGACAAGGGCGACACGCTGGTGAAGATCCTGACCGATGTCGGCATCCCCACCGCCGATGCCTCCGGCGCCGTGCAGGCGATGTCCGGCGTGTTCAATCCGCGCCGGCTGCAGATCGGCCAAACGCTGACGGTGACCGTGCAGCCAGGCAGCACCACTGGCGATTCCGCCCAGCTGCTGAAGATCGCGCTGCGCCCCGAGGCCGAGCGCGACGTCACGGTCAAGCGCAACGACAACGGCGATTTCTCCGCCGGCGAAGTGAAGTATCAGCTGACCAAGGTGCAGGTGCGCTACGCCACGCGCATCGACGAATCGCTGTTCGCCAACGGCGTGGCCGCCGGCGTGCCGGTGCCGGTGCTGAGCGACGTGATCCGCGCCTTCAGCTACGACGTCGACTTCCAGCGCGACATCCAGCCCGGCGACACGTTCGAGGTGGTGGCCGAGCGGCTCTACACCAGCGACGGCCGGTTCGCTCGCGAAGGCCGCGTGCTCTATGCGGAGCTGGTGCTGCGCGGCAAGCGCCTGGCGTTCTATCGCTACAAGCCCGACGGCGGCGACGAAGACTATTACGGCCTCGACGGCCAGAGCATCGTCAAGGCGCTGCTGCGCACGCCGATCGACGGCGCCAAGATCACCTCCGGCTTCGGCATGCGCGGCCATCCCATCCTGGGATTCACCCGCATGCACGCCGGCGTCGATTTCGGCGCGCCGCCGGGAACGCCGATCTATGCCGCTGGCAACGGTACGGTCGAGTTCGTGGGTCCGCGCGGCGGCTACGGCAACTTCGTCATGATCCGCCACAACACCACCTACGAGACCGCCTATGGCCACATGACCGGCTTCGCCAAGGGCATGGCCGCGGGCGTGCGCGTGCATCAGGGGCAGGTGATCGGCTATGTCGGCATGACCGGCCTGGCCACCGGCCCGCACCTGCACTACGAGGTGCGCAAGAACGGAACGCCGATCAATCCGGTGGAGTTCTCCATGCCGGTAGGACCCAAGCTGGCCGGGCGCGAGCTGAAGAAATTCCGCGACTATGTCGCCGCCTTCGACCACCATCGCGAGGGCATGCCGCTTGGCCCGCCGACCACGCAATTGCTGGTCGACGCCGGGAAGAAGCAGTGAGGAAGCCGACGGCCGGGCGATCGCCCGGCCTTCCTGTCAGGGCGGCACGCCGATCCATCCGTTCAAGGTGAACCGACTGTCGCCATAGGCGCCGCCGCCGCAGCGCACGGCCTCGACCTCGTGCCAGAACCGCGACGGAAAGACGATCAGCATGTTGTCCTGGGGCATCACGCGGGTGAAGCTGCGCGCCGCGAAGTTCCGGCCGTCATCCGTCGAGTCGAACAGCAGCAGGTCGCCGCCCGAATAGCCGCGCGGCTGGCGATTGAAATAGTAGACGAAAGTCAGGCGGCGATGTTCGCTGCCGCCATCGCCCCAGTCGCAGTGGGCTTTGTAGAAATCGCCGTCGTTGTGGGCGGTGAACTGCATCTGGATGCTGCCGAAATCGAAGGCCGGCATGGCGAAGCCTGCCATCGCCTGGCGCGCCGCCACCACGATCGGCGCCTGGGCGAGAGCCTCGAAGGCCGCGGGATTGAGGTCGACCCTGGAGCGTCGCCAGTCGCGGCGTGGATTGACGCCGCCGACGGTCGACGGCGCCAGCGCCGGCTGGCGTTCCATGGCCAGCGACAGCAGTTGCGCATGCGTGGCCGCATCGAAGAAATCGTGCCGGAGCTCGAAGGGCGCGGGCAGCGCCGTCGCCGCGTCGGCCGCCGCCACCGCGCTTCCGGACAGGGCGGCGACCAGCCTCGCCGCCAGCCGGCTGCCGGGATCGCAAGCCAGCGCCTGGCGCGCCGCCAGCAACGCCTGGTCGAGCCGGCCCTGGCGGCGACGCAGATTGGCCATGCCGATATGCACCGCAGCCGCCGCCGGATAGCGCCGCAGCAGCCCATCCATGACCTGTTCGGCACGCGCCTCGAGCGGCGTTCCCAGCAACGCCTCGACGATCGCCATGCCCTCTTCGATGGCGCGACGATCGGGCTCGCTTGATGGATCGCTGGCAGTCATGGGATCGGCCTGATCGGGCAGTCTAGCATGGCGCGCTATCCCGCGGAGCCTGGACGAGCCCGCGACCGGCCAAAACAGATCCGGCCGCCCGAGGGCGGCCGGATGGCCAAAGCGGATTGGGCGCTCAGGCGGCGTCGTGCTGCACCACCTGCCCGCCGATGCTGAGTTCGCCGTCGCGCACCGAGACATCGACGCCCTGCCCGTCATGCACCTGGCCCTCCAGGATCATGCTGGCCAGCGGGTTCTGCAGGCTGCGCTGGATCACGCGCTTGAGGGGCCGCGCGCCATAGACCGGGTCGTAGCCGCGATTGGCCAGCCAGGTCAGCGCCTTCTGGTCGACGTTCAGCTCGATCTTGCGCACTTCGAGCAGCTTGCGCAGGTGATTGAGCTGGATGTCGACGATGCCGGTCATCTGTTCGCGGCTCAGCCGATTGAACAGCAGGATCTCGTCCAGCCGGTTCAGGAACTCCGGCCGGAACGCCCCGCGCACCACCGCCATCACCTGCTCGCGCACGCTGTCGACCTTGTCGCCCTCCTTGAGGTTGGCGAGATACTCGCTGCCCAGGTTGGAGGTCAGCACGATCAGCGTGTTGCGAAAATCCACCGTGCGGCCCTGGCCGTCGGTCAGGCGACCGTCGTCCAGCACCTGCAGCAGCACGTTGAACACGTCCGGATGGGCCTTCTCGACCTCGTCGAACAGGATCACCTGGTAGGGCCGGCGCCGCACCGCTTCGGTCA
>CAYWLS010000056.1:0-3867 GCA_964458605.1 uncultured Hyphomicrobiales bacterium | reverse complement strand
GCTGGGTCATGCTCTCGGTGCTCGGCCCGATCTACGACGTCATCACCAAGCTGAAGTTCTGATGCCACAGCAACGTTTCCTCTACCTGGACGGCAACCACCTCGGCGCCTCGCTGTGGCAGGGCGGCACGCTGCGCGACGAGGGCCGCTTTCCGCAGAACGATGCGGGCTTCGCCGCCTTCGCCGAATACCTGGCCGGTCACCGCCGCAGCACTTACTGCCTGCTCGCCGACATCGCCGACGAGGGCTATCAGACCGAGACGCTGCCCTACACCCAGGGCGCCGACCGGGCCGCGCTGCTGGCGCGCAAGCTCGGCCAGTATTTCTACGGCTCGCCGCTGGCGACGGCCGTCTCCTATGGCCGCGAAAAATCCGGCCGCAAGGACGAGCAGTTCATGCTCACCGCCCTGACGCGGCCGCAGCTCTTCGAGCCCTGGCTCGCCATCCTGCGCAACGCCGAGGCGCAACTGGCCGGCATCTGGTCGCTGCCGCTGCTCGGCGCCGCCCTGCTCGAGAAGCTGCAGCCCGGCAACAAGCGCTGCCTGCTCATCGCGATCACGCGCGGCGGCATCCGCCAGAGCTTCTTCGAGAACGGCCGGCTCAGGTTCAGCCGCCTGTCGCCGGTGGCGACGGCCGACGCCGCCGAAATCGCCGCCGGCTGCGCCGCCGAAGCCACGAAGATCTACCAGTACCTGCTCGGCCAGCGCCTGATCGCGCGCGGCACGGCGCTGCCGGTGCTGGCCCTGGTGCACCCGGCCCAGACCGGCACCTTCATGGAGCACTGCAAGAACAGCGAGGAACTGCAGGTCACGCTGCACGACCTGCACGCCGCCTGCAAGCTCCTCAAGCTGAAAACCCTGCCGCAGGATTCCCGCAGCGAATCGCTGTACCTGCACCTGCTGGCGCAGAACCCGCCGCGCGAGCAGTTCGCCCCGCCGCCGGAGCGCCGCTTCCACCGGCTCTCGCAGGTGCGCTCCTGGCTGCTCAAGGGCGGCGCGTTCGTCCTGCTCGGCTGCCTGCTGTTCGCCGGCCGCGAGCTGGTGAACAGCTTCGAGTCGCACTCCGAAGAGGAAGCCCTGCTGCAGCAGGCCGAGGCCGACATGCAGAAATACCAGGCCATCCAGAAAACCTTCCCGCCGATGCCCGCCAGCACCGACAACCTGCGCGCGGTCATCAACCGCTACGAGGAGCTGGAAAAGCGCACGGCGCCGATCGAACCGATCTACCGCCTGATCAGCCAGGCCCTGGCCGAGTTGCCGCGCGTCGACATCGAACGCATCCAGTGGCAGTTGAGCGCCAATCCGGACGAGGGCGCGCAGCTCCAGGCCGACGCGCGCAAGCCGGCCGCCGCCGCGCCCGGGCCCGCCGCCGGCAACGCCCTGTACGCCACCGCCCTCGTGCACGGCCTGCTGCCGGCCTCGATGGCCGCCGACCAGCGCGGCCAGCTGGAGACGGTGAATGCCTTCGCCGACGCCCTGCGCAAGAACGCCGACCTGAAGGTCACCATCCAGCGCATGCCCTTCGACATCGAATCCGGCAAGTCGCTGAAGAGCTCGAGCGAAGCGGAAAAAGCGGCGCCCCAGTTGAAATTCTCCATCCACCTCAGCAGGAAACTGTGACATGGCCGCCGCTTTCTCCAAGGACGATTTCCGCCGCGTCTGGCTGAGCCTGGCCGCGGCCCTCGTCATGGCCGCCATCGGCGCGGCCGCCGTCTTCGCCGCCACGCAACTGCGCCAGGCGGAAGCCAAGAGCAAGGCCGCGGCGCAGGCGAAGCGCATGGAAAGCCAGCGGCGCCTGGCGCAGGCGCGCGACGAGGAACAGGAGATCAAGAAAAAGATCGCCAGCTACAACGCGCTCGCCAACCGCGGCATCCTCGGCGAGGAACACCGCCTCGACTGGGTGGAACAGATCCGCGCCATCAAGACCGAGCGCAAGCTGTTCGACGTCCAGTACGAGTTCGCCCCGCAAAAGCCGGTCGACGCCGCCCTGCTGCCCGGCGCCAGCGGCAACTACGAGTTCCTCACCAGCACCATGCAGCTGCGCATGAAGCTGCTGCACGAAGAAGACCTGCTCAACTTCCTCGCCGACCTGCGCGACCAGGCCCAGGCCTACATCCGCGTGCGCAGCTGCGACGTCACGCGCCTGCCGAAGCAGTCCGGCGAGATCGGCGCCCTGCCGCCCCAGCTCGACGCCGACTGCAGCATCGACTGGATCACCATCCGCGAGAGGAAGAACGCATGACCGCCGTTCGGAGCCCCACCGGAGAGGGAAGGAGTGCCGTCGGGCGCGGAACCAGATGACAGCGGAGAGTTTTTCGCCGGAAGCCATATCTTCGAGGGCGGTATATACTTGGCATTGATCAGGAGCCCGAGCCATGCAGATACTAGTGGAAGTGCCTTCGAATCTGCCGGATGCCGCACAACGCAGCCCGCAGGAATTCGCTCGAGAAGCAAAAATGGCCATGGCTGCAAAGCTGTATGAAATGAAGCGAATCTCCTCGGGCATGGCGGCCGCCATGGCGGGAATGGGGCGGGTCGAATTCCTGGGCGAACTTCATCGCTACGGTGTTCCTGTCATCGATCTGAACGATGCCGAACTTGAAAGCGATGTCGCCTGCGCCTGACCAACGCTCCGTCGTCATCGACACCACTCCCTTGATAGCACTTGCTGCGGCGACCGGCAGTCTGGAAATCCTGAAGTCGCTCTACGGCAGGATCGTCGTTCCTTTTGAAGTACGAGCAGAACTGCTTGCCCCCGGCAAAAGCGCTGCGGGTATTGCCGAATTCGAGCGGGCTACATGGCTGGAATGCCGCGAAAAACCATCCGACATAACGCCTTTCATTGCCAACTCCCTGGACCGAGGCGAGGCATCCGTCATACAAACAGCGATCAACGAAGGGATAGACTTGGTCTGCATCGATGAAACCGTCGGGAGACGCATTGCCCGGTTAAGCGGCCTGGCGCTGACCGGCACCATCGGCATCCTCGTCAAAGCCCAACGCCAAGGTTATCCTCTGAAAATGCAGGATGCCATCGATAAAATGCGTCAACACGGAATCTGGCTGAGCGCAGACGTGATCCGTTTTGCGCTCGCACAATCCAAATAAGCTCTTCATTACGGAAATGGCGGCAACAGCAAACCATGAAGAAGCGGAAAAAATCAGCCCCGCCAGTCTGGATCACCATCCGCGAGAGGAACGGGGCATGAAAGCGGCACGACTCATGGCCGGCGCGATCGGCCTGGCCCTCCTCGCCGCCGGCGCCCACGCCGCCGACGAAACCCTCGGCCGCCTGTTCTTCACGCCCGAGCGCCGCGCCGCGCTGGAACGCCAGCGCCAGCTCAACATCCGCGAAACCCAGAAAACCATCGAAGGCGCCGAACTCGGCGTCTCCGGCATCGTCCAGCGCAGCAGCGGCAAGAACACCGCCTGGGTCAACAACGCCCCGCTCGACGAACACAGCACCGAGGCCGGCGTGCGGGTCCAGGTCGACCGCGCCAGCCCGGGCAAGGCCACCGTCATCGCCGGCGAGGAAACGCCGGCCAGCCTCAAGGTCGGCGAGAGCATCAACCGCGCCACCCGCGAGACCAGCACCGGCGTCGGCGAAGGACGCATCACCGTCAAGCCCGCCGCCAGGCCGAAATAGGCCTGCAGCACCGCTCCGGACGCGCCATGCCAGCGGTCACGAAAAAGTCAGTCCCCGCAGGACGGCGTTCCCGCCAGCGCGGCGCCGCCCTGATGGTTTTCTCCATCATCTTCGTGCTGGCCGCCCTGGCCTACCTGCTGAGCAGCCTCGGCCCCGACCTGAGCGAGGCGCGCCGCGAGCGCCTGACGCATGACGCGCTGGCGCAGGCACGCGAGGCGTTGAT
>CAYWLS010000055.1:0-3910 GCA_964458605.1 uncultured Hyphomicrobiales bacterium | reverse complement strand
CGCGAAAACGGTGCGCCTGTGCGTCCGCCTTTGCCTGGAACGGCACATTCCGGCGTTGACCTTGTTCGCCTTTTCCAGCGAGAACTGGAAGCGCCCGCGCGAGGAAGTCGGCGCCCTGATGAGCCTGTTCATGCGCTCGCTCGACCGCGAAGTGGATGAACTGCACGAGCACGGCGTGCGCTTGCGCTTCATCGGCGAACGCGCCGATCTGTCGCCGGCGATCCGCAAGCGGATGGAACTGGGCGAACGCCGCACCGCCGCCAACACGGCATTGCAGTTGACCGTGGCGATCAGCTATGGCGGCCGCTGGGACATCGCGCAGGCGGCGCGGCAGCTGGCGCAGGAAGCGGCCGCCGGCCGGCTCGACCCGGCCGCGATCGACGAGGCGGCGGTCGCGCAACGCATGGCGCTGGCCGAACTGCCGCCGCCCGACCTGTTCATCCGCACCGGCGGTGATCGCCGCATCAGCAACTTCCTGCTCTGGCAGCTGGCCTATGCCGAGCTGTGGTTCACCGACACGCTGTGGCCCGACTTTTCCGCTACCGACATGCAACACGCGCTCGACGATTTCGCCCGCCGCGAGCGCCGCTTCGGCCTCACCGGCGCCCAATACGCTTCAGGCCGGAGCCTGCGCGGATGATCCAGCGCGTCATCACCGCGGCGATCCTCGCACCACTGGTGGTGCTGGCCACGCTGTACCTGGCCACGCCCTACGTGGCGGCGCTGGCGGCGGCGTTGTTCCTCGGCGGCCTGTGGGAATGGTCGCATCTGGTCGGCATCCAGGCGCGGCCGTGGCGTGCCGCCTATTTGATGGCGAACATCGCGTTGATGACGGGGCTGCTGTGGGCGCGCGCGCTGCCGCTGTTCGGTCTGGTCAGCCTGATCGGCGTCGCCTGGTGGCTGGGCGCGCTGATCTGGCTGCTGCGCCCGGCGCTGGGCCGCGACGGCGGCGTGCTCACGCGCACGGTGAAGCTGCTCGCCGGCACGTTGTCGATCGTACCGGCGTGGTGCGCGCTGGTGCTGCTGCATCGTGGCCAGCTCGCGCATCCCGACCCAATTGGCCCGCACTGGATGCTGCTCGCGCTGGCGATCGTCTGGGCCGCCGACAGCTGCGCCTACGCGGTCGGCTCGTCGCTGGGCAAGCGCAAACTGGTGCCGAGCATCAGCCCCGGCAAGACCTGGATGGGCTTGTGGGGCGGTATCGTCGGCGGGCTGGTGGTCGCCTTCCTGTGCATGCCGTGGCTCGGCATCGCGGACGCACGCTGGCCACAGGTGCTCGAACTGGGCGCCGTCACCGTCGCCGCCTCGGTGGTCGGCGACCTGTTCGAGAGTCTGATGAAGCGCCATTCCGGGCTGAAGGATTCCGGCACCCTGTTCCCCGGCCACGGCGGCGTGCTCGATCGCATCGACTCGGTGGTGGCGGCGTTGCCGGTGCTATGGCTCGCCAAGGGCTACCTGGGTCTCTGACAGTGCAAATGATCGAGCATCCTGCGCGACATTTGCGAGGCCATCCCTGGCCCGCGAACCGGGAGACGCCATGAGGCGCGTCGCCGTGCTCGGTGCCACCGGCTCGATCGGCGCTTCGGCGCTGGACGTGATCGCACGCCATCCCGATCGTTACACCGCCAGTGTGCTCAGTGCGCACGGCCGCGTCGACGCACTGGTGGCCTTGTGCGCGCGCCATCGTCCGCAGCACGCGGTGATCGCCCAGCCGCAGCACTACCCCGCCTTGCGCGCTGGGCTGGCCGCGGCTGGCCTGGCGACACAGGCACACGCCGGCGGCGAAGCCTTGGCGGCATTGGCCGGCAGCGACGCCTGCGACACCGTGATCGCCGCCATCGTCGGTGCTGCCGGCATCGCCTCGACGCTGGCCGCGGCACGCGCCGGCAAGCGCCTGTTGCTGGCCAACAAGGAATCGGTGGTGCTCGCCGGCGAGTTGCTGCTGCGCGCCTGTCGCCAGCACGGTGCCGAGATGATCCCGATCGACAGTGAACACAACGCCATCTTCCAGTGCCTGCACGGGGCGCCGGCCGACCTCACGCAGGTGAGCCGGCTGATCCTGACCGCTTCCGGCGGGCCGTTTCTGAACCGCAGCCGCGGCGAACTGGCGGCCGTCACTGCCGAACAGGCCTGCAATCATCCAAACTGGAAGATGGGCCGGAAGATCTCGGTCGATTCGGCGACGTTGATGAACAAGGGTCTGGAGGTCATCGAAGCGCATTGGCTGTTCGGCATGCCGGCCGCGCGCATCGACGTGCTCGTGCACCCGCAGAGCATCGTCCATTCACTGGTCGAACACGTCGACGGCTCGGTGCTGGCGCAGATGGGCCGCCCGGACATGCGCACCACCCTGGCCTGCGGCCTGGCCTGGCCTGAGCGCGTGGCCTCGGGCGTCGCCGCACCCGATCTGGGAACCATTGGCGCGTTGACCTTCCAGGCACCCGACCGCACCACCTTCGCCTGTCTCGACCTGGCCTACGCCGCGATCAAAGCCGGCGGCAGCGCCGGGGCCACCCTCAATGCCGCCAACGAGATCGCGGTGGCGGCCTTCCTCGCTGGCCGGATCGGCTTTCTCGACATCCCGGCGCTGATTGCCGCCACCCTCGACGGCGCCGACGACCTCGGCGCCGATGATCTGGCAGCGCTGCTCGCCGCCGATGCCGCGGCGCGGCGCGCGGCGACGGCGCGGGTGGAGGCGCTGGCATGAGCAGCGTATTCGGCTCGATCGGCTGGCTGATCGTCAGCATCGGCATCCTCATCACATTCCACGAATTCGGCCATTTCTGGGTGGCGCGCCGATTCGGCGTGCACGTGCTGCGGTTTTCGATCGGCTTTGGCACACCCCTGTTCAAGCATGTCGGCAAGGACGGCACCGAATACGTGCTGTCGGCGATCCCGCTCGGCGGCTACGTCAAGATGCTCGACGAGCACGAATACGAGGTACCCGAAGCCGACCTGCCGCGCGCCCACAACCGCAAGCCGGTCTGGCAGCGGATGCTGATCGCGCTGGCCGGGCCGGCGTTCAACTTCATCCTCTGCTACGGCCTGCTGTGGACGACCTTCGTGATCGGCCTGCCCGATTACCAGCCGCTGGTGGGCCATGTCAGCGGGCTGGCGGCGCAGGGCGGTTTCCAGTCCGGCGACCGCCTGCTGCGCATCGGCAATGAGCCGGTCGAAACCTGGACCGATGCCGGCATGACCCTGGTGACGGCGGCGATGGATCGCCAGCCGGTCGAGGTCGAAGTTGCCCGCGAGGACGGTGGCCATGCCCTGCGCCGCCTGGCCATGCAGGATCTGCCACCACGGCTGGGCGACGAGGAGGTGATCAACCGCCTCGGCCTGTTCCCGCAGCAGTTCGAACTTCCCGCCATCGTCGGCAAGGTCGCCCCCGACGGTGCCGCGCGCCTGCTCCGGCCCGGCGATCGCATCGACGCGGTCAACGGCGAGCCGACGCGCTGGTTCACCGACCTGCAACGGGTCATGCACGAGCAGGCGCGCGCCGATACCCCCCTGCATCTGAGCGTGCGCCGCGACGGCCAGGACCTCACGATCGACGTCACCCCGAAGCTGGGCGACCCCGGCGACGGCAGCCAGCGCCTGCTGCTGGGCATCTCGCCGCAGCCAGTCACCGCCGCCTACGACGGCCTGCGCCGCTACGGGCCGCTGGCCGCGCTGCCGGCCAGCGCGCGGGAAATGGGCCGCCAGCTCGCCGCCAACGCCAGCATGCTGGCGCGGGTATTCACCCAGGGCGCCACCGCCAACCTGCACAGCGTGGTGTCCATCGCCAGCACCGCCGATGCCGCCGCCCGGCAAGGCGTCGCCTGGTTCCTGTTTTTCCTGGCCATGCTGTCGCTGGGGCTGGGCCTGATCAACCTGCTGCCGATCCCGATCTTGGACGGCGGGCACCTGC
>CAYWLS010000054.1:0-3957 GCA_964458605.1 uncultured Hyphomicrobiales bacterium | reverse complement strand
TCGGGGTTGCCTCCCAAAACAATATCGGTGCCGCGGCCTGCCATGTTGGTGGCGATGGTCACCGCGCCGGGCCGGCCGGCCTGGGCGATGATGTAGGCTTCCTGCTCGTGATAGCGCGCGTTCAGCACGTTGTGCGGGATCTTGCGGCGCTTGAGTTCTTCGGCCAGCGACTCGGATTTCTCGATCGACACCGTGCCGACCAGGATGGGCTGCTGGCGGGCGCGGCATTCCTCGATCAGGGTGACGATCGCGGCGGTCTTCTCGCGCGCGCTGCGATAGACCTCGTCGTCGAAGTCCTTGCGCGTCACCAGCACGTTGGGCGGAATCTCGACGGTCTCGAGATTGTAGATCTCGGCGAACTCGTCCGCCTCGGTCATCGCCGTGCCGGTCATGCCGGCCAGCTTGGGATACATGCGGAAATAGTTCTGGAAGGTGATCGAGGCCAGCGTCTGGTTCTCGCGCTGGATCTCGACGTTCTCCTTGGCTTCCAGCGCCTGGTGCAGGCCCTCCGAGTAGCGCCGGCCTTCCATCATGCGGCCGGTGAACTCGTCGATGATCATTACCTTGTCGTCCTTGACGATATAGTCGACGTCGCGGGCGAACAGCTTGTGGGCGCGCAGCGCCTGGTTGACGTGATGCACCAGCGAGACGTTGGCCACGTCGTACAGGCTGCCTTCGGCCGACAGCAGGCCGCGGTCCTTGAGCGTCTGCTCGACGAACTCGGTGCCCGACTCGGTCAGGGTGACGGCGCGGGTCTTCTCGTCCTTCTCGAAATGCTCGGGCGTCAGCAGCGGGATCAGGGCATCGACCTGACGGTACAGCTCCGAGGAGTCCTCGGCCGGGCCGGAGATGATCAGCGGCGTGCGCGCCTCGTCGATCAGGATCGAATCGACCTCGTCGACGATGGCGAAGTTGAAGGGCCGCTGCACCATGTCGGTCAGCCGGTACTTCATGTTGTCGCGCAGGTAGTCGAAGCCGTATTCGTTGTTGGTGCCGTAGGTGATGTCGCAGGCGTATTGCTCGCGCCGCTCCTGGTCGGTCAGGCCGTGCACGATGCAGCCGACGCTGAGGCCCAGGAAGCGATAGATCTGGCCCATCCATTCGCTGTCGCGCTTGGCCAGGTAGTCGTTGACGGTGACGACGTGCACGCCCTTGCCCGACAGCGCGTTGAGATAGGCGGCCAGGGTGGCGACCAGCGTCTTGCCTTCGCCGGTCTTCATCTCGGCGATCTTGCCCTGGTGCAGCACCATGCCGCCGATCAGCTGCACGGTGAAATGGCGCTGCTTCAAGGTGCGCTTGGCGGCCTCGCGCACGGTGGCGAAGGCGTCGGGCAGGATGTCGTCCAGGCTCTCGCCCTTTTCCAACCGCTCCTTGAGCATGGGGGTGCGGGCGGCCAGCTCGGCGTCGCTCAGCTTTTCCAGCTCCGGCTCGAGCGCATCGATCAGCGCGACATTGCGGCGCAGGGATTTGACGACGCGATCGTTGTGGGAGCCGATAATCTTGCGAGCGAAGGCGCCGATCATGAAAACCTCGAATTTGCGCCATTTCGACGGGAAAGCCGGCGCGGCGGGCGTAGGGACAGATAGAGACCCCACAAGCCTGTGTCAACGTCGCCAAATCCCGCTTTTCACACGATTCCGTCATGATTTAGCCGGTTTGCGCGCCCAGATGCGGGCTTCACTTGTATCCGTTTTGGGCCTGTGCTTAATCAGGCGGTCCGCCGCCCGGCCCGAGGCCGGTCCCGGCTTTGCCAGGAGAATTCCATGACCTTTTCGCTGGTCCGCACCGTCAAGGCGCTGACCCCTGCCGTTTTGTCGTTCAGCCTCGTCGCGGCACTGGGCTTTGCCCTGCCCGCCGTCGCCCAGGACAAGAAGCCGCCGGCGCCGCCGGCCGCGACCCCGCCCGCCCCGCCGGCCGATCCGTCCACCGTGGTGGTGGCGGTGGTGAACGGCCAGAAGATCACCTTGGCCGATGTCGAAGCCGCTCATAACGCGCTGCCGGCCCAGTATCGCCAGCTGCCCCTGCAGCTGATCTTCCCGCAGCTGCTCGACCAGGTGATCGACGGCAAGCTGGTCACCGCCGAGGGCCGCAAGAACAACCTGCAGAACGATCCCGACGTCAAGAAGCGCCTGGTGCAGGCCGAGGACCAGTTGGTCCAGCAGGCCTTCCTGCTCAAGGAGATCGACAAGAAGATCACGCCGGAGGCGCTCAAGGCGCGCTACGACAAGTTCGTCAAGGACACGCCGCCGGAAGAGGAAGTCCACGCCGCGCACATCCTGGTGAAGACCGAGGACGAGGCCAAGGCGATCATCGCCGAGCTGGCCAAGGGCGGCGACTTCGCCAAGCTCGCCAAGGAGAAGTCGACCGACACCGCCTCCGGTCCGCAGGGCGGCGATCTGGGCTTCTTCAAGAAGGGCGACATGGTGGCCGAGTTCGCCGATGCCGCCTTCGCCATGAAGAAGGGCGAGGTCAGCAAGACCCCGGTCAAGACCCAGTTCGGCTATCACGTCATCAAGGTCGAAGACCGGCGCACGGCGGCGCCGCCGAAGTTCGAGGAGGTCGAGGACCAGTTGCGCGCCGACATGTCGCGCGAGATCGTCACGGCGATGCTCGACGACATGCGCAAGAACGCGAAGATCGAGCGCTTCAACATGGATGGCTCGAAGATCGTCGACGCGCCCAAGCCGCCGGCCGCTCCGGCGCCCGCTCCGGCTCCGGCGCCCGCTCCGGCGCCCAAGCCCGCTCCGGCGCCGACCCCGCCGCCGGCCAAGAAGTAATGTGCTAAGCTGAAAATCGGAAAACCGATCGGGGCGGCCCACACGGGCCGCCCCACTTTCTTTGGGGGACACTCATGGCCGGCCCGCTTCCCGTTTCGCCTTTGGCGCCTTCTGCCGTGCCCAGCCTGCCGCCGATCCAGGGCGTCGAGCTGGCGGCGGTGGCCGCCGGGTTGCGCTACAAGGACCGCGACGATCTGATGCTGGCGGTGCTGGCGCCGGGCAGCGTCGTCGCCGGCGTATTGACCCGGTCCAAGACCGCCTCGGCGCCGGTCGAGTGGTGCCGCAAGAACCTCGCCCGCGGCAAGGCGCGCGCCATCATCGTCAATGCCGGCAACGCCAACGCCTTCACCGGCAAGATCGGCGACCGCAGCGTCGACGAAGCGACCCGTGCGGTGGCGGCGGCGCTCAAATGCGCCCGCAACGAAGTGTTCATGGCCTCGACCGGGGTGATCGGCCAGCCGCTCACCACCGAGAAGATCGTCGCCGCCGTGCCGGGCCTGGCCAAGGCGGTCAAGCCCGGCGGCTGGGCCCAGGCGGCCCGCGCCATCATGACCACCGACACCTTCCCCAAGCTGGCGACGCGCCAGGCGCGCATCGGCGAGGCCACGGTGACCATCAACGGCTTCTGCAAGGGGTCGGGCATGATCGCGCCCGACATGGCGACCATGCTGGGCTTCGCCTTCACCGACGCCAAGATCCCCGCACCGATCCTGCAGGAGATCCTGCGCGCCGCCACCGACAAGTCGTTCAATTGCATCACGGTCGACAGCGACACCTCGACCAGCGACACCTTCCTGCTGGCCGCGACCGGCACGGCGCGCCATCCCAAGGCGATCGAGGCCGGCGATCCGGGCCTAGCCGATTTCCGCCGCGCCGTCGACGAGCTGATGATCGAGCTGGCGCAGCTCGTGGTGCGCGACGGCGAGGGGGCCTCCAAGTTCGTCACCATCGCCGTGACCGGCGCCACATCCAACAACGCGGCGCGCAAGATCGGCCTGGCGATCGCCAACTCGCCGCTGGTCAAGACCGCCATCGCCGGCGAGGACGCCAACTGGGGCCGCATCGTCATGGCGGTGGGCAAGTCCGGCGAACGGGCCGACCGCGACAAGCTCGGCATCTCGATCGGCGGCGTGCAGATCACCGCCAACGGCCAGGTGGTGCCCAAATACGACGAGGCGCC
>CAYWLS010000053.1:0-4480 GCA_964458605.1 uncultured Hyphomicrobiales bacterium | reverse complement strand
GATTTGGGAATCCACAATCGATTCAATCACACCGAATCAGACTCTAGAGCAAATCGGCATTTGACGGAATCGCTCTGGGTCGGGTCAAAGACCGATCCGCCCTTGTGAGAATCGATTTCGCCCAGCAAGGCGACCGCCGGAAAACCTCCAGCGGTCGCCTTTTCTTTTGCCATGATTGCGCCAACCGAAGGGAGGCGACGATGGCGGGAAAACTCGACGGCAAGGTGGCGATCGTGACCGGCTCGGGCCGTGGCATCGGCGCGGCGATCGCGCGCAAGCTGGCCAGCGACGGCGCGGCCATCGTGGTCAACGATCTCGACGAGGCGCCGGCTGTGGAGACTTTGCAGGGGATCGTTCGCGACGGCGGTCGCGGCGTGGTGGTCCCCGGCGACGTCGCGGCGCCCGATTTCGGCGAACGCATGGTGGAGGATACGCTGAAGGCGCTGGGCCGCATCGATATCGTGGTCAACAACGCCGGCTACATCTGGAATACGACGATCCAAAACCATACCGACGAGCAGTGGTACGCCATGATCGACGTGCATGCCACGGCGCCGTTTCGCCTGCTGCGTGCGCTGACGCCCTATCTGCGCGAGGCGACGCGGCAGGAGGCAGGACAGGGCCAGACGGTCACCCGCAAGGTGGTGACGATCTCCTCGGCTTCCGCCGTCTACGGCGCGGCGACCCAGCTGGCCTATGCCACCGCCAAATCGGCCCTGTTCGGCATGACCCGCTCGCTGTGCAAGGAGTGGGGCCGCTACAACGTGACGGTGAACTGCATCGCCTTCGGCTATATCGACACCAGGCTGACGCAGCGGCTGGAGCAGGGCCCGGCGACCATCGAGGTCAAGGGGCGCGACTTCAAGGTCGGCCTGCCGCCGGAATATTCCAAGGCGGTGCTGGATGCCACGCCGCTCGGCCGTTTCGGCCGGCCCGAGGACGCCGCCAACGGCGTCTATCTGTTCTGCATCCCCGAATCGGACTTCATTTCCGGCCAGACCATCGTGGTGGGCGGGGGCCTGCAGCTTTAGCGGCGGGCCAGGCGCGGCCGTCGGCCGCTTGCCTGGCCGGCGCGGAAGCCTATATTCCGCGCCATGAGCGACGGTATCGACAGCCCGACCAACGGTCTTGGCATCGCCAAGCGGCCGCAGGATACCCGCGTGGTGGTAGCCATGTCGGGCGGGGTCGATTCGTCGGTGGCGGCGGCGCTGCTGGCCGAGCAGGGCTACCAGGTGGTGGGCGTGACCCTGCAGCTTTACGACCAGGGCGAGATGGCGGCGCGCAAGGGCGCCTGCTGCGCCGGGCAGGACATCTACGATGCCAAGCGGGTGGCCGAGCGCATCGGCATCGACCATTACGTGTTCGACTACGAGAGCCGGTTCCGCAACGAGGTGATGGAGGCGTTCGCCCAATCCTACCTCAATGGCGAGACGCCGGTGCCCTGCGTGCTGTGCAACAAGACGGTGAAATTCCGCGACCTGCTGCAAGCGGCGCGCGACCTGGGCGCCGATGCGCTGGCGACCGGACATTACGTGCGCCGGCGTGTGGGGCCGCATGGGCCGGAATTGCTGCGCGGCGCCGACGCCAGCCGCGACCAGAGCTATTTCCTGTTCGCCACCACGCGGGACCAGCTCGAACTGCTGCGCTTTCCGGTGGGGGAACTGGACAAGAAGGCGACGCGGGCAATCGCCGCCCGGCTCGACCTGCCGGTGGCGCAAAAGCCCGACAGTCAGGATATCTGCTTCGTGCCCAATGGCGACTACGCCTCCGTGGTGCGCCAGCTGCGGCCGGAGGCGCTGGAGCCGGGCGAGATCGTGCATGTCGGCGGCGCGGTGCTGGGACGACATGCGGGCATCGTCAATTTCACCGTCGGCCAGCGTCGCGGCCTGGGCATCGGCGGCTGGGACGGCGCCGCCAGCGACAAGCTGTTCGTGGTGCGGATCGAGCCGGCCGCGCGCCGCGTCGTGGTCGGCCCGCGATCGGCGCTGGCGCAGCAGCAGGTGGATGTGCGGGACTGGAACTGGCTGGGCGACGGGGCGATCGAAGCCGGCGGGTTGCGGGCGCTGGTGCGCATGCGCTCCAGCCAGGCGCTGCAGCCGGCCACCTTGTTTGCCGATGGCGGGGCGATGCGTGTGGTGCTGGACACGCCTTTCCTCGGCGTGGCGCCGGGCCAGGCCTGCGTGGCCTACGATCTGCCGGGCGGCGAGCGGGTGCTGGGCGGCGGCTGGATCCGCCGGCCGGCCGGCGACGCAGCGGCGGCAGCTTGACAGGCGCGGAGTGGGGCCGCTAAACAGCGGCCGCTGGAACCGGTATGGCGGGGTAGCTCAGCGGTAGAGCAGGGGAATCATAATCCCTTGGTCGGGGGTTCAAATCCCTCCCTCGCTACCAGCCGGATCAAGCCTTCGTGCTCAGGCGCGGTGCGTGCGGCATGCTACGATCGGCCGGCATCGCGTCGCGGAGAAGGCGTCATGGCACGGCGGATTGTGGTTGTCGCGTTGGGCGCGCTGCTGGCGGCGGGCTGTGCCGATTACGATCCCGGGCCCGAATCCTACATCTACAACTACGCCCATTATACCAAGCCGGAGCCTGCAAGCTTCGTGCATTGCTACAACTACACCTGCCGCACCGAGGTGACGACGCATGTCACGCCGCAGGAATTCGCCGACATCACCGCCGAGCTGAGGACGCCGGCGCCGACGCCGTTGGAGGAGCGGTTGCGCATCAAGCGCGCGATCGCCAAGTGGGAGCAGGCGGTGGGCGCGCGCACCGGCACCTGGCGCGACAAGCGCGAGGACGACCCGGCCGACGATTCGGAGGGTTCCGACTTCCAGCTCGACTGCATGGACGAGGCATTCAACACCTCGAGCTACCTGATGATGATGAACGATGCAGGCCTGCTGCACTGGCACAAGATCCTCTATCCGCACAGCCGGGGCGTGATTAGTGCCTTTGGCTTGCCGCATCACTCCGCTACCATCCAGGACAAGCAGACCGGGCGGCTCTACGTGGTCGATTCCTGGTTCTACGACAACGGCCAGCCGCCGGTGATCATGCCGGTCGAGGTCTGGGAAAAGGGATACTCGCCACGGCATGACGGAGCGTGGACCGGCGAGGACTGACGGTTTGGCGCGTGCCAGCAGGTACTGACGGGGCAGGGATGGGGCAGAAGCACAAGACGGATGTGGTGATCGTGGGCGCCGGGCCGGTCGGCCTGTTCGCCGTGTTCGAATGCGGCATGGTGAAGCTGCAATGCCATGTGGTCGACGCGCTCGACCAGGCCGGCGGACAATGCACCGCGCTCTATCCCGAGAAGCCGATCTACGACATACCGGGCCATCCGCGCATCGATGCCGCGGCACTGGTCGAGCAGCTCAAGCTGCAGGCCGAGCCGTTCAAGCCGGTCTATCACCTCAACCAGCAGGTCGAGGGACTGGCGCGGCTGGCAGACGGCGGCTGGCAGGTGACGACCTCGATCGGCACGACGATCGACTGCAGGGCGGTGATCGTGGCCGCCGGCGTCGGCGCCTTCGGGCCCAATCGACCGCCGCTCGCCGGCATCGAACAATACGAAGGCAAAAGCGTGTTCTACTACGTGACGCGGCGCGAGGATTTCCGCGACAAGCGCGTGGTGATCGCCGGCGGCGGCGACAGCGCGGTCGACTGGGCGATCTCGCTGGCCGAAGTGGCCAAGCGCGTGATGGTGGTGCATCGCCGGCCCAAGTTCCGCGCCGCGCCGGAGAGCGAGGCACGGCTGAAGGGCCTGGCCGATGCCGGCGTGATCGATCTGGTGGTGCCCTATCAGCTTTCCGGCCTGCAGGGCGCTGGGGGCGTGCTCGATGCCGTCGAGGTCGCCACGCTTGACGGCCAGAAGAAGGCGCTGGCGGCGGATGCGTTGCTGCCGTTCTTCGGCCTGGCGATGAATCTGGGGCCGATCACGCAATGGGGGCTGAACCTCGAGCGCAACCTGGTGAGCGTCGATCCGTCGAACTGCGCCACCAGCCTGCCTGGCGTGTTCGCGATCGGCGACATCGCCACCTATCCCGGCAAGCTCAAGCTCATTCTGTGCGGCTTCAGCGAGGCGGCGATGGCTGCGCATGCGATCTATCCGCTGGTGCATCCCGACCAGGCGCTGCATTTCGAATATTCGACCACCAGCGGCGTGCCGCAGGGACAGTAGCCAAGCGCGCCGACGCGGCGCGCCGACGGGACGAAAAACGCCCGGAAATCCGGGCCGGATCGGGGCGTTGTAAAGCCCCGGCCAAAGGCCTATATTTGTCTTCCGGCCCAATTCGTTGGCATCGTGAAGAAATCGCTGCAAAGCGATTGACATTGCGCGACGGCGAAGCGTATAAGGCCGCCCTCCCGAGGGACGGAGTAACTGGCGGCGCGGTTGGCCCCGCGTCGGTAGGAAAGTTCGCTCTTCGGTTCGTTCTTTGACAAGTTGATTGAGTAGGAAGGGATACGTCGGCGGCGGTGGTCG
>CAYWLS010000052.1:0-4667 GCA_964458605.1 uncultured Hyphomicrobiales bacterium | reverse complement strand
GCCTTCATCAGGCCGATCTCGGCGGTGATCGCCGAGCCGGCCCGGCTGGCGAACAGCAGGGCGGACACTACCGGACCCAGTTCGCGCACCAGCGACAGCGCCACCAGGATGCCGAGCGCCTCCGACGAACCGTAGCGCTGCAGCGTGTCGTAGCCCTGCAGGCCCAGCACCATGCCGACGAACAGGCCGGACACCAGGATGATGATCAGCGACAGCACCCCGGTGAAGTAGATTTCCCGGACGGTCAGGAAGAAGCGGCGGAAGCTGGTGCCCGAATACAGCAGCGTGGCCAGGAAGAAGCGGCTGGCGAAGCCCAGGCGCCAGATGCGCGAAGTGACGCGGTGGCCGAGGCCGCGCAGGGCGGCGGTCGCGCGGTCAAGCACGGGCCGCTCCGTAAATCTGCTCCCGGTAGGGCGCGGACGGGTACTGGAAAGGCACCGGGCCGTCCATCTCGCCCCAGACGAACTGGTGCACATAGGCCTTGTCGGAAGCGCGGATCTCGTCCGGCGTGCCCTCCGCCACCACCTTGCCGTCGGCCATGAAATAGATGTAATCGACGATCTGCAGGGATTCCTGCACGTCGTGGGTGACGATGATCGAGCTGCCGCCCAGCGCATCGTTCAGCTTGCGGATCAGCTGCCCGATGACGCCCATCGTGATCGGATCCAGGCCCGTGAAAGGCTCGTCGTACATCATCAGCAGGGGATCGAGCGCGATGGCCCGCGCCAGGGCGACGCGGCGCGCCATGCCGCCGGACAGCTCCGACGGCATCAGGCTCTGCGCGCCGCGCAGGCCGACCGCGTTGAGCTTCAGCAGCACCAGGTCGCGGATCATCTCCTCCGACAGGTTGGTGTGCTCGCGCATCTGGAAGGCGACGTTGTCGAATACCGACATGTCGGTGAACAACGCGCCGAACTGGAACAGCATGCCCATGCGGCGCCGGGTGGCGTAGAGGCCGTCGGCATCCAGCTCGTGCATCGCCTTGCCGTCGAAGCGCACCTCGCCCTGCGACGGCCGGAGCTGCCCGCCGATCAGGCGCAGCGTGGTCGTCTTGCCGCAGCCGCTCTGTCCCATGATCGCCACCACCTTGCCGCGCGGGATCGACATGTTGATGCCCGTCAGCACGGGGCGCCGATCGTAGGTGAAGTTCAGATCGCTGATTTTGACGAGTGGCTCGTTCGACACGACTGCCGGAATCTTCATGTGCATTCGAAGGCGTGCATTCTATCAGAGGAGCCGCCGCGGTCGCTCATGATAACGGGCTGGACAGGCCGCGGCCGTGAAATTTCGCACATCTGCCGGCGGCGGCGAGCAGGGCCTGATATAGTTAGCGGAAATCAAATCATGAACATCTTAGGTCCGGGCAAGCGTCGGCATGACCAACCCTGAATCCCGCAAGCCTTCCCTCCTGATCGTCGATGACGACCCGCTCATCATCGACACCCTGGCCTTCTTCCTGGGACGCGAATTCGAGATCGCCGCCGCCGGCTCGCGGGCCGACTGCATCGGCCTGCTGCGCAGCCGGGACACCGCGCCGGAACTGGCGCTGGTCGACCTCGGGCTGCCGCCCCGGCCGCACCAGCCGGACGAAGGGTTTGCCCTGATCTCCGACCTGCTGGCCCATTCTCCGGCCATCAAGATCATCGTCCTCTCCGGGCAGAACGACGAGGCCAACGCCCGCCACGCCCGCGCCCTCGGCGCCACCGATTTCGTCGCCAAGCCGGCCGACCCCGAGCAGTTGCTGCAGACCCTGCTGCGCATCCATGCCTACCAGTCGGCCGAGCTGGCCGCCGAGCCGGCGGAGACGGAAGACCCTTGCGGCCTGATCGGCAGCAGCATTCCGATGCAAAAGCTGCGCGCGCAGATCCGCCAGTATGGCGACTCCCACTTCCCCGTCCTGATCGAGGGCGAGTCGGGCAGCGGCAAGGAAATCGTCGCCCGCTGCATGCACCGCCTGACGTCGCGACGCGACAAGCCCTATTTCGCTCTGAATTGCGCCGCCATCTCGCCGAGCCTGCTCGAACCGACCCTGTTCGGCTACGCCAAGGGCGCCTTCACCGGCGCCACGCAGGCCAAGTCGGGCTATTTCGAGGATGCCGAGGACGGCACCCTGTTCCTCGACGAGATCGGCGAGTTGCCGCTGGAACTCCAGCCGAAGCTGCTGCGCGTCCTGGAAAACGGCGAATTCCAGCGCGTCGGCGAAACCCAGCCGCGCGTCAGCCGCGCCCGCGTCATCGCCGCCACCAACCGCGACCTGCGCAAGGAAGTGCGCGAGGGGCGTTTCCGCGCCGACCTCTTTCACCGCCTGTCGGTGTTCGCCATCGACGTGCCGCCGCTGCGCGACATGGGCGAAGACAAGATGCTGCTGCTGCGCCATTACCGCGCCTTCTATGCCCGGCAGTCCCAGCAGCTGCCCTTCGACCTCGACGAAGCGGCCCTGGCGCGCTGGCAGGCCTACGCCTTCCCGGGCAACGTGCGGGAATTGCGCAACATCGTCATCCGCCTGGCCACCAAGCATCCGGGACAACGGGTCGGCCTGGCCGAGCTCGAGGACGAACTCGACAGCGGCACGGACTCGCTGCCCTCCGCCTGGCTGCCGCCGCAGGGCATCGACGAGCTGTCCGAGATCGCGCTGCGCCAGCTGCAGCAGCGCGGCCAGTTCAACCTCGACGATACCCTCTTGCGCTGGGAGCAGGGCTACATCCAGGCCGCCCTCAGGCTGAGCCACGGCAATGTCAGCCAGGCCGCCCGGCTGCTGGGCATCAATCGCACGACGCTGTATAACCGCATGGAAGTGCTGGAGCGGGATCTGGGCTCCGCATCCGAAGCGCCTTGAACCGGGAGAACGCGCAGCATCATGTACCTTGAACATTTCGGCCTGAGCGAAGCGCCCTTCCGCATCACGCCGCACACCGATTTCTTCTTCGAGGGGGCGAACCGCGGCGCCACCCTGGAAGCGCTGCTCTACGCCATCACCCACGACGAGGGCATCGTCAAGGTCAGCGGCGAGGTCGGCAGCGGCAAGACCATGCTGTGCCGGGTGCTGATCGAGCGCCTGCCGAAAAACGTCGAGACGATCCACCTCGCCAATCCCTCCCTGTCCCGCGACGAGATCCTGTTCACGCTGGCCGACGAGCTGCAGGTCAACCTCGCCACCAACCGCGTCAGCGCCGTCATGCGCGCCCTGCAGGAACACCTGATCGACCTCTACGCCCAGGGCCGCCAGGTCGTGGTGCTGATCGACGAGGCGCATGCCATGCCGGCGGAAACGCTGGAAGAGATCCGCCTGCTCTCCAACCTCGAATCGAACCGCCACAAGCTGCTGCAGATCGTCCTGTTCGGCCAGCCCGAGCTCAACGAGGTGCTCGGCCGCACCGAAATGCGCCAGCTCAAGGAACGCATCACCCACAATTTCACGCTCGAACCGCTGGTGCGCTCGGACGTCGCCCAGTACATCGGCTTTCGCATGCGCGCCGCCGGCTACCGGGGGCCCGACGTCTTCTCGCCGGCCGCCCTGAAGCTCATCTCCGCCGCCTCCCTCGGACTGACCCGGCGCATCAACATCCTCTGCGACAAATCGCTGCTGGCCGCCTTTGCCGGCAACACCCACCAGATCACCCCGGCCCACGTCCGGGCCGCCATTCGGGACGCCGAATTCAGCGGCGCGCCCAAGCACGGCTTCGGCCTCTGGCTGGGCGGAGCCGCGGCCGCCCTGCTGCTGGCGGGCGTCGGCCTGGCCTTGTATCAACTCAACGAACGCCCCGCGGTGGCCGAGCCGCCATCCGCGCCGGCTCCCGCTTCCCCGGCCGCCGCTTCCCCGGCCGCCGTCGAACCGGCCCCGGCCAACCCGCCCGCAACGCAGGCCGGCAACCCGGGCGCGGCCGCGCCTGCGCCTTCCGCCCCCCAGGCCGCGCCCGTCGAAGCGCCGCCGCAGGCTTCAGCACAGGACCCGAAGGCCTCTTCCCCGCCGGCTCCACCGCGCCTGGGGCCGCTGACCCGGCAACGCCTGGAGGAAACCCAGAAGTGGCTCGAGACGGCCGACAGCAGCCATTGGTTCATTCAACTGCTCAGCACCGATGCCGACAGCGCGGCGCAAGTCGAGCGCTTCCTGGCCAATGCCGCCAGGGCGGACTATGCCGAGCCGATTCGCGTCTATGCGGCCGAGAGCAAGGGCGTGCGCCGCCTCGGCATCATCCATGGCGAATACCCCTCGCGCGCGGCAGCCATGCAGGCCATCAACGCCCTGCCGGCCCCGCTCAAGGCGCATGGCCCCTACCCGCGGCAAATCCGCCGATTGCGGGATTGACCCGATCGAAAAAGCCGCATCCATTGGATAATCAAATCAGCTAGTTGCAATTTATAGTTAATGTGCTATGCTCGAAACGCCCGACTTTGAGTGGGGGAAATCATATTGTGGCTCGCCATGACAAGTAGAACGACGATCGTCCCGCTGCTCGCAGCGACCCTGCTGGGGGCGTGCAGCGCCCCCCAGCCCAAGCCACCTTCGAGCGGGCACATCGACGCCAACAGCGCGCCAGCGGCCAAATCGAACATACCGCAGCCGGTCCAGCAAACGGTCGCCGTTCCGAAGCCCAGGCCCGCCGCCAAGGCCGAGACCTACAGCGTCGTCGTCAAGGACGTGAAAGTCGAAGAGCTGCTCTTCGCCC
>CAYWLS010000051.1:0-6311 GCA_964458605.1 uncultured Hyphomicrobiales bacterium | reverse complement strand
GGTATTCGAACTTATCGACCGCCTTCATCAGGCCGATATTGCCTTCCTGGATCAGGTCGAGGAACTGCAGGCCGCGATTGGTGTATTTCTTGGCGATCGAGATCACCAGGCGCAGATTGGCCTCGACCATCTCCTTCTTGGCGCGGCTGGCTTCGCGCTCGCCGGCCTGGACCGTGGAGACGATGCGGCGGAACTCGCTGATCGGCAGTCCGGTCGCCGTGGAGATCTCGGAGATCTCGGTGCGCACGACGGTCACTTCGTTGCTCTTGCGGCGCACGAAATCCTTCCAGCCCTTGCCGGTCAGCTTGCCGACCTTGGTCAGCCAGCCCGGATCGAGTTCGTGACCCAGGTAGTTGCCCAGGAATTCCTGGCGATTGACGCGGCAGGATTCGGCCAGGCGCAGCAGCTTGCCCTCGAGCTGCATCAGCTTGCGATTGAGATCGTAGAGCTGGTCGACCAGCTCCTGATGGCGGAACGGGTTGAGCCGCACCTCCTCCATCATCTCGACCAGCTTCTTGCGCAGCGCCTCGTATTTCTTCTCGAAGGTCGGGCTGGGCTTCTGGCCGCGGTTGAGCGTCGCCAGGCGCCGGTTCTGGATCTTGGTCATCTCGCCATGGGTGCGCGAGATCTTGTTGAAGATCTTCAGCACTTCCGGCTTGAGTTCTTCCTCCATCGCCGACAGCGAGATGTTCGGACCTTCGTCGCCCTCCTCGGCCGGGGCTTCGCTGCCGCCTTCGCCGTTGGGCTGGGCAGGGGCCGCAGCGCCGCCATTGGCGCGTGCTGCGGGCGTCGCCTGCTTGTTGGCGGCCGGCGCACCGGGCCGCGCGCCCGGGCCGGAGGGGCCGGGCGGATTGGCCGAGGCGTCCTCGGGCTCGCCGTCATAGGTCGCTTCCAGGTCGATCACGTCGCGCAGCAGGACGCGGGATTCCATCAGCGCATCGCGCCAGGCGACCAGCGCCTTGATGGTCAGCGGACTTTCGCAGATCGCGCCGATCATCTTCTGCTGGCCGGCCTCGATGCGCTTGGCGATCTCGATTTCGCCTTCGCGGCTCAGCAGTTCGACCGAGCCCATCTCGCGCAGATACATGCGCACCGGATCGTCGGTGCGGCCCAGCTCTTCCTGCTGCTCGCCTTCCTTTTCGGCAGCCTCGGGGGGCTGCTCGGCGGGCGCTTCTTCGCTTTCTTCGCTGTCGACCAGGTTGATGCCCATCTCGGACATCATCGCCATGGTGTCTTCGATCTGCTCCGACGAGGCCTCGTCGGGCGGCATGGCGGCGTTCAGCTCATCGTAGGTGATGTAGCCGCGCTCCTTGCCTTTGGCGATCAGCTTCTTGACGCCCGCGCCCAGGGTATCGAGCAGCGGGCTGTCGGTCGTCTCTTCGCTTTTTTCGGTCGTCTCGGCCTGTTGGGCGGGTTTGGTTGCCATCAAATAGTCCCTAACTCTTGGCGGGGCGCAGGTCCGGCAGGCGCCAAAAACAGCCGCTCTTTATACTGATCTCGATGCCTTGCTGCCAGCCTTGTTCCTCGCCAGTGCGATTTCCCGGAAAACCGGGCTAAATCATTGGCCGACCAACGAAACTATGCTCAATCAGGGCTTGCAGGCGGCGCCAGTTCTCCTCGGTCGGGCTTTCAGCCCAGGCCCTTTGCGCCTCCGCCAGCATAGCCTCGCGGCCAATCTGCGCATTATGGGTGGCGGCGGCGTAGCGCCATTGGACGACCTCGGTGGCCAGCAGCGGCATCTCCCCGGTCGGATCAGGCGTCGCAGCCAGGATTTCCTGGGCCACCTCGTAAAGCGCGAGATCGCGTAAATGGGCCAGGAATGCCGTCTTTTCAATGGCCTCCTGGGCATTTTCGGCCATTCCAGCCATGCCCTGGGGGCTGTCCTGACCCTGCGATCCGCTCACCGTGCCCATGGCCCAGCCCAGCATGGCGCCGCGCAGCTTTTCGTGGCGGGAATCCTGCAACAGCAGATGGGCCAGCTCTTCGGCCAGGTGGGAGATCAGGGCCGGGCGGCGCAGCAGGTCGGCCAGCAGGGCGCGTTCGCCGACCAGCGGGTCGCCGGCCGCCAGGCGGTTGGGCATCAGCGTGGTCAGCGGCTCCCGCTCGCGCAGACCCGGCCGGTTGCGGGCATAGCTGCCGCCATTGCGGTTGCCGCCGGGCCGATCCCCGCGTCGTGGCCGCCCATTCTGGGCCGGCCGGGACGGGGCGAAGCTGCGCCACAGCCGGTCGCGCCATTCGCGCCGGTAATATCCCTGGACCGTGGCATCGGCGATGCTGGCGGCCCGCTTCATCAGGGCTGCCTCGATGCTGGCGCGCCTTTCGGGCGTGTCGGTGGGCTTGCCGGCGGTTTCCTGGCGCCAGACGATCTCCGATAGCGGCTCGGCATTGCCCATCAGCGCCTGGAAGGCAGGAGCGCCGCGGCCCTGGATCAGGGTGTCGGGATCCTCGCCGGCAGGCAGGGCTACAAAACGCAGCGACTTGCCGGGCTTGAGCAGGGGCAGGGCGCGATCGGCGGCGCGCAGGGCGGCGCGCGCGCCGGCATTGTCGCCGTCGAAGCACAGCACCGGCTCGTCGGCGATGCGCCACAGCAGGCCAAGCTGGTCCTCGGTCAGCGCGGTGCCCAGCGGCGCCACGGCGCCGGTAAAGCCCGCCTGGTGCAACGCGATCACGTCCATATAGCCTTCGGCGACGATGGCGGTGGCGCCGTCGTGGACCGCGCCGCGCGCGCGGCTGTAGGCGAACAGCAGGCCGCCCTTGTGGAACAGCGGAGTCTCGGGCGAGTTCAGATATTTGGGCTCGCCCTGTCCCAGGATGCGACCGCCGAAGGCCACCACATGGCCGCGCCGATCCTGGATCGGGAACATCACCCGGCCGCGGAAACGGTCGTAGCTGGCGCGGCCGTCGTCCGGCGCGATCAGCAGTCCCGCCTCCAGCAGCAGCCGCTCGGGCAACGTCGACGACATCAGCGCCTGGCGCAGCCCGTCGCGCCGGTCCGGCGCGTAGCCCAGGCGGAAATTCCGGATCGTCTCGTCGCTCAGGCCGCGCCGGCGCAGATAAGCCAGCGCCGCACTCCCCTCGGGCGACCACAGATTGCGCTCGAACCAGGCGCAGGCCTTCTCCACCGCGTCATGCAGGGTGGCCGATTTCTGCGCCCATTCGCGCTCCTGCGGGCTCGATACGGGCAGCGCCAGGCCCGCATCGCGGGCCAGCCGCTCGACCGCTTCGGGAAAGGGCAGGCCCTCGCTGCGCATGACGAAGCCCACCGCATCGCCATGTGCGCCGCAGCCGAAGCAGTGGAAAAAGCCCTTCTGGTCGTTGACGGTGAAGGAGGGGGTCTTCTCGTTGTGGAACGGGCAAAGCCCCGAGAATTCGCTGCGGCCCTTGCGCTTGAGCACGACGCGCCGGCCGACGATTTCCGACAGGGCTAGCCGGCTGCGCAACTCGTCGAGGAAATCGGGCGTGAACGCCATGGGCGCGGGCGGTCCTGACTAAGGGGGTGTACAGGACATAATGTCCTAAATACAGGACACCCGCACCTGGCAGGCAGCGGATCGGACGGTAGGATAACGGGGATAAGCCGTCAGCCGAGACTGGCGCGAACCGCTTGGGCGGCCTTGGAAAAATCCATCTGGCCGGCGTAGTTGGCTTTCAGCCAGGCCATCATGGCGCCCATGTCCTTGACGCTGGCCGCGCCGGTCGCCGCCTTGGCCTTGGCGATGGCATCCTGGATGCCGGCGGCGTCGAGCTGCCGGGGCATGTAGGATTCGATCAGCGCGATCTCGTCCTTTTCCTTCTGCGCCAGCTCGGGCCGGTTACCCTGCTCGTAGAGAGCGATCGAATCGCGCCGCTGCTTGACCATGCCGGTCAGCATCGTCAGCACCTCGTCGTCGCCGATGCCGGTCTGCACACCCTTGCTGCGCGCGGCGATGTCGCGATCCTTGATGCCGGCCAGGATCATGCGCAGGGTCGAAACGCCGGCGGCATTCTTGGCCTTCATCGCTTCCTTCAGGTCGTTGTTCAGCTTGTCGCGCAGCATGGCGTCCTCCTTGGGCGGCCGAGCATAGGCCGCTGCGTCGCTCGTGCAAGTGCGCCGACACGAATCGCGCCCGACATTCCCGATCCCGTAAGCCCAAAGCACCCGATCGCGGGGGCGATCGGCCGGCAACGGTCGGGCCGTTTTCGGCGCGTGCGGCGCAAGATTCTGACAATTGAGCCAGTTCAATGGCTTAGGGACCTGTTGTACATGACACCGGCTTGACGGCCCAAGGCCGTTTCTTTACAAACCGCCACGGTTCACCCGTCGCCCCGGCGGGTTTCCTTTGCACAGTTTGGAAGTCCCATGGACCTTCCCAAGACCGAAGGCGCCGCTAGACGCGATGCGCCCAAAGACGCCACGGCTGCGCTGGTTCTGGCCGATGGCACGGTTTTCTGGGGCCGTGGAATCGGCGCCGCCGGCCTGGCGGTGGGCGAGGTCTGCTTCAATACCTCGATGACCGGCTACCAGGAGATCATCACCGACCCCTCCTATGCCGGGCAGATCATCACCTTCACCTTCCCCCATATCGGCAATGTCGGCACCAACCCCGAGGACATCGAGACCGTGACCCCGGCGGCGCGCGCCGTGGTGCTGCGGCTGGATATCACCGAACCGGCCAACTGGCGCGCCACCCGTCACCTCGACGAATGGCTCAAGAGCTATGGGCTGCCGGGCGTCACCGGTATCGACACGCGCCAGTTGACCCGCCGCATCCGCGACGGCGGCCCGCCCAACGGCGTCGTGCTGCACGCGCCTGACGGCAAGCTGGACATCGACGGCGCGCTGGCCAAGGCCAAGGCCTGGCCGGGCCTGGAGGGCATGGATCTGGCGCTCGATGTCTCGACCCGGCAGACCTATGGCTGGGACGAGACGCAATGGCAGCTCGGCAAGGGCTACGGCAAGCTCGACAAGCCCAGGCATCATGTCGTGGCGGTCGATTACGGCGCCAAGCGCAACATCCTGCGCTGCCTGGCCTCGGCCGGCTGCAAGGTGACGGTGGTGCCGGCGACGGCGACCTACGAAGACATCATGCGCCACAACCCCGACGGTGTGTTCCTGGCCAACGGGCCGGGCGATCCGGCGGCGACCGGCAAATACGCCGTGCCGGTGATCAAGCAGGTGATCGACAGCGGCATGCCGACCTTCGGCATTTGCCTCGGCCACCAGATGCTGGCGCTGGCGCTGGGCGGGCAGACCCGCAAGATGGAAAAGGGCCATCGCGGCGCCAACCATCCGGTCAAGGATCTGGCCACCGGCCGGGTCGAGATCACCAGCCAGAACCATGGCTTCGTGGTGGTGCCGGAAAGCCTGCCCAAGAACGCCGAGGTCAGCCACGTCTCGCTGTTCGACGGCTCCAACGAAGGCCTGCGGCTGACCGACAAGCCGGTATTCTCGGTGCAATATCATCCCGAGGCCTCGCCGGGTCCGGAGGACAGCCACTATCTGTTCGAGCGCTTCGTCGAGATGATCGAGAAGAACAAAAGCCAAAAGAAGTAGCCGCCGATCATGCCCAAGCGCACAGACATCAAAAGCATCATGATCATCGGCGCCGGGCCGATCGTCATCGGCCAGGCCTGCGAGTTCGACTATTCGGGCGTGCAGGCCTGCCAGGCGCTGAAGGCCGAGGGCTACCGCATCGTCCTGGTGAATTCCAACCCGGCCACGATCATGACCGATCCGGGCCTGGCGCACGCCACCTATGTCGAGCCGATCACGCCCGACATCGTGGCCAAGATCATCGAGAAGGAAAAGCCCGACGCGCTGCTGCCCACCATGGGCGGCCAGACCGCGCTGAACACGGCCATGGCGCTGGTGCGCGACGGCCGGCTGGAAAAGCTTGGCGTCGAGCTGATCGGCGCCGATGCCGATGCCATCGACATGGCCGAGGACCGGCTGAAGTTCCGCGAGGCCATGGAGCGCATCGGCCTGGAGAGCCCCAAATCGGACGTGGTGCACAACCGCGAGGAAGCGGCGCGGGCGCTGGAGAAGGTCGGGCTGCCGGCGATCATCCGCCCGTCCTTCACCCTGGGCGGCACCGGCGGCGGCATCGCCTACAACCGCGACGAATATTTCGAGATCGTGCAGGGCGGCCTCGACGCCTCGCCGACCACCGAGGTTCTGGTCGAGGAATCGGTGCTGGGCTGGAAGGAATACGAGATGGAGGTCGTGCGCGACCGGCACGACAACTGCATCATCGTCTGCTCGATCGAGAACGTCGATCCGATGGGCATCCACACCGGCGATTCGGTGACGGTGGCGCCGGCGCTGACGCTGA
>CAYWLS010000050.1:0-6480 GCA_964458605.1 uncultured Hyphomicrobiales bacterium | reverse complement strand
TGGTGCTGGACGAGGACGCCGGCCGCATCGAGGTGGTGGTGCCCGACGACCAGCTCAGCCTGGCGATCGGCCGGCGCGGCCAGAACGTGCGGCTGGCCTCGCAGCTCACCGGCTGGGACATCGACATCATGACCGAGGCCGAGGAATCGGAGCGCCGGCAGCAGGAAACCGCTTCCCGCACCGAAGCCTTCAAGACGGCCCTGGACGTGGACGACGTGATTGCCCATCTGCTGGTGGCCGAAGGCTTCACCTCGGTGGAAGACGTCGCCATGGTGGCGCTCGAGGAGCTGACCTCGATCGAAGGCTTCGACGAGGAGATCGCCGGCGAATTGCAGCGCCGCGCCCAGACCTTCATCGAAGAACGCGACGCCCAGCTCGAGGCGCGCCGCCAGGAGCTCGGCGTCAGCGACGACGTCGCCAATACCGAGGGCTTCGACAAGCAGGCCGTGGTGCTGCTGGGCGAAAAGGGCGTCAAGACGCTCGAAGACCTGGCCGATCTGGCCAGCGACGAGCTGCGCGAGATCCTGCCCCAGCACGAGCTCAGCGAAGAGCAGGCCAACGCCATCATCATGGATGCGCGCCGGCGTGCCGGCTGGTTCGGCGACGAGGAACAGACCACCGACGCCGCCGGGACGGCGGCGGAGTAGGCGGAAGGGAGCGCGTCACGGTGCAGGCGGCGATGACACAGGACAGGCCCGAAACGGCGGTGCAAGGCGCGGCGCAGACCATGCGTCGCTGCATCGTCACGGGACTGTCACAGCCGCCCGAACGGATGATTCGCTTTGTCGTGGCGCCCGATGGCATGGTGACGCCCGATCTGGCGCGGCGCCTGCCCGGCCGCGGCCTGTGGCTGGGCGCGCAACGCGCGCTGGTCGAGCAGGCGGTGGCGCGGCATGTTTTCGCCCGGGCCGCGCGGCGCGCGGTCGAGGTGCCGGCGGAGTTGCCGGCGCTGCTGGAGCGGCTGGCGCGGCAGCGCCTGCTGGAGACGCTTAGCCTGGCGCGCCGCGGCGGCCAGGCGGTGGCGGGGCTGGAGCGCGTCAGGCAGATGCGCGGCGCTCCGGGACTGATGCTGCTGGCGCGCGATGCCGGGCGCGACGCGCGGTCCAAGGTCGGCGGTCTGGCGGGCGATGCGCCGGTGCTGACGGCGCTGGATGCGGGGGAACTGGGTTCGGCGTTCGGTCGCGACCAGGCGGTATACGTCGCGGTGTCGCCGGGCCGGCTGGCCGAACGGCTGATGATCGACGCTGCGCGGTTGGAAGGGTTGCGCGCCGACCCGACAGCGCCGCAGGATGCGAATTGAGGTTGAGTGAAGATGAGCGATAAGAAAGAAGCCAAGCCGAGCAAACCGCTGTCCCTGGGGGGAAGCACCAAGCTCGAGCTCAAGCCGAAAGCCGCCGAAGCGGGGCTGGTGCGCCAGAAGTTTTCGCACGGCCGTACCAAGGCGGTGACCGTCGAGGTCAAGCCGAAGAAGCGTCTGACGCCGGCGGGCAGCATGCCCGCCGCCGCGCCAACGGCCGCGCCTGCGGCGGCCACGCCAGCGGCCGCGCCTGCGGCGCCTGCGACGCCAGCGGCGGCCCCCGCAGCGCCCGTCGCCGCGCCGGCGGCCCCGGCTGCCAGTGCGCCGGCCCCCGCCAAGCCGGCGACCCGCACCCTGGGTGTCGGCCGTTCCGCCGGTGGTCCCGCGCCGCGTCCGGCCGAGACCTCGCGCACGCCCGACCATCGCGGCGGCGGCCGCCAGGGCATCGCCCTGCGCGCCCTGACCGATGAGGAGAAGCAGGCGCGCATGCGGGCTCTCGAGGGGGCGCGCGTCGAAGCCGAGCAGGCGCGCAAGCGCGCCATCGTCGACGCCGAAAAGCGTGCCGAGGACGAGAAGAAGCAGAAAGCCGAGCGCGAGGAGCGCGAGCGCCGCGCCGCCGAGGAAGAGGCGCGCAAGAAATCCGAGGCCGATGCCAAGAAGAAGGCCGAAGAGCAGGTCCAGAAGCGCATCCAGGCGGCGCCGCCGGCCAGCCCGGCCGCGCGCCGTGCCGCCGAGTTGCTGCAGCCGGAAGCGCCCGAGCCCAAGCGGCCCGGGGTCATCCCGCCCAAGCGGCCGGTGCTGCAGCCGCGGCGCGACGCCCCCAAGCGCCGCGGCGCCAAGATCGACGTGCAGCGCGCGCTGGAAGGCGAAGACGACGTCAAGGTGCGTTCGGTCGCCGCCTTGCGCCGCGCCAACGAGCGCCAGCGCAAGCGCGAAATGGGCCTGGACGAGCTGGGCGACGGCAAGATCGTCCGCGAGGTGACCATTCCCGAAACTATCACGGTGCAGGAACTGGCCAACCGCATGGCCGTGCGCGGCGCCGACGTCATCAAGTCGCTGATGAAGATGGGCGTGATGGCGACCATCAACCAGAACATCGACGCCGACACCGCCGAGCTGATCGTTTCGGAATTCGGTCACACCTTCAAGCGCGTGACCGAGGCCGACGTCGAGATCGGCATGGAAGGCGCCGAAGACACGCCCGAGCAGATGAAGCCGCGGCCGCCGGTGGTGACCATCATGGGCCACGTCGATCACGGCAAGACCTCGCTGCTCGACGCGCTGCGCGAGACCGATGTGGCGGCCAGGGAAGCCGGCGGCATCACCCAGCATATCGGCGCCTACCAGGTGACCTTGCCGTCGGGTTCGAAGATCACCTTCCTCGACACGCCGGGCCACGAGGCTTTCACCCAGATGCGCGCGCGCGGCGCCAAGCTGACCGACATCGTGGTGCTGGTGGTGGCGGCCGACGACGGCATCATGCCGCAGACCATCGAGGCCATTCACCACGCCAAGGCGGCCAAGGTGCCGCTGATCGTGGCGGTCAACAAGATCGACAAGCCCAGCGCCGACCCGCAGCGCGTGCGCCAGGAACTGCTGCAGCACGAGGTGCAGGTCGAGGATTTCGGCGGCGACGTGCTGGCAGTCGACGTCTCGGCCAAGCAGAAGACCAATCTCGACAAGCTCGAGGAAGGTATCCTGCTGCAGTCGGAAATCCTCGAGTTGCGCGCCAATCCCAACCGGCCGGCCAACGGCACGGTGGTGGAAGCGCGGCTGGAACAGGGCCGCGGCCCCGTGGCCACCGTGCTGGTGCTGCGCGGCACCTTGAAGCCGGGCGACATCCTGGTGGCGGGCAACGAATGGGGCCGCGTGCGCCGCATGCTCGACGATCGCGGCCACACCCTGGACAGCGCCGGCCCGGCCATGCCGGTCGAGGTGCTCGGCCTGCAGGGCACGCCCTCGGCCGGCGACGAGTTCGTCGTGGTCGAGAACGAGACGCGCGCCCGCGAGATCGCCGAGTTCCGCCAGCGCCGCGCCCGCCTCAACGTGATCTCAGGCGGCGCCCGCTCCTCGCTGGAGCAGATGCTGAAGGACATCAAGGAAGGCACCGCCAAGGAACTGCCCGTCGTCATCAAGGGCGACGTGCAGGGCTCGGTCGAAGCCATCGCCGGCGCGCTGCAGCGACTGGCGACGGAGAACGTGGCGGTGCGCATCCTGCACCAGGGCGTGGGCGGCATCAACGAATCCGACGTTACCCTGGCCAAGGCGTCCAACGCGCTGATCATCGGCTTCAACGTGCGCGCCAACCCGCAGGCGCGCGAGATGGCCAAGCGCGACAAGGTCGACATCCGCTACTACTCGATCATCTACAACGTCACCGACGACGTGAAGAACCTGATGGCCGGGCTGCTGGCACCGTCCTATCGCGAGAAATTCCTGGGCAATGCGGAGATCCGCCAGGTGTTCCGCATCACCAAGGTCGGCACCGTGGCAGGCTGCTACGTCACCGACGGTGAGGTGCGGCGCGGCGCCAAGGTGCGCCTGCTGCGCGACAACGTCGTCATCCACGAAGGCACGCTCAAGACCCTCAAGCGCTTCAAGGACGAGGTGCGCGAGGTCAAGCAGGGCTTCGAGTGCGGCATGGCGTTCGAGAACTACGACGATCTGAAGGTCGGCGACGTGATCGAGTGCTTCGACGTCGAGCAGGTGGCGGCCACGCTCTAGCGCCACCACCCATCGCGGGAGCGCGATCGGTCCAGGGCGTCTTCGCTCCGGAACGCGAATCGCCCTCCCCTAATAGCGACGGGCGGCGCTGCGGCGCCGTCCGCGTACCAGCGACGGGAGACAACCATGTCGCGTCAGAAAAAAGGTCATCGCGATCGCGAAGCCTCGCAGCGCCAGCTGCGCGTCGGCGAGGAGCTGCGGCACGGCCTGGCCGGGCTGCTCGAGCGCGGCGAGATGCGCGATCCGGAACTGCGCGACGCCACCATCACCGTCACGGTGGTCGATGTCAGCCCCGACCTGCGCAACGCGCTGGCCTTCATCGTGCCGCTGGGCGGCGCCAATGCCGACAAGCTGCTGGCGGCGATGCGCCGGGCGGCGCCGTTCTTCCGCGCCCGGCTGGCCAAGATGCTCGATCTGCGCTTCGCGCCGGAGCTGCGCTTCGAGCTCGACCGCTCGTTCGACCACGCCAACGCCATCAACAAGCTGCTGCATACGCCCGAGGTGGCGCGCGACCTCGAACCGCACGAACCCGACGACGAGGACGACCGGCCGGCCTGAGCGGAGGCCGGCCCGGACGCAGCCACGATGAAGCGCAAGGGACAACGGGTCGACGGCTGGCTGGTGCTGGACAAGCCGGCCGGCATCTCCTCGGCCAAGGCGGTGGCGATCGCCCGCCGCCTGTTCGAGGCGGCAAAAGTCGGCCATGGCGGCACGCTCGATCCGCTGGCCACCGGCATCCTGCCGATCGCCTTCGGCGAGGCCACCAAGACCGTTGCCTGGGCCATGGGCGGGCGCAAGGCCTACCGCGTGCGGGCTCGCTTCGGCGAGGCGCGCGACACGGACGACGCCCAAGGCGCGGTGATCGAGATTTCCGCCATGCGCCCCGGAGTGGCCGCGCTGTGCGCCGCCCTGCCCCGATTCACCGGCACCATCCAGCAGGTCCCGCCCGACTATTCGGCCATCAAGGTGGCCGGCCAGCGCGCCTACCGGCTGGCCCGGGCCGACCGGCCGGTGGCGCTCCAGCCCCGCCCGGTCGAGATCGACCGGCTGGCGCTGGTCGACCGGTCGGGGCCGGACGAAGCCCTCGAATGGGCAGATCTGGCGGTGGAATGCGGCAAAGGCACCTATATACGGGCGCTGGTGCGCGACCTGGCCCGACATCTGGGCACGGTGGCCCATGTCGAGGCCTTGCGGCGGACCAGGGTCGGCCCGTTCGCCGAAAATCGGGCAATTTCGCTGGATTCGCTGGAGGCTTTGGGCCATAGTCCGGCCCGTTTTGAGCATCTGCTCCCGGTCGAGACCGCGCTGGACGACATCCCGGCGCTGGCCGTGACCGAGGAAGAGGCGAGCCGATTAAGACACGGCCAGGCCTTGGCGATGCTCCGTACCGGAATCCGCGACACGGTTCCAGGCGGCGAGGGCGGTCCCGTTCTGCGGGCCATGCTCGATCGGCGCCTTGTGGCCTTGGTGCGGATCGATGGCGGTTCGATCCGCTCGGTGCGCGTCATCAACCCCTGACTTAAGAGGAGTCCCCGATGTCGATCACTGCCCAGCGCAAGACGGAAGTCATTGCCGAATACGCCACCAAGAAGGAAGACACCGGTTCGCCCGAGGTCCAGGTCGCGATCCTGAGCGAGCGCATCCGGAACCTGACCGAGCACTTCAAGGGTCACGCCAAGGACCACCATTCGCGGCGCGGCCTGCTCAAGCTGGTCAGCCAGCGCCGCCGCCTGCTCGACTATCTCAAGCGCAAGGACGAGCAGCGCTACGAGAAACTGATCGATCGTCTGGGCCTGCGCCGCTAGCGCGCCGGGACGAAGCAGCCAAAGCCGCCAGGTGCGAAAAGAGCGCCGGCGGCTTTCGGCTTTTTAGCAGCTACGCCGATCCGCGAAGGAAATCGCACCAACGGATCGGTCCCGCACCGCATCGGGCGGCGCGGGCGGACGGATGCGCATAGGGCGCTCCCCGTTCGATAGAAAGGAAGGAAGACAGAGACATGTTCAACGTAACCCGCAAAGAGATCATGTGGGGCGGCCGCAAGCTGGTGTTCGAGACCGGCAAGATCGCCCGCCAGGCCGACGGTGCCGTGATGTGCACCTATGGCGAGACCACCGTTCTCGCCACCGTGGTCGGCGAGAAGCAGCCCAAGCCGGGCCTCGATTTTTTCCCCCTCACCGTGCACTACCAGGAAAAGACCTTCGCCGCCGGCAAGATCCCGGGCGGCTTCTTCAAGCGCGAAGGGCGTCCTTCCGAGAAGGAAGTGCTGACCTCGCGCCTGATCGACCGGCCGATCCGGCCGCTGTTCCACCCCGATTTCCGCAACGAGACCCTGATCCTGGTCACCGTGCTGAGCCACGACATGGAGAACGACCCGGACGTCGTTTCCATGATCGCCACCTCCGCGGCGCTGACCATCTCCGGCATCCCGTTCCTGGGTCCGATCGGCGGCGCGCGCGTGG
>CAYWLS010000049.1:0-9489 GCA_964458605.1 uncultured Hyphomicrobiales bacterium | reverse complement strand
TCCATGTCCACCGCCTTCTGCAGGTGGGCCTTGGGGTTCTTGGCGCCGTTCTGGTGGCTCTTCCACGACACGTGGCCGATGGCGCGCTTCAGGTCGTCGTATTTCACGTCGTGGCGCGCCATGTAGGCCGAGGCGAGCTGGGCGAAATTGCCCGGCGCGGTCGAGTTGGCCGCCCAGAGCTGCTGCAGCGGGGCGCCGCGGCCGCCCGGCAGGCCGCCATAGCCGGTGTCCTTGAGCTTCTCCACGCCCAGCGCCAGCGCGAAGTCCACCGCGCCCGAGGCCACGGCATAGCAGGCGCCGCGGAAGGCTTCGGTGCCCGAGGCGCACATGTTCTCGACATGCGTCACCGGGATGTTGGGCAGGCGCAGGGTGGTCGACAGCGGAATGCCCGACTTGCCGACATGCACCTCGTCGATCGCGGTCGAGAACCAGGCGGCCTGGAGCTGCGTCATGTCGATGCCGGCGTCGGCGATGCACTCCTTGAACGCCTCCAGCATCAGCTCCTCGGCGCCGCTGTCCCAGCGTTCGCCGAACTTGGAGCAGCCCATGCCGAGAATGGCGACTTTGTCCTTGATGCCCTTAGCCATGGCGAAATTCCTTTCGTCCGTAAATACGTTGCAACTCGTCTTGCTCCCGATTCCGTGCCGGAAGGCCGCCTAGACCGGCGTGGCCTTCCAGAAATAGCGCTTGAAGCCGCCGCGCACATGGTCGACGTCGCGGATGCGGAACACCATGCGCATGCGGGCGCCGACCTTGACCTGCTCGGCGTCGCAATCGGTGAAGTCGGCCATGAAGCGGCCGCCCTCGGCGAAGGTGATCATGCCGTAGAACGCCGGCGGATCGGGCGTGAAGGTCAGCGAGTCGGCCGACCACGACATGATCTGCGCCTCCATGCCGGCGAACGGATAGTCTTCCTGGCTGTCCATGGCGTGGCAGTTCGGGTTGACGCAGACCTGCGATTTGGGGAACTGCACCGTGCCGCACACCTTGCACTTGCCGCCGATCAGGCCGTACAGCATGTCGCGCTTGCGATACAGGATCGACAGCGCGGTCTTCTTGTCGAACTCCGCCCGCATGCCCTTCTCGAGCGGCAGCATCTCGTTGAAGGCGAGATACTTCATGTAGTTCTTTTCTTCCTTGCGCCGCGCCAGGTGGCCGCTAATGCCGTTGCGCTTGGGCAGCCTGGCCAGCTCGTCGGTGACTTCGAACACCAGCACGTCGAGGCCCTGGCCGAAGCCCACCACCATGATCTTGTCGCCCGCCTTGGCGCTTTCAAGACAGTGCGCCAGCATGACCAGCGGATGGGCAGCACCAGTGTCGCCCAGATTGGCGCCCAGCAGGTCGCGCACCGCGCTTTCGGCGATGCCGGCCCGCTTGGCCATCTGCTTGGGCACCGCGGCCATCAGGCTGGGCATGATGAAATGGGCGATGTCGGCGCCCTTGAGCTTGACCCGGTCGAGCGCGGCGGTCAGCGCCGGCGGCACCACCTTGGCGTAGCCCTCGTCGCGGATCCAGCGCTCTTCCCAGGCATAGTCGAAATCCGATTCGTCGCCGCGGAAATGGTCGACGAAATCGACCGAGGTCGAATAGCCGCCCAGAAACTTGGCGATCACCTTGTCGGTGCCCAGGCTGAGCGCGGCGGCGCCGTCGCCGTATTGCATCTCGTTGGCCGAGGCGACCTTGGCGTGGCGCTTGTCGGCGGCGGCGACCATGACCTTGCGGCCGGCCCTGGCGGCATCGAGCCCGGCCATCAGCGCGGTGGTGCCGCATTTCAGCGAGCCGCCGAAATCGGCCACCGCCAGCCCGTCCTCGCGATGCAGCGCGGTGCCGATCACGCCGGCATTCTGGCGATCCTTGAACGGCTGGGTGGTGGAGGCGAAGTAGAGCGTGTCGATATGGCTGGCATCGGAACCGGTCAGGCAGTCGCGCGCCGCCTCGACCGCCATGGTGATGCTGTCCTCGTCCCAGTTGCCGATCGCCTTTTCGCCCTTGGCCTGGCCGCCCAGGCCGGCGGCGAACCACTTGTTGGCGGCGTGGATGGCCTGGCGGCTGAGGCGCAGGCGCGGGACGTAACCGCCGTAAGCGGTGATACCAACCATCTCTATCGATCTCCCTAAACTCGGCTGCAAAAATCCCGGACGCGCAGCAATAATATACCCGCGCCGGTCTATGAACGCTCGTTCATGCTACTGCGCTGCAGCAACGAAGTCGCCAGATATTTTTGCAAACCGCCCCATCCGCGAATGGATGTTTCGCGATACGGAAGAGGGATTTCAATCGGCGCTTCCGCCTGCACTGGGCTGGAGCGGCGGGACCCGTTGGCCGCGTTCGTACACCGGATAGCCGAACTGGCGCAGCATGTCGGCGGGAACGTGGCAACCCTCCTCGCCAGGCCGAGCGCCCCAGACGCGCGACCAAAAGCGCGCATCCCTGAAGCGTATCACGCGTGCCAACCATAGTTCGTCGGGCGCCAGGCCATCGCCGCCCCCGCCGCGCCTCTGCGGCTTGCTTGGCGGCAGCGCGAATTGCGCCGCACGACCCAGCCAGCGCCGCCAGCTCGCTTCCCAGTCGGCGCTCAGCCCGTCGGGCTTGGCCAGCCAGTAGTCGCGGAAGGCGCGCGCCTCGCGTTGCCAGTCGATATCGGCATGCTCGCGGCGGGCAAAGGCGATGCCCTGCGCCGATGGCTGCCAATCCGCCGCCAGCCGGGTGGCACGGCTGCTCGCCACGTCATCCGGCTTGCCAGGCGTCTTTGCCTTCATGCCAACGGCATTCCCCTGGGGAGGGGGTGCGTTCTCCCCCTCCCTATTATTTACAGGTTCCTTCCCTGTTAGTCGGCACGGCGTGCCGGAGTGACCGGCACCACGTGCCGGAGTGGCGGCAAGAGCTGCCGGAGTGGCAGCAACGACTCCGGCATCCGGTGCCGCAGTTTCACGGGAAACTTCGGCACCATGTGCCGCAGTCGCGACGTTGAGGCGGTAGTGCCGCCTCGTCGTGCTGCCGCGCAGCTCGACCAATCCAAGCTTCGCCAGCCGCGCAACGGCCAGGCGCACGCCGCGATCGCTCAGGCCGCTCTCGCGAGCCATGGTGGCGACCGAGGGAAAGCAGCGTCCGGTCTTGTGGTTCATGTGATGCGCCAGGATCAGCAGCACCAGCTTGGCGGCGGGATTGTCGAGCGGCTGCGCCATCGCCCAATCGCTGGCCCGGTAGCTCATCGCCGCACCGTTTCGGTACGCTTGCCGTCGTTTCGCATGCGTAGCCTCCGCTGCCTGCGACAAGGAGACTTTCCTTGTCGCCGCGCGGCGCAGCGTCACGCGAGATCAATCGACGGGCTGTGAATAAGATTCGGGGGAGATTGTTTAGCGACGCACCGAATTCGTCATCCCGGGCGAGCGCAGCGAGACCCGGGATCCATGTCGATCCGAACGACGGCCTGCATGCGACGAGACATGGGCCCCGGATAGCGCTTCGCGCTTCCGGGGTGACGATCTTTTAGCTTACGCCGCCATCAGCAGCCCGTAGCGGGTCAGGTGATGCTGCTGATTGCCGAAGATGCTGTCGATCATGGTCAGCCGCTTGAAATAGTGGCTGACGTTGAGTTCGTCGGTCACGCCCATGCCGCCATGCAGCTGCACCGCGCCCTGGCCGACGATCTTGCCCGACTTGCCGATCTGCACCTTGCAGGCCGAGGCCGCCTTGCGCCGCACCGCCGGGTCGGGATCGTCGATCTTGAGCGTGGCCATCAGCACCAGCGAGCGCGCCTCCTGCGCGGCGGTAAACATGTCCACCATGCGATGCTGCAGCACCTGGAACTTGCCGATCGGCACGCCGAACTGCTTGCGGGTCTTGAGGTATTCGTGCGTCGCGGCGTTCAGCGCATCCATGCAGCCCACCGCCTCGGCGCACACCGCTACCGTGGCGCAGTCGATCGCCTCCTCCAGCACCGCGAAGCCGTCGCCTTCCTTGCCCAGCAGCGCATCGGCGCCGACCTGAACGTTGTCGAAGGCGATCTCCGAGGCGCGGAACGCGTCCTGGGTCGGGTAGTCGCGGCGCGACACACCTTTGGCCTTGGCATCGACCAGGAACAGGGAGATGCCGGCCTGGTCGCGCTGGCCGCCCGACGTGCGGGCCGAGACGATGATCCTGTCGGCGGCGGGACCGTTGAACACCACGCCCTTCTGACCCGAGATCACCCAGCCGTCGCCCTGCTTCCTGGCGGTGGTCTTCACGTCGGCAAGGTTGTAGCGCGCCTGCGCCTCGAAGAACGCCGTCGCCAGTTGCAGCCTGCCCTCGATCAGCGCCGGCAGGATCGCCTGCTTCTGCGCCGCGCTGCCGGCGCGGGCGACGATGCCGCCGCCCAGCACCACGGTGGCGAGATAGGGCTCCAGCACCAGCCCGGTGCCGAACGCCTCCATCACGACACTGAGTTCGACCATGCCCCAGCCCAGCCCGCCATCGTCCTCGGCGAAGGGAATGCCGAGCCAGCCCAGCTCGGCGAACTTGGCCCAGTTGTCCTTGGACCAGCCTTCGGCGCTGGCGGCGAGCTTGCGCCGCGTCTCGAACGGGTATTGCTCGCGCACGAAGCGCTCGACGCTGTCCTTCAGCATCTTCTGGTCGTCGTTCAGCGATAGATCCATGTCACCCACTCCCTGGGCCGCGTCCCGGTCCCGGCGTTGTTCCCACCGGGCGACGCGGTCGTTTCATTTGTTTGGCGACGATCGACGGCGTATCCGCTGTTCAGAGACCCAGCACCATCTTGGCGATGATGTTCTTCTGGATCTCGTTGGAACCGCCGTAGATCGAGGTCTTGCGCGTGTTGAAATAGCGCGGCGCGGCCTGGTGGGCGTAGTCCGGCCCGACCGGCGCCTCGTTGCTGCCGTGCCACAGCAGGCCCGGCAGGTACGGGTTGGCGTAGTAGCCCACCGCCTCGGTGGCCAGCTCGGTGATGCGCTGCTGGATCTCCGAGCCGCGGATCTTCAGGAACGACACCTCCGGCCCCGGCGCGCCGCCGCCGGCCTCGGCCGACAGGATACGCAGCTCGGTGTATTCCAGCGCCTGCAACTGCACCTCGAGGTCGGCCACCTTGTCGCGGAAGGCCGGATCGTGCAGCAACGGCTTGCCGTCCTGCTGCTCGCTCAGGGCGATCTTCTTCAGCGCCGCCACGCCCTTCTTGGAATGCGGCACCGCGGCGATGCCCGAGCGCTCGTTGGCCAGCAGGAACTTGGCGTAGGTCCAGCCCTCGCCTTCCTTGCCGATCAGATTCCCGGCCGGCACCTTCACATCGGTGAAGAACACCGAATTCACCTCGTGCCCGCCATCGGCCATGATGATGGGCTGCACCTCGACGCCGGGCGATTTCATGTCGATCAGCAGGAAGGAGATGCCTTCCTGCGGCTTGGCCTTGGGATCGGTGCGCACCAGGCAGAAGATCCAGTCGGCGTATTGCGCCGAGGTGGTCCAGGTCTTCGACCCGTTGACGATATAGTGGTCGCCCTCGCGCACGGCGCGGGTCTTGAGCGAGGCCAGATCCGAGCCCGAGCCCGGCTCCGAATAGCCCTGGCACCACCACACTTTGGATTCGCGGATGTCGGGCAGGAAGCGCTGCTTCTGCTCCTCGTTGCCGAAGGTGTAGATCACCGGCCCGACCATCTTGGTGCCGAACGGCACGATGCCGGGCGCGTTCATCTCGGCGGTGACGTTGTCGAAGATGTATTTCTGCGTCGCGGTCCAGCCCGGGCCGCCATACTGCCTGGGCCAGGAATTGACCAGCCAGCCCTTGCGCCCCAGCGCCTGCTGCCACTTCATGATGTCGTCTTTGGACAGATGCTTGCCGGTCTTCATCTTCTCGGCGGTTGCCGGCGCCAGGTTGTGCTTGACGAAATCGACCACTTCGTCGCGGAACTTGAGATCGGCGTCGCTGAAATTCAGGTCCATGTTTCCTCCGGCGCGGGCGCCAGCGGGGCGCCACGGCTTTTGCCTTTCCGGCGATACTAGCAGCGAGCCGAAGGCGTGCAAGGCGGCAGCCTCCCCGCCACGCGGTTGCGCCGCCGCCATGCAGGCTCGTGAGGGAAAGCTGCGCCGGGCCTCAGGCCGGGCGCGGCAGGATCAGCGCGCCAGCCTCGGCCAGGGCGTCGATTTTGTCCTGCGGAAAACCGGCCTCGCGCAATATTTCGGCACCCTGCTCGCCTATTTTCGGGGCATGGCGCCGGTATCGGGTCGGCGTGTCGCTGAAGCGGATCGGGTTGCGCATGGTGCGGATGCGGCCCTCGCTGGGATGGTCATGCTCCTCGTAGAAGCCCACCGCCTGCAGATGCGGATCGTCCAGCAGCTCCTCCAGCTCGCGCACCGGCATGACCGGGATGTCGGCCGCCTCCAGCAGCGGCAGCCATTGCGCGGTGGTCTTGCCCCGCATCACCTGGTCGAGGATCTGGTAGAGCTCGTCGTAGTGGCGCGCGCGCTGCTCGGCCTGCAGGAAGCGCTGGTCGCCGGCCAGCTCGGGCCGGCCGACGATGGTGAAGAAGGCCGACCAGTGCTTGTCGGTATAGGGCAGCACGCAGACATAGCCGTCCTCGGTCGGGAACGGGTGGCGGTACTTGTTGATGATGCGGTCGTAGCCCATGCCGCCGACCGGCGGATCGAAGGTCTCGCCGAACAGATGCTCGGTGAGCCAGAACGACACCAGCGTCTCGTACATCGGCACCTCGACGCACTGGCCCCGGCCGGTGCGCGCCCGGTGCATCAGCGCGCCCAGCACGGCGATCGCCAGGTGCAGGCCGGTGGTCTTGTCGGCGATCAGGCTGGGCATATAGCGCGGCGGGCCGCCATCGACGCGCGATTGCAGGGTGGCCGCGCCGCTGGCGCCCTGCACCAGGTCGTCGAAGGCCGGCTTCTCGGCATAGGGGCCGCCGCGGCCATAGCCATGGGCATAGGCGTAGACGATATCCGGCCTGACCGCCTTGATGGCGTCGTAGCCCAATCCGAGCCGCTCGATCGCCTGCGGCCGGTTGTTGTGGACGAACACGTCGGCGTCGCGCACCAGCGTCTTGACCACCTCGATCGCCTCCTGCTTCTTCAGGTCGAGGCACAGCGAGCGCTTGTTGCGGTTGGCGGCCAGATAGATCGGCCCCATCTTGGGCGAGCGGCCGCGGCCGGAATTGCGCAGCAGGTCGCCGACCGGCGATTCGATCTTGATCACCTCGGCGCCCATATCCGCCATCATCTGCGTGGCATAGGGCCCCAGCACCACCGCGGTGAGATCGACGACTTTGATTCCGTCCAGCGCTCCCGACATCGCCCGTTTCCTTCCCCGATTCGCCGACCGACGCGGCGTTGCTTGACAGGATTAGAACGCAAACGCTCGCGCGCCGAAAGCGGCCACGGGATAGCGCGACGCCGAACCGGGACGCGAACTGCGGGCTACCTTCCCGCCAGCCACCCGCTCATGATGGCGTTGAACCTGTCGGCCGATTCGATGTTGGGCAGATGCAGGCCGGGGATTTCCTCCAGCCGCGCGCCCTTGATATGGGCGGCGAGGTACCTGTTCTCCTCCGGCGTGGTGCTGGGATCCTGGGCGCCGTACAGCACCAGGGTCGGCAACGCGATGCCCGCCAGCCGGTCGGTGAAATCGAAGGACGAGATCGCCAGGCCGCAGCCGCCATAGCCGTCCACCGAGCAGCGCTGCATGCTGGCGCGCACCCGATCGACCCGCGGCTTGTGGCTCAGCATGAAGGCCGGGCTGAACCAGCGCTGGATCGAGCTGTCGACCAGCGGCTCGACGCTGCCCGCCTGGCGCGCCAGGGCGATGCGCTCGTGCCACAGCGCCGCCTGGTCGCCCAGCGCCCGCGCCCGCGTGTCGCACAGCATCAGCGATTTCAGCTTGCCGGGATGCCTGAAGGCCAGCGCCTGGCCGATCATGCCGCCGATCGACAGGCCGATGTAATGCACGGCGGGAATCTTCAAGTGATCGAGCATGCCGGCCACGTCGTCGGCCAGCATCTCCAGCGTGTAGGGCGGCGCGGTGGCCGCCGAGGCGCCGTGGCCGCGCATGTCCAGCCGCAGCACGCGATAGTCGCGCAGCGCCGGCATCTGCTCGTCCCACATCCCGCCATCGGCCAGCAGCGAATGGCACATCGCCACCGCCGGCGCGCCCTGCGGCCCTTCCAGGCGATAGGCGAGACGGCAACCGTTGATCTCGGCGGCTCCCTGCATGGTCAGTACCCCCTGCTCCAGTCGACCACATTGTCGAGCGGCTTGCCGCTCAGCACTTCGCGCATCATGGCCAGGATGTTCATCGCCACCCGCTGGTTGGTCATGCGGCCCGAGGTGTGCGGCGTCACCACCACCTTGGGATGGCGCCACAGCGGCGAATCGGCCGGCAGCGGCTCGGGATCGAACACGTCCAGCGTCGCGCCTTCCAGATGGCCGCTGTCCAGCGCCGCGATCAGGTCGGGCACCACGACATGGCCGCCGCGCGCCACGTTGATCACATAGCCGTCGCGGGGCATGGCGGCAAAGGCCCGGGCATCGAGGATGCCGCAGGTCTGGGCGGTCAGCGGCAGCAGGCATACCACCGCGTTGGAGGCCCGCAGGCAGGCCATCAGCCCGTCCGCGCCGTGGAACATGCCGACGCCCTCGACCTGCCGCGGCGAGCGCGCCCAGCCGTTGACGGCGAAGCCCAGCGCCATCAGCCGCCCGGCCAGATCGGCGCCCAGCACGCCCATGCCCAGCACGCCGACGACCGTATCGCTCATGTCGCGCGGCGGCACCTGCTTCCACTGGCCCTGGCGCTGGAAGCTCTCGTACAGCGCCAGGCGGTGCTGGTAGCGCAGCACCTGCGCCACGCAGAAGCCGCTCATGGTCAGGCGGCTGGCTTCGCTGACCGCGCGCACCACCGGAATGTGCCTGGGCAGTTGCGGATCGCTCGACAGGTGATCGACGCCGGCGGCGAAGGACAGGATGGCCTTGAGATTGGGCAGCCTTGCCAGCTCGCCGGCCGGCGGATGCCAGGCCAGCGCATACTCGACCGCCGCCGGATCGCCGACATCCGGCCACAGCCGGAACTCGGTGCCGGGAATCTGGCTGCCGAACATCGCCACCAGCTTGGGCGACAACTGTTCCTTGGAGATGACCAGAACGCTCATGATGCGCCTTCGTCCGTCACATCGCGCTGATGCCGCCGTCCATCACCAGCTCCGAGCCGGTGGTGAAGCTCGATTCGTCCGACGCCAGATAGAGGATGCCGTAGCCCACTTCGCTGGGCCGGCCCAGCCGCCCGATCGGGATCTGGCGGCCGAATTTCTGCGCCATCACCTCGGCGCCGAAGCGCTTGCGGTGGCGGTCGAGGATCGGCGTGTCGATGAAGGTCGGGTGCACCGAGTTGCAGCGGATGTTGTAGCCGGACTTGGCGCAATGCAGCGCTACGGACTTGCTGAGATGGCGCACGCCGGCCTTGGCCGAGTTGTAGGCCGCCATGTTGGCGCCGGCGATGATGCC
>CAYWLS010000048.1:0-10586 GCA_964458605.1 uncultured Hyphomicrobiales bacterium | reverse complement strand
TCAACAAGCTGCGCGGCGGCCTGAAGGTCGCGGCGGTCAAGGCGCCGGGCTTCGGCGATCGCCGCAAGGCGATGCTGGAAGACATGGCGATCCTGACCGGCGGCCAGCTGATCTCCGAAGACCTCGGCATCAAGCTGGAGAACGTCACGCTCGACATGCTGGGCAAGGCCAAGCGGGTGCTGATCCAGAAGGAGAACACCACGATCGTCGACGGCGCCGGCAAGAAGAAGGACATCGAGGCCCGTTGCCAGCAGATCCGCGCGCAGATCGAGGAGACCACCTCGGACTACGACCGCGAGAAGCTGCAGGAGCGCCTGGCCAAGCTGGCTGGCGGCGTTGCCATCATCAAGGTGGGCGGCGCCACGGAAGTGGAAGTCAAGGAGCGCAAGGACCGCGTTGACGACGCCATGCACGCGACCCGTGCGGCCGTGGAAGAAGGCATCGTCCCGGGCGGCGGCACCGCGCTGCTCTACGCCACCCGCGCGCTCGACAACCTGAAGGCCTCGGGCGCCGACCAGAAGGCGGGCGTGAACATCATCCGCCGCGCTCTGCAGGCGCCGATCCGCCAGATCGCGGAGAACGCCGGCACCGACGGTTCGGTGGTGGTGGGCAAGGTGATGGAGTCGAAGGACGTCAACTTCGGCTACGACGCGCAGAAGGGCGAGTACACCAACCTGGTCAAGGCCGGCATCATCGACCCGACCAAGGTCGTGCGCACCGCGCTGCAGGACGCCGCTTCGGTTGCCGCTCTGCTGATCACGACCGAAGCCATGGTCGCCGAGCGGCCCGAGAAGAAGGCGCCGCCGATGCCGGGCGGCGGCGGCATGGGCGGCATGGGCGACATGGATTTCTAACTCCAGGTCATCCTGTCGTCAGACAGAACGCGAGGGCCGGCGGCAACGCCGGCCCTTTGTTTTGCGCCTTTTTCGGGCAGCGGGAGGGCGGGGAATTTTGTCGGAGCGCGGGGATGCACGGTAAGAAGCGGCCGTAGGAAGACATAACGGCCGGTGGGGCCTTTGCACAAGAGGAGCCTTGCATGTTGCAAACCCTTCCGCGCCTGCGTCGCACCGTTTCTCCCTCGCTCTGCGGCTTGCCCTCGCCCCGTCTTCGGCTGGTCGCCCGGCTGGCGATCGCCGCCGGCGCCGGCGTCTGTGCCTTCGCCCTGTTCTCCTGGTCGGCCCATGCCGCAGACTGGCAGCGCGATGGCACCTACGACACCAGTCGCGGCCGATCCGGCACGTTCCATCACCAGACCACCCGCCAGCCCGGCTTGCGCGATCGCCAGACGCAATGGACCAACCGCAACGGCGGCAGCGGCAGCCATGGCGTGGCTTCGACATGGAACCGCCAGGCCGGCACCGCCAGCCGCAATAGCCACACCACGCTGCCCAACGGCAAGAGCGCCGGCTCCTCGACCACCGCCTCGCGCATCGCCCCGGGCCAATGGCAGGGCGACACCAGCCGCACCCGATTCAACGGCAAAACGGCGACCGCCCATGACGTCGTCACCAAGACCGACGATGGCCACGCCACCAGCGGCAGCTGGAGCACCGGCACCGGCAAGAGCGGCACCTACAACGCCAGCGTGACCCATGGCGGCGGCAGCACGACCCGCGACCAGACCTGGACCAACGGCAACGGCCGGAGCGTCGATCGCGACAGCACCCTCGCCCGCACCGCCGACGGTTACGACCAGCACGTGACCTTCACCGGACCGGGCGGCAACAGCCACAGCATCGACCGCGACGTCGACTTCCAGTAGCGCACCCCAAGCGTGCCCCGCGACGCCAGATTCCAGTCCGCGGGGATCACGCGGCCGGCGTCGGACCCCACCTCCGGCGCCGGCCAGCCTTTCACGTCAGGAAGGAGAGCCACCCCGCCAGGGTGACGACGCCGCAAACGGTCGAGACCAGCACGATCGATGTCGAGCGCTGCTGGAACACGCCGTAGCGGTCGGCCATGATGTAGACATTGACGGCGGTGGGCATGGCGGCGGTCAAGGTGATCACCGCTGCAGCCAGCGGCTGCAGGCCGAACACGTATCTGCCCAGCAGCCATACGCAGAGCGGCTGCAGTCCGAGCTTGATCGCCGTGGTCGCCAGGATCTGCGGCAGGTCGCCGGCCAGCCGGATGCCGGCCAGCGAAACGCCCAGCACGAACAGCCCGCAGGGCACCGCCGAATCGCCCAGCCATTTCAGCGCGACCTCGACGACCCTGGGGAAGTCCAGCCCAAGCGCGCGCGATATCACGCCCCAGAGCAGCCCGGCCAGGATGGCCACCACCACCGGATGGCTCAGCACCGCCAGCATCATCCGGCCCAGCCGCCGCGCCATGCCGATGCCGCCGCCCTCGCCGTCATCGCCGCCGCGATGCCATTCCATCAGCACCGAGCACAGCGACATCAGGATCGCCGAATGCACGGCCATAATCATCAGCAGCGGCACCAGCCCTGGCTCGCCCCACGTGCTCAGCACCAGGGGAATGCCAAGCACGCCGTTGTTGCTGACGGCGCTGGCCATGCCCATCATCGTGCGTTCCGGCCCGCCCAGCCCGAATACCCATCGGCCCGTCGCCATGGCAAGGGCCCACACCAGCAAGGCGGCGCCGAAATAGGCCAGCAGGACGTGCACGTCGAGATCCTGCGGACGCACGTCGCGCATGATGCGGAACAGCAGGGCGGAGAAGGCCACGTTGAAGGTGTAGGCGCTCAGGCCGCGCGCACCTTCGGCGCTGAGCATGCGCAGGCGCATCGCGCCCCAGCCGATCAGGACCACAAGGGCTGACGGCAGAATGATGCCCAGGACATTGACCATACGCTGCTACTCAACACAAATGCCGACGATCGTTCAACGCAGATAGGCAAGGCACCCGGTCTGCTGCAGCGCCGGCTCGATGGCGGCGCGCGCCGTGCCGTCGAGCCTGGCGAATTCGCTCTTCAGCCAGTCGTAGCATTTGCCCTGGTAGCGGAACGCCGCCTGGCGATAGCGCTGACCCCAGATTTCCAGCGACACTTCCTCGGCGCCCGATTGCAGCGCCCCGGCATTGGCCGCCAGGAACGGCAGGTAGAGTTCGCCGGCCAGGCGCAGGAAGCCCATCACCATGGGCGACAGCGCGTCGGCGCTGACCAGCGGCGCGGCGGCATCGACGCCGGAGCAATCGTCCAGCCGCGGCACCCACATATAGACTTTGGGGCCGGTCAGCCGCATCTGCGTCGAGGGCGTGGGATCCATGTAGAGCTGGAACAGTTGCCCGAACCAGCCGAAATCGGCCAGGGTCGGCCGCGCGCCGAAGATGAACGGCGTTTCCTTGAGCCCCTCCTCCATCAGCCGCAGCACGCGCAGATAGCTCTCCTCGATCACCGGCCGATTCTCCGGCGTGCAGCCGACCAGCGCCATGCGGCCGATTTGCCGCTCGGCGAACATCTCGGCGCGTTCCAGCACCTTGTCGTAGGGCAGGCCCATGCCGGTCTCGCCGGCGATCCACTTGCTGCAGAAATCCTGGTCGGCGGCATAGAACCAGCGATAGTGGAACATGCATTTGGTGCCCCACTCGTCGGCCATGTCCTCGATCAGCAGGGTCAGGAAGCGCAGACCCGCATCCTCGGGCAGCACGCTGCGTTCGCTGTGGCGCTGCTCCAGGTCGAGCGCCACGAAGGTGGAATCGTTCCGGAAGCTGCCGTCGGGATATTGCAGGATGGGAATGACCTGCGGCCGGACGTCCTTGGTCTCCTCCATGTTCTTCGGGCTGCGCCATTCCCAGAAGAACGGCAGACGGCGATAGCGCATCAGGGCGCGCATCTTCACCGAATAGGGCGACGGGTTGGAGCCGATCAGGCGATAGCTCTGTTGCATTTCCCCTCCTTGGACGGCCTGTCGATACCGGCCGCCCCGCGCGCGTCCGGGTCGTTGGCCGTCTAGCCGCGCATCACGGCATCGACCTTGGCGCGCGTCAGCTTGTAGCCGGCATCGTCGGGGATGGTCAGCCACTTGTCGCCATTCTTCTCCTCGATCCACGGCAGCACGGTCTTGATCTGCGAATCGCGCGCCCGCAACAGCGCGGAATTCACGTCCGGGCTCTCCGCCAGCATCATCAGGTTGAGCCGGGTGGGAAAGATGATGGTGCGCTTGCCCGCTTCCAGGTCGGCCAGCGCCTGGGCCGGCGAAATCCACACCGAATCGACCGATTCCGAACCGTCATGCACCGCCAGATGGTCGGCCGGCGCCTCGGCGATGAAGAACCAGGTGTCGAAGCGCTTGGGCATGAAGGTGGGCGTGATCCAGTGCGAGTAGGGCACCATCAGGTCGCAGGCCAGCACCAGGTCCTCGGCCTCCACCATGTCGACGATGCTGGCCTTGTCCTCGACCAGCTTCTTCTGCCAGCGCGCCTGGATCGGCCCGAGCTGCTCGGCCGAGACCAGCGCCCGGCTGGCGCGCGGCCGCGCCAGCAGCACACCGCATTCCTCGAAGGATTCGCGGATGGCGCCGATGCGGAAGGCGCGCGCCGCGTCGTCCATGCCGTCGCAGCCCTCGACCCGGGCTTTCAGACGCGGATCGGCATCGGCCTTCTCGACCTTGCCGCCGGGGAACACCAGCGCGCCGGAGGCGAAATCGATCTGCTGGTGGCGCACCACCATGAACACTTCCAGCCTGGCCTCGCCGCCGCGCAGCAGCAGCACGGTGGCAGCCGGCACGGGCTGGGGCCCTTGGCCGGCGGGCGTCTTCGGTTTGTCGGACATCTGATACTCCGGGGGACTATTTGCGCGTGGGATCGTCGGACACTTGAACGAGCTGCTTGCCGAAATTGCGGCCCTTGAGCAGGCCGATGAAGGCTTCGGGCGCGCTGTCGATGCCCTTGGCGATGTCCTCGCGATACTTGATCTTCCCGCCCTGCACCGCCGGACCGACATCGGTCATGAACTCGCCCATGCGGGCGAAATGGTCCGACACGATGAAGCCCTGGACCAGCAGGCGCCTGACCAGCAGAACCGCCCAGTTCGGGCCATTGGGCAATTCGGTGGCGTTGTACTGGGAGATCATGCCGCACAGCGGGATGCGGCCGAAATCGTTCATCTGGCCGATCACGGCGTTGAGGATGTCGCCGCCGACATTCTCGAAATAGACGTCGATGCCTTTGGGACAGGCCGCGCGCAGGGCGGCGTGCAGGTTCCTGCCCTCGGCCTTGTAGTCGACGCAGACATCGAAACCCAATTCGCCGGTGACGTAGTCGCATTTGTCCTTGCCGCCGGCGATACCGACGGCGCGACAGCCGGCCAGCTTGGCCAGTTGGCCGACCACCGAGCCGACCGCGCCCGACGCGGCCGACACCACCACCGTCTCGCCGGCCTTGGGCCGGCCGATCTTGTGCAGCCCGTACCAGGCGGTCATGCCCGGCATGCCCAGCACCGACAGCGCGGTGCTGAGCGGCGCCTGCTTGGGATCGAGCTTGCGCAGGCCCGCGCCGTTGGAGACCGAATAGGACTGCCAGCCGGCATAGTCGGCGACGTAGTCGCCCTCCTGGAAATCCTTGTTGCGCGATTTCACCACCTGGCTGACCGTGCCGCCCACGATCACCTGACCCGGCTTGACGTTGTCGGCGTAGCCTTTGCGCTCGCTCATGCGGCCGCGCATATAGGGATCGAGCGACAGCCAGACGGTGCGGCTGAGGATCTCGCCCTCGCCCGGCTCGGGCACGGCGACATCCCTGATCTCGAAATTGGCGGCGGTCGGTTCGCCGGCCGGATAGGATTTCAGCACAACCTGACGATTGGTCGCCATGGCGCATCTCCCTGTGATTCGAAGGTTACGGTAGCAGATCGTACCGGGCACGCCACTGCACAAGGCCGGGCTTTCGCCCAGCGGTTTCAGCGGGCGGTTTCAGCCGGCGCTATCCTCGCGCAGCGTCTGGGCCACGCGCGCGATCAGTTCGGGCCAGTCGCCGCGACGCTTCTGACGGAACAGGCGCATGGTGGGATACCACGGCGAATCGTCGCGATCCCACAGCCAACGCCATTCGGCGGCGAAGCGCAGCAAGGTCCAGCTGCGCACGCCCAGCGCGCCGGCCAGGTGGGCGGGTCCGGTGCAGACCGAGATCACCAGATCCATCTGCTTCATCAGTCCGGCCAGACCCCAGAAATCCTCGATCCGGTCGTCGCCCAGCAGGATCAGCCTGTCGGCCACGCCGGCCTGTTCCAGCTCGGCCCGGCTGGCACCGTATTGCAGCGAGTAAAAGTCGCAGCCGGGCACCTCGAACAGCGGCGCCATGGCGGCCAGCGGGATCGACCGCAGGTAGTTGTGGCGCTGCACCGGATTGCCGTTCCACACCACGCCGATCTTCCTGTTCCCGCCTTCCGGCAGGGCGATCGAGGGCAGTTGCGCGACGCTCGGCGCGGCGAGATAGGGAATCTCGGCCGGAATCGTTTCGAGCGTCGTGCCGAAGATCAGCGGCAGGTCGATCGGCGCAATGTAGAAATCGAACCGCGGCAGGGCCTCTCCCTTGACGTACACCGGCATGCCGCCGGGCTGGTTCTCGAACAGCCGCTTGAGCGCCGGCAGGCACTCGATGATCACCTTCGCGCCGCGCTCCTTCAGCATCGGCAGGTAACGCATGAACATCAGCGTGTCGCCGGCGCCCTGCTCCGAGCACAGCAGCAGGGTCCGGCCGTTCAACAGCTGGCCGTTCCAGCGCGGCTGCGTGAAATGGCGCGGCGGCAGCTGCGCGTGGTCCTTCAGGCGCCACTGATATTCGACCCAGCCCTCGCGGAACTCGCCCTGCGCCATCAGCGACATGCCCAGGCTCATATGCGGGTTGAAGTCGTTGGGCCTGAGCTGCACGCCGCGACGGAAGCAGGCCGCTGCCTTGGCGTGCAGTCCCAGCTCGGTATAGGCATGACCCAGATTGTGGTAGGGATCGAAGTAGTTCGGGTCGACGGCGATGGCGGCGCGATAGGTCTCCTCCGCCTGCTCGACCTTGTCGGCGCGCAGATAGAGATTGGCCAGGTTGAACAGCAGGCGCGCGCTGTTGGGCGATATCTGCAGCGCCATGCGATAGACGCTCTCGGCCTCCTCGATGCGCTGCAGCTGGCCCAGCGCGTTGGCCAGCGCGTTGTAGGGCTCGGGATTGTTGCCGGCCACGGCCACGGCCTGCCGCAGCATGGCCAGGCCCTCCTCCGTGCGCTGGTGCTGGATCAGCAAGGCGCCGGCATTGATCAATGTCGTCGCGGCGCGCGGGTTGATCGCCAGGGCCTGGTTGAAGGCGGTCAGCGCATCCTGATCGCGCCCCAGCCCGCGCAAGGCCATGCCGTAGTTGTTGAACAGCCGCTCGTTGCCGCGCGTGACCAGCAGCGCCCGCTGCATCCAGTCCAGCGCCTCCTTGTGGCGGCCGGTCGACACCGCCAGCGCACCCAGCGCTTCCAGCGCCTGCGGCTCGTTGGGCATCGTCTCGATGACGCGGCGATAGATCTTTTCGGCGTCGGCCAGGCGGCCCGCGCGATGATGCTGATTGGCCAGGTGCAGCGCCTGTTCTAGCGGGACGACGCTCATGCGCGGCGCTTGCGCCTGTCCGCGAACTCGGCCAGATCGGCGGCTAGGCGCGCCACCGGTTCGCGCCACTGCATCGGCCGGTCCTGCCGGTAGAGGCGGACCGAGGGATACCATTCGCTGCTGTCGACGCCACGCAGCCAGCGGAAGTCGGCGCTGTACGACAGCAACAGCCAGGTCGGCTTGTTGAGCGCCGCCGCCAGATGGACAGTGACCGTATCGATGGTGATGACCAGGTCGAGCTGATCGATATAGCCGGCGGTCTGGTAGAAATCGCCCAAGGTCTCGTCGCCCAGCTCGATCACCTTGCCGGTCAGGCCGGCCGCTTCCAGCTCGCTGGCGCGGTTGCCGAATTGCAGGCTGTAGAAGGTCACGCCCGGAACGTCGAGGATCGGCGCCAGCGCCGAAGCCGGCATCGAGCGGCGATGGTCGTTGTCGTGGGTCGGGCTGCCGGCCCAGACGATGCCGACGCGCCTGGTGCCTTCGCCGCCCGGCAGCACCAGACCCGGCTGGGCCTTGATATAGGGCGTCGCGGCGGGGATGTTGCCGAGCCGCGCGTGGAACAGCCGCGGCAGGCTCATGACCGGACATTTGAACTGGTGGACCGGGATGTCGGCATCGGTCGTGACCACCCGATCCACGCCCTCGACCTGCTCCATCAGCCGGCCGATCGGCGGCGCGCAGGCCATCACCAGCGCGCCGCCGCGGGCCTTGGCCTGCCCGAGATAGCGCACGCATTGAATGACGTCGCCGAATCCCTGCTCGTGATAGACCAGCAGGGTCTGGCCTTCGTACCCACGCCCGTCCCAGAGCGGCGTCTTCAGGCTGTGCTTGGCGAGCTGGCTGCGCATCTGCATGCGCCACTCGTACTCGTCCCAGCCCTTCTCGAGCTGCCCCGCCATCAGCATGCACAGGGCGCGATGGGTATGGATTTCGGCGTCGCCGGGCCGTGCGGCGGCGGCCCGGGTGAAGACCTCCAGCCCCTCGTCCAGCTTGCCGGCATCCATCAGCAGGTTGGCGAGATTATGCAGGGCCGTCACATAGCCGGGATCGAGCGCCAGCGACCGGCGATGCGCCGCCTCGGCCGCTTCGTATTCGCCGCGCAGCTGCAGGATCAGGCCGATATTGGTGTGCACCGGAACGAAATTCGGCTCGAGCTCGAGCGTGCGGTCGAAGGCCTGCAGCGCCTCGTCGAGGCGCTTCTGCTTTTTCAGAATGACGCCGACCGTGTTGACGAAGGAGCCGTTCTGCGGCGCCAGTTCGACGGCGCGCCGCGCCAGGCTTTCGGCCGAGGCGAACTCGCCCTTGTCCATCAGCAGGACGGCCTTGAGATGGATGGCGTCGGCATAGTTGGGAGCGCCGGCGACGATCTTCTCGCACAACTCGGCGGCCTCGTTGGCGCGGCCGGCCTTGTAATGGTCCGCAGCCAGATTGAAGGCCTGCGGAAAGGTCAGAAATTGCCCATCAGCCAACGTTGGTTCCCCGCTGAAACTGGCGGCAATCTATCGGTTGGCCGGCCCTTCATCAACTGCAGCGCGGCGATAGCCTCGACGCCGCGATTGGCGTGGTGCGGGCAACGTCCTATCCTGCCGCCATGGACACGACCATCCCCTCCCTCGACCTGTCGGCCCCCTTCGACCGGCACCGTGTGCGCGTGCTGCCGGAGTGGATCGACTACAACGGTCACATGAATGTCGCCTTCTATCTCTACGCCTTCGACCAGGCGACCGAGACGCTGTGCGTCGAACTGGGCTGCGCCGCCGACTACGTCCGGCAGGGCAAAGGCATGGTGTTCACGTTGGAGGCCCATATTACCTATGACCGCGAGGTGAAACTGGGCGATCCGCTGCGCATCACCAGCCAGATTCTCGACTGGGATGCCAAGCGGATCCACTTCTTCCATCATATGTACCATGCCGAGCAGGGCTATCTGGCGGCCACCAACGAACAGATCATGCTGCATGTCGGCTACGAGTCCCGCCGCTCCGCCCCCTGGGCCGACGACGTGGCGGCGCGCATGGCGGCGATGGCCAAGGCCCATGCCGGGCTGAAGCGGCCGTCGCAGGCCGGGCGCGTCATCGGCGTGCCGCGGAAGTAGCCAAAATGCACCGATTGCCGCCCGAATAGGCGGCAACGCCCGCGCCGACGTCCAAAATGGGCAAAAATCCCCCATCCGGCCAGAGACATAGCTATACACGACTGCGAAGGTATGTTACGTCGCCGTTCCGGTGGCATGACCGCTGCCGCGTCATTGGGGTAGTGGTCGGTGCCGAAAATTTTCCCGCTCGCCAAATCCGCATGCGTCGCGCTGATGGGGCTCGCCGCGCTGCTGACATCCGCAATTGCCCCTGCCGCAGCCGGCCAGCCCGACAGTCCCGTCGCCCTGCCGATCGACCTGCCGCCGCTCGGCCAGACCGCGGCCGTGGCGGCGGGCACGCCCACAACCTGGATGAGCGACAAGCCGGACTATTTCAAGCCGTTCGATTTCGACTGGCACGACCATCGCTGGTTCGTGAGCGGCTATTTCGGCGTCGCCGCCGCCGACAATCTCAGCACGCTGCTGTTCCGGGGCCGCGCCAACTACCAACATCAATACGTGGCGCTGTTCACCCTGGGGCGCGAGATCGGCTCGCTGGGCAGCGCGCTGCGCCTGGAACTGGAAACCGGTTTCGGCCTGCATTTCGGCGACCAGTCGTTCGTCGATGCGCATCTCTATTTCGTGGCACGCTGGATCGCCTTTCCGTGGAACCGCTGGCTGCCGACCACCGTCGCGGTGGGCAGCGGCCCGTCGCTGGCCAGCGCCAGGCCCGACCTGGAGAACGAATCCGGCAAGGCCGGCTACTACAAGAACGGCCTGATGCTCGAAGTCACGGTGGCCCCGCCCGACAGTCCGGACTGGATGTTCGCGGCGCGCATCCACCACCGCTCGAGCCTGTTCGGCCTGCTCAATTCGGGATCGCCGTCCGACTACGTCACCTTCGGCATCAAGCACCGCTTCTAGGTTCTGTACTCATAAAGAGGATTCCCAGTGGGGAGGGATTGTGATTCAAA
>CAYWLS010000047.1:0-10600 GCA_964458605.1 uncultured Hyphomicrobiales bacterium | reverse complement strand
GCCGCTCCGGCACCCTGACCTACGAGGCGGTGGCGCAGACCACCGCCGCCGGGCTGGGCCAGTCGACCTGCATCGGCATCGGCGGCGACCCGGTCAACGGCACCAACTTCGTCGATTGCCTGGAGATGTTCCTGGCCGATTCGGAGACCCAGGGCATCGTCATGATCGGCGAGATCGGCGGTGCCGCCGAGGAGGACGCGGCCGATTTCCTGCGTCGCAACAAGATCAAGAAACCGACGGTCGGCTTCATCGCCGGCCGCACCGCTCCGCCGGGCCGGCGCATGGGACATGCCGGCGCCATCATCTCCGGCGGCAAGGGAGGGGCCGAGGACAAGATCGAGGCTATGCGCAGCGCGGGAATCACCGTTGCGGACTCGCCCGCGGCGCTCGGCACCACCATGTTGAAGGTGCTGAAAGCGTAAGCGGTCCTAGGAGGCGGCCGATCGGCCGTTGTGACAGCCATGCGTGGCGATGAAAATTCGGTTCTGTCTGGCGCCAATTCGACCTTCGTCCAGGAGCTGTTCGCTCGATACGTCCAGAATCCCGCCTCGGTCGACCCCAGCTGGCAGCGCTTCTTCGCCGAGCTGAGCGACGACCAGCAGGCGGTGCTGCGCGACCTGGCCGGGCCGTCCTGGGCCCCCAACGCCACCCAGGTGATCGGCGTCGCCGAGGCCGAGGCGCCCAAGAAGCCCAACGGCAACGGCCAGGCGATCGTCAGGACCAACGGCCAGGCCGCCTCGGCCGGGCCGGGCAGCTATACCGCCGAGCAGGTGCGCGCGGCGGCGATCGATTCGGTGCGGGCGCTGATGCTGATCCGCGCCTATCGCATCCGCGGCCATCTGATGGCCGACCTCGATCCGCTGGGTCTGACCAAGCAGGAGCCCCATCCGGAGCTCGATCCGCACACCTACGGCTTCACCGACGCCGACTGGGACCGGCCGATCTTCATCAACGGCGTGCTGGGGCTGGAAGTCGGCACCCTGCGCGAGATCATGACCATCCTGCAGCAGACCTATTGCGGCAAGATCGGCGTCGAGTTCATGCATATCGGCGATCCGGCGCAGAAGGCCTGGATCCAGGAGCGCATCGAGGGCATCCGCAACCAGACCGAATTCACGCTGAAGGGCAAGCGCGCCATCTTCGAGCGCATCGTCGAGGCCGAGGGGCTGGAGAAATTCCTGCACGTGAAGTTCGTCGCCACCAAGCGCTTCGGCCTGGACGGCGGCGAATCGCTGGTGCCGGCGATGGAGCAGATCCTCAAGCGCGGCGGCCAGCTCGGCATCAAGGAAGTCGTGGTCGGCATGCCCCATCGCGGCCGGCTCAACATCCTGACCAACATGATGGGCAAGAGCTACACGGCCCTGTTCTCGGAGTTCCAGGGCAATCCGGCGTTGCCGGAATCGTTCCAGGGCTCGGGCGACGTGAAGTACCACCTGGGCGCCTCGTCGGACCGCGAGTTCGACGGCAACGTGGTGCATCTGTCGCTGACCGCCAATCCCTCGCATCTGGAGCTGGTCAACACCGTGGTGCTGGGCAAGGTGCGCGCCAAGCAGGCGCAGCGCGGCGACACCAATCGCGAGCAGGTCATGGCGGTGCTGATGCACGGCGACGCCGCCTTCGCCGGCCAGGGCCTGGTGGCCGGGACGCTGGATCTGTCCGATCTCAAGGGCTACCGCACCGGCGGTACCATCCATGTCATCGTCAACAACCAGATCGGCTTCACCACCTCGCCGACCTATGCGCGCTCGGGCCCGTATTGCTCGGAAGTGGCCAAGATCGTGCAGGCGCCGATCCTGCACGTCAACGGCGACGACCCGGAAGCGGTGGTGCATTGCGCCCGCATCGCCACCGAATTCCGCCAGCGCTTCAAGCACGACATCGTCATCGACATCTTCTGCTACCGCCGGCACGGCCACAACGAGGCCGACGAGCCGATGTTCACCCAGCCGCTGATGTACAACGCCATCGGCCGGCACAAGACGGTGCAGCAGATCTACGGCGAGCAACTGGTCAAGGAAGGCGTGCTGAGCGAGGACGAGCTGAAGATCATCGACAGCGAGTTCCGCGAACAGTTGGACAAGGCATTTGCCGCCGCCGCCGGCTACAAGCCCAACAAGGCGGACTGGCTGGAAGGCGCCTGGACCGGCCTGCAGCAGGCTTCCGGCGACGAGCGCCGCGGCGAGACCGCCGTGACGATGGACCTGCTCCAGCAGGTCGGCATGGCGATCTCCGAGCCGCCCCAAAATATCCATGCCAATTTCAACGCCAACCGCAAGATCATCCGCCAACTGGCCGAGAAGCGGAAGATGATCGAGACCGGGCAGGGCATCGACTGGGCCACCGCCGAGGCGCTGGCCTTCGGCACCCTGCTGGCCGAGGGCACGCCGGTCCGTCTCTCCGGCCAGGATTCCGGCCGCGGCACTTTCTCGCAGCGCCACTCGGTGCTGATCGACCAGGCGACCGAACAGCGCTACGTGCCGCTCAACCATGTGCGCGAGGACCAGGCGTCGTTCGAGGTGATCGATTCGCCGCTGTCCGAAGCCGGCGTGCTCGGTTTCGAATACGGCTATTCGACCGCCGAGCCCAATGCGCTGGTGATGTGGGAGGCCCAGTTCGGCGATTTCGCCAACGGCGCGCAGGCGATCATCGACCAGTTCATCGCCTCGGCCGAAAGCAAGTGGATGCGCATGTCCGGCCTGGTGATGATGCTGCCGCATGGCTACGAGGGCCAGGGGCCGGAGCATTCCTCCGCCCGCATCGAGCGCTACCTGCAGCTCAGCGCCGAGGACAACTGGCAGGTGGTCAATATCACCCTGCCGGCCAATTTCTTCCATGCCCTGCGCCGCCAGGTGCGGCGCAATTTCCGCAAGCCGTTGATCGCCTTCACGCCCAAGTCGCTGCTGCGCCACCCCGAGGCGGTGTCGAGGCTGGCCGATATGGGGCCGGGCACCTCGTTCCATCGCGTGCTGGGCGAGATCGATCAGATCGGTCCCGACGACCAGGTCAAGCGCGTGGTGGTGTGCAGCGGCAAGGTCTATTTCGACCTGCTGCAGGAGCGCCGCAAGCGGCAGGTCAAGGACGTCGCCATCGTGCGGGTCGAGCAGCTCTATCCGTTCCCGGTCAAGCCCCTGGCCAAGGAGCTGATGCGCTACCCCAATGCCGAGGTGGCGTGGTGCCAGGAAGAGCCCGAGAACATGGGCGGCTGGATCTTCGTCGACCGGCGCATCGAGAGCACGCTGGCCGGGCTGCAGGTCAAGGCGCGCCGGCCGGTCTATATCGGCCGCAAGGAGGCGGCGTCGCCCGCCACCGGCCTGTTGCGCCGGCACCTGGCCGAGCAGGCCGAGCTGGTGAATCGCGCGTTGAGCGTCTGACGGCAACGAATCTGCGATAGACTGGCCCGCGAATTGCCTTGCGGGCTATTGGGTTCAAGCGGCGCGCCCCCGAGGACTGGCAGGGCGACGCCGATAGAGATGAGGTTTTGACCATGGCTACCGAAATCAAGGTTCCGGCGCTGGGCGAATCGGTGACCGAAGCGACGGTCGCCAAATGGTTCAAGAAAGTCGGCGACGCGGTCGCCGTCGACGAGGCGCTGTGCGAGCTGGAGACCGACAAGGTCACGGTCGAGGTCAATTCCACCGTCGCCGGCAGCCTGGCCGAGATCAAGGTCGAGGAAGGCGGCAACGTCGCCGTGGGCGGCGTGCTGTGCGTGATCGCCGAGGGTGCCGCCGGCGCCAAGGCTGCGCCGGCCGCCAAGCCAGCCGCCGCGTCCGCGCAACAGGCTTCCGCCCAGCAGGCTCCCGCCCCGCAAGCTCCCGTCGAGCCGGAGCCGGCCGCCGCGACCCCGGCCAAGACCGCGCCCGATGCCGGCATCGCCGGCCCCGCCGCGCGCAAGCTGGCCGAGGAGCGCAATGTCGACATTTCCGGCATGGCCGGCAGCGGCAAGGATGGCCGCGTCACCAAGGCCGACCTCGCCAATGCGCCGGCCGCGGCTCCAGCCGCTGCGGCCAAGCCCGCCGCCGCTCCGGCGCCGGCGCCGCGTCCCTCCGGTCCGCGGCCCAACGCCGAGCGCGAGGAACGGGTGCGCATGAGCCGGCTGCGCAAGCGCATCGCCGAGCGGCTCAAGGAGGCGCAGAACACGGCGGCCATGCTGACCACCTTCAACGAAGCGGACATGAGCGCGATCATGGCGCTGCGCGACCGGGTCAAGGACGCGTTCGAGAAGAAGCACGGCAGCAAGCTGGGCTTCATGTCGTTCTTCGTGAAGGCCTGCATCCAGGCGCTCAAGGAGATTCCGGCGGTCAATGCCGAGATCGACGGCGACGACCTGGTCTACAAGAACTACTACGACATCGGCGTCGCGGTCGGCACGCCGCAGGGTCTGGTGGTGCCGGTGGTGCGCGATGCCGACGCCATGAGCTTCGCCCGGATCGAACAGAAGATCGCCGAGCTGGGCCACAAGGCGCGCGACGGCAAGCTGACCCTGGACGAGCTGAGCGGCGGCACCTTCACCATCTCCAACGGCGGCATCTACGGCTCGCTGATGTCGACCCCGATCCTCAACCCGCCGCAATCGGGCATATTGGGCATGCACAAGATCATGCAGCGGCCGATAGCGGTGGGCAGCGAGATCAAGCTGCGGCCGATGATGTACCTGGCGCTCAGCTACGACCACCGCGTCGTCGACGGCCGCGAGGCCGTCACCTTCCTGGTGCGCGTCAAGGAGTGCCTGGAAGATCCCGAACGCCTGCTGCTCGAGGTCTGAAGCCATGGCCGAGACATTCGATCTGGTCGTCATCGGTTCGGGTCCCGGCGGCTATGTCGCCGCCATCCGGGCCGTGCAACTGGGCATGAAAGTGGCCTGCGTCGAGAAGCGCGCCACCTTGGGCGGCACCTGCCTGAACGTGGGTTGCATTCCCTCCAAGGCGATGCTGCAGTCTTCGCATGTCTTCGAGGACACGCAGAAGCACGTGGCGCTGCATGGCGTGAAGGTGTCGGGCGTCGAGCTTGACCTGCCCGCCATGCTCAAGCGCAAGGACCAGGTGGTGCAGGGCTCGACCAAGGGCGTGGAGTTCCTGTTCAAGAAGAACAAGATCGCGTCTTTCGTCGGTATCGGCAGTGTTGCCGCGGCGGGCAAGGTCGTGGTGAGCGGCGCCGACGGCAAGACCCAGACCCTGGATGCCAAGAACATCCTGATCGCCACCGGCTCCGAATCGATGCCGCTCAAGGGCGTCGAGGTCGACGAGAAGACCATCGTCAGCTCGACCGGCGCGCTGGAGCTGGCGGCCGTCCCCAAGCGCATGGTGGTGATCGGCGGCGGCTATATCGGCCTGGAGATGGGCTCGGTGTGGCGCCGGCTGGGCAGCGAGGTCACGGTAGTCGAGTTCCTCGACCGCATCGTGCCGGGGCTGGACGGCGAGATCGGCAAGCAGTTCCAGCGCGAGTTGAGCAAGCAGGGCATGAAGTTCAAGCTGGGCATGAAGGTGACCGGCGCGGCCAAGGGCAAGTCGGGCGTCACCCTGACCCTGGAGCCGGCCGCCGGCGGGGCGGCCGAAACGCTGGAGACCGACGTGGTGCTGCTGTCGATCGGCCGGCGGCCTTACACCGAAGGCCTGGGACTGGACAAGGTCGGCGTCAAGCTCGACAGCCGCGGCCGTATCGAGGTCGATGCCCATTTCCAGACCAATGTGAAGGGCATCTACGCCATCGGCGACGTCATCGCCGGTCCGATGCTGGCGCACAAGGCATCGGAGGACGGCGTGGCCTGCGTCGAGACCATGGCCGGCCAGAAGGGCCATGTCGACTACAACAAGGTGCCGTCGGTGGTCTACACCTATCCCGAAGTGGCGGCGGTGGGCAAAACCGAGGAGCAGCTCAAGCAGGACGGCGTGGCGGTCAAGATCGGCAAATACCCCTTCACCGCCGATCCGCGCAGCCGCGCCAACGCCCATACCGAGGGCTTCGTCAAGATCATCGCCGACGCCGCGACCGACGAGGTGCTGGGCGTGCATATCCTCGGCGCCGAGGCCGGCACGATGATCGCCGAAGCCGCCCTGGCGATGGAATTCCGCGCCTCGGCCGAGGACATCGCGCGGACCTGCCACGCCCATCCCACGGTCAACGAAGCGACCAAGGAAGCGGCGCTGGCCGCCTGGGACAAGCCGATCCATATGTGATCGCGCCGGAATAGTCGCGCCGGAATAGTCGCCGCGCGGGGTTGTCATCGCGGCCCGCCTTCTTAAATGGAAGGAATGCGCGAAGCCGTCCGCAAATCACTGATGCTGAGCGTGGGCTTCGTCTGCCTGGGAATGGCGGTGGTGGGCGCCTTCCTGCCGATCCTGCAGGGCTGGATCTTCCTGCTCGTCGCATTGGCGATCTTCGCCCGCGAATCGGAGACGGTGCGGCGCTGGATCCGTGCCGCGCGCCGGCGCTGGCCCAAATTCTCCGACAAGGTGCACAAGGTCGCCCAGCACCGTCGCGTGCCGCATGCGCTGCGCCGGGTGATGCATGACACCGATCCGCATCGCAGCGCCGATTAGCGGCGCCTGGAGCGGATCACGATCGAATGGAAGCGCGGCAACGCCGCCATCCGATCGTGTGAATCCGCTCTATTCCTCAAGTGTGGAGCAAATTCTCACCTTTTGACGGAATCCGGAACGATTCCGTCAAAAGGTGGTTTGCTCTAAAGTCCCTCGACCGCGAAAATCTCCACCGTGCCGGGCAGGCCGCGCAGCGCGAAGCGGCCCAGGCTGTTCAGCCCTTGCGGATGCACCGCGGCGAACACCGAGGAGGCGACCGCCGGATGGCCGACTTCCTTGGTCAGCGCCTGCATCCGGCTGGCGTGGTTGACCGCCGGGCCGATCACGGTGAAGTCCAGCCGCCGGCGCGCGCCGATATTGCCGAACTCGACCTCGCCCATATGCAGCGCCAGGCCGAAGCGCAGCGCCGGCTTGCCTTCCGCCTGCAGCGCGGCGTTGAGTTCGGCGGTGCCGGCGAAGGCCTGGCGCGCCGCGGCGATCGCCTTGCTGCAGACATCGGCCGAATTGCCGCCGTCGATCGGGAACACGGCCAGCAGGCCGTCGCCCATGAACTTCAGGATCTCCCCGCCATGGCTCTCCAGCGCCTCGGCGATCACGTCGAACCAGCGGTCGAGCAGATCGACGGTTTCCTTGCGCGGCATGGTCTCGGACAGGCCGGTGAAGTTGCGCAGGTCGCAGAACCAGATCGCCGCCACCATGGTCTGCAGCTCGCCGCGCACGATCTCGCCCTGGTAGATGCGCCGTCCCGCCAGCGGCCCCAGATAGGCGTCGAGCAGGTTGTTGGCGATGCGATGCAGCACGTTGCGCTCGGCATAGGGGCTGAACAGATGCGCCGTCGCCTGCAGGTAACGGATGTCGCGGTCGTCGAAGCCCTGCGCGTCGCGGCTGGCGAAGGAGATGGTGGCCAGCCGGGTGCGGTCCATGAAGGGCAGCGGCACGATGAAATAGTCGGTCACGCCCTGCTGCCGCAGCTCCTCGAGCACCGGCATGCTTTCGATGCCCTCGACGAGCCGCTTGCGATAGGGCTGGTCGGTCTCGTTGACGATGCGCAACGGGCTGTTGTGGTAGTTGGTGCTCTCGTAGAGCTGCGCGCGGTTGGTGGAATTGCCCTCGAGGGTGCCGTCGCGCCAGATGATCTGGGTGCCGCCCAGCTCGGGATGCAGGGTCTGCATGTTGAGGCTGGCGCGCCACAGCCGGATGCCGCCTTCCTGCAGCGCCTGGCACAGGAAGCCGAAGGCCATGGGCAGGATCGGCCGCTCGGCCTCCATGCGGATGAAGCGCTCGATGATCTGTGCGAAATCCATTGATCGCTCGTCAGGCGTCGCGCGGCGGACGTCGTGCGCGCGGATGGGCGGCGCCGTAGACCGCGCTCAGCCGCAGCGCGTCGACATCGGTGTAACGCTGCGTGGTGCTGAGCGAGGCGTGGCCCAGCAGCTCCTGGATGCTGCGCAGGTCGCCGCCGGCGCCCAGCAGGTGGGTGGCGAAGGAATGGCGCAGCGCGTGCGGCGTGGCGCTGTCGGGCAGGCCCAGCAGGCCGCGCAGCCGGCGGATCGCTTTCTGCACGATCGCCGGGTCGAGCGGCTTGCCGCGCGCGCCGCGGAAGCCGGGCTGCTGCGGCGCCAGCTCGAACGGGCAGGCGCGCAGATAGTCGTCCACCGCCTGGCCGATCGCCGGCAGCATCGGCACCACGCGCTGTTTCCGTCGTTTGCCGGTGACCATCAGCGAACCCGCGCCCTCGGCAACACGCTTCAATTCGGCGGCGGAGAGCGACAGCGCCTCGGCGATGCGCAGGCCGGCGCCGTAGAGCAGCATCACCACCGCCAGGTCGCGCTTGCCGATCCACGGCTCGGCGGCCTGGCCCTCGATCTCGCGCACCACGTCGTCGGCCTCGTCGATCGACAGCGCCTTGGGCACCGATTTGGGCAATTTCGGCGTGCGCAGCAGGCCGATCGCGGCGTTGCTGGCGAGCTTCCGCCGCGTCAGGAAGCGATAGAAGCTGCGCAAACTCGCCAGCGCGCGCGCCGTCGAGGTCTTGGCCAGGCCCTGGCCGGCGCGGGCCGCCAGCCAGGCGCGAAAGTCGGCCTGCTTCAGCGCCGACAACGAGGGCAGGTCGGCCGGCCGGCCCTCATGCTCGGCGACGAAGCACAGGAAGCCATGCAGGTCGCCGGTATAGGCTTCGAGGGTGGCGCCGGCCACGCGGCGCTCGTCGGCCAGCCAGCGCCGCCAGGCCTGCAGCGCATTGGCCACGTCGTCGGCGACGGGAAGGATCAGCCCGGCAGGTCCAGCCATGCGCGGATGGTGTGTTCCAGCACTTGCGCCAGGAAGAACAGCAGCTCGGTCGAATGCTCTTCGGTGAAGCCGTTGGGATCGCGCGAGCCGAAGGCGATCACGCCGTCGGGCGCGCCGGCGGCGGGCTTGATGCGCACCAGCGCCTCGGAATGCACCAGCGGCGCGAAGCTGCCGAAGATCGCCGGATCGCCGGCCACGCTGGACCGCAGCCGCGCGGTCTGGCCGATGCCCAGCAACTGGTCGATCGAGCCCGGCACCAGCAGCTGCACGCCCGGCGTGGTCGGCGTCGGCCCGCCGCTGGTCTCGATGCATAGGGTCACGACGTCGACATCGAGCAGCCCGGCCAGCTCGCGCGTCACGAGCTGGATCAGCCGCTCGAAGCTGTTGGCGGCGATGATCGCCACCACCGCGGCATGCACGCGGGTCTGCACCGACTGGTTGGTGCGGCTGGTGCTGATCAGCTCCGAATGATAGGAGCGCAGCCGCCCGACCTCGCCGCGCAGCCGCTCCAGCATGAAGTGCTGCATGTCGATCACCCCGTCGCCGGCGCTGCGCCTGGGCGGCGTCAGCACGTCCATGACCTCGGGATGCTCGTTGAGGAAATTGGGATGGGCGCGCAGATAGGCGATGACGCTTTCCGCCGTGGCGGCGGGGGTGGTTTTGCGGGATGGCTCGCTCTGCTGCGCCATGAAGCTTCCTTTGCAAACGCTACTATACGTCAGCCGGCCCGCCGCGGCGAGCGCGAGGCGGCCTGTCGCCGCCGCCATGACGCCGCCATGGCGCCGCCGTAGCGCGGCGCCCGCGCTACAGGATCGACTGGCCGGTCTTGGCCCAGTCGGCCAGGAAGGCAGCCAGGCCCTTGTCGGTCAGCGGATGGTTGAACAACTGGCGCAGGATATTGGGCGGTACCGTGGCCACGTCAGCACCCATTTTGGCGGCTGCGACCACATGTTGCGGGCCGCGCACCGAGGCGACCAGGATCTCGGTGCCGAAATCGGGGTATTGGCTGTAGATCTCGACGATATCGGCGATCAGCGCCATGCCGTCCTGGCCGATATCGTCGAGCCGGCCGACGAAGGGCGAGACGAAGGTGGCGCCGGCCTTGGCCGCCAGGATGGCCTGCGCGGCGGAGAAGCACAGCGTCACGTTGACCATGATGTTTTCCGACGACAGCGCCTTGCAGGCCTTCAGGCCGTCGGGCGTCAGCGGCACCTTGACGGCGATGTTGTCGTTGCGGCCATGACCCAGCGCATGCAGCTTCTTGCCTTCCCTGATCATGGTGGCGGCGTCGGTCGCGGTGACCTCGGCGCTGACCGGGCCGGGCACGATCTCGGCGATCTCGCGGATGACGTCGAGGAAGGGCCGGCCGGCCTTGGCCACCAGCGAGGGGTTGGTGGTGACGCCGTCCAGCAGGCCGGTGGCGGCCAGGTCGCGGATGTCGGCGACGTCGGCGGTATCGACGAAGAATTTCATGGCGATCTCCAGGCGATTCGCGGGACCGCTTTTGTGGCGGACGGGACTTGCCTAAAGTGCCGCCATGGCCCGCGCGCGCAAATCCGAAACCTGTTCTAGTCAAAGCGCCCGGGGGCAGCAAGGCCGCCGGCGGCGGCGGCGCCATGGGACTGGGGAAAACCGCCGATGACGGCCGCGCGCCGCGTCCAGGTCCTGCTGCCTTTGCCGCTGGGCGGCTGCTACGACTACCTGGCGCCCGACTTCCTCGACCTGGCGCCGGGCGATTTCGTCGAGGTGCCGCTGGGCAATCGCCTGATTCTGGG
>CAYWLS010000046.1:0-12132 GCA_964458605.1 uncultured Hyphomicrobiales bacterium | reverse complement strand
GACGTTCAACGACCACTATCTCGAGGTCGATTACGACCTGAGCGACGTGATGTTCATCACCACGGCCAACACGCTGCGCATGCCGCAGCCGCTGCTCGACCGCATGGAGATCATCCGTCTCTCCGGTTACACCGAGGACGAGAAGGTCGAGATCGCCAAGCGCCACCTGATCGACAAGCAGGTCAAGGCCAACGGCCTGAAGAAGGGCGAGTTCGAGATCTCCGACGACGCCTTGCGCGACCTGATCCGCTACTACACGCGGGAAGCCGGCGTGCGCAACCTGGAGCGCGAGATCGCCAATCTCGGCCGCAAGGCGACCAAGGAGATCCTGATCAAGGGCGAGGCGGATCAGAAGGTCCGCATCACCCGTCGCAATCTGGAGAAGTATGCCGGCGTGCGCCGCTTCCGCTACGGCGAGGCGGAGCTCGAGGACCTGGTAGGCGTCACCACCGGCCTGGCCTGGACCGAAGTCGGCGGCGAGTTGCTGTCGATCGAGGCCGTGCTGGTGCCGGGCAAGGGCAAGATGACCATCACCGGCAAGCTGGGCGACGTGATGCAGGAATCGGTGCAGGCCGCGCAATCCTACGTGCGGTCCCGCGCCGTTGCCTTCGGCATCAAGCCGACCGTGTTCGACCGGCGCGACACGCATATCCACGTGCCCGAGGGCGCCACGCCCAAGGATGGGCCTTCGGCCGGCGTGGCGATGCTGACCTCGATCGTCTCGGTGCTGACCGGCATCGCCGTGCGCAAGGATGTCGCCATGACCGGCGAAATCTCGCTGCGCGGCCGGGTGTTGCCGATCGGCGGCCTGAAGGAGAAGCTGCTGGCCGCGCTGCGTGGCGGCATCAAGACCGTGCTGATCCCCAAGGACAACGAGAAGGACCTGGCCGATATCCCCGACAACGTGAAGAAGGGGCTGGAGCTCATTCCGGTGTCGACCGCCGACGAAGTGCTGGCGCGCGCCCTGGTTGCGCCGCTGGTGCCGATCGAGTGGAAGGAAGAGGAAGAGGTCAAGCCGGTGGCTGGCGACAAGGGCCAGAGCGTCGGCGGCCTGGTCACGCACTAATCCGCAAGATATCCGACTGGCTTTGGGCGGAGCGCTCGTCGCTCCGCCCAAAAGTATGTTTTTGCTCCTTGCCACGGAATAGAACGATTCAAACGTCGCGCGCCGGGCGATGGCGAGGCGACACTTACCCACCGATCTTGCCCGCGCGGCGCCAAATTCCTGTTGACTTTGACGTCGCTCTGGCTGCTTTTACGGCCCGCCGCATTGTGGAAAAAAGCCCGGAAATCCCGTCGTTTCTGTTGACGTTGGATGAGGGGCGGTTCAAGCTTTGCAGCGTTTCAACAGTATTCACCACTTACCCAGAGAACGTCCGTTAGGGGGGCTAGCTGTGAGCAGCACGAAAACGATCAACAAAGCCGATCTCGTCAGCATGGTTGCGGATAAGACAGAGATGTCGAAGACCGATGCCGCGACGGCCGTCGACTCGGTGCTCGACGCGATCACCAGCGCCTTGAAGAAGGGCATGGAAGTCCGCCTGGTCGGATTCGGCAACTTCTATGTCAACAACCGTAAGGCCGGCGAGGGTCGTAATCCGCAGACTGGCGAGAAGATCAAGATTCCCGCGTCCAAGCAGCCGAAGTTCAAGGCTGGCAAGGGTCTGAAGGACGCGATCAACTAATCCGCTGCACTGCGCGTCGAACCGGCTGCGGGCAACCGCAGCCGGTTTTTGCGTTTTAGGGGGCAAGCGACTATGGTCCGGGCCGCGCGACGGGCGGTAGCCGGGTCGGGCGGGCTTCGGGGCCTGTGGGGCGATTAGCTCAGCGGTAGAGCATCTCGTTTACACCGAGAGGGTCGGCGGTTCGATCCCGTCATCGCCCACCACCCGAGCCCCGCGGCGGGTATTGGGGGGGCCGGTATGGGCCCCGGGCACGGGTTTTCCAACGAACCTGCTATTTTTCAAGCGTTTGCGGGTAGGTTTGCTTGACACCCAACATGGGGTGTTCTACACCGTCGCGGCCTTTCGGGGCCGCCGAGGGGGCGTAGTTCAGTTGGTTAGAACGCCGGCCTGTCACGCCGGAGGTCGCGGGTTCGAGTCCCGTCGCTCCCGCCATCCCTCGAAAGCGCCGCTCGCCCGAGCGGCGGTCCTGCCAATCCGCCGACCGGACGGGGCATTTTGCCCCAAGCCGGCCGTTCTTTGCGGTCGCGAGGGAAGGCTATACTGGCCTTCTCCGCACGGTCCGGGCCGGCTGCGGCGGGCTGATTGGGTAAGAATGGGACGGGCGCGATGCAGAATTTGTTGCAGGAATATCTGCCGATCCTGATCTTCATCGGCATTGCCGTCGGGCTGGTCCTGGCCATGATCGGCGGCTCCTACGTCATCGCTCGCCAGAACCCCGACTCCGAAAAACTGACGCCCTTCGAATGCGGCTTCGCGCCGTTCGACGACGCGCGCGGCCGCTTCGACGTGCGGTTCTATCTGGTGGCGATCCTGTTCATCATCTTCGACCTGGAAGTGGCCTTCCTGTTTCCCTGGGCCGTGGCGCTGTCCGACATCGGCGCGCTGGGCTTCTGGTCGATGATCCTGTTCCTGGCCATCCTGACGGTCGGGTTCATCTACGAGTGGAAGAAAGGGGCGCTGGAATGGGAGTGAGCAATCCCCCGGCCGGCCTGGGCCATAGCGCCCCGGCGCCGACGCCGACGTCGGCGCTCGACGGCATGCTCGATGCCGAGCTGGCCGACAAGGGCTTCATCGTCGCCCAGTTCGACAAGCTGGTGTCCTGGGCCCGTTCGGGTTCGCTGTGGGGCCTCACCTTCGGTCTGGCCTGCTGCGGCGTGGAGATGATCCACACCTGGATGAGCCGCTACGATCTGGACCGCTTCGGCGTGGCGCCCATGCCCAGCCCGCGTTCGGCCGACATCATGATCGTGGCCGGCACCCTGACCAACAAGATGGCGCCGGCGCTGCGCCGCGTCTACGACCAGATGGCCGAGCCGCGCTACGTGATCTCGATGGGATCCTGCGCCAATGGCGGCGGCTACTACCACTATTCCTATTCCGTGGTGCGCGGCTGCGACCGGATCGTGCCGGTCGACATCTACGTGCCCGGCTGCCCGCCCACCGCCGAAGCGCTGCTCTACGGCGTCTTGCAACTGCAGAAGAAGATCAGGCGCACCGGCTCGATCGTGCGTTGAGCGTCTCCAAGCCTGAAGGGATCTGATCGATGAGCGAAAGCTCCGCCGAGCTGGACGATCTGGTTGGCCGCATCGGCAAGGCGTTGCCTGGCGCCGTGTTGGCGCACGGCGCGGCGCTGGGCGAGACCATGCTCGATGTCGCGCCCGAGCACCTGGTGGCGCTGGCGACCTTCCTGCGCGACGATCCGGCCTGCCTGTACCAGCAACTGGCGACGATCTGCGGCGCCGACTATCCCGACCGCGCCAAGCGCTTCGACGTGGTCTACAACCTGCTCAGCCTGCGCCACAACAAGCGCATCCGGCTCAAGGTTGCCGTCGGCGAGAACGAGACCGTGCCGTCGCTCGCCGGCGTGTTCTCGGCGGCTGCCTGGTTCGAGCGCGAGGTGTGGGATCTCTACGGCGTGTGGGTGGCAGACCATCCCGACCTGCGCCGCATCCTGACCGACTACGGGTTCGAGGGGCATCCGATGCGCAAGGATTTCCCGCTCACCGGCTATGTCGAGCTGCGCTACGACGACGAGCAGCGCCGCGTGGTCTACGAGCCGGTCAAGCTGACGCAGGAGTTTCGCAATTTCGACTTCTTGAGCCCGTGGGAAGGCATGACGCGGCCTTTGACCCTGCCGGGCGACGAGAAGGCGACGACCAAGAGCTGACAGGTCGGCCGGCCGCCGCCAGGAGAGATGGCGCGGCCGGGCGACAGGTGCCGGAGAGGGGCCGGCGCCGACAATTGGGTGACATTCGTGGCGCCGGACGATTCGGCAGCCGACGGGGCGGAGCATGGCGGAAGTCGAGATCAAGAACCTGACGATGAATTTCGGGCCGCAGCATCCGGCGGCGCATGGCGTGCTGCGCCTGGTCGTCGAGATGGACGGCGAGATCGTCGAGCGCTGCGATCCGCATATCGGGCTGTTGCATCGCGGCACCGAGAAGCTGATCGAGTACAAGACCTACCTGCAGGCGGTGCCGTATTTCGACCGGCTCGACTACGTGTCGCCGATGTGCCAGGAGCACGCCTACGCGCTGGCGGTCGAGAAGCTGCTGGGCATCACCGCGCCGCCGCGCGCGCAATATATCCGCGTGCTGTTCGCCGAGATCACGCGCATCCTCAACCACATCCTGAACGTCACCACCTTCGCCATGGACGTGGGCGCGCTGTCGCCGACCCTGTGGGGCTTCGAGCAGCGCGAATTGCTGATGGAGTTCTACGAGGCGGTGTCGGGCTCGCGCATGCATGCGGCCTATTTCCGGCCCGGCGGCGTGCACCAGGACATGCCGGCCGGCATGGCCGAGCGCATCTGGGCCTGGACCGAGCAGTTCCTGCCGTTCCTGACCGACCTGGAAGTGCTGCTCAACGAGAACCGCATCTTCAAGCAGCGCACGGTCGATATCGGCATCTGCACCAAGGAGCAGGCGCTCGACTGGGGCTTCTCCGGGCCGATGATCCGCGCCTGCGGCATCCCCTGGGATTTGCGCAAGGCGCAGCCCTACGACGTCTACGACAAGATGGATTTCGACATTCCGGTGGGCAAGACCGGCGACTGCTACGCCCGCTTCCTGGTGCGCATCGAGGAGATGAAGCAGAGCTGGAAGATCATGCGCCAGTGCCTGAAGGAGATGCCCGAAGGCGAGGTGGTGGTGAACGATCGCAAGATCGCCCCGCCGCGCCGCGGCGAGATGAAGAACTCGATGGAAGCGCTGATCCATCACTTCAAGCTCTACACCGAGGGCTACCACGTGCCCAAGGGCGAGACCTACACCGTGGTCGAGGCGCCCAAGGGCGAGTTCGGCGTCTACCTGGTGTCGGACGGCACCAACAAGCCTTACCGCTGCCACATCCGGGCGCCGGGTTTTCCGCATCTGGCGGCGCTCGACATGATGAGCAAGGGGCACATGCTGGCCGATCTGTCGGCCAATATCGGCTCGCTCGACATCGTGTTCGGCGAAATCGATCGCTAAGGAACGGTTCAAGATGATCACCAGCGATCCCAAGGACGTGCCGCAGGTCGCAAGCTTCGCCTTCGACGAGGCGAACGCGGCCAAGGCCAAGGAACTGATGGCGCAGTATCCCGCCGGCCGCCAGGCCAGTGCGGTGATCGGCCTTCTGTACCTGGCCCAGAAGCAGGCCGGCGGCTGGCTGCCGCGCGTGGCGATGGATCACGTGGCGCAGGTGCTCGACATGGCGCCGATCCGCGTCTACGAGGTGGCCAGCTTCTACACCATGTTCAACCTCAAGCCGGTCGGCAAACACCTGCTGCAGGTCTGCACCACCACGCCGTGCTGGCTGCGCGGCTCGGACGAGGTGCTGGCGACCTGCAAGAAGGTGGCGGGCTGCGACATTGGCGAGGTCAGCGCCGACGGGCTGTTCTCGATCACCGAGGTCGAATGCCTGGGCGCCTGCGTCAACGCGCCGATGCTGCAGATCAACAACGAGCATTTCTACGAAGACCTCGACGCCGAATCGACCCGCGCGCTGATCGAGGCGCTGCGCCGCGGCGAGACGCCCAAGCCCGGCACGCGCGTGGCACGCCAGACCTCCGCGCCGGTCGGCGGCGCCACCACGTTGAACAACGCGGGCAGCGCCAGCGCCGGCGGCTCCAGTCCCAAGAGCGAGGGCTAGGCCATGCTGCGCGACGAAGACCGCATCTTCCAGAACCTCTACGGCTTCCACGATGCCGGGCTGGCCGGCGCCCGGGCGCGCGGCGGCTGGGACGACACCAAGGGCATCCTCGACAAGGGCCGCGACTGGATCATCGACGAGATGAAGAAGTCGGGCCTGCGCGGGCGCGGCGGCGCGGGCTTCCCGACCGGCGTGAAATGGTCGTTCATGCCCAAGCAGCTGGGCGACAAGCCGCATTACCTGGTGGTCAACGCCGACGAATCGGAGCCCGGCACCTGCAAGGATCGCGACATCATGCGTCACGATCCGCACACCCTGATCGAAGGCTGCCTGATCGCCGGCTTCGCCATGCAGGCCCATGCCGCCTATATCTATGTGCGCGGCGAGTTCTGGCACGAAGCCAATTGCCTGATCGCCGCCGCCAGGGAAGCGCGCGAGGCGGGGCTGATCGGCCCCAACGCCTGCGGCTCGGGCTGGGACTTCGAGGTCCATGTCCATCGCGGCGCCGGCGCCTATATCTGCGGCGAGGAGACCGCGCTGCTGGAAAGCCTCGAGGGCAAGAAGGGCATGCCGCGGCTGAAGCCGCCGTTCCCGGCCGGCGCCGGCCTCTATGGCTGCCCGACCACGGTGAACAACGTCGAATCGATCGCCGTGGCGCCGACCATCCTGCGCAAGGGTGCCGCCTGGTTCGCCGGCATCGGCCGGCCCAACAATACCGGCACCAAGGTTTTCTGCATCTCCGGCCACGTCAACCAGCCGTGCAACGTGGAAGAGGAGATGGGCATCCCGATGCGGGAGCTGATCGAGAAACATGCCGGCGGGGTGCGCGGTGGCTGGGACAACCTGCTGGCGGTGATCCCCGGCGGCGCCTCGGTGCCGCTGATCCCCAAGTCGGTGTGCGACACGGTGCTGATGGATTTCGATTCGCTGCGCGCCGTCACTTCCGGCCTGGGCACCGCCGCGGTGATCGTGATGGACAAGTCGACCGACGTGGTCAAGGCCATCGCCCGGCTCAGCAAGTTCTACATGCATGAGAGCTGCGGCCAGTGCACGCCGTGCCGCGAGGGCACCGGCTGGATGTGGCGCGTTATGGAGCGCCTGGTCAAGGGCAACGCCGCGCCGCGCGAGATCGACATGCTGGAAGAGGTCACGCGTCAGGTCGAAGGCCACACGATTTGCGCCCTGGGCGACGCCGCCGCGTGGCCGATCCAGGGCTTGATCCGTCATTTCCGGCCCGAGCTGGAGCGGCGCATCGCCGATTTCGGCCGGCCGCGCCAGGCGGCGGAGTAGGGGTAGCGCCATGCCGAAGATGAAGATCGACGGGGTCGAGATCGAAGTGCCGGCGGGCATCACCGTGCTGCAGGCCTGCGAGCTGGCCGGCAAGGAGATTCCGCGCTTCTGCTATCATGAGCGGCTGTCGATCGCCGGCAATTGCCGCATGTGCCTGGTCGAGCAGGAGAAGGCGCCCAAGCCGATCGCCTCCTGCGCCATGCCGGTGGCCGAGGGCATGGGCATCTGGACCAACACGCCGATGGTGCAGAAGGCGCGCAAGGGGGTGATGGAGTTCCTGCTCATCAACCATCCGCTCGACTGCCCGATCTGCGACCAGGGCGGCGAATGCGACCTGCAGGACCAGGCCATGGCCTATGGCTTCGACCGCAGCCGCTTCCACGAGAACAAGCGCGCGGTGCCGGACAAGGAGCTGGGGCCGCTGGTCAAGACCGAGATGAACCGCTGCATCCATTGCACGCGCTGCATCCGCTTCACCACCGAGGTGGCGGGCGTCGAGGAACTGGGCGCGACCGGCCGCGGCGAGCACATGGAAGTCACCAACTACATCGAGCGGGTGCTGTCCTCGGAGCTGTCGGCCAACATCATCGATCTGTGCCCGGTCGGCGCGCTGACCTCCAAACCCTACGAGTTCAACGCGCGGCCCTGGGAACTGCGCCATACCGAATCGATCGACGCCATGGACGCGGTCGGCAGCAATATCCGCATCGATACCCGCGGCGGCGAGGTCATGCGCGTGCTGCCGCGCCTGCACGAGGACGTCAACGAGGAGTGGATCTCCGACAAGACGCGCTTCGCCTGCGACGGCTTGAAGCGCCAGCGGCTGGACCGCCCCTATGTGCGGCAGAACGGCAAGCTGCAGCCGGCCACCTGGAGCGAGGCTTTCGCCGCCATCGCGCGGCGGCTGGGCGGGGTGTCGGGCGAGCGCATCGCGGCGCTGGCCGGCGACCAGGCCGATGTCGAGAGCATGTTCGCGCTCAAGGAGCTGTTGGGCGCGCTGGGCTCGCCCAACATGGATTGCCGCCAGGACGGCGCCCGGCTCGACCCGACGGCGCGCGCCTCCTATCTGTTCAACAGCACCATCGCCGGCATCGACCAGGCCGACGCCATCCTGCTGGTCGGTACCGATCCGCGCAAGGAAGCGCCGATCGTCGGCGCGCGCATCAGGAAGCGCTGGCTGACCGGCAAGCTGAAGGTCGCCTCGATCGGCACCGCCACCGGCTTCACCTATAAATGCGACGTGCTGGGCGCGGGCGCGGCGACGCTGAAGGAAGTGGCCGAGGGCAGCCACAGCTTCGCCCAGGTGCTCAAGGGGGCCGAACGGCCGATGATCGTGATCGGCATGGGCGCCCTGGCGCGCGCGGACGGCGCGGCGGTGTTGGCGCTGGCGCGCCAGGTGGCCGAGAGCTGCGGCCTGGTCAAGGACGGCTGGAACGGTTTCAACGTGCTGCACACCGCGGCTTCGCGGGTCGGCGGCCTGGATGTCGGCTTCGTGCCGGGCGGCGGCGGGCTGGATCGCGACGGCATCCTGGCCGGGGCGCAGTCGGGCAGCATCGACGTGGTTTACCTGCTGGGCGCCGACGAGATCGACGTTGCCAAATTGGGTAAGTCATTCGTGATTTACCAGGGCCATCACGGCGATGCCGGCGCGCATCGCGCCGACGTCATCCTGCCCGGCGCCGCCTATACCGAGAAGGACGCCCTCTACGTCAACACCGAAGGCCGCGTGCAGTTGGCGCGCCGTGCCGCCTGGCCGGTGGGCGAGGCGCGCGAGGACTGGACCATCGTCCGCGCCCTGTCGGCGCAGTTGGGCCACACCCTGCCGTTCGACAGCCTGGCGCAGTTGCGCGCCCGGCTGGTGGCCGCCAACCCGCTGTTCGCCGGCATCGACCGCATCAAGCCGGCGCCATGGACGGCGTTCGGCAGGGCGGGCGCGACCGGCGACGCGCCGTTCGCCTCGCCGATCGCCAATTTCTACATGACCGATCCGATCAGCCGCGTCTCGCCGACCATGGCGCGCTGTACGGCGCAGATCCTGAACGCCGGCGCAAAGCAGGCGGCGGAGTAGGGCAATGGAAACCGGCTTCTTTCACGGCTACGTCATCCCGGCGGTGATCATCGTCCTGCAGTGCCTGGCCATCACCGTGCCGCTGCTGCTGGCGGTGGCCTACATGACCTATGCCGACCGCAAGATCTGGGCGGCGATCCAGTTGCGCCGCGGCCCCAACGTGGTGGGGCCGTTCGGCCTGCTGCAGCCGATGGCCGACGGGCTGAAGCTGCTGCTGAAGGAGACCATCATCCCGGCCGGCGCCAACAAGGTGCTGTTCGTGCTGGCGCCGATGATCACCTTCATCACCGCGCTGGTGGCCTGGGCGGTGGTGCCGTTCGACAGCGGCTGGGTGCTGGCCGACATCAATGTCGGCATCCTCTATCTGTTCGCCATCTCCTCGCTCGGCGTCTACGGCATCATCATCGCCGGCTGGGCGTCGAACTCGAAATACGCCTTCCTGGGCGCGCTGCGCTCGGCGGCGCAGATGGTGTCCTACGAAGTGTCGATCGGCTTCGTGCTGATCACCGTGCTGCTGTGCGCGGGCTCGCTCAATCTGAGCGTGATCGTGCAGAGCCAGGGCGGCGGCATCTGGCACTGGTACTTCATCCCGCTGTTCCCGATGTTCGTGATCTTCTTCATCTCGGCCCTGGCCGAGACCAACCGCACGCCGTTCGACCTGCCGATGTCGGAGGCCGAGCTGGTGGCGGGCTTCCACACCGAATATTCGGCCATGCCGTTCGCGCTGTTCTTCCTGGGCGAGTACGCCAACATCATCCTGCTGTCGGGCATGGGCGCGGTGCTGTTCCTGGGCGGCTGGCTGCCGCCGCTGGAATTCGCGCCCTTCACCTGGATTCCCGGCGTGGTGTGGTTCGCGCTGAAGATCGCGTTCCTGCTGTTCGTGTTCAGTTGGACCAAGGGCACCCTGCCGCGCTACCGCTACGACCAGCTGATGCGGCTGGGCTGGAAGGTGTTCCTGCCGATCTCGCTGTTCTGGGTCGTGCTGACCGCCGGCGTGCTGCAGGCCTTCGGCTGGCTGCCCAAGGCGTAAGGAGAAGATCATGGCCTTCTTCGACCGCACCGCCCGCGCGCTGTTCATGTCCGAGCTTGTCGAAGGCTTCGTGCTGACCTTCAAGTACATGTTCAAGCCCAAGGTCACGGTCAACTACCCCTACGAAAAGGGGCCGCTCAGCCCGCGCTTCCGCGGCGAGCACGCGCTGCGGCGCTATGCCAACGGCGAGGAACGCTGCATCGCCTGCAAGCTGTGCGAAGCGGTATGCCCGGCGCTGGCCATCACCATCGAGGCCGAGCCGCGCCAGGACGGCAGCCGGCGCACCACGCGCTACGACATCGACATGACCAAGTGCATCTATTGCGGCTTCTGCCAGGAAGCCTGCCCGGTCGATGCCATCGTCGAGGGGCCGAACTTCGAGTTCTCGACCGAAACCCGCGAGGAGCTGCTCTACGACAAAGACAAGCTCCTGGCCAATGGCGAGCGCTGGGAGGCGGAGATCGCCGCCAATCTCGCGGCCGACGCGCCCTACCGCTAACGGAGACGACGGCAAACATGGTTATCCAGGGCCTGGCCTTCTACGTCTTCGCCGCCATCACGGTGGCCGCCGCCACCATGGTGATCGCGGCGCGCAATCCCGTGCATTCGGTGCTGTACCTGATCCTGTCCTTCTTCAACGCCGCTGCGCTGTTCCTGCTGATGGGCGCGGAATTCCTGGCGATGATCCTGGTGGTGGTCTATGTCGGCGCCGTCGCGGTGCTGTTCCTGTTCGTCGTGATGATGCTGAACATCGACCTCGCCGAGCTGCGCAAGGGTTTCGCGCGCTACCTGCCGATCGGCGCGCTGATCGGCCTGATCCTGCTGGTCGAGCTGGTGCTGATCATCGGCGTGTGGGCGGTGTCGCCCGATGCCGGCCAGGTGATCCAGGCCAAGGCGCCGCTGGCCGAGGCGGTCAACAATACCCGGGCGCTGGGCCAGCTCGTCTACACCAGGTACATCTACCTGTTCCAGGGTGCCGGCCTGGTGCTGCTGGTGGCCATGATCGGCGCCATCGTATTGACCCTGCGCAGCCGGCCGGGCGTGCGGCGTCAGTCGATCCTGGCGCAGGTCGAGCGCAAATACGAAGACGTCATCGCGGTGGTCAAGGTGCCGCCGCGGGGAGGGGTCTAGCCATGTTCGAGATCGGACTGACGCATTACCTGGTGGTGGCCGCCATCCTGTTCACCCTCGGCATCTTCGGCATCTTCCTGAACCGCAAGAACGTGATCGTCATCCTGATGTCGGTCGAGCTGATGCTGCTGGCCGTCAACATCAACCTGGTGGCGTTCTCGATGCGGCTGGGCGATCTGGTCGGCCAGGTGTTCGCCTTGATCGTGCTGACCGTGGCGGCGGCCGAGGCGGCCATCGGCCTGGCCATCCTGGTGGTCTATTTCCGCAACCGCGGCACCATCGCGGTCGAAGACATCAATCTGATGAAGGGCTAGCGCGCTGCTGGCGCGAGCCCAGTGGGCGAAAGTCCGGGGGAACGGCGTTAAATGTCCTTAGCCATCGTTCTTATCGTGTTCCTGCCGCTGGCGGCTTCGGCCATCGCCGGCCTGTTCAGCCGCGTGATCGGCGACCGGCCGGCCCAGCTCGTGACCTGCGCCGCGCTGCTGACCGCGGCGGCGCTGTCGATCTGGGTGTTCGTCGAGGTCGGCTTCGGCGGCGCCGGCGGCCGGGTCGAGCTGGCCTCGTGGATCGTCTCGGGCAAGTTCCAGGTCGATTGGGCACTGCGCTACGACACGCTGACGGCGGTGATGCTGATCGTGGTGACCGGCGTGTCGTCGATGGTCCATGTCTATTCGGTCGGCTACATGAGCCACGACCCGTCGATCCCGCGCTTCATGTCCTATCTCAGCCTGTTCACCTTCTTCATGCTGATGCTGGTGACGGCCGACAATTTCGTGCAGCTGTTCTTCGGCTGGGAG
>CAYWLS010000045.1:0-15931 GCA_964458605.1 uncultured Hyphomicrobiales bacterium | reverse complement strand
CTATCACGGCACCCAGCAGATCAACCAGGGCCAGATGGACCGCTGGTCGATCGTCGCCACCTTGAACTACCTGCCGCACGACGAGGAAGTGAACATCGTGCTGGCCAAGGCGCCGCATCTGGACAACGACGAGGGCCGCAAGCTGGTGAGCGCGATGGTGGCGCTGGCCGACCTGACCCGCGCCGGCTTCATCGCCGGCGACATCTCGACCGTGATGTCGCCGCGCACCGTGATCACCTGGGCCGAGAACGCCCGCATCTTCGGCGGCGACGTGGCCTTCGCCTTCCGCCTCACCTTCCTCAACAAATGCGACGAGGTCGAGCGCAGCACGGTGGCGGAGTACTACCAGCGCTGCCTGGGCAGCGAGCTGAAGATGAGCCGCGGCAAGAGCCTGATGCACTGAGCGTTTCGTCAAGCCAGCAATGAGCAAGGACACCACGCCGCTCGAGGAATTCCGTCGCGTCACCGCCGCCGCCATGCGCGCGGTGTCGCATCACGACGTCTCGGTGACCTTCGTGCCCGACGGCGGCACGGTGGCGGGCAGCGAGGCGCGCCTGACCGTGCCGGCGCGCGACCTGCCGGCCGACGAGATGGCGCGCACGCGCGGCGAGGCCGATTCGCTGGCGCTGCGGCTGCGCTTCCATAACCGCAAGCTGCACAGCCGGCGCCAGCCCAAGACCGAGACCGCCAAGGCGATCTTCGACGCCGTGGAGCAGGTGCGCGTCGAGTCGATCGGCGCCAACCGCATGACCGGGGTGGCCGACAATCTCGACGCCATGCTGGCCGAGCGCTACGAGCAGCGCGGCTTCCGCCATGTCACCAGCCGCGACGACGCGCCCATCGCCGACGTGATCGGCATGCTGGTGCGCGAGCAGCTGACCGGCCGCGCCATCCCCGATTCGGCCAAGGCGATGGTCGAGCTGTGGCGGCCCGAGATCGAGCGCATGGCCGGCAAGGACATGCACAAGCTGCGCGACGTCGTCAACAACCAGGACATGTTCTCGCGCGCGCTGAAACGGGTGATCCGCGACCTCAAGCTTTCCGACGAGGAAGGCGAGATGGAACGCGACGAGGAGGAATCGGAGGAGAGCGAAGACCAGCAGGGCCAGTCCGAGGAAAAAGGCGAGGACGGCGCCGATTCGGCCGAAACCCACGGCTACGGCGCCTCCGGCGAGGAGACCGACGACAGCTCCGACCAGGACGATTCCTCGGAGAGCGTCGCCGACCAGGCCCAGACCGACATGACGATGGGCGCTTCCGACGAGGAAGAGCCCGGCCGCGCCGAGCGCCCCTGGGTGCCGCCGGGCGCAACCAGCAACGAACCCAACGAGCTGCAGTACCACCCCTTCACCACCAAGTTCGACGAGATCATCGACGCCGCCGAGCTGTGCGATGCGGAGGAGCTGTCGCGCCTGCGCAACCATCTCGATCAGCAGCTGTCGCACCTGCAGGGCGTGATCGGCCGGCTGGCCAACCGGCTCCAGCGCAAGTTGATGGCGCAGCAGAGCCGGGCCTGGGAGTTCGACCTCGACGAGGGCCTGCTCGACGCCGCCCGCCTGGCGCGCGTGGTGATCAACCCGACCCATTCGCTGTCGTTCAAGCTGGAGAAGGACACCGAGTTCCGCGACACGGTGGTGACCCTGCTGATCGACAATTCCGGCTCGATGCGCGGCCGGCCGATCACCGTGGCCGCCATGAGCGCCGACATCCTGGCCCGCACGCTCGAGCGCTGCGGCGTCAAGGTCGAGATCCTGGGCTTCACCACCCGCGCCTGGAAGGGCGGCCAGAGCCGCGAGCGCTGGCTGGCCGACGGCAAGCCGGCCAATCCCGGCCGCCTCAACGATCTGCGCCATATCGTCTACAAGCCGGCCGACGCGCCCTGGCGGCGCGCGCGCAAGAGCCTGGGCCTGATGCTGCGCGAGGGCATCCTCAAGGAGAACATCGACGGCGAGGCGCTGCTGTGGGCGCACAACCGCCTGGTCAGCCGGCCCGAGGAACGCAAGATCCTGATGGTGATCTCCGACGGCGCGCCGGTCGACGATTCGACCCTGTCGGTCAATCCGGGCAACTACCTGGAGCGCCACCTGCGCGACGTGATCGACTATATCGAGCTGCGCTCGCCGGTCGAACTGGTGGCCATCGGCATCGGCCACGACGTGACGCGCTACTATCGGCGCGCCGTCACCATCGTCGACGCCGACCAGCTGGGCGGCACCATGATGGACCAGCTGGCCTCGCTGTTCGACGAGCAGGAAGCCGCCCGCCCCGCACGCCGCGCCGGCGGCCGCTGAGGCTGGAGGGACATCGCCATGATGTCCCTGCTGGCCTTACCCTGCTGATCTTACTGGGCGTGGTCGCGCTGGCGATCGTCACGCCGGCCGGGACACCGCCATAACCGTACGCCATGCGCTGCTGGGCGGTCGCAGTGCTGGGAGTATTCACGGCGCTGGGCCTGTGCGCGGCCGTCACGCGCGGCTGAAGCTCCTCAACCCGTGCCGCCGGCGCCCACCGTGGCATGCAGGAAGGCGACGCTGCGGTTCCAGGCGAGCAGGGCATCGGAGCGCGAATATTGCGGCGATGCCGGATTGGCGAAGTCGCCCTCGGCATCGTAGTGGTAGAGGCGGTTGCGCTTGTTGAGCTTCTCGAGCGCGAACTGCAGGTCTTCCTGGGCCGAGACCGGGAAGCGCGGATCGCGTTCGGAGTAATGGCCCAGCACCGGTCCGGTCAGCCGCACCAGCTGCTCGGGCCGCTGGGCGATCGGCGTATAGTAGAGCACCGTGCCGAGCGACGTTGCGGTCAGCGCCGCGTCGAGCGCCAGCCCGCCGCCCAGGCCAAATCCCATCAGTCCGACATTGCGGTTGCAGCGCGCATCGGCCCGGATCCAGTCGCTCCAGGCCAGCACCGTGTTGAAGGCCTGCGCGCGATCGAGCGCGGCCTCCAGCACCTGGGCCTGCGCCACGTCGCTGGCGACGGCGCCGTCGTACAGATCGACCGCCACGACGATGTAGTGCTCGAAGGACAGCGAACCCGCCCGATCCAGCATCGCCTCGACCAGGCCGAAGCGATCGGGCGTCACCACGATGGCGGGAGCGGGCAGCGTGAAGGGCAGGAACAGCGCCGCCGAGACCTGCTTGCCGCCCGGCAGGGTCAGGCCGACCTTCTGCTGCACGGCCTTCTGCGCCCGCGCCGGCCGGCCGGTCGACGCCAGCGCGGCCAGCGCGGCCAGGCCGCCCATCGCCTGCCGCCGCGTCAATCCGCCCATGCAGGCAATGCCCTTCGCACCGTGTCGCGAGGTTGTCATGACGAGCGCGATACTATCACATCGCCACCGCTTCCATCCGCCAGATCGAACAGGTGCGTTCAATGAACATGTCGCGGCGCTGCCTCGCGCTCAGCCTGCTGCTGAGCGTGGTCCTGCCCTGGGGCGTCGCCTGCGCCGCCGATCCGCTGCCGCTGGAAACCAAGCTCCTGCAGCTCGACCAGAGCGATCCGGCGCGCCACCGGCTCGGCAAGCTGGCGTGGCGCGGCGGGCTGGTGCTGCAAGGCCATCATCGCGACTTCGGCGGCTATTCGGGCCTGCGCATCGAGCAGGACGGCAAGAAGCTGCGAGCGGTGTCCGACACCGGCCGCTGGATGACGCTCGACCTGACCTACGATTCGCAGGGCATGCTGGTGGGCGCGGGCGACGGCATGGTCGGCCCGTTGCACGGCCCCGACGGGGCGGCGTTGCATGGCAGGGCCGATACCGACGCCGAAAGCATGGCCGTGCTGTCCGACGGCAGCGTGCTGATCGGCTTCGAGCAGAACCATCGCGTGTGGCGCTACCCGCCGGGCAGCGAAGCTGCCGGCGGCGGCATGGCCGGCATGCCGGTGCCGTTCGCCGCGCCGCCGGGCATCGCGGCCGCCCCGGCCAATGCCGGGCTGGAAGGCGCGACACGCATGAAGGACGGTCGCCTGCTGCTGGTCAGCGAGGGGCTGAAGCGCGGGCCGGACAAGGTCGCGGCGTGGATCGGCACGCAGAATGCCGGCGGCTGGAGCTGGCAGGATGCCGGCTATCCGATCGTCGGCCGCTTCCGCCCGAGCGACGCCGCCGCGCTGCCCAATGGCGATGTCGTGGTGCTGGAGCGCAGCTATACGCCCCTCGAAGGCGTGCGGGTGCGCGTGATGCGGCTGCGCCGCGCCGATATCGTCGGCGGCGCCACCTTCCATCCCGAGGAACTGGCGGTGCTGCAGGCGCCGGTGATCACCGAAAACCTGGAGGGCGTCAGCGCCCTGCCCGGCGCGCATGGCGAGACGCTGCTGTGGCTGATCGCCGACGACAACTTCAATCCGCTGCAGCGGACCATCCTGCTGCATTTCGCGCTGACGGATTGACGCTCCCCAACGAAAAAGGCCGCCCGCAGGCGGCCTTTGAAAATCGGCAGGCGCCGGATGTCAGGCGGCGGCCTTGGCGTCGCGCGCGGCCTTGGCCTTGCCGACCCGGCGCTTGAGCGACTGCATCTCCGGCGACAGCTTGCTGGTGTTGGTGCCCAGCAGATAGGCGTCGATGCCGCCATTATGCTCGATGGTGCGCAGCGCACGCGGCGTCAGGCGCAGCGTCACCGCATGACCCAGCGCTTCGGACAGCACCGAAGCATGCTGCAGGTTGGGCAGGAAGCGGCGTTTGGTCTTGTTGTTGGCGTGGCTGACATTGTTGCCAACCTGCACCGACTTGCCCGAAAGCTGGCAGCGACGCGTCATGACTGGAATCCTCGAAAGCCCGAAGCTGGAAAGCCCGGCTTTTTAAGCCCTGCCCGGCTGCGGGTCAAGGCGAAACCGCAAACTGTCCCGCGTCGGCTTTCCGGCCTAACCCATTGATAAACATCAAACATCATCCCAAGTGACGATGTGATCCTCGAGCGGGCCGGCCTCGTCTTCGGAAATCACCCGCCCGCGGGCGGAGATTCCGGCCCGGTGCACGGTCTGCGGATCGCCCGAAACCAGCGGATGCCACCAGTAGAGATCCTTGCCCGCCGCCACCAGCCGGTAGCCGCAGGTGCGGGGCAGCCAGTCCATCGACTTGATCTTGCGGGGCGTGAGCTGGATGCAATCGGGCACGTGCTTCTTGCGGTTGGGATAGTCCTTGCAGCGGCAGCTATGGGTGTCGAGCAGGCGACAGGCCACGTTGGTCTGTTCGATCGCCCCGGTCTCTTCGTATTCCAGCTTGTTGACGCAGCATTTGCCGCAGCCGTCGCACAGCGATTCCCACTCCTGCGCCGTCATCTGCGTCAGGGTCTTGCGCCGCCAGAACGGTTCTTCGGCCTGCGCCTGGCGGGCGCGGCGCACGATATCGGGCTGCTTGCCGCGCGGCTTGGGCGCGGCGCGGCGCGGCGCGGGCATCAGCGCGGCCCGCCCGTAAACAGTGCCAGCAATTCGGCCGCCGCGACACCGGGCGTGATGGTGCCGTCCATCACCGCCCGTTCCAGCGTCGGCAGCCGGCGCCGCACCGCCTGATCGGCGCGCAGCCGCTGCAGCAGGCTCTCGCCCAGCTCGTTCCACAGCCAGGCGCGCGCCTGCTCGGCACGGCGGCGCTCGATGCCCGACGGCCCCACGGCCTTGCGGAAACGGCCGACCGCGTCCCACAGCTCGGCGATGCCCTCGCCGGTCACGGCCGAACAGGTGCGCACCTCCACCGCCCAGCCCGGCGTCGGCGGACGCAGCAGGTAGAGCGCATGGCGATATTCCGATGCCGCGCGGGTGGCGGCCGCTTTCATCTCGCCATCGGCCTTGTTGACCACCACCAGGTCGGCCAGTTCGACCACGCCCTTCTTGATGCCCTGCAGCTCGTCGCCGCCCGCCGGCAGCAGCAGCAGGATGAACATGTCGACCATCTCCGACACCGTGGTCTCGGACTGGCCGACCCCCACGGTCTCGACGATCACCACGTCGAAGCCGGCCGCTTCCGCCAGCAGGATGGCCTCGCGGGTGCGCCGCGCCACGCCGCCCAGCGTGGCGCCGGCCGGGGTCGGGCGGATGAAGGCGGCCGGATCGCGGCCGAGCTGCTCCATGCGCGTCTTGTCGCCCAGGATCGAGCCGCCGCTGACCTTCGACGAGGGATCGACCGCCAGCACCGCTACGCGATGGCCATCGTCGATCAGTTGCAGGCCGAAGCGCTCGATGAAGGTCGATTTGCCGACGCCCGGCACGCCGGTGATGCCGAGCCGGACCGACTTGCCGGTATGGGGCAGCAGCGCCGCCAGCAGTGCATCGGCCTGGGCGCGGTGATCCGCGCGGGTCGATTCGATCAGGGTGATGGCGCGCGCCAGGGCGCGCCGGTCGCCGCCGCGGACCGCCCGGGCCAGCGCGGCCACGGCATCGGGTGGGGAAGAAGCCTGTGGGGTTGCCATTGCGCCTAGGGAATAGCGGATTCCACCGCGCCAACCAAGTCGCTCAACATGTCGCGGCCGTCCAGCCGCAGCACCGGACAGGGCAGCGCCGCCAGCCATGCCTCGTGCAGGGCCCGGCTGCGCTGGCGGGCATCGCCCCCGTCGTAGGCGCCGGCCCAGATCAGGAACTCGACGTGGCTGTCGTGCATCCGGCCGCCCGGCGCGATGGCCGCGCCGAATCGTTCCGCTTCCCGGCGCACCAGCCGCTCTTCGGTCGGCACCGTCAGGAAAACCACCAGATCGAACAGCGGGATCGGCGCGTCGCCCCAGCCGGTCAGCGAGCCCGACAGGATCCAGTCGGGACGATCGCCCAGCGCGGCGCGCAGCAGGGCGAGGCGTTACTCCCGCGGACGCACCGCCTGATAGGGCGGATCGCCGGGCTCCCACAGGAAATCGTCGGTGTCGAATTGACGGCAGCGCCAGCGCTGGGCCAACGCCTTGCCCAAAGTGGTCGTGCCGCTGCCCGCAGCGCCGGTGATGTGGACCCGTCGCGTCATGGCGCAGGCCATGGCGCAGGACGCGGCCATAAAGGAAGGCCCGGCGCGGGGCCAGGCCTTCCATAGAAGAGAGCTGGACGACTAGAGACTGACGCCGACGCCGACGCCGCCAACGCCAACGCCGACACCCACGCCGACACCGCCCGTGCCATCGCCACCGGCACCATTGCCACCGGCACCGCCCGCGCCACCGGCACCGGCGCTACCAGAACCGCCCGAGCCGGAGCCACCCGACCCACCGGAGCCACCCGAGCCGCCTGCGCTGCCGCCACTGCTGCCCGAGCCCGCGTCGCCAACGCCCACGCCGGCACCAACGCCAACACCGCCCACGCCAACGCCGACGCCCGCCCCGACACCGTCGGAGCCGACGCCGGCACTGGCGCCCACGCCGACGCCACCGGAGCCTGCGCCGGCACCGCCCACGCCGCCAACGCCCGCACCGGCGCCAACACCGACGCCGCCTGTGCTGGCCGTGCCGACACCAGCGCCGACACCGCCGCTGCCACCGCTGCCGCCATCCTGACTGCCGGCGCCGCCATCGGCGCTGCCGATTCCGATGCCGCCGATGCCGATGCCACCACTGTCCTGGCCGGTGTTGCCGCCACCCACGCTATTGGAGCCGATACCATTGATGCCGATACCGATGCCGGAGCTGTTGTTGCTGCCCGGCCCGGCGCCGTTGCCGCCGATATCGGCATTGATCCCGCCGGTATTGTTCGTGGCGGCGTTGGGGCCGACGCCGACATTCAGGCCACCGGTGTTGCCCGAGGTCGCGCCCGGCCCGACGCCTGCATTGATGCCGCTGGCCTGGCTGGCAGCGCCCGGCCCGACGCCGGCATTGACGCCGCCGGTGTTGTTGCTGGCGGTGGCGTTGCCGATACCGGCATTGATGCCGCCGCTATTGTTGCTGGCCGAATTGCTGCCGACGCCGGCGTTGACGCCGCCGCTGTTGTTGCTGGCCGAGCCGGTCCCGACACCGGCATTGATGCCGCCGGTGTTGCCGGTCCCTCCGCCTGCCACGCCGACGCTGACGCCCCCCGATCCACCGGAGCCGCCCGATCCACCCGAGTCGCCGCCGCCGCCGCCGCCGGCCGTGCCTCCCCCGCCACCGGTGCCGCCACCGCTCGTACCACCACCCGTGCCGCCGCCCGTACCGCCGCCGCCGCCACCTGTGCCGCCGCCGGTGCCGCCCGTGCCGGTGGTGCCGCTACCGCCGATGCTCGCCGTGGTGCCGTCATCGCCCACGGAAGTCGGACAACCATACTTGGCCAACGTCTGAAGTTCGTCCCTGGAAAGCATGCCGGCCGGCGAACGGCACGGATCGGCAAATGCCGGTGCGGTCAAGGCAGTCGAGGCCAGCAGGCACAGGGCCACACCGCCACATAAAATTGATGAACGCATGAGAACCCTCCATCCAAGTACATTCGCTTTTCCTACGAAAGGAGAGGGAGGGCAGTTCTACTTTTCCGCGCTATACAGTCAGGTATGCCCGTAGAAATGGAATCGATACTTACGAGATAGCTGGGCAATCAAACGTATTATGCCGACTGCATGAGACCTGGTACGGTCGTGAAATAGCCTCACAGCGCTGACGCCAAATCGCGCTTCCTGCCGAATCGCTTACGCCGATACCGCATACGCAACAAGCGTCGCGTCCATCGCTGGCGAAACCGCCGCAATGCAAAAAATAGCTAGTCGCCCGCCGCAGCCCCGCGCAGATGGCCCTGCTCGCGCAGGGAGGGCTCTTCCTCCGTCGGCGCGTGCTGGGCTTCCTGCTGGCGCTGCCACATGGTGGCGTAGAGACCCCTTGCGGCCAGAAGCTGCGCGTGCGTGCCACGCTCGACGATGCGGCCATGGGCCAGCACCAGGATCTCGTCGGCATCGACCACGGTCGACAGCCGGTGGGCGATCACCAGGGTCGTATGGGCGCGCGAGACTTCGCGCAACGATGCCTGGATGCCGCGCTCGGTCTGGGTGTCGAGCGCCGAGGTCGCCTCGTCGAACAGCAGGATCGGCGGATTCTTCAGGATGGTACGAGCGATGGCGACGCGCTGCTTCTCGCCGCCCGACAGCTTGAGGCCGCGCTCGCCGACCATCGATTCGTAGCCCGCCGGCAGGCTGACGATGAAGTCGTGGATGCGCGCCAGCCCGGCCGCGCGCTCGACCTCTTCGCGGGTGGCGCCGGGTTTGCCGTAGGCGATGTTGTAGTAGATCGTGTCGTTGAACAGCACCGTATCCTGCGGCACGATCCCCAGCGCCTGGCGCAAGCTCTTCTGCGTTACGGCGCGGATATCCTGGCCGTCGATCAGCACCTCGCCCTTGGCCACGTCGTAGAAGCGGAACAGGATACGCGAGATGGTCGACTTGCCGGCGCCGGAAGGCCCGACGATCGCTATCGTGCGGCCGGGCGGCACGGTGAAGCTGACGTCGTGCAGAATCTGGCGGTTGGCATCGTAGAAGAAATCGACGTTGCGGAATTCGACCGCGCCGTGCGGCACCGCCAGCGGCTTGGCGTCGGGGCGATCGGCGATCTCCGCGTTGATCGCCAGCAGCGAAAACATCTGCTCCATGTTGACGATCGACTGGCGGATTTCCCGATACACCATGCCGAGGAAATTGAGCGGCATGTAGAGCTGCACCAGATAGGCATTGACCAGCACGAAATCGCCCACCGTGCGCTCGCCGGCCACCACGCCGCTGCCGGCCAGGATCATCACCGCCACCAGGCCGACGGCGATGATCGCGCCCTGGCCGATATTGAGCATCGACAGGGTGGCCTTGCTCTTGACCGCCGCCCGCTCGTAACGCTGGCGCGACTGGTCGAAGCGCGCCGCCTCGTGCTCCTCGTTGCTGAAATACTTGACCGTCTCGTAGTTCAGCAGGCTGTCGATCGCCTTGGTGTTGGCTTCGGTGTCGGTCTCGTTCATGCGGCGCACATATTTGGTGCGCCACTCGGTCACCGTCAGGGTATAGCCGACATAGAGCGCTATGGTGCCCAGGGTAAGCGCGGCGTAACGCCAGTCGTAAAGCTGCCACAAAATCGCGCAAACCAGACCGATCTCGACCAGGGTCGGCAGGATGTTGAACAAGGTAAAGGACAGCAGGAATTCGATGCCGGCGGTGCCGCGCTCGATCGCCCGCGACAGGCCGCCGGTCTGGCGTTCCAGGTGAAAGCGCAGCGACAGGGCATGCAGATGCCGGAAGGTCTTGAGCGCGACCTGGCGGATGGCGCGCTGGGCGACGCGGGCGAATACCGCGTCGCGCAGCTCGCCGAAGGCCAGCGCCAGGGCACGCGCCACGCCATAGGCCACCACCATCATGACCGGCACGACCAGGACCGCCGCGGCGGCGCCGGGCGTCAGGGCATCGACGGTGCGCTTGTAGAAGATCGGCACCGACACGTTGGCCAGCTTGGCCAGCACCAGCAGGACCAGCGCGATGGCCACCCGCAACCGCATGTTGGCGGCTTCGCGCGGCCACAGATAGGGCAGCAGGGTGGAGATGGTGCGCCAGGAATGACGCCAGCCCAGCTTGGGCGTGGAGCGGAACGACATCGGCTGATGGGCCATGGCGGGCACATTAGCGCCCGGCCCGCGTCGCACAAGCCCCTTGCCTCGCCGCGCATGCGTCCTATGTTCTGGCGCATGGCAAGAAACCGTATCGCGGCGAGAGCCTTGCCCTGGCTGGCGGCGCTGGCGAGCGGCCTGGCCGGCGCGCCGGCGCTGGCCCAGGACCGGGCCGTTACCTTGAACTACGAGATCACCCTGGCCGGAGCCTTCGGCTTTCGCGTCGAAACCACGACCCTGGTCGACAACGACCGCTTCGCGGCCAATGTCGACGTGCGCAAGCAGGGCGTGCTGGCGGCGTTCAGCGCCGGCTTCCATGCCGAGGTCAAGAGCACGGGACGGCTGGCGGCATCGCTTCAGAATGTCTCGGCCCGCGGCAGGCTGCGCGCGGGCGACGAGGACCGCCGCTTCAGCTACGCCTATGGGCCGGACGGACAGGTCAGCTATGCCAGCCAGCCGGCACTGGAGGTCAAGACCGGGCGCGAGGTCAGCGACGCGCAGCGGCGCGGCAGCCTCGATCCGCTGACCGCCGCGGTGGCTGCGATACTGACGCGCGAGGATCCTTGCGCCGCCAACGTCCCGGTTTTCGACGGCAAGCGTCGCTTCGACCTGATGATCGACCGCAAGGGCATCGAGCCGGTGCCCGATGGCGCCGCGATCGGGGTCACCGGTCCGGGCCTGCGCTGCGACGTGCGGCTGCGGCGGATCGCCGGCTACAAGCCGGGATCCGACGACGAGGGCCCGCAGAAGGCGGCGCGGCTGTGGCTGGCCAAGCTCGACGATTCGGGGCGCTACTATCCGGTGCGGCTGGAGTTCGATCTTGGCATCGGCTCGGTGGTGGCCCGGCTGGCCAAGTTCGACGCCCGGCCGCTGACCGCCGACGAGAAGAACTCGCTGCAGAAGAAGTAGCCGCCTGCCGCCGCTTCAGGGGCGCCGCCCCAGCGCCTCGCACAGCAGGATATAGACCTTGCCGATATCGGCGGTCATGAAGGCCTGGTGCAGCAGCTTCTCGCTGTCGACCTGCAGCGCGCGCTCCTGAAGCTTCTCGAACTGGCGGATATAGCGGTCGACATGGGCGCGGAAATCGCCGTCGGCGTTGTATTTCTGGCGCACGACCGCAATGGCGCCGTCGTCCCTGATCTTCAGCAGCCGACGGGTGAAGAAGCCGCGATCGCCGCCCTGGTATTTGGCCCAGGCATCGGCCGGGATGCCGTCGTTCAGCAGCCGGCTGACATCGACCGACGCGGCATTGAGCTGCGTCACGATCTCGGTGGCCGACTGCAGGAAGCTGTCGCGCCGCACCTCCGCGTCGGCGGCGCGGATCTGCTCGGCCTGCTCCACCGCCTGGCGCGAGGCCACCTGCAGCGCATCGGCCTGCAGCTTCATGCGCTCGATCGCCGCTTCGGTGTTCTCCAGCACCGCATTCAAGGTGGTGGCCCAGCGATCCATGCGCGCCGTCAGGGTGGTGCCGGCCTCGCCGGCCTGGTGGGTCGCGGTGTCGACCGCCAGGTTGATCTGCCGCGCGCGGGCGGCGAAGGCGTCGCCCACTTCGGTCATGCGCTGCGCGGCATCGTCCGACGCCACGGTCAGCGCCGCCAGTTCCTTGGAGATGGCGTCGCCCAGCTCGCGCAGCCCGCCCAGCGATTCCTGCCAGGCGCCGTCCATCATGTCCTTCTGCTGACCGAACAGCTCGGCGATTTCGGTGATGCGGCTGGCGGCGTCCTCGGTGTTGCCGATCAGGGTCTGGGTCTGGGTCTGCAGCAGCGCGCCCAGCGCGGGGGCGCGATCGACCAGGTTCTCGATCGCCCGCTGCATGGCGTCGCTCTGTTCGCGCAAGGCGTCGCCCACCGCGCTGCTGCGCTCGACCGCCGCCATCGCGGCGTGATTCAGCCCGACGGTGTGATCGCGCAGCGCGCCGTTGACCGATTCGATGCGCGCCAGCACCGACTGCGCCAGCTCGCCGATGTCGCCGCCCTGGCGCTCCAGCGCCTGCTCCAGTTGCTGCACGTCGGCCGACAGGCCGCCCGTCAGGTTGCGCACCTGCTCGGCCCGCTCGGCCAGCAGACTGCCATGCTGCTGCAGCGACTGGCCGATGGCGTCGAAATCGCCCAGCGCCTTGTCGGACGCGCCGGCCAGGGTGGCGATCTCGCGCCGGAACAGTTCGCCGGCGCGGGCGATCTTGTCGCCCGCCGACTGGGCTGCGGCATCGAGCAGGCGGATGCGTTCGTGCATGCGCTCGTTGACGAGGTCGATGCGGCTGTTGGACTGCGCCAGCGCGGCGTCGAGCGCCTGGGTTTCGTTCTGCAGCACCTCGCGCACCGCGGCGGCGGCGGCTTCGGCGCGGGTGGCCGCGCCCGACAGGCTGGCGCTCTGGCGGTTGAAGGCCTCGCCCAGCGCCACCGCCTGGTCGGTCGCCTTCTGGGCGGCATCGCCCACCGCCTGGCTCTGCTTGTCGAACGCGGCGGTGACGCCGGCGACCTTGCTCAGCAGCACGTCCATCGCCGTGGCGTGCGACTGCAGGCGCTGGGTCAGTTCGGCGGCGAGGTGGCCGACATGCTGCCCCAGGCGATCGCGCGCGGCATCGGCCGCCGCGCCAAGCCGCTCCACTTCGCCTTCCAGATTGTGGCGCATCTCGCCATGGCGCTGGCCGATCCGCTCGGCCGCCTGATCGAATGCGGCGTCGAAGGCGGCGACGTGGCCGTCGAGCTCGCCCTTCAATTGCTGGCCGGCGGCATTGCTGCGCGCCAGCGCGCGATCCAGCGCCTGGTCGATGCCGGCGATCTCCTCGCGCAGGGCGCCCTGCAGCTGCCCGCCGACGCCGCCGACATGCTCCAGCGCGTGCCTCACCGACCGGTCGAACCCGGCGATCTCGCCCTGCAATGCGCCCTGCAGCTGGGAACCCGCGCCCGTGACGCGCTCGACCGCGCGCATCGTCGCCTCGTCGAGGCCGGCGAGTTCGCCGTGCAGCGCGCCCTGCAACTGGGCGCCGGTGCCGCCGACCTTGGCGAAAGCCTGCGCGACCGCCTGATCGAACCCTTCCATCTCCGTGTGCAGCGTGCCCTGCAGTTTGCCGCCGATCTCGCCCACCCTGGCGAACACCAGATCCATGGCCTGCTCGAAACCGGCGATCTCCGCACGCAGACGCTGGTGCAGCTCGCCGCCGGCATCCTTGACCTGGTCGGCGAAGCGGCCCGGCACGTCGTTCAGCCCGGCCAGTTCCGCGCGCAGCGCCTCGCGCATCTTGCCGCTGACCGCCTCGATCTGCCGGCGCGCTTCGTCGATGACCTCGTTCAGCGCCGTCGACATGCCCTGCGAGGCGTCGCTGAGACCGGCGATGGTCATGCGGCTGACATTGACCGCCTGCTCGACCAGCAGGCGTAGCTGGTCGGTCCTGCGCTCCAGGTCGCCCAGTTCCGCCAGCCGCGGCGTGGCCAGGGCGTCGAACGCCACGCGCTCGCGCGCCAACCGCTCGGTGAGTTCGGTGAACTTGTCGAGCTCGATCGATTTCTGCGACAGGCTCTGCACCAGCTCGCCCAGCCGGTCGCCCGATTGCGCCAGGTCGTGGCGCAGCTCGGTGGCGCGCCGGTCGAGATCGGCGAGCGAATTGACCAGCGCGGTCGAGGCCTGCTCGCCGGCCCGGTCCAGCAGGCTGGGCAGCCGGTCGATCATCTCTTCCTTGACGTGGACCGCCATCTGGCCGCGGAACGCCGCGATCAACGCCACCAGCAGCAGCGGCGGCACCGCCAGCGCCAGCACCAGGGTGGCGATCTCGTGCGGCAGCAGCGTGTCGACGGCATTCTGCCAGCCGATCGCCTCCTGGACGTAGAGGAAGAACGCCGCGATCCAGCCGGCGCTGAGCAGCAGCACCGCCGCCCACAGCACGCGGCTGGTCAGGGTCCGTCGTTTGTCCATGCGGTCCTCTCCCCAAGCGGACCTTCGAGCTTATCGGATGGAGCGGCGTCAGGCCGCCGCTCGATCGCGTCGCACCAGGTTCAGTATCTCGCTGGCGGCGGCCGGGATGTTGGTGCCCGGTCCGTAGATCGCCGCCACGCCCGCCTTGCGCAGGAAATCGTAGTCCTGCGGCGGGATGACGCCGCCGCACACCACCAGGATATCGCCGCCGCCCATCTTGCGCAGGTGGCCGATCAGTTCGGGCACCAGGGTCTTGTGGCCGGCGGCCTGGGAGGAGACGCCCACCAGATGGACGTCGTTCTCGATCGCCTGACGGGCGGCCTCTTCCGGCGTCTGGAACAGCGGCCCGATATCGACGTCGAAGCCGATATCGGCAAAGGCCGTCGCGATCACCTTGGCGCCGCGGTCGTGGCCGTCCTGTCCCATCTTCACCACCAGCATGCGCGGCCGGCGGCCTTCGCTCTCGGCGAAAGCGGCAACCTCGCCCTGCACGCGGCGGAAGCCGTCGTCGCCCTCGAAGCCCTGGCCGTAGACGCCGGAGATCGAGCGGATGGTGGCCTGGTGGCGCGAGAAGGCCTTCTCCAGCGCGACCGAGATCTCGCCCACCGTGGCGCGGGCGCGGGTGGCCTCGATCGACAGCGCCAGCAAATTGCCGGTGCCGTCCTTGCCGGCGGCGGTCAGCGCCTCGAGCGCGGCCTGCACCTTGGCCTCGTCGCGCTTGGCCTTGATGGCGTTGAGCCGGCTCACCTGGGCCTCGCGCACCTTGGTGTTGTCGATGTCCAGGATGTCGATCGGCGGTTCCTTGTCGAGCTGGTACCTGTTGACGCCGACGATCACTTCCTCGCCGCGATCGATCGCCGCCTGGCGCCGCGCCGCGGCCTCCTCGATGCGCAGCTTGGGCATGCCGGCCTCGACCGCCTTGGTCATGCCGCCCATGGCCTCGACCTCGTCGATCAGCTTGCGCGCCTCGGCGATCAGGCTGGCGGTCAGGCTCTCGACGTAATAGGAGCCGGCCAGCGGATCGACCACCTTGGTGACGCCGGTCTCGTGCTGCAGGATAAGCTGGGTGTTGCGGGCGATGCGCGCCGAGGTCGGCGTCGGCAGCGCGATGGCTTCGTCGAAGGAATTGGTGTGCAGCGACTGGGTGCCGCCCAGCACCGCGGCCATCGCCTCGTAGGCGGTGCGCACCACGTTGTTGTAGGGGTCGCGCTCGGTCAAGGACACGCCGGAGGTCTGGCAATGGGTGCGCAGCGCCAGGCTGTTGGGGTTCTGCGGATTGAACTTGGAGATCAGCTCGGCCCACAGGAAGCGCGCGGCGCGCAGCTTGGCCACTTCCATGAAGAAGTTCATGCCGATGCAGAAGAAGAAGCTCAGCCGGTTGGCGAACTCGTCGATCTTCAGGCCCTTGGCCATGGCGGCGCGCACGTATTCCAGCCCGTCGGCCAGGGTGAACGCCAGCTCCTGGACCAGCGTCGAGCCGGCTTCCTGCATGTGGTAGCCGGAGATCGAGATCGAGTTGAACTTCGGCATG
>CAYWLS010000044.1:0-19975 GCA_964458605.1 uncultured Hyphomicrobiales bacterium | reverse complement strand
GCCAACTACTTCAAAAATGCCGGGTATGCTTCAATCTGAACGGATCAGACTCTAGAAGCGCCTGGCCTGGAAGCGCCTGGCCTGGAAGCGTCCGACTTGGTCGCCCCTTTGGTGGGCCATCGCACTGGTGGCAGTGCATCCTGTTGCCTGGCGTTCACTCCAGCTCGATGTCGCAGACCAATTCGCGCAGCAGACGGTGATCGGCCCACGCCGCGGGATGGATCGGGTTGAGTGCGGCGGGAAAGCCGCCCTGGCGGCCCGGCAATTGCACGATGGCGATGTCGCGCTTGCCATGGCGCGCGGGTCCGGCAGGCGATCGGCGATCCGATCCTGAAAGGTCAGCGCACCAGCCTGAGCCAGCAGCCGCAGGTCCGAGGCGACCAGAACCTTGGGGCTGGAATAGAGCCGCCACAAGGTATCCTCGCCGGCCGATGCACCGGCTCGCGCCGCGCCGAACCGATCGCGAGCGAACCCCAATCGCGAGCGAACCCCATGAGCCATCCTGCCCGTGCGATGGAATGCACGCCATGCCGCCCGGCCGCCTGTGGTTGAAACAACGGGCCAAGCCCGGAAAACGCGCTCGTGAAGAAAAACCAAAACTACTGCCGATTCAGAAGACCGGCTTGTGCCGTGAGGGCAGCTCCGGGCGTTGCACTACATGCCGATATCGGCCTTGGCGCGGCGAGCCGTGAGATTGAGGAACTGGAAAAAGGCATTGCGCTCGGAGCGGGTGAGCTCGAAGCGGGTGACGGCGGCGTCAATTACCGCCTTGGCCACGATATCGACGCGACTGGCGGGCACCATCGGGACCTTGCCCGGCTGTTCGCCGGTCAGTTCCTCGGGTCCGACGCCGAGGGCGGCACACAACGCGGGAATGCGCTTGGGCAGCAGTTTGACGCGATTGATTTCCAACAGATAGAGCCATTGCTCGGTACCGCCGACCGTCTTGGCCAATTCCTTGCGCGTCAGGCCGCGCGACAACCGTAGCGACTTGATGCGCTCGCCCTGGCCCATGCCATTGGCCCGCGTCGATTTGCTCGCGGTTTTGCGCTTGGTCTTCGCCTTGGCCATTAACACTCCTCCGTTGAAAATATATGAGCCGGCTCGCCCATGCTCAATGAGGCGCTCCGGCGGTCGCGGGGCGATTGGCGGCGCACACAATTGCCAGATATGGGGCGCCGGTTCAAGCAATCAAATCAAACAGCTATACCGATGCAAAATTCCCATTTGCCGAGTAACCCGGGAATTCGCTTGTAAGGGCGAAATAAGGCAAAACTTGGTCAAAACCCGTCCCGCAGGCAAACCAAATATTTAGACCGCGCTGCTTGCAACATTAGCTTTTAGAAAAAAGCGGTTCCCTGCGCAACCGATTAGCCGCGGTATGCATATTCAAGCCGCCTCCAGCAATGCCACAGTGCCCTCGCCGCCGTCGGTGCAGATGCTGACGACGGCGCGGCTGCCCGACGGCATGGCGGCCAGTTCCTTGACCGCCTGGCTGAGTATGCGGGCGCCGGTGGCGGCGAAGGGATGACCGATCGCCAGGCTGCCGCCATGCGGATTCATCCGTTCGACGGGAAAGCGCCCGAAACTGGCATCGACCTTGGCCTTGTCGCGCAGGAATTGCGGATCCTGCAACGCCGCCAGATGGCACAGCACCTGGGCGGCGAAGGCCTCGTGGATTTCCCACAGCGCGATGTCCTCGTAACGCAGGTCGTGTCGCGCCAGCAGCCGGGGAATGCCGTAGGCCGGCCACATCAGCAAGCCCTCGTGCCAGATATCCACCGCGCCCAGTTCCCAATCGACCAGCCTGACGCGCGGCGTCTCGGCCGGCAGCCGGTCCAGCCCGGCCGATGTCGCCACCCAGACGCCGGCGGCGCCATCGGTCAGCAGGGTCGAATTGCCGGCGGTCAGGGTGCCCCGTCCGCTGGTGCGATCGAACACCGGCTTGAGGCTCGCCAGCTTTTCAAGCGACGTATCGGCGCGCACCATGGCGTCGCGCCCGACCGCTCCCACCGCAAGCACCAGGTCGTCGAAAAAGCCTTCCTGCCAGGCATGCGCGGCGCGCTGGTGGCTGGCCAGCGCGATCTCGTCCTGGGCCTAACGCGGGATGTGCCAGGTCTTGGCCATCTCCTCGGTGTGCTCGCCCATGCTCTTGCCGGTGGCGCGATTGGTGACGGTCGGAATGTGCAGGCGGATATCGCGCGGCCGCAGACTGGCAAAAGCGTGCACCCGCCCGCGCAAACTGCGCGCTTCGACGAGGTGGCGCAGCCAATCCGACAGCCGCCGACCCAATCCGATCTGGGTGTGGCTCATGCTCTCCACGCCGCCGACCAGAGCCAGATCGCGGCCACGACCGTCCAGCATGCCGGCGGCGGCGAACACCTCGACCATCGACGTGCCGCAGGCCAGGACGGTGGTGAAGGAAGGTATGGCGGGATCGATCCTGGCTTCCAGGCAGACTTCGCGCGCCAGATTGCTCCAGCCGAGATTGGGCACCACCGCGCCCCATATCACGAGATCGGGCCGGCCGCTCCGCAGCCGCTCGATCATGGCCTGCACCACCGGCACCGACAGGCCGAACACGTCGCAGCCCGCCAGTTGCGCGTCGATCTTCGCGAACGGCGTGCGCAGGCCCGCCGCCACCCAGATATCCTGCGCCATGCCAGGCCCTCCGCGTTGTTGAGCGTGGATTATGGCGCGATCGATACGGGCCGTCTGCCGTGAAGGACTCCGGCCTCGCCGAGCCCCGCTTCGCCGGCTGAGTTTCAGCGCAGCTCCGCGCCGCGCCGCACGATATCGACCATCTGCCGGGCGATGGCGCTGGGCGAATCGCGGCCGGCGCGATACCAGATCAGCGTCCAGCTCATCGCCCCGAACAGGGTCAGGCGCAGGTATTTCTTGTTTACGCCCTTGCGCAGGGGCAGCCTGGCAATCAGGTCGTGAAAGATCCGTTCATAGGCGTCGCGCTGCGGCACGATGCGCTTGCGCACCGCCTCGGTGTGGCGGAAGGGAAATTCGTAATCGGCGATCTGAACGAAGTCGTCTTTCGACAGGATCTTGTCGACATGCGCCACGCAGGCCTGCTGCAACTGGGTCCACGCATCGGCCGCGGGATCGATCGCCTGTTCGACCGCCGCGGTAGTGCGGCGTATGCCCTCCAGGAACACTTCGATGAACAGCTCCTGCTTGGAGGAGAAGTGGCTGTAGATCGAACCCACCAGCAGCCCGGCAGCGTTGGCGATGTCGCGCATCGAGGCGGCGTCGTAACCATGGGCGCAGAAATAGCGCGCCGCCGCGTCGAGCAATTCCTGGCGCCGACCCTCGATCTTGGGCCGGCCCGGTCCCCGCTTTTTCTTGGCTTTGACGGTCATCGTTGGATCGAGCGGCGCATTGGCCGGCTTCCAGAGCAAAACCACACTTGCCTCAACCTAAGGACGCCGGGCCCGACTGCCGGGCAGGTCGACCTTGACGCCATAGTCGCGCTCCGCCGCTTCGGCGCTGACATAGCCGTTGCGCACATCCTGCAGCACACGCTCCGGCGCACGCTGGCGCGGGTCGCCGTAGCCGCCGCCGCCCGGCAGGGTGATGGTCAGCCGCTCGCCGGCCTTCAGCACCGAACGGCCGATGGCGCTGACAGCGCTGCCCTCGATGGTGTAGCGATGCAAAGTGCCGGCGCCGCCGCCCTGCACGCCCTGCGGCGCGAATTCGCTCTGGCGGCCGAAGAACGACAGGGTCAGCGGCGATCCCGGATCGTTGCGCATGACGACCTCCTGTCCCAGCCCGCCGCGATATTCGCCGGCGCCGCCGGAATCGGGGATCAGCCGCTTGCTCTCGATGGTGATGCCGTTCAACGTCTCCCACACCTCGACCGGCGTCATCTTCATGCTGGCCGGCGTCGCCAAAGTGGACAGCCCGTCGAGCCCGTTCATGGCACCGTAGCCGCCCGAAGCGAAATACATGCTCGACATGTCGCGGCCGCCCGCCACCTTGCCCTGCACGTTGATCAGATCGACCATGCCGGACTGCGCCTGCACCCGCTCCGGCAGCGCCTCGCCGAACGCGCCCATCACCAGCGGCGTCACATAGTGGCCGACCACATGCCGACCGGCGGTCGGCGCCGGCGACAGCGCATTCAAGATGCAGTTGTCGGGGGCGAAGAATTGCAGCGGTCCGATCGAGCCCTCGTTGGCCGGCAGGTTGGGCACGGTCAGCAGGCGCAGGGCGAAGATCGCCATGGCGCGGGTGTAGCAGAACGGCACGTTGATGGCGCCGGCGACGATCGGATCGGTGCCGGTGAAATCGACCTTGATGGTGCCGCCCTCGACCGTGCAGGCGCACGCCAGGGTGAGCGGACCGTCCAGCCCTTCGATCTGCATGCGGTTGCGATAGATGCCTTCGGGAATACGGGTGATCGCCTCGCGCATCGCCGCGTCGGACTTGGCGATGATGGCATCGCCCACCGCCTGCAGATCGTCCAGGCCGTATTCGTCCAGGAATTCCAGCAGCAGCCGTTCGCCCAGCTCGGCGCAGGTGACGTTGGCCATCATGTCGCCGATCACCTGCTCCGAAACGCGCACGTTGGAGCGGATGATCGCCAGCACGGAGGGATCGATCTCGCCCTGGCGCATCAGCCGGACCGCCGGCAGGTGCAGCCCCTCGGCGTATTTGTCGGCGATGTTGGCGGAGAAGCCCAGCCCGCCCATGTCCGGCATATGGGTGTCGCTGAAGGTGAAGCCGACCAGCCTGTCGGTGCGGAACACCGGGCGCACGAAGTTCATGTCGTAGACATGGCCGGTGCCGTGCCAGGGATCGTTGGTGATGAACAGATCGCCCGGCCGCATCTGTTCGATCGGGAAGTTCGCGGTGATGTAGCGGATGGTATTGGCGGCGGTACCGCTATGGCCGGGCGCGCTGAGGCGCCCCTGGGCCAGGGCGCGGCCTTTGGCATCGAACACCACCACCGACAGATCGTAGGATTCGCGCACGATGGTGGAAAAGGAGGTGCGGATCAGCGCCGCCGTCATCTCGCTGGTGATGGCATTGAGCCGGTCCCACATGATGCCCAGGGTGACGGCATCGAAACTCTTGGCCATGGTTCAGCTCCTCTCGCCCCTAGAATCGCTTGATGCGATCTGGACGATCAGGTTCAGGTTTTCGTCGACCTCGACCTTGTCGCCCTCGTTGATCACGCTGGTCGATTCCTGCTCCTCGATCAGCGCCGGGCCGTCGATCCTGTCGCCCGGCTTGAGCGCGGCGCGATCGTAGACCGGCACCGGCGCCATCGCCTGGCGTTCCGGCTGGTAGACCAGGCGCTGGCCCTTCAGCGCCTTGCCTTCGGCCTTGCGGTTGAGGCGGTAGCCCGACTGCATCGGCGGCGGCGGGCCCAGCGCCTCGACCTTGAGATTGACGATCTCCAGCGGCTCGCGCAGGAAGCTGGTGGCGAAGATGCGCTCGTATTCGCGGCCGAACAGATCGGCCAATTCCGCCACCGTGGTGCGCTGGCCGGCGGCGTCGGGCAGGATCACCTCGATCTCGTAGCCCTGGCCACGGTAGCGCATGTCGAGCCGGCGGCGCACCCGCATCTGCTCGGGCCTGACCCCGGCGCGGGCCAGGAAGTCGGTGGCCTCTTCGATCGGTGCGGCGAAGGCGGCGTCGAGCTGGGCGTCGCTCAAGCCGTCGACCGGCATAGGATGCGACAGCACGGTCTCGAACGACAGCGGGCTGACCAGCAGGCCGAAGGCCGACATCACGCCGGCGCCGACCGGGAAGATCACGCGCGGGATGCGCAGGATGCGGGCGATGCGCGCGGCATGCACCGGGCCCGAGCCGCCGAATGCGGTCATGGCAAAGCTGCGATAGTCGTGGCCGCGCTCGGCGGCGTGCAGGCGAAAGGCCTGCGCCATGCTCTCGTTGGCGGTCTGATGGATGCCCCAGGCGGCGCGCAGCGCGTCGATGCCCAGCGGCTGCCCCAGCTTGCGCGCGATCGCCGCCTTGGCGCCTTCGCTGTCGAGCTTCATGCGCCCGCCCAGGAAATAGGCCGGATCGAGGAAGCCCAGCACCACGTTGGCGTCGGTGATGGTCGGTTCGGTGCCGCCGCGGCCGTAGCACACCGGACCGGGATCGGCGCCGGCGCTGCGCGGGCCGACCTTGATCATGCCGCGCTCGTCGATTGAAGCGATGCTGCCGCCGCCGGTGCCGATCTCGACCATGTCGATCACCGGGATCTTCACCGTGTAGCCGCTGCCCACCTTGTGCTCGTGGGCATGGGCCACTTCCAGCTCGTATTTCTTCTGCGGCTCGCCGCGCACGATCAGGGCGCCCTTGGCCGTGGTACCGCCCATGTCGAAGGACAGCAGATTGGGCTCCTTGAGCAGGCCGCTCAAATGGCTCGACATCAGCGCGCCGGCCGCCGGCCCCGATTCCAGCAGCCGCACCGGATATTGCCGCGCCGTTTCCGGCGTCACCGTGCCGCCGTTGGAGGTCATGATGTAGAACTTGCCGTCGAACTTCGCCTCGCCCAGGCCACGCTCCAGCCGGTCGATATAGACGTCCATCATGCGCGCCACATAGGCGTTCATGGTGGTGGTGGTCCAGCGCTCGAACTCGCGCATGAACGGCAGGATGTCGGACGAAGCCGAGACGTAAAGCTGCGGGAACTCGGCCTGGGCGATCTCCTTGATGCGCCGCTCGTGCTTGGGCTCGACGTATGAGTGCAGCAGGCAGATCGCCAGCGCCTCGGCGCCGCTATCCGCCACCTGCTTGAGCACCTGGCGCAGCTGGGCCTCGTCCAGGGGGATCCGCACTTTGCCGTCCGGTCCGATGCGCTCGTCGATCTCGAATTGCAGCGGCCGGCTGACCAGCGGCTCGGGATAGCGCAACCGCATGTCGAACTGGTCGTAGCGGTTCTCGGCGCCGATATTCAGCACGTCGCGAAAGCCGCGCGTCACGATCATGGCGCAGGGCCCGCCCTTGCGCTCGATCACCGCGTTGGTCACCAGCGTGGTGCCGTGGGCCAGCGCCGTCACCGACGCCACCGGCACCTGGGCCAGTTCGAGCAGTTCCAGCATGCCCTGCAGCACCGCCTGCGCCGGCGCCGCCGGCGTGGTCAGCAGCTTGTGGATGGTCATGCCGCCGGTCTGCTCGTCGAACAACGCCAGATCCGTGAACGTACCGCCGATATCGACGCCCAACCGAAAACTCACCACACGATCTCCGCTTTACGCAATTTGTCGATCTCCGCCGCCGACAGGCCGAGATAGCGCTGCAGCACGTCTTCGGTGTGCTGGCCCATCAGCGGCGCCGGCGCATCGACGTCGCTGCCCCGCCGCTCGAGCTGCCACGGCCGGCCGTTATGCCGCCGCACGCCCACTTCCGGATGCGGCAGGTTGACGAAATAGCGGCGTCGCTCCAGATGCGGATCCTCGAGCATGTCGGCGACGCTGTAGACCGGAAAAGCCGGCACGCCCTTGGTCTGCAGCAGCCTGGTGGCGGCGAAACGATCGCGTTGCCGCGTCCACTGGGCGATGACGGCATCGAGCGCGTCCTCATTCTGCTTGCGCCGCGCATTGTCGGCGAAGCGCGGATCGTCGGCCAGGCCGGGCTGGCCCATCACCGCGCACAGCGCCTGCCATTGGGTCTGGTCGGTGGCGGCGATGGCGATCCAGGCGTCGTCGCCCAGCGCGGGATAGGCGTTGTGCGGCGCCAGCACCGCGTCGCGGTTGCCCATATAGCCATAGGCCTTGTTGCCCAGCGCGGCGTTGATGAAGCCCTCGACATTGTTCGACGCGGTGGTCTCCCACAAGGTGGCGTCGATCGTGGCGCCGCCGCCATGCAGCTTGCGCGCCGCCAGCGCCGACAGCACGGCATAGGCGCCGTACAGCCCGCCATTGGGATCGCCGTAGCCCGACGACGAATAGAGCGGCGGCTCGCCCGTCTCGGGGATGGCGACGATGCCGGCGAACGGCACCACGGTGGGGCCGAAGGCGATATAGTCCTTGAACAGGCCGGTTTTGCCGAAGCCGGACAATTCAAGCACGATCATGTCGGGATTGACCGCGCGCAGATCGTCGGCTCCCAGCCCCAGCCGATCCATCACGCCGGTCGAGAAGTTGGAGGCCGCCACGTCGCACTGCTTGGCCAGCGTTCGCAGCAGCTTCAGGCCTTCGGGATGCTTGACGTCGATGCCGACGCTCTTCTTCATCTGGTTGTATTCGTTGAAGTAGCCGCCGCGGTTGATGCCGGGCTCCATGTCGCGCGGGAAGATGTTGAACTTGCGCGTGAAGTCCGGCCGCTTCATCGATTCGATCTTCAGCACCTCGGCGCCCAGGAACGCCAGATGCTGGGTGCAATGCGGCCCGGCCCAGAAATGGGTGAAATCGAGCACCTTGATGCCGGCCAGCGGCAGGCGCCGCGCATCCTCATGCCCGGCCGGCGGCCGCGCCCCGGCGGCGGCGAAGGCCTGGGGCGGCGCATCCCGGTCCTCGCCCAGCGCCGGCGCGGCATGGTCGAGCCGCCACCACGGCCGGTCGAACTGCACCGGCGGACCCGGCATGCGCAACGATCCCGCTTTGGGGTGAAGCTGGTCGCGGAAGAAGTTGCGCGAGGCCAGGTGCTTCTGCTCGGCCACCTGTTCGGGCCGCAGCAGCATGATGGCGCAGACATGGGCTGCTTGAGCGGCCGTGAACACTTCCTGCACCGTGCGCTGGCTGGTCCAGGCGTTGAGATGCCGGGCGAAAGCCTCCCGATGTTCGCCGCCGCGCAGCCAGCGCGTGGCGAAGCGCGGCTCGGCGGCCCAGGCCGGGCTGCCCATCACCTTGACCATGTAGTCCCACTGATGGTCTTCGGGACAGACGATGAAGATATAGCCGTCGCTGCAGCGGTAGTAATCCGACGGCGCGTATTTGCGCGGGATCAGCCGGTCGATCAGCCGGCGCGCATATTCGTATTCCACCGAATTGGGGCCGTGCTGGGTGGCGCCGACTTCCTGGATCGACAGGTCGACGTGATCGCCCCGGCCGCTGTCCAGCGCGGCATGATAACAGGCCAGGCCGGTCACCACCGCGGTGATGCCGGCCATGATCTCGGAGTGCTTGCCGAACAGCTTGACCGGCGGCTGGCCGCTGGGATCGCGCGGATCGGCGAAGATCCAGCCGCCCGCGGCGGCGTGGAAGGCGATCAGGTCGCAGGCGGCGTAATCGCGATAGGGTCCGGTCAGGCCGAACGGCGTGATCGACACCATGCTGAGGCGCGGATTGCCGGCCGCCAGCCTAGCGTAGTCGAAGCCCAGCGCGTCCATGCGCGAAGGCGGCAGGTCGTGGATCAGCAGGTCGGCCTGGTCAAGCAGCGCCTGGAATTCGGCGAAGCCCGCCGGCCGGTCGAGCGCCAGTACCTTGGAGCGCTTGTTGGCGTTGAGCGCCAGATAGAGACCGCTGGCCTCGGCATCGCCTTCATGGCCCTGGCGCCACGGCCCGTAATGCCGCGTCCAGTCGCCCTCGGGCGGCTCGACCTTGATCACCGTGGCGCCGAGATCGGCCAGCAGCTTGCCGGCATAGCCCGCCGCCACGCCGCGATAGCCCAGTTCGACGACGCGGATGCCTTCCAGCCCCTGTGCCATGGCGCGCCGCCAATCCTTCCGCTCAGGCCGCCACGCCGTTGCGCAGCAGCCGGCCCGGCATCGCGCCCTTGGCCGATAGCAGGTCGCGGCCGTCCTGGCGCACCGGCATGCCGTTGACCACCACCAGCTCGACGCCGATGGCATCGGCCACCAGTCGGTCCTGGCCGGCCGGCTGGTCGTTGACCCGGCGCAGCGGTCCCGCGGCGATGGTGGCGGGATCGAACACCACCACGTCGGCATGGCTGCCCACATTCAGGCGGCCGCGGCCTTTGATGCCGAACAGATCGGCCGGATCCGAGGTCAGCTTCTTGACCGCCTCCTCCAGGCCGAAGATGCCCTTCTCGCGCACCCAGTAACCCAGCAGATGCGTCGAGTAGCAGGCGTCGCAGAGCTGGCTGGCATGGGCGCCGGCATCCGACAGCGACACCAGGGTGCCGGGCGAGGTCAGCAACCCGCTCACCTCTTTCTCGTCGGAGTTCAGGATGGCCAGGCGGAAGCGGCATTGCAGGTCGGTGGCCAGCGCCATGTCGAGCGCCAGATCGACCGGGTCGACGCCGCGCTCGCGCGCCACGTCGCCCAAGACCCGTTCATCAAGCGAATGATCGGCCGGGTGGAAGGCGATGGTGGTCTTGTCCCACCAGCGGCTCATGACGCGCTGCGTGGTGGGACCGAACTCGTCCTTGAACGACTGACGGAACGACGGATCGGTATAGATGCGCTTCTTCTCGTCCGGCCCGGAAGCCGCCACTGGCTTGAACAGCTTGAGGTTCTCGAACGGGAACGGCTCGGCGAAGGTGAATTCGAAATTGATCGGCCGGCACGCCACTTGCGGCACGATGTTCATGCCTTCCTGCTGCTGCGCCAACGCGCGGTCGAGATATTTGTAGGTCTGGCCCGGGCCCCAGAAGCCGCCCAGCAGCGCGGTCCAGGTGATCGGCCGGCCGGTCTCGCGATAGAGCGCGGCGAATTCGTCGTAGAACAGCGACGGGCCCACATTGGCCTGCAGGATGCCCTTGCCGGCCTCGGCCATCACCTTGGTCAGGCGGCGGATCTCATCGAACGACGCCAGCCGGCTGGGCACCGGCCGGCCTTCGTAGCCGACATGCACCTTGGAGCCGGAGGTCGAGAAGCCGATGGCGCCGGCCTCGATGCCCTCGCGCGCCAGCCGGACCATGGCCTCGATCTCCTCGGGGCGCGCCTCGCGCTCGGTCGATTCTTCGCCCATCACGTACATTCTCAGGGGTGTGTGGCCCAGCAGTGCGCCGACATTGATGGCGCTGCCGCTTTTCTCGATGGCGTCGAGATATTGCGGGAACGATTCGAACGGCCAGGTGGCGCTCAAGCCCGCTTCCAGCGCGTCGATGCTCATGCCCTCGACCTTTTCCAAGGTCAGCAGGATGCGGCGGCGATCCTGCGGTCTGGTCGGCGCGACGCCGAAGCCGCAATTGCCCATCACCACCGTGGTCACGCCATGCCAAGGCGAGATCGACATGTTGCGGTCCCAGAACACCTGCGCGTCGTAATGGGTATGCACGTCGACGAAGCCGGGCGCCACCACCTTGCCGCGCGCGTCGACGGTCTGGCGCGCCTCGCCCGGCGCCTCGCCCACCGCCACCACCTTGCCATCGGCGATGCCGACATCGCCCGTGAAGCCCGGCTTGCCGGTGCCGTCGACGATGGTGCCGCCGACAATTTTCAGATCGTATTGCGCCATGACGCTACTCCTTCACGTAAGGGCCCGGCCTCAACCCTTCGCATGCTGGCGGTCGAGGAAGGCACGCAGCACGCCGGCACATTGTTTCGCATAGGCCACCGGCACGCCGTGCTTGGCATGGGCGAAGAGCTGCAGCTCGGCCTTGGGCATGCGGCTCTTCATGTCGCTCATCAGCGCCACCGAGACGAACGGGCTGGCATCGCCGTGCAGCAGCAGGGTCGGCGTGTCGATCTCCTTGAGCCGCTCCGACAGATCGGCGTCGACCAGGGTCTTGCGCGCGTCGATGATCGAATCGATAGGATGGCTGGCCTGCTGCTCCTCGTACCAGGCCCATTGCTCGGGCGAGATCTGGCCGGGATAGAAGCGGTCCTTCATCATGCCCTTGGACCATTCCAGCGCGCCGCCCGGCTTGCGCAGGGTGCGTTCCCACTCCGCGATATTGCCGATGCGCGAGCCGATATGGGCGGCGTTGCTGATGGTCAGGGTGCGCAAGCGGTTCCTGTGGCGCAGGCCCAGCATCAGCCCGACCGTGCCGCCATAGGATTCGCCCACGAAGTGGAACTTGTCGACCCCCGCCGCATCGGCCACCGCCACCACGTCGTCGGCCGAAACCTCGAAGCTCCAGCCCTTGTCGTATTTGGCGTCGGCCGACTTGCCCATGCCGCGGAAATCGAAGGTGACGATGCGGTATTTGTCGCCCAGCACGCCGATCCATTCGCTCCACATGCCGCTGATCGAGCCGGCGCCGTGATGGAACACGATGGTCTCGGGATTCTTGTGCCAGGGCGCCACGAAGTCGATCACCTCGTAATGCAGGCCCCCTTTGGCTTCGGACAGACGCGGCATGGTTACGCTCTCCTCAATGCTTGTTTGGCCGACGGGCGATCGGGGTCCAGGCCGCCATCGTCATTGGTTCATGTGGTGCGGCAGCCACAGCGCCAGTTCGGGCCACAGCGCCAGCATGAACAGCAGCACGAACATGATGAGATGGAACGGGATGGTGCCCATCACCACCTCGCTCATCTGACCCTTCCAGATGCTCTGGATCACGAACAGGTTGATGCCGATCGGCGGCGAGATTGCACCCAGCTCGATGAACATCACCAGGATGACGCCGAACCAGATCGGGTCGATGCCATACTTGATCAGCACCGGATAGAGCAGCGGCACGGTGATGACGATCATGCCGACGCTTTCCACCAGGCAGCCCAGGATGGTGTAGAGCACGAACAGCGCCAGGAAGAAGTTGACCCGGCTCAGCTCGAGCTGCACCAGCCAGGCGGTCAGCGCCTCGCCCACTCCGGCCAGGCTGATGGCGTAGGAGAACAGATAGGCGGCATAGATGATGAACAGCAGATTGCCGACCAGTTGCACCGTGCCGTTCAGCGATTCCCAGAACACCTTGAGCGACAGGTTGCCCCACAGGCGCGCGATGATCACGGCGGCGATCGAGCCGATGGCGGCCGATTGGGTCGGCGTCGCCAGGCTCAAATAGATGCTGCCCAGGGTGCCGCCGACCAGCAGGAAGAACGGCAGCACGTCGGCCAGCGCGCGCAGCAAGATCAGCACGGTGGCGGCGCGGCGTTCGCGCGGCGCCGCCTCGGGCCGCAGCTTGGCGTAGACGGCGATGTAGGTCATGAACATGCCGGTCAGCATCAGGCCGGGGATCACGCCGGCCATGAACAGCCGCGCCACCGAGGTGTTGGTGAAGGTGCTGTAGATGATCAGCGCCAGGCTGGGCGGCAGCAGGCAGCCCAGGGTGCCGCCGGCGCAGATCGAGCCGGCCGACAGGGTGCGGCTGTAGCCGCGCTCCAAGAGCTGCGGCAGCGCCACGCCGCCGATCGAGGCGGCGGTGGCCACGGTCGAGCCGCTGATGGCGGCGAACACGGCGCAGCCGGCGATGTTGGTCTGCAGCAGGCCGCCGGGAATGCGCGACACCAGTTGCGACAGGCCGCCATAGATGCGCGAACTGAGGCCGGATCGCTGCAGCACCTCGGCCATGAAGATGAACAGCGGAATGGCGGTCAGGGTGAAGCTGTCGATGCTGCCCCAGGTCGAGAAGCCGATGCCCTTGAGCGCCGGGACGCCGCCCTGGATGAAGATATAGGCGATGGCCGGGATGGTGATGGCCAGCGGTACGGTCATGCCGACCGTCAGCAGCACCAGGAACAGCCCCATCACCAGCAGCAATTGCAGTTCCGGACTCATGGCCGGCGCTCCGCCTGCTGCCTGTCGGGGCCGGGCGGCGATCCGCGCCGGATGGCGCGCCATTGCGCGATGCCGGTCTTGACCAGGGCGTAGAGCAGGATGGCCGAGCCGATCGGCATGACGCTCTGCGGGATCCACATCGGCACGGTCAGGCTGCTGGTGGCCGAGACGTCGCCTGACCGATAGCTGAGATAGTCGAACAGCACGAGCTGCCAGGTCAGCACGCCGACGAACACGATCGACACCAGGGTGAACGCCAGGCCCGACCAGGCGCGGGCGCGCGGGCTGAGCCGGCCCTGCACGAATTCGATGTGATGGAAGGAGTGGCGCACCTGGCATACCGCCAGGCTCAGGAAGGTGATGCCGGCCACGGTGTAGCCGGCCAGATCGTCGGTGATCTCGAACGAATAGTTGAAGATGGCGCGGGCGAACACCTCCGCCGCGGTCAGCAACGCCATGGCCATCAGCCCTAAGCAACAGAGCCAGGCGCAGGCCGTCTCGAGCGGCCCTTCCAGCCGCTGCGGCAACGCCGGGCCGCCCGCCGCCCGCCGGTCGATCTCGTCGAACGGCAGGGTGGCGAACCCAGCATCGGTCTCGCGAATCGGGTGCCCGATGCCATCCGGTCCGCCCGCGTCGAGCGGCGGCGCAGCCGCTGGGGCCGCGCCGCGACGATCGTCCCCGGCCACGGGCTTAGCGGCCCAGTTCCTTGCGGACCTTGGCCAGCGCGTCGGCAACGTCCGGCGTTTGGGTCTTGGACCAGGAGTCCCAGTACTCGATCATCTTCTTCTGGCCTTCGTCGATCTCCGCCTGCTTGGCGTCGGTCACCACCAGGCCGGCAGCTTTCATCTTCTCGCGCAGGTCGTTTTCTTCGTCGGTCAACGTCTTGGTGATCCAGGCGGTGTCGTCGGTGCAGACCTTGCGTAGCGCCGCCTGCTGGTCGGCCGGCAGCTTGCCCAGCGCTTCCTTGTTGGCGATCATCAGGGTCTCGAGGAAGTTGACCGGGAAGCGGTAGTTGTATTTCAGCAGATCGCGCCAGATATAGCCGCCGCCGGAAGCCGCCGTGACGACGCCCTCGACCACGCCGCGGTCGAGCGCCGCCGCCACGTCGGGCGTGCCCATGGTCAACGCCGTGGCGCCGAAGCGTTTCAGCAATTCGCCCTGCTCGGGCGACGTGACGCGGATCTTCTGGCCGCTGAGGTCGGCGACCGAGGTCAGCTTCTTGCGCGACCAGATCGACTGTTCGGGATAGACGTAGCGGCCCAGCACCGTAATGCCCTTCTTGTCGTAGGCCGCTTCGATCAGGGGCAGCGCCACCTTGTTGGCGGCCTCGTATTCCTGCACGTTGTGCACCAGCATGGGCAGGCGCAGCACGGCCAGGATCGGCACGTTGCCGACGGCGAAGATGTCGCCGGCGATCTGCACCACGTTGTTGGCCACCGCCGGCGTGATGCTGGCGGCCTGGATCGGCAGCGAGCCGCCCAGATGCACCTTGATCTTCAGGCCCCCATTGGTCGCCTTGTCAACGTCCTCGGCGATCTTGACCATGCCGCGCGCCGGCGTGCCGGTCGACACCGGATAATAGGTATAAAGCTCCCAGGTGGTCTCCGCCGCCCGGGCGGCTCGCGGCAGCGCCATGCTGCCGGCGCCGGCCGCCATGCCAGCCGCCACCATTCCCTTGAGCGCAGTACGACGCGAAATCTTTTGCATGTCTTGGTCTCCCTCGTTCGGCGACGATTTTTCGTTTCGCCGTTTGTTGTTCGGTTTTCGACTGCTCCAGTTGAACTGTCCCGGTGACGCCGCCATCGATCAAGCGGCGGCGATCACCGCTTTCTTGACCGAGGCGCGCACCACCGGGATTTCGTGCTCGGCCAGCGGCCGCATGCGAACCTTGCGCTTCAGCGCCGCCTCGATATAGGGCGCCAGCTCTCTGGCCTTCTCGGCTTCGCGCCCCTGCAGCTCGGCCTTGAACTCCGGCATCACCGTCCGGGCGAACAGTTCCAGCGATTCGCAGATGTCGCTATGCTTGTTGCGACCGGCCTGCTGCATGAAAATGATCTGGTCGACGCCCGCGTCACGCAGCGCCCCCAGATGGCGGCGCATGTCGTCGGGCGTGCCGATGCCGGCGGCGCGGGTGAAGTTCTGCTCGTTGGCGGCGGCGATCAGCCGGTCGGTCTTGTCGCCGCGCTTGGCGACGAACTCGCCCCACAAATCGGTACGGCCGGGCACGGTGTCCGCCGCCACCAGCGCGTTCAGCGCATAGGCGAAGAATTCGAATCCCTCTTGCCCGCGCCGGATCGCTTCGGCGCGGTCCTGGTGGATCGAGAATGCCGAGACCAAGGCGATATTGGCGTTGACCGTCCAGCCCAGCGGCACGCACTGCTCGCTCTTGACGATGTCGTAGTAGATCTTGCTCCAGGTCTGCGCTTCCTGGGCGTCGACGAAGGAGAAGGCCAGCGCGCCCAGGCCCAGGCTGGCCGCGATCTTGATCGTGTCGCGGTTGGTGCAGGCCATCCACATCGGCGGGTGCGGCTGCTGCACCGGCTTGGGAATAACGTTGCGGCAGGGCATGGAGAAATACTTGCCCTCGAAACCCGGGTAGGGATCGAGCACCAGCATGTTGGCGATCTGTTCGGCCGCCTCCAGCGCCATGGCGCGCTTTTCCTTGGCCGGGATGTCGAAGCCGCCCAGTTCCAGGCGGGTGGCGCCCTCGCCGATGCCGAAATCGACCCGGCCGTCCGACATGATGTCCAGCGTGGCGATGCCCTCGGCGGTGCGCGCCGGGTGATTGTAGTTGGGGATCACCTGGCGGATGCCGTGGCCCAGCCGGATGTTGCTGGTGCGCGCGGCGGCCGCGGCCAGGAAGATCTCCGGGCTGGCCGAATGCGAATATTCCTCGAGGAAATGATGCTCGACTTCCCAGGCGTAGTCGAAGCCCAGCCGATCGGCCAGCACCACCTGATCCAACGCTTCCTTGAACAGCCGGTGCTCGTCGCCCGGCAGCCACGGCTTGGGCAATTGCAGTTCGTAAAAGACGCCAAAGCGCATCGAACAGCTCCGATAAAATGACCGCCGGTCGCCTCGATCCTAACAGCCGCATCGATCCGCTTGCCACTTAAAAAAACGAACGATTGTTTTTATATCAGGCGGATGTGATTTGCGGCACCGCAACAAGCCGCTGGGCAGAACCGTCCGCGCGCGGAGTTTGACAACGCGACGCGGGTGAGAGACTGACTCGATCCGGCGTCGCGCGACGCCAGCGTCACGAGAGGATTGCCATGCACGCCATCGATCGCGCCGACCGTTCGGTCGGTAAGTTATTGCGCCTGATGGCGGACCGCCAGCCCGATCGGCCGTTTGTCCACTGCGCCGGCAGGCAATGGAGCTACGGCGCCTTCAACCAAAACGCCAATCGTTTCGCCCATTTCCTCGGCGACCTCGGCCTGCGGGCCGGCGACAGGCTGGCGATCATGCTGCCCAACTCGCCGGAATTCCTGTTCGCCTGGCTGGGCGCGGCCAAGGCCAACATCGTCTATGTGCCGATCAACACCGAATATCGCGGCGCCATCCTCGCCCACCAGCTCGACCTGGCCGAGGTCTCCACCATGGTGATCGGCGCCCAGTTCCTCGACCGGCTGGCCGACGTGGCGAGCCGACTGCCCAAGCTGAAGCAGGTGATCGTGCACGGCGGCACCACGACGGACATCGCCAACGTCGCGCGTCACGACTTCGCCGCCTTCACCGCACAGAGCGGCCGCGAGCCCGACACCGGATTCCGCCACGACGACGCCTTCGCCATCTCCTATACCTCCGGCACCACCGGGCCGTCCAAGGGCGCGCTGACCACCAACTGCCATGTGCTGACCTTCGCGCTCGACTTCGTCAAACTGACCGAGTTCACGCCCGACGACCGGCTCTATACCTGCATGCCGCTGTTCCACGCCGTGGCCTCGTGGCTGGGCGTGCTGGCGACGCTATCGGTCGGCGCGCAATGCCTGGTGGTCGAGCGCTTCTCGCCCAGCCGATACTTCGACGACGTGCGCGCCTTCGGCGCCACGATCGGCCACACCATCTTCTCCATGGTGCCGCTGCTGCTGAAGCAGCCCGAGCGGCCGGACGACGCCAAGACGTCGCTGCGCTGCATCTATCTGGCGCAGCGCAACAAGGCGTTCGAGGAACGCTTCAACTGCAAGATCCACGAGGTCTATGGCCAGTCGGAAACCGGCATCGTCACCTGCGCCTGGCCAGGCGAGACCGCGCCGCCGGGCTCCTGCGGCCATGCCAACACCGAGACCTACGAGGTGCGCGTCGTCGACGACGCCGACAACGAAGTGCCGGCCGGTACGGTCGGCGAGTTCGTGGTGCGCCCCAAAGAGCCGTTCAACATGATGAACGAATACTGCAACATGCCCAGCCAGACGGTGGAGGCGTTCCGCAATCTGTGGTTCCACACCGGCGACAACGGGCGGATGGACGAGGACGGCTATTTCTATTTCGTCGACCGCAAGAAAGACGCGCTGCGCCGACGCGGCGAGAACATCAGCTCGTTCGAGCTGGAGAGCGTGGTCAACCAGCACGACAAGGTGCTGGAATGCGCCGCCATCGCGGTGCCCAGCCCGCTGGGCGAAGACGACGTCAAGATCGTGGTGGTGCTGCGGCCAGGACAACAGCTCGGCGCGCAGGAGCTATGGGCGCATTGCGAGAAGAACATGCCGCGCTTCTGGATCCCCCGCTATATCGAGTTCCGCGAGAAGCTGCCGCGCACGCCGACCGAAAAGGTGGAGAAATATCGCCTGCGCAGCGGCGAGCAGGCCGGCATCACCTACGACCGGGAGGAACCGGATGCCGCCGCCGCCGGTGGCAAGAAATAGGTAGGGCAGAAGGACGCGCCGCCGGGGCGGCGCGCCGGACGGCGATCAGCTCCTGGCCTCGAGCTTGTCCTGGGTGCGCAGCTCGAAGTCGCTGGCGTCGTGGCGCTCGCGCAATTGCTGGGACAGTTCGCCCTGGGCGCGGTTGACGATGCGGCCACGTTTGACCGCCGGCCGGGCGCCGATCTCGTCGGCCCATCGCACCACGTTCTTGTATTCGTGCACCGACAGGAACTCGCCGGCGCCGTAGAGCAGGCCCTTGGCCAGGCCGCCATACCAGGGCCACACCGCCATGTCGGCGATGGTGTAGTCGCCGCCGCTCAGGAACCTGCTTTCGCCGAGGCGCCGGTCGAGCACGTCGAGCTGCCGCTTGGTCTCCATGGCGAAGCGATCGATGGCGTATTCGATCTTGCTGGGCGCATAGGCGTAGAAATGGCCGAAGCCGCCGCCCAGATAGGGCGCGCTGCCGACCTGCCAGAACAGCCATGACAGGCATTCCGCCCGCGCCGGGTCGCCCAGCTTCGGCAGAAAGGCGCCGAACTTCTCCGCCAGGTGCATCAGGATGGCGCCCGACTCGAACACGCGGATCGGCTTGGGGCCGCTGCGGTCGAGCAGCGCGGGGATCTTGGAGTTGGGATTGACCGCGACGAAGCCGCTGCCGAACTGGTCGCCGCTGCCGATATTGATCAGCCAGGCGTCGTATTCGGCGCCCTGGTGGCCCGCCGCCAGCAACTCCTCGAACATCACCGTGACCTTCTGGCCGTTGGGCGTGCCCAGCGAGTAGAGCTGGAAGGGATGCCTGCCGATCGGCAGTTCCTTCTCGTGCGTGGCGCCGGCAACCGGCCGGTTGATGCTGGCGAACCGGCCGCCGCTTTGCTTGTTCCAGGCCCAGACCTTGGGCGGGACGTACTCCGAAGAACTGCTCATCGTCCAAATCCTTGATTGACGAAGGGTCTTGCCTGCAGAAGCTGCAGTGCGAGGTCGGCCCATAGTGCCGCGTATCGCACTGACTTCAAAGACCATGCACGGCGTTGTGATCGCGCCCTGCCCCGCGCCGGCGGCGCAGCAGCGCGACGATCATGCCGCCTGCAAAACCGGCACGGACTGCTATATTCCGCAGCGGATTTCTCACGGTACCGCCACCAGTCCTTCATCAAGCAGAGGTCATTGCAATGCCGGCTTACAGATCGCGTACCACCACTCACGGCCGCAACATGGCGGGGGCTCGCGGCCTGTGGCGCGCCACCGGCATGAAGGATTCCGATTTCGGCAAGCCGATCATCGCGGTGGCCAATTCCTTCACCCAGTTCGTGCCCGGCCACGTGCATCTCAAGGATCTCGGCCAGTTGGTGGCGCGGGAGATCGAGCAGGCCGGCGGCGTGGCCAAGGAGTTCAACACCATCGCCGTCGACGACGGCATCGCCATGGGCCACGACGGCATGCTCTACTCGCTGCCCTCGCGCGAGCTGATCGCCGACAGCGTCGAGTACATGGTCAACGCCCATTGCGCCGACGCCATGGTGTGCATCTCCAACTGCGACAAGATCACGCCCGGCATGCTGATGGCGGCGATGC
>CAYWLS010000043.1:0-21696 GCA_964458605.1 uncultured Hyphomicrobiales bacterium | reverse complement strand
CCGACCTGATCCAGGAGGGCAACATCGGCCTGATGAAGGCGGTCGAGAAGTTCGAATACCAGCGCGGCTACAAATTCTCCACGTACGCCACCTGGTGGATCCGCCAGGCCATCACCCGCGCCATCGCCGACCAGGCGCGCACCATCCGCATCCCGGTGCACATGATCGAGACCATCAACAAGCTGGTGCGCACCAGCCGCCAGATGCTGCACGAGATCGGCCGCGAGCCGACCCCGGAGGAACTGGCCGAGAAGCTCGGCATGCCGCTGGAGAAGGTGCGCAAGGTGCTGAAGATCGCCAAGGAGCCGATCAGCCTGGAGACGCCGATCGGCGACGAGGAGGATTCGCATCTGGGCGACTTCATCGAGGACAAGAACGCGATCATCCCGCTCGACGCGGCGATCCAGTCCAACCTGCGCGAAACGACCACCCGCGTGCTGGCCTCGCTGACGCCGCGCGAGGAGCGCGTGCTGCGCATGCGCTTCGGCATCGGCATGAACACCGACCATACCCTGGAAGAAGTCGGCCAGCAGTTCTCCGTGACCCGCGAGCGTATCCGCCAGATCGAGGCCAAGGCGCTGCGCAAGCTCAAGCATCCCAGCCGCTCGCGCCTGCTGCGCTCTTTCCTGGACAGCTAGGCGGCTCGAATTCGTCCGCTGCAAAGGCCCGGCTCTTGCCGGGCCTTTGCGTTTTCGCGATAAGAGACGGCGGGGGCCCGTAGTTCAGCGGTCAGAACGAGCCGCTCATAACGGTTATGTCGCAGGTTCGAATCCTGCCGGGCCTACCACCCCTTCCAGCCTGCCGCGGCAATCAGGCTGATATCGGATCGTCGAGGCTAACGCCCCAGCGCTCGGCGAGCCCCCGAATCCGCTCGGAGTGTTTGGTCATGCCCAGCGATGCGAATGCCTCGTCTGCCAGCCTCAGGTGCCGTGCAGCCGCTGCATCCTGCTGCTGTTCGCGGGCGGCCAGCGCCAGTTCGTGATGCGTGCGGGCTAGCTCGAAGCCGGCACCGACCGAACTTAGAATCTCCAGCGCCTCGGCCAGTTGCCGTTGCGCTTCGGCAAGGTCGCCCTTTGCGCATGCGATCCGGCCCAGCACCTGCCTCGAAAGGCCGATACCGATCTGGAATTCGCTGCCCGTGCTGGCCACCAGAGCCTCTTGCACGACGACTTCCGACTTGGCCAATTCGCCGCTCAGCAGATAGGCTTCGGCCAACATCGTTCTAAACCAGGCGCGAAACTGCAGCGAACGGACGCGGTCGGCCAAGTCGACGGCCTGCTCCAGCGCCGCCACGCCGCCGCTGTTGTCGCCGGCCTCCCAGCGGCTGCGCCCGAGGCAGGCCAGCACGAAGGCGGTCTCGAAAGTGTCCGGAGCAGCTTGCAGCGCCTGTTCGCAAAGCGCGACCGCCTCTTCCCCCTCGCCACACATGGCCCGGCTCAATCCGGCCAGCATCGCGGCATTGGCCAGGGCCCGGCTGCGGCCAGTCGTATCGCCAAACGCCTCGAGGCGAGCTGCTGCTTGCAGCGCCGTTTCGAAATCGCCGGCGAAGATGCAGCAATAGCTCAAGGTGAACAGGGCCTGGCCTAGCCAAAAGCGGTCGTCGGTCTGCTCCAGCGAGGCAATGGCCTGGCGCGCATAGGTCACGGCCTCAACCAACGGCCTGCCCGAATAGACGCATTCGGTGGCCAGGGCGCGCTGCACCCTGCCTTTGACCGCCGGCGAGTTGGCCCGCGTCGCTTCCTCCAGGCTGCGGCCGAGATTTGCCGCAGCTTCCTCGCGATGCCCCAGCCAGCCATGGGCAAAGCCAAGCCAGAAGTGATATTCCGCCACCAGCACTGCGTCGTCCAGTTCGTCCAGCCGATCGCTGTGCCGCGACAGAAGTTCGACGATCTCCTGGCGACGCCCCAGGAAGTGCAGCGATTGGGCCTGACGGACGACAAGCCCAACGACCTTGGCCGCGCGTTCGACGTCGGGCAGCTGCTCGGCATGAAAGCGCGCCGTATCCAGCGCCGCGATCGCTTCGGCATGGGCGTAGGATGCAGCCGATTTCTCGGAATAGATGGCTAGGTAGTGCACCGCCTTTCGATGATTGGCGGCTTGCGCGTAGTGGTGGGCCACCACCTCGGGCTGCGCACGAACGATCTCAGCATAGCGCGATTCAAGCAGCTCGGCGACCTGCTGGTGATAATATTGCCGCGTGCGCTTGAGCAGCGATTGATAGGCGGCGTCTTGGACAAGGGCGTGCTTGAAGATGTATCGCGCGCGCGGGCGGCGACCGCGCTGGTAAAGCAGTTCGGCATCGACCAGCCGGTCCAGCCCGCTCTGCAATTCCGTTTCGCCGAACGCGCCGAGTGCCTCCAGCATCTCGTAGGCGAACTCGCGGCCCAAGATGGAGCCGATCTGAGCGATCTCGCGGATCGTCGGCAGCCGATCCAGCCGAGCCATCAGCAATTCCTGCAGGGTTGGCGGCACTTCCATCGGCGCGCGTGCGGCGCTCGGCCGGGACGCATCACCGGCCGGGTGCGAGTCGTAGGCCTCCAGCATTGCCTTGGTCAGTTCCTCGACATAGAGCGGCACACCGTCGGTTTTCTCGACAATATAGTCGATCACCTGCGGCGACAGCGGCCGCCCGCCGCGCCGCTGGTCGATCAAGACCTCGACCTCATCGCGTTCCAGCCGATTCAGGGTGATCGTCGTCATGTGCGAGCGCATGGTCAACGGCGGCGCGAAGTCGGACCGGTACGTCAGCACGTTCATCATAGCCACCGTCGGCGACTGTTCGACGCACAGACTGAGCAGCTCAAGTGTGGTCGGATCAGCCCAATGCAGATCCTCCCACGCCTGGAGCACGGGACGGCGCTCGGCTTCGTCGACCAGCCACCCCACCAAGGTATCGAGCGTCTGTTCACGGCGTTCCTGCGGGCTCAGTGAGAGAGCGGAGTAGCGCCCTTCCGGCAGCGACAGCGACAACAGTTCGGCGAGCAGCGGCACCGCCGTATCGGCCGGCGCACTCTGCCGCTGCAAGGCCTGCTCAAGCTTTGCCAGCCTTGCCGCGTCGTCGTCCTCGGCACGCCAGCCCAAGGCCCGCCGCAGATGCTCGATCACCGGATAGAGCGTGCTGTTGGCGTGATGCGCCGAGCAGCGGATCGACAGCCACAGATGCTGGTCCGCTGCCACCTTCTCGCGCATCGCGGCAACCAGTCGCGACTTGCCCACTCCCGGCTCACCCTTGACCAGGACGGTTTGGCCGTGGCCCTTCTTGCTGGCCTCCCAGCAGCGCAGCAGCAGGCCGTACTCGTCCTGGCGTCCGACCAGCGGCGATGAGGCCAGAGCTGCGATGTCGGCGTCACCATCGTCTTCGCTCTCGCGCAGCACACGCCAGGCATGGACGGGGGCGGCGATGCCCTTGACCTGCTTGGGGCCGAGATCTTCGTAAACGAACTTGCTGCCGAGCAGCTGGCGCGTCAGCGGCCCGATGACGACCTGGTTGGGCATTGCAAGGGACTGCAGCCTTGCCGCGACATTCGGCGTTTCCCCGACGACGCTTTTTTCCTCGGCCGCGCCTTCACCAATGATGTCGCCGACAACGACCAAGCCGGTATCGATGCCGATCCGCACGGCCAAGTCGATATCGCGCAGCTCGGCATGATCTCTGCCGAGATCGGCAACCGCCTCGACGATGCCGAGACCGGCATGCGCGGCCCGCTCGGCATCATTGCCCTGGGCTTGCGGATAGCCGAAATAGACCAGCACACCGTCGCCCATGAACTTAGCCAGGTATCCGCCGTGGCGGCCAACGGCTTTCGCGCATGCCGCCTGGTAGACGCGGATCACCTCGCGCATCTCTTCGGGATCGAGCCGCGCCGACAAAGCGGTCGAGTCGACCAGATCGCAGAACAGCACCGTGAGTTGGCGCCGCTCCGCCTCGTTACGCGGCTGGGCCGGCTGTGTTGGCTTAGTCGGCGGCGGGACCGCTGCTGCAGCCAGCTCGGCGATGGCCTTCAAAAGCTTTTTACGATGCCCCAACGGAATGTTGAGATCCTTGAAGTCCTGTTCCGTCAGCTCGGGCAGGACCTCGAGATCGACCTCGTTTTGCGCGAACAAGGGCGCATATTGGGACAGGCCAAACCGTTCCAGCCAGCGTCCGATGTCATCGGCCATGGCTGTTCACAGGACCATGAAATGGGCACTGGAAATCCCGGCGATGCACAAGACACGCCGAGATCCCATCGGTACGAGGGCTAGGTGCAGGCATGCTGCCTCTTGGGGTTAGCCAAGCCTTCCGCCAGGCAGTTTAGCTCTGCGGCGAAGGACGTCCAATGCGGTCGCCGCATCCCTCAAGTGGGTTGATCGGTGCTTTCTCAGGGATGGGCGGGCGGAGGCGGGCCGTCCTGCCGGCGTTGCATCGCCCGCGCCCAGCGGCTAAAACTCCGGCCTTCCCGACACAGGCGAGCACCCGATCATGGCGTCGTACCAGTACATCTATGTGATGAAGGGTCTGTCCAAGACCTATCCCGGCGGCAAGGAAGTGCTGAAGGACATCTGGCTGTCCTTCCTGCCCGGCGCCAAGATCGGCGTGCTGGGCGCCAACGGCGCCGGCAAGTCGACCCTGCTGAAGATCATGGCCGGGCTGGACGACAATTTCACCGGCGAGGCCTGGGCCGCCGAAGGCGCCAAGGTCGGCTACCTGCCGCAGGAACCCGATCTCGATCCCAGCAAGGACGTGATGGCCAACGTCATGGACGGCGTCGGCGAGATCGCCATCGTGATGCAGCGTTTCGAGGAAGTCTCCACCAAGCTGGGCGAGGTGACCGACGCCGACGAAATGACGGCGCTGATCGAGGAGCAGGCGGCGCTGCAGGAAAAGATCGACGCCGCCAACGGCTGGGATCTGCAGCGCACCGTCGAGATCGCGATGGACGCCCTGCGCTGCCCGGCGGGCGACGCCGACGTGACCAAGCTGTCGGGCGGCGAGCGCCGCCGCGTGGCGCTGTGCCGGCTGCTGCTGTCCAAGCCCGACATGCTGCTGCTCGACGAGCCGACCAACCATCTGGACGCCGAATCGGTGGCGTGGCTGGAGCGCTACCTGCAGGAATATCCCGGCACCGTGGTCGCCATTACCCACGACCGTTACTTCCTCGACAACGTCGCCGGCTGGATCCTCGAGCTCGATCGCGGCCAGGGCATTCCCTGGGAAGGCAATTATTCGTCCTGGCTGCGCCAGAAGGAAGACCGCCTGGCCAAGGAAGAAAAGGCCGAGACCAGCCGCCGCCGCACCCTGCAGCGCGAGCTGGAATGGATGGGCCAGTCGGCCCAGGCGCGGCGCAGCAAGTCCAAGGCGCGTATCGCGGCCTACGAGCAGATGGTCGCCGAAGGCGAGCAGCGCTCGGTCGAGCAGGCCCAGATCACCATCCCGCCCGGCCCGCGCCTGGGCGACCTGGTGATCCGCGCCGAACACCTGCGCAAGGGCTACGGCAACCGGCTGCTGATCGACGATCTGTCGTTCAACCTGCCGCCCGGCGGCATCGTCGGCGTGATCGGCCCCAACGGCGCCGGCAAGACCACCCTGTTCCGCATGATCGTGGGACAGGAGAAGCCGGACGGCGGCACCTTCACCGTCGGCAGCACCGTCAAGCTGGGCTATGTCGACCAGTCGCGTGACGCGCTCGATCCCAAGAAGACGGTGTGGGAGGAACTGTCCGGCGGCAACGACATCATCCAACTGGGCAAGCGCGAAGTGCCCAGCCGGGCCTATTGCGCCGGCTTCAATTTCAAGGGCGCCGACCAGCAGAAGAAGGTCGGCCAGCTGTCGGGCGGCGAACGCAACCGCGTGCACCTGGCCAGGATGCTGAAATCCGGCGCCAACGTCCTGCTGCTCGACGAGCCGACCAACGACCTGGACGTCGACACCCTGCGGGCGCTGGAAGAGGCGCTGACCGAATTCGCCGGCTGCGCCGTGGTGATCAGCCACGATCGCTGGTTCCTCGACCGCATCGCCACCCACATGCTGGCCTTCGAGGGCGACAGCCAGGTGGTGTGGTTCGAAGGCAACTACCAGGACTACGAAGCCGACAAGAAGCGCCGGCTGGGGGTCGACGCCGATCAGCCGCATCGCATCAAGTACAAGCCGCTGACCCGCGGCTAGAGCAAATCGCCGTTTGACGGAATCGTTCCGGATTCCGCCAAAAGGTGTGAATTTGTTCTACACTTGAGGAATAGAGCGGATCCACACGATGGATGGAAGCCTTGTCGCGCTTCCATCCCATCGCGATCCGCTCACGGCGGCCCTGGGTCTCCGGCCAGCCGCAAGCGCCGGCGCAAAAGCGAACGGGCAGCCCAGGGGCTGCCCGCGTCGTTTCGCAGAAGCGCGCCGGGCTATTTGTGAGCGGTCATGCTGCGCAGCTTGTTGATCAGCGCATCGATGCTGCCGCCGTTCTGGCTGATGAACGAGCTGAAATCGGAGCGCTGGGTCTGGCTCATGCTGACCCGCTCGATGATCACGTCGGTGACCTTGAACTGGCCGCCGGCGTTCTTCTCCAGCTCCCAGGCGATGCGGATCGGCTGGCCACTCTGGGTGCGCAGGATTTCGCTGTCGACCGTGGTCTTGTCGCCGTTGCTGCGCGCGCCGTCGACCTGCAGCTTCTCGCCCGAATACTGCGACAGGCGTTCGGCGTAGGTCTTGACCACGAAGCTCTCGAACAGCTTGAGATATTCCTTGCGCTGTTCCTCGCTGGCCCGGCGCCAGTAGATGCCCAGCACGAACTGCCCGATCTTGGGGATGTCGAAGCTGTCTTGGAAAATCTGGCGGAACTGCGCCTCGCGCGAGGCGCGATCGCCCTGACCCGTTTCCTTGAGAACCGATATGGCGCGCTGCGCCATTCCATCGATAACCGCCTTGGCCTGATCGGCATCGGAAGCGCGCGCCGGCAAGGCGGCGAATCCGACCAGCAACAAAGCGACCAGGATGCTGCGAAGCGTCATGGCAACCAACCTCTAAGACGATAGAAAAGCGATCAACGCGCGAACGCGATATCGCCTTCGCGATCGGGCGCCGGCATGAACAGCATGGCCGTACCGGGAGCCTTCTTCGAAGATCCGTAATTCTCGTCCCGGATCTCCGCTGCCCGCCGCTGGCGATAGGCGCTGCGCACGGCGGCATAGTAGTCGAGCGAATTCTGCTCGAGATCGTCCAGCACCTGGATAGTACGCGAACGATAGTCGACCGCTGTCGTTCCGGCCCGGATATAGCCGAGATATGCGACATCGTAGTGCCGTATGGCGATATTGAAGGGGTCGACGAAGTAGTCGACCACCAATCCTACCGCGTCGCGCGGATTGGAGGGGCCGATCAGCGGCAGCACCAGATAGGGTCCGCCTTCCTCGCTCTTGCCCCATACGCCAAGAGTCTGGCCGAAATCCTCGTCGGTGGGCGACAGGCCCATGGATTTGGCGACGTCGAAGATACCCAGCACGCCAATGGTCGAATTGATCACGAAGCGGGCCAGGGTCGTGCCGGCGCGTTCCGGCTTGCCCTGGAAGAATTCGTTGAACGCGGTAACCGGCTCGCCCAGGTTCTGGAGCACGTTGTGCGTACCGTTCTGCACCGGTTCGGGAACGAGGTCGCGGTAGAACACCGCAGCCGGTCGCAACACCACGGTGTCGACGGCGCGATTGAAGGCGAAAACGAAGCGGTTGGGGATTTCGAACGGGTCGTTGTTGCGCTCGAATTCCGCCTTGGCGTCCGGCGAATCGTCCGAGGGCGACGCGCAGCCATGGATCGCCATGGCCGCCAGGGTCAAAGCCACAAGCCGGAAGACAAGAGACTTGAAGGCCATCGTACTACTTTCAACCTTTAGGCCGCTGGCCAGGCTGGTCCCCGTCCGGCCGCCCTCTCCCCCATTGCCAAACGCACCGCCTTGGGGCGGAGCGCCCCGCACGACCAGATGCGAGGCTTTAATAACAACCGTTTAACATGGCGACTTGGCGCGGCGCCAGTACACGGCAGGCATATATGCGTGTTCGTTCAGGGTGTTGCATTCGTGCCGCAGACCGCAAGCGGCCACGGGAATCTGCCTCGCACTCGTTTGCTGCGTCGCACAAAATTCAGAACTCGACTGTGGAAGATGCTGCCGTACCCTGAATCCTCTTGCTGATGGCTATATATAAAGATATCTTTATGCAATAGAGGTAAGCATGAACGATCTGCTGAACGCCCTCAAAGCCGCCGCCGAGGAGACGCGCCTGCGCATCCTGGCGTTGTGTGCGCGCGACCAGATCAACGTGTCCGATCTCACTCAGGTGTTGGGCCAGAGCCAGCCGCGCGTGTCGCGGCATCTGAAGCTGCTGGTCGATGCCGGGCTGCTGGAGCGGCTGCGCGAGGGACCGTTCGCCTATTTCCGTCTCAGCCGGGGTCGGGACACGGCGCGGTTGGCGGGCGCCATCGCCGCGCTCGTGCCCGACGAGGATGCCGTGCTGGCCGGCGATCAGCGTCGCCTCGCCGCGATCAAGGCGCAGCGGGAGAGCCGCATCGCCGAATATTTCCGCGACAACGCCCCCGAATGGCATCGCCTGCGCAGCCTCCATGTCGACGATTCCAGCATCGAGCGGGCGCTAGTGCAGATCGTGGCCGGCCGGCCCAAGGGGATGCTGCTGGATATCGGCACCGGCACCGGCCGCGTGCTGGAAGTGCTGTCGCCTCACGTCGAGCGGGGCCTGGGTGTCGACCAGTCGATCGAGATGCTGTCGCTGGCCCGCGCCAATCTCGCCCGCGCCCGCGTCGGCAACGCCGAGGTGCGGCAGGGCAACATGTATGCGCTCGACCTGCCCGACGAGGGCTTCGATGTCGTGACCTTGCACCAGGTCCTGCACTATGCCGAGGATCCCCAGGCGGCGATCGACGAAGCGGCGCGGGTACTGAAGCCCGGCGGGCGGCTGCTGGTGGTCGATTTCGGGCCGCACGAGCTGGTACGCCTGCAGCGCGAACATGCCCATCGCCATCTGGGTTTCGCCGACAACCAGGTCAGCGGCTGGTTGCGCAGCGCCGGCCTCAGCGTCGAGCGGCCGCAGCACCTGCCGGGCGAACGGCTCAACGTGACGATCTGGCAGGCCAGCCGTGCCGCTGAACGCGCTATCAATCCGTCCCGCGACACCGCCACCGAGGCTCGTGCATGATCCCCGCTTCTCCCCTGCGCGACGCCGCGCCCGCGTTTCCCGCGCACAAGCGCAGCGATCTGCGCGTGTCGTTCGAGTTCTTCCCGCCGCGCACCGAAGCGATGGTCCAGTCGCTGTGGCAGTCGATCAAGCGACTGGAGCCGCTGCAGCCGGCCTTCGTCTCGGTGACTTATGGCGCCGGCGGCTCGACCCGCCAGCTCACCCACGAGACGGTGACGCGGGTGCTGCGCGAAACCAGCCTGAAGCCCGCGGCCCACCTGACCTGCGTCGGCGCCAGCCGGGCCGAGATCGACGCCGTGGCCGATCAGTACTGGGACGCCGGCATCCGCCACGTCGTCGCCCTGCGCGGCGATCCGCCGCCGGAAGCCGGCGGCAAATACGCGCCCCATCCCGACGGCTACGCCTACAGCACCGACCTGATCGCGGGGCTGAAGCGGCGGCACGATTTCGAGATCTCCGCCGCCTGCTATCCCGAGAAGCATCCCGACGCGGCTTCGGCCGAAGCCGATCTCGAAGTCCTCAAGCGCAAGGTCGATGCCGGCGCCACCCGCGCCGTCAGCCAGTTCTTCTTCAACCCGGACGATTTCCTGCGCTTGCGCGACCGCGCCGCCGCCCGGGGCATCGACGTGCCGATCGTGCCGGGCATCCTGCCGGTGTCCAATTTCGCCCAGGTCAGGAAGTTTGCCGGACTGTGCGGCGCCAAGCTGCCGGCCTGGCTGGCCGACCTGTTCGAGGGTCTCGAGGACGACATGGAGACCCGCCGCATGGTTGCCGTCACGGTGGCCGGCGATCTGTGCCGCCGCCTGCAGGCCGAGGGTATTCGCGATTTCCATTTCTACACCCTGAACCGCGCCGACCTGACTTACGCCATCTGCCATTTGCTGGGCGTACGGCCGCAAACCGACGACAAGAAGTAAGGATCATGAGCAAGTTTCTCGAAGCGTTGCGTGAAAGCGTGCTGCTGTGCGACGGCGCCATGGGCAGCCGCGTGCAGGCGATGGATCTGGACGTGGCGCGCGACTATGGCGGGCAGGAGAATTGCACCGAGATCCTCAACCGCACCCGCCCCGACATCGTGCGCCAGATCCATGCCGGCTATTTCGCAGCCGGCGCCGACATGGTCGAAACCAATTCCTTCGGCGGCTCGGCCATCACCCTGGGCGAGTTCGGCTTGCAGGACGAGACCTTCGCGCTCAACAAGCGGGCGGGCGAGCTGGCGCGCGAGGCGCTGGAACAGTTCGCGGGCGACGGCCGGCAGCGCTTCGTGCTGGGCGCGATCGGCCCGGGCACCAAGCTGCCCAGCCTGGGCCATATCGGCTACCAGTCGGCCGAGGACGCCTTCGCCGAGCAGGCGCGCGGGCTGATCGCCGGCCAGGTCGACGCCATCCTGATCGAGACGGCGCAGGATCCGCTCAACATCAAGGCCGCCATCAACGGCGCCAAGCGTGCCCGGCTGGCCGCCAGGAGCGGCACGGCGATCCTGGCCCAGGTCACGGTCGAGACCACCGGCACCTTGCTGGTCGGCACCGACATCGCCGCCGCCGCCACCATCCTCAAGGCCATGGATGTCGATTCGGTCGGCTTGAACTGCGCCACCGGCCCGCAGGAGATGACCGAGCATGTGCGCTGGCTGGGCGAGAACTGGCCCGGCCTGATCTCGGTGCAGCCCAATGCCGGCCTGCCCGAGCTGGTCGACGGCAAGACGCGTTATCCGTTGCAGCCGGCCGAGCTGGTGCGCTGGATGGAGCGCTTCGTCGAGGAATTCGGTGTCAACCTGGTGGGCGGCTGCTGCGGCACCGACATCCCCCATATCGCCGCGCTCGACCAGATGCTGACGCGCCGCGCCGGCGCAGCGCGACGCCCCGCACCGAAGCAGCGCTCGGTGCATTTTGTGCCGTCGGTCGCCTCGCTCTACAGCCAGGTGCCGCTGCGCCAGGAGAACGCCTATTTCGCCATCGGCGAGCGCTGCAACGCCAACGGCTCGGCCAAGTTCCGCAAGCTGCAGGAGGCGGGCGACTGGGACGGCTGCGTCGAGATGGGCCGCGAGCAGGTCAAGGAAGGCAGCCACGCGCTCGATGTCTGCACCGCCTTCGTCGGCCGCGACGAGGTCAAGGAGATGGGCGAAGTCGTCAGCCGCATGCGCGTGCACGTCGCCGCCCCGCTGGTGATCGATTCGACCGAATACGGCGTGCTGGAAAACACCCTGAAGCTCTATGGCGGCAAGGCGATCCTGAACTCGATCAATTTCGAGGACGGCGAGGAACCGGCGGCCAAGCGGCTGCAACTGGCCAAGCGCTTCGGCTGCGCGGTGATCGCCCTGACCATCGACGAACAGGGCATGGCCAAGGATGCCGATGCGAAGCTGCGCGTCGCCAAGCGGCTGTACGATTTTGCCGTCAACCAGCACGGGCTCGATCCGTCCGACCTGCTGTTCGATCCGTTGACCTTCACCATCGCCACCGGCAACGAGGACGACCGCAAGCTCGGCCTGTGGACCCTGGAAGGCATCGAGCGCATCGCCAAGGAGATGCCGCGCTGCCAGATCATCCTGGGCCTGTCGAACATCTCCTTCGGCCTCAACCCGGCGGCGCGCCATGTACTGAACTCGGTGTTCCTCGACCATGCCGTCAAGCGCGGCATGACCGGCGCCATCGTGCATGTCTCCAAGATCATGCCGCTGCACAAGATCGCGCCCGCGGAAGTGAAGGTGGCCGAGGATCTGATCTTCGATCGCCGCGCCGAGGGCTACGATCCGCTGGAGACGCTGCTGGCGCTGTTTGCCGACCGCAAGATCGAGAAGGCCGAAGCCAAGGGCCGCGCCGAGGACGTCGAGACGCGGCTGAAGGACCGCATCGTCGACGGCGACCGCCAGGGCCTGGATGGCGACCTGGCCGAGGCGATGGGCAAGCACAAGCCGCTCGACATCATCAACAACATCCTGCTCGACGGCATGAAGGTGGTGGGCGATCTGTTCGGCGCCGGCAAGATGCAGCTGCCCTTCGTGCTGAAATCGGCCGAGACGATGAAGGCGGCGGTAGCGTATCTCGAGCCCCACATGGAGCGGCTCGAGGGCCAGCAGAAAGGCACCATCGTGCTGGCCACGGTCAAGGGCGACGTGCACGACATCGGCAAGAACCTGGTCGACATCATCCTGACCAACAACGGCTATCGCGTGGTCAATCTGGGCATCAAGCAGCCGATCGCCAGCATCGTCGGCGCCGCCAAGGAGCACAAGGCCGACGCCATCGGCATGTCGGGCCTGCTGGTGAAATCCACCGTGGTGATGCGCGAGAATCTCGAGGAGATGACGCGCGAGGGGCTGGACGTGCCGGTGCTGCTGGGCGGCGCCGCCCTGACCCGCCGCTATGTCGAGGAGGATTGCGTCAAGGCCTATGCCTGCGGCCGCGTCGCCTATGCCGCCGACGCGTTCGACGGGCTGGGCCTGATGGACAAGGTGGTGGGACGGCAATTCGACCCGTTCCTGCAGGACCTGCAACAGAAGCGCAGCACCAAGCCGTCGCATTCCAAGCGCAAGCTGGGCGAGGCGGCCGATGCGCGGCTGACCCGGCCGGTCGACTGGGAGGAGGTGCGCACGCGGCGCCAGGAGCTGGCCGCCAACATCGCCGTGCCGACCCCGCCGTTCTGGGGCGCGCGGGTGATCGAGCACGTGCCGGTGCAGAATCTGCTGCCCTATCTCAATGAGCGCATGGTCTATCAATTCCACTGGGGCTTCAGGAAGGACGGCCGCAGCCTGGAGGAATACATGGCCTGGGCGCGCCAGGAGCTGCGGCCGCAGATGCTGCGGATCGCCAAGCAGGCCAACGACGAGAAGATCGTCAAGCCGCAGGCGGTGTACGGCTACTGGAAGGCGGCGGCCGAGGACGACAATCTGCTGCTGTTCGCCGAGGACGGCCGCACCGAGCTGGCGCGCTTCGCCCTGCCGCGGCAGAACCGCACCGGCGGCCTGTGCATCGCCGATTTCGTGCGCGACGTCAACGCGCCGGAGCGCGACGTGGTGGGCCTGCAGATCGTCACCATGGGCCAGCGCGTGGCCGACGTGGCGCGCCAGTGGTTCGCCGCCGATCGCTACCAGGACTATCTCTATTTGCACGGCTTCGGCGTCGAGATGACCGAGGCGATGGCCGAATACGTGCATCGCCGCATCCGGCTCGAGCTGGGCTTCCTGGCCGACGAGGCGCAGGACATGGAGGGCTTGCTGAAGCAACACTATCGCGGCAGCCGCTACTCGTTCGGCTACCCGGCCTGCCCCAACCTGTCCGACCAGGCGCAGATCCTGGGCCTGCTGGGCGCCGAACGCATCGGCGTGGCGCTATCGGACGAGTTCCAGCTCCATCCCGAGCAATCGACCTCGGCGCTGGTGATCCACCATCCGCAGGCGAAGTATTTCAGCGTGTGAACGGCGGCCGCCGGGCGCGTCCGTTCCGCGTGACGGACGGTGCCCGGTTTGTCGCGTTTCTCCCCACCGATCGATCGGCTAGTCTGGCGGCGTCCGACAACGCCGATCGGTGATCCATGTCCCTGCCCGCCTCGCTGTCGTCCCGCCTGTCGCTGCCGCTGATAACCGCGCCGATGTTCCTGGTGTCCGGTCCCGAACTGGTGATCGCCGCCTGCCGCAACGGCGTGATCGGCTCCTTCCCCACCGCCAACTGCCGGACGGTCGAGGATCTCGACCAGTGGCTGGGCCGCATCCGCGCCGAGACCGATGCGGCAGCCGCCGGCGGCGGCAAAGTGGCGCCGTTCTGCCCCAACCTGATCGTGCACAAATCCAATCCGCGGGTGGAGCAGGATCTCGCGCTGGTGATCAAGCACAAGGCGGAGATCGTCATCGCCTCGGTCGGCTCGCCCGAACGCGTCATCAAGCCCCTGCGCGATGCCGGCTGCCTGGTGCTGGCCGACATCGCCTCTTTGCGTCACGCCGAGAAGGCGATCGCCGCCGGCGCCGACGGCCTGATCCTGCTGACCGCGGGCGCGGGCGGCCAGACCGGCTGGGCCAACCCCTTCGCCTTCGCGCGCGCGGTACGGGCGATGTTCGACGGCATCGTCGTGATGGCCGGCGGCATCTCCGACGGCGTGGCGCTGCACGCCGCCCAGGCACTGGGTTGCGATCTGTCCTATATGGGCACCAAGTTCATCGCCACGCGCGAAAGCATGGCCGCCGATCGCTACAAGCAGATGCTGGTCGATTGCCGGATGGACGACATCCTGCTGACCAAGGCTTTCACCGGGCTGGAGACCAGCAAGCTGCGGCCCTCGATCGTGGCGGCCGGGCTGGACCCCGACAACCTGCCTGCCCGCGGCGCGCTGGACATCTCCAAGGACATCAACGCGGCCGAACGCGAGAAGCCGACCGCCAAGCGCTGGAAGGACATCTGGAGCGCCGGGCATTCGGTTTCCGGCGTTTCGGACATCCCCTCGGTCGCCGAACTGATCGCCCGGACCAGCCGGGAATACCAGGCCGCCCGCGCACAGTAGCCGGCTCGCCTGGCGGCGCAACGGCCGACGCGGCCTGACGCGGCGAAGCCGGCGGCGCGCTCGGCTATTCGCCCGTCAGCGCCGGATGGCGGCCAGCACCTTGTCGACGCCCTTGAGCGGCATCGGAATCTGCAAGCTACGGCCGTCGGCCACGGTCAGGGTTGCGACGGCGTTGGCATTCACGGCGGCGAGCGCGTCTTTGACCATGGCGTCGTCCATGGCAATGCTGGCCTCGCAGGACTGGGCGGTGCAGATCACGTAGCTGGCCTTGCGCGGCGCGGCATTGCCCAGCTTGATCTCGATGCCCTTCTGAATCTGGACCCCGGTCGGCCCCTGGAACACGCTGGTCAGGGTGCCGTCGGGCGTGCGACCGATCACCCAGACGAGGATCGTGCGATTCTGCTGGTTCTCCTTGACCTGCATCTGTGCGGAGCAGGTCTTCTTGGTCTGGCCGCTCATTTCCACGCAGGTGATCACCCAGCCATCCTGAACCGTCTGTTCGGTACGCTGGGGCATGGAGGGAGCCGGGGCCGGGGCCGGTGCCGGTGCCGGTGCCGGTGCAGGCGCCGGGGGCGTCTTCCCGGTCTGGGCAATCGTGTCGAATAGTGCGAAGCCGGTGGCACACAGCGCAATGGCCGCGACGATGGCGATCCTGGGCAACGACAGTTTCATGATCTTCCCGTGACTGGCGAATGGCGACGGCGCAGTCGCCACGGCGCAATACTACATGGCCGGCGCAGTGCTGCGACGAAAAAGGGGATCGGCTTGCGACCGATCCCCCATCTCAGGGAATTTTTCCCCTGTTTTCCTACAACAGTGAGCGTCTTAGATGACGATCTCGACCCTGCGGTTCTGCGGTTCGCGCACGCCGTCGGCGGTCGGCACCAGCGGCTGGCTCTCGCCCTTGCCGATGACGACGATGGCCGAAGCGGGGATGCCCTGCTTGATCATGTTGGCCTTGACCGCCTCGGCACGACGCAGCGACAGCGCCATGTTGTACTGCTCGCTGCCCGAACGGTCGGTATGGCCGGTCAGGGTGACGCGGGCGGAGTTGCCGGCCTTGGCGGCGGCAACGGCGTCGTTGATGGTGGTCTGGGCCTGGCTGGTGATGTTCGACTTGTCGAAGTCGAAGAACACGATGAAGCTCTTCTTGGCGGTAGCAGCCGGCGGCGGCGGGGCCGGCGGCGGCGCCATCGGGGCCGCGGCGACAGCGCCGAACTGGTAGCGGATGCCGCCCTTGGCCGTAATGGTCGTGAAGTCGGCATTGAACTTCACGCCGGCATTCAGGAAGCCCGACCAGCCGCTGCCGATGTCGACCAGATCGATCAGGCCGGCGATTTCGCCGAACGGCTTGTTCTTGAGCGCGCCGTCCGACACGCTGAACGAGGGGCCGCCGGCATCCAGCGTGACCTTGTTCCTGCCGTCGAACTCGTTCCACACCCGACCCAGCAGCGACACGTCCATGGTCGGCAGGCCGCCCATGTCGAAGGTGGTGCCGATGCGGGCGCCCACGGCGCCGCGCAGGCTCTGGCCGTCCTGCCAGTCGATGCCGGTGCCCTGCAGCGACTTGCTGTCGATGTTGGTCTTCACATAGGCCAGCGTCGCCAGGCCCTCGACGTACCAGGAGTTCATGTCGAAGCGGTACCCGCCATTGGCCATGCCGCCATAGCTGGTCACGTTCGTGTCGAACGAGGATTCGCCGAACGCGCTCAGCGAACCCATCCGGGCATTCATCTTCATCAGATCGACCTTGAACAGGCCATCGATGAAGAACCCGCCCGCCATGAAGCTCGCCGTCGCGCCGACCAGGGCTCCCTTGTAGTGGAAGCTGTTGTCGGCCGAAGACGCGTCGAAGGTCAGCTTCGAGTCGGCATAGCCGCCCAAAACGCCGATCTGGAACACGTTGCCGTTGCTGCGGCTGGTCCAGTCGACGCCGGCCAGGATGCCGTAGGTATCCTGGTGATAGCTGGTATCGACATTGAAGCCGGAGTTCATGACCGACTGGCTGGCATCGCGCTTGGTCCAGGCGCCCACGCCCTGGACCCACACGCCAAAGCCGCTGCCGTCGCCGATCTGGCGATCGTTGCCCCGCTTGCGCAGGTTGTCCTGCTTGTCGATCCAGTTCAACGCCGTGTCGTACCACAGGTTCTGCGCGCCGGAGGCGACATAGGCCATCTGGTAGGTCTCGGTGTCGGGCAGGCCGACCAGCACGTGAACCAAGCCACCGCCGACGTTCGGCGAAGGCACCAGTTCATGGGCATAGAAGAACATGCCCTTGTCGATCACCCCTTCGCCGTTCTTGACGGCGTAGAAGCTGGACTGCGGATCGATGTAGAAGTTGCTGAACGTCGTCATGCCCGAGGTCACGCCGACGATGGGAATGCCGACCGGGTTGTACTGGCCCGGATTGTTGGCCGAGTTGACGATGATGCCGGTCGAGCCGGTGACCTGGCCGGTGTTGCCGACATTGGTCACCAGCACCAGGTCGGCGGCCGAGGTGGCCACGCCGCCCAGGCGGGCATCGACGCCGATCTGGCTGGTGGAGGTGCCGTTGAAGTTGCCGTTGATCGTCGTCAGGTCGCCCTGCTCGGTGCCCCAATTGGGCGTGAACACCCCGCTGCCGTAGCCGTTGTAGCCGTTCAGCATCGACAGCACGCCGCCGCTGTTGTTGAACTGCAACTGGCTGCCGACGCCGGTGAAGGTGGCGATGCCGTTGACGCAGATGCCGTTCAGGGCGCCGCAGTTGTCGTTGCTGAAGCCGTTGTTGGCGGAGTTGTTGATGGCCGAGACGCCATTGACGTCGGTCGCCGTCAGAGTGACGACCGACAGGCCGCTCAGCTGGATCTGGCCGCCGCCGTTGTTGTTGACCGTCGCGTTGTCGCCGACCACCAGCACGGTGTTGCCACCGAGCATGTCGATCGTGCCGCCGCGCGAGTTGTTGATCACCGCGTCGCCGCCGGCGCCCACGCTCAACAGATTGACCGAGCCCAGCGTGTCGCCCATGGTGACGGAGCCGCCCCGGTCGTTGGTCAGGGTGGCGTTGCCGCCGACACCGGTGACGTTCAGGCTGGCGTTGCCCGAAGTAGTGATCGAGCCGCCGCGATCGTTGGTCAGCGAGGCCGTGGTGGCGCCGCTCACCGTGCTGATGCCGGAGTAGGTCAGGCTGCCGCCGCGGTCGTTGAGCAGCGAAGCTCCGGCCGTGGTGCTGGCCAGGTTGGCAGTGCCAGTCGAATCGGCGCCCCGGTCGTTGGTCATCGACACCGCCAGCCCGCCCAGCACGAACACGCCGTTGCCGCTGACGCCCGTGGTGTTGGTGATCTGCGCGCCACGGTCGTTGAGGACGGTGACGTTGCCGTCGGCGATCGCCGCCACCGCGGGCGACAGCAGGCCGCCCTGACCGGTGATGCTGGTATTGACCAGCGGCGTGCCACCGACGTTGCTGATCAAGACGTCGTTGCGCACCGGTGTGCCGGCCGTATCGAAGGCGAACACCGCGACGCCCGCGCCGCTCGGCGCGGCGACGGTGCCGGTGTTGGAAACGGCCACCGAGTTGGTCGAGGACGGCAGCGGGGTGGAGCCCGGGCCGACCTTGAGGGCCAGGATGCCGGCGCCCGACGTGGCGTTGACGTAACCGGTGCTGGTGTTGCTGATCGTTACCGAGCCGTTGCCGATATTGGCGCCGACCAGGCCGATCAGCGTGGTCACCTGGGTGCCGCTATTGGCCACCGTGGCGATGCCGGCGCCGCCGGTGACGCTGGCCATGCCGATGGTCGGGTCGACCACGATGCCCGCATCCGCCGTCGTGGTGGCGTTGCCGCTGCCCGAGTAGGCGAAGGCGCCGTAGGTGCCCGACGTGGTCACGTTGCCATGCAGGTTGATGGTCGTGCCGCCGGTGTTGGAGAAGCCGATCGCGCCGCCGCTCACCGTGCCGAAGCCGGCCACCGAGAAGGAGTCGGAGCCCGAATTGATGATGCCGGCGTCGATCTGCGTGGCGCCCGTTCCGAGCACGCCAGCGACGATGCCGGGACCGTTGGTCGAGGTCACGGTGCCGCCGGTGCTGGTCACCGTGGAGGTGCCCGAACCGGCGACCACGCCGCCGACCGCCAGGATACCGGCGTCGTTGACGGTGCTGATCGTGCCGCCGGTGTTGCTCACCAGGGCATTGCCACCAACGGTGACAGCCACCGCGCCGAAGTCGCTGGTCAGGCCGCCGTTGCCGGTGGCCCAGATCTGGCCGTTGTCATTGTTGACCGTGCCGTTGGCGCCGCTGTTGGTCGAGAAGATGACCGCACCCGAACCGCCCACCGCCAGCACGGAGCTGCCGATATGGCCGTCGTTGGTGATGGTGCTGTTGCCGGCCCCCAGCAGATTGATCAGCGAGATGGCGTCGTTCTGGGTGCTGAAGCCGCCATGGTTGGTGACCGAGAAGTTGGCCGCTCCGGTGGTCGTCGTCAGCACCACGCCGCCGCCGCTGCTCGGCACGCCGAGCAGATCGCCCGTGCCGTTGGCGAACACGCTGGCGGTGTTGGCGAAGGTCATGTTGACGGTGCCGCCCTGCGCCAGGGTAACGCTGACCGCGTTGCCGCCAGTCGCCCCCGCCGTGCCGGCGATATTCCAGTTCTGGATGCCGCCGCCGTTGACCGCGAGGATGGTGAAGCCGTTGCCGCTATTGCCGACATTCTGGCTCATCGCGTTGGCCATGGTGACGGTCAGGTCGTTGTTGCCGGAGGTGCCCACCAGGGTCACGAAGATCGTGCCGGTCGAAGAACCGGTGGTCGCGCTGTCGAAGGTGATCGACGTATCGGCGGCCGTCGCGGTGGTGTAGCCGTTGGTGTCGTTGCCGGTGCAGAGAATGGTCGGGTTGCCGCCGCAAGCCGCCCAGGATTCCGTCGGCGTGAACATCACACCCACGACCAGCGCGCTGACCAGGGCGCTGCCAGCCAGCAAGGCCAGGCGCACGCCGGTTTTGCCGCTCTTGGCGGGCGCAGACGCGCTGTTGGGACCAAGAATTTCGCGCACGCCAGCGGCAGCGCGGTCAAACCGGCCAGACTTATCGATCATGATTCTCCCCAATTCCCCATTTGCGCGTCACCGAACGGCCATCCGCCCGGAAGCCCGGTTTGACCGGGCACGTAACTCAACCGGGACGATATAATACAGGCGCATAGAACTCAAAACTAACAGCACCGACAGAGCATGAACTTTTATTGCGCGACACGCGGGAATTGTTCTCGCTCAAGTAAAGTTTGTTTGCGCAAGCAGACGATGAATCAGTGTCACTTCCTTTGTCATACGGCATGGGAATACATATCAATTATCTGATATATATAGATAATTTTGTCCTATCGATCTACTGCATGGCCAGTATTCGGCTTCTCTTGGCCACTCGGATAGGTTGATCTGGACCATGTTGCAGAAATGTCGCGCGGGCGGACAATGTAATTGAGGAATTCGGCTAGTTCGCGAAAACAACTACAGCCGCCGTCTTTTTATCGAACGTTGCAGTTTGACCTACCCATTTTGATAGGTTCTACAACCCAATCCTAAATAGTGGGGATAAAGGGCGGGCCGCAGTCGGCCTTAGCCCCGCGGGTTAGCGACCTTTTTTGACGATATGAAAAGGCGCGCGCTTATGCGCCTGGGCGAATCAGTCCTAGGACGTGGCCCTCGACCCAGCCTCAATGGAGCCTGATCTCAGCGTCGGCAAAGCGGTACTCGGCCGGCTGGACCAGCCCGGCACTTGCCACACGCACTTTGTAGAGCGGCCCTTCAATATTGCGCTGCCAGAAGTCGAGGAATTTGTGAAGGACGGGAAATTCCGGTGCCATGTCGAGATCCTGCCAGATGAAAGTCTGGATCAGCTCGCGATGGTCGGGCATGCGATAGAGGATCTCGGCGGTGGTGAGGCGATAGTTCCTTAGTTGCAGCGCAAAAAACTGGGTCATGACTGCGCTCCCAATATTTCGGGCCAGACAACCCGATAACGGCAACAAGCCTGCCATAGTTTCCGGGTGTGTCAATAATATATAAATATCAATGCCTTAGCAGCATAGTCGAGAGAGTGCTGCCACGGCCCAGTCCCGTGGCGTCCGAACGAGGGAAAAAATCTGGCGAATCGCGCTGGCCAAGCCTTGACGGGGCGACGGCATATCCTTAAATCCGCAGCGGTTTTGGCACTCATCAAAAACGAGTGCTAACAACGGAGCGGCCGGACCAACCGGCCAGGTTCTTTGTTTTCAGGAGGATGAGCATGAAATTCCGTCCGCTGCACGACCGGGTGGTCGTCAAGCGTTTGGCCGAGGCCGAGAAGACCAAGGGGGGCATCATCATCCCCGATACCGCCAAGGAAAAGCCGATGGAAGGCGAAATCGTCGCCGTCGGTCCGGGCGGCCGCGACGAGCAGGGCAAGCTGGTCCCGCTCGACGTCAAGGAAGGCGACCGGGTGCTGTTCGGCAAGTGGTCGGGCACCGAGGTCACGATCGACGGCCAGGAGCTGTTGATCATGAAGGAGACCGACATCATGGGCATCCTGAGCGATGCCAAGGCCGCCAAGAAGGCCGCCTGACTCCAACCACAATCCGGAAGACCATAGAAGGAAGAGACAGCCATGGCTGCCAAGGACGTTAAATTCGCCGTCGACGCGCGCGATCGCATGCTGCGCGGCGTCGACATCCTCGCCAACGCCGGCGACGGCACCACCACCGCCACCGTGCTGGCCCAGGCGATCGTGCGCGAAGGCGTCAAGCTGGTCGCCGCCGGCATGAACCCGATGGACCTCAAGCGCGGCATCGACCTGGCGGTCGAGACGGTCGTCAACGACCTGAAGACGCGTTCCAAGAAGATCTCGACCTCCGAGGAAGTGGCCCAGGTGGGCTCGATCGCCGCCAACGGCGAAGTCGAAATCGGCAAGATGATCGCCGAGGCCATGAAGAAGGTCGGCAACGAGGGCGTCATCACGGTCGAGGAGGCCAAGAGCCTGGAGACCGAGCTCGACGTCGTCGAGGGCATGCAGTTCGATCGCGGCTACCTGTC
>CAYWLS010000042.1:0-21796 GCA_964458605.1 uncultured Hyphomicrobiales bacterium | reverse complement strand
GACGGGCGAAGATGGAGATCAGCGAAGCGCCGAAGCCCAACGCCACCAGCGAATCGACCAGCACGCGGCCATCGACCTTGGCGGTCAGCAGGATGGCGTAGTAGACCGCGACGCCCAGCAGCGCCAGGCCGGCCACCAGCATGCCGGTGATGGCGCCGGCCTTGAACGACAGGTCCAGACCCGCCGCCAGGCTCTTCTGCGCCGCCACTGCGGTACGCACATTGGCGCGCACCGACACGTTCATGCCGATGAAGCCCGCCGCGCCCGACAGGACGGCACCGATCAGGAAGCCGATCGCCGACCAGATGCCCAGCAGCACCGCCAACACGACGAGGACGACCACGCCGACGATGGCGATGGTGGTGTATTGGCGCTTCAGATAGGCGCTGGCGCCTTCCTGAATGGCCTTGGCGATCTCCTGCATGCGCGGCGTGCCGGCATCGGCCGACAACACCGAACGCGCAGTGAAGATGCCATACAGCACGGCCAGGATGCCGCAGCCGATGACGAACCAAAGTGCGGTGGACATTTTAGATTTCCCGTTTGATTACAATGTCTTAATTGCGAGAAACGCCTCGGATTCGGTGGCGGGCCCTTGTTCGTTCCTAGGCCCCTTCGCGTATCCCCCCGGCGCAATGCGGCCGGAAAATGCCAGATTGGCGGGGCCAAGGCAACAGGCCGGGCCCCGGGAAAAGTCCGGAAGTTGGCCTCTGGCGGTGGAAAATCGGCGCGGCTGGGCGATGCTGAAGCGCCGGTCCGGCGTTCAGGCGACGGCGCTGTAACGCTGCCAGCGCGCCATGCAGACGGCGAACAGGGCCACGGCGATCATCGGCAGGGCAAGATAGTTCAGGGTCGCCCAGCCGAAGGCCTCGTGCAGAATGCCGGCCGAAAGACTGGCCATACCGGTGGTACCGAACACCAGGAAGTCGTTGATGGCCTGGGTCTTGGCCCGCTCCGCCCCGGTATAGGTGGAGGTCACCAGGGTGGTGCCGCCGGTGAACAGGAAGTTCCAGCCCACGCCCAGCATCGCCAGACCGGCCCAGAAATGCCACAGGCTGCTGCCGCCCAGGTCGATGGCGACGGCGCCGAACAGCAGCACCACGCCCAACAGCATGATGTTGAGCACGCCGAATCGGGTGATCAGCCAGCCGGTGAAGAAGGAGGGCACGAACATGCCCAGCACGTGGCTGCTGATGACGAAGGCGGTGTCGGACAGCGGCAGGTCGCAGGCATGCATGGCAAAGGGCGTCGCCGTCATCAGCAGCGACATGACGGCGTAGGAAATTACCGCGCCGCCGGCCGCGACCAGGAACATCGGCTGCAGGACGATGGTCAGGAGCGGCCGCTGCGAGCCTTCGATCTCCAGCGCCGTGGGCTTGGGAACGCGCAGGAAGCCGATCACCAGGATGCTCAGCACCAGCAGGCCGATCATCGCCAGGTAGGTGCCCTCGAACAGCACCGGCTTGAACCAGTCGCGCGAAAAATTGGCCAGGTTGGGCCCGATCACCGCCGCCAGGACACCGCCCGCCAGCACCCACGAGATGGTGCGCGCCCGCAGGATGGGCGGGGCGATCTCCGCCGCGGCGAAGCGGTAATACTGGGCATGGCCGACGAAGGTGCCGACCAGGTACAGACCCAGGCACAGATACAGGAAGGTCGACGTCACCATCGCGTGCACGCACAGCGCCGCGCCGGCAATGCCCAGGCAGGCACCGACCATGAAACCGGCGCGCCGGCCGAAGCGACGCATCATGAACGACGCCGGAAAGGTCGAGGTCATCACGCCCAGATGCTGCAGGGCGATCGGCAGGGTCGAGAACGCCTTGTTGTCGGCGATCGAATAGGCCGCCAGCGGCGTAGCCACGATCGACATGCTGGTGCAGGACAGGGAAAGCGCCTGGCAGATCGCCAGAAGCAAAAGATTGCGCTTGTAGTCCGGGTGGGAATCGGCTGCGGCGGTCATGGCGGGCGCACTGTCCCCGATCGACCGGGACCGGGCAAGCCCGCGCCATGCACGGCGCATCGGCGCGCGGCGCATGGCGCCTGGTCTGGGCACAGGCGGGATCCGCGGGTCCTCGAGGCTCAGAAGTGCCGGAAGCCCTGCTTGTCCAGCCCCAGCCGCGTGCCGAAACGCATCACGCTGACATTGCCGCCGGCAACGATCCGGCCGATGCAAGTGATAGGGAATCCCAACTGGCGGGCCAGTACATCGATAGCCTGGCGCATGTCGCCGGAGGCGGTAAACAGGATTTCGTAGTCGTCGCCGCCGGTCAGCAGCGACGGCAGCAGGCTGGGGTCGCGACCGACCAGCTCGCGCACGGGAGCCGATAGCGGCACGGCACTGGCCTCGATCACCGCGCCGACACCGGAGGCGCTGCAGACATGCCCAAGATCGGCGACCAGCCCATCCGACACGTCGACGGTGGCCCGCGCGGTGGTGAACAGATGGTGCGCCAGGCTGAGCCGCGGCTGCGGCAGGCGGTAGCGATCGACCAGATAGTCGGTCGATCGCGCATCGAGCGGTTTCAGGCCGCTGCGCGACAGGGCGAGCCCGATCTGCGCATCGCCGATCGTGCCGGTGACCCACACGTCGTCGCCCGGCCGTGCCCCGCCCCGCCCCATCGCCTGGCCGATCGCCACGGTACCGAACGCAGTGATCGATACGGCGAGCGGTCCCGGCGTGCTGGTGGTATCGCCGCCGCACAAATCGATGCCGTAGATCTTCTGGTCGTCGGCCAGGCCTGCGGCGAAACGCGCGACCCAGGCTTCGGTCCAGTCCGGCGGCAGGCATAGCGCCATCTGATAGGCCAGCGGCGCGCCGCCGCCGGCGGCGATATCGGAAAGATTGACGCGCAGGGCCTTCTTGGCGATCAGTTCGGGCGGGTCGTCCGGCAGGAAATGGACACCGGCAACCACCGCGTCGGTCTTGACGATCAGTTCGTAGCCCGGCGGCAGCGACAGCACCGCGATATCGTTCTTCAGCCCGGCGGCGCCCGGAAAACGCGCGGCAAGCGGGGCGAAATAGCGCGCGATCAGTTGGAATTCGCCGGGCCGGGAAGCAGGATCCATGGCCGGCACCGTATCACGCGCCGGAATTTCCGCCGAATTCCTGCGGCCGCAGCCGTCGGGCCAGCCGGTCGAGCACCGAATTGACGAAACCGGGCTCGTTGTCGGCATAGAATGCGTGGGCGATCTCGACATATTCGTTGATCGCCACCTTGGCCGGCACGTCCTGGCGTGCCAGCAATTCGAACACCCCGGCCAGCAGGATAGCCCGCACCACCTTTTCGATGCGCTCGATCGTCCAGCCCTGGGCCAGCGCCTCGCCAATCATCGGCTCGATCTCGGCGCGACGCTGCGCGGCGCCGGCAACCAGCGCCGTGAAGAACTCCGCGTCGGGCTCGACCGCCGGCGCCTCCTCGCCCAACGTCACGAAGCGATGCTGCTTGAACTGCTCGATCACTTCGCTCGGCGTGTCGGTAGCGATCTGACCGAGCTGATAGAGCGCCTGTACGGCGGCCAGACGCGCCGCGCTGCGCTTGCGACCCGCCGCAGCATCGATTTGCTTGCTCACTTGAACAGGCCGAACTTCTGGCGCAAGGCGATCACGTCGAGACAGGCGCGCGCCACGTCGCCGCCCTTGTCCTGCTCGGCGACCCTTGCCCGGGCCCAGGCCTGAGCCTCGTTCTCGACCGTCAGCACGCCATAACCGATGGCCAGGCCGTGCTCGATCGCCAGTTGCTGCAGCCCCCGCGCGCTCTCGCCGCAGACATAGTCGTAATGGGTGGTCTCGCCGCGGATCACGCAGCCCAATGCCAGATAGCCGTCGAACGGACGCGCCAGGCCGCCCTTCTCGGCGCCCAGCATGGCGACCCGGATCGCCGCGGGCAGTTCGAAAGCGCCCGACACGGCGAAGCGCTCGTGGCTGCAGCCGTTGCGCTCCAGCTCGGCCATGGCGCCGCGCGCCATTTCGTCGGCGATATCGGCGTAGAAGCGCGCCTCGACGATCATGATGTGCGGCTTGCGCGCGAAGCTCAGCGTGCCGCGCGGCTGCTGGGTCGGACCGGCCATGGCTAGTCCGCCGCCTTGACGTCCGGGATCGGACGCTGGCCGACCACCGACAGGCCGAAGCCTTCCAGGCCGACGATGTTCTTGCGCGTGTTGGTCAGCAGAACCATGTTGCGCACGCCCAGATCGAGCAGGATCTGCGCGCCCACGCCGTAGTCGCGCAATTCGCCGGGCATGGCCGTCGAGACCGCCTGCCCGTCGCGGCGCTGACGCTCGGCCATGACCACTTCGAGATGCTCGCGGATCAGCACGATCACGCCGCGCCCCTCGCTCGACACCAGGCGCATGGCGTTCTCGACGATGTTGACGCGGCCGGGACGATTTTCGCCCAGCGAATCGGTGAAGATGTTCATGGCGTGCATGCGCACCAGCACCGGGTTGTCGCCCGACACGTCGCCCTTGACCAGGGCGATATGCTGCTGCTTGGTCGCCTTGTTCATGTAGACGATGGCGCGGAACTCGCCGCCGAACCGGCTGTCGAACGAGGTCTCGCTGACGCGGCGCACGATCGAATCGTATTTGCGGCGATAGGCGATCAGGTCAGCGATGGTGCCGATCTTCAGCCCATGGAGCTGGGCGAAGCGGATCAGGTCGTCGCGCCGCGCCATCGTGCCGTCGTCGTTCATGATCTCGCAGATCACGCCGGCCGGCGTCAGGCCGGCCAGGCGGGCCAGATCGACCGCGGCCTCGGTGTGACCGGTGCGCTCGAGCACGCCGCCGTCGCGCGCCACCAGCGGAAACACGTGACCAGGAGTGACGATGTCGTGCGGACCGCAGCTCGGGTCGATCGCCACCGCGACCGTGCGCGCACGGTCGGCGGCGGAGATGCCGGTGGTGACGCCTTCGCGGGCCTCGATCGAAACGGTGAAGGCGGTCTGCAGGCGCGTGCCGTTCTTCTGCGCCATCAGCGGCAGACCGAGTTCGTCGATACGCTCCTTGGTCATGGCCAGGCAGATCAGGCCACGCGCGTGCTTGGCCATGAAATTGATCGCCTCGGGCGTCGCCATCTGGGCCGGGATGACCAGGTCGCCTTCGTTCTCCCGATCCTCGTCGTCGACCAGGATGAACATGCGGCCGCGGCGCGCTTCCTCGATCAGGTCCTCGGTGGGAGAAAGCAGCTCGTGGAAACTCGCCCGCCAGGGTTCGATCTTCGCCGTACTCATATGGTCGCCGTCCTTCCGATAAGCCGCGCAACGTAGCGCGCCAGCATATCGACCTCAAGATTGACCTCGGCGCCCGGCAACAGGGCGCCAAAGGTGGTCTCGGCCTGGGTATGGGAGATGACGTTGATGCCGAAGCGCCGCCCTTCCACCTGGTTGACCGTCAGGGACACGCCGTCCAGCGCCACCGAGCCTTTTTCCGCGATATAGCCCGCCAGTTCGTCCGGAGCCTCGACCACGAAGCGCACGCTGCCCGCCTCCGGCTTGCGGTCGGCGATACGGGCCACCCCGTCGACATGGCCATAGACCAGATGTCCGCCCAACTCGTCGCCCAGCTTCAGCGAGCGTTCCAGATTGACCGGGGTGCCCGCCTTCCAGCGGCCCAGCGTGGTGCGCGACAGCGTCTCGTTGGAGGCTTCGACGGCGAACCAGTCGCCCCCCGTGCGATCGTCCGTCCCTGGCCCGCCCTTGCCCTTCTGGGTGACCGTCAGGCAGCAGCCGTTGCAGGCGATCGAAGCGCCCAGGTCGATGCGGTCGGTATTGAACCGCGTGGCGATGACGAACTGCCGATCCGCCTGATTGCCGCCGCTCGGCGCGGTCACGGTCCTGATCTGGCCGATATCGGTAATAATGCCCGTAAACATGCGATTCACATTACGTTTTGCGCTCCAAGCTTTCCACGACATCCGGACCCAGCATTTGCATGGCAGTCCGGCTGTATCGTGCAGCCTTTCCCAACTGGTGCAATTCCAGGGCAGCGACGCCGCCGCGGCCGTCTTCGCCGATCACCATCGGTGCTCGGTACCATACGATCCGGTCCACCAGATCGGCGCGCAGGAACGACGCCGCGAGCCGAGCCCCGCCCTCGACCAGCAGCCGCGTGATGCCCAGACCGGCCAGGATGCGCAGCGCATCGGGCAGGTCGAGCGCGCCATCCGGGCGGGCAACCCCGTGGACATCGACGCCGGCGCCGATCAGCCGGGTGGCGAGGCGGGGCACCAGGGCGATCTCGGTGACGATCACCGTGCGCTGCTGCTGCGCCGTCGCCACCAGCCTGGCGTCGCTGGCGATGCGGCCCTGGCCGTCGAACACCACGCGCACCGGCGAGCGATCCTGCAGGCCCGGCAGACGACAGGTGAGTTCCGGATCGTCGGCCATCACGGTGCCGATCCCTACCGCGATCGCATCGTGGGTGGCGCGCAGCATGTGGCCATGGGCCCGCGCCGCCTCGCCGGTGATCCAACGGCTTTCCCCGTTCTTCAGCGCCAGCTTGCCGTCCAGCGAGGTGGCGAGCTTGAGCGTCACCAGCGGGCGGCGGCGCTCGACCTTGAGGAAAAACCCGGCATTGATGGCGCGCGCCTCGCTCTCGCCGATCCCGGTCTGCACCTCGATGCCGGCGGCCTCCAGACGGGAAATCCCCTGCCCGCCCACCCGCGGGTCGGGATCGCTGGTGGCGATCACCGCCCGCGCTATTCCCGCCGCCACCAGTGCGTCGGCGCAAGGCGGCGTCTTGCCGTGATGACTGCAGGGCTCGAGGGTGACATAGGCGGTGGCGCCGCGCGCTGCGCGGCCATCGGCTCGGCGTCCGGCCTGGGCCAGGGCTTCGGTCTCGGCATGCGGCCGGCCGCCGGGTTGGGTAAAACCGCTGCCGATCAGCCGGTCGTCGCGCACCAGCAGGCATCCCACCGCGGGGTTGGGCCAGGTGCGGCCGAGGCTGCGACGGGCCAACGCCAGCGCGGCCTGCATCCAGTCGTGATCGCTTCGCATTCCGGTCGCGCCGCCCGATCGCGGCGCCTAGCTGGTCGTTGGGCTAGTCGTTGGCGTCGCCGCCGAGATTGCCGACGAAATCCTCGAAATCCTTGGCCTCGCGGAAATTGCGATAGACCGAGGCGAACCGCACATAGGCCACCGGATCGAGCGTCGCCAGCGCGTCCATCACCAACTCGCCGATCTGCGCCGAGGGGATCTCGCTCTCGCCCGAACTCTCCAGGCGACGCACGATGCCGTTGACGATGCGTTCGATGCGCTCGGGATCGACCGGCCGCTTGCGGCAGGCGGTGACGATCGAACGCGCCAGCTTGTCGCGATCGAACGGCACGCGCTGGCCATTCTTCTTGACCACCGTCAACTCGCGCAACTGAACGCGCTCGAAAGTGGTGAAGCGCGAGCCGCATGCCTGGCAAAAGCGCCGCCGCCTGATCGCCGAGTTGTCCTCGGTGGGCCGCGAATCCTTTACCTGGGTGTCTTCATTGCCGCAAAACGGACAGCGCATCTCGTTCCCCCAATACGCGAGCGCTCAACGCCCGCCATAGATCGGAAAGCGGGCGCACAAGGCCAGGACCTTGTCCGCGACCGCCTTCTCATTCCCCGAATTGTCGTTGTTCTTGTTGACCAGCCCGTCGAGCACGTCGGCGATCAGGCCGCCGACCTGACGAAACTCGGCGACGCCAAAGCCGCGGGTCGTTCCGGCGGGGCTCCCCAGCCGCACGCCGGACGTCACCGTCGGCTTTTCCGGATCGAACGGCACGCCGTTCTTGTTGGTGGTGATGCGCGCCTTCTCCAGGCTTTCGACGCAGATATTGCCGGTCAGCTTCTTGGAGCGCAGATCGACCAGCATCAGATGATTGTCGGTGCCGCCCGACACCAGGTCGTAGCCGCGGTCCTTCAGGGCGCCGGCCATCGCCTTGGCGTTCTCCACCACCGCGGCCGCATAGGCGCGGAAGGCGGGCGACAGCGCTTCGCCGAACGCCACCGCCTTGGCGGCGATGACATGCATCAGCGGCCCGCCCTGCAGGCCGGGGAACACCGCCGAATTGATCTTCTTGGCCAGCGCCTCGTCGTTGGTCAGCACCATGCCGCCGCGCGGCCCGCGCAGGGTCTTGTGCGTGGTCGTCGTGGCGATATGGGCGTGCGGAAACGGGCTGGGATGGGCGCCGCCCGCCACCAGACCGGCGAAATGCGCCATGTCGACCATGAACAGCGCGCCGATCGAATCGGCGATCTGGCGGAAGCGGGCGAAGTCCCAGAAGCGCGGATAGGCCGAACCGCCGGCGATGATCAGCTTGGGCTTGTGCTGCTCGGCCAGCTTGGCGACCTGCTCCATGTCGATGCGCTGGTCCTCGCGGCGCACCGTGTACGGCACGACATGGAACCATTTGCCCGACTGGTTGGCCGGCGAACCGTGCGTGAGATGTCCGCCCGCCGCCAGGTCGAGCCCCATGAAAGTGTCGCCCGGCTTCAGGCAGGCCATGAACACGGCCTGGTTGGCCTGCGCGCCGGAATGCGGCTGGACGTTGGCGAAGCCGCAATCGAACAGCTTCTTGGCGCGCTCGATCGCCAGGGTCTCGGCGACGTCGACGAACTCGCAGCCGTTGTAGTAGCGGCGGCCGGGATAGCCCTCGGCATATTTGTTGGTCAGCACCGAGCCTTGCGCTTCCAGCACGGCGCGGCTGACGATGTTCTCCGAGGCGATCAGCTCGATCTGCTCGCGCTGGCGCTTCAATTCGCCCGACACCGCGGCGAAAACCTCCGGATCGGCCTCGGCCAGGCCGGCCTCGAAGAACCGGTCGTCGCCCGCTTGCACCGCCTTTGCGCTCGAACTCATCGCCACAGAACTCCTGTCTCCAAAAGGGTCGCGGTCAGGCGACCGCGCCCAGCTTGCCGACGCGACGCGCGTGGCGGCCGCCTTCGAATTCGGTATCGAGAAACGCCTTCAAGCTATCGCTGGCCGTCTCCGGCCCGACCAGCCGGGCGCCCAGCGCCAGAACGTTGGCGTCATTGTGCAGGCGGGTCAGCCGCGCCGAAGTCACGTCGTGGCACACCGCGGCCCGAACCTTGGGATTGCGATTGGCGGCGATCGAGATGCCGATGCCGGTGCCGCACACCAGCACGCCGCGCCGGATCCGCCCGTCCGCCACGGCGTCGGCCAGGGCCTTGCCGAAATCGGGATAGTCCACGGACTGGGTCGAATCGGTCCCCAGATCGAGGACTCCATAGCCCCATTCCGCCAAGCGAGCCTTGAGCATTTCCTTGAGCTCGTAACCTGCGTGATCGGCAGCGATGCCTATGGTTTCGGGCGCCATGCCAAGCCCCATTCCAAGCCCTTGTGTTGCCCAAGTCGCGAGGAACAAACGATTACCATATCTCGATTCCTGCTGCCACAGCCCCACAAGCCATGGCGGGTATGTGTGCAACACCGTGACCTTTGCGCCACGGCCGCGGCCAGCAGTGCGTCATGCGTCCAGCCGCATCCAAGCCTTTGAAATAAAATGGTAATTGCAACGAAAAAGGCCCGGCTTGAGGCTGGGCCTTGATCGTCGGGAGCGGCTCGAAGGCCGCTCGCCGGGAAGTCTTACTTCGGCGCGTAGTCGTAGGCGCCGTCCTTCCAGACATAGACGACATAGCCCGGCGCGGTCGGATCGCCCTTGGCGTCGAAGGAGAACTTGTTCATGACCGTGTCGAAGGTGTTGGCGTGCAGCGCCTTCTCGACGTCGGCGGTCTTGAACGACTTAGCCTTGGTGGCGGCTTGCGCCCAGGCCTGGATGGCGGCGTAGGTGTAGAGGGTATAACCCTCCGGGTCGTAGTTCTGCGCCTTGAACTTGTCGACGATCGGCTTGGCCGCGGCGTTCTTGCGCGGATCGGGCGAGAACGTCATCAAGGTGCCCGCGCCGGCGGCGCCCGCGATGGCCCAGAACTGCTTGTCGACCAGCGCGTCGCCGCCCATCAGCGGCGCGTTGAGGCCCTGCTCCTTGGCCTGACGCGCGATCAGCCCGGCCTCCGGGTGATAGCCGCCCAGATAGATCAGGTTGATGCCGGCCTGCTTCATCTTGGAGATCAGCGCCGAATAGTCCTTCTCGCCCGGCGTGATCGCCTCGTACATGGTCTCCTTCATGCCCGCCGCGTTGAGCGCCTTCTTGGTCTCGTCGGCCAGGCCCTGGCCGTAGGCGGTCTTGTCATGCAGGATGGCGATCTTCTTGCCCTTGTAGTGCGCGGCGATGTAAGCGCCGGCGACCTTGCCCTGCTGGTCGTCGCGGCCGCAGACGCGGAACACGTTCTTGTAGCCGCGGTCGGTGAAGGTCGGGTTGGTCGAGGCCGGCGAGATCTGGATGATGTTCTCTTCCTTGTAGACGTCGGAAGCCGGGATCGACGAGCCGGAGCAGAAGTGGCCGATCACCACCGCCACCTTGTCGTTGGCCGAACGGTTGGCAACCGACACCGCCTGCTTGGCGTCGCACTGATCGTCGCCGATCACCAGTTCGATCTTCTGTCCGTTGACGCCGCCTTTGGCGTTCAGATCGGCGACCGCCATCTCGGCGCCGCGCTTCATCTGTTCGCCGAAGCTGGCCAGCTGGCCGGTGATCGGACCGTTGAGTGCGATCTTGACCTGCGCCGAAGCCGATCCGGCGAACAGTCCGGCGGCCGCAAGCGCCGCCAAACCAAGAGCAATTTTCCGCATTGAGAAGTCTCCCTGTTTCAAGAGGTTATGCCGACTCTAGAGCGGATCACGACCGGATGGAAGCGCCACCATCCGACCTGCCCATTCTAATCCTATGACCCGGCACGGGACGATCCGCCTAGGGTTTGGGACCGGAACCGGCAAGGTTGCCCGCGTCCTCGGTCGGCGCCCAGCTCAGCAGGCCCGAACGCCTGTAGAGCCAGGGATACTGCCGGACCATCAGATGTGCCTGGGTCAGCCGATAGCCCAGCCCGCCCAGGCCGAACACCACCGCCACCATCACCACGAAGGGCAGCAGCGCCGTCAGACTGCTGGCGAACAGCGCATAGGCCAGGAACCGGCCGAACGCGGCCAGCAGCAGGCCGTAGGGCACCAGCTGCCACCAGGGCCGCCAGGTATGGGCCAGCGCCTGACCCATCATCAGGGCGCAGCCGCCGACCAGGATAATGCCCAGCCCGATGAAGACGAGAATGTTCTCGCCCAGGATTTCGCTCACTTGTGCGCCCCCTCCAGATAGGCCGAACGCACCTGTTCGTTCTCCAGCAATTCGCGGCCACTGCCGCTCAGCGCGATCTCGCCGTTGACCAGCACGTAGCCGCGATGCGCCAGGCGCAGCGCGTAGAACGCGTTCTGCTCGACCAGCAGCACCGTGACGCCGTCGCGCTTGTTGATTTCCTCGATGATGGAAAAGATCTGCTTCACCACCAACGGCGCCAGGCCGAGCGACGGCTCGTCCAGCAGCAACAGGCGCGGCCGGCTCATCAGCGCGCGGGCGATCGCCAGCATCTGCTGCTCGCCGCCCGACAAGGTGCCGCCCTTCTGCTCGCGCCGCTCCTTGAGACGCGGGAACAGCGCGAACACGCGCTCGACGTCCTGGTCGAAATATTCCGGCTTGCTGACCACCGCCCCCAGCCGCAGGTTTTCCAGCACCGTCATGCGGGGAAAAATGCGGCGCCCTTCCGGAGCGTGGGCCAGCCCGCGCCGCACCAGCAGATGCGTGGGGACGTTGACGATGTCCTGGCCTTCGAGGGCGATGCTGCCGGCCCGTGCCTTGGGATTGCCGCAGATCGTCATCAGCAGGGTCGACTTGCCGGCGCCATTGGCGCCGATCAGGGCCACGATCTCGCCCTGCCCCACTTCGAGGTCCACCCCCTTCAGCGCGTGGACCGAACCGTAATAGGTGTGGACGCCCTTGATCGACAGCATCAGGCGTCCCCCCGGCGCGGTGTCGCGGACGCGCCGCCGCCATGCGGATCGCCTTCTTCCTCCTGGCCGAGATAGGCGCGGATCACCGCCGGATCGTGGCGCACCTGGTCGGGCGTGCCGCCGGCGATCTTGCGGCCGTAGTCCAGCACCACGATGTGGTCGGAGATCTGCATCACCACGCTCATGTCGTGCTCGATCAGCAGCACGCCGCAATCGTGCTGGTCGCGGATGAACACCAGCAGCTCGTTGAGCTGCGCCGATTCGCGCGGATTGAGGCCGGCGGCCGGCTCGTCCAGGCACAGCAGCGCCGGCTGCGTGCACATGGCGCGGGCGATCTCGAGGCGGCGCTGGCCGCCATAGGGCAGGCTGGCGGCCGGCTGGTCGGCGAACTCGACCAGATGGGTGCGCTCCAGCCAGTAGCGCGCGCGCTCGACGGCGTCCCTCTCGGCGCGGCGATAGCCCGGCCAGCCCACCAGGCCGAGAAAGGTGAACCCGGATGCCAGCATCAGCTGGTTGTGCTGCGCCACCACCAGATTCTCGAGCACGGTCATGCGCGGAAACAGGCGGATGTTCTGGAAAGTGCGCGCCACCTTGGCGTATTTGGCGATGTGGTGGCCCTGCATGCGCTCGAGCAGGAAGCTGGTGTCGCCCAAGGTCAGGGTCAGCCGCCCGACGCTGGGCTTGTAGAAGCCGGCGATGCAGTTGAACACGGTGGTCTTGCCGGCGCCGTTGGGGCCGATCACCGCCGTGATGGCGCCGCGCCGCGCCTCGAACGACACGTCGTCCACCGCCACCAGCCCGCCGAAGCGCATGGTCAGATGTTCGACCTTCAGCAGCGGCAGGCCGGCCGTGCCGTGCAGCACCGCCTGATTGACGGCCTCCAGACTCATGGCGAGGCGCTCGGCTTGGGCGGCAGCTTCAAGGTCGGTTCGCGATACGACAGCAGTCCCTGCGGCCGCCAGATCATGATCAGCACCATGGCCGCGCCGAAGGCCAGCATGCGGAACAGCGCGAACTCGCGCGCGATCTCCGGCAGCAGCACCAGCAGCGCCGCCGCCAGCACGATGCCGGCCTGGCTGCCCATGCCGCCCAGCACGACGATCGCCAGGATCACCGCCGATTCGATGAAGGTGAAGCTGTCCGGGCTGATATAGCCCTGGCGGGTGGCGAAGAACGAGCCGGCGAAGCCGCCGAACATGGCGCCGATGGCGAAGGCGGTGAGCTTGGTGCTGGTCGGGTTGATGCCCAGCGCCTTGCAGGCGATCTCGTCCTCGCGCAGCGCTTCCCAGGCGCGTCCCACCGGCAGGCGGCGGATGCGCTGGGTGAAGGCATTGGTGATCAGCGCCAGGATCAGGATCAGGTAGTAGAGGAAGATCAGGCGATGCAGCGAGGAGTATTCCAGGCCGAAGAAATCGCTGAACGACCGCGTGCCTTCGGGCGGATCGGCGGTGAAGGGCAAGCCGAAGAAGGACGGGCGCGGAATGCCCGAAATGCCTTTCGGCCCGTTGGTCAGATCGCCCCAGTTCAGCAGGATGACGCGGATGATCTCGCCGAAGCCCAAGGTGACGATGGCGAGATAGTCGCCGCGCAGGCGCAGCACCGGAAAGCCCAGCAGGATGCCCAGGGTCGCCGCCAGCATGCCGGCCAGCGGCAGCGCCGACCAGAAGCTGAAGCCGAACTGGGTCGACAGCAGCGCATAGGTATAGGCGCCAACGGCGTAGAACGCGACATAGCCCAGGTCGAGCAGCCCGGCCAGACCGACGACGATGTTGAGACCCCAGCCCAGCATCACGTAGATCAGCACCAGGGTGGCCAGGTCGAGCACGATGCGATCGGAGAACGGCATGAACGGCAGGACGACGCCCAGCGCGATCAGCCCCGGCATCAGCCATTTGTCGGCGCGCCGGCCGATCGCCGACATCACCTCGTTGCGATGGGCGCGGGCCTCGGCGGCGCCGGCGCGGATGTTGTTGGCCAGACGCCAGTCGCGCAAGCCCATCCACAGCAGCCGGCCGACGAACACGATCGCGGCGGCATAGGCCACCCACTGCAGGCGAGAGCGGATGCCCAGCGGACCGCCGGTATCGATGGTCTCGAAGCCGAGCAGAGGCAGGGCCAGCGCCGCAGCCACGAAAGCGGCGATCGCGGCGTCCTTCAGTCGATGCGGCAGATCCATGCTCAGACCTTCTCGACTTCCGGCGCGCCGAGCAGGCCGGTGGGCCGGAAGATCAGCACGATCACCAGGATGGCGAACACCGCGACGTCCTTGTACTCGATGCTGAAATAGGCCGACCAGAAGGCCTCGATCAGGCCGATCAGCAGGCCGCCCAGCATCGCGCCCGGCAGGCTGCCGATACCGCCCAGCACCGCGGCGGTGAAGGCCTTCAACCCGGCCAGGAAGCCGATGTAGAAATCGACCACGCCGTAGTAGAGCGTGACCAGCACGCCGGCCACCGCCGCCAGCACGGCGCCCATGACGAAGGTCATCGAGATGGTGCGGTCGGCATTGACCCCGACCAGCATGGCCATGATGCGATCCTGCTCACAGGCGCGCTGGGCGCGACCCAGCGACGTCCGAGCGATCAGCCATGAGAAGCCGACCATCAGCACGATGGTCAGCACGAAGATGATGATCTGCAAGTACGACAGCGTGACGTTGAAGGTCTCGCCCTTGATCAGGTCGACGCCGCCCTGGATCATCGGCGGCAGCGGCTTGATCTTGGCGCCCTGGGCGATCTGCACGTAGTTTTGCAGGAAGATCGACATGCCGATCGCCGAGATCAGCGGCGCCAGGCGAAACGACCCGCGCAGCGGCCGGTAGGCCACCCGCTCGATGGTCCAGCCGTACAGCCCGGTCAGGACCATGGACACGATCAGCACGATGATCAGCGCCAGCGGCACCCAGGTGATGCCGAGCGTGCCCAGCAGGGCGAAGCTGATGACCGCGATGAAGGCGCCGATCATATAGACTTCGCCATGGGCGAAGTTGATCATGCCGATGATGCCGTACACCATCGTGTAGCCGATGGCGATCAGGCCGTAGATGGCGCCCAGCGTGATGCCGTTGAGCAACTGCTGGAGAAAGTACTCCATACGCTCCCCTCGCGGTTGTCCGCGCGCGTTGTCGGCTTCCCTGCCCGGCCGTGTGCCGAATTGTCGCCGATATTGTGGTCGACGACGATTTTGGGCCATAAAATCAAACCGTCCCGGCCGGGGCAAGGCAAATCACACCAGCCGCTTGTGCTTGCCCGCCCCGCCGCCGCGATACAGCCCGCCAAAGGAGACAGATTATGACCTCAGCCAATCCCGCGCTTGCGACGCCAAAGGCGCCGGCGCATGCCAGCGGCTTCGCCTGGGACGACGTGTTCCTGCTGGAAGACCAGTTGACCGACGACGAGCGCGCCATCCGCGACGCCGCCCGCGACTACTGCCAGGAAAAGCTGATGAGCCGCGTCCTGCAGGCCAATCGGCACGAGAAATTCGATCGCGAGATCATGAACGAGATGGGCGCGCTCGGGTTGCTGGGCTCGACCTTGCCCGCCCGGTACGGCTGCGCCGAGGTCAACTACGTGTCCTATGGGCTGATCGCCCGCGAGGTCGAGCGCGTCGACAGCGGCTACCGCTCGGCCATGAGCGTGCAGTCGTCGCTGGTGATGTATCCGATCTACGATTTCGGCACCGAGGAGCAGCGCCAGAAATACCTGCCCAAGCTGGCCAGCGGCGAATGGGTCGGCTGCTTCGGCCTTACCGAGCCCGACCATGGCTCCGATCCGGGCGGCATGAAGACCCGCGCCGCCAAGGTGGCGGGCGGCTACAAGCTGAACGGCGCCAAGATGTGGATCACCAACGCGCCGATCGCCGACGTGCTGGTGGTGTGGGCGAAAACCGAGGACAACGCGATCCGCGGCTTCATCCTGGAGCGCGGCATGAAAGGCCTCACCACGCCCAAGATCGAAGGCAAATTCTCCCTGCGCGCTTCGATCACCGGCGAGATCGCCATGGCCGACGTGTTCGTGCCGGACGAGAACCTGCTGCCCGGCGTCTCGGGCCTGCGCGGTCCCTTCTCCTGCCTCAACAATGCCCGTTACGGCATCGCCTGGGGCGCGCTGGGCGCGGCCGAGTTCTGCTGGCACGCGGCGCGGCAATACACGCTCGACCGCAAGCAGTTCGGCCGGCCGCTGGCCGCCAACCAGTTGATCCAGAAGAAGCTCGCCGACATGCAGACCGAAATCTCGCTCGGCCTGCAGGGCTGCCTGCGCGTCGGCAGGCTGAAGGACGAGCACAAGGCGCAGCCGGAGATGATCTCGCTGATCAAGCGCAACAGCTGCGGCAAGGCGCTCGAGATCGCGCGCACCGCCCGCGACATGCATGGCGGCAACGGCATTTCCGACGAATTCCACGTCATCCGCCACGTCATGAACCTGGAAGCCGTGAACACCTACGAAGGCACGCACGACGTGCACGCGCTCATTCTGGGCCGGGCGATGACCGGCCTGCAGGCATTCAGCGCGCAATAGCCGGCATCGCGCGGGCCGCCGGCGGCGGCCCGCCCTTGCCGTCCGCCCTTGGCGATCGGTCGCGGCTCAGAACCAGCCGCGCCGCTTGAACCAGAAGATCATGGCGGCGACGATCGCCACCATGACGGCCAGTACCGCCGGATAGCCGTATGCCCAGTGCAGCTCGGGCATGTTGAAGGGCCCGGCATCGGCGCTGAAATTCATGCCGTACAGGCCCGAGATGAAGCCCAGCGGCATGAAGATGGTGGTGATGATGGCCAGCACCTTCATCACCTCGTTCAGCCGGTTGGACGTCGACATCATGTAGACGTCCATCAGGCTGTTGCACATTTCCCGGTAGGTCTCGACCAGGTCGAGCACGGCGACGCTGTGATCGAGGCAATCGCGCAGATAGGTGCGGGTATCGCTGGAGATCAGCGGCACATCGGTGCGCATCATGCTGTGGACCGCTTCGCGTTCGGCCCACTGGATGCGATGGAAGCTGTAGAGCGAGCGGCGCAGCTCGTGGATCTGCTTGAGCGTCTGGCGCGTCGGCTGCTCCAGCGCCTCGTCCTCGAGCACCTCGACCGAATCGCTGAAGCGCTGCAGCAGCGGAAACTTGCGGTCGATCACCAGATCGATCAACGCATAGACCAGGTAGTCGACCTCGCGGGTGCGCAGGCGGGCGCCGGCCTGCTGCATGCGCTCGCGCACCAGCGCGAAGATATCGTCGGCGTGGTCGTGGAAGGAGATGACGTAGTTGTGGCCGAAGAAAATGCTGACCTGGCGCTGCTTGAGTTCGCCGCCGTTCCAGGCCGGATCGTTCAGCACGACGAACACCTGGCGGTCGAACACCTCGACCTTGGAGCGCTGGTTGGCGTGGAACACGTCTTCGAGCGCCAACGGATGGAGGTGAAAGGCCTCGCCCAGAGTCTTGAGCATTTCGGCGCTGGGCCGGCCGCTGACGTCGATCCAGGTCTTTTCCGGCGTGGTCAGGTGGAAGCGGCACTCGTCGATCGGCACCTCGAAAAACACGTCGCATTTCTTCTCGTCGTATTCGACCAGCGTGAAATGCAGCGTCTCCTCGCCTTCCAGCGCGCGGCCGGCCAGGGTGCCGGGCGCCGTTCCGGGCGGATTGAAACGTTGCTCGATCGTGTCCATGGGCATTGTCCGCCATCCGGGAGACGCGGGGCCTTTTAACATGCCGGCCCGGGCCGGCAAACGGAATTGCCGCCGGCCGTCAGGCAAATGTAATGGTTGATGGTATTATCCGTGCCAGGCATGAGGCTCAAGCCGTGCGGCACGCGATATTCCATTTCCTCGACGGCGACGGCGCCCGCAGCCCGATCGGGCGGCTTATCGCCGGCGCGCTTATCGCCCTGATCCTGGCGTCGGTGCTGGTGGCGCTGGCCCAGACCGACAATGCGCTGATGGCGGCGCACAGCCGGGTATTCGACGCCGTCGAGACGGTCTCGGCTCTGGTGTTCACCCTGGAATACGGCCTGCGCCTGTGGATCGCGCCGGAAAGCAAGAAGCTGCTGCGGCGTTCCAATTCCAGGGCGCGGCGCGACTATGCCGTGTCGGCGCGCGGCATCATCGACCTGCTCGCCATCGCCCCGTTCTGGCTCAATCCCGCCTGGCCGCTCGATCCGGACCTGCTGGTGCAATTGCAGGTCCTGCGGATGTTCAAGCTGATGCGGTATTCCTCGGCGATCGAGACGCTTGGCAGCGTCCTGCGCAACGAGATCCGCCCGCTGATCGCCGCCGCCGTGATCATGCTGACGCTATTGGTGGTGTTTTCGACGCTGATGTACCTGGCCGAACGCCATGCCCAGCCCGACAAGTTCGGCTCGAGCATCGATGCGCTGTGGTGGGGCGTCGTCACCCTGGCCACAGTGGGCTATGGCGACGTCGTGCCGGTGACGACGCTGGGCCGCGTCCTGGGCGGTTTCACCGTCATCCTGGGCCTGGGCATGTTCGCCCTGCCCGCCGCCATCCTGGCGTCGGGCTTCGCCGAGGAAATCCGCAAGCGCAACTTCGTGGTCACCTGGAACCTGGTGGCGAAGGTGCCGCTGTTTTCGGATCTGCCGGCGATCCGCATCGCCGAGATCGCGGCCATGCTCAAGCCGCGTTCGGCGGAACGCGGCGAGGCCGTGGTGCGCAAGGGCGAGCGCGCCGACTGCATGTACTTCCTGGTCAGCGGCGAAGCCGACGTGATCGTGCCGCCAGCGCCGGTCCGTCTGCACGCCGGCGATTTCTTCGGCGAGATCGCCCTGCTGGTCGATACGCGGCGCACCGCCGACGTGATCGCCGTCAGCCTCAACCAGCTGCTGATGCTGCCGGTCAACGACTTCCGCAGCCTGCTGGCCGCCCATCCCGAGCTGAAGGACCAGCTGGAGAAGGTGGCGCGCGAGCGGCTGGCGGCCCTGGCAACCGCCGGCGGCTAGAACCGGCGCGACCGGCTCAGGTCAGCACACGCAGGCGCCTTCGATTGGCAGGCGGCGGGAGCTAGCCCACCTCTTCCATCACCTTGACCTCGGGCCGGCCGGCCAGGTAGTCGCCCAGCTTGCGGCCCAGCTCCTTGAAATGCGGCGCCGCGCGATGGGCTTCCAGCGCCGCCTGATTCTCGTAGCGCTCCAGCATGACGTAGACGTTGGGGTTGTCTGTCTTGTGCAGGGCGTAGAGCTTGTTGCCGGGCTCGTCGGCGCGCACCTTGGCGGCTAGCTGGCGCATCGTGGCTTCGAAATCCTTGTTGGTGCCCGGCTTGATGGTCAGGGTGGCAATGACGCCCAGCATGATCGTCTCCTCTTTCCTATGCTGCAGTTGGATGGCGGCTAGTTGTGCGCCGCGGGCGGCCGGTTCGATTCGAACCCGCCGAGATAGCCGCGATTGTGGGTCGGGCTGATGATGATCTCGTTGACGCAGACGCGCGGCGGCATGCTCGCCACGAACAGAATCGTCTTGCCCAGATCCTCCTCTTGCAGCATGCGCGCGCGATCCTGCTTGCTGGGCGGCACCGGACGGCGATCCATGATCGGCGTCGCCACCTCGGCCGGGCACAATGCGCAGGCGCGGATGCCGTTGCCGCACTCCTCGGCGTTGATGGTTTCGGTCAGCGCCACCACGCCGAACTTGGATGCGTTGTAGGCCGGTCCGGTCAGCTTGCCGATGAACTTGCCGGCCCAGCTCGAGACATTGATGATCACGCCGTCCTGCTGCGTGCGCATGCGCGGCAACACCGCCATCACGCAATACATCGTGCCGTTCAGGTTGACGTCGATCACCTCGCGCCAGCCTTCGGGCCGAACATCGACGAAAGCGCGGTTCGGGACGTTGAGCCCGGCGCTGTTGACCAGGATGTCGACGCGCTTGTGCTTCCTGACGATGGCGGCGGCCGCCTTGTCGACCGCCTTCATGTCCGATACGTCCAGCACGACGACCTCGGCGCTGCCCTTGGCCTTCTTGATCAGCGCCGCGCTTTCCTTCAGCGCCGCCTCGCGCCGCCCCGACAGCACCGCATGGGCGCCGGCCTTGGCCAGTTCCAGTGCGCCGGCGCGACCGATGCCGCTGCCCGCACCGGTGACCCAGGCAACCTTGCCCTTGAGATGTGCCACATCGTCCTCCGTCTGGCGATCTTGGCCGCCGCGCCGCGTCTTGTAAACGCGAGGCTGCCCGACCGTTCCGCTAGGCGCGCTTGCGCACCAGGTATTTGTGCTCGCCGTCCAGCACCAGCGCGCCGCTCTGGTTGTGGATGGTCAGCTTCATCACCACCACGCCGGTGGTGCGGCCCGGCCGCAGCGCGGTGATGACCAGTTCGGGATAGAGCGTGTCGCCGACATAGACCGGCTTGAGGAAGCGCGAGGACTGTTCGGTGAAGGCGATCAGCGATTCGCCCAGATAGTGGGGAAAGATGCCGGCCCCGGCGGCGCCCTGGATCGCCACCTGCAAGCCATGCGCCAGCATGTCGCGATGGCCGCGCGCCTTGCAGTATTCGCGGTCGTAGTGGATCGGGTGGTTGTCGCCGGAGGCGAGCTGGAAGGCGGCGAACAGGGCGTCGGTCTGGGTGCGCGAATTGATGTAGAAGCGCTGACCGACGCTCAGATCCTCGAAATAATGCGACGGCCCGAACCCATGATCCGCCGGGCGGAACGCTTGCTCGCTCATGACCCTTCCCCTCGCCTTCCTTGCGCGTTTAAGCTTCGCACAAGCATAAGCTGAGAAAGCCCCGGGAGGAGACCTGAAAAATGCGCGCCATGCAGATCGTCGAATTCGGCAAGCCGCTCAAGCTCAACACCTACGAGACGCCCCGGCCGCAGGGCGGCGAGGTGCTGGTGCGCATCGGCTCGAGCGGCGTGTGCCATTCGGACCTGCATATCTGGGAGGGGTTCTTCGACCTCGGCATGGGCAAGAAGCTCGAAGTGATCACCCGGGGCATGAAACTGCCGCACACGCTGGGCCACGAGATTGCCGGCGAGGTGGTGGCGGTCGGACCCGACGTCAAAGGCGTCCGCATCGGCCAGCGCGCCGTGGTCTATCCCTGGATCGGCTGCGGCCAGTGCGCCGTGTGCCAGGCCGGCGACGAGGTGCTGTGCCCGACCCCGCGCCAGCTTGGCACGCGCAAGGATGGCGGCTATGCCGACCATGTGATGGTGCCCGATGCCAAGTACCTGGTCGATTACGGCAACGTGCCGGAGGAGCTGGCCTGCACCTATGCCTGCTCCGGCATCACCGCCTACGCGGCGATCAAGAAGGCGATGGCGGTGCGCGGCGGCCTGAAGAAGCTGCTGCTGATCGGCGCGGGCGGCGTCGGCCTGGCCGGGGTGGCCATCGCCAAGGCCGTCACCGGCGCCGAGGTGATCGTCGCCGATATCGACGACGGCAAGCTGAAGGCCGCCAGGGAAACCGGCGCCGATCGCACCATCAACTCCAGGCTGCCCGGCGCGGTCAAGGAGCTGGTCGATGCCGGCGGCGTCGACGCCGCGATCGACTTCGTCGGCGCGCCATCGTCGGTGCAGTTCGCCATCGATGCGCTGCGCCGCGGCGGCAGCCTGACCATCGTCGGCCTGTTCGGCGGCGACACCCCGCTGTCGCTGGCCGGCATGCCGCTGCGCGCCCTGACCATCCAGGGCTCCTATGTCGGCTCGTTGGAAGATCTGCGCGAATTGATGGCGCTGGTGCGCGAGGGCAAAGTGCCACCGCTGCCGTTCTCGACCCGGCCGCTGGAAGGCGCCTACGACGCGCTGGAAGAATTGAAAGCCGGCAAGGTGGTCGGCCGGGTCATCCTCAAGCCCTGAGGCGGCGGTCACCCGCGCGTGCAACCGCCGGAGGGGTGCGACCGCCGGACGGGCGCGCCGGCTCTAGGTTCTGTACTCATAAAGAGGATTCCCAGTGGGGAGGGATTGTGATTCAAA
>CAYWLS010000041.1:0-22045 GCA_964458605.1 uncultured Hyphomicrobiales bacterium | reverse complement strand
TCGACCAGCGGTCCATCTGGCCCTGGTTGATCTGCTGGGTGCCGTGATAGAGGCCGGTGGTGTCGCCCAGGCCGACCGTGTTGGCGGTGGCGAACAGGCGGAAGGCGGGGTGCGGGCGGATCACCTTGTTCTGGTCGAGCAGGGTCAGCTTGCCTTCGACTTCCAGCACGCGCTGGATGACGAACATCACGTCGGCGCGGCCGGCATCGTATTCGTCGAACACCAGCGCGGTGGGATGCTGCAGCGCCCAGGGCAGGATGCCTTCGCGATATTCGGTGACCTGCTTGCCGTCCTTGAGCACGATCGCGTCCTTGCCGATCAGGTCGATACGGCTGATATGGCTGTCGAGGTTGACGCGGATGCAGGGCCAGTTCAGCCGGGCCGCGACCTGCTCGATATGGGTCGACTTGCCGGTGCCGTGATAGCCCTGGATCATGACGCGGCGGTTGTAGGCAAAGCCCGCCAGGATCGCCAGCGTGGTGTCGTGATCGAAACGATAGGCATCGTCCACCGCCGGAACGTACTCGCTGCCTTTGCTGAAGGCGGGCACTTCCATGTCGCTGTCGATCCCGAAAGCCTGGCGCACCGACACCTTGATATCGGGCAACCCGGCGTCGCCGGCTTGAGCCCCCGCCTGTGCTGCAGTCATGATTTTTTCCGTTTCTCTACACTAGGTTAGACGTTTTTTTGCAGGGCAGCGATGATCGCAGGGCCCCGGAGGGGCGGCAAGTGCGGAAAACGCCGCGCTGACATGCGCCCCAACCCCGGCGAACTAGCCGCTAAGGCATTGTTTTAACGTCGAATATGCCAGGTTGATGGACTTGAGCTTTTCTTCGGCCGCTTTATCGCCGCCATTCGTGTCCGGATGATGGCGTTTGACCAGTACTTTGTACTGGCCGTGCAGTTCCTGCAGCGTCACCGGCCAGTCGACCTCCATGACCGTCAGGGCCTGCTGCTGGGCCGGCGTCAGGGCCGGCGGCACCTTGGCCCGGCTGGTCTTGCCGAACAGCTCCGGATCCTCGATCAGGCCCAGCGGATCGCTGCTGGCATCCCACATGAATCCCTGCACGCCCTTGGGCCGGGTGCCGAGCGGCCAGGACGGCCGGCGCCAGGTCGAATCGGCGCGGATATGGGCCTCGATCTGCTCCGCCGTCATGCCCGCGTAATAGTCCCAGCTGGCGTTGTACTGGCGTACATGCTCCAGGCAGAACCAGCGATATTCCCGCAGCGCGTCGCGGGCGCGGGGGGCGGGAAACTCGCCATGACCCAGGCAGCCCGGCCACTCGCAGACCCGTTGCTGGGCCTGCGGCCGCTTCTCGAAGACGATTTTGCTGTTGCGAGGCCGTGCCATCGGCAAAATATGCGCATCGTGCCGCGCCGCGACAAGCGCCGATCCCGATCTCCCCTCCTGCCAGGAAAGCCGCCCGACCATGACCGTGGCCCAGACCATCCGCGACAAGCTCCGCCAGGCGCTCGATCCCAGCCATCTGGAGGTCGTCGACGATTCGGGCCGCCATGCCGGCCATGCCGGTGCGCGGCAAGGCGGCGAGAGTCATTTCAACGTCGTGGTGGTGTCGGAGCGCTTTGCCGGCCTCAGCCGGGTGGCGCGCCAGCGTCTGGTCTACGACCTGCTGCGCGAGGAGCTGGCCGGGCCGGTCCATGCGCTGTCGGTGATCGCGCGCGCGCCGGGCGAATAGCGGCGCTGGAGCAAGCCAAGCCGGCGCTCAGCGCGGGCCGGTGTAGAAGTCCGGCGCCACGCTCTTGATCTGCTCGCCGTCGGAAGCCCAGGCGTGGCACGTGTTCATGACGCGCGGCGGATGCTTGCGCTTGCCGTTGGCCAGCGGATCGGCCGGTTCGGTGTGGATGCCGCGCGCCGCGTCGCGCTCGCGGCGCAGTTGATCGGCCTTGCCCGAGGCGATGGTCTGGAACGCCACGGTGGCGACCGGCCCCAGCAGTTCGACCAGATGCACGCAGCCTTGCGTGCCGCCCAGCAATTCGCGCGCCTTGCGGTGGAAGCCCGATGTCAGGCTGAGCCCGATCAGCCGCTTGAAATTGGGCGTCACTTCCGGGCAGACCCGATAGGGCGAGTGATCGGTCACCGCCTCGACGTCGCGCACCGTCAGGCTGTCGTCGATGGTCAGCCGGATCCACATCTGATGGATGGGATCGCCCGGCTCCAGGTCGCCCCGCCACTCGTAATGATGGGCGTAGGTCTTGATATCGGTGATATGTCCCTCGATGTCCCACAGCCCATCGGCGCGGAAATAGCCGCGGCACTCGACGGTGCGGGTATGCAGGTGTTGCCGATCGACGGCCGGCGATAGCGGCATGGATGTCAGACTCCGACTGAACGCGCGTTCATATGGCGGCGGACTATAGCGGCCGTTGCGGACGACGCAAGTTGCCCTTGGGGCAGACCGGCGCGGTCAGCCTTCGCCGCCCGGCGGCGGCTCCTCGGGCTTGGGCGGCGCCACCCGTAGCGAGGTAACCCGGTTGCGTTCGCGGCCCAGGATCTCGAAGCGATAGCCGTGGAAGCTGTAGCTCTGGCCGACCTCCGGGATGCGCCGCGCCTCGTGCAGCACCAGCCCGGCGATGGTGGTGGCGATGTCCTCGGGCAGGCGCCAGCCCAGTTCGCGGTTGAGATCGCGCACCGAGGTGCTGCCCTCGACGATGAAGCTGCCGTCGGCCTGCGCCGCGGCGCCGATGCTGGGCATGTCGTGCTCGTCGGTGATGTCGCCGACGATCTCCTCGAGGATGTCCTCCAGCGTGATGACGCCTTCCAGCGCGCCGTATTCGTCGACCACCAGGGCAAAATGCTCGCGCCGGCGCCGGAACGCCTCGAGCTGGTCGGCCAGCGTGGTCGCTTCGGGCACGAACCAGGGCGGGCTGGCGACCGCGGCCACGTCGACGGCGTCGATATTGTCCTTGTTGGCGTGAACCGCGCGCAGCAGCGCCTTGGCGTGGATCACGCCGACGATGTTGTCGGGCTGGCCGCGATAGAGCGGGATGCGCGTGAACGGGCTGCCCAGCACCTGGTCGAGCACCGCCGAAGCCGGCTGCGCGGCGTCGATCAGCACGACGTTGCCGCGATGGGTCATCACGTCCTCGACCGTGAGGTCGCCCAGGTCGAGGATCGAGCGCAGCATGTGGCGCTCCTGGGGCGTGTCCTCCTCGCCGGCGGTGTGCATCTCGATGGCGCCGCGCAGCGTCTCTTCGGCCGCCTCCGCGTCGTGCGATCCGGCGCGCCGCGTCACGCCCAGCACGCGCAGGATCCATCGCACGATCGCCTCGACCGCCATGGTGGGCGGCGCGAACAGCACCAGCACCACGCGCACCAGCGGCGCCACGGCCAGCGCCGCGCGATCGGGGAACATGATGGCGTAGGTCTTGGGCAGCACCTCGGCGAAGATCAGCACCAGCACCGTGACGATCACCGTCGCGTAGACGATGCCGGCGTCGCCGAACAGGCCGATCAGCACGCCGGTGGTCAGCGCCGAGGCCAGGATGTTGACCGTGTTGTTGCCCAGCAGCAGGGCGCCGATCAGCCGTTCCTTCTGCTCGTACAGCCGGTTGACCATGGCGGCGCGGCGGTTGCCCTGCTGTTCCAGTCGCGTCATGCGCGGACGGGAAGCGCCGGTCATGGCGGTCTCGGCGCCGGAAAAGAAGGCCGAGATCACCAGGCACAGCAACACCGCGCCGCCTGCCAGCAGCAATGAGTTTTCCATGGCCGTCTCCGGGTGGCGCCGCCCTAGGCGGCGAGCGACCGTTCGAGCGCGGCCTTGACCGGCTCGAGCGGCGTGTCTTTGGCGATGAAGGCGCGGCCGATGCCGTGGCTCAGGATGAAGGTGAGCTTGCCGTCGCGCGTCTTCTTGTCGTGCATCATGTGGCCGATCAGCCTGGCGGCGTCGAACCGGCGCTGGCCGATCGAGCGCGGCCGGGTCGGCAGGTCGGCGCCATCGAGATGGGCGTGGACGCGATCGCGGTCCGCCGCCGGGCACAGGCCCATCGCCACCGACAGGTCGAAGGCCATGCACATGCCGATCGCCACGCCTTCGCCGTGCAGCAATTCGTTGCCGTAGCCGGTTTCCGCTTCCAGCGCGTGGCCGAAAGTGTGCCCCAGATTGAGCAGCGCGCGCGCCCCGGTCTCGCGCTCGTCGGACGCCACGATGCGCGCCTTGGCGCGGCAGCAGAACGCCACCGCTTCGCGCCGCAGCGCCTTGTCGCCGGCGAGCAGCGCGGTGCCGTGCCGTTCCAGCCAGGCGAAGAATTCGGGTTCGTCGATCAGTCCGTACTTGGCGACCTCGGCATAGCCCGCGCGCAGTTCGCGCGCCGGCAGGGTGTCGAGCGCGGCGATGTCGGCCAGCACCAGGCGCGGCTGGTGGAAGGCGCCGATCAGGTTCTTGCCGAAGCGGGAATTGATGCCGGTCTTGCCGCCCACCGAGCTGTCGACCTGGGCCAGCAGGGTGGTCGGCACCTGCACGAAATCCAGGCCGCGCAGCAGGGTGGCGGCGGCGAAGCCGGTGAGATCGCCCACCACGCCGCCGCCCAGCGCCACCAGCATGACGCCGCGATCGGGCCGCTGGCCCAGGATGGTGTCGAGCAGCCGGCCGAACTCGGCGAAGTCCTTGCTGTGCTCGCCGGCCGGCACGATCGCTTCGCCCACCGCCAGTCCGCCCGATTCGAGCGCGGCGCGCAGGCGTCCCAGGTAGAGCGGCGCCACGTGACTGTCGCTGACCACGATGGCGCGGCGCGCACTGAGGCGTTCGCCGATCAGGGCGCCGGCACGGTCGATCAGCCCGTCGCCGACCAGGATGTCGTAGCTGCGTTCGCCCAGCGCGACCGGCACCGTGGTGTAATCGTCGCTGCTCATGAAGTGGCCGCCGCTTGTTGGGGTTGGCTGTCGATAAACTGGCGCAGCGCGTCGATGACGTCCTGCGTGGTGCGGTCCACCGGCACGTCGCGGCTTTCCACCGCGACGTCGGCCTCGGCATAGACCGGGTAGCGCAGCGCAATCAGCCGCTCCAGCACCTCGCGCGGGTCGTCCTGCTTGAGCAGGGGCCGGTTCGAACGGCGCAGCACCCGGTCGAGCAGCACCGGCAGGTCGGCGCGCAGCCACACGGAGATCGCCTTGGCGCGCACCAGCGCCCGGGTGGCCGGGTCCATGAACGCGCCGCCGCCGGTCGCCAGGACCTGGCGGGGCTGGTCGAGCAGCCGGGCCATGACCCGACGCTCGCCTTCGCGGAACGCGGCTTCGCCGTGGCGGGCGAAGAATTCCTCGATGGTGCAGCCGGCCGCCTGCTCGATCTCGTGGTCGGCGTCGACGAACGGCAGGCCCAGGCGCTGCGCCAGCCGCTTGCCGATCGCGCTCTTGCCCGCGCCCATCAGGCCGACCAGGACGATGCTGCGGGGCGGCACGATAGGCGGAGGCGTAACATTGGACGGCGCGGTCACGTGTCTTTTCTCTGCTCGATTGCCGCAGGGGCAATGGTCGCGGTTGCGTTGTCAGGCTCGGCCATGGCCGCTAATATGGGTTAAGCGGCTGTGCGGTCGTAATATTGCCGCACTTGCCCGTTAACACAAGAATGGGCGGCCAGGCCAATCGATGGGCTGTCAGCCGGTGCCGGGTGGAGAAACGGCGGCGGGAGGCGGGATTTGCGTCGTGCCGGCAGAACTAGGGGATCCTCGGACCAATCTCGCGCATGAAAAGATTCTTACTGATTTTGCTCGCCGTCGTTTTCGTCGTCGTCATCGGCGGCGCTGTCCTGCTTGGCACGATCGACATTCCCGCGCCGACCCAGACCAAGGAAATCGTGTTGCCCAATGACCGCCTGCCGCGTTGATCTGGCCGCCGCCATCGTGCTGTGCGGGGCGTTGCTGGCGCATGGCGCCCAGGCCCAGCAACCCACTCAGCTCATTCCGCAGGTCCGGCCCCTGGGGGGCGGCCAGCAGCCCTACGGGCAACAGCCCGGCGCCCAGCCCGGCGCCCAGCCCCACGTCCAGCCCTACGTCCAGCAACCCTATGGTCAGAGCGGCGGCCAGAACGGTGGCCAGCAGCCGGCGGGCGCCGGCGCCGATGGCGACCGGACGCTGCAGGACTTCTACGGCGGCGCGGTGCAGCGGGGCAGCCTGCCGCAGGTCGATTCCTCCTCGATCGGCATCATCGACAACGTCGCCGCCGGGCTGCCGGCCAACATGTGGTACGGCACCGACCGGCAGACCGCCATCAAGCTGATCCGCGACCTGCCGGCGGCGCCCCATTCGCGCACCCTGCGCGACCTGCAGTTCCGTCTGCTGGCCAATCAGGCCAACGCACCGGCCGGCGACAGCCAGGGCAACCAGCTGTTCTCGGCGCGGCTGGGCCGGCTGGCCGCCATGGGCGAGAGCGAATCGGTCGGCCAGATGCTGCGCCTGGTCGGGCCGCAAAGCGACGAGCAGGCGCGCCGCATCGATGCCGAAAGCCAGGTCATGGCGGGCGACCTGGGCAATGCCTGCAGCGATGCCGCCAATTTCTCGCGCACCTCGCCGGAACCGTTCTGGAGCAAGCTCAACATCATCTGCCTGATCGCAGCCGGCAAGAGCAACGAGGCCATGCTCGAGACCGACCTGCTGCACGAGCGCGGCTTGAAAGAGCCCGGGTTCTTCGCCCTGGTCGACTACGCGCTGGGCACGCGCAGCGGCAACCCGCCGGCCAACATCGCGGCCGATCCGCTCAATCTGGCGCTGCTCAACGCCATCAAGCGCCCGGTCTCGGCGGCCAGCGTCGCCAAGGCGCCGCCGCCCACCCTGCGCCAGATGGCCGGCAACGCCAACCTGCCGCTGGCGGTGCGGCTGGAGGCGGCCGAGCGTGGCGAGCAGCTGGGCGTGATCGATCCCGAACAGCTGCTCAAGCTCTATCAGGCGGCGGCCGATGCGCCGGGCATTCCGGCCGCGATGAAGCAGCGCGCCGTGGCGGCGCGCAACGTCGGCACCGCCGCCGATCTGAAGCAGAAAGTGGCGGCCATCGCCGCCGCGTTCCGCGCCTCGGAGAATGCCGGCTTGTTCGCCACCATGAGCAGGGTGCTGGGCCCGCAGATGGTGCAGTTCTATCCCGAGCAGAAGACCGCGCCGGTCGGCGCCGACGCCGCGCGCGCGGCGCTGGCGCTCAACGACCAGCCGCGCGCCGTGGAGTGGTTCTACACCATCGTCGGCGGCGCCACGATCGATCCGCAGTACGTCGCCCCGGCCGACCGGCTGTGGCTGGTGCTGCAACTGGCCGACAATTCGAATTCGATCCCCTGGGAGCCCGGCCATCTCAGCAAGTGGCGCGAGCTTGACGCGCGGCGCGACAATGCCCATGCCGCGCAGCGCCAGGCGGTGGTGGCGGCGATGCTGCAGGCGCTGGGCGAGCGCTACGATCCGGCCGAGCTCAATCCGCCGGCGATCGTGACGGGCTTCGCCAAGCCGCCGGCCGGGCTGCTCGATCGTCTGGCCGTGGCGGCCGACCGGCGCCGCGTCGCCGAGACGGTGGCGCTGATCTGCATCGTGGCCGGCGAACAGCCGCTCACCGCGCTGTCTCCCGACACCGTCGGCGCCATCGTCAGCGGCCTGCGCCGGCTGGGCATGCCCGATGCCGCGCGTCGCTTCGCCGTCGAAGTGGCGCTGGCCTACGGCATGTAGCGCGATGGCCGCGCCGCCCCGCACCGTGCGGCCGGGCCGGCGCAGCGCCTACGACGTGTCGCTGCCCGGCGAGGCGGATCTGTTCCTCGACATGCTGACGGCCGAGCGCGGCGCCTCGGCCAACACGCGCGCCGCCTACGAGCAGGACCTGAAGATCCTGCGCGCGCACCTGCTGCGCAAGCGCAGCGATCTGCTCGGCGCCGACGCCGAGCGGCTGCGCGGCTTCCTGGCGGCGCAGAACGGGCTTGGCATGAGTCCGCGCACCGCGGCGCGCCGGCTTTCGACCCTGCGCCAGTTCTATCGCTTCCTGCTGGGCGAGGGCTTGCGCCAGGACGATCCCTCGGCCGAGCTGGATGCGCCGCGCCGCGGTCGCGCGCTGCCCAAGATCCTCGATCGCGCCGAGGTCGATGCTTTGCTGGCGGCGACGCGGGCGATCGGCGGACTGGGCGGCCTGCGCATGGTGGCGCTGCTGGAAACGCTCTACGCCACCGGCATGCGCGTGTCGGAGCTGGTCAGCTTGCCGCTGTCGGCGGTCGAGCGCGATCCGGCGATGCTCCAGGTGCGCGGCAAGGGCGACAAGGAGCGGCTGGTGCCGCTGGGCGAGGAGGCGCGGGCGGCGCTGTCGGAATGGCGCCTGGCGCGTAGCCGGCTCAAGCTTGCCGGCCTGGCGGCGCGCTACCTGTTCCCCTCGCGCGGCAAGGAGGGGCATCTGACCCGCCAGCGTTTCGCCCAGTTGCTGAAGGAGGTGGCGGTCAAGGCCGGCATCGCCCCCTCGCGCGTGTCGCCGCACGTGCTGCGCCATGCCTTCGCCAGCCATCTGCTGGAGGGCGGCGCCGATCTGCGCTCGGTCCAGCTCATGCTGGGCCACGCCGATATTGCCACCACGCAGATCTACACCCATGTGCTGGACGAGCGGCTGAAATCGCTGGTCCAGAGCCATCATCCGCTGGCGCGCAAGAAAACCTGAACCGGCGCGCGCGGCGGGCCTGAGGGGCCGGCCGGCGGCGTTGACAATCGCTGTATATTGCCGCAAAAGCTGGGTTTTTCGCGGGCGCAGCATGCGCCTGAGCAGCCCGTGCCAGGAGGCGATGTCCGATGAGCTTTACCCAACACGAACCCCTCGCCACGCGACTGAACCGCTCCGAGCTGGCCGTGCCCGGCAGCCGCGTCGAGCTGTTCGAGAAGGCCGCCAAGGGGCCGGTCGACGTGATCTTCCTCGATCTCGAGGACGCGGTGGCGCCGGAGGCCAAGCCGCAGGCGCGCAAGAACATTATCGCCGCGCTCAACGACATCGACTGGCGCGGCAAGACCATCTCCATGCGCATCAACGGGCTGGACACGCCCTATATGTATCGCGACCTGGTCGAGGTGCTGGAAGGCGCGCCGGGCAAGCTCGACCTCATCATGATCCCTAAGGTCGGCACCGCCGCCGACGTCTATACGGTCGACGCGCTGATCACCCAGATCGAGCAGGCGACCGGCGCCAGGAAGCGCATCGGCCTGGAGCTGATCATCGAAACCGCGCTGGGCATGGCCAATATCAACGAGATCGCCGGCGCCTCGAGGCGCAACGAGTCGATGCATTTCGGCGTCGCCGACTACGCCGCCTCGATCAAGGCCAAGACCGTCAATATCGGCGGGCCGCATCCCGACTACGGCGTGCTGACCGACAAGAATGCCGAGGGCAAGCGCGATTTCTTCTGGGCCGATCCCTGGCACTACGCGATCTCGCGCATGGTGGTGGCGGCGCGCGCCCGCGGACTGCGCGCGGTCGACGGCCCGTTCGGCGATTTCTCCGACGCCGAGGGCTTCCGCGCCCAGGCGCGCCGCGCCGCCGTGCTGGGTTGCGAAGGCAAATGGGCCATCCATCCCAGCCAGGTGGCGCTGGCCAACGAAGTGTTCAGCCCCAGCGAGGCCGAGGTGAAGAACGCCAAGCGCGTGCTCGAGGCCATGCTGAAGGCGCAGAAGGAAGGCACCGGCGCCGTCGCCCTGGACGGCAAGCTGATCGACAACGCCTCGATCAAGCAGGCGCAGGTTCTGGTCAAGATGGCCGAACGCGCCGGCATGGCGGTGTAAAGCTCCGCAGCGGCGCGCAGCCTATCGCCATGAGCGGGCGGCAATTGAAACTGGCGCAAGGCGCGACAAGCGCCTACGCTACCGGCATCACCCTGACGGCCGTCCGGCGCGGCCGGCGATTTGACGCAACCATGAACCAGTCCGGATCGGCGATATGGCGGATGAGGACGCGGCAACGCGGCAACCTGCGATGAACAGCTTTCTCGACTTCGAGCAGCCGATCGCCGAACTCGAAGGCAAGATCCTCGAGCTGCGCCATCTGTCCGACAACAAGGACGTCAATATCGCCGAGGAGGTCTCGCGCCTTCAGGGCAAGGTCGAGAAGATGCTGCGCCAGACCTACGGCAAGCTGTCGCCGTGGCAGAAGGTGCAGGTGGCACGCCATCCCGGCCGGCCGCATTGCCTGGACTACGTCAAGAGCCTGATCGGCGAGTTCGTGCCGCTGGCCGGCGACCGCGCCTTCGGCGAGGACGCCGCGATCGTCGGCGGGCTGGGCCGCTTCCGCGGCACGCCGGTGATGGTGATCGGCCAGGAGAAGGGCAACGACACCGAAAGCCGCATCGAGCACAATTTCGGCATGGCCCGTCCGGAAGGCTATCGCAAGGCGCAGCGGCTGATGCACCTGGCCGACCGTTTCGGCCTGCCGGTCGTCACCCTGGTCGATACCGCCGGGGCCTATCCCGGCGTCGGCGCCGAGGAGCGCGGCCAGGCCGAGGCGATCGCCCGCTCGATCGAGACCTGCCTGGAGCTCAAGGTGCCGCTGGTCTCGGTGGTGATCGGCGAGGGCGGCTCGGGCGGCGCCATCGCGCTGGCCGCCGCCAACCGCGTGCTGATGCTGGAGCACGCCGTCTATTCGGTGATCTCGCCCGAGGGCTGCGCCTCGATCCTGTGGCGCTCGGGCGACCAGGCGCAGGCCGCGGCCGAGGCGCTCAAGATCACCTCGGAGGATTTGCTCAAGCTCGGCGTGATCGACGCCATCGTGCCCGAGCCGCTGGGCGGCGCCCATCGCGAGCCCGCCGTGGCGATCGCCGCGGTCGGCGACGCGATCGAGAAGGAGCTGACCGCGCTCAAGCCGCTGACCGGGCCCGAGCTGCGTAAAGAGCGGCGCGAGAAGTTCATGAACATGGGCAAGACCGGGTTGGCCTAGGCTCGCCTGCATCGCCCCCGCCCGCATCGCTCCGCCGGCCACCGTCCGTAACAACCGCGCATAAAACCGTCATGACGCTCAAGCTCTCGGTGCTCGACCAGTCGCCGATCCGCCAGGGCGGCACGGCGGCCCAGGCCATCGCCGAGACAATGGAGCTGGCGCAACTGGCCGACCGGCTGGGCTACTACCGCTACTGGGTGGCCGAGCATCACAGCTCCGAAGCGCTGGCCGGCTCGACGCCGGAAATCCTCATGGCGCGGCTGGGCGGGCTGACCCGGCACATTCGCATCGGTTCGGCCGGCGTCATGCTCAGCCACTATTCGGCGCTGAAGGTGGCGGAGAATTTCCGCATGCTGGAGACGCTCTATCCGGGGCGCATCGACCTGGGCATCGGCCGCGCGCCGGGTTCGGACCAGCGTACCGCCCGGGCGCTGCAGCCGGGCCCGCAGGCCTTCGGCATCGACAACTATCCCTACCAGATCCGCGACCTGATCGCCTTCCTGCACGACGTGCTGCCGGCCGATCACCAGCATGCGGGCATCACCGCCAATCCCACTGGCCCCAGCACGCCGCCGGTCTGGGTGCTGGGCTCGTCCGACCAGAGCGCGCTCTATGCCGCGCATTTCGGCCTGCCGTTCTCCTTCGCCCATTTCATCAGCCCGGAGGGCGGCCCGGCGGTGATGGCGGCCTACCGAAAATATTTCAAGCCCTCGGCGCTGCACGAGAAGCCCCTGGCCAATGTCGGCATCTCGGTGCTGGTGGCGCCGACCGAGGAGGAGGCCGAGTATCTCGCCGCCAGCCGCGACCTGTGGGTGATGCGGCTGCGCACCACCGGGCAGCCGGGCCAGATCCCGACGCCCGAAGAAGCCCGCGATTTTCCCTATAGCGAGGAGCAGCGCGTTTTCATGCGGTCGATCCGCCGCCGCTCGATCGTCGGCGCCCCCGACCAGGTCAGGGCGCGGCTGCTGGAACAGGCCGAACTCTACGGCGTGGACGAATTCGTCTGCGTCACCATCACCCACGATTTCGGCGCCCGCAAACGCTCCTACGAGCTGCTGGCCCAGGCCTTCGACCTCAAGCCGCCTTCGCCGCCCTGACCCCTCGCCTCGACAGGCCCCCCGCCGCCTCCTAGAATTTTGCCCAGCGCGCCGCCAAGAGCGCGCCACCAAGAGCGCGCGGGCAAAGTCCAACGGGAGGATGCCATGAACAAGCTGCCGCTGCGGCCGATCGCGGCTGCCGAGAAACTGGCTTACGAACGCGACGGCGTGGTCAACCTGGCCGGCATGTTCGACCGCGACTGGATCGAGCGGCTGCGCGGCGCCATCCAGCGCGACATGGACAACCCTTCGAGGATGGCGACCAATTTCAACGCCGAGGGCACGCCCGGCCGTTTCTTCGGCGACATGTTCATGTGGACCTGGGATCCGGACTTCCGCGCCGCCTTCATCGAATCGCCGGCGCCGGCCATCGCCGCGCAGATGATGGGCGCCAGCAAGTGCAACGTGTTCTACGACCAGCTGTTCGCCAAGGAGCCCGGCACCGCCAAGCCTACCCCCTGGCACCAGGACCAGCCTTACTGGCCGGTCAGGGGCTGGCAGGTGACGACGATCTGGCTGGCGCTCGATCATATCGACCGCGACAACGGCGCGGTCGAGTTCGTCGCCGGCTCGCACAAATGGGATCGCTGGTTCCGCCCGGTGGCCTTCAAGGAAGGCAACCACAACGATCTGCGCTACCAGAAATCGAGCTACGAGCCGGTGCCGGATATCGAAGCCGAACGCGCCCGGCACGACATCAGATGGTTCGACATGCAGGCCGGCGACTGCCTGGTATTCCACGCCATGATCATGCACGGCGCGCCGGGCAACAGCACCGCGCGCCGGCGCCGCGGCCTGGCCATGCGCTTCACCGGCGATGACGCCGTCTACGATCCGCGCGAGGGCACGTTTCAGCTCGTGCGCGAACCGGACGTCGCCAAAGGCGCCATCATGGACTGCGATCTGTTCCCCAGGGTCTGGCCCCGGGCATGACGCCGCCCGACCGCGCGGCGCCAGGGCTCAGACCAGCGCCATGCGCATCCACAGACGTCGCGCGGGATCGTGGCCCAGCGCCGTCGCTTCGCGTTGCAGCCGGTGCATCGGGCCGCTCCACAGCCGATGCGGCACCTCGGCGAAGCCCATCCGGGCGTAGAACGGCGCATCCCAGGGAATATCGCGATAGGTGCAGACCAGCAGGCCAGCGCTTCCTGCCTCCCGCGCCCAGTGGCGCACGGCCTCGACCAGCGCCCTGCCCAGGCCACCGCCGCTGAATTCCGGCAGGATCGCCAGACATTCCAGCAGCGCGTCGCCGTCGAGGCGGCTGGCCAGCGCGAAGCCCAGCGGCTTCTGGTCAAGACCGCAGGCGATGAAGCAGGGGCCCTGGCGCAGCCGGTCGACCGGGGTCGGCGGCAGGTCGGCCACCGCACCCAGTCCCGCCATGCCGTAGCGCACCGAATGCGATTGCCGCTCGATCGTGCCAAGCGCCGACAGATCGTTTTCTGTGACCGATCTGATGCTGAATTTCTTCGGCTCCGGGGAGGCCATCGACAGGATCTTGCGCCGGGACTGAATGAAGGTGGAACGGCAGCGGCATATTGGCTCCCCGATATGACTAATACAACAATGCTAATAGTATAGGATCGCAACTCACGTTGCGCCGATACGCCGCGCTGGGCAGAGAAGGAATCGCTCGGCCGTAAGATTGGTCAGGAGCGTATTGCAATCCTCGCCCAGACGCAGGCCGAAGAGTTTGGCGATCGCGCGCGCCCGCGCGATTTCCTCCGGATCGGTCAGAACCATGATCGGGCCGTCGTGGTCGGCGATGGTGCGGCGGATCAACGGCGCGAAGCCCTTGTCGTCGCTCTGGCCCAGGAACGGCCAGTCGTTGATGCGCACGAAGCGGATCGTGGCGGGGAAGGCCGGGATCATGAAGGCGGTCGGGTGATCCCCCGCCATGGCGACCAGCGTATCGGGCGCCAGGGCGGGGATGTCCTTCACCACGACGAAGCGATCGGCAAAGCCGATCCGCTCGGGTTCCAGCGTCTTGGGATAGGCGGTGGCCAGCGCCAGCGCCACGGCGATGGCGGCGGCGAGCCGGGTCGGATGGGGCAGGTGCAGCGCCATCAGCCCGGCCAGTACCAGGACCGGCGCCAGCATCTCCAGCGGCAGCACGTAACGATAGATGCAGTAGAGCCACACCCACACGACATAGGCCGCCGCAGCAAAGCCGATCAGCGCACGCTGCGCCGGACTCGCGCGCCGCAGGAAGAACAGTGCCGGCAGGCAGACGGCGAATGCGGCCAGCAGGCGGGCGTCGAGGAAATCGGATTCCGCCACGCGCCACGAATCGAAGGTCGAGAAGAACGGCAGGAAGATCCGCTCCAGCGGCCCCAGCTTCTCGATGAACTTCATGTCGCGATAGGCGGTGTCGCCGGCGAAGATCGAATGGAAGAGGTTGTTGAAGTGCGGGAACATCGGATTGTGGAACCGGCTCCACAGCACCCAGCTCCAGTAGCCGCCGGTCAGCAGCATCCCCGCCAGGCCCGCGCCGCCGGCCACCGCCAGCGCCATCGCCAGGCGCCGCAGCGGCAGCGCCAGGACGAGCGCCGTCGCCAGCCCCACGGCATAGAGACTCATGGTCAGCTTCAGTCCGCAGGCGGCGCCGATCAGCAGCGCGGCCGCGCCCACCGCCAGCCCCAATGCGCGCCCGCGCGCTTCGCGGGCCAGGGCCTGCAGCACCAGCAGCAGGCCGGCCAGCACCGGCACCGTCAGGGTGTTGTCGTGGAAAGTGGCGCCGATCTCGCTCACGGCCAGCGCGCCGGTGCAGCCCGCCGCCGCCAGGATGGCCGCCAGCAGGTGGCGGCCCGGCGCGGGCGGCGCCACCGTCAGGGCCAGGCGATAGAGCAACGGCGCGCTCAGTCCCTGGAACGTGCCCAGCAGCAGCGACACCAGCCAGGCCGGAAGGTGCTGCATCAGCCAGAACACGCCGGCATCGAGCAGCGGATTGTAGTAGCTGGGGTGGTTGGCCGGCAGGATGTCGAAGCCCAGCCGACCGGTCAGGAAGGCATAGCCGTTGTAGTAGTGATAGTTGCGGAAATCCCAGTTCGCATCCTGGCCCAGCAGCAAGCCGGCCACGCCGATCAGGAGCGGCGCGGCCAGCCACAGCACCAGCGAGCGGAGCGGAATCTTCATCTAGGAGTCGTTGGCGACGCCGAAGCGCAGCGGCCGGAAGAATTCGCGGATGTCCTGGACCAGCAGGTCGGGCGCCTCCAGCGCCGCGAAGTGGCCGCCGCGCGGCATGTCGGTGAAGCGGCGCAGGTTGAAGGCACGTTCGATCCAGGCGCGCGGCGGCGGCGGCGACAGGTCGGCGGGGAAGCGGGCATAGCCGGTCGGCGTTTCCACGCGACGGCCTTGCGGCAGGGCGATGGACTGCTCCTCGATCACGCCGCGATAGAGCCAGTTGGCCGTGCCGATCGAACCGTTCACCCAGTAGACCATGATGTTGGTGATCAGGGTGTCGAGATCGAAATGCTGCAGCACCTTGCCCTGGCAATCGCTCCAGCCGTGGAACTTCTCCAGGATCCACGCCGCCAGGCCGACCGGCGAATCGGTCAGTCCGACATTGAGCGATTGCGGCTTGGTCGACTGGATGCGCTGATAGGCGGTCTCGCGGTTGCGCACGGCGCGCGCCTTGGCCAGCCAGTCGCGTTCTTCGGGCGTCAGCGCCGTGGTCTTCTCGTCGATGCCCGGCCGCAGCACCATCATGTTGAGATGGATGCCGACCATGCCGCTGTCGTCTTGGCTGGCCGAGCCGTGGTCGAAGCCCAGCCAGGCGGTGACGGCGGCGCCCCAGTCGCCGCCCTGGGCGGCATAGGCGCGGCCGTAGTTCAGCTTCTCGCGCATCAGCCGGTGCCACAGATGGGCGATGGCGCGCGGGCCGATCGGTCCCTTCCCGACGCTTGTGCCATTTGGGCGCATCGGCGGGCCGGAGAAGCCATAGCCCGGCAGCGACGGCACGATGACGTCGAAGGCATCGACCGGGTTGGCGCCATGCCGCTCGGGATGGGCCAGCTGGTCGACGATCTCCATGAATTCCACGGTCGAGCCTGGCCAGCCATGGGTCAGGATCAGCGGCAGCGGCCGCGGCCCGTCGACGCCTTCGCTGCCCGGCTCGCGGATGAAATGCAGGCGCTGGCCGTCGATGTCGACAAGGTATTGCGGAAAGCGGTTGAGCTTGGCTTCGGCGCGGCGCCAGTCGTAGCCGTGCCGCCAGTAGTCGACCAGCTCCTTCAAGGTGTCGAGATCGACGCCGTAAGGCCAGCGCGCAGGGTCGGTCCCGTCGACCGCTGCAGGCCAGCGCGTCTTGCGCAGCCGTTCGTCGAGATCGGCCAGGACGCGCTCGGGCACGTCGACGGTGAAGGGCTCGGGCGTCTGGTATTGGGCGGCGCTCATGGTGAGACATTGCCTCGGTCGGGCAGGGCCCGGCAAGATGGCGTCAAGCAGCAGCACGGGAGGAAGCCATGGACGGGTTGAACATGCGGCGCATGAAGTTCTGGGGCTGGGGCTTCGAGGGCGAGAATGCCACGCCGCAGGAGCGCGAGGGCGTGCTGCGCATGGCGGCGCAGCGATTCGGCGCGGAGATCGTCGATACCAGCCCGCCGCGCGAGGCGGAGATCGAACTGCCTGGCGCCAGGGTGAGCCCGCCCGCGAGCCTGGAAAAATTCTGCACCAGCGCTCGCCTCGACCGGCTGATCCACACCTACGGCAAGTCGTTCGTCGATTCGGTCAAGGCGTTCGAGCGCAAGTTCGACCACGCACCGGACGTCGTGGCCTATCCGGCCAACGAGCAGGACATCGTCGATCTGCTCGATTGGGCCGCGCGCAGCAACGTCGCGGTGATTCCGTTCGGCGGCGGCTCCTCGGTGGTGGGCGGCGTCGAGCCCGCCGTGGGCGATGCCTTCGCCGGCACCGTCAGCGTAAATCTGCGCCGGCTCAACAAGGTGCTGGAGGTCGACAGGAAATCGCGCGCCGCGCGCATCCAGGCCGGCGCGCTGGGGCCGGAGCTGGAGGCGCAGCTGGCGCCGCATGGCCTGACCTTGCGGCACTTCCCGCAGAGCTTCCAGTATTCGACCCTGGGCGGCTGGGTGGCGACGCGATCGGGCGGCCACTTCGCCACGCTCTATACCCACATCGACGACTTCGTGGAGAATATCCGCACCGTCACGCCGCGCGGCACGATGGAAAGCTTCCGCCTGCCCGGCTCGGGCGCCGGCCCCAGCCCCGACCGCATGATGATCGGCTCGGAGGGCTCGCTGGGCATCATCACCGAATGCTGGATGCGGCTGCAGGACAAGCCCACCTTCCGCGCCGGCACCTCGGCGCTGTTCGGCGACTACCACAAGGCGGCCGAGGCTGTGCGCGCGGTGGCGCAGGCCGGACTCTATCCGTCCAACCTGCGCCTGCTCGATCGCAACGAGGCGTTCAATACCGGCGCCGGCGACGGCAGCAAGGACGTGCTGGTGCTGGCCTTCGAATCGGCCGATCACGATGTCGGCCCGTGGATGAAGCGTACCCTGGAATGCGTCGCCGATCATGGCGGCGAGGTCGACGCCGGACAGCTCGAGGCCAAGGGCGGCCACCGCGAGGGCGCGTCGGGCGCCTGGCGCAACGCCTTCATCCGCATGCCGTTCTTCCGCGAGATCATGACGCCGCTGGGCCTGATCTTCGACACCTACGAAACCGCCATCACCTGGGACCGCTTCCCCGACTTCCACGCCCGCATGATGCAGGCGACGTCCGATATCGTGCGCCGCGTGTGCGGCGGCGCCACTTCGGTGACCTGCCGCTTCACCCATGTCTATCCCGACGGACCGGCGCCGTATTTCTCCTTCTACGGCAAGGGCAAGAAGGGCCAGATGGCCGAGCAGTTCTGGGAGATCAAGCGCGCCGCGTCCGACGAGCTGATCAAGCTGGGCGGCACCATCACCCATCATCATGCCGTGGGGCGCGATCACATGCCCTGGTATCGCAAACAACGGCCAGAGCTGTTCGGCGCGGCGCTGGCGGGCGCAAAAGCCGCGCTCGATCCGGCGGGGGTCATGAACCCGGGCGTGATCGTGGATGCCAAGCGCCGATAGGCAGGCGCGTCGGGCGGCAGGCCGGCGACAATCGGCAATTCCCGGGTTCGCCGGTCGGCGTCGAAGTCGACGGCACCTCGAGCGGGATCGGCAGCGAAGCCGACCCGTCGATGCCAACAGCGCCGCGTTGAAATCCGAGCGGCGCCGGAGCGCCACGGCGCGGCTCAAGGCCGGCCTGCCGCTGCGCGACGTGGCGGTGGTCGGCGACATGCTGGTCTGCGACGCCGGCGGCCTGGCCCATTCGCGCTGGAAAACCGAATTGCAGGAGAACGCGATCGGCGGCAGCTCGCAGCGAGGCGACGCGCAGAACCAGTTCGATTGGGTGGCGGGCATGGGCATGGAAGTGCCGCTGTGGGACAACCGTCTCGGACCGGCTCGAATATTTGCGCACCCATTGCTCCGGGAAGAACTACGATCTGGCGACGGATTGCAGCGACCGGCTGGGCATCGACCACGACCTCAACCCGGTGCGGTCGTTGGGCGTCGATTTCCGCTTCCCGAGGTCGTACGGAGGGCGACAACGATGGCTATCGACCGCGGCAAGCTCGATTTCCATTTCGTGACCGAGCGCTACGTCGTGCGCACTGTCGTGCCCGCGGACGCCAACAGCCGCTGGGCCGGCTGGCTCGGCGATCCGGTGGCGGCGCGCATGCTCAACGCCCGGCCGCGTTCGTTCACGATCGACGAGTTGCGCGCCTATATCGCCGGCTTCGACCAGACCACGCGCCTGCTTGTCGGCATTTTCGAGCGTGCCGGCGGCGAGCATATCGGCATCCTGGTCGCCGAGATCATCGACGAAGGGCGCCGCATCGTGCCTTCCGTCCTGATCGGCGAGGCGGCCTATCGCCACATCGGCGTGATCAGCGAACTGGGCGAAGCGCTGCACGGCCATTTTTTCCAGACCCTGGCCTTCGAGGCGGCGGTCGCCTATGTTTTGCCGCGCAACGAAGCCGTGATCGCCTTGCTGGAGATGCGCGGCTGGAAGCTGGTGCAGCGGCTGGCAGGGGCCAAGGTCTCCGCTGGCACGGGCGAAAGGCTGGATCTGCTGGTCTACGAAATCACCCCGGCCGCCTGGCGCAGTCGTCGGGACGCCGACGCGCGGAGCGGCCGCCAGTCATGACGATCGATCGGGGCGTATTTGAAGTCGAGTTCCGGACCGACCGCCTGGAATTCCGCCGCCTGACCGAGGCCGATGTCTCGGAGCGCTGGGCCGGCTGGCTGAACGATCCGGTGGCGGCGCGCATGCTCAACGCGCGGCCGCGCAGCTTCAGCCTCGACGAACTGCGCGAATACGTCCGCAAATTCGACGGGCGGCAGCGCTGGCTGCTGGGCATTTTCGACCGCAGCAATGGCCGGCATATCGGCATCGCCACCGGCGAAGTGGTCGAAGGCGGCACCAAATTCATTCCCTCGGTCCTGATTGGCGAGCCGGAATACCGCAACCTCGGGACGCTGACCGAGATCCTCGACAATCAAGGCGATCATTTCTTCGAGCATCTGGGTTTCGAAGCGACCGTCGCCACGGTGCTGGCCCACAATGCGCCGGTCATCGCCTTTCTCGAATCGCGTGGCTTCCGTCGCGTCCGTGTCATGGCGGGATACAAGAAGTCGGCCCAGGGCGGGCCCGCTCTCGACCTGCTGGTCTACGAATTCTCGCGGGCCGATTGGCGCGAATACCGCAACAAGAGGCTCTCGAAGGGCGCGAAGCGGCGGGATTGACGGGGAAAGCGGCCCGCCTGGGCGCCATCCGGCGCAGGATCGGGATCATGCAGAGGGTGTGCAGCACGGTTTCTGGGGACAATTCGCCTTTGTCGCGATCCGTGCCAATAATATCAACCTATAATGCCGTTCGGTTTGCCGAACGCCCTTGGGCTGGCCGGCCAACCGTGACAACGCGGCGCGGAAAGCGGGTCCCGGCACCTGGCTATGGTTGTACGAGTTTTCGCGCAAGTCGACGTCGAGACCGCAAGAAGAAGGCACTGGGGGGAACTCAGGATTAGCAGCGCCGCCGAGCAATGGATCAAGCTGAACCGATTCACGTCCACTTCGAGACCGACCGTTTTGTCCAGCGAACCCAGTCCGAGAACGATGCCTCGCAGCGTTGGGCCGACTGGCTGAACGATCCCGTCACGGCGCGCATGCTAAACGTGCCGCCGCGCGTGGTAAGCGTCGAGGAACTCAAAGGCCTGATTCGCGCCGTCGATCAATACGAAAAGCTGGTGCTGGGCGTGTTCGTACTTGGCGCCAACACCCATATCGGTGTCGTGCGCATGCGCTTCATCGACCGGCGCCGCCGCATGATACCAGGCGTGCTGATCGGCGATCCGGCCTGGCGCAACGTCGGGGCGCTGCAGGAAGTGGCCAACGCCGTCGGCACCTATTTCTTCGAGACATTCGATCTGGAGGCGATGATGGCGCGGGTGCCGACCTACAACGCCTACATCATCAAGTATCTCGAAGACCGCGAATGGCAGCTGGTGGGCAAGGAATTGTCGATCCGCGCCGACGGCGACGGCAAAAAGCAGGAATTGCTCGTCTACGAGTTCCCGCGCGCGGTGTGGCTGGACCGCAAGCGGCGGGGTTTCTTCGGCGGGCCGAAGCCCGCTTCCTGAAGCGCTTTGCCCAGCGCCAGAACCGGTACCCGCGCCATGAAAACGCCGGCGAGTGCGCCGGCTTGTTCCATTACTGCACCCGCCCGTGGCAGTGCTTGAACTTGCGTCCCGAGCCGCACGGGCAGGGGGCGTTGCGTTGCACCCGGCCCCAGGTCTCGGGGTTGAGCGGGTCGGCGCTTGCCGCGCTGCGGCGGCGCACGCTGGGTACGCCGGCCGCGGCGCCGCCAGTGCCGGTAGCGCGCAGCCGCTCCGGCTCGAGGAAGTCGCTGCTGTCCTGCATCGCCATGGCCAGCGCCGGGTCGTCGCGTGTCTCGATCATCTCCGGGGCACGCGGCGCCTCGGGCACCGGCTGGTCCAGCCGCACCTCGACATGGGACAGATATTGCGTCACCTGCTCGCGCATGCTGGCCAGCATGCGCTGGAACAGGTTGAAGGCCTCGCGCTTGTATTCGTTGAGCGGATCCTTCTGGCCGTAGGCGCGCAGCACGATGCCCTGGCGCAAATGGTCGAGCACCAGCAGATGCTCCTTCCAGCTCTGGTCGAGGATCTGCAGCAGCAGGCTCTTCTCGACCTGGCGCATGATGTCGGGACCGATATTGGCGGCCTTTTCCGCCATCTTGCGGTCGATGGCGTCCATGATGCGCTGGCGCATCTCGGTGTCGGCGATGCCTTCTTCCTTGGCCCAGTCGGCCACCGGAAGCTCCAGGCCCAGGACGCGTGTGACCTCTTCGTGCAGGCCGGCGATGTCCCACTGCTCGGCATAGGCGGTTTCCGGCATGGTGCGCGCGACCAGGTTGTTGACCGTCTCCTCGCGCATCGACTGGATCATCTCCGAGACGTCTTCCTCGCGCATGATCTCGATGCGCTCGCGATAGATCTCCTTGCGCTGGCCGTTCATCACGTCGTCGTAGCGCAGGATGTTCTTGCGCATGTCGAAGTTGCGCGCCTCGACCTTCTGCTGCGCCTTCTCCAGCGCCTTGTTGATCCAGGGATGGACGATGGCCTCGCCTTCCTTCAGCCCCAGCCGCCGCAGCATGCCGTCCATGCGGTCGGTGCCGAAGATGCGCATCAGGTCGTCTTCCAGCGACAGGAAGAACTTCGATGCGCCGGGGTCGCCCTGGCGGCCGGAACGGCCGCGCAGCTGGTTGTCGATGCGCCGGCTCTCGTGGCGCTCGGTGCCGATCACGTAAAGGCCGCCGGCCTTCAGCACGGTGTCCTTGGCCGCGGCGATCTCCGCTTCGATCTCCTTCTGGCGCTGCAGGCGGGCGGCCTCGTCGGGGATGCCCGGCAGTTCGGCGCGCAGGCGCATGTCGAGATTGCCGCCCAGCTGGATGTCGGTGCCGCGGCCGGCCATGTTGGTGGCGATGGTCACCGCGCCGG
>CAYWLS010000040.1:0-22495 GCA_964458605.1 uncultured Hyphomicrobiales bacterium | reverse complement strand
ATTCCTGCGCCGTGCCCGGCAGGAAGCCCGGCACGTCGACGAAGGTCAGGATCGGAATGTTGAAGGCGTCGCAGAAGCGCACGAAGCGCGCCGCCTTGCGCGAGGAATCGATGTCGAGGCAGCCGGCCAGCACCATCGGCTGGTTGGCCACCACGCCCACCGTCTGCCCTTCCATGCGGCCGAAGCCGACGATGATGTTGGCGGCGTAGTCGGGCTGCAGTTCGAAGAAATCGCCGTCGTCCACGACCTTGAGGATCAGCTCCTTCATGTCGTAGGGCTTGTTCGGGTTGTCCGGCACCAGGGTGTCGAGCGAGATCTCCTCGCGGTCGCGTGGATCGCTGTTGGGCCGCGTCGGCGGCTTCTCGCGATTGCTGAGCGGCAGGAAGTCGACGAAGCGGCGCAGTTGCAGCAGCGCCTCGACGTCGTTCTCGAACGCCATGTCGGCCACGCCCGAGCGCGTGGTGTGGGTCACGGCGCCGCCCAGCTCTTCCTGGGTGACGCTTTCGTGCGTCACCGTCTTCACCACGTCGGGGCCGGTGACGAACATGTAAGAGCTGTCCTTCACCATGAAGATGAAGTCGGTCATGGCCGGCGAATAGACCGCGCCGCCGGCGCAGGGGCCCATCACCATGGAAATCTGCGGTATCACGCCGGAACTGGTGACGTTGCGCAGGAACACGTCGGCATAGCCCGCCAGCGAATTGACGCCTTCCTGGATGCGCGCGCCGCCTGAGTCGTTGATGCCAATGACCGGCGCGCCGACCGTCACGGCCTTGTCCATCACCTTGCAGATCTTCTCGGCATGGGCCTCGGACAGCGCACCGCCGAACACCGTGAAGTCCTGGCTGAACACGAACACCAGCCGGCCGTTGATCGTGCCGTGACCGGTGACCACGCCATCGCCGGGGATCTTCTGCTTGTCCATGCCGAAGTCCGAGGTACGGTGTTCGACGAACATGTCGTATTCCTCGAACGAACCCGGATCGAGCAGGACGTCCAGCCGCTCGCGCGCGGTCAACTTGCCCTTGGCATGCTGCGCTTCGATGCGCTTTTCGCCGCCACCGGACCGCGCCTGGTGACGCTTTTGTTCCAATTGCTTCAATATGTGCTGCATATGCTCCCCGAATCGCGGGCGCGCCAAGGCGGCGCAAGACTGGGATTATGACCTAGCACTTACCGGTTTTATGCGCCAGCCCAACGCTTATGCAGCATTAGCCGGAAACTACGCATTTTCAGGCGCTTAACGGTCCGCCTTGCGAAAGAAGCGACAGGAACCGGCCAATCCCGCCGATGTCGCGACGCACCGCCTCGCGCCGCCGTACAGCTTCGATGTCCTCGCCCCAACGTTCCGCCTGGTAAGTTGCATCGATCTCGGCCAGCGACCCTGCCCGTTCCAGATCCAGCTCGCCTTCCAGTACCGCCAGCGCCAGCACCAGCGAGCCCAGCAGGCCGGTGAGGTTGAACAGGGCGGTCAGCGAGAAATCGTCGAACGAAGCGACCGCCTGGCGCAGCCGGGCGATGGCCGCCTCGTCCTGGGCGACCGGCATGACGCCGGCTGTGGGCGTCAGCGACGCCCCGTAGCGGCTTGCCACCCAGCCGAGCCAGGGGTCCCATCCCGCTTCCTGTCGCGCCACCAGTTCCGCCGGTCGCTCCGCCCGGTAGCACAGCAGATCGCTGCGGCCATAGGCGGCGATGTCATCGACGATCTTCTGGCGTTGGCCCGGGATGCGATCGATGGCGGTGACCGCCAGCCGCGTCATGGGCATGGCCAGGGGCTTGAGCGCCTCGTTTGCCGGCACCGCATTCCATTCGGTCGCGACGGCATCGGCCAGCGCCCGGCTCGCCACCACGAAGGGCTGTCCCGCTGGGGTCCGCATCGCCTTGCCGTCCAGCGCCAGTTCGAAGCCGCCATCGACGGCGCGGGCGGCGCAGTTCCGATATTTGCGACGCATCACTTGAACAGCTTCTTCATTCGGTCGACGGGGGAATTGGATTTCGGGGCGGGCGCCGGCGCCGGCGCGGTCTTGCCGGTGGCGGGCGTATTGGCCGGGGCGGCCGCGGCGGCGCAGCCGCCGCCCGACGAGCCGCTGGAGCCACCGATCTGCCCGCCGGTGATGGTGTTGAGCAGACCGCCGCCGCCCTTGCCGACCGTTCCCAGCACGTTCTTGGGCGTCTCCAGCACGCCCTGCGCCAGATCGGGGGTCGCACTGGGATTGGCCAGGGTGCCGCCAATATGGATCGGCACCGCCAGGCTCGCCAAGGCGGGCTGGTTGGTCTCGGGATGGATCAGCAGATCGAGCCCCTCGGTGCCGAGGTTGATCGATCCCTGGCCGCGCCCTGCAAAGTTGGTGGCCTGGAACACGAGCGCCTCGCTGGTGGCGATGCCGTTGACGATCTTGAACCTGCTTACCGCGCATTGGATTTCCGACGTGCTGCCACCGCCTGTCAGCAGTCTCAGGAAATCGGCCGTGAGGAAGGCGATGCGGCTGTTGTTGAGCGCACCCCGCCCCATCGTCACGCTGGTGGTGCCGTTGAGCGAAGCCATGACCGCCCGAACCGAATTGCCAGCGCCGCGCACGTTGACATCCACCGTGGCGGGACCGCCGGAGATCACGTCGCTGTTGCGCAGCATCTTCAGCAGATCGCCGAAATTGACGTTTCTGCCCTGCAAGGCGAAAGCCAGTTGCGGCGTCGGACCGGAGGCATCGAGCGCAAAATCGATATGGACCGAACCGCCGCTCACCGTGGCCGTGGGCTTGATGCTCAGGCGCCCGTTCTGCAGCACCAGCGAGAATACGAGGTTCTGCATCTTGACCTCGTCGTTGACCACCTCGCCAGCCTTGAGATTGAGCACCGCATCGCCCAACCGCAGATCCTCCACCGGCAGGGGATCGGCGGGAAACAGGCGGCCGTCGTCTTTTCCGGCCGCGCCGCCGCCGGCCGGTCTGCCGCCGTCGGGTTTCAGGAAGTCCTTGGCGTTCACCCGGGGCGAGGACAATTCGGCCACCGCCTTGAGCCGCCCGCCGGAGCGGCTGACATTGATGGTGCCCGCTATTTCGGTGGTTCCCACCTTGAGCTTGGCCACGTCGAGCCGATAGCTGTAGGGCCCGGTGCCGCTCAGCCGGCCGTCCAGGGCGTACGGGCCAAGCGCCGGCAAGGCGCCGCCGATCAGCGGCTTGAGCGCCGCCAGGCTGTCGCCCTGGGCCGCGATCTTCACCGCGGCGGGGTTGCCGCCCTTGATCGGTCCTACCAAGGTGACACTGCTGGGTCCCGATTTCACGGAGACGTCCAGCACGCCGTCGCCGCCGCCGATCACGCCGGCAAGCTGGTCGATGCTCGCCTTGACCGAGACCGGGCTGCCGTTCAGCTTGCCGTCGAGATCGAGTTGCGTGGTGCCGGTCGGGCCAATGCCGCTGGCATCGAGCGTGGTGACGTTGATGACGCTGGTCTTGCCCGACTGCGCGTTCCTGACCGTCACGGTCGAGTCGCGAATCGACAGCTTGTCGATCTGCGGCAGGGTGGTGGCGCCGGACGAAGTGGCCGCATTGGACGGCGCGTTGGCGGGTGCATTGGCGGGCGCCTGACCCTTGGCAGGCTTGCCGTCGCCGAATTCCCAATTGCTGCGCCCCTGCGAATCGGTCTCCAGCAGGATGTCGGCGCCGCTCAGGACGATGCGATTGACCTTGATGTTGCCGAAGATCAGCGGAACCAGTTGCAGTTCGACATCCAGCTGCTTGAATTTGCCCAGCTCCGGACGCGAGCCCCAGCTGGCGTTCTGAAACGTCACGTCGTCGACCTGCAGGGACGGCGACAGCCCGACCTTGACGGCGAACTTGCCGTTGATCTTCAAATCGCGTCCGGTCGCCTGCTTGACCTGGTCGGCGATGACGCTCTGGTATTTGCTGAAGTCCTGCGTGCTGACCCAGAACAGCGCCCCGGCAATCACCACGACCAGCAGCAGGAGGGCAATGGCAGCGATCTTCAGCACGCGCATGATGGGCTCTTCCCAGGCAAGAGTTTCACGATGCGAAGCGGCGACTCTAACGACGATGCCGTTGCGATGCCAGCCTCGGATTGGCGCAATCCCGGCGGTCTCAGACCGACGGATTGAGGCCGAAAAATTCCAGCGTATCACGCATGTGACGTGGCAAGGGCGCTTCGATGACGATCCGCCTGCCATTCGCGCCGGGAATTTCCAAGCGGCGCGCATGCAGGTGCAGCGATCGGGAGAACTCGCCGATCGGAAGGATCGCCTCGGCGCCGCCATATTTGCCGTCGCCCAGGATCGGCGTCCCCAGTTCCGCGCAATGCACGCGCAGCTGATGCGTGCGCCCGGTCAGCGGCTCAAGCTCGAGCAGCGCCACCTTGCTGCCCGCCGCGTCCAGCGTGCGGAACAGGGTGCGGGCCGACTGGCCTTCCTCCTCGTCCACTACCATGCGCTCCTCCCCCTCGCCCGGGCGACCGATGCGCTTGGCCAGCGGTAGGCGTATGTCGCCGGCTTCCGGCGTCGGCACGCCGACAACCACCGCCCAGTAGACCTTCTTCAGATCGCGGCCGCGGAACAGCGCCGCCAGGCGCGAAGCGGCAGCGGCGGTGCGGCCCAGCACCAGAACGCCCGAGGTATCCTTGTCCAGCCGATGCACCAGGCGCGGCCTGTCCTTGGCGTCGAATTTCAGCGCATCGAGCATGGCGTCGAGATGGCGCGTGGTCTTGCTGCCGCCCTGCACAGCCAGTCCGGCCGGCTTGTCGATGGCGAGAATATCGCGATCGCGATAGAGCACCCGGCCGCGCAGTTCCTTGGCATCGCGCTCGTCGACCGGCGGCGTCTGGCGTGGCGGCCGCGCCGGCTCGGCTTGCGGCAGAGGCGGCACGCGAATGGTGTCGCCCGGCGCCACCCGGTCGGACGCCGCCGCACGCTTGCCGTTCAGGCGCACCTGGCCGGTACGCAGCAGCTTCTCCAGCCGCCCGTGGCCGAGCATCGGGAAATGCCGCTTGAACCAGCGATCGAGGCGCAATTCGCCGTCGTCTTGGTCTACGGTGCAAGTCTGGACCTGGGACATGGCCGGAAACTAGGCGGCTGTCTCGACGGTGACAAGGTGTCTCTGGCGTCGGCATGGGGCCGGCAGCATGCTTGGGCAATGAGCGGACCGCCGGTCATCGTGTTCGACGGGCTGTGCAACATCTGCAGCTTCGGCGTGCTGCGCGTGCTGCGCCACGACCGCGACGGGATATTCCGCTTCGCCTTCGCGCAGGGGCCCGTAGGCAGCGGGCTCAAGGCGCAATACGGGCTGACGCCGGGCGACCTGGAGAACGTGGCGCTGATCGAGGACGGCAGGTGTTACGTCAAATCGACTGCCGCACTCAAGGTGCTCGATCGCCTGCCCGGACCGTGGCGGCTGCTGCGGGTGCTGTGGATCGTGCCGCGTCCGTTGCGCGACGCCGGCTACAGCTTCATCGCCCGCAACCGCTATCGCTTCTTCGGCAAACGCAGACATGTCTGGTGCCGATGCCGGCGCAACGCCGGCTGTTCCTCGACCAGGGATAAGGCCGATCCGGGTCCTCCCTATTCGTCGTTCGACTTGCCGCCGCGCAGTTTGGCCCAATAGTCCAGCCGCTTGGCGATCTCGCGCTCGAAGCCGCGTTCGGCCGGCCGATAGAACTGGCGCCGCGGCATCTCGTCGGGGAAATAATTCTGCCCCGAGAAGCCCTCTTCGGTGTCGTGGTCGTAGGCGTAGTCCTTGCCGTAGCCCAGGTTCTTCATCAGCTTGGTCGGCGCATTGAGGATGTGCTTGGGCGGCATCAGCGAGCCGGTCTCCTGGGCCGCCCGCTTGGCCGCGCCGCTGGCCTTGTACAGCGCGTTGGATTTGGGCGCGGTGGCGAGATAGACCACCGCCTGGGCGATGCACAATTCGCCCTCCGGCGAGCCCAGCCGCTCATAGGCATCCCAGGCCGCCAGCGCCTGCAGCAGCGCCTGGGGATCGGCCATGCCGACATCCTCGCTGGCAAAGCGCACGATGCGCCGCACGATGTAGAGCGGGTCCTCGCCGCCGGCCAGCATGCGCGCCAGCCAGTAGAGGGCGGCGTCGGCATCGGAGCCGCGCATCGATTTGTGCAGCGCGCTGATCAGATTGTAGTGGCTTTCCTGCGCCTTGTCGTAGATCGGCGCCCGTTTCTGGACCGCGCGCACCAGCCCATCGACATCGAGCGGCCGGGCCGGCGTCATGGCGAACAGCTCTTCGGCCATGTTCAGCAGGTAGCGCCCGTCGCCATCGGCCATGGCGCACAGCGCCTCACGCGCTGCGCCGGTCAGCGGCAGCTCGTGCCCCTCCAGCGCCTCGGCCCGCGTCAGCAGCAATTCCAGCGCCGCCTGGTCGAGCCGCTTCAGCACCAGCACCTGGCAGCGCGACAGCAGGGCGGCGTTCAGCTCGAAGGACGGATTTTCGGTGGTGGCGCCGACAAGGGTGACGGTGCCGTCCTCGACATAGGGCAGAAAGCCATCCTGCTGGGCCCGATTGAAGCGATGGATCTCGTCCACGAACAGCAAGGTTCCCTGCCCCGCCAGGCGCCGCGAGCGCGCCGCCTCGAAGGCCTTGCGCAGATCGGCGACGCCGGAGAACACCGCCGACAGCGGTTCGAAATGGAGCCCGGCACGCTCGGCCAGCAGCCGGGCGATGGTGGTCTTGCCGCAGCCGGGCGGCCCCCACAGGACGATCGAGGCCAGACGGCCGGCTGCCAGCATCCGCCCCAGCGGTCCGTCGGTCGCCAGCAGATGGTCCTGGCCGACAACCTCGTCCAGCGACTTGGGCCGCATGCGATCGGCCAGCGGCCGCGGCGCGCTGGCCTCGAACAGTCCGGCGGTGGGCGCGGCGGGCTTTTTGGCCATGCAGCCTAGCCGCGCAGGCTCAAGGTTACGGTCTGGCCGCCGCGGCGCAGCTGGATGCGCCACTGACGCCCGCCATTCTCGACCAGTTGGCGCAGGGTGGCGACACTGTCGATCGCCTTGTCGTTGAGCGAGACGATGATGTCGCCCGGACGCAGGAAGCTGCCGCCCATCGAGCCGCCGATCACGCCCGTCACCATGACGCCGCGCGCGTCCGGGGCGACATTCATTTCCTCGGCCACCGCCGGCGACAGGTTGACGACGGTGGCGCCGGCGAACGGCCGGGCGTTGAAGGTGAAGCGATCGCGCGGCGGGTTCTCCGGCGGCGCCTGCAGCGGCAGCTCGAGCGTGACCTCCTTGCCCCCGCGCATCACCTGGAGCGGAACGCTGCCCTTGAGCGGCAAGGTGGCCAGGCGGAATCCCACCGACCGCTCGTCGTCGACCGGATGGCCGTTGATGGCGGCGATGACGTCGGAACTGCGCAGGCCGACCCTGTCGGCCGGACCGCCGGCGCTGACGGCCCGCACCACCACGCCGCTGGGCCGCGGCAGGCCCAGCGAGCCCGCGATCTCGGCGGTGACCGGCTGGACCGAGGCGCCCAGCCACGGGCGCACGACGCGGCCGGTGCCGCTCTCGGCCGCCTCGACCACGCGCGCCACGATGTTGGAGGGCGTGGCGAAGCCGATGCCGATCGAGCCGCCGGTGCCGGACAGGATCGCCGTGTTGATGCCGACCAGCTTGCCGTCCATCCCCACCAGCGCGCCGCCCGAATTGCCGGGGTTGATGGCGGCGTCGGTCTGGATGAAGAAGCCGGTGTCGTTGATCGGCACCGACGTGCGCGCGGTCGCCGAAACGATGCCGAAAGTCACGGTCTGGCTCAGTCCGAACGGGTTGCCGATGGCCACCACCAGATCGCCGACCTCGATGTCATCCGAATCGCGCAGATCGAGATAGGGAAAGGTCTCGCCGTCGGCCACGATCTTCAGCACCGCCAGATCCGAGCGTTCGTCGGCCAGCAGCAGCTTGGCATCGTATTCGCGCCGATCCGACAGCACGACGCGGATCTCGTCGGCGCCCTGGACCACGTGGTTGTTGGTGACGACGATGCCCCCACCGCGCACGATCACGCCCGATCCCAGCGCGTTCTGCACGCGCTCCTGCGGCAGGGCGCGCATGAATTCGTCGCCGAAGAAGCGGCGCAGGATCGGATTGTTGAACAGGCCGGCATTCTGCTGCACGCGACGGCGGGCATAGATGTTGACCACCGCCGGCGACACCGCCTTGACCAGCGGCGCGAAGCTGAGCTTCACCTGATCGGCGCTCTGCGGCAGCTGGGCCTTCTGCGCCGCAGCGGGCATGGCGACGAAGGCCGCCAGCAGCGGCAGCAACAGCCAGAAACGCCGGAAATCGCCGAGCATCATTGCGCCTACCTCGTTGGCTTGCCGATCGGGCGCAAAGTCTACCGCCGTTGCCCCGGCCGGAAAAGAAAGAGGCAGCCCGCGGGCTGCCTCCTTGAAATCGTTGACGAGGATCGTGCCGGCTCTAGGCCGCCTTCTCTCCGCTCTCCTCGCCTTCCTTCTGCGAAGGGCCGCTGTCCTTGCCCTTGGCATCGACGTCGCGATCGACGAACTCGATCACCGCCAGCGGAGCGGCGTCGCCGTAGCGGAAGCCCTTCTTCAGGACGCGGGTGTAGCCGCCGGGACGGCCGGAATACCGTTCCGCCAGGGTCGAGAACAGCTTCTCGGTGATGACCCGGTCGTGCAGATAGGCCAGCGCCTGGCGCCGCGCGTGCAGGCCGCCGCGCTTGCCCAGGGTCACCAGCTTCTCGACGATCGGCCGCAGATCCTTGGCCTTGGGCAGCGTGGTCTCGATCTGCTCGTGCTTGATCAGCGCCGCCGCCATGTTGGAGAACAGCGCGCGGCGATGGCTCGATGTCCTGTTGAGCTTGCGCCCGTTCATTCCGTGTCGCATTTCTTCTCTCCGTCTCCCGCGCGATCAGCCGATCAATACGGCTCTTCCAGGCGCTTGGCCAGTTCTTCGATGTTTTCCGGCGGCCAGTTGGGGATCTCCATGCCGAGATGCAGCCCCATCTGCGCCAGCACTTCCTTGATCTCGTTCAGCGACTTGCGGCCGAAATTCGGCGTCCGCAGCATCTCCGCCTCGGTCTTCTGGACCAGATCGCCGATATAGATGATGTTGTCGTTCTTCAGGCAGTTGGCCGACCGCACCGACAGCTCCAGCTCGTCCACCTTGCGTAGCAGGTTGCGGTTGAACGGCATGTCTTCGCTGCGCTGGTCGTGCACCGGCTGCTGCGGCTCCTCGAAATTGATGAAGAGCTGCAACTGGTCCTGCAGGATGCGGGCGGCCAGCGCCACGGCGTCTTCCGGCGTCACGGTGCCGTCGGTCTCGACGGTCAGCGACAGCTTGTCGTAGTCGGTCTTCTGGCCGACGCGGCTGTTGTCGACCTTGTAGGAGACCTTGCGCACCGGGCTGTACAGCGCGTCGACCGGGATCAGGCCGATCACCGCGTCCTCGGGCCGGTTCTCCGACGCCGGCACGTAGCCTTTGCCGGTCGAGACCATCAGCTCCATGTTGATCGAGGCGCCGTCGTCGAGGGTGCAGATCACCAGATCGGGATCCATCACCTGCACGTCGCCCGGGGTTTCGATGCGACCGGCGGTCACTTCGCCCGGACCGGTCGCCTTCAGCACCAGACGCTGCGGCCGGTCGCCCTGATAGCGCACCGCCATCGACTTGACGTTCAGCACGATATCGGTAACGTCTTCGCGCACGCCCGGAATCGACGAAAATTCATGCAGCACGCCATCGATTTTAATCGACGTGACGGCGGCGCCCTGCAAAGATGACAGCAGGATACGACGCAATGCATTGCCAAGCGTCAGTCCGAAGCCACGCTCGAGCGGCTCGGCAACGATGGTCGCGGTGCGCGACGGATCGGTGCCGGCTTCGGTCTGCAGCTTGCTGGGCTTGATGAGATCTTGCCAGTTCTTCTGAAGCACGGGTGCCAACCTCTCTGGGACGGCGGCGGCGCCGTCCGATCATTCGCAACAAACATGAAACAGCCGACGCCAAGAGCCGCCCGAAGGGCGGCCCGCGCCGGCAGGCGACCGAAAGGCGGCCGCCGAGAACTCTAGACGCGCCGGCGCTTGGGCGGACGGCAACCGTTATGCGGGATCGACGTGACGTCGCGGATCGCCGTGACGGTCATGCCGATCGTCTGCAGCGCGCGCAGCGCCGATTCGCGGCCCGAACCAGGGCCCTTCACCTCGATCTCCACCGTGCGCATGCCGTGCTCCATCGCCTTGCGACCGGCGGCCTCGGCGGCCATCTGGGCGGCGAACGGAGTCGATTTGCGCGAACCCTTGAACCCCTGGGTACCCGACGACGACCAGGCGATGGTGTTGCCCTGCACGTCGGTGATGGTGACCATGGTGTTGTTGAACGAAGCGTTCACATGCGCCACGCCGGAGGTGATGTTCTTGCGCTCGCGGCGCCGCGCGCGGGGCGCGCCGGCTGCCGGCGCTGCGCCGGAAGCGGCCGCTGGGGTCGCTGGTTTGGCCATAAGAGGTGCTCCTGACTAGACGGTTTTCTTCTTGCCGGCGATCGGCTTGGCCGGGCCCTTGCGGGTACGCGCATTGGTGTGCGTACGTTGGCCCCGCACCGGCAGGCCGCGGCGATGCCGCAATCCCCGATAGCAGCCGAGATCCATCAGCCGCTTGATGTTCATCGCCACTTCGCGCCGCAAGTCGCCCTCGACGCGGTAGTCGCGATCGATGGTCTCGCGGATGCGGATCACTTCGTCGTCGGACAGCTGATTGACGCGACGCGCCTGCTCGATGCCGACCTTCTGCATGATCTCGCGCGCCTTGGCGGGACCGATGCCATGGATGTACTGCAGTGCCACTTCCACCCGCTTGTTGGTGGGAATGTTAACGCCAGCGATACGGGCCAATTTTCAAGCTCCTTCAGTAGCTTAGGGCACGTTGTTAAGGTCCCTACACGGCCCCGGCGCGCCTGCGAAAGCGCGCGATTATAGGGCCTATTCCGGTCAAGTCAACTCGCAAAACCAAAGACTTACGGTTTGTCAAGGGCCGCCTTCATCTGGCGGTAAACCTCCTCCATCGAGGCCATCCCATCGACCGCCTTCAGGGTGCCGCGCGCCCGGTAATAGGGCAGCAGCGGCGCCGTCTGATCGCGATAGGCGCGCAGGCGCGCCGTCACGGTCTCGGCATTGTCGTCCTTGCGGCGGCTGAACTCGGTGCTGCCGCACACGTCGCAGACGCCGGCCTTCTTGGGCCGCTTGAACGTATCGTGATAGCCCGCGCCGCATTTGGCGCAGGAAAAGCGGCCGGTGATGCGCTCGGTCAGCACCTTCTCGTCGACCTGCATTTCGATCACCGCGTCCAGCTTCAGGCCGCGCTTGGCCAGCATCTTGTCGAGGGCCTCGGCCTGGGCGACGGTGCGCGGGAAGCCGTCCAGGATGAAGCCGTTCTTGCAGTCGGGCTGGGCGATGCGCTGGTCGATCATGGAAATGATCAGATCGTCCGGCACCAGTTCGCCGCGCTCCATGATGCCCTGGGCCTTCTTGCCCAGCTCGCTACCCGACTTCACCGCGGCGCGCAGCATGTCGCCGGTCGACAGCTGGATCAGCCCCAGCTCGTCCTGCAAACGCTGCGCCTGGGTGCCCTTCCCGGCACCTGGCGGCCCCAACAGAATCAGGTTCATTTCCGCCCCTTGAGCCGTGCCTTCTTGATCAGGCCTTCGTATTGATGCGCCAGAAGATGCGACTGGATCTGGGCCACCGTATCGAGCGTCACCGACACCATGATGAGCAGGCTGGTGCCGCCGAAATAGAACGGGATGGCCGCCTCGGCGATCAGCAATTCCGGCAGGGCGCAGATCGCCGCCAGATAGATGGCGCCGATCACCGTGATGCGGGTCAGCACGTAATCGAGATAGTCGGCGGTGTTCTTGCCCGGCCGGATGCCGGGGATGAAGCCGCCGTATTTCTTCAGATTGTCGGCCGTCTCCACCGGATTGAACATCACCGCGGTGTAGAAGAACGCGAAGAAGATGATCATGGCGACGTAGAGCACCATGTAGGCCGGCCGGCCATGCCCCAGGTTGTTGGTCAGCCAGGTCATCCACTCGCTGCCTTGCGCCGCGCCGAAGCCGGCCACCGTGGCCGGAGCCAGCAGCAGGGACGAAGCGAAGATCGGCGGGATGACGCCGGCGGTGTTGATCTTCAGCGGCAGGTGCGAGCTCTCGCCGCCATAGACGCGATTGCCCGACTGTCGCTTGGGGTACTGGACCAGGATGCGCCGCTGCGCCAGCTCCATGAACACGCAGAACGCAATCACCGCGACGATGCCGACCAGCAGCGCGATGATGAATGCCGCCGACATGGCGCCGGTGCGGCCCAGCTCGAGGATCTGCACCAGGCCGCCGGGCAGGGAAGCCACGATGCCGGCGAAGATGATCAGCGACACGCCGTTGCCCACGCCGCGGGCGGTGATCTGCTCGCCCAGCCACAGCAGGAACATGGTGCCGCCCACCAGGGTAACGACGGTGACGAAGCGGAAGTAGACGCCCGGATCGAGCACCACGCCGCCATTGCTGGCGCCTTCCAGACCGACCGCGATGCCGTAGGCCTGCAGCGCCGCCAGCACCACCGTGCCGTAGCGGGTGTACTGGTTCAGCTTCTTGCGGCCCTGCTCGCCTTCCTTCTTCATCGCCTCCCAGCTCGGCAGCACCGTGGTCAGGATCTGCACGATGATCGAGGCCGACACGTAGGGCATGATGTTGAGGGCGAAGATCGTCATGCGCCCCAGCGCGCCGCCGGAGAACACGTTGACCAGGCCGAGCAGGCCGCCGGCCGAGGAATTGAACACCTGGGCCAGGGCCTGGGGGTCGATGCCGGGCACCGGGATGTAGCTGCCGATGCGATAGACGATCAAAGCGCCCAGGGTGAACCACAAGCGCTTTTTCAGTTCGGTGGCGTTGCGGAAGCTCGCAAAGCTCAGATTGGCAGCTAGCTGTTCAGCGGCTGACGCCATGTGTCCTATCCCGCCATGCTGCGGTCGCGCCCCTGCGCGGCCAGACCACGTTCAGATTTCGGCTGCGGGGGCGGAATTCAAGCCCCCGGCCGATCACGCTTTCGCGGGCGCCGCCGGCAGATTGATCTTGCCGCCCGCCTTTTCCACCGCCGCCACGGCCGAAGCCGAAGCCCCCGCCACATCCAGGGTGATGGCCGCCTTCAGTTCGCCCTTGGCCAGCACGCGCACGCCGTCGCGGGCGCGGCGGATCACGCCGGCCGCCTTGAGCGCGGCAGCGTCGATCGTCTGCTTGGCGTCCAGCTTGCCCGCATCGATCGCGGCCTGCAGCTTGCCCAAATTGACTTCGACGAACCGCGAAGCCAGCACGTTCTTGAAGCCGCGCTTGGGCAGGCGGCGGTGCAACGGCATCTGGCCGCCTTCGAAACCCTTGACGGCGACGCCGGTGCGGGCCTTCTGGCCCTTCACGCCGCGACCGGAGGTCTTACCCTTGCCCGACCCGATGCCGCGGCCCACGCGCATGCGCATCTTGTGCGCGCCGGGATTGTCGGAAATCTGGTTGAGACGCATGACTTGTTTCCTTCGCTGAACGGGCGCGCCCTACTCTTCGACGCGTACCAGGTGCTTGATCTTGTTGATCATGCCGCGCACGGCCGGAGTGTCCTCCAGCTGGCGGCTGCGATGACGCTTGCCCAGGCCAAGGCCGACCAGGGTCGCCAACTGGTCGTCCGTGCGGCCGATCGGGCTGCCGGTCTGCGTGACCGTGAGTGTCTTCTTCTCGCTGGCCATGATGGTCTCCGACTATTCCTGCGCTTCGGCGGTCTCGTCGCGGCGGCCGATCAGGTCGCCGACCTTCTTGCCGCGACGCGACGCCACCATGCGGGGCGAATTCAGCTTGGCCAAGGCGGCGAGCGTCGCCTTGATCATGTTGTGCGGGTTGGAGGTGCCGGTCGACTTGGCGACGACATCCTGCACGCCCAGGGTCTCGAAGATGGCGCGCATCGGGCCGCCGGCGATGATGCCGGTACCGGCCGGAGCCGCGCGCAGCACCACGCGGCCGGCGCCGAAGCGGCCGTTCACGTCGTGATGCAGGGTACGGCCTTCGCGCAGCGGCACGCGCACCAGATGGCGCTTGGCCGTTTCGGTCGCCTTGCGGATGGCTTCCGGCACCTCGCGGGCCTTGCCCGAGCCGACGCCGACCCGGCCGCGCTGATCGCCCACCACGACGATCGCGGCGAAGGCGAAACGACGGCCGCCCTTGACCACCTTGGCGACACGGTTGATGCCGACCAGCTTGTCTACCAGTTCGCTCTCTTCGCGATCCTTGCCGCGCTCGCGGTCGCGGTCCCGACCACCACCACGCGATTCACGATTGCTTCCCGGGGAACGTGCCATTTGAAAATTGCTCCGTTAGAACGACAGGCCGGCTTCGCGAGCCGCGTCGGCGAGCGCCTTGATGCGCCCGTGATACAGATAGCCGCCGCGATCGAACACGACGTTCTTGACGCCGGCCGCGACCGCCCGTTCGGCCACCAGCTTGCCCACCGCGCTGGCCGCATCGACGTTGGCGCCGGTCTTGAGCGAACCCTTGAGGTCCTTCTCCAGGGTCGAGGCGGCGGCCAGGGTGCGGCCCACCGCATCGTCGATCACCTGGGCGTAGATATGCTTGCCCGAGCGGAACACGCTCAGGCGCGGCCGATCGGTCGCCTTGCGCGCGATCTGCACGCGGTTGCGCCGCTGGCGACGCTCGAAGAGTTTCTTGGCCGTGGACATGGTTCGGTCCTTACTTCTTCTTGCCTTCCTTACGACGGATCTTCTCCTGGGCGTACTTGATGCCCTTGCCCTTGTAAGGCTCGGGGCCGCGCATGGAGCGGATTTCCGCCGCCACCTGGCCAACCTGCTGCTTGTTGGCGCCGGTGATTTCGATTTCGGTCGGCTTGGCCGTCTTGATGGCGATGCCGGCCGGGATCCGGTATTCGACGTCGTGGCTGTAGCCCAGCTGCAGCTTCAGCACCTTGGGCTCGGCCGCGGCGCGATAGCCGACGCCGTTGATCTCGAGGCTGACGGTGTAGCCTTCGCTGACGCCATGGAACATGTTCCGGAGATTGGCCCGGGCGGTGCCCCACAGCATGCGGTTGCGCTTGGTCAACTCGCGCGGCTTGACCGCCACCTCGTTGCCGTCGCGGCTGACCGCGATCTCGTCCGGGATCACCAGGCTGAGTTCGCCTTTCTTGCCCTTGGCCTTCACCGTCTGGCCCGCCAGGTCGACATTGACGCCGGCCGGAATGGCCACCGGGTTTTTACCGATGCGCGACATTAGAACACCCTGCACAGGACTTCGCCGCCGACATTGGCGGTGCGCGCTTCCGTATCGGACATCACGCCTCGCGGGGTCGACAGGATGGAGATGCCCAGGCCGTTATAGACCTTGGGCAGGTCCTTGATCTTGGAATAGATGCGTCGGCCCGGCCGCGACACGCGCGAGATCTCCTGGATCACCGGCTTGCCGTTGTCGTATTTCAGCTCGACCCGCAGCTCGCGCACGCCGCCGCGGAGCTCTTCCTCGAAGTAGCCGCGGATGTAGCCCTCGCGCTGCAGCACGTCGAGTACGTTGGTGCGCAGGCGCGACGCCGGGACGGCGATCGAGTCCAGACCGGCCATCTGCCCGTTGCGCAGGCGGGCGAGCAAATCGCCCAATGGATCGCTTAACGCCATAGTATCGGCTCCTCGCTTACCAGCTGGACTTGATCACGCCGGGCAACTGTCCCGACGAGGCCAGCTCGCGCAATGCAATGCGCGACAGTTTCAGCTTGCGGTACACGCCGCGCGGCCGGCCGGTCAGTTCGCAGCGGTTGCGAACGCGGATCGGCGAGCTGTTGCGCGGCAGCTTCGACAGCTTCAATGCCGCCGTAAACCGCTCCTCGATCGGCTTGTCGCGATCGTAGATCACGGCCTTGAGCGCGGCGCGGCGGTTGGCATAGCGCTTGGCCATGGCGGCGCGGCGCTTGTTCTTTTCGACGGAACTGGTCTTGGCCATTGTCTGCTCCGGGCTCAGTTCACGAACGGGAAGGAGAAACCGCGCAGCAAGGCCTTGGCCTCGGCATCGGTCTTCGCCGTCGTGCAGATGATGATGTCCATGCCGCGCACTTCGTCGATCTTGTCGTAGTTGATCTCGGCGAAGACCAGCTGCTCCTTGAGGCCCATGGCGTAGTTGCCGCGGCCGTCGAACGACTTGCCGTTCAGTCCGCGGAAGTCGCGCACGCGCGGCAGGGCGATGTTCACTAGGCGATCGATGAACTCGTACATCTGCTCGCGGCGCAGGGTGACCTTGCAGCCGATCGCCATGTTCTCGCGCAGCTTGAAGGTGGCGATCGACTTCTTGGAGCGCGTCACCACCGGCTTCTGGCCGGAGATGGCGGTGAGATCGGCCACCGCCGCGTCGACCTTCTTGCGGTCGTTGACCGCCTCGCCGACGCCCATGTTGATGACGATCTTGTCCAGCTTGGGCACTTCCATCGGGTTCTGGTAGTTGAACTCCTTCTGGAGCGCCGGCTTGACGACCTGCTCGTAATGTTCACGCATGCGGCTCATCGCCATGCTCCTTAGCGGTCGAGGACTTCGCCGGAAGCGCGCGCCACGCGCACCTTGCGGCCGTCCTCGAGAGATTTGTAACCGACCCGAGTGGCCTTGCCGCTCTTGGGGTCGACATGCGCCACGTTGGACGCGTGGATCGGGCTCTCGCGCTCGACGATGCCGCCGGCCTCGGTGCGGCTCGGCCGGGTATGGCGCTTGATCATGTTCACGCCCTGCACCACGACGCGGTTTTCCTTGGGCAGAACCCGCAGGATCTCGCCCTTCTTGCCGCGATCGCGACCGGTGGTGACGACGACCTGGTCGCCTTTGCGAATTTTCATTGCCATGGCTGTCCTCACACCACTTCCGGCGCCAGCGAGATGATCTTCATGAACTTCTTGCCGCGCAGTTCGCGGGTCACCGGCCCGAAAATACGGGTGCCGATCGGCTCGCCCTGCTTGTTGATCAGCACCGCCGCATTGCGGTCGAAGCGGATCGACGAGCCATCGGCGCGCCGGATCTCGCGCGCCGTGCGCACGATCACCGCCTGCTGCACGTCGCCCTTCTTGACGCGGCCGCGCGGGATCGCGTCCTTCACGGCCACCACGATGACATCGCCGACGCTGGCGTATTTCCGCTTGGAACCGCCCAGCACCTTGATGCACTGGACCCGACGCGCGCCGGAATTGTCGGCGACATCGAGGTTAGTCTGCATCTGAATCATGACTGTTCTCCCTACCGCCGTCCGCTCAGGCGGTCTCGACGATCACTTGCCAGCGCTTCGAGCGCGACAACGGCCGACACTCCTCGATGCGCACGGTGTCGCCGATCTTGAATTTGTTGGCTTCGTCGTGGGCGGCGTACTTCTTCGACTGCCGCACGAACTTCTTGTAGACCGGATGCATGACGCGCCGCTCGACCTTGACCACGATGGTCTTGTCCATCTTGTCGCTGACGACGACGCCTTGCAGGATGCGCTTGGGCATTGGCTCGACTCCTTACGCCTTGGCCGACTTCGCGGCAGTCCGCGAACCCAGGGCGGTCTTGATGCGCGCGATATCCTGGCGGATGGCGCGGAAGCGCGCGGTGTTGTTCAGCTGACCGCTGGCCCGCTGGAAGCGCAGGTTGAACTGCTCCTTCTTCAGGTCGGCGAGCGTGGTGTTCAGCTCGTCGTCCGTCTTGCCGCGGATTTCTTCGGCTTTCATCTCAGTGTTCTCCTTCGCCCAAGCGACGCACCAGGGCGGTCTTGACCGGCAGCTTGGCGGCGGCCAGATCGAAGGCTTCCTTGGCGACAGCCACCGGAACGCCGTCGATCTCGAACATGATGCGGCCCGGCTTGACCCGGCACATCCAGAACTCCGGCGAGCCCTTGCCCGAGCCCATGCGGACTTCGGCGGGCTTCAGCGACACCGGCACGTCGGGGAACACGCGGATCCAGACGCGCCCCGAACGCTTCATGGCGCGGGTAATGGCGCGGCGGGCGGCCTCGATCTGGCGCGCCGTGAGACGGCACGGCTCCATGGCGCGCAGACCGAAGGCGCCGAAATTGAGCGCCGTGCCGCCTTTGGCCTGGCCGTGGATGCGGCCCTTGTGGGCCTTGCGGTATTTGGTTCGCTTGGGACTAAGCATGATCGCGGATCCTCAACTCTCAGTGCGACCGCGTCGGCTGGGCAGCGCCATGCGCTTCCTCGGCGCGACGCTCATGCGCCATCGGGTCGTGCACCATGATCTCGCCCTTGAACACCCACACCTTGACGCCGCAGGTGCCGAAGGTGGTGAAGGCGGTGGCGGTGCCGTAGTCGATATCGGCGCGCAGCGTGTGCAGCGGCACGCGGCCTTCGCGATACCACTCCATGCGGGCGATTTCGGCGCCGCCCAGGCGACCGGAGCAGTTGATCCGGATGCCGAGCGCGCCCAGGCGCATGGCCGACTGCACCGCCCGCTTCATGGCGCGGCGGAAGGCGACGCGACGCTCGAGCTGCTGGGCGATGTTCTCGGCGATCAAGGTCGCGTCGATTTCCGGCTTGCGGATTTCGACGATGTTCAACGCGACTTCCGAGTTGGTCAGCCGACCGAGATCGGCGCGCAGCTTTTCGATGTCGGCGCCCTTCTTGCCGATCACCACGCCCGGACGCGCCGAGTGCAGGGTGACGCGGGCCTTCTTGGCCGGCCGCTCGATGACGATGCGGCTGATGCCGGCCTGCGCCAGGCGCTTGCGCAGGAACTTGCGGATCTTGATGTCCTCATGGAGCATCGCGGCGTAGTCGCCGTCGGCGTACCAGCGCGAATCCCACGTCCGGTTGACGCCGAGCCGCAGCCCGATCGGATTGACTTTCTGACCCATTACTTGGCCTCCGCCTCTTCGCGTTCGCGCACCACGATCGTCAGGTGGCTGAACGGCTTGACGACCGCGCCGGCGCGGCCGCGCGCGCGCGCATGGAATCGCTTCATCACAATGGCCTTGCCGACCGACGCCTCGGACACGAACAGCCGGTCGACGTCGAGCTGATGGTTGTTCTCGGCGTTGGCGATCGCCGACTGCAGCGCCTTCTTGACGTCGCGCGCGATGCGGCGCGGCGAGAAAGTCAGCTGCGCGAGCGCGGCCTGGGCCGACATGCCGCGGATCGACTGCGCCACCAGGTTCAGCTTGCGCGGGCTGGTACGCAGGGTCAGCGACGTGGCCTTGGCCTCGTTGTCCGCCTGGCGGCGGGGTTTGGCTTGCTTGCTCATGGTTACTTCGCTGCCGCCTTCTTGTCGCCGGTGCCGGAATGGCCGTGGAAGATGCGGGTCGGCGAGAACTCGCCGAACTTGTGGCCCACCATCTCCTCGGTGACCTGCACGGGGATGAACTTCTGGCCGTTGTAGACGCCGAAGGTCAGGCCGACGAACTGCGGCAAGATGGTCGAACGGCGCGACCAGGTCTTGATCACTTCGTTGCGGCCCGACTGGCGCGCGGCATCCGCCTTCTTGAGCAGATAGCCGTCGACGAACGGGCCCTTCCAGACTGAACGTGCCACGATCTAGCTCCTCTAGCGCGTCGAGCGGCGACGGATGATGAACTTGTCCGTCGACTTGTTGTTGCGGGTCTTCTTGCCCTTGGTCGGCTTGCCCCACGGGGTGACCGGATGGCGGCCGCCCGAGGTGCGGCCTTCGCCGCCGCCATGGGGATGGTCGATCGGGTTCATGGCCACGCCGCGCACATGCGGGCGATAGCCCAGCCAGCGCATGCGGCCGGCCTTGCCGTAGTTGACGTTCTGCTGGTCCGGATTGGACACCGCGCCGATCGTCGCCATGCACTCGCCGCGCACCATGCGCAGCTCGCCCGAGCTCAGCTTCAGCTGGGCCATGCCGGCGTCCTTGGCCACCAGCTGGGCGTAGGTGCCGGCGGCGCGCGCCAGCTGGCCGCCCTTGCCGATATGCATCTCGATATTGTGGACGATGGTGCCGACCGGCATGTTGCCCAGCGGCATCGCATTGCCCGGCTTGACGTCGACGCGCTGGCCGGACACCACGCTGTCGCCCACCTTCAGGCGCTGCGGCGCCAGGATGTAGGCCTGCTCGCCGTCCTCGTAGCGGATCAGGGCGATGAAGCCCGACCGGTTGGGATCGTATTCGAGCCGCTCGACCTTGGCCGGCATGTCGAACTTGGTGCGCTTGAAGTCGATCGTGCGCAGGCGGCGCTTGTGGCCGCCGCCGCGATGGTGGCCGGTGATGTGGCCGTGGTTGTTGCGGCCGCCGGTGTTGGACTTGCCGCGGGTCAGCGCCTTGACGGGCTTGCCCTTCCACAGCTCGGACCGGTCGACCAGGACCAGGTGACGCTGCGACGGCGTCTTCGGCTTATAGGATTTAAGCGCCATGGCTTCCTCGAACTCTTTTCTTACAGGCCGGTCGTGACGTCGATCTTCGAGCCCTCGGCGAGGGACACGATGGCCTTCTTGATATCGCTGCGCTGGCCGCGGCGGCCGCGGAAAATCTTGTTCTTGCCCTTGACCCGCAGCGTGTTGACGGCAGTGACCTTGACCTTGAACAGGGTCTCGACCGCAACCTTGATCTCGGGCTTGGTGGCATCGAGCGGCACGCGGAACGTGACGTGGCCATGCTCGCCGTTCAGCGTCGCCTTTTCGGTGATCACCGGCGAACGGATCAGGTCGTACATCTGCTCGCGGGTCAGTTTCGGCGGGGCGATCTTGTTCATTTCAGGCGCTCCTCCAGGTGCTTGACCGCTTCGCGGGTCAGCACCAGCGTGTCGCGGCGCAGGATGTCGTAGACGTTGGCGCCCTGCTGGGGCAGCACGTCGACATGGGCGATGTTGCGGGCGGCGCGGCTGAAATTGGCGTTCACTTCCGGACCGTCGATCACCAGCACGCTGCCCAGGCCGAGCTTGCCGAACGACGCGGCCAGCTTGGTGGTCTTGGCTTCTTCCAGCGACACGCTGTCGACCACGACCAGCTTGCCCTCGGCCTGCTTGGCCGACAGCGCGGTCTTGAGCGCCAGCTTGCGCACCTTCTTCGGCAGCTCGTGGGCGTGGTCGCGCACCACCGGACCGAACGCCTTGCCGCCGCCGCGGAACTGCGGCGCCGCCTCGTTGCCGTGACGCGCCCGGCCGGTGCCCTTTTGGGCGTACATCTTCTTCGAGGTCGCCTTCACCTCGGCGCGGCCCTTGCTCTTGTGCGTGCCGGCGCGACGCTTGGCCAGCTGGTAGTTGACCATGCGGGCCAGCAGATCCTTGCGCACCGGCAGGCCGAAAATCGCGTCGGCGAGATCGATGCTGCCGGCATCGCTGCCGTCGAGCTTTTTGACGTCGAGCTTCATCGCCCTATTCCTTGTTCTCTGGCGCCGCTTCGGCCGGCGCGTCCGCCGCCTCGCCGCTCGCCTGGCGCAGACCGGCGGGGAACGGCAGGTCCTTCGGCGCCTTGCGCTTGACGGCATCGCGCACCAGCACGTAGCCGCCGTCGTGGCCCGGTACGGCGCCGCGCACCATCAGCAGGCCCTGGGCATCGTCAGCCGCCACGACCTTGAGGTTCAAGGTGGTGACGCGCTCGGCGCCCAGATGGCCGGCCATCTTCTTGTTCGGGAAGGTGCGGCCGGGATCCTGACGGTTGCCGGTCGAACCATGCGAACGATGCGAGATCGAAACGCCGTGGCTGGCTTCGAGGCCGCGGAAATTCCAGCGCTTCATGGCGCCGGCAAAGCCCTTGCCGATCGAGGTGCCGGTCACGTCGACGAACTGGCCCGGCACGAAATGCGCCGCCGACAGCTCGGCGCCGACCTCGAGCAGCGCGTCGTCCGACACGCGGAACTCGGCCAGCTTGCTCTTGGGCTCGATCTTGGCCTTGGCATAGTGGCCACGCACCGGCTTGCTGACGTTCTTGACCTTGGCCTTGCCGATGCCGAGCTGGACGGCCGAATAGCCATCCTTCTCCGCCGTCCGCACGGCCACGACCTGGACGTTGTCCACCTTCAGCACGGTGACCGGCACATCCTCACCCTCGTCGGTGAAGACGCGGGTCATGCCGACTTTCTGGGCAATCAGACCGCAACGCATTGTCTCGTTCCTTCGCTATCCGCGCCCGATCAGTGACCGAGCTTGATCTCGACGTCGACGCCGGCAGCCAGGTCGAGCTTCATCAAAGCATCGACCGTCTGCGGCGTCGGCTCGACGATATCCAGCACCCGCTTGTGGGTGCGGATCTCGAACTGTTCGCGCGACTTCTTATCGATCACCGGCGAGCGATTGACCGTGAAACGCTCGATCCGCGTCGGCAGCGGGATCGGGCCACGCACGCGCGCGCCGGTCCGCTTGGCGGTGCTGACGATCTCGCTGGTCGACTGATCGAGCACGCGATGATCGAAGGCCTTGAGCCGGATGCGGATGTTTTGGCTTTCCATGACTTTAGCTCGCTTGCATGAGAAGCCCCGGACCGGAGGGTCCGGGGCCGAGATATCAGTTACTTGATGATCTTGGCGA
>CAYWLS010000039.1:0-23841 GCA_964458605.1 uncultured Hyphomicrobiales bacterium | reverse complement strand
GCCGCGCCGCCACGATCACCACGAACAGGCCGCCGAAATAGGCCAGCAGCAGCAGCAGGATCAGTACGACGAACAGCCGCCAGCCGTTGCGCTGGCTGTAGCGCAGCGCCGTGCCCAGATCGAAGCGCAGATCGACCGCCGCCGCCGGCAGCACCAGGCATAGCCGCGCCAGCAGGTAGCCGACGGTAAACAGCAGTGCCAGCCCCATCAGCACCAGCGACTTGCTGGTCGGCATCTGGCCGCCGCGCAGGATCATCAGGGCTATCAGCGCCAGGAACAGGCAGCCGGCATAGACCAGGAACAGCTTCAGCATGGCGCCGAAATAGCGGGTCTCGCGCCATGTCCAGGTGGCGTGCACTGCCGGCGGTCCCATCAGGCAGTGGCGGGTCCAGCCCACGGCGAAGGCGGCCCAGGGCATCAGCGACAGCAGGAAGTAGGCGATGATGCCCAGCATCATGCCGGCCGGATTGCGCTGCAGGTCGATCGTGTAGTTGGTGTCGACCAGCAGCGGCTTGAACACCATGTCGATCACCAGCGAGAACACGATCGGCAGCAGGGCGATGTCGAACAGCGCCCGGCGCTGGCGCCAGCTCAGCCGCAACGCGGCGCTGAAAATATCGGGGACGATCAGCTTCATCATTGCGTTCAGTATGCCCCGCCGCACGGTGCCTTCAAGGCTGGCGCTTGGGTGCGGCTTTTTCGCCCGCCGGCCGCTCGGCTTCGCCCAGCGCTTCGGCCAGCCGGTGCTGCGCGCTGCCTGGCCTGAGCGGCTGCTGCTGCGAGTGGTGCGCGGACCAGCCGTGCAGGTGAACGATCTGGAAGCTGGCTTCGATCCGTCCGTCCGGCGTGGCGAAGCGCCGAGCATAGATCTGCGCCGCCCGCAACAGGGTCTCGCGGCGCAACGGCTGGCGGCGGCGCGCCCGCAGCGCGTTGCTCTCGCCCATGCCGCGCAGTTCGCGCATCAGCGCCAACGGATCGGCATAGCTCACCGTCAGCTTCTCGATATCGGCCACCGGCATGGTGAAGCCGGCGCGCTGCAGCAGGCCGGCCGCGTCGCGCAGATCGGCGAATGGCGAGACGCGCGGGCTGGCGCCGTTCTCGATCTCGCTCTCGGCCTGCAGCAGCGCCTGCCGCAGCTCGGTCAGCGTGTCGCCGCCCAGCAGCGCGGCGATGAACAGCCCGTCCGGCTTCAGCGCCTGGCGGATTTGCAGCAGTGCGCCGGGCAGGTCGTTGACCCAATGCAGGCTGAGCGCGCTGGCGATCAGGTCGAAGCTTGCCGGCGCGAAGGGCAGGGCCTCCTCGTCGGCCACCACGCGCGGTCCTGCGGCGCGGCCCAGCAGGGCGGCCGACAGGTCGGCGCTGACCGAGAACTCGCCGCCGGCCCGTCCCGCCAGTGCCGCCGCCAGCTCCCCGCCATGGCTGCCGAGGTCGAGCAGGCGCGGGAAGGGCCGGCGCACATCGGCCAGCCGCTCGGCGATCGCCTGGACGGCATGACGCTTGAGGAAGTCGTGGCGCGGCCATCCCGGCGCGGCACGGTCGCGCCGGCGGCGCAGCAGCGCGCGGTCGAACACCTCGATGGCATCGTGCGATGAGACCATGCGCCAAGGTAGCACGGCATTGACACGAACCGGGCGTCGGCTCGACGCTCGCAGCCATGCGCGATGCCCTGGCCAAAATCGGCGGTCGTCTGCTCGACGTGGTGCTGCCGCCGCTCTGCCTGTCCTGCGCCACGATGGTCGATCGCAGCCAGGCGCTGTGTCCGGCCTGCTGGGCGGCGCAGAGTTTCATCGCGCCGCCGCTGTGCTCGCGCTGCGGCACGCCGCTTGCGGTCGGCGCCGGCGAAGCCGATCTGGTCTGCGCCGCCTGCCTGGCGCGGCCGCCGCGCTATGCCAAAGCGCGCTCGGTGTTCTGCTACGACGAGGCCTCGCGGCGGATGATCCTGGGCTTCAAGCACGCCGACCGCACCCAGGCGGCGCCGGCCTTCGCCGCCTGGATGGCGCGCGCCGGGTCGGAGCTGGTGGCCGGGGCCGACGTGATCGCGCCGGTGCCGCTGCACTATCGCCGCCTGCTGCGCCGCCGCTACAACCAGTCGGCCATGCTTGCCCTGCTGATCGGGCGAGGGGCCGGCAAGGCCGTGGCGGTCGACCTGCTGCTGCGCCGCCGCGCCACGCCGTCCCAGGCCGGGCTCAACGCCCGCGAACGCCGCCGCAACCTGGCCGGCGCCATCGCCGTCAACCCCAGGCGCAAGGCGGCCCTGCGGGGCCGGCGGGTGCTGCTGATCGACGACGTGCTGACCACCGGCGCCACGGTCGGCGCCTGCGTTGGGGCGCTGCTGCGGGCCGGCGCCGGTGCGGTCGACGTGCTGACCCTGGCGCGCGTGGTGCGGCCGGTCCGGCTCGATCCCGCACCGCTCGACGCCACGGCGCTCGACCAGCCCCGGCTCCTTGCCGCCCTTGACGAAGTTCCGGTCGATGACGACGTGCCAGGGGCGCGTTATAGTGAACCAGATCCTTTACACAGGCGGTCATGAGCAAGGTCGAAATCTACACCACGCCGATCTGCCCCTATTGCGCCCGCGCCAAGGGGTTGCTGGAGGACAAGGGCGTCGCGTTCGAGGAGATCGATGTCTTCATGGACACCGACCAGCGCGAGGCGATGCGCCAGCGCTCGGGTGGCCGCAACACCGTGCCGCAGATCTTCATCGACGGCCAGCATATCGGCGGCTGCGACGATCTGATGGCGCTCGATCGCGCGGGCAAGCTCGACCCGCTGCTCAAGGTGGCGGGCTGACGCCGAACCCTCCAGGCAAAAAGGGACCGATCATGAGCAGCAAGTTCATCGCCGGGCTGATCCAGCCCAATGCCGGCGCCGACATGGCGGCCAACATCGCCTTCGTCGCCGAGCAGGCGCGCCACGCCAGGGACCAGGGCGCCGGCTTCATCCTGACGCCCGAGAACACCAGCCTGATGGACTGGGGCCGCAAGAACCTGATCGCCAAGTCGTTCGACGAGCGCAGCCATCCTGCGCTCGACGCCTTCGCCGCGCTGGCGCGCGAGCTCGAGGTGTGGTTCCTGATCGGCTCGCTGCATGTGCGGCCCGACGGCTGGAGCGAGCAGAACGACCGCATCGCCAACCGTTCCTACCTGATCGACGCCGCCGGCGCGGTGAAGGCGCGCTACGACAAGATCCACATGTTCGACGTCGATCTGAAGGGCGGCGAGAGCTATCGCGAATCCTCGACCTTCCGACCCGGCGAGCGCGCGGTGGTGCAGCCCACCCCCTGGGGCCAGCTCGGCATGACCATCTGCTACGACCTGCGCTTCCCCTATCTCTATCGCAGCCTGGCGCAGTCGGGCGCCGCCATGTTGAGCATCCCTGCCGCCTTCACGCGCCAGACCGGCCAGGCGCACTGGCATGTGCTGCAGCGCGCCCGCGCCATCGAGACCGGCTGCTACGTGCTGGCGCCGGCGCAATGCGGCGAGCACGCCAACGGGCGCAAGACCTATGGCCACTCATTGGTGGTGGCGCCGTGGGGCGAGGTGCTGGCCGATGCCGGCACCGAGCCGGGTTTCGTGACCGCCGAGATCGACATGGCCAAGGTCGCCGAGGCGCGCTCGATGGTGCCCTCGCTGAAGCACGACCGCGACTTCATCGAGCCCGCGGGCGATCTCCCGGTCGAGGGCCTGCTGGCCGACGCCGGCTAGGTCCTCCGGCCGCGTGTTACGCAGCGCCGCTGTGCGGCGTTGTCATGTGCGCCGCTGCGCGGCGATGCGCTGCTTCACCGCCCTGCCATCGTCCGTTGCCTCGTAGGCGATCACGCGCCAGCCATGGTGGCGCGCCAGATCGAGCAGTTCGCCGTCCCTGAGCAGGAAGTCCGGGTTGGACGGCCTGCCGTATTTCTCGTTGCCGATGGCGAAGGTCTCGTAGAGCAGCACCCCGCCGGGCGCCAGCGCGGCGGCAATGGCCGGGAACAGGGGGCGGTGCAGATAGTTGACGACCACGATCAGGTCGAAGCGCCGTCCAGCCAGCGGCCAGGGCGAGCCATCCTCCAGATCGGCCTGGATCGCCTCGATGCCCGGCAATCCCGCCACGCGGGAAATGTCGCGGTCCAGCGCCGCGACGGCAAAGCCTCTTTCGGCCAGCAGCCTGGCGTGGCGGCCGCCGCCCGCCGCCAGGTCCAGCGCGTTTCCGCCTTGGCGGGCCAGGCCCAGATGGCGTTCGATCCAGGGCGAGGGATGGGCGGTGTCGTGCATGCGATGGGGCCTTGAAACAGGACGGTTTTGCCCGCAAATATCCTACTCGAACATGAGCATCCGACCCGCCCGATGATTCTCTATTCCCTGCTTTGCGCCAAGGACCATGGCTTCGAGGCCTGGTTCCCCAGCAGCGACGCCTTCGACCGCCAGGCCCGGCGCGGCATCGTCGCCTGTCCGCAATGCGGCAGCACCAAGGTGCGCAAGGCGATCATGGCGCCCCGGATTTCAAAGGGCGGCAAGAAGCGCGCCATGGCGCAGGGAGCGGCGGCGCAGGCAGCCGAGACCATGGCACCACAGGGTGCCGATGCCGGCAACGCCGCCACCAACGTGATGTCGGCGGAAGTGCGCCAGGTGCTGACCGAACTGCGCAAGCAGGTCGAGGCCAATTGCGACTATGTCGGCGACAGCTTCGCCGAAGAGGCGCGCAAGATCCATTACGGCGAGACCGAGAAGCGCGGCATCTACGGCGAATCGACCGAAGCCGAGGCCGAGGCGCTCAAGGAAGAAGGCATCGAGTTCGGCCGCGTGCCCTGGCTGCCGAGAACAAATTGATTTGTCATTTGCAGATTTCCAGCCTGGTCCGGCTACTGGACACTCATGATGGGCACTATTTAATTTTAGGTACAACCATATGAGGGCTGGGGCACTTCAATAATTCTGAACGGCCGGCTGGACACAATACTTGTCGCGCTTGGTGAAAAACTAGGCCGTGATATGACCCAGGAAAAGATAGAGACTGCCGTTATCGTGCCCACAGCTCCGTTGGATAGGCCGTAGAAATGAAGTTGTGGATTGACTTCAGCGTCTATGCCGAGAAATCGGATTTGGAAGGTGCGTTTGGCTTTGTATATGGACATATTCAAGTCAACAGATTGCCGTCTGTCGGAGAGGATATCGATATTCTTCAAACTCATCATTTACCCATGAAAATTGATGGGTTCACCGGAACATTGCAGGTGACAGACGTGCGTGCGCCGCAGGTTAGTGAGACGGAAGGTACTCGGTATAGCGTTGTGTTACATGATGTTGAGCTAGTGTCGACGAAGGATGCCGATTTGCTATTCGGATTTCTTGAGAAAGAACCGGGCTTGGTTTGCTTTCGCTACTCTGACGAAGACTAAGCCGCAATAAGAGAATGCTATAGAAGTGCCACCCAACGGTGACGAGCCGAGGCGCCCATAAAAGAAGCAATAATTCACTTCTCCGCCATCACCATGTAGTTCACCGCCAGGTCGCCGCTCAGCGACCAGGAGCGGTTGATCGGATTGAAGCTCACCCCGACGATCTCGCGCACCGCGAGCCCGCCGTTGCGCAGGCCGCGCGCCAGTTCGCTGGGGCGCAGGAATTTCTTCCAGTCGTGGGTGCCGCGCGGCAGCCAGCGCAGCACATATTCGACGCCGACGATGGCCAGCGCATAGGAGCGGGCGGTGCGGTTCAAGGTCGCCGCCACCAGCATGCCGCCCGGCCGCACCAGCGCAGCACAGCTCTTCAGGAACAGCGCCGGATCGGCGACATGTTCCACCACCTCCATCGACAGCACGATGTCGAAGCTTTCCCGGCCGACCAGGTCCTCGGCCGTCTGGACGCGGTAATCGATGTCCAGCCCGGCCTGGCCGGCATGCAACCGGGCGATCTCGATGTTCCTGTCGGCCGCGTCGATGCCGGTCACCTGGGCGCCCAGCCGCGCCAGCGGCTCGCACAGCAGCCCCCCGCCGCAGCCGATATCCAGGACCCGCAGGCCCGCCAGCGGCTTGAGCGTGCCGCCGCCTGCCGCGTCGGCCGTGCTATCGGCGCCGCCGCCGGAATGAGCCCCGAAATGGGCCTTGAAATGAGCTGTGGCGCGGTCGCGGATATAGCGCACGCGGGTGGGGTTGAGTTCGTGCAGCGGCCGGAACTTGCCCCTGGGATCCCACCACTGCTCGGCCATGGCGGCGAAGCGGGCGACCTCCTGGGCGTCGACCGTGCTGGCGGGTCCGGCGCCGGCCTGCCCGGCAATGGCCGGACCGGGCCCCCCGTCCTTGCTGTGCGCCGGGCCTGCGCCCATGGCCGTTCTCCCGTCGTTTTTTCCGGCAAACCGCGCCAAATATAAGGCTTTTGGCCGCTTGCTTCATCGATAGGCAGCCGGTATTTATACGCGCCTTTTGCCGGCCCGCGGCAAGGCTTTAAGGGAAAAATCGCCGCAAGCCGAAGGGGTTGCGGCCGGTGGGGAACGGCAAGGCGGCCATGGCGCGTATCGTGCAGAAGTTCGGCGGCACTTCGGTGGCGGATATCGACCGCATCAAGAACGTCGCGCGCCAGGTCAAAGCCGAATTCGATCGCGGCAACGAGGTCGCGGTGGTGCTGTCGGCCATGTCCGGCGTCACCAACCAACTGGTCGATTGGGTGCGCGCCGTCAGCCCGCTCTACGACCCGCGCGAATACGACGTGGTGGTCTCCACCGGCGAGCAGGTCACCATCGGCTTGCTGGCGCTGGCGCTGCAGGAGCTGGGCTTGAAGGCCCGTTCCTGGACCGGCTGGCAGCTTCCGGTCCGCACCGACGCCGCCTATGCCAAGGCGCGCATCGCCGCCATCGACACCGCCGGCATCGAGGACGGCTTCGCCCGCGGCGAGGTGGCGGTGGTGCCCGGTTTCCAGGGCGTCTCGCCGGAGGGCCGGATCACCACGCTGGGCCGCGGCGGCTCGGACACTTCGGCGGTAGCCCTGGCGGCGGCGCTGGGGGCGGATCGCTGCGACATCTACACCGATGTCGACGGCGTCTACACCACCGATCCGCGCATCGTTGCCAAGGCCCGCAAGCTCGATAAGATCACCTACGAAGAGATGCTGGAGATGGCGTCGCTGGGCGCCAAGGTGCTGCAGACCCGCTCGGTGGAACTGGCGATGAACCATCGCGTTCGCGTGCAGGTGCGCTCCTCCTTCAGCGACGCTCCCGGAACGCTGGTTGTCGATGAGGAAGAGATCGTGGAACAGGCAATCGTCAGCGGCATCGCCTATTCGCGGGACGAGGCCAAGGTCACCCTGGCCCATGTCCCGGACAAGCCGGGCATCGCCGCTTCCATCTTCGGCCCGCTGGCCGACGCCAACATCAATGTCGACATGATCGTGCAGAACGTGTCGCTGGACGGCAAGTCGACCGACCTGACCTTTACCGTGCCGGCGGTCGATCTCGACCGGGCCGTCAGGGTGCTGGAAGGCGCGCGCGGCACTCTGGGCTACGCCCAGCTCAAGTCCGACAAGGACGTGGTGAAGATCTCGGTGATCGGCGTCGGCATGCGCAGCCATGCCGGCGTGGCGCTGCGCATGTTCAGCACCCTGGCCGAGAAGGGCATCAACATCGAGGTGATCTCCACCTCCGAGATCAAGATCAGCGTGCTGATCGCAGCGGAATACACCGAACTGGCCGTGCGCGCGCTGCACACAGCCTATGGGCTGGACGCGGCCTGAGAACACGCGTCGTCGCCGGTTCGGGTTTTAAGGTTGCGCCCTCGGACCGGGGCGCGGCGCAAAAGATGGAGCCCGGATTGGATTCCCCGGTGATGCCCGAGGGCCGCGCGGCGGCCGAAGCCAGACTGAGCGAGCTGTGGCGCCGGGGCCGCGAGTTCCTCGGCGTGCGCTACGCCGTCATGGGCGGCGCCATGTCCTGGGTATCCGAGCGCCACCTGGTGGCGGCGATCTCCAATGCCGGCGGTTTCGGCGTCATCGCCAACGGCTCGATGTCGCCGGAGCTGCTGCGGGCGGAGATCAGGGGCACGCAGGCGCTGACCGGCGCGCCGTTCGGCGTCAACCTGATCACCATGCATCCGCAGTTGATGGCGCTGGCCGATGTCTGCATCGGGGAGAATGTCGGCCATATCGTGCTGGCCGGCGGCATCCCCTCCGGCGACATCATCCGCAAGATCAAGGACGCCGGCCGCAAGCTGATCTGCTTCACCCCGCAACTGGCGCTGGGCAAGCGGCTGGTGCGAACGGGCGCCGATGCGCTGGTGATCGAGGGCATGGAGGCGGGCGGCCATATCGGCCCGGTCTCGACCAGCGTGCTGGCGCAGGAGATCCTGCCGCATATTCGCGACGTGCCGGTGTTCGTGGCCGGCGGCATCGGCCGCGGCGAGGCGATCGTGTCGTTCCTGGAGATGGGCGCGGCCGGCGTGCAGCTCGGCACCCGCTTCGTCTGCGCCACCGAATCGATCGCGCATCCGAAGTTCAAGAAGGCTTTCATCCGCGCCGCCGCGCGCGACGCGGTTCCGACCGTGCAGCTCGACTCGCGCTTTCCGGTGATCCCGGTGCGGGCGCTGGTCAACAAGGGCACCGAGAATTTCCTGGCCAAGCAGCGCGAAGTGATCGGCCGCTACGAGCGCGGCGAACTCGACATGACCGCCGCCCAGCTCGAGATCGAGCATTTCTGGGCCGGCTCGCTGCGCCGCGCGGTGATCGAAGGCGATGTCGAGCACGGCTCGGTGATGGCCGGCCAGAGCGTCGGCCTGGTGCGCAGCGAGCAGAGCACGGCGGAGATCGTCGCCGAATTGGTCGACCAGGCGGTGACGGCGCTGCAGGCGCGCGCCGCCGGCGCTGTCGATATCGCTGCCTGCGGCGGCGCTGTCGATAGAGCCGCCGGCGGCGGAGGCTTCTGAGATGGAACGCCCGGCCGGCCTGTCGGGCTCGCGCCAGGCGCTGAAGCGGCTGCGCGACGTGATGGCGCGGCCCGGCACCGCGCAGCAGCGCCTCAACGAGGTGGTGCGGGTGGTGGCGGCCGACATGGTCGCCGAGGTGTGCTCGATCTACGTGCTGCGCGCGGGCGAGGTGCTGGAACTGTTCGCCACCCAGGGCCTCAATCCCGACGCCGTGCACCGCACCCGGCTGCGGGTCGGCGAGGGCCTGGTCGGCGACATCGCCGCCCACGCCAGGCCGCTCAGCCTGGCCGACGCGCAAAGCCATCCCAATTTCGCCTATCGCCCGGAAACCGGCGAAGAGGTCTATCACTCGCTGATGGGCGTGCCGATCCTGCATTCGGGTCGCGTGGTCGGCGTGCTGGTGGTGCAGAACCGCACCCGTCGCCAGTACGACGAGGAGGAAGTCGAGACCCTGCAGACCATCGCCATGGTGCTGGCCGAGCTGGTGGTCAGCGGCGAACTGGTCAACCCGGTGGAGGCGCGCCAGATCGACGGCATCGGCCTGCTGCCGCTGCGCGTCGAGGGCGTCAAGCTCAACGGCGGCCTGGCCATGGGCCTGGCGGTGCTGCACGAGCCGCGCATCGTCATCAAGCGGGTGGTGGCCGAGGACACCGCCGCCGAGCAGGTGCGCTTCCGCGAAGCGCTGAGCAGCGTGCAGGACGCGCTGGACTCGATGCTGGAAGATTCCGACCTGGCCCAGGGCGGCGAGCATCGCGACATCCTCGAGACCTTCCGCATGTTCGCCGAGGACCGCGGCTGGCTGGCGCGCATTTCCGAGGCGATCGACAACGGCCTGACCGCCGAGGCCGCCGTGCAGCGCGTGTTCGACGAGAATCGCGCCCGCATGCGCGAGATTTCCGATCCCTATATCCGCGAGCGGCTGCACGACCTGGCCGACCTGACCAACCGGCTGCTGATGCGCCTGACCGGCCAGAGCGACATGCACAACGGCGGCGCCATCCCCGACGACATGATCGTGGTGGCGCGCAACATGGGCCCCGCCGAGCTGCTGGACTACGACCGCGCCCATCTGCGCGCGCTGGTGCTGGAGGAGGGCTCGGCCAACGCCCATGTGGCGATCGTGGCGCGGGCGCTGGACATTCCGGTGGTCGGTCGCGCCACCGACATCCTGTCGCGCGTCGAGCCGGGCGACCCGCTGATCGTCGACGGCGACAACGCCCATGTCTTCATCCGGCCCGGCGACGACGTGCAGCTGGCGTTCGGCGAGGGCATGCGCCTGCGCGAGGAGCGCAAGCAGATCTACGCCGCGCTGCGCCGCGAGGCACCGGTCACCCTGGACGGCACGACGATTGGCCTGCACATCAATGCCGGCCTGCTGATCGACATGCAGCATTTGAAGGAGGCGGGCGCGGACGGCGTCGGCCTCTATCGCACCGAGATTCCGTTCATGGTGCGCTCGGAGTTCCCCGACGCCGAGGCGCAGACCTCGCTCTACAGCCGCATCCTCGACCAGGCCGACGGCAAGCCCGTGGTGTTCCGCACGCTCGATGTCGGCGGCGACAAGATGCTGCCCTATCTCGACGGCTTCGGCGAAGAGAATCCGGCGCTGGGCTGGCGCGCCATCCGCATCGGGCTGGATCGTCCCTCGCTGCTGCGCCAGCAGCTGCGTGCGCTGATCGCCGCGTCGCGCGGGCGCGACCTGTCGATCATGTTCCCGATGGTCAGCGAGGTGGCCGAGTTCGACGCCGCGCGCCGCCTGCTCGATCTGGAACTGGCGCGCGAGACGGCGCGCGGACGCAAGCGGCCCAAGCGGCTGCGCGTGGGCGTGATGCTGGAGGTGCCGGCGCTGCTGTGGCAGCTCGATGGGCTGCTGCCCAAGGTCGACTTCATGTCGATCGGCAGCAACGACCTGCTTCAATTCCTTTATGCGGCGGATCGCGGCAATCCGCGCCTGACCGACCGCTACGACACCCTGGCGCCGGCCGTGCTGCGGGTGGTGGCCGACGTGGTCGCCCGCTGCGCCAGGGCCAAGGTGCCGCTCAGCCTGTGCGGCGAAATGGCCGGAAAGCCGCTCGACGCGCTGGCCCTTGCCGCGGTCGGCCTGCGCACCCTGTCGATGAACCCGGTCAGCATCGGGCCGGTCAAGGCCATGGTGCGCTCGATGGATCTGGCCCGCTTGCAGCGATTCATGGCCGAGCAGATACGGGGCGACGAGCGCTCCTTGCGCGAAATCATTCGCAGCTACGCCGTGGATAACGGCATTTTGATATAGAGGTTTACGGCCCCTCGAAACCTTTGTTAATATTCGTTATTGGGGTCGGCCATTAAGCCTTTTGCCGGCAAGCATTATCGATCGGCAGCCTTTGGGCGGTTCTCCCGCGCGGATGGCGCCGGTCGGTCGTGGCCGTCAACGGGCTTCGATTTCGCTAACGGTCGCTTCCAAACGCTTGAGCTGCCCGCCGGCGGCCGTCGCGGCGACGGGGACTGCCCCATTGGTCGCGAGGTCGCATTGTCGCGTGGCAAGGTCGAACGCGCTTTGATATTTCGTGCCATCGCATGGACCGACAGTCACAGGCTTCGATGGATATGACGACCGAGAACGACAGCTCCGGAGCAGGCCCGCGCCTGATCGGTGCGTTGTTGCGCGAGGCGCGCCAGGCGACCGGCATGTCGGTGGTCGAGGTGTCGCGCGCCCTGCGCATCCGCCAGGTCTATCTCGAGGCGATCGAGGCCGACGACTACACCTCGCTGCCCGGCAAGACCTACGTGCTGGGCTTCCTGCGCAGCTATTCCGACTTGCTGGGCCTCGACGCCGAGGACGTGGTGCAGCGCTATCGGCGCCAGACCGAGTATTCCAGCCTGCCGCAATCGCCGCTCAACTTCCCGGTGCGGGAAATGGACTCGCGCGTGCCGCGCGGCGCGGTGCTGCTGCTGTCGCTGGCGCTGGCCGGCGCCGCCATCTATGGCGGCACGCGCTATTTCGGTACCGACGACACGCGGCGCGTCGATCGCGTGACGCCGGTTCCCGACCGGCTGATCGCCGAGGCCCAGGACACGCCCCAGCCGGTGGCTTCGCCGGCTCCCGCCGTCGCGCCGCCGCGCCAGGATCCGTCCTCGGCCTATGCCGCGCAGATGCCGCTCGGCAACGAAGGCACCGACCTGCCCAAGCCGCTGGTCGCGGCCGCACCGCCGCCGGCCGATCCGACGCCCGCAGTGCCGGTGCCGCAGATCGATTCGTCCACCGTGCCCCCGGCGATGCTGACCCGCCCGGCCGCGCCGCCCACGGCCCAGCCCGCGCCGCCGGCCAACCAGGTCGCCGCCTTGCCGCCGCCGGCTCCGGTGGCGCAACCCGCGCCGGCGACGCCCCCGGCCAAGCCGCAGGCCGCCAAGCCCAGTGACAAACCGGGCGACAAACCGGGCGACAAGCCGGGCAGCAAACCGGGCGACAAACCCCAGACGGCCGCAGCGGACAATGGCCCGGGCACGCAGACCGCCAGCCTGCCGCCCAAGGTCGAGGATCCGCCCCAGCCCAAGCCGCGCGACATCGTCGTGGTGGCGCGGGTCGATAGCTGGATCGAGGTGCGCGACCTCAACAACCGGCCGCTGGTGTCGCTGCTGCTGCGGGTGGGCGATTCCTATCGCGTGCCGTCGGGCGCCAATTACCGCCTGGTGACCGGCGACCTGCGCGGTCTGGAGGTCCGGGTCGATGGCGTGACCGTACCGCAAAAGGGCACCGACGACGGCAAGGTCCACCGTACCCTGAACCTGGACAGCGACAAGCTGCGCCAGGGCGACGGAATGGTGCAATAGGCCGCCTTGCGGCCCCCGCCGATCGTCGCAGCGGCTTGCCGTCGCCCGCTTTCCGGCCCACATCGCCCCCACATCGCCTGCGATTGTCACAAGGCGGACGTATGGTTCGCCGCCCTACGCTGCGCTACCATGCCGGCCGGAGCCATCATGAGCATCAGACCCTATCGCGATATCCAGCGCCGCAAGAGCCGGCGCATCATGGTCGGCACTGTGCCGGTGGGCGGCGACGCGCCGATCTCGGTGCAGACCATGACCAACACCCTGACCGCCGACGCCGCGGCCACCATCGCCCAGGTGCAGGCCTCGGCGGCGGCCGGCGCCGATATCGTGCGGGTGTCCTGCCCCGACGAGGATTCCACGCGGGCGCTGCCGCAGATCGTCCGGGCCTCGCCGGTGCCGATCGTGGCCGACATCCATTTCCATTATAAGCGCGCCATCGAGGCGGCCGAGGCCGGCGCCGCCTGCCTGCGCATCAACCCGGGCAATATCGGCAGCGCCGAGCGGGTGCGCGAGGTGGTTAAGGCGGCCAAGGACCATGGCTGCTCGATGCGCATCGGCGTCAATGCCGGCTCGCTCGAGCGCGATTTGCTGGAGAAATACGGCGAGCCCTGTCCCGAGGCCATGGTCGAGAGCGCGCTCGATCACGCCCGCATCCTGGAAGACAACGACTTCTTCGAGTTCAAGATCAGCGTCAAGGCGTCGGACGTGTTCCTGGCCGTGGCGGCCTATCAGGGCCTGGCCGATGCCTGCGACTATCCGCTGCATATCGGCATCACCGAGGCGGGCGGGCTGCGCGCCGGCACGGTGAAGTCGTCGATCGGCCTGGGCGCGCTGTTGTGGGCCGGCATCGGCGACACCATCCGCGTGTCGCTGTCGGCCGATCCGGTCGAGGAGGTCAAGGTCGGCTTCGACATATTGAAGTCGCTCAACCTGCGCCACCGCGGCGTCAACGTGATCTCCTGCCCGTCCTGCGCGCGCCAGCAATACGACGTGATCAGGACCGTCGAGGCGCTGGAGCGGCGGGTGGCGCATATCACCACGCCGATGACCGTGTCGGTGATCGGCTGCGTGGTGAACGGCCCGGGCGAGGCGCGCGAGACCGATATCGGCTTCACCGGCGGCGGCAACGGCACCCACCAGGTCTATGTCGCGGGCGTGCCGCATCATCGGCTGAAGGATGCCGACATCGTCGAGCACCTGGCCGAGATGATCGAGAAGAAGGCGGCCGAGATCGAGGCCGCCAAATCGAAGGCAGCCGACGCGCCCAAGGCGGCCGAGTAACCGGAACGCTCTGTGGCTCTCGAACCGGAAGCTGAGCGAGCCAGAGTGGAGATCGGCCGCCTGGCGCGCGATATGCTGTCTGGCAAACTCTCCTACATCGAAGGGGCGCCGCCGATCTGGCGGCTCGCATCATCCGCGCGGCTCGACGACAACGATCCCGACCTTAGAACTATTGTGGCAATCGACAGCGAGACCGATGACTTCCCGATCGGTGCCGTCAGGGAACTTTGGGATCCCCAGGCCTTGCAAAAGATGCAGCCTGATTTTGACCGCGCAGAGAAGTGGGCCCAGGAAGTCGGGCGAGAAGCCTGCGAAAGTCTCGCGCGGCGCTTTGGCGGAAGCGAACATGACTAACGCTGCGATGCCATGGACCTGCTGACCTGGTTCGGCTTGCTGGCGGTCACCGCCATGCTGGTTGCCTACGCGCTCGAAGCCCGCAGTCCCTGGTTCACGCTGGCCTTTGCCGGCGCCTGCGTCATGGGCTCGGTCTATGGCTTCCTGCAAGGCGCCTGGCCGTTCGGCGTGGTCGAAGCGGTCTGGGCGCTGGTGGCCCTCGATAAATGGCGTAAACGCCGCATCTGATGCCGTCGCCGCGACGTCGCGATGCGCCCTTGACCAGGTCATTATTTCGAATATATTGGAAATATGGAATCGATTGCCGCCGTCGCCCAGCTCGGCGCCCTGGCCCAGGACACCCGCCTGTCGATCTACCGGCTGCTGGTGCAGCAAGGCGAGGCCGGCTTGGCCGCGGGTGAGATCGCTCAGCGGCTGATGTTGCCGGCGCCGACGCTTTCGTTCCATTTGGCGCAACTCAAGCAGGCGGGGCTGGTGCGCTGCCGTCGCGAGAGCCGTTCGCTGATCTACACCGCCGACTATGGCGCGATGAGTGCGCTGCTCGGCTTCCTGACCGAGAATTGCTGCGGCGGGCAGTCTTGCGCACCGCAAGCGGCCTGCGCGCCTGTCGCAACCGCCCCCACCATCCGCCAGAAGAGGAGAGCCTGATGAAGCGCCTGCACGTTCACGTCGGCGTTGCCGATCTCGAGCAATCGATCGGCTTCTATTCCACCTTGTTCGGCGCGCAACCGACAGTGCGGCAATCCGATTATGCCAAGTGGATGCTCGACGATCCGCGGGTCAATTTCGCCATTTCCTCGCGCAGCGGCCATGCCGGGCTCGATCATCTGGGCATGCAGGCCGAGAGTGCCGACGAGCTGGCCGAAATCGCCGACCGCCTGAAGGCGGCCGGTCTGGCGCCGGTCGAGCAACGCGCTGCCGCTTGCTGCTACGCCCGCTCGGACAAGGCCTGGACGGTCGATCCGGCCGGCTTGCGCTGGGAGACCTTCCACACCACCGGTGCGGTCGCGACCTATGGCGAAGACAGCGCCCCGCCCGCGGCCACCGCCACCCTGGCCGAAGCGCCGACTCCGGCGACCGCCTGTTGCGGTCCGCAAGCGGTGAAGGTCGCCGGTTCGACGCAAGCCGCCACATCCTGCTGCAGCTAGGAGCAGCACCATCGGCGATCATCCGTTCAATGTCCTGTTCTTGTGCACCGGCAACACTGCGCGCTCGATCCTGGCCGAGTCGATCCTGCGCCACTGGGGCCGGGGCAAGTTCAATGCTTTCTCCGCCGGCAGCCAGCCCAAGGGCAGCGTCCATCCCGATGCGCTCGATCTGCTGCGCTCGCTGCATCTGCCGAGCGAAGGCTTCCGCAGCAAGAGCTGGGACGAGTTCGCCGTGCCCGGCGCTCCCAGGCTCGACTTCGTCTTCACCGTGTGCGACAGCGCCGCGGCGGAAGCCTGTCCGGTCTGGCCGGGCCAGCCGGTGACGGCGCATTGGGGCGTGCCCGATCCCGCCGCCGCGACCGGCCCCGAGCTCGCCAAACGCCAGGCGTTCCGCGAAGCCTTCCGCCAGCTCGAGAACCGCATCAAGCCGTTCGTCAGCCTGCCGGTGGCGTCGCTCGATCGGCTGTCCTTGCAGAAGAAGCTGAGCGACATCGGCAGCACCGTATTGCGCAGCGAGACGGTGTGACCGCGCCTACCCTGGCGCAGCGGCTGCTGGCCGAAGCGCTGGGCAGCGCGCTGCTCGCGGCAGCGGTGATCGGTTCGGGCGTGATGGCCGAGCGGCTGGCCGGCGGTAACGTCGCCTTGGCCCTGCTGGCCAACACTCTCGCCACCATGGCGGCGCTCTATGCGCTGATCGTCGCGCTGGGCGGCGACATCGGCGCCCAATTCAATCCCGTTGTGACCCTGGCGGCGTTGCTGCGCCGCCGCTTGCCGGCGCGCGAGGCGGCGGCGACCGTCGTCGTGCAGATCCTCGCTATGATCGCCGGCTGCTGGCTGGTGCATGCCATGTTCGATCTCCCGCTGTTGCAAGTCTCGGCCAAAGCTCGCGACGGTGTCGCTCTGGTCTTGGCCGAAGCGGTGGCGACTTTCGGCCTGCTGCTCGTTATCCTGATGCTGGAGCGACGCAAGCCCGAGGCGGTACCGGCAGCGGTGGCGTGCTGGATCGGCGCCGCCTACTGGTTCACGGCCTCGACCGCCTTCGCCAATCCGGCCATCACCATCGCTCGCGTTTTGAGCGACAGCTTCGCCGGCATCGCGCCAGCCGATGCGCCGGGCTTTGTCGCCGGCCAAACGGTCGGCGCTTTGTCGGCGTTGCTGGTCGCGCGCCGCTTCGGGCACTTGATTGACACAGCCTAGCCTGCGGCGTACCTAAGGCGGCCCGGCCGGCGGGATCCGGCCTTTTTTCAGCGAATTTGTCCGGTCATGAGCCAGAAACTGCAGCCGGTGCGCGGCACCCACGACCTGTTGGGCGAGGACCAGCGGCGCCATCGCCAGGTGGTCGAGACGGCGCGCGCCGTGGCCGGCCGCTACGGCTGCGACGAGATCGTCACGCCGATCTTCGAGTTCACCAACGTCTTCAAGCGCACCCTGGGCGATACCTCCGACGTGGTCACCAAGGAGATGTATTCCTTCGTCGATCGCGGCGGCGAGGACATCACCCTGCGGCCCGAAGGTACCGCCGGCGTGGTGCGGGCGCTGATCTCGGGCGGCCTGGCGCAGGATCTGCCGCTGAAATTCTTCTATGCCGGCCCGATGTTCCGCTACGAGCGGCCGCAGAAGGGCCGGCTGCGCCAGTTCCACCAGATCGGCATCGAACTGCTCGGGGTCCCTGAGCCGCAGGCCGATATCGAAGTGATCGCCTGCGGGCAGAGCATTCTCGAGGCGCTGGGCCTGTCGGGCTCGACCACGCTGGAGATCAACACCCTGGGCGATGCCGAGAGCCGGCACGCCTATCGCGACGCGCTGGTGAACTATTTCCTCGGCCATCGCGAAAAGCTTTCCGAGGACAGCCGGGTGCGGCTGGAACGCAACCCGCTGCGCATCCTCGATTCCAAGGACGAGGGCGATCGCCGCCTGATCGACAATGCGCCGCGCTTCTCGGCCTACCTGAACCAGGCCTCGCGCGAATTCTTCGACAAGGTCCTGGGCGGATTGCAGGCGCTGGGCATCGGCTTCTCGCGCAACGAGCGACTGGTGCGCGGGCTCGACTACTACTGTCACACCGCCTTCGAGTTCACCACCACCGCGCTGGGCGCGCAGGGCACGGTGATGGCTGGCGGCCGCTACGATGGGCTGGTCGAGATGATGGGCGGGCCGCAGATCCCGGGCATCGGCTGGGGCGCCGGCATCGAGCGGCTGGGCATGCTGCTGGCCCGGGCGCCCGACGCGCCCAGGCCGATCGCGCTGGTGCCGGCCGGCGCCGCCGCCGAGGCGCGCTGCCTGGTGTTGGCCGAGGCCCTGCGCAAGGCAGGCCATCGCGTCGACCTGTTCTATCGCGGCAATATGGGCCGGCGCATGAAGCGCGCCGACAAGGTCGGCGCCAGGCTGGCGCTGATCCTGGGCGACGACGAGATCGCCCAGGGCGTCGTCACGGTGCGCGACTTCGCCTCTGGCGAGCAGCGCAAGGTCGCCGCCGCCGAGCTGTTGCAGCAGCTCAAGCCTTACCTTTAGCTTTATTGCGGGACGCGGGCTGCCGGCGCCGCCGGCCGCGCCGCGCATGGAATCGTCTGGATTTGCCAAAATGGACTTGAACGTCAAACTCGACCAGGTGGTGGCGCGGCACGACGAGCTGCAGCGCATGCTGTCCGACGGTCAGCTCGAATCGGGCAAGTTTGCCCAGGTGTCGAAGGAATATGCCGAGATCACGCCGCTGGTCGAGGCGATCCTCGATCTGCGCAAGGCCGAGAAGGAGCGCGGCGATCTCGAGCTGCTGGTCGGCGATCCCGACATGCGGGAAATGGCCGAGCAGGAACTGCAGGCGCTGAAGGAACGGCTGCCCCAGCTCGAGCACGGCATCCGCCTGCTGCTGTTGCCCAAGGACGCGGCCGACGACAAGAACGCCATCCTCGAAGTGCGCGCCGGCACCGGCGGCGAGGAGGCGGCGTTGTTCGCGGCCGATCTGTTCCGCATGTACCAGCGCTATGCCGACCTGCATGGCTGGAAGTTCGAGATCATGCACATCTCCGACGCCGGCATGGGCGGCTACAAGGATGCCGCGGCCTCGATCTCGGGGCGATCGGTGTTCGCCCGGCTGAAGTTCGAATCGGGCGTGCATCGCGTGCAGCGCGTGCCGGCGACCGAGGCGCAAGGGCGCATCCACACCTCGGCCGCCACCGTGGCGGTGCTGCCGGAGGCGGAGGACGTCGACATCAAGATCGAGGACAAGGATCTGCGCATCGACGTGTTCCGCTCCTCCGGGCCGGGCGGCCAGTCGGTCAACACCACCGATTCGGCCGTGCGCATCACCCATCTGCCGACCGGCGTGGTGGTCAGCCAGCAGGACGAGAAATCGCAGCACAAGAACAAGGCCAAGGCGATGAAGATCCTGCGCGCCCGGCTCTACGAGGCCGAGCGGCAGCGCCAGGCCGACGAACGGGCCGCCGCGCGCAAGGACCAGGTCGGCAGCGGCGATCGCTCGGAGCGCATCCGCACCTACAACTTCCCGCAGAACCGGGTCACCGACCACCGCATCAACCTGACCCTCTACAAGCTCGACAAGGTGATCGACGGCTCGGCGCTGGACGAGATCGTCGAGGCGCTGATCGCCCACGACCAGGCCGAGCGTCTGGCCGAAGTCTCCTGAGAAGCCATGGCCGCGCCGCTTCCTTCGCTGCGCGCGCTGCTGGACCGGGCGGCGGCGCAGCTTCGGGCGGCAGGCATCGAGCGCGCCCGGTTCGAGGCGCGGCTGCTGCTGGCCGAGGCCGGCGGCCTGACCGTCGAGCAGATCGTCGCCGACGACAGTGCCGTGCTGGCGCCGGCGCAGCTTCAGCGGTTCGATGCGCTGGTGGCGCGCCGCGCCGCCCGCCAGCCGATGTCGCAGTTGCTGGGCTGGCGCGAATTCTTCGGCCGGCGCTTTGCCGTCACGCCCGACGTGCTGACGCCGCGCCCCGACAGCGAGACCGTGATCGAGGCGGTGCTGGAACACATTTCCGATCGTGCCGCGCCCCTGCGCGTGCTCGATCTCGGCGTCGGCTCGGGCTGCCTGCTGCTCACCATCCTGGCCGAGTATCGCCACGCGCGCGGCGTGGGCATCGACAAATCGCCGGCCGCGTTGGCCGTGGCCCGGGCCAATGCGCAGGCGCTGGGCCTGGCCGATCGCGCCGAGCTGTGTCGGGGCGACTGGGCGCAGCCCGATTGGCCGGCGACGGTGGGACGGTTCGATCTGATCCTGGCCAATCCGCCCTATATCCCGAGCGGCGATCTTGCCGGGCTCGAGCCCGAAGTGCGCGATCACGAGCCACGCCTGGCGCTCGATGGCGGGGCTGCCGGACTGGACGACTACCGGCGTCTCGCGGCTGGCCTGGGGCTGGCCCTGGACTGCCTCGGGCTGGCCGTCCTGGAGGTCGGAATGGGCCAGGCCGAGGCGGTGGGCGTGCTGTTGCAGGCGGGGGGCCTTACCGTGTTGCCGCCGCGGCGCGATCTGGCGGGAATCGCGCGCTGTGTCCTTGCTGCATCGCCTCAAAAGAATGAATTTCCTAGGCAAAAAAACGGGTTGGCATAGCCGACCTTAATCACTAATTTAATTGCAGAGGCTTGGGGGCCTCTGGCTGGCGATCCTTGGGGGAACAACAGCCGCACGATCCGAAAAGACGCCGAGGCGTGGGCCGACCGCAGCATCGCAAGAGCTGCCGTTCTCCCGCTATGGCATTGGATTTTCGATCATTTTTTGGCAAAGCGGATGAGACCGAACAATAACCAGCGCGGCCGCCAACGCGGTCGCAACGGCGGCGGCAAGCCGAACAAGCCGCAACGCAACCAGACTTTCGACAGCAGCGGTCCAGAAGTCCGGGTGCGCGGTAACGCGCATCAGATTTTTGAAAAATACCAGGTGCTGGCGCGAGAGGCCTCGGCGGCGGGCGACCGCATTGCCGCGGAATCGTATTACCAGCATGCCGAACACTATCTGCGGCTGATCAACGCCATGGGCGGATTCAACCGGCCGCAGGATCAGTGGCGCGACGGCGACAACATGGACGAGGGCGGCGAGCGTCAGGACGGCCGCAACGAGGGCCGCAACCCGGGTCAGGGCCCCAACGGCTATCACGGTCAGGGCCAGGGCGGCGAAGGCGGCTATCGCCCGGAACACGATCGTCGCGACCAGCCGCATCAGCAGCACGAGCGCCCGCAGCGCGATCTGGCCGATGCCGAGCAGCCGGAAGCCAATTTCAGCCCTGGCGATCGCGACGGTTCGCGCGAGCCCAGCTAGCCCGCATTAGGGGTTTGCCCGAGCGGCAGACGCGCCAACCATCCGAAGACCGCGGCCCTGGCGCCGCGGTTTTTCGTTTGCGGATTTTTTGCGGATCTAAGGCGCGACGATGGCATCGCCGATGGCGATCGCGCCGTCGCCCAGCGCCCGCGCATAGACTCCCATCTGCATGTGGCCGAAGCCGTTGCGCAGATTGGCCAGCACCGCCATGTCGCGCTCGCCGCTTTGCGGATCGAGCTCGGTGGCCGCGCAGCGCGTGATGGGTTGCTCGACCCGGAACCGGATGCCGTTGATTTCGATGTCGCGGCCGACCCAGCCGAACTCCGCCCAGGCCGGCGCATCCTCGAAATAGATATTGGCGCGGAAGCGCAGCGGATCGACCGGCGCGCGCGTCACCCGCTCCAGGTCGCGCAGCGAGGCCATGCCGATCAGCGACACGTAGGGCTCGGCCATGTCGGTGAAGGCGAGATCGGGGCCGATGGCGACGGTGGCCCGGCCGCGCGCCTCCTGGCCCATATAGGCGGCCAGGAACTGCTCGATCACGGCCCTGCCGATCGGATCGCTGAGCTTGCCGCGCGCCACTTCGCGGCCGTCGCGCTCGATGCTGAGCGTGTCGCTGGCATCGTCGAAGACGGTCTTGAGCTTGCCCAGCCGCGGGTTGCGCACCAGGGTCAGGAACGAGGCCTTGGGCTGCCAGGCGGGCTGGCCCGGGTCGAACCGCGAACCGCCCGGGGCGATGGCGAAGCGGCGATCGTTGGGCAGCGGCCGGCCGGCATGAACCTCGCTGCGCGCCAGGCGTTCGCCGCTTAGGCTTTTCACGGGGTAGCGGTAGATCGCGGAAATGGCGGGCATGACCCAGATCAATGCCGGTTATGCGGCTCTGCCGCAACCATTTTGGCCGTTGTCGGGCCGCGCCGTACGCTGGTCTGGCCGCTAAAATTTACCGCCCGGCCGCTTGTCCCGGCTGGCGCAAAACCCATATGGCTCAGTGGACGCCTTCGGGGTCCACCTGCCTCGCCCGCCGGCAACGGGGGCATCCACAAAGGGGGTCGTAAGTCCATGAATCCGGAAGTCTATACCGAACGTTCCCGCGGTTTCCTGCAATCGGCCCAGATGCTGGCCGTGCGCTCGGGCCATCAGCGCTTCGTTCCCGAACATCTGCTCAAGGTCCTGCTCGACGACAAGGAAGGGCTGTGCGCCAATCTGATCGGCGCCGCCGGCGGCGACGCCAAGCGTGCCCTGGCCGAGACCGAGGCCGAGCTCAACAAGCTGCCCAAGGTCGAGGGCAGCGGCGCCGGCCAGGTCTATATGGCGCCCGAGACGGCGCGCCTGTTCGAGCAGGCCGAGAAGATCGCCGACAAGGCCGGCGACAAATTCGTCACCGTCGAGCGCCTGCTGCTGGCCCTGGCCATGGCCAAGGGCACGCCCGCCGCGCGCATCCTGGCCGATGCCGGCGTGACCGCCCAGGGCCTGAATGCCGCCATCAACGATCTGCGCAAGGGCCGCACCGCCGACACCGAATCGGCCGAGGGCGCCTATGACGCGCTGAAGCGCTACGCCCGCGACCTGACCCAGGCGGCGCGCGACAGCAAGCTCGATCCGGTGATCGGCCGCGACGAGGAGATCCGCCGCACCATCCAGGTGCTGTCGCGCCGCACCAAGAACAATCCCGTGCTGATCGGCGAGCCCGGCGTCGGCAAGACCGCCATCGCCGAGGGCCTGGCGCTGCGCATCGTCAACAACGACGTGCCCGAATCGCTGCGCGACAAGAAGCTGATGGCGCTCGACCTGGGCGCGCTGATCGCCGGCGCCAAGTTCCGCGGCGAATTCGAGGAGCGGCTGAAGTCGGTGATGGGCGAGATCGCCGCCTCCGACGGCGAGATCATCCTGTTCATCGACGAGCTGCACACATTGGTGGGCGCCGGCAAGGCCGAGGGCGCGATGGACGCCTCCAACCTGCTGAAGCCGGCGCTGGCGCGGGGCGAGCTGCATTGCGTGGGCGCCACCACGCTCGACGAGTACCGCAAGCATATCGAGAAGGATGCCGCGCTGGCGCGGCGCTTCCAGCCGGTGTTCGTGTCGGAGCCGACCGTGGCCGACACCATCTCGATCCTGCGCGGGCTGAAGGAGAAGTACGAGCTGCATCACGGCGTGCGCATCACCGATGCCGCGATCGTGGCCGCCGCCACCTTGTCCAACCGCTACATCACCGACCGCTTCCTGCCCGACAAGGCGATCGACCTGGTCGACGAAGCGGCCTCGAGGCTGCGCATGGAAGTGGACAGCAAGCCCGAGGAGATCGACGAACTCGACCGGCGCATCATGCAGCTCAAGATCGAGCGCGAGGCGCTGAAGAAGGAGACCGACGCCGCCTCGCGCGAGCGGCTGGACAAGCTCGACAAGGAATTGTCGGAGCTGGAGCAGGAATCGGCCACCCTGACCGCGCAGTGGAAGGCGGAGAAGGACAAGCTGGCCGCCGGCCAGAAGATCAAGGAGCAGCTCGAGAAGGCACGCGCCGATCTCGACGTGGCGCAGCGCATCGGCGACCTGGCCAAGGCCGGCGAGCTGCGCTACGGCGTCATTCCCGAGCTGGAGCGCAAGCTGAAGGAGGCCGAGCAGGCCGAGACCCACTCCATGCTGAAGGAGGAGGTCACCGAGGACGACGTCGCCGCCGTGGTGTCGCGCTGGACCGGCATTCCGGTCGACCGCATGCTGGAAGGCGAGCGCGAGAAGCTGCTGCAGATGGAAGCCAACCTGCACAAGCGCGTGGTCGGCCAGGACGAGGCGATCGTCGCGGTGTCCAACGCCGTGCGCCGCGCCCGCGCCGGGCTGCAGGATCCCAACCGGCCGATCGGCTCGTTCCTGTTTCTGGGCCCGACCGGCGTGGGCAAGACCGAGCTGACCAAGGCGCTGGCGCAGTTCCTGTTCGACGACGAGAGCGCCATGGTGCGCATCGACATGTCGGAATACATGGAGAAGCACTCCGTGTCGCGGCTGATCGGCGCGCCGCCGGGCTATGTCGGCTACGACGAGGGCGGCGCGCTGACCGAAGCGGTGCGGCGCCGGCCCTACCAGGTGATCCTGTTCGACGAGGTCGA
>CAYWLS010000038.1:0-24244 GCA_964458605.1 uncultured Hyphomicrobiales bacterium | reverse complement strand
CTGGTCCGACAGATCGAAGCGAGCCATGACCAAACTCCTTCTCGTTTAGGAGTTTCAATCACAATCCCTCCCCACTGGGAATCCTCTTTATGAGTATAGAACCTAGACCGAGGGCATGGCGCAGTCGCGGCCGAAGCCGTTGCTGTCCAGCCGGAACGGCGGATGGGCATTGAGATCGTCGGGCTGGCCGGCCAGCTTGCGCTTAAGCCGCGTCGCGTCGTCGGGCCGGTCGGCCACCGTCCAGGCGTGCTGCCACCAGGCCCCGGCTGCGGCATCGTCGCCGCGCAGCCGGGCGATGTCGCCCAGATGTTCCATGGCCACGGCGTAGTCGGGCTTCTCCTTGAGCGATTTCTCGAAGAAGCGCTGGGCGTCGTCCAGCCGCTTCAGGCGCAGCAGGATGAAGCCGTAGGTGTCGATGAAATAGGCGTTGTGCGGCTGGGCCGCGATGGTCTTGGCCGACAGGCACAGCGCCTCGTCGAGCAGGCCGTTCTGCCGGCCCCACAGATAGGCGAGGTTGTTCTCGCCCATCGTGTCGTTGCCGCGCGCGGCGCCGGCGAACAGTTGCTGCGCCAGGTAGCCGTTGCGCGGCACGCCCAGGCCGATGTCGTAGAGCAGGCCGAGATTGACCATGGCCGCCACGTTGCCGCCGCGCACCGCCGCCGTATAGAAGCGGATCGCCGCCGGCAGGTCCTGGCGGGTGCCCCAGCCGCGCTCGGCCATCACCGCCAGGGCGAAGGCGGCGCGCGGATCGGCCTGCAGCGGCAGCGATTCGCGCTGCGCCTTGGGAAAATTGCCGTCGTGGAAAGCCTGCAGGCCGCTGTCGATATCGGCGCGGGCCAGGTCCGGCGCCAGCAGCAGCAAGACCAGCGCCAGCACCGGCGCCAAACGCATCCCTGTCATGCGCCGCAGTCTAGCACCGGGCGTCAGGCAGGCTAAGCCTTGTGGCAGGCGGGATGGCGGGCAAAAGAAAAGCCGGCGACGTCCGGGAGCGGAACGATGTCGCCGGCTTTCGAAGCCCGTACCGGCGCGAACCGGCTGGGCCCCGATCGGGCGCGAGGGTCAGACGCGCCAGAACGGCTTGCTGGCTTCGAACTCGATCTGCGAGTCGGTCAGGCCGATATCGCGGGCGTCGCGGCTGGAAAGCCGCGCCAGCTCGGACCGTTCCTGGGCGCGCCGCTGCCAGGTCTGCAGCAGGGCCAGCGCGCCGTGCACCCGGTCTTCATGCGAAAAAACCTTATCGGTACCCAAGGTAAAGTCGGACATTGCCAAACCTCTTTCGTCTGCTCTGTTGCAGGGAAAATGGGGCAAAGGTAAAACTTGCTCAAACGACGCTTTCTCACTGTCGCATTAGTTTTTCTAAAATATATTGGGACGAGACATGAGCCGTCATCTGCCGCCGCTGAACGGGTTGCGCGCTTTCGAGGCGGCGGCGCGCCATTTGAGCTTCACCCAGGCGGCGGCCGAACTGAACGTCACCCAGGCGGCGATCAGCCACCAGATCCGCGGGCTGGAGGAGCGGCTGGGGGTGCAGCTCTTCGTGCGCCGCAACCGGGCGCTGCTGTTGAGCGAGGCGGGCCAGGCCTATCTGCCGGCGCTGCGCGAGGCTTTCGACACCATCGCCGCGGCCACCGACCGGCTGCTGCGGCGCGACGAGGCCGGGCCGCTGCTGGTCAGCACCACCGCCTCGTTCGCCACCAAATGGCTGGTGCCGCGGCTGGCGGCCTTCCAGCAGCTCTATCCCGAGATCGAAGTGCAGATCTCGACCGGGGTGAATCTGGTCGACTTCCAGCGCGACAATGTCGACGTGGCGATCCGCTGGGGGCTGGGATCCTGGCCCAACGTCGCCGCCGAGCGGCTGTTCGCCGAAGACATGTTTCCCGTTTGCGCGCCCTCGCTGGTCAAGGGCAAGAACGCGCTCCGGAAGCCGGCCGACCTGGCGCGGGTCACGCTGCTGCATATGAGCAACCAGCGCGACGACTGGCGGCTGTGGCTGACCGCCGCCGGCGCCAGGAATGTCGATCCCGCGCGCGGCCCGGTATTCGACCAGGCGATGACCGTGCTGCAGGCGGCGATGGACGGGCTGGGGGTGGCGATCGGCCATCGTCCGCTGGTCGAACGCGACATCAAGGCCGGCCGGCTGGTGGCGCCCTTCGACATGGTGCTGCCGATCGACGCCGGCTACTACCTGGTGGCGCCGCCCAACGCCATGCGCCGCCACAAGCTGCGCTCGTTTCGCGACTGGCTGCTGGCGATGGCCAACAAGGCGCAGAGCTGAAAGCCGGATATGCCAGCGCCGAATGTCGTCGCGGCCGGCGAGGCAGGCAACACTATATCGTAGCGTGCGCGGATTTTTTCGCTCCACGACCCGGATCGCTTCTTGATTCGGCAGGGCCGGCACGCTTGAACTAGCGCATGGACCGGCACGACGAATCTTCCCGCAACGATGCGACGCCAGCGCATCGTCACGACGCCGATCCACGTCATGACGATGGCCACGCCACCGCCGACGAGCATGGTCACGACCGCGCGCATCGTCACGGCGGCCATGGCCACGCCCACGCGCCGGCCGATTTCGGTCGCGTCTTCGCCATCGGCGTGGCGCTGAACACGGGATTCGTGATCGTCGAGGCGGCCTACGGCATCGTCGCCAACTCGGTGGCGCTGGTGGCGGATGCCGGCCACAACCTGTCCGACGTGCTGGGATTGCTGATGGCCTGGGTGGCGTCGGCGCTGGCGCGACGGCCGCCCTCGCAGCGCTATACCTACGGCCTGCGCTCCTCGTCGATCCTGGCGGCGCTGTTCAATGCCGGCTTCCTGCTGATCGCCGTCGGCGCCATCGCCTGGGAAGCCGTCCTGCGCCTGCTGCATCCCGAGCCGGTCTCGGGTAGCGACGTGATGGTGGTGGCGGCGATCGGCATCGTCGTCAACGGCGCCACCGCCTTGATGTTCGCTTCGGGCCGCAACAGCGATCTGAATATTCGTGGCGCGTATCTGCACATGGCTGCCGATGCGGCGGTCTCGGCCGGCGTGGTGGCGGCCGGGCTGGTGATCAGCCTGACCGGCTGGCAGTGGCTGGATCCGGCGACCAGCCTGGCGATCGTCGCCATCATCGTCTGGGGCAGCTGGGGCCTGCTGCGCGAGAGCGTGGCGATGTCGCTCGATGCGGTGCCGTCCGGCATTTCCCTCGAAGAAGTCCGCGCGTTTCTGGCCGGCTTGCCGGGCGTCACCGAAGTCCACGACCTGCATGTGTGGTCGATGAGCACCACCGAAGTGGCCCTGACCGTGCATCTCATCCGCCCCCAATGCGCGGTCGACGACCAGATGCTGGCCGATGCCGCCGCCCGGCTGCGCCAGTTGTTCGGCATTCACCATGCCACCATCCAGGTCGAGGCCGGCGACCAGGAATGCCACCTGGCCCCGGCCGAGGTGGTCTAGCCGCCGTCCCGCCGTCGCCCCGCCGTCGCCGCCGGGTCCGGCTCCCGACTCGCATTGTCTGACCCGCCGCGTTCGGTCAAGATGACATCGTCGGTGGATTGGGGCCATGGACGACAAGACCAAAGTCGTAAGCGAAGGCGAACAGGACTACATCGCGCTGCCGTCCGGTTTCCGATTGGGGAAATACGAACTGCAGGCGGTGCTGGGCCAGGGCGGCTTCGGCATCACCTATCGCGCCTGGGATCGCGAGCTCGATCGTCCGGTGGCGATCAAGGAATATCTGCCGTCGGACACCGCCGTGCGCGTCGATGGCAGCACCGTCAAGCCCCGCTCGCGCGTCGAGGACGAAAGCTTCGCCTGGGGCCTGACCCGCTTCCTCGACGAGGCGCGTGCGCTGGCGCGCTTCGAGCACGCGCCGGCCATCGTGCGCGTCTACGACTACATGGCCGCCAACGGCACCGCCTACATGGTCATGGCGCTGGTCGACGGCGCGCCGCTGTCGGGTATCTATCGTCGCGAGGCGCCGCTCGATGAGGCGCGGCTGAAGGCGATCGTCCTGCCGCTGCTGCAGGGGCTGGAGCAGGTGCATGCCGCGGGCTTTCTGCATCGCGACATCAAGCCGGCCAATATCCTGATCCGGCGCGACGGCAATCCGGTGCTGATCGATTTCGGCGCCGCGCGCCAGGCGGTGGGCGAGAAGTCGCGCTCGGTGACCTCGGTGTTCACGCCCGGCTACGCGCCGTTCGAGCAGTACATGTCGAGCGGCAAGCAGGGGCCGTGGACCGACATCTACGCGCTGGCCGCCACGCTCTATCACGGCATCACCGGCAAGGTTCCGCCGCAGGCCACCGACCGCATCCGCGACGACGACATGGAGCCCGCGGTCAGGGTGGGCGCGGGTCGCTACAGTCCCGAATTCCTGGCCGCGATCGACGCCGGCCTGACGGTGTTCGAGACCGCCCGGCCGCAGAGCGTGGCGCAGTGGCGCGCCATGCTGCTGGGCCAGCAGGCGGCGGACGCCAACACCATGCCGCTGGCCGGCGCCGCCATGACGGCAGGCGGGGCGGCCGGGCCCAGCAGCATGGGCGGTCCCGCATCGCGGCCCTCCCAGGCGCCGCCGCTGCCATCGCAGGGCGGCCCGATCTCGATGGCACCGCCGAGCGGTCCGCCCGCCAATCCGTCGCTGGGGCCGGGCTCGACCCAGATGCCCAGCCAGGGTCCCAACAGCTACGCCCCCAACAGCTTCGCACCGGTGCCGCGCAAGCGCACCGGCCTGTGGCTGGGCCTGGGCGTGCTGGCCGTGGCGGTGCTGGCCGGAGGCGGTTACGCCGCCTATAGCAGCCTGCAGTCCGACCGGCAGTCGATCGAGGCACGGCTGAAGGCGGAAGAGGATGCGCGGCTCAAGGCCGAGGACGATGCGCGCAAGAAGGCGGTCGAGGCCGCCGAACTGCGCGTGCGCGAGGAAGAACGGCAGAAGGCTGCCGCTGCCGCCGCGGCTGCCGAGGCCAAGCGCAAGGCCGACGAGGAGGCGCAACGCCAGGCCGCTGCCGCTGCGGCCGCCGCGGAGGCCAAGCGCAAGGCCGACGACGAGGCGCAGCGTCAGGCCGCTGCTGCTGCTGCCGCAGCGGAAGCCAAGCGCAAGGCCGACGAGGCGGCGCGGCTCAAGGCCGAGGAAGACGCGCGCAAGAAGGCCGAGGCCGACAAGAAAAAGGCCGACGACGACGCCCGCCACAAGGCCGAAGAGGACGCCCGCAAGAAGGCCGAGGCGGACAAGAAAAAGGCCGAAGACGACGCACGGCGGAAAGCGGAAGAAGAAGAGCGCAGGAAAGCCGCGGTCGCCAAGCCGCCGGCCCCCGTTGCGGCAGCCGCGCCGGCGCCGCAAGTCGCTTCGGCGCCGGCTTTTGCCTATGCCGGCGTCTACACGCTGGTGATCGACTGTCCCAATGTGCAGAGCCCGCCTTTCGTGTCCCATCCGTTGGCGATCAATGGGCCGAACATTGCCGAAAGGCTATTTCGAAACGGCGTCGCCAACGGCACGATCACGGGCAATACCTTGAATTTCAGGGTCTCCTTCACGGGCCGGTCCGGCGATCATTTCGACGGCGTCTTCACCCTTGCCGGCGATGGAGCCGGCTTCAAAGGGGTCGGCAAGGTCGTCGGATTCAGCCGCGGTTTCCCCGAACGCACCTGCCCCATCTCGATCCTGAAGTGAACCGGGCGGCCGTACGCCAGGGCGCTGCACAACCGGCCGGGCGCGCGGGATGCGCAGAACCCGCTTCCCTGGCCGCGCCGCGCGATAGCGACGCCGGGAATCAGCTCGGCCGGCGCATTCGCCAGACGTTGTCCACGGTGGTGTATTCGGAATAGCCCAGCCGCGCCACCGGCCTGAACGCCAGCACGTCGACGCGGCCGTCCTTGACGATGGCGTCGTCGATATGGACCCCCAGCACCGTGCCGATCACCACCGCATAGGGCGTGTCGGTGCCGTCGCCCGGCAGGTCGACCACCTGGTAGAGCTTGCATTCCAGCGCCACCGGCGAGGCGGCCACGCGCGGCGGCTTGACCAGCTTCGACGGCGCCGGCGCCAGCCCGGCCAGCGCCATCTCGTCCACGCCCGCCTCGACCGGCGCGGCGGTGGCGTTCATGGCGTCCTTCAGCTTCTCGCTCACCATGTTGACGACAAATTCGCCGGTCGCCTTGACGTTGAGCAGCGAGTGCTTGGCGGCCGTGCTGCCGTAGGAACCGCCGGGGCAGAACATCACCATCGGCGGCGCCTCGGATACGCCGTTGTAGAAGGAGAACGGCGCCAGGTTGACGCGGCCCTGCGCATCGACGGTGGTGATCCAGCCGATCGGGCGGGGCACCACCACGGCCTTGAACGGATCGACGGCCAGGCCGTGGTTCTTCTTGGGCGGTTCGTAGAACATGGCCTCAGCCTCCGGCCTGCTCGTTGGGTCGCGGCATGTTGCCCATGCTGTGCGACATCCTGCGGCCGGCGAAAATATGGACGTGGAAGTGGAACACGAGCTGGTGCGCGTCGGCGCCGCTGTTGGCGACGATGCGATAGCCTTCCGGGTCGAGGCCCAGCGTCGTGGCGGTCCTGCCGACCGCCCGCCAGAAGCCGGCGATCTGCTCCGCGCCGGCCTGGGCGGCGAAGTCGACGAAGGAGACGTACTCGCCCTTGGGGATCACCAGCACATGGACCGGCGTCAGCGGCCTGATGTCGTGGAAGGCAAGCGCGAATTCGTCTTCGTAGACCTTCTTGCACGGCAATTCGCCGCGCAGGATCCTGGCGAAAACGTTGTTGCGGTCGTAGGCCATGGCAATGTCCCCGGCGGTCGGTCGTATGTCGCCGGGAGCCTATAACGACTACTTGGCCTTGCGCGATTTCTTTTCTTCGATCCCGGAGCGGCCTTCGCGCTTCTTGAGCTCGCGCCACACCCGCTTGGGATCGATGTCGAGCGCCGTCCACAGCGCCAGCATGTGATAGAGCATGTCGGCGCTTTCCAGCACCAGCAGCTCGCGATCGCGCCGCACCGCCTCGATCACCGCCTCGGTCGCTTCCTCGCCCAGCTTCTGCGCGATCTTGTTGGGACCGCGCGACAGCAGCCGCGCCGTGTAGGAAGTGTGCGGATCGGCGCCCTTGCGCGAGGCGATGATGCGATAGAGCCGGTCGATCGCGTGCAGGTCGGGCGGCAGCTTGGGATTGCGCGGCTGGTTGGCGGCTTTCTTCTTCTGCTTGGCCATCACGCCGCCTGTCCGGCGAGCGCGGCCGGCAGCGGCCGCACCGGGATGCCGGCCGCGATCAGCGCCTGCTTGACCTGGGCGATCGAGAAGGTGCCGAAATGGAAGATCGAGGCGGCCAGCAGCGCGCTGGCATGGCCTTCGAGCACGCCGTCGACCATGTCCTTGAGCGAGCCGACGCCGCCGGAGGCGATCACCGGCACGGTCACGGCATCGGCCACGGCGCGGGTCAGCTTCAGATCGAAGCCCTGCTTGGTGCCGTCGCGGTCCATCGAGGTCAGCAGGATCTCGCCCGCGCCCAGCGACACCATGCGCCGCGCCCATTCGACCGCATCGAGACCGGTGCGGTTGCGCCCGCCATGGGTGAACACTTCCCATTTGTCGGGGCCGGTCTGCTTGGCGTCGATCGCCACCACGATGCATTGCGCGCCGAACTTGTTGGCGCCCTCGGCAACGAACTCGGGCCGGGTCACCGCCGCGGTGTTGATCGACACCTTGTCGGCGCCGGCCAGCAGCAGCTTGCGGATATCCTCGACCTGGCGCACGCCGCCGCCCACGGTCAGCGGCATGAAGCACTGCTCGGCGGTGCGCGCCACCACGTCGTAGAGCGTGTCGCGGTTGTCCGAGGAGGCGGTGATGTCGAGGAAGGTCAGTTCGTCGGCGCCGGCGCGGTCGTAGACGCGCGCCTGCTCGACCGGATCGCCGGCGTCGACCAGGTCGACGAACTTGACGCCCTTGACCACGCGGCCGGCATGGACGTCGAGACAGGGGATGATGCGGACCTTGAGCATTCTGTTACCGGTTTGTACGACAGCATAAGCCGCCGGTGCCGCAGCACAAGAGTTCCTCGTTGCTCAGCGCAGCAGCGCCACGGCCTTGGCCGGATCGATGCGCCCGTCGTACAGCGCCCGGCCGCAGATCACGCCGACGATGCCGTCGCGCTCGAATTGGTGCAGTTCGCGCAGGTCGTCCATCGAGGAGACGCCGCCGGAGGCGATGATCGGCGTGTGCAGATGATGCGCCAGATCGACCGTGGCGTCGATATTGGGGCCTTCCATGGCGCCGTCGCGCTCGATGTCGGTGTAGATGATGGCCGAGACGCCGGCATCCTCGAATCGCAGCGCCAGGTCGAGCGCCTTGACCTTGGAGGTTTCGGTCCAGCCCTGCACGGCGACGAAGCCCTGGCGGGCGTCGATGCCGACCGCGATGCGGCCGGGAAATTCCTTGCAGGCGCGGCGCACCAGATCGGGCTCGCGCACCGCCACAGTCCCCAAGATGACGCGCTGGATGCCGGCTTCGAGCCAGCCGGCGATGGTGTCGAAGTCGCGGATGCCGCCGCCCAGCTGGGCCGGGACGCGGGCGGCGGCCAGGACGTCGCGCACCGCCTGGCCGTTGACCGGCTTGCCCTCGACCGCGCCGTTGAGATCGACCAGGTGCAGCCACTCGCAGCCGGCGTCGACGAAGGCGCGCGCCTGCGCCGCCGGCTCCAGGTCGAACACGGTGGCGCTGTCCATCGCGCCGCGCACCAGGCGCACGCAGCGGCCGTCCTTCAGGTCGATGGCGGGGAACAGGATCATGCGCGCCTCCTTAGGGCCGCCAGCGCAGGAAGTTGGCGATCAGGCGCAGGCCGGTCTCCTGGCTCTTCTCGGGATGGAATTGCGTGCCCACCATGTTGTCGCGGCCGACCACCGCGGCGATCTTGCCGCCGTAGTCGGTGACCGCCAGCACCGTTGCCGGATCGCTGGGCCTGAGCCGGTAGGAATGCACGAAATAGGCATGGGCGCCGTTGTCGATGCCCGCGAGCACGGGATGCCGCGCCACCTCCTGCAGCACGTTCCAGCCCATATGCGGGATCTTCAGCGCCGCATCGCCGGGTTCGATGGGCACCACGTCGCCCTTGATCCAGTCGAGACCGGGATGGATGCCGTGCTCGACGCCGCGGCTGGCCATGAGCTGCATGCCGACGCAGATGCCGATAAACGGCTTGCCGCGCTCGATCACCTCGCGCTGCAGGGCATCGACCATGCCCGGCACGCCGTACAGCCCGGCGCGGCAGTCGCCGAACGCGCCCACGCCGGGCAGCACGATATGCGTGGCGGCGGCGACGGCGGCGGGGTCGGCGGTGACGGCGATGGCGTGGGCGAGCGAATTCTCGGCCGCGGCGCGCTCGAAGGCCTTGGCGGCCGAACGCAGGTTTCCCGATCCGTAATCGATGATGGCGACAGACATGGAACGCAAACTCCCTAACGCAAGCCGACACGCGGCGCACACCGACCGGCGGAAGCCGCCGTTTCGTGGCGCATCAATGTCGCTGGCCGCTGGGAGAGAGGAATTTCATCACAGCCGCCCCTTGGTCGAGGGCACGGCGTCCCGCTTGCGCGGGTCGATCTCGACCGCCTGGCGCAGCGCGCGCGCCAGCCCCTTGAAGCAGCTCTCCACGATATGGTGATTGTTGTCGCCATAGTGGTTCCAGACATGCAGGGTCAGCCCGGCATTCTGGGCGAAGGCCTGGAACCATTCCTTGAACAGTTCGGTGTCCATCTCGCCCAATTTGGGGCGGCTGAACTTGACCTTCCAGATCAGGTAGGGACGGTTGGAGGCGTCGAGCGCCACCTCGGTCAGCGTCTCGTCCATCGGGATCAGCGCCGCGCCGTAGCGGCCGATGCCGACGCGCCCGCCCAGCGCCTGCGACACCGCCTGGCCCAGCGCGATGCCGGTGTCCTCGGTGGTGTGGTGGAAATCGATGTGCAGGTCGCCCTTGGCGCGCAGGGTGATGTCGATCAGGCTGTGCCGCGCCAGCTGCTCCAGCATGTGGTCGAGGAAACCCACGCCGGTGACAATGTCGTACCGCCCGCTGCCGTCCAGATTGACGGCGACGGCGATCGAGGTCTCCTTGGTGACGCGCTCCACCTTGGCCGTGCGGCCGGCGGAGGCGTTCTTGCTGGCGCGCGCCATGCTTCTCCTGCCTGTCCCGCGGTAGCGGGCGCGGGTCTTGTAACAGGATATCGGGGGCCGGGCCAGCCCGGTCGTGGCCCAAAAGCCCGGTTTCTCGCGGACTGTGGCGGTTTCGCCGCGCCTCGCTCGGGCCCTGGGGCCGCGACCCGAGGCCTCAGCGCCGCCGGCCGGCGCGCATTGGCACCCGCTCGCGCGCCCATGCTACCGTGGCCGGCACGGGCATAGAGCGGGCGGGAAGCAGGCAATGGCGCGAGCCGTGGCGTTGATCGGGCTGGCAGTGGTGGCGTTGTGCTGGATCGCCCCGGCCTGGGCCGCCTCGCCGTGGGACGGCGAGTGGGAAGGCGAGGTGCGCTCCTCGCGCCAGATCTGCTCGCCCTGCCGCGTCAGGCTGACCGTCAAGGACGGCATCCCCGATATCCGCGGCGACGTGTCGATGCCCGATTTCAAGATCGCCGACAGCGGCAAGGTCAGCGGTCTGATGGTCATCTCGGTGCCGGGCTACAAGGTCGACTGCGCCCTGCACGGCCAGATCGCCGGCGACATCCTGAAGGCGATGGGCCAGTGCACCGGCAGCGGCGAGCCGCCGGAAGTGACCCTGCGCCGCATCTCCGGCGGCGGCCTCGTCAGCGCACCCCCGCCGGCCGGGCCGGCGCCGGCGCGACCGCCCTCGACGCAGACCGTGCCGCCGCAAACGGAGCTGCGCGAGGTGGCGCCCGGGCAGGCGACGCGCCAGCCGACCGCGGCGCAACGCGCCTTCGGCCAGGGCACCCAGCCGCTGCGCCTGGTCGACCTGACCTACGACATTCCCGAAGGCGCCTCGATCGGACAGTTGCAGACCGGCAGCTGGCTGACCTCCTGCGGCGCGGGCAAGACCGTGCCGCTGACGCGCAAGTCGTTCCGCCAGCCCGATCTCGATGCGTTCCAGACGGTGTTCTCCTACGTCGCCCAGTCGCGCGGCTACAAGCTGGGCGGCCGCATCCAGAGCAAGGAGCTGACCGCGGCGACCTACCTGGTCAACGCGCGGGTCACGGCGATGAACTGGGTAAGCTGCGTGCGCGAGAATTCCAAACCGCCGCAATGGTCCGGCAGCGGCAGCATGAGCATCGCCTGGCAGGTGATGCGCGCCAGCGACGGGCAGGTGGTCTACAGCACCACCACCCGCACCGATTCGACCCTGCCCAGCGGCGAGCGGCGCACCGACGGCCTGCTCTACCTGTTCGTCACCACCTTCGGCGATGCGGTGCTGCAGCTGGTCTCGACGCCGGGCTTTCGCGACGCGGTGCGCGAGGCCACCGCCGGCGACCGGCCGCGCATCGGCGGCGCCGATGCCGCGCTGCTGCGCTCGCCGCCGCCCTTCCGCGGCGGCATCACCGCCAACATGAAATCGATCCTGCCCGGCGTGGTCGAAATCCGCACCCCGGCCGGCGCCGGCTCGGGCTTCGTCGTCGACGCCGCCGGGCTGATCCTGACCAACGCCCATGTGGTGCGCGGTACGGACGCGGTTACGGTCGGCTTCTCCGACGGCGGCACCGCGCCGGGCACGGTGGTGAAGCGGGATCTGGGCCGCGACGTGGCGCTGGTGCGGGTCGACCGCAAGGGATTGCGGGCGTTGCCGATCCGGCACGGCGAACCCATATTGACCGAGAAGGTCTATGCCATCGGCAGCCCGCTCGGACTGTCGCAGACGGTGACCGAAGGCATCGTGTCGTCGTACCGCCGCCAGGAGAACGGGCTGGACATGATCCAGGCCACGCCGGCCATTTCGCCGGGCAACTCCGGCGGCCCGCTGCTCGACGCCAACGGCAACGTCGTGGGCATATCCATGCTGTTCTCGGTCGAGGCGCGGAGCCTGAATTTCTTTATCCCGATCGATTCGGCGCTGTCCTTCCTCAACCTGCGGTCGTCGGGCCGCTGAAACCGGGGCTTTTCCGCCCCCCTTTAACGCCCGGCCGGAATGCCTATTTAAGGGCCCATGTCGCAAAACAATGTTAGCTCCGATGGAGCCTTCCCCGGCTGGCACGGCACCACGATCCTGTCGGTCCGCAAGGACGGCAAGGTGGTGCTGGCCGGCGACGGCCAGGTATCGCTTGGCCAGACCGTCATCAAATCGACCGCGCGCAAGGTGCGCCGCCTGGGCGCAGGCGGCCACATCCTGGCCGGTTTCGCCGGCGCCACCGCCGACGCCTTCACCCTGTTCGAGCGGCTGGAAGCCAAGCTCGAGCAATATCCCGGCCAGCTGACGCGCGCCTGCGTCGAACTGGCCAAGGACTGGCGCACCGACCGCTATTTGCGCCGGCTGGAAGCGATGATGGCCGTGGCCGACAAGCAGGTCTCGCTGGTGCTGACCGGCACCGGCGACGTGCTGGAGCCGGACGACGGGCTGATCGGCATCGGCTCGGGCGGCAACTATGCGCTGTCGGCGGCGCGCGCGCTGATCGACGTGCCCGGCCTGGATGCCGAGGCGATCGCGCGCAAGGCGATGAAGATCGCTGCCGATATCTGCGTCTATACCAACACCAACGTCACCGTCGAAACGCTCTGACGGTCGACCGCGTAGAGAGTACAGTGAAATGTTCGACGGCCAACCGAGTAGAGAATCCATGACCACCGACTTCTCGCCGCGCGAGATCGTCTCCGAGCTCGACCGCTACATCGTCGGCCAGGGCGAGGCCAAGCGCGCCGTGGCGATCGCCTTGCGCAACCGCTGGCGCCGCCTGCAGGTCGATGAATCCCTGCGCGACGAGGTGCTGCCCAAGAACATCCTGATGATCGGCCCGACCGGCGTCGGCAAGACCGAGATCGCCCGTCGCCTGGCCAAGCTGGCCAACGCGCCGTTCATCAAGGTCGAGGCCACCAAGTTCACCGAGGTGGGCTATGTCGGCCGGGACGTCGAGCAGATCGTGCGCGACCTGATGGAATCCGCCATCGCCATCGCCCGCGAGCGGCTGCGCAAGGAAGTCTCGGCCAAGGCCGAGCTGGCCGCCGAGGAGCGCGTGCTCGACACCCTGGTCGGCCCCGCCGCCTCGCCCGACACGCGGCAGAAATTCCGCCGCCAGCTGCGCGAGGGCTCGCTGGCCCAGCGCGAGATCGAGATCGAGGTCGCCGACCAGGGCGGTCCCGCCACCTTCGAGATCCCGGGCATGCCCGGCGCCAGCGTCGGCATGGTCAATCTCGGCGACATGCTGGGCAAGGCGTTCGGCGGGCGCAAGAAGACCAAGAAGATGACGGTCGCCGAATCCTACGACGTGCTGATGCAGGAGGAGAGCGACAAGCTGGTCGACCAGGAGCGCGTGGTGCGCGAGGCGCGCGACGCGGTGGAGCAGAACGGCATCGTGTTCATCGACGAGATCGACAAGATCTGCGCCCGTTCCGAGCGCATGGGCGCCGATGTCAGCCGCGAGGGCGTGCAGCGCGACCTGCTGCCGCTGATCGAGGGCACCATCGTCGCCACCAAGCACGGGCCGGTGAAGACCGACCACATCCTGTTCATCGCCTCGGGCGCCTTCCACCTGGCCAAGCCGTCGGACCTGCTGCCCGAGCTGCAGGGCCGCCTGCCGATCCGCGTCACCCTGCAGGCGCTCAGCCAGGCCGATTTCCGGCGCATCCTGACCGAGCCGGAGGCCAGCCTGATCAAGCAGTACAAGGCGCTGATGGCGACCGAGAAGGTGCAGCTCGACTTCACCGAAGAGGCGATCGACGAGCTGGCCAAGCTGGCGGCCGAGGTCAACGGCACGGTCGAGAATATCGGCGCCCGCCGCCTGCACACGGTGCTGGAGAAGCTGCTCGAGGAGATCAGCTTCGACGCGGCCGATCGCGCCGGCTCGACCGTGACGATCGACGCCGACTACGTTCGCGGCCATGTCGCGGCGCTGGCGCACAACGCCGACCTGTCGAAATTCATCCTGTAGGCGGCAGGCCGCGCCACGCGGCCATTCGGCAAGGCGACGTTCCGCAAGGGACGTCGCCTTCCTGCTTTGGCGCCGCCCGGCGCCCCTGTAGGATCGGCCGATGATGCGAAAATTCCTGATCCTGGCCTGTTGCATGGCGCTGGCGGCGCCGGCCACGGCCCAGACACTCTCGCCCGCCGGGGTGCCGCCGGCCGATGGGGCGCCGACCAGGCTGGGGCCTGCGCCGGACGGCAAGGGCGGGCCGGCCAAGGACGCGGCCAAAGATGCACCGAAGCCCGCTGCCGGCAAGGCGGCCGATGGCGACAAGGGCGATGGCCAGGGCGATGGCAAGGGCGATGGCCAGGGCGCAGCGCCAGGCAAAGGCGAGGACGGCAAGCTGCGCGACGGCCACGCGGCCTCGAAGATGACCGAGGCCGACAAGACCTGCCGCTCGATGCTGCCCGGCCTGATGGCGGCGGCGGAGAAGGGCGATGCGCTGTCGGCCTATCGCGTCGGCGTGATCTACGACAATGGCTGCGGCGTGCGCGGCGACCAGGCGGTGGCGGCGGCCTATTACGAGATGGCGGCCAAGCGCGGCAACGCCGACGGCGCGGTGCATCTGGCGCTGATCTATATCGACGGCGAGGCGCTGAAGCAGGATTACGACAAGGCGCGCCAATTGCTCTACGGCCCGGCCAAGGCAGGCCACCCGCTGGCCAACTATCTGCTGGGGGTGATCGCCTATCGCGGCGACGAGGTGAAGCCGCCCAAGCCCGACGTGCCGACGGCGATGAAATATTTCCGCACCGCCGCCGATGGCGGGCTGGCCCAGGCGCAGTTCATCGTCGGCCAGGCCGCCGCCGAAGGCGTCGAACTGCCCAAGGACGGCAAGCTAGCCAAGCTGATGCTGCTGCGCGCTGCGCAGCAGGGCCATGGCTGGGCCCAGGCCATTCTGGGCCGGCTGCTGACCGACGGCGAATTGCCCGATGCCGATCCGGTCGAGGCCATGACCTGGCTGACCATCGCCCGGCGCGACAATGCCGATGTGAAGCTGCTGGTGGGCTTGTGCGATTCCAACCTGCAGAAGCTCAAGGGCAAGCTATCGCCCGAGCAGCTCAAGCAGGCGCAGGACCGCATCGCCGCCTACCAGCCCAAGCCGGAATGGCAGGATCCGATCTGAGGGATCACAGGCAGAAGAAATCGGCCATGTCGACCAGGATGGCCGGACCGCGCAGCATCCAGCCGACGATCGCGGCCAGCACCAGCAGACCGGCCAGCCCGCCGGCCAGCAGCCAGGGCCATTGCGGCGATCGTGCGGTGTTGGGCATGTCGGCCATTGCCTGAATGTAGGCTTGCGGCGGCCGCCCCGAAAGGGGCCGGCCGCCGTCGCTGGTCAAGCCGCTGCGGCGGCCAGGCGCGGCACCGGCCGTTCGCGGATCATCAGGTGCAGGCTGCCGGCGATCAGGCCCAGCGCCACGCTGATCCACCACATCGCGTCGTAGCTGCCGGTCAGGTCGAACAGCTTGCCGCCGCCCCAGCTTCCCAGGAAGCTGCCGAGCTGATGGCCGAAGAACACGATGCCGTAGAGCATCGCCATATGCGCCGGGCCGAAGATGTAGCCCACCAGGCCGGAGGTCAGCGGCACCGTGCCCAGCCACAGGAAGCCCAGCAGCGCGGCGAACACCAGCACCGAACCGGCCGATAGCGGCAGCACCAGGAACAGGATGAACACCGCCGAGCGCAGGAAATAGAGCAACGCCAGCATGTCCTTGCGCGGCCAGCGGCCGCCCGACCAGCCCCAGATCACCGCGCCGGCGATGTTGAACAGCCCGACCAGCCCGATCGCCCAGCCGCCCAGTTGCAGCGGCGAGATGTAATCGCCGAACAGGGTCATGCCGACGCCCTTGTCGGCGACGTAGGACGGCAAATGCAGGCCGACGAAGGCGACATGGAAGCCGCAGACGAAGAAGCCGATGGTCAGCAGCCAGAAGCCGCGCGTGTCGCGCGCCTCGCGCAGCGCCTCGCCCGCGCTCTGCTTGCGCGGTCCGGCGGCGGCGGCCAGCGATGAACGCGTTTCGCGCAGGCCCAGCGCCAGCGGCACCATCACCGTCGACACCGCCGCCAGCAGCAGCATGGTGCTGTGCCAGTCGCCCAGCAGCTGCAGCGAGACGCTGGCGAAGGGCACGATGGCGAACTGGCCGAACGAGCCGCCGGCGGTGGCGATGCCCAGCGCCAGCGACCGCTTGATCGGCGGCGCGGTGCGCCCGACCACGCCCAGGATCGGGCCGAACCCGGCCGCCGCCATGCCGATGCCGGTCAGCGCGTTGCCCACGATCAGCGGGATGGCGTGATGCGCCAGGCCGATCACCACCAGGCCCAGCACGTAGAGCACGCCGCCGGCGGCGATGGTGCGGGCCGAGCCGAAACGCTCGGCGATATTGCCGGCGAAGGGCGACAGCGCCCCCATCAGCAGCAGCGCCAGCGCGTTGCAGAACGACCACAATTCGCGGCCGACCTGCAGATCGGCCGCGATCGGCTTCTGGAAGATGCCGAAGCTCTGCCGGGCGCCGATGCCGATGGTCAGGATGACGGCGCCGCAGATCACGGCGCTCCAGTAGTTGCGTTGCATGGAAACTCCCGGACGGGCCGGCCGGCAGGACGCCCAGCCGCGCGCATCGATGCCGACATGGCCATGCCGATCGTTTGGCCGCCGGCTTGAGACCGGCGGTCAGCGCTCCCGTGGCGCGGATTATGCCGGCTGCCGTCGCTTGCGCCTAGATGGGCGGGTTGTGCCGGTGCAGCACCAGTTGCGCGAGGCGCGCATGGCGGGGGGATTGCCCGCCGCGTAATTGTGTGCCGGGACGGTCGCGATCACCGTGCGGCCATGTCGATCGCCAGCTCCACCGCCGCTTCGCCGGCATCCCCGGCCGGACCCGCCGCAGCGGGCCTGGCGCTGACCCAACGCCAATTGCGGGGCCGATCCTCCCGACGCTGCTGCGCATGGCGGCGCCCAACTTCGCCGAGGCGCTGGCACGGGGGTCGTTCGTCACCCTGGACGGCGTGTTCGTCGGCTGGCTGGCGGTCGATCTGTTGGGCGGCGGGCTGCACGCGCTGTTCCTGGTCACGTCGTTGGGTGCGGCGCTGATGGGCGTGTGGATGATTGCGGTGGTGGCCCGCACGCGCTGGCGCGTGTAAACCAAGAGGCACGCGCTGGCGCGTGTAGATCGAAGTGCAGGCGCTGGCGCGGTCAGGCCATCTTCGCCAATTCGCGGAAATAGCTCGCGCTGGCCGCATCGGTGGGGAAGAAATTCTCGATGCGGATCTCCTGCAGCGTGACGTCCTGCGGCGTGCCCAAGGTGGCGATGGTGGTGAACACCGTCACGCGGTTTGCACCCAGGCGATATTCCACCGACAGCACCGGCAGCGGCCGGCCGATGGCCGGGGCGCGGCGCATCAGCGGCGCCACCTCGGGATAGGCCATGATCTCGTCGATGAAGGCGACCGCCTGGGCATCGCCGCCATCGGCCAGCACCTCGCTATAGGTGGCCTGCACCAGGTAGCGCGCCGCCTCCGCCCAGTTGACGATGGCCGGTTTCAGCCCCTTGGGGTCGAGCACCAGCTTCAACAGGTTGAGCGGCGCATCGGCCGGCGGCACGAAATCCGGCGGCAGCAGCGCCTGGGTGAAAAGCTGGGCGGCGCGATTGGCCTGCATCAGGTTCCACAGCCGGTCGACCACCACGGCGGGATAGGGCTCCTGCTGCGCCAGCATGTGGTCCAGCGCGTGGCGCACCTCGGCCAGCTCGGGCGCGCCCAGATCGCTCTCGCGATAGATCGGCGCGAAGCCCGCCGCCAGCAGCAGCGCGTTCTGCTGGCGCAGCGGCACGTCGAGCGCGCCGGCCAGTTGGATCACCATCTCGCGGCTGGGCTTGGCCCGGCCGGTCTCCAGGAACGACACATGGCGCTGCGACACGCCCGAGCGCAGCGCCATCTCGAGTTGCGAGATGCCGCGCCGGTTGCGCCAGTCGCGCAGCAGGGCGCCGAAGCCCGCCTCGGGACCGGGCAGGCGCGGCGGCCGGGGCAGCGGCGCCTGCAGGCCCGCCGCGGCACGCGAGGTTTGGGTTCCGCTGGTCATGGCCCTACCCTAGCATCGGGGCACGGGCCCGGCGATTACCTGGCAGGGAATTGCCGCGCCGCCGGCGCCGGCCCCAGATGAGGGCCGGCAACATGGGAGGGAACGATGAGCGACGCGCTGAAGATGCTGCAGGACGTCAAGCTGCCGCTGGCCGAATTGCTGGGCATCCAGTTCACCGCCGCCGGCAAGGACATGGTCGAGGCGCAGCTTCCGGTACGGCCGCAGATCTGCACGCGGCCGGCCATCCTGCATGGCGGGGCGGTGATGGCGCTGGCCGACACGGTGGGCGCGGCGGCCACGGTGCTGAACCTGCCGCCGGGCGCCGGCACCACCACCCTGGAGAGCAAGACCAATTTCATTTCAGCGGTGCCCGAGGGCGACACCGCGGTGGCGCGCTGCCGGCCGCTGCATCGCGGCAAGACGACGATGGTGTGGACCACGGAGATCACGCGGCTGAGCGACGGCAGGCTGGCTGCCGTGGTCACCCAGACCCAGATGGTGCTGGCGCCGAAGGGTTAGCTCTGACCGTCGCGCCGCGGGCCGGGCGCTGCCGGCCGGTCGGGGTCGGCCAGCAGGATACGCTCGGCCGCGCCGTCGAGGTCTTCGTACTGGCCGTTTCGCATCGACCACAGGAAGGCCACCAGGCCGACGACGCCCAGGCCCAGCGCGATCGGGATCAGGAACAGGAAATCGATCACGCTGCCGCTCCCGGGCGGATCGGCGGCGCGGCGCGGCGTGCCGCGCGAGCGGCGCCACGTTGGTGGGCGGTTCGGCCCGCCCCGCGCAGCCGCAGCGCATTGGCCACCACCACGATCGACGAGCACGACATCGCCACCGCCGCGATCAGCGGCGTCACCAGGCCCAGCACCGCGACCGGCACGGCGATGGCGTTGTAGGCCACGGCCAGGACCAGATTCTGGCGCACCAGCCGGGCCGCGCCGCTTGCGATGGCGATGGCTTGCGGCACCGCCAGCAGGCTGTCGCGCAGGAATACGAGATCGGCGGCGTTGCGGCCGACATCGGCGGCCGAGGCCGGCGCCATCGAGGCATGCGCCGCCATCAGCGCCGGCGCGTCGTTGAGCCCGTCGCCCACCATCAGCACCTTGTGACCCGCCTGCGCGAGCGCGGCGATGCGCGCCGTCTTGTCGGCCGGCAAGGCGCGCGCGGCATAGGGCAGGTCGAACTCGGCCGCCAATCGGCGCACCGGCGCCTCGGCGTCGCCGGAGATCATCTCGATGGCCAGGCCGCCGGCCAGCAACTGCGCCACGGTCCGGGCCGCGTCCTGGCGCAGCCGGTCCTCGAAGCGGAATTGTGCCAGCAGCCTGCCATCGCGCGACAGCACCACCTGCGCCGGATCGGCATCGTCGCTTGCCCCTGTCGCTGCGGCCAGCGCCCAGGCCGGGCGGCCCAGCCGATAGACGGTGGCGCCGGCGCGCGCCTCCAGGCCGCAACCGGGATGTTCGGCAACGCTGTCCAGGGGCGGCAAGGCGCTGCGATCGGCCGCCGCGGCGGCCAGCGCGCGCGAATAGGGATGGCGCGAATGGCCGGCGATGGCGGCGGCCAGGACCAAAGTGGCAGGATCGGCGGCCTGGCCGTCGACCAGGCGCGGCTGGCCCTCGGTCATGGTGCCGGTCTTGTCCAGCACCACCGTGTCGATCTCGGCCAGCCGCTCGATGGCGCTGCCGTCCTTGACCAGGATGCCGCTTTCGAACAGCCGGCGCGCCGCCACCACATGCACCATCGGCACCGCCAGGCCCAGCGCGCAGGGGCAGGTGATGATCAGCACGGCGATGGCGGTGGTCAGCGCCTGGCGCAGATCGCCGGTCGCGGCCAGCCAGCCCAGGCAGGTCAGCAAGGCCATCGAATGCACCACCGGCGCATAGAGCGCGGCGGCGCGGTCGGCGATGCGGCGGTAGCGCGAGCGGCCCGAGGCGGCCGCTTCCATCATGCGCACCATCTCGGCCAGGAAGGAATCGGCCGCCGCCGCGGTGGCGACGATCGTCAGCGGCCCGGTCAGGTTGAGCGTGCCGGCCTGCAGCGCGGCGCCGGCGGCGGCTTGCTGCGGCTGGCTCTCGCCGGTGACCAGCGAGCAGTCGAGCGCGGAGTTGCCGCTCAGCACCCGCGCATCGACCGGCACGCGATCGCCGGCCGCCAGCATGATGGTCATGCCCGGCTCGATGCGGCTGGCCGGCAGGTAACGGGCGGTGCCGTCGGGCTGCAGCACCGTGGCGCCGCGCGCCGCCACACGGGCCAGTCCGGCCACCGCCTGGCGCGCACGCTCGCGCATCAGGTGGTCGAGCGTGCGGCCGACCAGCAGGAAGAACAGCAGCGACACGGCGGCGTCGAAATAGGCATGCGCGCCGTGGGCGATGGTCTCGTAAAGGCTCATGCCGGCTGCCAGGGTGACGCCGATCGAGATCGGCACGTCCATGTTGGTGCGGCCCTGGCGCAGGGCATGCCAGGCGGAGCGGAAAAACACCTGGCCCGAATAGGCCAGCGCCGGCAGCGCGATGGCGGCGGACACCCAGTGCATGAGCTGGCGCGTCGCCGGTTCGGCGCCCGACCACACCGAGACCGACAGCAGCATGATGTTGCCGGCGGCGAAACCGGCCACCGCCAGCGCGCGCAATAGTTTGGCCAGCATGGGGTCGCCGCGGCTGGCGGCGCCGTCATGCAGATAGGCGGGATAGCCCAGCGCCTCGAGCGCGGCGATCAGCGGCGGCGGCTTGTCGGCGCGCCAGCGCACCGTCGCGCGCCGCGCCGACAGGTTGACGCGGGCGGCTTCGACGCCGGGCAGGGCCTGCAGCCGGGTCTCGATGCGCTGGATGCAGCCGCCGCAATGGATCGAGGGGATCGACAGCTCGGTCTGGCGCGATCCGCTGCCCAGCGCCCGGCTGGCCAGCAGCAGCTCCTCGGCGGCGGGGTCGAGCGCGGCAGCGCCGATCCGGGCGGGCCCGGTCGGGGTCGGGCCAGTCGCGGTCGAGCCCGTCGGGGCCGGGCCGCTTACGGCTTCATCGCGCGATAGGCGTGCCATGTGCCGTGACCCAGCAGCGGAAAGACGACGATCAGGCCGATCAGGCCGGTGGCCAGGCTGGCGGCGACCAGCACCACCACGATGGCGGCCCAGGTCAGCATGGTGGGCAGGTTGTGCCATACCAGCGCCATGCTGCTGCCCATCGCCGTCAGCGCATCGACCGGCTCGTCGAGCAGCATCGGGATGGAAAAGGCGCTGATGGCGAAGGAGAAGGCAGCGAACAGGCCGCCGATCGCGCCGCCCACCACCAGCATGGCCCAGCCGGTCTGGGTGGTGAGCAGCATGGCCGCTATGTGGCCCAGGCCGGGGAACTCCACCAGCCCGAAGAACAGCGCGTAGACGATGACGGCGGCGCGCATCCACACCACCACCAGCAGGCACAGCAGCACGCCGGCGAACAGCACCTGGCCGCCCGAGGCCGGCTTGACGAAGATCATCTGCATCAGCCCGATCGGCTTGCCGGCGGCCAGCGCCCGGCTCTTGGCGTAGAGGCCGATGCCCAGCACCGGACCGACCACCATGAAGCCGGCGAAGGCGGGGAACAGGATGTAGTCCCATTGCAGCGCCACCAGGCTGTAGACGATGGCCAGCGAGATCAGCAGCACCAGCAGGCCATAGGCCAGGCTGGCGGCGGGCTTGACCGCCAGGTCGCGCCAGCCGGCGGCCAGCCAGCCGAAGGCATCGGCCGGCGTCACGGCGCGGCGCCAACTGCGCGCCGGCGGCAGGGGAGGGTGAACGGCTGGAATGGTGGTCATGGTCGGCCTCGCCGGTCTTGCCGCGCGCTCAGCGCGGCGTGCATGAGGAAGTGGCGGCGCCAAACTGGCCGCGCGGCGCGTCGCCCGGGCCCGGTTGGACATCGCCGAGCCGGACATCGCCGAGCCGGACATGGGCGACGCAATCGGGCTGCGACGTGAACGCTACATAGACCAGATGGCCGTTGGCCGCGGCCAGCAGCAACAGGCCGGCGCCGACCGCCGCCCACAGCACGGTCTTCTTGCGCATGCCCGGCCGGTGCCCGCCGGCAGCGGCGCGGCCGGGGGTCACGGCGCTCACTTCCGTCCCCGCAGATCGACCACATAGAGCGTCAGGATCTTGCGGTCGAGCGGCGACAGGCGCTGCTCCCAGCTCGGCATGTGGCCCTGCCGGCCGTCCCACAGCGTGGTGTAGACGATCGCCGGATCGCTGCCATAGAGCCATATCGCGTCGGTCAGGTCGGGTGCGCCGGTATCGGTTTTGCCCTTGGCGTCGTCGCCATGGCACGACACGCAATTGGCGGCGAACACGGCCTTGCCGGCGGCGATGCGGTCGGCGGTGGCGTCCGGTGCCGGCGGCAGGTTGGACAGCGAGCGCACATAGGCGACCACCGCCAGGATCTCATCGCGCTTCAGCATCTGGTCGCGCCCGAAAGCGGGCATCTGCGACACCCGGCTGTCGGGATGGGGCGAGTTGATGCCGACCCGGACGGTGTCGAAGATGGTCTGCGGCGCGCCGCCCCACAGCCACGCCGTGGCGGTCAGGTTGGGGAAGCCGTTGCCGCCATGTCCGGTGGCGCCGTGGCAGGCGGCGCAATTGTCGGCGAACAGGGTCCGCCCGGTCTGCCGCACCACCTGCATCAGGCCGGGATCGGCCTGGATCGCGGCGAAGCTCTCGCTTTCGATACGCTTGGTCCATACCGCGCGCGCCAGCGTCGCCTGCTCGAGCTTGTCGGCCACCGTGTGGCGCTGGTCGATGCCCAGCAGCCCCTTGGTGTAGGTGACGCCCAGCGGCCAGGCCGGCATCAGGATCCAGTAGATCACCGAGAAGCCAAACGCCAGGATCAGGAAGAAATAGACCGGCCGGGGCACCGGCGTGTTGAGCTCCTTGATGCCGTTCCACTCGTGGCCGGTGGTCAGGAAGCCGCTATGCGGGTCGCGTTCTTCTTTTCTCATGGCGCATTGCCGTCGCGAAAGATGGACTTGGCGGCGCGGTCGAAGCGCTGGCGGTTGGCCGGCCAATAGGCATAGACCAACACCGCCAGGGACAGGCCGAGCAGGTAGAACAGGCCGAACGACTTGGAAAACCACACCGTGGTGTCGTGATCGATCATGGCCGGGCTCCCGCAGCGGCGACCGGCTTGAAGGCGGCGTCGGTCAGCCGGCCGAGGATCTGCAGATAGGCCACCAGCGCATCCATCTCGGTCGGCCGGCCGGGATTGCCGGCGAAGGCGCGTACCTGGGTGGCTGCGCCGTAGCGCTTGGTCACGCCCTCGCCCAGCGGCGTGTCGGGCGATACCTGGCCCACCGCGTCCTGCGCGGCGTTGGCGATCATGTCGTCGCTATAGGGCACGCCGACCTTGCGCAGCGCCGCCAGGTGCAGGTCCAGATCGTCGGTGCGCAGCGGCGTGCGGCCCAGCCGGGCATAGGCCGGCATGACCGATGCCGGCACCACGTCGCGCGGATTGTCCAGATGCATGACCTGCCACTCGTCGGAATACTTGCCGCCGATGCGCGCCAGGTCCGGCCCGGTGCGCTTGGAGCCCCACAGCATCGGATGGTCGTATTTGGATTCGACCGCCAGCGAATAGGGCCCGTAGCGGTCGACGTCGTCGCGCAGGGTGCGGATCATCTGCGAATGGCAGGCGTAGCAGCCTTCGCGGATATAGATGTTGCGGCCGGCCAGCTCCAGCGGCGTGTAGAGCCGCATGTCGGGCGCGTCCTCGACCGTCTGGTGGATGGTGAACAGCGGCACGATCTCGACCATGCCGCCGATGCTGGCGACGCCGACGATGGCCAGAATCAGGGCGATGCGCCGGCGTTCCAGGCGATAGTGGAAACCGAACATCGGCTTACTCTCCCGCCTGCTGCGGCGCTGCCGGCAGCGGGCCGGCCAAAGTCGTGCGCGCGGCCCGGGGCGCGGTACGGATGGTCATCCAGATGTTGTAGAACGCGACCGCCGCGCCGGCCAGGAACAGCAGCCCGCCGATCGCGCGCGCCACGTAATAGGGATGCATGGCGACTAGCGAATCGACGAACGAATAGGCCAGGGTGTCGCTGTCGTTGTAGGTCCGCCACATCAGCC
>CAYWLS010000037.1:0-30062 GCA_964458605.1 uncultured Hyphomicrobiales bacterium | reverse complement strand
CCTCCTATGCCGGCCAGATCGTCACCTTCACCTTCCCGCATATCGGCAATGTCGGAACGAATCTGGAGGACGTCGAGACCAGGACGCCCGCGGTGCGCGGCCTCATCGTGAAGGCGCGCGTGACCGAACCCTCGAACTACCGCGCCGCCTCGCATCTGTCGGACTGGCTCAGCGCACGCGGAATCGTCGGCCTCGCCGGCATCGACACGCGCCGCCTCGCCCGTCTGATCCGCGAGAACGGCATGCCGAACGGCGTCATCGCCCACAGCCCCGACGGCAGCTTCGACATCGAGGCCCTGAAGGCCGAGGCGCGCGAATGGCCCGGCCTCGTCGGCATGGACCTCGCCAGGGAGGTCACCGCCGCGCAGAGCTATGGCTGGACCGAAGCGCCGTGGACCTGGGCCAACGGCTATGGCCGGGCCGAGGGCGCGGCGAAGTTCAAGGTCGTCGCCATCGACTACGGCATCAAGTCGAACATCCTGCGTGAACTCGTCGGCATCGGCGCCGACGTAACGGTGGTGCCGGCGAATGCCAGCGTCGAGGACGTGCTGCGGCACAATCCCGACGGCGTCTTCCTCTCCAACGGCCCGGGTGACCCGGCCGCCACCGGCACATATGCCGTGCCCGTCATCAGGGCGCTGATCGACGCCGGCAAGCCGGTCTTCGGCATCTGCCTCGGCCACCAGATGCTGGCCCTCGCAGCGGGCGCCCAGACCAGGAAGATGAGCCAGGGCCATCACGGCGCGAACCATCCGGTGAAGGACGTCGTAACCGGCAAGGTCGAGATCACCTCGATGAACCACGGCTTCACGGTCGACGCCGCGACCCTGCCCGCCAACGTGCAGCAGACCCATGTGTCGCTGTTCGACGGAACCAATGCCGGCATTGCCTGGACCGACAAGCCGGTCTTCGGCGTGCAATACCACCCCGAAGCCTCCCCCGGCCCGCACGACAGCCACTACCTCTTCCATCGCTTCGCCGCGCTGATGGAGAAGGCGTGACGGATGCCGGCCTGATCGACCGCCTGCATGCGCGCTGGCGGACCGATCTCGAGGCGCTGGGGCTATCGCCGGACAGCGGTGAGGTCGCCTTCGCCGGCATCGTTAGCAGCTACACCGAACCGCACCGCGCCTATCACACGCTTGAACACCTGGACTTCCTGTTCGCACGCCTCGACGCACATACCTCGCGTGGCGACGCATGGCCGCGCCTCGCCTTCGCCGGCTGGTATCACGACGTGATCTACGATCCGCAGGCGGGCGACAACGAAGCGCGCAGCGCGGATCGCGCCGTCGCCGAACTCGGCGCCCTGGGTGTCGCGCAGCCGTTGCGCGACCGCATCGCCGCGCTGATCCTCGCCACCGCCTCGCACGCGAAGGGCCGCGCGGACCATGACGACGACATCTTCCTCGATGCCGATTTCGCCATCCTCGGCGCCGACCCGGAGCGGTATCGCCGCTACGTCGCCGGCGTGCGGTTCGAATATAGCGTGTTCGACGACGCGGCGTGGCGCAAAGGCCGCGGCGCGTTCCTGCGTTGCGCTCTCGCCCAGGCGCGGTTTTTCCGGACCGATATCTTCGAGCAGGCCTATGGCGCGCAGGCCCGCGCCAACATCGCGGCGGAGCTGGCCGCCCTCAGCGCCGATTGATCGCGGCGTTGACGTCGGCGAGAAAGTCGTCCGCCTTCTCGGCCGCGCTCTTCGGTTTCATCGGTTCGCGCACCGCGCGCGGCTTCGCCGGCCGGGACGCGCGAGGTTCGCTCGGCTTGGCTTCCACGACACGCTTCTTGCCGTCGCGCCGGGCGGAGATCTCCGCCTCCAGCAGCGGCAGAAGTGCTGCCGCGTCGTCACGCGTCTTGCCGGGCGCACCGGCCGCCAGCCGCGCCGCATTCGCATGCAGCCGCGTCAGTTCGGGCAGCGTCAGTCCGGGCAGCCGGGCGGCGATCGACATCGGGGCTCCTTGCGCGTGAGCGCGCGCTTCTAGGGGAGTCGCGCCGCCCGCGCCACGGCAAAGGCGAAACGACCCAGCCGCCGGCCAAATGTCTCGGGCGGTGTGACTTATACCTTCCGCTTGGCCGCGGGGTCGGCCTCCGGACTCTTGAGCCGCCCCGCCTTTCGCAGCGCGTCGCGCAGCACATACTCGATCTGCGCATTGACGCTGCGCAGATCGTCATCGGCCCAGCGCTGCATCGCGGTCAGCACCTCGGCGCCGATGCGGAGGGGGTATGCCTTCTTGTCGGTCATCCCACCCGCGAGGATCAGCTATAGATCGTGCCGGTGTTGACGATCGGCTGGGTGCCGCGCTCGCCGCACAGCACCACAAGCAGGTTCGACACCATCGCCGCCTTGCGCTCCTCGTCGAGATGGACGACCTCGCGTTTGGCAAGCTGTTCCAGCGCCATCTCCACCATCGACACCGCGCCTTCGACGATGCGCGTGCGCGCCGCGATGATGGCGCCCGCCTGCTGACGCTGGAGCATCGCCTGGGCGATCTCCGGCGCGAAGGCGAGGTGGGTGATGCGCGCCTCGATGACCTTGACGCCGGCCTGCGACAGCCGCTCCTGGATCTCGCGCTGGAGATGGTCGGCGATCTCGGTGTTGTGGCTGCGCAGCGAGACGGCGCCCGTGTCGTGCGAGTCGTAGGGATAGCTCTGCGCCATCTGCCGCAGCGCCGACTCGCTCTGGATGTGGACGAAGTCGACATAGTCGTTCACCTGGAACAGCGCCTCGGCGGTATCGACAACCTGCCACACCACGACGGCTGCGATCTCGATCGGGTTGCCGTCGAGATCGTTCACCTTGAGCTTGCTGGACTCGAAGTTGCGGACGCGCAGCGAAACGGCCTTCTTCATGAAGAACGGGTTGGCGAAGCGCAGGCCGGGCTCGTGCACCGTACCGACATATTTGCCGAAGAGCTGAAGCACCTTCGCCTCGTTCGGCGCCACCGTGAACAAGCCCGAGCAGGCGAGCACGACCGCAATCACCGTCAAGACCGCCCCGACGATGTGGATCGGCGGTTTCATCTTGATGCCAAAGACCAGCCACGCCGCGGCAGCGAGCCGCAGGACGATCAGCGCAACCAGCGCCGGAATCCCCGACGCAGCGGCATAAGGACGTTCGTTCATATCGAGGCTCCCACCAAAGTAGAGGGAGCATATCATAATGATATCACCTTGAATGTGGCCGAGGCCGCGGCACCATGTCGCGGCTACGGTGTCCAGGGATTGATGACGGGCACGCCGAGCCCGTCGAAATCGCGCGTGTTGCGAGTGACGACCGTCAGGCCATGCGCCTTCGCGGTCGCGGCGATGAGTGCGTCGACGGGGCTGCGGTCGGCGTGAGGACCCATGCGTCCCCACGCCGCTGCCGCGCCGCGATCGACATCGTGGATGCGCGGGCCGAACCATGCCGGCATTCCGTTGGACAGCCACGCTTCCAGCGCGCGCCGCTTCTGACCATCGGGCATGCGAACGATGCCGCGGTGAAGTTCGCCGATGCACAGCACGCTGGTGTGCAGGCTCTCCGCCGCCATCGAACCCAGCCAGCGCACGACACCAGGATTGCGGTTGACCTTGGCGGTCTCCGAAATCGTGACCGTATCAAGCAGCCACATCAGAACCGTCCCCTCAGAACGGGTCCTCGCGCGGTCCGCCGCCGCGCGCCGGCAGCTCCAGTTCGACTCCGTAGAGCGGCGAGCTGCGCATGAATTCGAGGAAGGACATTCCGCCCGCCAGCGCCGGTGACGGGCTAGGCGGTGCGCCGCTCGTACCGTCGTCACCGGACAGAATCGCCTCGACTTCCTTGCGGATAGCGCGAACCCCGGCAAGATCGATGGCTCCGTTGGGAAGCCACGGAATCTCCTTGCAATAGGTGATTTGTGCGGGGTCCGTGCTTTGCCGGACGAATTTCCTCTGGGCGAACGCGTCGTTAAGCCGAACTGCCGCCTGAGCGCCCCGGCCCCGAAACTGCACGCCGAATTTGTCCAGGCCTTTCCGCTCCAAGGCGGTCGCCCAATAGCGTGTGCCGGGTTGGAATTCCTCGGATCGCTGGTAGCGACCGCTTGCCGCGCTGGATCCCGGTTTCAGTCCGATTGCCGTTAGAATTTCGATTGCCCGGTTTTGCATGACGCTTTCCTGCGCGTTTTAGGCAAGATAAATCACGCCTCAGAAAAGTCAAAGGAAACTCCCGCGAGTTTCCTGAAGCGGGAAATTTGAGCCCTTTGCGCCACTGTTTCGACTGTCTATAGCAGCGCCTTGACCCTCATTCCGGAGTCGGACGGCCGCGCAGCCTGCGCGCCCGCTCGCGCGCGCAAGGACGATCGATGCCCAAACGGACCGACCTGGAAGCCATCCTGATCATCGGCGCCGGCCCGATCGTCATCGGCCAGGCCTGCGAGTTCGACTATTCCGGCGTCCAGGCCTGCAAGGCGTTGCGCGCCGAGGGCTATCGGATCGTCCTGGTGAATTCGAACCCGGCGACGATCATGACCGATCCCGACGTCGCCGACGCCACCTATATCGAGCCGATCACGCCCGAATTCGTCGAGAAGATCATCGCCCGCGAGCGCCCGCTGGTGAAAGGCGGTTTCGCCGTCCTGCCGACCATGGGCGGCCAGACCGCGCTCAACTGCGCCCTGGCGCTGGAGAAGTCCGGTGCCCTCGCCCGCCATGACGTCGAACTCATCGGCGCCAAGGCCGAGGCGATCGACAAGGCCGAGGACCGCCTGAAGTTCCGCGAGGCGATGGACAGGATCGGCCTCGAATCGCCGCGCTCCGCCATTGCAACCTCGCGCCAGGAGGCACTGGAGGCGCTCGGCCATGTCGGCCTGCCCGCCATCATCCGCCCCAGCTTCACGCTCGGCGGCCAGGGCGGCGGCATCGCCTACAACAAGGAAGAATTCATCGAGATCATCGAGCGCGGCCTCGACGCCTCGCCGGTGGGCGAGGTGCTGGTCGAGGAATCGGTGCTGGGCTGGAAGGAGTTCGAGATGGAGGTGGTCCGCGATCACGCGGACAACTGCATCATCGTCTGCTCCATCGAGAACGTCGATCCGATGGGCGTGCACACCGGCGACAGCATCACCGTCGCGCCGGCCCTCACGCTGACCGACAAGGAATACCAGATCATGCGCAACGCCTCGATCGCGGTGCTGCGCGAGATCGGCGTCGACACCGGCGGCTCCAACGTGCAGTTCGCGGTCAATCCGCGCGACGGGCGCATGGTGGTGATCGAGATGAACCCGCGCGTGTCGCGCTCTTCGGCGCTGGCGTCGAAGGCCACCGGCTTTCCGATCGCCAAGGTGGCGGCGCGGCTGGCGGTGGGCTACACGCTCGACGAGCTCGACAACGACATCACCGGCGTGACGCCGGCCAGCTTCGAGCCGACCATCGACTACGTCGTCACCAAGATGCCGCGCTTCGCCTTCGAGAAGTTTCCCGGCGCGGAACCGATCCTCACCACCTCGATGAAGTCGGTGGGCGAGGCGATGTCGATCGGCCGCTCGTTCCAGGAATCGCTGCAGAAAGCCCTGCGCTCGATGGAGACCGGCCTGACCGGCCTGAACGAGATCGAGTTCGCCGGCGGCACCGAGAAGGAAGTGGTGTTCGCCGCCCTGGCCAAGCCCACTCCCGACCGGCTGCTGGTGATCGCCCAGGCTTTCCGTCTCGGCCTGACGGTCGAGGAGGTGGCCCAGGCCTGCAAATACGAGCCCTGGTTCCTGCGCCAGGTCGAGGAGCTGGTGCGGATCGAGACGCGGCTGCGCAAGGAAGGCCTGCCCAAGGACCGCCAGGCGCTGCTCGAGCTGAAGAAGCGGGGCTTCTCCGACGAGCGGCTGGCCGAGCTGACCGGCGGCGATGCCGGCAAGGTGGCGGCGCTGCGCCACAAGCTCGACGTGCGGCCGGTCTACAAGCGCATCGACACCTGCGCCGCCGAGTTCGCCTCGCGCACGCCCTATCTCTATTCGGCCTACGAGGGCAACGGCATCGACCAGCCCGAATGCGAGGCCGATGTCAGCGATCGCGACAAGATCATCATCCTGGGCGGCGGACCCAACCGCATCGGCCAGGGCATCGAGTTCGACTATTGCTGCGTGCATGCCGTCTACGCCCTGCGCGAGGCCGGCTACGAAGCGATCATGGTCAACTGCAATCCGGAGACCGTGTCGACCGACTACGACACATCGGATCGCCTGTATTTCGAGCCGCTCACCGCCGAGGACGTGATCGAGCTGGTGCGCAAGGAGCAGAGCCGGGGCCGGGTGCTGGGGCTGATCGTGCAGTTCGGCGGCCAGACGCCGCTGAAGCTGGCCAATGCCCTGGAGGCGGCCGGCATCCCCATTCTGGGCACCTCGCCCGATGCCATCGACCTGGCCGAGGACCGCGAGCGCTTCCAGGCGCTGCTGGCCGAACTGAAGCTGCGCCAACCCAACAACGGCACCGCCAAATCCCAGCCCGAGGCGATCAAGGTGGCCGAGCGCATCGGCTATCCGGTGGTGATCCGGCCGTCCTACGTGCTGGGCGGCCGGGCGATGCAGATCGTGCACGATACCGCCGGGCTCGAGCGCTACATGCGCGACGCGGTCAAGGTCTCGGGCAAGAACCCGGTGCTGATCGATTCCTATCTCAGCGACGCCATCGAAGTCGATGTCGATGCGCTGGCCGATGCCGAGGGCGAGGTGCATGTCGCCGGCATCATGGAACACATCGAGGAAGCGGGCGTGCATTCGGGCGACTCGGCCTGCTGCCTGCCGCCCCATTCGCTGCCCAAGAGCGTGATCGAGGATATCCGCCGCCAGACCGTCGCCATGGCCAAGGCACTCAAGGTGGTCGGGCTGATGAACGTGCAATACGCCGTCAAGGACGGCGTGGTCTATGTGCTGGAAGTCAATCCGCGCGCCAGCCGCACCGTGCCGTTCGTCGCCAAGGCCACCGGGATTGCGATTGCCAAGCTGGCGGCGCGCCTGATGGCCGGCGAGACCTTGCGCCAGCTCGCCATCAAGCCGCCCGGCGGCAAGCCGCATATCGCCGTCAAGGAAGCGGTGTTTCCGTTCGCGCGCTTCCCCGGCGTCGACATCATCCTGGGCCCGGAGATGCGCTCGACCGGCGAGGTGATGGGCATCGATTCCACTTTCGGCCGCGCCTTCGCCAAATCGCAGATCGGCGGCGGCACCAAGGTGCCGACCGAGGGCACCGTGTTCATCTCGGTGCGCGACGCCGACAAGAAGGCGCTGCTCGAGCCGGCGCGGCGACTGGCCCAGATGGGCTTCAAGATCGTTGCCACGCGCGGCACCGCCGCCTTCCTGCGCGAGCAGGGCGTTGAGACCGCCCATGTCAACAAGGTGCTGGAAGGACGCCCGCACATCGTCGATATGATGAAGGATGGCGGCGTGGATCTGGTGTTCAACACCGCCGAGGGCGCGCAGTCGATCACCGACTCCTTTACCCTGCGGCGCACCGCACTGATGCACAAGATTCCCTACTACACCACGGTGGCCGGTGCGCGGGCGGCTGTGGAAGGAATCGCGGCGGTCCGGGCCGGCGGACTTGATGTTGCGCCCCTGCAATCCTATTTTAAATCATCGTTTTAGCTGTCAGGCTTGGGTTTGAGTGCCGGTGGCTGCTAGGGTTGCCGGCAGCCAGACCGTTTTTGTTTTCAAGCCGATTCGAACTGGAAGGACGCCATGGACAAATTGCCGATGACGGAGGGAGGGTTTCGCTCGCTTGAGGAAGAGCTCAAGCGCCTGAAAACCGTCGAGCGCCCGGCCGTGATCAAGGCGATTTCCGAGGCGCGCGCCCATGGCGATCTGTCCGAAAACGCCGAGTACCACGCCGCGCGCGAGCGCCAGGGCTTCATCGAAGGCCGCGTGCTGGAGCTGGAGGACATCATCGCCCGGGCCGAGGTGATCGACGTCTCCAAGCTGTCGGGCAAGGTGGTGAAATTCGGCGCCACCGTGAAGCTGGCCGACGAGGACACCGACGAGAACGTCACCTACCAGATCGTCGGCGCCCACGAGGCCGATCTCAGCAAGCATCGCATCTCGATCACCTCGCCGATCGGCCGCGCCCTGATCGGCAAGACCGTGGGCGACAGCGTCGAGGTCCAGACCCCCAGCGGCGGCAAGTCCTACGAAGTCGTGGGCGTGAAGTTCAAATAAGCGCCAGGCCGGCCCGCTATATGTCGATACCGGTTGATCTGGACAATATTCATTCATGATGCAATATTCGCTGGTTTTCAAAACCAGGGAGATTTTTCATGAAGCGTTTATTGGCAGCCGGGGTCGTGGCCATTCCGCTGATCGTGGCGGCCAGCTCGTCCTTCGCGATCAATTGCGGCAGTCGCGTCCTCGTCATCGTCAATGATGGGTCGGTGATCGGCAAGGAAGTCTGCGCCGGTGCGTCGGACACGCCCTGGCCGAACTGGCTGATCGGATGGTTCATGTAATCGCCGCGGCAGATGGCGCAACGCGAAAGGGCGGGAGTGATCCCCGCCCTTTTTGTTTCCGGGATTTTGCGAACGTCCTGTCAGTCCACGTGAACCGGCACGCCCGGCGCATATTTGGACGTGCGGATCGACAGCGACGATTTCACATGGCTGACATTGGGGGCGGCGGTGAGCTGGGTGGTGAGGAATTTCTGGTAGGAATCCCAGTCCTCGGCCACGATCTTGAGCAGGAAGTCGGTTTCGCCGGCCAGCATGTGGCACTCGCGCACCTGGGGCCAGGAATTGACCAGCGCCTCGAAAGCCTTCAGGTCGCTTTCCGCCTGGGAGTTCAGGCCGACCTGGGCGAAGATCGTTACCGCGTAGCCCAGCGCCTCGGCGTTGAGATCGGCATGGTAGCCGCGGATATAGCCTGACTTTTCCAGCGCCCGCACCCGGCGCAGGCAGGGCGGCGCCGAGATGCCGGCGCGTTTGGCCAGATCGACATTGGTCATCCGGCCCTGCTCCTGAAGATCGGCCAGGATGCGCCGATCGATGCGATCCAATTTTACCCGGCTCATGCGGCCTCCAAATTCCGGCCGATCTATGCCAGAGAAGGTTCGGGGTCGCAATAAAATTGCTCGAGCGTCGGGTTATTTCGATAAGCCCCCTGATTGAGCAATGATATTTCTGCATACTTGTGAGGGCAATGCAGGGTTCTTATGGTACACCTCTGCATTCGCGGAGCCGGGCCATGTCGCAGACGCATCACAGTAAGGTTCTGATTCTGGGGTCGGGCCCGGCCGGCTATACGGCGGCGATCTATGCCGCGCGCGCCAATCTCAAGCCGTTGGTGGTGCAGGGCATCCAGCCCGGCGGCCAGCTCACCATCACCACCGATGTCGAGAACTACCCCGGCTACGAGAGCGTCATCCAGGGTCCCTGGCTGATGGAACAGATGCAGCGCCAGGCCGAGCATGTCGGCGCGCAGATCGTCATGGACACCATCGTCGAGGTCGATTTTTCGCGCCGCCCCTTCGTCTGCCTGGGCGATAGCGGCGACCGCTATGTCGGCGACACGGTGATCGTCTGCACCGGCGCCTCGGCGCGCTGGCTGGGATTGCCGTCGGAGGAGAAATATCGCGGCGCCGGCGTGTCGGCCTGCGCCACCTGCGACGGCTTCTTCTTCCGCGGCAAGGAAGTCGTGGTGGTGGGCGGCGGCAACACCGCGGTCGAGGAAGCGCTCTACCTGACCAATCACGCCAGCAAGGTGACGCTGGTGCATCGCCGCGACACCCTGCGGGCGGAAAAGATCCTGCAGGACCGGCTGTTCGCCAATCCCAAGATTTCGGTGATCTGGGATCACGCGATCGACGAGATCCTGGGCGCCGGCGAACCCGCGACGGTCGCCGCCGTGCGGCTGAAACATGTGACCACCGGCGCAACGCAGCAGATCGCGACCGACGGCGTGTTCATCGCCATCGGCCACACGCCCAACACCGAGCTGTTCAAGGGCAAGCTGCGCGCCGACGGCGAAGGCTACCTGATCACCACGCCCGGCTCGACGGCGACGGATATTCCCGGCGTTTATGCCGCCGGCGACGTGCAGGACAAGATCTATCGCCAGGCGGTGACGGCGGCGGGCAGCGGCTGCATGGCGGCGCTGGACGCCGAGCGCTTCCTGGCGGCGCAGGAGTTCCTGGGGGCGCGGGCGGCGCAATAGCGCGGGCGGCGGGGAGCAACGACAACAAGAAGGCGGCGGGACGATGAGCGAAGGAACGATGGATTGGGACAAGCTGCGCATCTTCCACGCGGTGGCGGATGCGGGCAGTTTCACCCATGCCGGCCAGGCGCTGAAGCTCAGCCAGTCGGCGATCAGCCGCCAGATCGGCGCGCTCGAGGAGCAGTTGCGCGTCATGCTGTTCCACCGCCACGCCCGCGGCCTGATCCTGACCGAGCAGGGCGAACTGCTCTATCGCACCGTGCGCGACATGGCCGGCAAGGTCTCCATGACCGAGGCCATGCTGAAGGCGAGCCAGGACCAGCCCAGCGGTCGGCTCAAGGTGACCGCCACCGTCGGCCTGGGCTCGACCTGGCTGACGCCGCGCATGCACGAATTCATCGAGGCCTATCCCGAGATCGAAGTCGGGCTGGTGCTGTCCGATTCGGAACTCGATCTGGGGATGCGCGAGGCCGACGTGGCGATCCGCTTCGCCATGCCCCGCCAGCCGGGGCTGGTGCAGCGTCACCTGATGCAGGTGCACAGTCACATCTATGCTTCGGCCAGCTATATCGAGAAGCACGGCAAGCCCAACTCGCTGGCCGATCTGGACCGCCATCGCCTGATCATTTTCGGCGAGGACGCCCGGCCGCCGGTCAACGACGTCAACTGGCTGCTCAACGAGGGGGTGGAAAGCCCCTCCGACAGCCATCGCCATGTCGTGCTGCGGGTGAACAATATCTACGGAATTTTCCGCGCTGCAGAGAGCGGATTGGGGATCGCCTCGATACCCGACTATCTGGCGCGGGAATCGCAAAAACTCGTCCAGGTTCTGCCCGAGGTTCCGGTACGGACTTTCGACGTCTATTTCACCTATCCGGAAGAATTGCGTCATTCCAAGCGCGTCGCGGTATTTCGAGACTTTCTACTTAAGAAAGTCGCTGAAACTCCGTTCTGACAATTTGGTTAAGACATGCTCGTCCCGCATGTCTGGCTTGCCCAATTTCTAATAGAAAATCGGCCCCCAGGGTCTATTTAAAGGGCAGGTTTCTTTTGCGCCGCAACATGCGCGTTTACGGAAGCCTGGGGTTCTGGCCTCCGGTCGGAACCAAGGATCTCGCGATCCTACGTCTCCCAGACGTGAAGCCTCCCTGTTTGACTGGCCCCTAAGTCTTTCGACTTAGGGGCTTTTTTTTCTTCAGGCGCTCGGCAGGGGCGTGGCGTCGTCCGGCGGCGGCAGCCGATGAGACGGGGCGATCGGCTCTTCATGCTCTTCTTCGACCATCGAGCGATTGGAGGAGATCAGCATGTAGGCGGCCGGCACCACGTAAAGGGTGAACAGGGTGCCGATAGCGATGCCGGTGAAGATCACCAGGCCCATGTTGAAGCGCGATACCGCTCCGGCGCCACCCGCCAGCAGCAGCGGCACCACGCCCAGCGCCATGGCGGCGGTGGTCATGAGGATGGGTCGCAACCGGATCGAGGTGGCCTCCTCGATCGCCTGGCGCTTGGCCAGGCCTTTCTTGCGCAGGTCGTTGGCGAACTCGACGATCAGGATGCCGTGCTTGGAGATCAGTCCGGCCAGGGTCACCAGACCGACATTTGTGTAAATGTTGGCGCTGGCTCCGCCGATGCCCAGGCTGATGAAGATCAGCGCACCGGCGATCGACATCGGCACCGACAGCAGGATGATCACCGGGTCGCGGAAGCTCTCGAACAGCGCCGCCAGCGCCAGGAAGATCATGATCAGCGCCAGCACCACGGTGATCAGGAAGCCGCTCGATTCCTGGACGTATTGGCGCGAGGGCCCGCCGTAGTCGACGGTATAGCCCGGCGGCAGGGTTCGCGCCGCCACCCCCTGCAGATAGGCGATGGCGTCGCCCAGCGTGATGCCCGGGGCGGTGACGCCCTGGATGGTGGCCGAATTCAGCTGCTGGAAGTGGTTGAGCGATTGCGGCACCGTCTCGGTCACCACATGGGCCACGGTGGACAGCGGCACCGGCGTGCCGTCGGCGGTGCGGATGTAGTAGTTCAGCACCTGGTCGGGATTGAGCCGGGAACGCTGCTGCACCTGGGGGATCACCTTGTAGGAGCGGCCGTCGAGGCTGAAATAATTGACGTAGCCGCCGCCCAGCATCGAGGCCAGCGCCGCGCCGACGTCGCTCATCTTCAGTCCCAGCTGCGCCGTCTTGTCGCGATCGATCACCACCGTGACCTGCGGCTGGTCGATCTTCAGGTCGCTGTCGAGGAAGAAGAACATGCCGCTGCGCTGGGCCTCGCCGATGAACTTCTGCGCCACCTCGTTGAGGCGGGCGAACGGCTCGGTGGTGCCGATCACGAATTGCAGCGGCAGGCCGTTGCTGCCGGGCAGCGAGGGCGGCTGGAACACCGCGATGCGCAGGCCGGCGATGCTGTTGAGATCCTGCTGCAGGATCGGCTGCAGCTGGTTGGAGGTGCGGGTGCGCTCGTCCCACGGCTTCAGCACCATGCCGGCGATCGACTGGCCGGGCAGGTCGAGCTGGAAGACGTGGTCGGTCTCGGCGTACTTCTTGAAATGCTCGAACAGCTGCTGCGAGTAGAGCTGGCGCTGCTGCAGCGTCGAGTTGGGCGCGGCGGTGGCCAGGGTGATCAGTACGCCCTGGTCCTCCTGCGGCGCCGGCTCCTTCTTGGCGGTGTCGTAGAGGAAATAGATGCTGCCCAGCACGATCATGGCGAACACCACCGTGACCGAGATGTAGTCCAGGCTGGTGCTGAGCGAGCGCAGGTAGCGCCGGCGCAGCCGGTCGAAGGTGCGGTCGATCGCGCCGATCAGCCGGCCCTCCCAGGTGTCGCGCAGCTCGGCCGGCGGTTTGAGCAGGCGCGACGACATCATGGGCGACAGCGTCAGCGCGATCACCGCCGAGACCGTTACGGCGCCGACCAGGGTGAAAGCGAATTCGCTGAACAGCGCGCCGGTCAGCCCGCCCTGGAAGCCCAGCGGCACGTAGACCGCGACCAGCACGACGGTCATGGCGACGATCGGTCCGCCCAACTCGCGCGCGGCGACGATCGCCGCCGAGATGGGCTTCATGCCTTCCTCGAGATGGCGGTTGACGTTCTCCACCACGATGATGGCGTCGTCCACCACCAGGCCGATCGCCAGCACCAGCGCCAGCAGGGTCAGCAGGTTGAGGCTGAAGCCCAGCGCCAGCATCATCACGAAGGTGCCGATCAGGGACAGCGGGATGGCGACCACCGGGATCACCACCGAGCGCGGCGAGCCCAGGAACAGGAACACCACCACGGTGACGATCAGCAGCGCTTCGACCAGGGTGCGGATCACCTCGTTGATCGAGGAATTCACGAACGCCGTGGAGTCGTAGACGATGCGTCCGCTCAACCCCTGCGGCAGCTGCGACTGGATGTCGGGGAAGGCATCGCGCACGCCGGAGATGACGTCGAGCAGGTTGGCGGTGGGGGCGACCTTGATGCCGATATAGACGGCGCGCTGGCCGTCGAAGCCGACATCGGTCTCGTAGTCATCGGAGCCCAGGGTGACGTTGGCGACGTCGCCCAGCCGCACCACCGCGCCGTTGGACTGCTTGACCACCAGGTTGCGGAACTCTTCCACCGTGTGCAGGCTGGTGGAGGCGGTGAGGTTGACCTGCACCATCTGGCCCTTGGTGGTGCCCAGCGCCGACAGGAAGTCGTTGTTGGCCAGCGCCTGGTTGATGTCCGTGCCGGTCAGGCCGTAGGCCGCCATCTTCTGCGGGTCGAGCCAGGCGCGCAGCGCGAAGTTCTTGGCGCCCAGGATCTCGGCGGTCTGCACGCCCTGCACCGCCTGCAGCTTGGGCTGGACCACGCGCACCAGGTAGTCGGTGATCTGGTTGGGCGCCAGCACGTCGCTGCTGAAGCCGATATACATGGCGTCGATGGTCTCGCCGACCGCCACCGACAGCACCGGCTGCTGCGAGCCGGAGGGCAGCTGGTTCAGCACCGAGCTGACCTTGGTGGTGATCTCGGTCAGCGCCTTGTCGGCGTCGTAGTTGAGCCGCAGGTTGGCGGTGATGGTGCTGACGCTGGTGCGGCTGGCCGACGTCATGTAGTCGATGCCGTTGGCCTGGGCGATGGCGTTTTCCAGCGGCGTGGTGATGAAGCCCGCCACCAGCGCCGGATCGGCGCCGTAGTAGGTGGTGGTGACCGTCACCACCGCGTTCTCGGTGCGCGGATACTGCAGGATCGGCAGCGAGGTGACCGAACGCAGGCCCAGCACCAGCAGCAGCAGGCTGACCACGCTGGCCAGCACCGGCCGACGGATGAAGATGTCGGTGAAGCTTCTCACGCGCGCCTCTTATTGGTCGGTCGGCTTGGGATTGGGATCGTCGCTGGGCACGATCTGGTTGTTGACGATCAGCGGCGTGCCGTTGCGCAGCTTGACCTGGCCGGCGGTGACGACGACGTCGCCCGCATTGACGCCCTTGAGGATGGCGACCTGGTCGCCGCGCGTCGGGCCGGGAGTGACGAAGCTCTGGCGCGCCACCAGCCGGTCGTGACCCTGCTGGTCCTTGCCCTTGTTGTCCACCAGGTAGACGGTGGCGCCGTAGGAGTTGTAGGTGATCGCGGTCTGCGGCAGCGTCACGTATTGCTTGGGATTGCCGGTGTCGACGTCGATCGTGGCGTACATGCCCGGCAGCAGCTTGTGTTCCTGGTTGGGCAGGGTGGCGCGGATCTGCAGGTTGCGGCTGTTGACCGCCACCTTGGGATCGATGGCCGAGATCTCGCCGGCGAACACCAGGTCGGGATAGGTATCGATCTTGACCTCGACCTTCTGGCCGGGCTTGAGCTGGTCGAGCATCTGCTGCGGCAGGAAGAAATCGGCGTAGACCGGATCGAGCGCCTGCAGGTTGACCACCGCGGTGCCGGCGTTGACGTACTGGCCGACATCGACGTTGCGGATGCCGAGCTTGCCGTCGAACGGCGCCTTCAGCGTCTTCTTGTCGATCACCGCCTGCTGCTGGGCGACCTGGGCCTTGGCGTTGTTGAGGTTGGCCAGGTCGGCGTCGACCTGGGCCTGGCTGACGGCCTGGATCTTGAGCTGCTTGAGGTCGCGGTCGTAGTTGATCTGCGCCAGCTCGGCGGTGGCCTTGAGCGCTTCCAGCCGCGCCACGTCGTCGGTCGAGCGCAAGGTCAGCAGCACGTCGCCCGCCTTGACCGCGTCGCCGCTCTTGAACGAGATGGCGTCGACGATGCCGCCCACCTCCAGCGCCAGATCCGCCCCGTTGACGGCGCGCAGGCTGCCGACGGCCCTGGCCTTGCTGCGCCACTCGCTGGTCTGGGCGGTGGTGGTGGCCACGGTCTGCGGCGGCGCGCTGAACGCGGCCATGAATTCCTTGATCTTGGCGTTCTTGAACGCCTGGAAGCCGAACACGCCGCCGAACACCACGATGGCGATCGCCAACATGATGAGCATACGCACGATGAGACGGCCGCGCGTGCGTGGTTTCTTCGCCATGACTTGACCCCTAGGCAGCGTGTTGCGCTGTGTTGCGTCGATGCCGTCCGGCGGACGGCTCTCCCTATTCCTTGCCCTGTGCCGCAGGCGAGGTCGGCGCGCCGACATCGCCGCGATTCCACCAGCCCCCGCCCAGCGCCTGGAACAGCGCCGCGGTATCGGCGTAGCGCTGCGCCTGGGCCCGCACCAGGTTGATGCGTGCGGTAAGATAGACCTGCTGCGCGTTGAGCACCGACAGATAGGTGGTGGCGCCGGCCTGGAACTGGGCGCGCGCCAGGTTGAGGCTGGTCGCGGCGGCCCGCGCGGCCGCGTCCTGCGCCTTGAGCGCGTCGGCGTCGGCCTGCAGCGCGCGCAGCGCGTCGGCGACGTCCTGGAAGGCGCCCAGCAGGGTGCTCTTGTATTGCGCCAGCGCTTGGTCGAACACCGCCTCGGCCGCCTTCTTCTGGTGCTGCAGCTGGCCGCCGTTGAACAGCGGCTGGGTCACGCCGCCGGCCAGGCTCCAGATGAAGGTGCCGGGCGAGAACAGCTTGGCCAGGGTCAGCGCCACGCTGCCGATATCGGCGGTGATGTTGAATTGCGGATAGAGATTGGCGGTGGCGACGCCGACATCGGCGGAAGCCTGGTGCAGCCGCGCCTCGGCGGCGCGAATGTCGGGACGCTGGCGCGCCAGCTCGGAAGGCAGGCTGACCGGCAGATCGACCGGCAAGGTCAGGTCGGACAGCTGGAAGGCGCCGCCCTTGTCGTCGGCGGGGAAGTTGCCGATCAAGGTCATCAGCTGGTTGCGGGTCTGGGCCAGCTGCTTCTGCAGCGGCGGCAGGGTGGCCTGGGTCTGCGCCAGATTGGCCTGCTGGGCCACCACGTCGACCCGCGAAATGCCGCCCAGCTCGAACTGCTGGTTGAGCAGGCCGAGCAGGTCGGCCTGCAGCTTGATCAGCTCCTGGGTGGTGGCGATCTGGCCGCGCAGCGAGGCCTCGGCGATCACGGTGGTGACGACGTTGGAGGTCAGCGCCAGATAGGCGGCTTCGAGCTGGAACTTCTGGAATTCCGCCTGGGCCTGCAGCGATTCGACCTGGCGGCGTACGCCGCCGAACACGTCGGGGGCGTAGGAAACGCTGACCGAGGCATTGTAGAGGTTGTAGATGTTGCTGGGCCCGGCGATGCCCGACACCGCCGGCGACACTTTCTGCCGTTGCGCGTTGCCGCCCGCCGACACGCTGGGGAAGAACTTGCCTTCGCCGGCCAGCACGTTCTCCTGCGAGGCCCGCAATGCCGCCTGCGCCGCCGCCAGATCCGGGTTGTTGGCCAGCGCCTGGGCGATCAGCGCGTCGAGCTGCTTGGAGTGGAACAGGGTCCACCACTCGCCGGGGATGTCCTTGCCGACGACGAAATGCTGCGACTGGCCGGCCTCGACCTTGGTCGACGCGGTGTCGGGCAGCGCCTTGCCCGGCAGGTAGGCATCGGTCTTGGGCGGCGGCTGCTTGAAATCGGGTCCCACCGCGCAACCGGCGAGCAGCGCCAGCGCGGCAACGGAACCCAGCGCGCGTGCGCGGCGATTGGCGGAGAGGGCGGAAAGCTGAACCACGCGCGTCGCGCTCCTTGGCGAATTGACGTTGTACGGTCGGGATCGCGGCATGGACTCCGCGGGTCGGGCGGCGGGATCCATGCCGCCGGCGCCGCAAAGGACTCTTGCTCCGCCAGAATGTATATAACAATATAGTATTTAAGCTTATTAAAACGTCAAGCCGGCAGCGGTAACGCCGTATGCGGCGACGCCGACAGCCGCCTGCAAGGCTTGCAACGCTGGGACGGGAAACATGTTCACCTTCAATGCCGCAAATGTGTCGCGCGGCGTAGATAGCGATGGCCCGCGCCGCGGGCAAGCTATCTGACCGATACATGCGAAAGATATGAAACGAACTGCCGCCAAGCCGGGCAACAAGATTGCCGAACCGGTGTCTCCCCAGGACAGCACCGGCTTCCGCCTGTGGCATGTGCACCACCAGTGGCTGCGTTTCCTCGACGGCCGGCTGGCGTCGCTGAACCTGACCCACCTGCAATTCGTGCTGCTTGCGGTATGCCATTATCTGGTCGGGCAAGGCGAGGTACCGTCGCAGATCCGGCTCGCCTCGGTCACCGCCTTCGACAAGATGATGGTGTCCAACGCCCTGCGCCTGCTGGAGAGCAAGGGCTATCTGCAGCGCGGTCCCCATCCGGACGATCCCCGCGCCAAGCGCATCGACCTGACCGACGAAGGCCGCCGCGTCATGCTGCGCGGCAAGACCATCGCCGGCAATGCGCTGGCGGATTTCTTCGGCGTGCTCGGCAAGGAAGAGAAGACCCTGGCACGGCTGCTGCAAGTTCTCATGAACGCCCATGGCGGGGACTGTCCCCGCCTGTAGGGTCGGCGCGGCGGATCCCGGTCAGCGCCTTGCGCGTTCGGCGCTTGCGCGCCTGGTCGGTGCGCGTGGCCGGCGCGCCAGTCCGTTCATCAGCATGTCGACGCTCTGGTCGGCGATGTCCTCGATCGATAGCGCGCCGTCGGGATTGTACCAGCGGCTGATCCAGGCGATCGCCGCGGCGATGGTGAACGAAGCCAGCTTGGGCTCGCATGGCGCCAGCGATCCTTCGTCGATGCCTTCCTGCACCAGGGCGCGATAGGCGTGATCGACCTCGCGGCGCAGCCGGCGGATGCGGTTGCGCCGCGGCACCGAAAGGGCGCTTTCGCCGACCCTGATCGCGCACATGCCGAAGTCGCGCGCCGTGATCCGGGCGTGTTCGCGCATCGCGGCCTTGAGCCGGTCGATGGCGCGCCCCGGACGGGCGGCGATGCCGGTCACGGCATCGCGGGTCGCCTCCACGCCGATGCGGATGCACTGGTAGAGGATGTCGTCCTTGTTCTCGACGTAGTGATAGATGGTCGGTTTGGTGACGTGCAGCCGCCGCGCTACGTCGTCGATCGAGGTGGTGTAGAAGCCGCGCTCGTTGAACAGGTCGGCCGCCGCGCGCAACACCGCCTCGCGTTTCAGGTCGCGATTGCGCGGCCGACCCTTCTTGTTCTTCCAGGGCGAGGGAGGAGCGACAGGCATGGCTCGATCCGTCGGGTAAGCCTGCAACCGTCCTGCGGAACGTGGGCGGCCGTCCATTTTGTTACTGCCCAGTATAATAAGCATGGCGCGCCGGCAACAGGGAAATGCAGGCTGGCTTTGGTGCGGTGCGAAAGCCGCCTTCCTGCTTAAAAACAGTGGACAGTGGCGCTGGATAATCTACCGTTCGGTAGCATAAGTTGAATGCGTCGCACGGCGAAAAAACACCGGCGTCGACAAGAACAAAAAATCTCAGGGCAGGAAGCGCGGGTATGAAGAAGCAGCTTCTTTCGCAGCAGACGATCGTGTTTGCGATCTTCGTCGTGCTGTTCGTTCTGTTCGCACTGTTCCTGCCGGGATTCTTCAGCGCCAGCAACATGCTGGGCCTGCTGCAGAATGTGGCGATCCTCGGCATTCTCGGCCTGGGCATGGCCGTGGTGGTGATCGGTCGCGGTATCGACATATCGGTGATCGCTGCCCTGGCGGTGCCGCCGGGGCTTGTCCTGCAAATGGTGCAGAACGGCTACTCCCCGGGCATAGCTTTCGTGGCGGCGATCGCGCTGGTGCTGGCGTTCGGCCTGATCAATGGCTGGCTGATCGCCTACGCCGAAGTGCCCTCGCTGTTCACCACCCTGGCATCGGGTCTGTTCCTGGCCGGGCTGGGCCAGGTGTCGTTCTTCCAGCTCGACGTGGTGCAGTGGCCGGCCCGGCTCGACGCCTTCGGCTGGCTGGGGCAGGGGGCGGTGATCGGCATCCCGACGCCGGTGGTGATGTTCGCCATCGCCTCGCTGCTGGTGTTCGCCTTCCTGCGCTACACGCGGCTGGGCGGCTACGTCTACGCCATCGGCGACAATCCGTTCGGCGCCCGCACCACCGGCATCCCGACCCGCCCGGTGATCGTGCTGCAATACGTGATGGCCGCTGGCATCGCCGCTTTCGCCGGCATCGTCGATGCCGCTTCGCTGAACTCCATGCCGACCCGCATCTTCAATTCGACCATGATCTACGACGTGATCCTGGTGGTGGTGCTGGGCGGCATCGGGCTGACGGGCGGGCGCGGGGGCGTGCCCAACGTCATCATCGGTACCTTGCTGATCGGCACCCTGCTCAACGGCATGACCATCCTGGACGTGTCGTATTCGGCGCAGAACCTGATCAAGGGCGTGATCCTGCTGGTCGCGATCCTGACCGATTCGTTCCTCAACCCGCGCAACGAGGAGACCGCCCAGCAAGGCGACATCTGAAATCGCGTACGTTCGATCTATCGTCGTTCAATCGTGACATCCGAAAAGTCACAGCAAAGGGAGGGTTAGATGATGAAGTCGAGACTGAAGGCGGCGCTGGCCGGCGCCGCGCTCATCGCCGGCATGGCCGGGCTCAGCCAGACGGCGCTGGCCCAGGGCAAAGGCCTCAACGAGCCGTTCCGCGAAGGTTACTACAAGGCGTTGCAAGGCAAGGTCGTCGCCTATCTGCCGGTGGCGATGAGCTTCGACCTGGCCCAGGGCTGGCTGCAGGGCCTGAAGCGGGAACTCGAGCCGCTCGGCGTCAAGATCGAGGTGCGCGATCCCAACTGGAGCACCAACGCCGGCGCCCAGGCGCTGACTACGCTGATCAACGACAAGCCGGACGTGATCATCGCCCATAACCCGGACGTGCAGACCTACGCCAAGCTGCTGCAGAAGGCGGAGAAGGACGGCATCCAGGTGGTCCAGATCAACATGCGCTCGGCCTATCCGACCACGGTCTATGTCGGCGCCGACTGGATCGAGATCGGCGAGAAGGCCACCACGGCGGTGGTCGATGCCTGCAAGGGCAAGTCCAACAAGATCGCCATCATGCAGGGCCAGCTCTCGGCGGCGGCCAGCGCCTATACGCTGAAGGGCGTCGAGAACGTGCTGGCCAAGCATCCCGAGATCCAGGTGGTGTCGAGCCAGGCGGCGGATTGGGACGCGGCCAAGGCCAAGGGCATCGCCCAGACCGTGCTGAAGCAGCATCCCGACCTGTGCGGCATCGTCGGCTTCTGGGACGGCATGGATATCGGCACCGCGGCGGCGATCAAGGAAGCGGGCCTGACCGGCAAGGTGTTCCTGGCCACCTCCGGCGGCGGCGAGCAGAAGGGCGCCTGCGACAAGGTGGCCGACGGCAGCTTCGACCTCGACCTCAGCTACGACGTGCCGACCCAGGCGCAGCAGATGGCGTCGATGATCAAGTGGCTGCTGGTGTCGGGCGAGAAGCCGGGCACCGCCAAGGCCTCGATCTACACCACCCTGATTCCGATCACCAAGGCCAACGCTTCGAAGCCCGGCACCTGCTGGACGCTGGAAAAGTCCTAGCCGATCGGCATCGCGCGCCGGTGCAATGCCGGCGCGCCGACAAGCTACGGCCGGCGCCGCTTGCCGCGGTGCCGGCCGGTTCATCCTCGGGGAGTAGTGCATGACCATCGCCAGCACCGACCGTCCGCCGCTCAGCGAGACCATTACCCGGCTGCGCTATCGCTATTGGCCCGATCACCTGCTGGGCGAGATCCTGTCCAAGCGCTGGACCGAGACCGCCATTCCGGTGATCGTGCTGGTGCTGGTGGCGTTCGGCCTCAGCCAGGTGATCCCCAATTTCCTGTCCGCCGGCAGCCTGGCCGACCAGGGCCGCCAGGCCGGCGAGATCGGCTTTGCCGTGTTCGGCATGGCGCTGGTCATGATCGTGGGCGGCATCGACCTGTCGGTCGGCTCGAGCTTCGCGCTGACCAACTTCGTCGCGCTCTACTGCATGAACGTGCTCAACATGTCGGTGTTCGCCGCGGTGCCGATCACGCTGGCGGCGGGTGCGCTGCTGGGCGCGGTCAACGGCGTGCTGATCGGCTATTTCCGGCTGCGCGCCTTCATCACCACCCTGATCACGCTGATCATCTATCGCGCCGCCTACGACCTGCTGATCCAGCAATACTCGACCCAGATCGCCGGCAGCCTGCCCGACTCCGCCATCTGGGACTTCATGGGCGCCGGCGACGTGTTCGGCATCCCGATCGTGTTCTTCATCTACATCGTGGCGGCGATCTTCGGCCATGTGTTCCTGACCCGGCTGCGCCCGGGCTGGCATATCACGGCGATCGGCGGCTCGCGCCGCTCGGCCTACAACAGCGGCATCGCCGTGCGCCGCACCGTGGCCATGTGCTACGTCGCCTCCGGCGTGATGACCGCCATCGGCGGCATCTTCTTCGCTTCCCGCCTGTCGACGGTCGGCGGCGATATCGGCGTCGGCCTGGAAATCACCGTACTGACCGCCTGCGTGCTGGGCGGCATCAGCCTGGGCGGCGGCAAGGGTTCGGTGGCCAAGGCGGTGGTCGGCACCCTGATCGTGCTGCTGATCACCAACGGCCTGGTCACCATGTCGGCGCCGGGCGGCGTCAATCGCATGGTGCTGGCCGGCATCCTGATCCTGGCGGCGGTGATCGACATCCGCTGGCTGAAGAATCGCCACCGCATCATTTCCAAGGTCTATGTCAGCCCGACCTATCACGGCATGCCGTCGCTGCCCTCGACCGCGCCGGACAGCGGCACGCCGTTCGCCCAGAACGACAAGCTGGCCGATGTCGAGGAGATCGGCGTGGGCGAGATCGAGGCACCCGAGGACGTGCTGCTCGACCGCCACGACAATCTGTTCGCCGGTTCGCGCCACGGCGACATCATCCGCTTCTTCCCGCCCGACTATAAGCGCTGGGAGGTCTATGCCCATATCGGCGGCCAGCCGCTGGGCATGGCGTTCGACAAGCAGGACAACCTCTATATCTGCATCGGCGGCATGGGGCTCTATCGCGTCACCCCCGACCGCAAGGTGGAGAAGGCGACCGACGAAACCAACCGCTCCTGGACCTCGGTCAACGACGACAGCCGGCTGCGCCTGGCCGACGACCTCGACATCGCCGACGACGGGCGCATCTTCTTCTCCGAGGCCACCATCCGCTACGAGATGCACGAATGGCCGGTCGACGGGCTGGAGGCGCGCGGCAACGGCCGCATCATCTGCTACGATCCCAATACCAACAAGACGCATACCGTCATCGACAAGCTGAAATTCCCCAACGGCGTGTGCATCGCTTCGGACGGCCAGTCGTTCCTGTTCGCCGAGACCTGGGGCTGCACGGTCAAGCGCCACTATTTCGACGGGCCCAAGAAGGGCCAGACCGAGATGGTGATGGACAATTTGCCGGGCTATCCCGACAACATCAACCTGGCCTCCGACGGCAACTACTGGCTGGCCATGGTCGGCATGCGCTGCCCGGCGCTCGACCTGGCCTGGCGCATGCCCGCCTTCCGCAAGCGCATGGCCAAGCGCGTGCCGGTCGACGAATGGCTGTTCCCCAACATCAACACCGGCTGCGTCATCAAGTTCAACGAGAAGGGCGAGGTGCTCGAATCGTTCTGGGACCTGGGGGGCAAAAACCATCCCATGATCACCTCGATGCGCGAGCACAAGGGCTACCTCTACCTGGGCGGCATCATGAACAACCGCATCGGCAAATACAGGCTGGAGAAGGCCGATCCTACCTTCGTGCAATACGACGTGCGGTGGGGCCGGAAATGATCGCCGGGTTGAAGGACTGGACCGACCGCTTCCTGGGCCGCGGCGAAGCGGCGACCACCGTGCCGCCGTTCGACGGCGCGCTGAAGCCCAACCGTGTCCTGGAGGATGCGCCGACGCTGCTGGAACTGCAGGCGCCGGACGACCTAGCCACCGACGGCCAAAGCGTGTTCGTCAGCGACGGTACCGCCGTGCTGCGGGTCGAGGGCAGTTCCGCGGGCCAGGTCGCGGCCTTCGACCGGCCGGTGACGGCGCTGGCCTGTCTGCCGGACGGTGGGCTGGCGGTGGCGCTGGACGGCAAGGAAGTGCGGCTGGTGGGCGGCGCGCATGACGGCAAGAGCTTCAAGGAAGTGGCCGGCGGCCTGGTCTCGGTCAACGCCATTTCGCTGGCGGCCGACGGCAAGCTGCTGCTGACCGAGGGCTCGCGCAACCAGCCCTGCGAGCGCTGGTGCCACGATCTGATGGAACTGGGCCGCAGCGGCCGCCTGCTCGAACTCGACCCGGCCAGCGGCGCGGGCCGGGAGATCGCGCGCGGCCTGGGTTTCGCCTACGGCGCCTGCCAGGCCCATGACGGCATCTGGGTCAGCGAGACCTGGCGGCACCGGGTGCGCTGTTACGGCAAGAACGGCGTCAGGTCGGTGCTCGACCGCCTACCGGCCTATCCCTCGCGCGTCGCCCGCGCCTCGGGCGGCGATTTCTGGCTGACCGCTTTCACCGCCCGCACCCAGCTGGTCGAGTTCATCCTGCGCGAGCCGGCCTATCGCAAGCGCATGATGGCCGAGATCGAGCCGCGCTACTGGGTGGCGCCGGCGCTGACCTCGGGCAATACCTTCCTCGAGCCGATGCAGGGCGCCCACATCAAGACCATGGGCATCCTCAAGCCCTGGGCGCCGCCGCGCTCCTACGGCCTGGTGATCCGGCTGTCGGCCGAGGGGCTGCCGCGCTATTCGCTGCACAGCCGGGTCGACGGCAAGAATCACGGCGTCACCGCCGCCGTCGAATGCGGCGGCGATCTCTACGTGCTGGCCAAGGGGCCGAAACGGCTGCTCAAGCTGTCGATCGCCCAGGCGGAACGGAGTCTGCAGGCATGAGTACGCCGATCCTGGAACTGCGCAAGGCGACCAAGAAATATGCCGGCGTGCCGGCGATCGAGGACGTCGACTTCGCGCTGGAGAAAGGCGAGATCCACGCCATCGTCGGCGAGAACGGCGCCGGCAAGTCGACCCTGACCAAGGTCATGGTCGGCGTGGTCAACCTCACCTCCGGCGAGATGCTGGTCGACGGCAAGCTGGTCAATCCGCGCACCCCGGTCGAGGCGCGCGACCTGGGCGTGGCGATGGTGTTCCAGGAGAACAGCCTGGTGCCGACCATGACGGTGGCGCAGAACCTGTTCCTGGGTCAGGAGAAATACTTCAACCGGCTGCGCGGCATCTACATCGCCGCCCAGCAGTTCTTGCAGTCGCTCAATTTCGACGTGGCGCCGACCGCCGTGGTCAGCCTGCTGGGCGCGGCCAAGAAGCAGATGGTCGAGATCGCGCGCGCCGTGCTGCACAACGCCAAGGTCATCATCTTCGACGAACCGACCGCCTCGCTGACGCCGGAGGAGAAGAAATACTTCTTCGACCTGGTGCTCGACCTCAAGCGCCGCGGCGTGTCGGTGATCTTCATCTCGCACGCCCTGGAAGAGGCGCTGCTGATTTCCGACCGCATCACCGTGCTGCGCGACGGCAAGAAGGTGGTGACCGACGTCACCAGGAACTTCGACCGCGCTCGCATCGTCCAGGCCATGGTCGGCCGCGACCTGTCGCAGACGCTCTACGGCCAGCGCAAGACCGAGGTGCGGCCGGCCGGCAAGCGCGTGCTGTCGGTGCAGAATCTGCGCATGGCGGCGATGGTCAAGAACAACTCGCTGTCGGTGTTCGCCGGCCAGATCACCGGCGTGTTCGGCTTGGTCGGCGCCGGCCGCACCGAGACCTTCAAGGTGGTGTCCGGCGTCATCAAGCGCGACTTCTTCCACGGCGGCGAGATCCTGCTGCACGACAAGCCGGTGCGCTATCGCGTGCCGGCGCCGGCGATCCGCGACGGCATCGCCTATGTCACGGAGGACCGCAAGATCGAGGGCTTCTTCGAGACCATGTCGATCTCGAAGAACATCTATATGGGCCTGCTGGCCAAGCTGCGCGGCAAGCGCAAGCTGCTGTCCAACCGCGAGGCCGACACGGTCGGCAAGGACTGGATCAAGGCGCTCAACATCCGCGCCATCAGCGCCGACGTCAAGGCGGTCGAGCTGTCCGGCGGCAACCAGCAGAAGGTGGTGATCGCCAAGTCGCTGGTGCAGGAGCCCGAGCTGATCATCTTCGACGAGCCGACCCGCGGCGTCGACGTCGGCGCCATCGCCGAGATCCATCAGCTGATCAACAACCTGGCCGACCAGGGCAAGGCGGTGGTGGTGATCTCCTCCTACCTGCCCGAGATCATGTCGATCTCCGATCGCATCCTGGTGTGCCGCCAGGGCAAGGTGGTGGAGGAATTCTCGGCGCTGGAGGCCACCGAGGAGAAGATCATGTACGCCGCGATCCACTGACCGCCGCAGCACGGAAAGCAAAAGCCCCGGTGCGACGGCCGGGGCTTTTTCGTTGGCGTGTCCGCCGCCTACATGAACAGCTTGTCCCTGGGGATCGGCATGTTCTTGTAGAGATCGGCGACGTATTCGCCGTAGCCGTTGTAGATCTGGGTCGGCACCCGTTCGCCCGTGCCCAGCACCTTCTCGGTGGCCTGGCTCCAGCGCGGATGGGGCACCTCCGGATTGACGTTGGCCCAGAAGCCGTACTCCGAAGGCCCCAGCTTTTCCCAGAAGGTGGTCGGCCGCTTGTCGGCGAAGGTGAAGCTGACGATCGACTTGACCGACTTGAATCCGTATTTCCACGGCGTCGCCAGACGCAGCGGTGCGCCGTTCTGCTTGGGGATGGGGTGGCCATACATGCCGGTGGCGATGAACGCCAGTTCGTTGGTGGCCTCGGCCATGGCCAGGCCCTCGGTGTAGGGCCAGGGATAGAACAGCTGGTCGCGCTGCCCGTCCGACACCTTGGGGTTCATGAAGGTCTGCATCTGCAGGAAGGTGGCGCCCGACAGCGGCTTGGCCAGCTCGACCAGCGCCCTGAGCGGGAAGCCGCTCCACGGCACTGCCATCGACCAGGCCTCGACGCAGCGATGGCGATAGAGCCGCGTTTCCAGCGGCATCTTGGCCAGCAGGTCGTCGATGCCGATCTCGAACGGCTTCTCCACCATGCCGTCGATCTTCACCATCCAGGGCCGGATCGGCAGCTTCTGCGCGTCCTTCCAGATGTATTTGTCGTCGCCGAATTCGTAGAAGTTGTTGTATTGCGTCGCCGCCTTCTCGTCGGTCAGCGGCCGGTCGAGCTTGTATTTGTCGTTGGTCTTGACGGGATAGAGTTTCACCGAGGGATCGACTTCCTCGGCGCGCGCCCGGGCGAAGGGCAGGGCACCGGCAGCGGCGATCAGGCTGCCGGCGGCGATGGTCTTGATCAGCTCGCGCCGGCGCAGATAGACGCCCTCCGGCGTGGCGGCGCTTTCGGGCATTTCCCAGCCCCGCTTGCGTTTGATCAGCATGGCGTTCTCCTGAAACGGCGTTCGCGCTGGATGTTAGGGCCGCGCCAGGACACGGCAAGTCACCAAGGCGTGACTGGAGCGGATCGCGATCGGACGGAAGCGCAGCAACGCTTCCATCCGATCGTGTGAATCCGGTCTCTATTCCTCAAGTGTAGAGCAAATTCACGCCATTTGACGGAATCCCGAACGATTCCGTCAAAAGGCGATTTGCTCTAGCCTGTGTGATGGCGACGCTGCCCGCCGCTGTGATGGCCGTGCGGCAAGCCGAGCCAGCCGAACAGTTCGGCCATCAGGAACATCGGTCCGATCAACGCCTGGAACAGATTGTCGAGCAGCGCCGGCCGCTTGCCCTCGAAGACGTGGCCCAGCAGCTGGAACGCCCAGCCGCCGGCGAAGAACACGCCGAACACGACCCAGGCCGCCGTGGCGCCGAAGCCCGCCACCCATTCCGCCGCCAGCCACAGCGCGAACAGCACCACCGCCATGGCCGCGCCGATCACCACGTCGAGCGTCAGCCACAATCCCAGCACCGCCGCCGCCACCACCAGCGCCAGGCTTATGTCGGTGCCTGCGACGGTGAAACGTACCAGCGCCAGCGGCACCAGCAGGGCGAACACGATGGCCGGAATGCCGACGAAATGCGTGGCGCGATTGCGCGCGTCGCGATGGTAGGAGGCGTACATCGCCATCTGGCGGTCGAACAGCGAAGATGCGGCCATGATTTCTCCGAACGGGAGGATGGCGCCAATTCTAACGCAGGCCCGTTCGGCCGGCGAGGCTCAGCCCTCGCCGGCCTGTGGGAAAGGGGCAATCGGGGCGGCGATCGCGATCACGCCCTTGGCGCGATGGCGCTCATTCGGCCGCCTGCATCCCGTTCTGGCCGATCACCTTGTCGGCCAGCTTGCCGGTCAGCTCCTGCAGGTGGTCGAACTGGGCGCGGTAGTGCCCCACCCCCATCGACAGGGAGCGGATTTCCACGATCAGGTCGGCGATCTCCGCCTGCGGCATCAATGCCGAGACCTCGTCCCAGCCCGGCCAGCCGGCCCGCGCGTCGTAGCCCAGGATCTGGCCGCGTCGGCCGGAAATCAGCCGCTGGATCTTGGCGGTGGCATCGTTGGGCACAGTCACGCTGACCCGCACGATCGGCTCGAGCAGCACCGAATCGCAGCGCGCCATGCCCTCGGTCATGGCGATGCGGGCGGCCTGGCGGAAAGCCTGCTCGGAGCTGTCGACGCTGTGGAAGGTCCCGTCGGTCAAGGTTACCGCGATGTCGACCACTGGAAAGCCCAGCGGTCCATGGCACAGATAGTCTCGCACGCCGGCCTCGACCCCGGGAATGTACTGGCGCGGCACGGCGCCGCCCACGATCCGCTCGTCGAAGGCGAAGCCCGCGCCGCGCGCCTGCGGCCTGATCTCGATGGTCACGTCGCCGAACTGGCCATGGCCGCCGGTCTGGCGCTTGTGCCTGCCGTGCTGGGTGGTGCCGCGGCGGATGGTTTCTCGATAGGCGACTTTGGGCGGTCGCGCCTCGACCGGCACGTTGTAGCGGCCGGTCAGCCGGTCGATCACCGTCTTCAGGTGCATCTCGCCCTGGCCTGCCAGCACCAGCTCGCCGGTATCGGCGCGATGGTCGATGACGAGTGCCCCGTCTTCCTCGGCCAGCTTGTGCAGGGCGGCCGACAGCTTGACGTCGTCGGCCCGGCTGCGCGGGGCGATCGCCAGGGCAAAGACCGGTTCTGGCGCCTTGGGCCAGTCGGCGTCGGGCTCGGCCGTGCCGCCGTTCAGGCGCTGGCCGGTACGCGCCGCCTCCAGCCGGCCCAGCGCCACGATATCCCCGGCCTGGGCCCTGGCGAGCTTGGCGGTCTGGCTTCCCAGCAGGCGGAACATGCCGCCGATGCGGGCGCCGCCCAGATTCTGCCCGTCGCTCACCTCGCCGCGCCAGATGCGGGCGATCGACAGCTTGCCGGTATGGGGCTGGTGCTGGGTCTTGAAGATCTCGACCAGCGGCGCCGTGTCGGGCAGGCCGCGCCGCCTTGCGGTCTGGTCGGGCGTCGGCACGTCGTGGCGCAGCGCCTTCCACAGGCGCTGGATGCCGTGGTCGCGCTCGGCCGAGCCGAACAGCACCGGCACGATCAGCTCGGCGGAGAATTCGTCGTGCAGGTCGCGATAGAGCAGCGCGCGCTCCGGCGCGGTATCTTCCAGCAACTGCTCCAGCAGCTTGTCGTCGTAATCGGCCAGGCTCTCGAGCAGTTCGCGCCGCGCCTCGGTCTCGCGGCTGGCCACGTCGCCCGGCATTTCGATCAGCGCCGAGGCCTGGCCCGGCTGGTAGCGATAGGCGCGCTCGCTGATCAGGTCGACATAGCCGTCGATCGCTTCGCTGCCGTCCTGGCCGCTTTTGCGGATCGGCACCTGGCGCAGCACCATCTTGCGGCTGGAGATCGCCTGCAGCGCGGCCATCATGTCGCGGATGCGGGCATGGGCGGCGTCCATCTTGTTGATGAACATCAGGTGCGGGATGTGCCGCTCCTCGAGCAGGCGCAGCAGCGGCATCAGCATCGGCACGCGGGCCGGCTCGGGATCGCACACCACCAGCGCCGCGTCGGCCGCCATCAGCGCGCAGGCGGTATCGTGCTGGAACTCGATCGAGCCCGGACAGTCGAGCAGGGCGAAGCTCTCGCCCATCCAGGTCGCGCCGGCGACGCTGACATCGAGGCTCATCTGGCGGGCGCGCGCCTCGGGCGAGGAATCGCCCACCATGGTGCGATCACGCGCGTTGCCCTTGCGGGCGATGGCGCCGGCGGCCAGCAGCAGGCTTTCCGCCAGGCTGGTCTTGCCGGAAAGGTATGGACCGCAGATCGCCACCGCCCGTGGTTGTCTGCCGCTTTGGGTACCGGGATTGTCGGAATGGTTCGTCATGGCCGCAGCTCCCTATCGCGGGAAGCACCCGCTCCTGGCCTCGGGCGGCGCGGCACGCCACTGCGCCGATGCCGGCACGAGGCGTTGAACGGACAAATGCTTCCACCGTCGGGTGGGGCCCGTCAATCGGCTGGCGCAAGTGACGGATTCGGCAAAGAAAAAGGGGCGGGAAATCCCGCCCCAGACTGCTGACAAAGCCCTCGCGCGTTCGAGGGCTTTGTGATTCTGTGAGCC
>CAYWLS010000036.1:0-33882 GCA_964458605.1 uncultured Hyphomicrobiales bacterium | reverse complement strand
TGATCTACGAGGGCGGCATCGCCAACATGAACTACTCGATCTCCAACACCGCCGAGTACGGCGAGTACAAGAGCGGCCCGCGCATCGTCACCCCGGCGGTCAAGGCGGAGATGAAGAAGGTGCTGAACGACATCCAGTCCGGCGCCTTCGCGCGCGACTGGATGCTGGAGAACAAGGTCAACCAGGCCTCGTTCAAGGCCATGCGCAAGCGCATGTCGGAGCACCCGATCGAGCAGATCGGCGAGAAGCTGCGCGGCATGATGCCGTGGATCCGCGAGAAGGCGCTGGTCGACAAGTCGAAGAACTAGCCGGATACCGGCATCGCCTCCGGCGAGGGAGGCCTCCAGGCGCGGGCGAGGGCGATCCCTTCGTCCGCGCCTTTTCATTTCCTTAGATCGCGGCGCGGGGTCGCGATCCGGCCTTGGACGGCGCCGTCGCTGCGCGGCGGACGTGCTGTCCCGTGCCGGTGCGCGCATCGCCCGCGCCGCTCGTCGGCGCCCTGCCGCATCGGCGCACACCCCGCGGCAGTGGACCAGCCATGCGACGATCGCGCGCCGGGTCCGGTCGACGGGTCGGACGGGCCGCAGCGGATGGCAAATCGCCACCGCCGTTCACCACAACCGGTTGTGGCTGTAAAGTCACAGAGCCCAACAAAAGTCGTTGCGGCCAAGGGGTCGAAAGGATAGAAATGACCGCAGGTTAGCGCCTGTCGTTGCGGTGGTTTTCCGCGGGATCGACGCCAACTGGAAGCGGCATTGCAAGGTCCCCGTCCAGGGTCTTGATGCAATTGCGCGAATCGGTCCGAACGATGGACATGGCAGTCGCAAGGGTCGGGGTCCGGCAAGGGATCGCCGACCATGGGCGACCGCAGCCCACCAGCGCAAGCGCGGACCGGAACGTCTTGGGGTCCATCGGCCACGGACTAGGTGGGGCCGAGCGGGGCGGAGAATGCGGACCGCGGCAGCGAAGGCAGGCAATCGGTACGACCTTGGCGCGAGCGACGATCGGTCTCTCGCGACGGGCCGGGCTGTGCCCGCGCGCAAGCGGCGCTGCCCGCGGCGCTAATCGATCACGGCATCGGCCGGCCGCGCTCGAGGCGCGGGCGGCGGGGCAAAAAGGAAAGCAACGAACTCAATGTTTTCGCGACTGATGGGCTGGCTCTCCGCCGACATGGCGATCGACCTGGGAACCGCCAACACCGTGGTTTACGTCAAGGGCCGCGGCATCGTGCTCAACGAGCCTTCCGTGGTCGCCATCGCCAACTCCAAGGGCCGCAAGCAGGTCCTGGCGGTGGGCGACGAGGCCAAGCTGATGCTGGGCCGCACCCCCGGCAATATCGAGGCCATCCGGCCGCTGCGCGACGGCGTGATCGCCGACTTCGAGGTGGCGGAAGAGATGATCAAGCATTTCATCCGCAAGGTGCACAACCGGCGCTCCTTCGCCAGCCCGCAGATCGTGGTGTGCGTGCCGTCGGGTTCGACCGCGGTCGAGCGCCGCGCCATCCAGGACTCGGCCGAGAGCGCCGGCGCCCGCCGCGTGTTCCTGATCGAGGAGCCGATGGCGGCGGCGATCGGCGCCGGCCTGCCGGTGGCCGAGCCGACCGGCTCGATGGTGGTCGATATCGGCGGCGGCACCACCGAGGTGGCCGTGCTGTCGCTGGGCGGCATCGTCTATTCGCGCAGCGTGCGCGTGGGCGGCGACAAGATGGACGAGGCGATCATCGCCTATATCCGGCGCAACCATAACCTGCTGGTCGGCGAGAGCTCGTCCGAACGCATCAAGAAGGAGATCGGCTCGGCCTGTCCGCCGGAGGACGGCGAGGGCCGGGTGATGGAGATCAAGGGCCGCGACCTGATGAACGGCGTGCCCAAGGAGCTGGTGATCTCCGAGCGACAAATCGCCGAGAGCCTGGCGGAGCCGGTTTCTGCGATCATCGAGGCGGTCAAGGTGGCGCTGGAGCATACCGCGCCCGAGCTGGCGGCCGACATCGTCGACAAGGGCATCGTGCTGACCGGCGGCGGCGCGCTGCTGACCAACCTGGATTACGTGCTGCGCCATGCCACCGGGCTGCCGGTGTCGATCGCCGACGAGCCGCTATCCTGCGTGGCGCTGGGCACCGGCCGGGCGCTCGAGGAGATGCGCACCTTGGGCAAGCACGTTCTGACCAGCATGTATTGAGGCGTGCGGGGCCGGTCGGCCCCACGCGCGAGGCGCAGGATCGAACAGGGGAGCGCGGGCTTCAGTGGCAAGTCGCATCAGCATCGGCCAGGTTGCCGCAACCTTGCGGGCGGGTGTCCAGCGCTTTGCCTTTGTCCTGCTGGTGGTCGGCGCCTTCGGCGTGATGGTGATCGGCAAGGCCGATACCGTGATCGTCGAACGCATCCGCTCCGCCGTCGGCGACGTGGTGACGCCGGTGCTGGACGTGCTGTCGCGCCCGGTGCAGACGGTCAACGACCTGATGGCCGATGCCCAGGATCTGGTGACCATGCGCGCCGAGCTGCGGCGCCTGCGCGAGGAGAACGCGCGGCTGCTGTCGTGGCAGAACGTGGCGCAGCGGCTGGAGGCCGAGAACAAGGCGCTGCGCTCCTTCCTCAACTACCAGACCGGGCCGCAGGCCACCTTCATCACCGCCCGCGTGGTGGGCGACGCGGGCTCGGCCTTCGTGCGCTCGATGCTGCTCAACGCCGGCGCCCGCGACGGCGTGCGCAACGGCCAGGCGGTGATGACCGCCGACGGGCTGGCCGGCCGCATCACCGAGGTCGGCGACAGCTCCGCCCGCGTGCTGCTGATCACCGACATCAACTCGCGCATCCCGGTGCTGGTCGAGCGCACGCGCGACCACGCCATGCTGTCGGGCGACAATTCGCGCCAGCCGCAGCTCAACTTCCTGCCGCCCGGCGCCCAGGTGCAGATCGGCGACCGCATCGTCACCTCCGGCCATGGCGGCACCTATCCCGCCGGCCTGCCGGTCGGCGTGGTGGCCAGCGTCAGCGACCGCGGCGTGATCCGCATCGAGCCGCTGGTCGACTGGAGTCGCATGGAGTTCGTGCGCGTGGTCGATTTCGGCATCTCCGGCGTGCTGCCGCCGCTGCCGCCGATCGCGCCGCCGCGGCGCCAGGCGCAGCCGTAGCGGCAGGCGCGCGGTGAACGGCACCCTCCTGCAACGCCTCGACCGGCTGGGCCGCGCCGCCGGCCCCGCCACCGTGCTGCTGCTGCTGATCCTGCTCAACGCCATGCCGCTGCACGTGCCCTATGCCGGCGCGGCGACGCCGCTGCTGCCGCTGATGGCGGTGTTCCATTTCGGCCTGTTCCGGCCGGTCTACCTGCCCAACTGGCTGGCGCTGCTGTTCGGCCTGCTGATGGACGTGATGTCGGGCGGGCCGCTGGGCGTCAACGCGCTGGTGTTCCTGTGCGTGCGCCATTTCGTCCAGGCCAACCAGCGCTTCATGATCGACAAGCCGTTCCTGTTCATCTGGTTCGGCTATGCCCTGGTCTCCGCCCTGGCCGTGGCGGGGGCCTGGGCGCTGACCGCCTTCCTGATGTGGACCACGATCGATCCGCGGCCGGCGATCTTCCAGTATCTGATGTCGCTGGCGATCTATCCGCTGCTGAGCTGGCTGATCGGCCGCTCGCAGGGCCGCGTCGCCCGCCTGCCGGGCCGCGGTGCGGGTCGCGGGCCGGGCCGTCCGGTGCGGGCGGGCTAGCCATGGCGATGCAGCGCGACGCCGACCGCCTCAAGCTGTTCACGCGCCGCACCCTGCTGCTGGGCGGCGCCCAGGTGGCGCTGCTGGGCGGGCTGATGGTGCGGCTCTACCAGCTGCAGGTGATCGAGGCGCCCAAATACGCGGTGCTGGCCGACGACAACCGCATCAACCTGCGCCTGCTGCCGCCGACCCGCGGCCTGATCTACGACCGCACCGGCGTGCCGCTGGCGGTCAACCGGCAGAACTATCGCGTGCTGCTGACCTCGGAGAAGACCGGCAGCGCCGAGGCCACGCTCGACCGGCTCGACCTGATCCTCAGCCTGGGCGATGTCGAGCGGCGGCGCGTGATGCGCGAGCTGCAGCGCAACCGCTCCTTCGTGCCGGTGGTGGTGCGCGAGAACCTGACTTGGGACGAGGTGGCGCAGATCGAGTTCAACACGCCCGACCTGCCCGGCATCACCATCGATGTCGGCCAGCTGCGCGACTATCCCGAGGGCGAGCCGTTCGCCCATATCGTCGGCTATGTCAGCGCCGTGACCGAGAAGGAACTGCGCGAGGATCCCGACCCGGTGCTGAGCCTGCCCGGCTTCCGCACCGGCAAGAAGGGCATCGAGAACGAATACGAGAAGCAGCTGCGCGGCCGCGCCGGCAACGTGCAGGTCGAGGTCAATTCCGTCGGCCGCACCATCCGCGAGCTGGCCCGCACCGAGGGCCAGACCGGCGCCAACCTGGTGCTGACCATCGACGCCGATCTGCAGGCCTTCACCTACAACCGGCTGAAGGACGAGAGCGCCGCCTGCGTGGTGATGGACATGCACAACGGCGACGTGCTGGCCATGGTGTCGACCCCCAGCTACGACCCCAACGCCTTCGTGCGCGGGCTGAGCAACGCCGAATGGCAGGATCTGCTCAACAATCCGCGCACGCCGCTCAACAACAAGGCGATCAGCGGCCAGTACCCGCCGGGCTCGACCTTCAAGCTGATGACGGCGATCGCCGGGCTGGAATCGGGCACCATCACGCCGGCCACGCGGCTGCCCTGCGCCGGCGTGCTGCAGCTGGGCGACACCAAGTTCCATTGCTGGCTGCGCGGCGGCCACGGTGCGGTCGACCTCAATCTCGGCCTGGCCCAGTCCTGCGACTGCTATTTCTACGAGGTCGCCAAGCGCGCCGGCGTCGACAAGATCGCCGAGGTGGCCAAGCGCTTCGGCCTGGGCGAGGAGCTGGGCATCAACATCCCCGGCGAGAAGGGCGGGCTGGTGCCGAGCCGCGAATGGAAGCAGTCGGCGCTGGGCCAGCCCTGGACCCAGGGCGAAACCCTGGTGTTCGGCATCGGCCAGGGCTACATGATGGCCACTCCCCTGCAACTCGCCACCATGGTGGCGCGGGTCGGCAATGGCGGCTACGCGGTGACGCCGCGGCTGCTGCGCGATCCCAGCGCGCCCAGCAGCCAGTCGCCGCAGACGGCGCGGGCGGCGGCGCTGTTCCCCAAGATTAAGGTCGGCGCCGAGAACCTGAAGCAGGTGATCGCCGGCATGGACGCGGTCACCAACTCGCAACGCGGCACCGCCTATGGCGCGCGCATCGTCGATCCGGAGATGGCGATGGCCGGCAAGACCGGCACCGCCCAGGTCAAGCGCATCACCCAGGCCGAGCGCGACGCCGGGCCCAAGAAGACCAGCGAGATTCCCTGGCACCTGCGCCATCACGCGCTGTTCGTGGCTTTCGCCCCGGTCGGCAATCCGCGTTACGCCTGCGCCGTGATCGTCGAGCACGGCGTCGGCGGCGCCAGCACCGCCGCGCCGGTGGCGCGCGACGTGCTGATCGAGTGCCAGAAGCGCGATCCCTCGGCCACGCCGCCCAAGAGCCAGGTCGCCAGCCTGGGGCCGGAATGGGGCGCGCCGCAGAAGGGGCCGCAGAGAGCCTCGCAGCAGGCGATGCAGAAATCTTCGACGCCGGGGAGCCACTGATGCGCGCGCCGGAAATGACCCTGGGCGAGAAGCTGTGGCAGATCAACTGGGGCATGGTGCTGCTGCTCGCCATGATCGCCGGCATCGGCTTTGCCGTGCTCTATTCGGCGGCCGGCGGCCGGGTCGATCCGTGGGCGATGAAGCACATCGTCCGCTTCGGCGTGTCGCTGCTGTTCATGGTGGCGATCGGGCTGGTCGATATCAGGATCTGGCTGCAACTGGCCTACCCGGTCTATTTCGCGGTGCTGGCGCTGCTGGCGGCGGTCGACGTGATGGGCGCCATCGGCATGGGCGCGCAGCGCTGGCTGGATCTCTACGTCATCCAGCTGCAGCCCTCGGAGCTGATGAAGATCGCCATGGTGCTGGCGCTGGCGCGCTACTACCACAACCTCAATGTCGAGAATATCGGCCGGGTCACGGCGGCGATCCCGCCGGTGCTGATCGTCCTGGTGCCGGTGGCGCTGGTGATGAAGCAGCCCGATCTCGGCACCGCGCTGATGCTGGTGTTCGCCGGCGGCGCCATCATGTTCTGCGCCGGGGTGCGGCTGTGGATGTTCCTGGTGGCGATCGCCGGGGCGGGCGGCGCCTTCCCGGTCGCCTGGGGCATGCTGCGCGACTACCAGAAGCAGCGGCTGATGACCTTCCTCAATCCCGACAACGATCCGCTCGGCACCGGCTACCACATCACCCAGTCGAAGATCGCGCTTGGCTCGGGTGGGCTGTTCGGCAAGGGCTTCATGGCCGGCACGCAAGGCCACCTCAATTTCCTGCCCGAGAAGCAGACCGACTTCATCTTCACCATGTTCGCCGAGGAATTCGGCCTGGTGGGCGGCGTGGTGCTGCTGGGGCTGTTTGTCTGCGTGCTGGTCTACGGCTTCGGCATCGCCCTGCGCAGCCGCAGCCATTTCGGCCGCATGCTGGCGATGGGCATCTCCTTCACCATCTTCCTCTACCTGTTCATCAATATCGGCATGGTGATGGGCGTGCTGCCGGTGGTCGGCGTGCCGCTGCCGCTGGTGTCCTATGGCGGCACGGCGATGCTGGCGGTGCTGGCCGGCTGCGGCCTGCTGGTCAGCGTCTATGTGCACCGCGACGTGGTGATCAACCGCTCCGGCGGCGGGCTCTAGCCAGGCCGGGCGCCGCCCCGCCGGGCATGGCGCCAAGGCCTTGGATCGCCACGGCTTTTTATCCCCAAAACTGTGTCGACAAGGGGTCCCGGCTTTGCTATACGCATCGCCTCCCGCGAGGGAGCCCGGATGGTGCGGGCGCATAGCTCAGTTGGTAGAGCAGCTGACTCTTAATCAGCGGGTCCCAGGTTCGAGCCCTGGTGCGCCCACCATAATTTCAATGGCTTAGCCAGTTAATTAAGCCTTATTGCTGCGGCGCCGGGCGCGTGGGCGCCACCACGGTCTGCAGCCTCGATCGCGGCCAAAGACTTGCCCTCGATCCGAAGGCGATCGGCCCTTGTCCGCAAGCGTTCGCCATCCTCCTCCTCCGGGTCCCGGACGAGGGCCTCAAGTTGATCATCGCCAAGATGCGGAATCGGATTGCTGTTTGGGCCTCGGTCCGGCCAGCGCATGAGACAATCTCCGGGCTTCTCTTTGACCGCCAGCCAATTCCCGTGGTGCCTTCGCTGTCGGCAAAGCCGCCGATCTTGCCCCGCTGTGTGCCAGGCTGTGCAACACAGCCAGCATCTCCGTGTCGCTCCCGCCATCGCTGACCCAGATGCCGTAGCGAGGCATATCCTTGCCGAGCGAGCGGTCGATCGGAGGTGGTGACGAAACCGACTTCTGTTCGCCTCTCCGCCATGGTCGCCATGCGGGCGAGGAAAGTTTCAGGGTCGCGCCTTTGCTGGTGGCCAAAGGAAGTCGGACGGCTGCCAACGGTCCCTCCAACATCGACATACCAGAGGCTTGCGCCTGTGGCCGCGCTGACGGCTGGCGCGCCATGCGTCGCCACGAAAACCTGGGACAGCGGGACGATCGAAGACGCTATTCCCGTTCATGGTCGCGATTCCCGGCGCGCGGCTACCGAGGAAAATCGGGTTCTCCGCGATATGTTTGGAGAGATCAATCCGGAGCGGAAAAAGTCGACCGGAGTCCGATAACCAGGAGCGGCAGAAACTTCGATCTGATCCAGGTCAAAACCAAACGTGGTGCGGTGGACATGTATTTCGATGCCTCGAGAGCGTTCTCGGCCGGACCGCATCAGGACCAATGGCGGGCCATTGTTCCTGCGAGGCTTGGGTCGGTTGCGTCTGCTCTGGGCTTTCAAGAACTTCGTATCCAAAACCAAGCGCGAAATCGCAGCTTCGCCACAGGTTGGCGTGATGAGATGCGTTGCCAAGAATCATATCGCGATTTGATCGGCTTCCACTCCCTTGGAATCGCCGCAATAGATCGCGCCCGCGGCACTCAGGGAGTCGATCTGGCCGTCGTCGAACCCGGCCAATTCTCTCATCACGTTGCGGGTATCCTGGCCGAGGCGCCTGCCGCTCCAGCGAATCTGGCCAGGACTGCCCGATAGCTTGGGTACGACATTGGCCAGCTTGATCGTGCCCAGATCCTGCTCGGCCACTTCCTTGATCATATCGCGCGCCTTGAAATGGGCGTCACGGAAGATATCGGCCACGGTATAGATGCGTGCCGCCGGCACCGCGACCTGGGGATTGCACAGCATATCTTCGATCTGCTGGACGCTGTGGCATGCAGTCCAGGCTCCGACTATGGCATCCAGCGCCTCGCTGTTCTCGCCGCGCAGCACCGGCGTGGCGAATCGCGGGTCGCCGATTAGCGCCTCCTGATCCATCACCTTGATCAGACGGCGGAACAAGCTTTGGCTGGCGGCGGCGATATGGATGTAGCCGTCGCTTGCCTTGTACAGCGTGTTTGGGGCATGGCCGGGCAGTGCTGGGCCGGCGCGGTTGGGAATGTCGCCCAGCTTGTCAAAGGCGGGAATGAAAGGTTCCATGAAGCTGAAAGCCGACTCGAACAGGGTGGCATCGACCAACTGGCCCTGGCCGGTTGATTTGCGTTCCAACACCGCCATGACGATGCCGAACGCGGCATAGAGGCCGGCAATGTAGTCGGTCAGCGACACCGCCACGCGCGCCGGCGGCCGGTCGGGATCGCCCGTCAGGTGACGCAGCCCGCTCACCGCCTCGCCGATAATTCCAAAGCCGGGGCGGTGGCTGTAGGGGCCGTCCTGACCGAAGCCGGAAATGCGCGCCATGACAAGATCGGGCCGGATGCGGCGCAGATCCTCATAGCCGAGGCCCCATTGCTCGAGCCCGCCCGGCCGGAAGTTCTCCACCACGATGTCGCAGGAACTTGCCAGCCGGCGCACCACATCCTGGCCTTCCGGCTTGCGCAGGTCGATGGCGATTAGCCGCTTGTTGCGCAGAATGCTGGCCGCGTAGAGCGACACGCCGTTGTGGCGCTTGCCCATCGAGCGCACCGCGTCGCCGGTGGGGTCCTCGACCTTGATGACTTCGGCTCCGAAATCGGCCAGCAGCCGGCCACAGAAGGGTCCGGCAATGGTCGATCCCAGTTCGAGAACCCGGCAGCCGGTCAGTGGGCCGGTGCGACGCTGAGAATAGCCGTCCATGCGCAATCTCCCGTTGCAGCGCTGCGGCCGCTCCTGGCCGCCTTGTCAAACGCTGGCAAGTATATTGTTGACAATATGACAATACAGCATAGTATCACGCTGGAGCAAGACGTGTGCGAAAGCGCATGCCTCGCGCATGCGACGCGGCAAGGAGGAGACGGTGTCGGATCAGCAGGTCAGGACTGAGATCACCGGTACGGTATGGCAGATCAGAGTCAATATCGGCGACAAGGTGGCCGAGGAGGATCCGATCATGATCCTCGAATCGATGAAAATGGAGATTCCGGTGCTGTCGCCCGATGCCGGGGTGGTGAAGGAAATCCTGGTGGGTGAAGGGGAGGCCGTCACCGAAGGTCAGGTCGTGGCCGTGCTGGGCTGACGAGGGGGGCAGCGGCGGCGCCGGGCGACCGGTGCCGGCGGGCCGCGATTTCAGCGGTTGCGAGTCTTGCTGCGTTCGCCGGCTTGCTGCTGGCGCAGCAGCGCGATCGCCATGGCGCGCGATTCCAGCACCAGTTTCTCGGCGGTTTCCTGGGCGCGCGGCGCATCTCCCTTTTGGAACGCCCGCACCAGGGCATTGTGGAACTTGGCCGATTGCAGGCGACGTTCCTTGGTGGACAGCCCGAGCCGGGAATAGCGCACGGTCTGGTGCGCCAGCGAATAGATCAGGTCGCGCAGCCGCGGGTTGCCGCAACCGCTGGCCATGCTCATGTTCATGTAATAGCTCTCTTGGACATATTGGTCCGCGTCGCTATCGGAATTGGCCAGTTGGCTGAGGCGCTCGGCGCGCTGGCGCAGCCGGGCGATCAGTTCCGGATCCGGCCGCTCGGCGATCAGCCGGGCCATCAGGCCGATCAGGGCGGCGCGGATGGCGAACACGTCGTTCACCTCGTCGATGCTGAGCTGGGTGACCTGGGCGCCGCGGCGCGGCAGGATGCGCACCATGCCGTCGCGCTCGAGGATGCGCAGCGCCTCGCGCACCGGCCCGCGACTGACGTCGAATTGGGTGGCGATAGTCTGTTCCTGAATGCGCTGGCCGGGCTCCAGGTCGCCCTTTATGATTGCATTGCCGATGGTTTCGGCAATCTGCTCGGGCAGCGAAAGGGTTTGCGCGGAACGACTGGGCGACCAGCGAAACGTGGTTCCCGCCTCTCCTTCGTCCGCAGTCAGCCTGACCGATGGACCGTGCTGAATGCTCAAGTCTGAGGCCTCGTTGTAAAAGCGCCGTCAGACGACCGTGGCGCCTGGTTCGTGTTTACACGCTCATCTGTCGTTATTCAACTGCATAAGAACGTACATTGGCAATGTCGACCAAACTGGTTCGGCCGGCCTGCAGGACGTCCTCAGTAGGTAGTCGGCCAGCCGGCCAGCATGTGCTTGCCGATGCCGCGGCTGGGCCGGCGGCGGTGCACCTGCAGCAGACGGACCAGGTAGCGGCGCGTGTGGCGCGGATCGAGCACTGTCTGGGCCGAGAAGATGCTGGCCAGGTCGTAGGCCGAGCTGTCGCGCTCGAAGCTGGCGCGCAGTTCGTCGAAGCGGTCGGGCTCGCTTTCGCGACGCACGCCGTGCACCACGTTGACCGCCACGGTCGGATCCATGAAGCCTATATCGGCGGTGAACCACGCGGCCATCTCGTCCGAATTGCGGGTGCCGCCCATGTTGAGATAGGCCTGGCCGTAGCTCTTGCGCAGCACCACCGAGATCTTCGGCACGGTGCACATCTGCAGCGCGCTCATGAAGTTCATGATCTTGCCCGGCGCCTTGCGCCGCTCGCCCTCGATGCCGACCAGGAAGCCCGGGGTGTCCACCAGAAGGATCAGCGGGATGTTGAACGAATCGCACAGCACCAGGAAGCTGACGATCTTGTCGCAGGAATCGGGGTCCAGCGCGCCCGCCTTGAACAGCGGATTGCTGGCGACGAATCCCACCACCTGGCCGTCGATGCGGCCCAACGCCGTCACCGCAGTCTTGGCGAAGCGTTCCTTGAGCTGCAGCACGCTGCCCTTGTCGGCAATGGCGTCGATCACCTTGCGCATGTCGTAGACCCGGCTGCGGTCGTCCGGCACCAGATCGAGCAGCCTGGCCGCACCATCGTCGGAACCGGCCGGCACCGGGGCGGCGGGCGGAACGTCACCGTGGTGGCTGGGCAGGTAGGACAGGTAGCGCTTCAGCATATCGAGCGCTTCCTGATCGGTCTCGACCACCTGGTCGACCTTGCCGGTGATCTCGCTCTGCATGCGCCAGCCGCCCAGTTCCTGCGGGTCGACCGCCTGGTTGATGGCGACCGAGGTCACCTTGGGACTGGAGATCGCCAGGATGGCGTTCTTCTTCATCACCACGAAGTCGGAAAGCATGGTGAACCAGCAGGCGGTGCCGAAGGCTGGCCCCAGTACCGCCGCGACGTAGGGAATTTCGCGCAGCCGTACGAATTGCTGCGGATCCTGGCCCACCGTGCCGGTGCCGATCGCGCCCATCGTATCGGGGATGCGGGCGCCGGAGCTTTCGTTGAGCAGCACCAGCGGCATGCCGTTGGCGACGGCGGTGCGGCGCATGTGGGACATCTTGCGCACGTTGATCGGGCTGCTCGAGGCGCCCTTGACCGTCAGGTCGTGCGACACCACCGCCGCCTCGCGGCCGTCGATGCGGCCGTAGCCGCACACCTTGCCATCCGCGGGCGTGTCGTCGCGCGCGTCGGGCCGGTCGGAGGTGGCGAACAGGCCGGCCTCGATGAAGCTGTCGGGATCGCACAGATAGTCGATGCGTTGGCGCGCATTGAGCGTCCCCTGTGCGGCGAGCTTGGCGAGCTTGGCGGCGCCACCCATGGCCAGCGCCTTGGCCTGGCGCTGCTGGAAGTCGTCGAGCTTGCTTTGCATTCCCATGGCGGGTCCCTCAATTTTGGCGGCGTTCCTTCGCGATTGCCGTGAGTCAACGTGATCCGTGTATTATTGTCAACAATTGTTGACTTGGCATTCCGCTGGCTGGAGACTGCGGCCACGGCCAGGCGGCCGATGCCACAAACGGATGGAAGACATGAGCTGGAAAGCCGAAGTCGAGGAACTGCAGCGCCGCAAGGAATTCGCCTATCGCCATGGCGGCGAGGAAGCGGTGCGGCGGCAGCACGAGGCAGGACGGCAGACCGCCCGCGAGCGCATCGCACAACTGATCGATCCGGGCAGTTGGAACGAGTTCGGTGTGCTGACCGGCAAGGGCGAATACGATCGCGACGGCAAGCTGGTGCAGGTGAGACCGAGCAATGCGGTGATCGGCACGGGGCGGATCGACGGCCGCAAGGTGTCGATCGGTGCCGACGACTACACTATCCGCGGCGGCTCGTCCGAGGCGACGGTGTCGGAGAAGTGGATCTACGCCGAGAACTACGCGATGGAAATGCGCATGCCGCTGGTGCGACTGGTCGAAAGCGCCGGCGGCAGCGTACGGCTGGTCGAGCAGCAGGGCTCGACCAAGATCCCGGGCTATCCGACCTGGCCGATGGCGGCATTGCTGGGCTATATCCCCGTGGTCGGCATCGCGCTGGGCGCCTGCGCCGGGCTGGGCGCGTTGAAGGCCGCCTGCGCGCATTTCTCGATCATGGTCAAGGGCACCAGCCAGGTGTTCGCCGGCGGACCGCCGGTGGTGCAGCGCGGCATGGGCTCCAGGGTCGACAAGGAGGCGCTGGGCGGCTCGCAGGTGCACACGCGCCAGAGCGGGGTGATCGACAACGAGGTCGAGACCGAGCAGGAAGCCTTCGCGCTGGCGCGTCGCTTCCTTTCCTACCTGCCCAGCAGCGTGTTCGAGCTGCCGCCGGTGGGCGTCTGTGACGATCCTGCCGATCGGCGCGAGGAGGGGCTGCTGTCGATCATTCCTCGTGAGCGGCGTCAGGTCTACAAGGTGCGCAAAATCCTTGAGATGGTGATGGATCGGGGCTCGCTGCTGGAGATCGCGCCCAACTACGGCACCTCCGCGGTGGTGTGCCTGGCCCGGCTGGCCGGCCGGCCGGTCGGCGTAATCGCCAACGATCCCTACCGCTTCGGCGGCGGCCTGAACCGGCCGGCGGCCGAAAAGCTGGAGAGTTTCATCGACTTCTGCGACACCTTCCATCTGCCGATCGTCAACTTCGTCGACCAGCCTGGCACGGTGGTCGGCGTCGAAGGTGAACGCACCGGCAATGTGCGTGGCTCGGTGCGCGTGGTGTCGGCCATCGAACAAACCAAGGTGCCGTGGTGCGCCATCGTGGTGCGCCGCCTGTTCGGATTGGCTGGCAGCGGCTATGCCCGGCTGCAGGGCATCAACCTGCATTACGCCTGGCCATCGGCGCGCTGGGGTTCGATCCCGTTCGAAGGCGGCATCGCCGCCGCTTATCGCCGCGAACTCGACGAACTGCCGGTCGACCAGCGCGACCAGCGCCTGGCCGAGTTGGAGCTGAAATACGAGCGCCTGGCATCGCCGTTCCTCAGCGCCGAGCGGTTCCGCGTGCCCGACGTGATCGATCCGCGCGACACGCGGCCGATCCTCTGCAACTGGATCGAAGATGCCTATCGCATCCTGCCCGAGCAGCTCGGCGTCAAGGGCCGCACCATGCGCAAATAGCGCCGGCCGTCCGCGGTTAATCGGGCCAGTGGCGCAGCTTCTGGCCCGGGATCGGCGCGCGGAACCGGGCCAGCCGGTTCATCCGCAGCGACCCGACATAGGCGGTGCGCAGATCCGGTCCGCCGAACGCCAGGCTGGTGGGGAAGTGGATATGGCTGCCCGCCGGATCCTCGAACACGGTGATCGCCGTGCCGTCGGGCTGCAGCACGATCAGCGCGCTGCGCGTGACTTCGGTGACCCATAGATTGCCGGCGGCGTCGAAGGCGATGCCGTCGACGATGGCCCCGGCAAACAGCGGCTGCGGGCCGAAGGGTTGGCGCGCTCCCAGGCTGCCGTCGGGGTGCAAGTCGAGCCGGCTGATGCCGCCGATCGCGCTTTCCGCGACATAGAGGTAACGGTTGTCGCGATCGATGCGGATCTCGTTGGTGAAGTGGAAGCCCTGGGCGACGCGCCGCCAGCCCGCAGGGTCGCGGCGCAGGATATAGCCATCGGGTCGCGGCGACTTGATGGCCTGGGCGCGGGGCTCGGTCACGGTCGACACGGTGATCCACAGCCGGTCCTGGGTATCGACATAGGCGAAATTGACCGCGCCCAGCTTGCGGCCATCGAACTGGTCGAGCATCACCTCGGAGCGGCCATCCTGTTGTAGGCGGTGCAGCCGGCCGTCGCCGATATTGGCGACGTAGATGGTGCCGGCGCGATCCATCGCCAGGCCGTTGGGGTCGCCGCCCATGGCACCGATCAGCGATTGGCCGCCGTCGGCGCCGATGCGGCTGACGCCGCCGCGATTGTCCGACACCAATAGCGCGCCGTCCGGCTGGGTCAGCACGCATTCCGGCCGGCTGAGATCGCGGCCGACATAGTCGATGTCTTCGGGGCGCAGTCGGAAATGCGCGATATCCGCCATGGCACCCTCCTAGCTTGCGGCGCGGTTGCCGGCCGCGTCTTGCGCCCCAGCCTCGGCGCAGACGATCGCCTTGTCGCGTTGCAGGGCGGCAATGGTAGCGGAATCGACGCCCAGCACCTCGCGCAGCACCTGGGTGGTGTGTTCGCCCAGCCGCGCGCCGGCCCAGGCGACCTGGCCGGGACTGGCGGACAGCTTAGGCGCGATGCCGGCCTGCGCCACCGCGCCCAGCGTGGGATGGGGCACCGATAGCAGCATGTCGCGCGCCCGATAGTGCGGATCGGCAAAGATGTCGGCCATGGTGAAGACGCGCGAGGCCGGCACCCCGGCCGCCACCAGGGTGGTCTCGATCGCGCCGGCGCCGCGCTCGCGCGTCCAGGCGTTGATGGCGGCGTCGAGCTGGTCCTTGTTGGCGGCGCGATCGCCGGCGGTGCGGAAGTGCGGCGACTGGGCCAGATCGGCGCGACCGATGGTCTCCATGAAGCGGCGGAACACGGCATCGCCATTGGCGGCGATGTGGATATAGGCGCCGTTGGCGGCGTCGTAGAGGTTGTTGGGCGCAGCGTCCGCCAGGCCCGAGCCGGCGCGCGCCGGCACCAGGCCGACCTTGTCGTATGCCGGCACATGCTGCTCCATCAGCGAAAAGGCGCATTCGTACAGCGCCGCATCCACCACCTGGCCGCGCCCGGTGGCATCGCGATGGCGCAGCGCCATCATGGCGCCGAATGCGGCATAGACCGCGGTGAGCTGGTCGGTCATCGCCACGCCGACCCGGGCCGGCGGCCGGTCGGGATCGCCGGTCATGTGGCGCACACCGGCCATCGCCTCGGCCACCACGCCGTAGCCGGCGCGCTCGCGATAGGGTCCGCTCTGGCCGAAGCCGCTGATGCGCACCATGACCAGGCCGGGATTGGCGGCGGCCAGAGTCTCGTAACCCAATCCCAGGCGTTCCAAGGTGCCTGGTCGGAAATTCTCCACCACGATATCGGCCCGCTCGGCCAGGCGGCGCGCCAGGGCCAGCGCGCGGGGCTGCTTGAGATCGAGCGCCACCAGCCGCTTGTTGCGCAACACGCTGGTGCCGTAGAGATTGACGCCCTCGTGCTGCACGCCGATCCAGCGCAGGATATCGCCTTCCGGCGGTTCTATCTTGATGACCTCGGCGCCGAAATCCGCCAGCAGCCGGCAGCAGAACGGCGCCGCCACGGTCGATCCGAATTCGACGACCCTGATGCCCTGAAGCGGACCGATTTCCGTCGTGGTGTCTGTCTGCATCGCAACCGTCCCGGCGTGCGCGGCGCGCGGTGACGCGACACGCACGCCCGAGGCCGGCCACCGTCGTCGAACTGTTCCGGCCGGGCCGAATGCTGTCAAGCAGATTGTTGACAATAAGGCAAAGCGTGATTGTATGCGCTGCGTTGCCGCTCGGCAGGAGGATTTGCATGTTCAAGAAGGTGGTGGTGGCCAATCGCGGTGCGGTGGCGGCACGCATCCTGCGCAGCCTGCGCCAGATGGGAATCGCTTCCGTGGCGGTGTATTCGCAGGCCGACGAAGGCGCAGCCTATCTGGCGCTGGCCGACGAGACCTACGATATCGGCGGCGCGCCGCCGCGGGAGAGCTATCTCAATCAGGAGGCGCTGATCGAGGTGGCGCGCCGCAGCAAGGCCGATGGCCTGCATCCGGGCTATGGCTTCCTGTCGGAAAACCACGGCTTCGCCCGCCGCGTCGAGCAGGCCGGCATTGCTTTCATCGGTCCTAGCCCGCGTTGGCTCGAAGCGATGGGACACAAAACCCGGGCGCGCGATCTGATGGCGCAGCACGGCATGCCGATGTGTCCGAGCACGCCTGTGCTGGGACGCAGCGCCGCCGACAATGCGGTGCTGGCGCGCCAGGTTGGCTTTCCGGTCCTGGTCAAGCCGGCCAATGGCGGCGGTGGTATCGGGATGTTGCCGGCGCGCGATGAGGCGGAACTGGCCGATGCCGTCGACCGGGCGCGCTCGATGGCCAGTCGCAGCTTCGGCGACAGCGAGATCTATCTGGAGCGGTTGCTGCAGCGCCCGCGCCATATCGAGTTCCAGGTGCTGGCCGATCGCAGCGGCACCGTGCGCCACATATTCGAGCGCGATTGCTCGATCCAGCGGCGGCACCAGAAAGTGATCGAGGAAGCGCCGGCGCCCGGCCTGGCGCGGCCGCTGGCGGAAGGGCGGGCACAGCGCATCGCCGACATCCTGACCCGGTTGGGCTACGACAATATCGGCACCGTCGAGACGCTCTACGATCCCGAGGTCGGCTTCAGCTTCCTGGAGATGAACACGCGCCTGCAGGTCGAGCACGCTGTCACCGAGGAGATCACCGGACTCGATCTGGTGGCGCTACAGATCGAGCTGGCGGCGGGCCAGCGTCTCGACGAGGTGCTGCCAGGCCCGGTAGCGGTGACAGGCCATGCCGTCGAGGCGCGCATCTACGCCGAAGATCCCAAGCGCTTCCTGCCGTCGCCCGGCCCGCTCAGGGTTTTTCGCCCGCCCTGCCACGCGGGGGTTCGCGTCGAGACCGGTTACAGCGAAGGGACGGCTGTGACGCCGTTTTACGATCCCATGGTGGCCAAGGTGATCGCCCATGGGGCCACCCGCGATGTGGCGATCGCCCGTCTCGACGATGCGTTGGGCGATTTCGCCATCGAGGGTGTCAAGACCAACATCCCGTTTCTCCAGCAGGTGCTGCGCGATGCCGCGTTCCGCGCTGGCCATGTCCATACCGGGCTGGCCGCGGAGGTGCTGGCATCGGCGGCGCGCGCCGGCGCATGAAGATAGCCGCACGCAACAGGGCCTGCTGCGATGCAGCAACGAACACCCAACTGCGGATGGCGGGAAACCAGCTATCAACGCATCATTCGATTTTTTGATGATGCAGCGCATCAATTGGCATCGCCGTATTTGTTGCGCCGCAATAAGCGATGGGGGCGGCCTCGGTGCGCCGGCGAGGCGGCGATTCTCCAACCACATGCACTGCATTCGTGGCGATCGCGGCGATGTCGTTGTCGCCGCTGTCGCGGCGGCAGTTGGCTTGACACGCCAGAACGCGTTATTTAATTTGTATTCTTGTGTGATTGTTGACATTACGCCTGTCACAGACGTGACGCACGGAGTGTTCGATGAAATCTGTCACCGGCGCCGCCGCGGCGACCGCCAGCGCGATGAGCGCTACCGCAATGTCGGCGACCGCGAAACGGGATAGCGGCGTCACGGTCGACAGTCTCTCCCATCGCTTCGCCAGCGGCCTTCTGGCGGTGCGCGAGGCCAATTTTAGCGTCGCGCCGGGCGAGTTCGTCGTCATCGTCGGTCCCAGCGGCTGCGGCAAGACCACCATCCTCAACATCATTGCCGGTCTGGAGGCGCAGCAGGCGGGTAACGTCGCGATCGGCAATCAGCCGCCGCGCGCGGGGCGGCACGACATCGCCTACATGTTCGCCCAGGATGCGTTGCTGCCATGGCGCACGGTGCTCGACAACGTGATGTTCGGCGTCGAAGTGAGAATGTGCGCGCACGAGCTGCCGCGCGGCGCGGCGGAGCAGGCGCGCGAGCTGATCGCCATGGTTGGCCTTTCCGGCTTCGAGAATGCCTATCCCCGGCAGTTGTCGCACGGCATGCGCCAGCGTGTGGCGCTGGCCCGCACGTTCATGATGCCGAGCCCGGTGCTGCTGATGGACGAGCCGTTCGGCGCCCTCGATGCCCACACCAAGCTGATGCTGGAGCAGGGCCTGTTGCGGCTGTGGGAGCGCGACAAGCGCACGGTGCTGTTCATCACCCACGACCTGGCGGAGGCGATCGTCCTGGCCGACAAGATCCTGGTGTGTACGGCACGACCGGGCTCGATCAAGTCGCAGATCGCCGTCGATCTGGAGCGGCCGCGCAACATCAACGCCTTGCAGAACGATTCCCGCTACCACGACTACCACCGGCGAATCTGGGCCGATCTGGCCGCCGAGATGGTCGTATGAGCGCGATACCTTCCGGCCAGATGAGGCCCGACGACTCGCCGCTCGCCGAAGGCGTGCAGGAGCTGCGCGCGCGCCAGCAGCGGCGCGACACCGTGCGCCAGGCGATCAAGCTGTTCTGCGCCCGGGTCGCGATCCTGGCAGGGTTTGCGGCCATCTGGTGGTTCGTCGTGCATATGGGCTGGCTGAAGCGCTTCTTCTTCAGCAGCCCCGACGATGTGGCCAAATTCCTATATTTCAATTTTTTTGGCGAGGTTCTGCCCAACGCGTTCGACACCTTGTTGGCGATGCTGATCGCCTTTGCGCTGTCCGGCGTTGCGGGCGTCGCGGTGGGCTTGCTGCTATTCGAGTTTCCCAGCCTGAAGCGCGTGGTCGATCCCTTCCTCACGGCACTCAATAGCATGCCGCGCATCGCGTTGGCGCCGATCTTCATCCTGTGGTTTGGCATCGGAATCACCTCGAAGGTGGCGCTGGCCTTCAGCCTGGGCTTCTTTATCGTCCTGCTGAACACCTATGCCGGCATCCGCAACGTCGATCCCAACCTGATCCGGCTCAGCCGCTCGCTGGGCTGCACACCGCGCCAGCAATTCACCAAGATCATGCTGCCTTGGGCCATTCCCAGCGTGTTCGCCGGCCTGAAGCTGGCGCTGATCTATTCGTTCCTCGGCGTGGTGACCAGCGAGATGCTGGCCTCCAAGGCCGGGCTGGGCCAGCTCATCATGTACTACTCCGGCATCCTGCGCATGGACGCGGTGCTGGCCATTCTGGTGGTGATGGCGGTGTTCGCCGTCATCCTCACCATCCTGGCCGATTGGGTCGAAACCAAGTTGCTGGGCGGCTGGACCGACGCCTCCAGCAAGAAGTGAGGCGAACAAGGCAAGCGCCGGTCCGCGCCCACAACCAAATCAGAACACACCAGGGAGGGAACCATGAAAAAGGACAGGATGAAGCAATCGGGCCGCCGCAGCGTGCTGGCGGCGGGATTCGCGGCGGCGCTTGCGCTGGCGGCGCCGGCCGGTGCCGCCGACAAGCTGGAGAACGTCAATATAGGCGTCTATCCAGGTCAGACCTTCCACATGAATGTCTACGTCGCCGACGCCAAGGGCTTCTACAAAGAGGCCGGCATAAATCCCAGCTTCATCACGGTCGGCAACGGCCCGCTGATGAATTCGATGCTGGGCAGCGGCACGATCGATTTCGGTTTCCAACCGCCCAACAATGTCGGCGTGGCGCGGGAGCAGGGACTGGACGAGGTGGTGGTCACCGGCAATATCGGAATGCCTTACGTGGTGGTCGCCAGCACCAAGGTCGATCTACCGCACAAGGGGCAGTATCCGCAGGTCATGGCTGATTTTAAGGGAAAGACCTGGGGCATCACAGCGCGCGGGGCAGATAGCGAGATGTTCATGCGCGCCATGGCGGTCGATGCTGGCCTTGATCCGGACAAGGACATCACATTTCTGGGCGTCGGATTGTCACCCACCGCCCTGCCGGCGCTCCAGGCGGGTCGCGTCGATGTATTCATCACCCTGTCGCCCGGACCGAACGTCGCCATGAAGCTGGGCATCGGCCAGGTGTTGGTCGATCTGCGAAAGGGCGAAGGACCGGCCAATTTCCGGGGCATTACCTACCAGGGGGTCGCGGCGCTGCGCAAGACGGTCGAAAGCCGCCCCGAAATCGTTACGGCGCTGATCAAGGCCCATGAGAAGGCCTATTGCTGGATCCATGATCCCAAGAACTTCGACGAGCTGGTCGGCATCATGAAGACCAGGCTGTCGGCCGGCGAACTGTCCGAGGAGCAATTCCGCCAGATGGTGAAGGACGAGATTCCGGTGCTGAAGATGACCTTCCCCAAGTCGAGCTTCCCGGTATGGAACGACTTCCTGCTGAAGTCGAAGATGCTGAAGAAGCCTCTGGTGGCCGACGACATCCTGTGGAAGACGGTCCCGCAATCGGAACCCAAATGCTGATGCCGCAAGGCGCGGCCTGGCGGGCCGGCGGGGCAGTCCCGCCGGCCCTGCGGGTCGCCGATTCCGAGGGATAGGAGAAAACTTCCATGATCGCGCTCGGCGAATTCCGCATCGGCCGCGCTGTGGAATACGAAGGTCCGTTCATCCGGCCCGACGAGTTCTTTCTCGGCTACGACGCGGCAGCGACCCATGGCCACGACTGGCTGGGGCCGATCGTGGACCCAGCGACCGGCCAGATGCGGTTGAGTTTCCATAGCTTCGTGCTGCGCACCGGCCGTCACACCATCCTGATCGACACCTGCATGGGCAACGACAAGGAGCGCCCGGCGCGGCCGATCGGCCATCACCGCGACACCGATTTCCTGGCCAGCCTGGCCGCGGCCGGCGTCAAGCCGGAGGAGGTCGATTTCGTGATGTGCACCCATCTGCACTGGGACCATGTCGGCTGGAACACGCGGCTGCAGGACGGCCATTGGGTGCCGACCTTCCCGCGCGCCCGCTACATCATGGCGCGCAGCGAATACGACCACCGCAGCGCCATGCATGCGCGCGGCGAGCGGGGCATGCACGACCTGGCTTTCGCCGACAGCATCCTGCCGCTGGTCCATGCCGAGCGAGCGCTGGTGGTCGACGACGACCACGCCATCGAGGACGGCATCTGGCTGGAGCCCTGTCCCGGCCACACGCCCGGCACGGTGGTGGTCAACCTGAAATCCGGCGCTGCCCGCGGCGTGTTCAGCGGCGACGTGATCCATTCGCCGCTGCAGTTCATCCGGCCCGACTGGTCCTCGATCGCCTGCGCCGATCCGGCCCAATCGGCCGCCTCGCGCCGTCGCCTGATGGAGCAGCACGCCGATACCCGAACCCTGATCATGCCGGCCCATTTCCTGGCGCCGTCGGTCGGCTATATCCGCCGCCATGGCGATGCCTTCGCCTTCGCCCATCCCCATGAGTGAGGCGATGACGCGCAATCTCCGGCACGAAAGGGACATGCGATGAGTGGCGCACCCGAGGGCCTGCCCGAGCGCGATGCGGTGCGGCATGGCTTCGACCTGACCGGCCGCACCGCGCTGGTCACCGGCGGCGGCTCCGGGCTGTGTCGGGCGATGGCCTGGGGCTTTGCCTGCAGCGGCGCCGACGTCGCCATCGTCGATCGCGACGCGGCGGCGGCCGAGCGCAGCGCGCAGGAAATCGCCGCCGGCAGCGGCCGCCAGGTCGCCGCGTTCGCCGCCGATGTGGCCGACGAGGCCAGCGTGGCCGCGGCGGTCGAGGGCGCCAGCCGGCGCTTCGGCAATATCGACATCCTGCTCAACGGCGCCGGCCACAACATCCGCAAGCCGCTGGTTCAGTTCAGCCAGGCCGAGTTCGATTCGCTGCTGCATGTCCATGTGCGCGGCACCTTCCTGATGTGCCGCGCCGTGGTACCGGCGATGCAGCGGCGCCGCATCGGCAGCATCGTCAATATCGGCTCGATCACCGGCCATGTCGGCATGGCCGAGATCGCGCCCTATGCCGCGGCCAAGGCGGCGGTGATCCAGTTGACCCGGACCCTGGCGCTGGAACTGGCGCCGTTCGGCGTGCGGGTCAACGCCATCGCGCCGGGCTTCATCGACACGCCCCTGACCCGGCAGCGTTCGCCCGAGTCGCGCCGGGCATTCGAGGCGGCAACGCCGCTCGGCCGCTTCGGCCGGCCCGAGGAGCTGATCGGGCCGGCGCTGTTCCTGGCGTCCGACGCGGCCAGTTTCGTCACCGGCAGTTCGCTGATCGTCGACGGCGGCTGGACGGCGCAATGAACGGTAGAGCAGCGACAGGCCGACAGGCCGAACGCCAGCGTAGCGGAGGGACATGCCATGGACAGCCTTAACCACACCGCACCGGCCGTCGATGCGCCGGTCCGTTCGCGCCGCCGCTTCGCCGTGATCGGCGCCGGCGCGGCCGGCCTGAGCGCCGCCAAATACCTGCTGCAGAACGGCTTCGACGACGTGACGGTGTTCGAGATCGGCTCGCAGATCGGCGGCTTGTGGTGCTACCGCAACGACAGCGGGCGCTCCTCGGCCTATCGCACCCTGCACATCAACACCGCGCGCAACGTCACCTGCTTCAGCGACTTCCAGTTCGACGACGAGGTACAGTTGTTCCCCGACCACTGGGACATGCACCGCTACCTGATCGCCTATGCCGAGCGTTTCGACGTGGTGCGCCGCATCCGCTTCAACGCCAAAGTGGTCAATGTGCGGCCCGGCCCGCAATACCGGGCCGAGGATCCGCAATGGCAGGTCGAGCTGGCCGACGGCACGGTCGAGCTGTTCGACCGCGTGGTGGTGGCCTCGGGCCACCTTTCGCTGCCGCTGCACGTGCCGGAGCTGCGCGACAGGTTCGCCGGCCAGTACCTGCACTCGCACGACTATCGCGAGCCCGAGCCGTTCGTGGGCAAGCGCATTTGCGTGGTCGGCGTCGGCAACAGCGCCTGCGACATCGCCAGCGACGTGTGCGTGACCTCGCCGCGCACGGTGATGGTGGCGCGCTCCGGCGTGATGATCGCGCCCAAGCTGATCTTCGGCCGGCCGTTCACCGACGTGACGATGAAGCTCTATCGGCGCTGGATCCCGGACTGGCTGCGGCGCCGGCTGATCGCGTTCCTGGTCTACCTGGTGCATGGCCGCATGACCGACCTGGGCTTCAAGCCGCTGACCCGGCGCGCCCATCCCACCACCAGCGCGGTGCTGATCCAGCACATCGCCTACCGCCGCGTCACGGTCAAGCAGGGCATCGACCGGATCGAAGGCAAGCGCATCTATTTCAACGACGGCACCGACGAGGAATTCGACGTGATGATCGCCGCCACCGGCTATCTGATCGACCTGCCGTTCATTCCCCCGTCGATCGTGCCGGTCGAGAACAACGCGGTCGATCTCTACAAGCGGGTGATCGCGCCGGGCTGGAAGGGTCTGTATTTCGTCGGCATGCTCAACTCGACCGCCAACGCGCTGAACCAGATTTTCGAGTACCAGTCGCGCTGGATCTGCGCCATCGAGAAAGGCCAGGTCGAGCTGCCGTCGGAAGCCGAGATGCGCGCCGATATCGAGGCCAAGAAGCAGTACATCAACCGTCATTTCAATGCTTCGCCGCGCCACACCATCGAAGAAGAATCGTTCTACTACCTGATCGACCTCGACCGGCGCACGCGCAAGGGTCGCGCCCGGGCCCCGGCCTGACCGGCCGGCCGTGCTGTTCCAGCCTCTCGCCCTGCGCGGGGTCGAGCTGCCCAACCGCATCGTGGTCTCGCCGATGGGGCAGTATTCCGCGCGCCAAGGCTGCGCCACCGACTGGCACATGATGCATCTGGGCCATCTGGCGGTATCGGGTGCGGGGCTGCTGATCGCCGAGGCGGCGGCGGTCCATCCCGACGGCCGCGGCAGTGCCGGCGACCTGGGCCTGTGGTGCGATGCCAACGCCGCCGCGCTGGAGCCGGTGTTCGATTTCTGCCGGCGCCATGGCGGTGCCCGGCTGGGCATGCAGCTCTACCACGCCGGCCGCAAGGGCTCGATCACCGCCGCCTGGGAAGGCCAGAAATACATTCCGCCGGAGCAGGGCGGCTGGCCGGTCTGCGGGCCGTCGGCCGTCCCCTATCCGGGGCGTGGCCAGCCGGCGGTGCTGGATCGGGCCGGGATGGACGCGATCCGGACTGCGTTCGTCGAGGCCGTGCGGCGCGCCGACGGGATCGGCGTCGATCTGATCGAGCTGCATGCCGCGCACGGCTATCTGCTGCACCAGTTCCTGTCGCCGCTGGTCAATCGGCGCAACGACGCCTATGGCGGCGACCTCGCCGGCCGGATGCGCTTTCCGCTCGAAGTGTTCGACGCCATCCGCTGCGTCTGGCCCGAACGCAAGGCGCTGGGCGTGCGCATCTCGGCCACCGATTGGGTCGAGGGCGGCTGGGATATCGACGACAGCGTGGCGTTCTGCACCGAATTGCGCGCGCGCGGTTGCGACTTCATCGCCGTCTCCAGCGGCGGCACCGTGCCCGAACAGCGGCCGCAGATCGGGCCTGGCTATCAGGTCGGCTTCGCCGCGCGCATCCGCCGGGAGGCCGGCATCCCGACCATGGCGATCGGCCTGATCACCCAGCCGCGCCAGGCCGACGATATCCTGGCGGCCGGCCAGGCCGACATGGTGGCGCTGGCCCGCGCCATGCTCTACGACCCGCGCTGGCCCTGGCATGCCGCGGTCGAGCTGGGCGAAAGCTTCTTCTGCCCGCCGCAGTATCTCCGCTCGCATCCTTCGATGCGCGACGTTGATTTTCTCAAACCAGCTCGATAGCAGTGATTTGCAGGCGTGAACTCGGATTTCCAGGAAAGCAATTCTTCGAAAGCGACCTGAGGGCGGACTATTGCCGGTTACCAACGTGACCTTGCCTCGCGAGGCTAGCATTTCCAGCAATGCGCCACCGAAGAATTGGATCGTTTTGCGGCCTGGAAGCGCGGTTGCACGGAGAACGCGTTCGGTTGGAGAAGCTCGCTTCCCAATATCGGGCCGAAAAGCCGGTTTCTGTTTTCTCAAGTAGCTATTGAACCGAGTGGAGAATCTCTCTTACAGCCAAGTTCCCGACTTGGGCTTCGTTGTGCTGGCAGCTATAGGCTGCGGTATGTAGCGCCATTCCGCAGCCTCATAGGAAGCGAGAAAGACAACTCTTAATCAGCGGGTCCCAGGTTCGAGCCCTGGTGCGCCCACCATTTCCCCCCGATCCGACATGCCTCTTATCGAGCCGTTGCGTCCGGCCGGACCTCTTCGTCGCCGTCAGATATGCAGCGCCATGCCCAGCGCGCGCAGGCTGGCTTCGTGGAACGCTTCGCCCAGCGTGGGATGGGCGTGGATGATGTCCTCGATATCCTCCAGCCGCGCGCCCATCTCCAGCGCCAGGCCGAAGGTGCTGGCCAGCTCGGCGACGCCGGCGCCGACCGCGGCGATGCCCAGGATCAGGTGGTTGTCGGCGCGGGCGGTGACGCGCACGAAGCCGTCCTCGGCGCCCAGGGTCATGGCGCGGCCATTGGCCGAGAAGGGGAACAGCGCGCTGTGCACGTCGCCCGCCGCCGCGCGCGCGGCATCGGGCATCAGGCCGACCGTGACGATCTCGGGATCGGTGAAGCACACCGCCGGGATCGCCACCGGATCGAACACGCGGCGCTGGCCGGCGATGATCTCGGCCACCGTCACGCCCTGCGCCATGGCGCGATGCGCCAGCATCGGCTCGCCGGTCAGGTCGCCCACCGCCCAGACGTTGAACATCGAGGTGGCGCAGCGTTCGTCGATGCGCACGAACGGCCCGTTCATCGTCAGGTCGAGCCGGTCCAGGCCAAGCGCTGCCGTGCGCGGCCGCCTTCCGGTGGCGACCAGAATCCTGTCGGCCGGGATGTCGCGCGCCGTGCCATCCTGCTGCATCACGCGCAGCGCTTGGCTGTCAGCGGCGAGGCCCGAGGCCTTGGCGCCGGTCAGCAGCTCGACGCCCAGCGCCTTCAGCCGCCGCGCCACCGGCCGGGTCAGCTCCGCGTCGTAGGCCGGCAGCAGGCGGTCGGCGGCTTCGATCACCGTGACCTGCGATCCCAGCTTGGCGAAGGCGGTGCCCAGCTCCAGCCCGATATAGCCGGCGCCGACCACCGCCAGGCGGGGCGGCACCGTCGTCAAGGCCAGCGCCTCGGTCGAAGAGATCACCCGGCCGCCGAACGGCAGCGCCGCCAGGCTGGCGGCTTCCGAGCCGGTCGCCAGCACGACATGCTCGGCCTTGACGGTTTGGCGACCGGTATCGGTCTCGACCGTGCAGGTCTTGCCGTCGAGCATCTGGCCGTGGCCGTGCAGGATCTTGACGTTGTGCCGCTTCAGCAGCGCGCCGACGCCGCTGGTCAGGCGGCCGACGATGCCGTCCTTCCATTCGACGGTGCGGGCGAAATCGACGGTCGGCTTCTCCACCCGGATGCCCAGCGGCGCCGCTGTCGCCTGCTGGCGCGCCTGGTGGAAGGCGTCGGCGGCGTGGATGATGGCCTTGGACGGGATGCAGCCGACATTGAGGCAGGTGCCGCCCAGCCCGCCGTCGCGGCCGCCCTGTTCGACCAGCACCACGTCGAGGCCAAGCTGGCCCGCCCTGATCGCCGCGACATAGCCGCCGGGTCCGCCGCCGACCACCAGCAGCTTGGTGGAAATCTCAGCCATCTCACGCCTCGATGAAAAGGGTTGCCGGCGTTTCGAGCAGGCTCTTCAGGCGCTGCACGAAGCGCGCCGCCTGGTAGCCGTCGATCACGCGATGGTCGAAGGACGACGACAGGTTCATCATGGTGCGCGGCACGAACTGCCCGCCCTGCCACACCGGCCGCACCGCCTGGCGGTTGACGCCGACGATCGCCACCTCCGGCCGGTTCAGCACCGGCGTGGTGACGATGCCGCCCAGCGGCCCCAGGCTGGTGATGGTGATGGTCGAGCCCGACAGCTCGGCCCGCGTCGCCGTGCCCTGGCGCGCCGCCTCGGCCAGGCGGCGCATTTCGGCGGCGAAATCCCACAGGCTGCGCGCCTCGCAATGGCGCACCACCGGCACCAGCAGGCCGTTGTCGGTCTGGGTGGCGATGCCGATATGCACGCCGCCATGGCGTTCGATGATCTCGGCCTCGTCGTCGTACAGCGCGTTCATCTCGGGGAAATCGACCAGCGCCTTGACCAGCGCCTGCATCAGGAACGGGATCACGGTCAGGCGCGGCCGGTCGGGGCGCTCTTCGGCATTGAGCTTGGCGCGCAATTCCTCCAGCGCCGTGACATCGACCTCCTCGACATAGGAGAAATGGGCGGCGCGGCGTTTGGCTTGCGCCATCTTCTGGGCGATGCGCCGGCGCAGGCCGATCACCTTGACGGTCTCGACCGCATTGTTGGCGACGCGCGCCGCGCCGCCGGCACTGGCAGCGCCGCCGCGCAGGAAGGCATCGAGATCGTCGTGGCCGATGCGACCGGCCGGGCCGCTGCCGCGCACCTGGCGCAGGTCGATACCGGCCTCGCGGGCGCGCCGCCGCACCGCCGGCGCGGCGATCGGCTTGGCGACCGCCGGCCGCGATTGCGGCACCGGCAGCGGCGTCTCGGGCTGCGCGGCAGGCTTGGGCGGCCGGTCGCGCGGCGTCTCCTTCTTCGCGATAGCCGGGGTCGGTTTCGCCGGTGGTGGCTCGGCCGCCGGCTTGAGCGTAGCCGTGACGTCTTCGTTGCTGGCGCCGGCCACTTCCAGCCGCACCAGCTCCGAGCCGACGGCAATGACGCTGCCGACCTCGCCGCCCAGCGCTACCACGGTGCCGGCGACCGGCGAGGGAATCTCGACCGTGGCCTTGTCGGTCATCACGGCGGCCAGGAGCTGGTCCTCCAGCACCGACTGGCCGATCGCGACGTGCCATTCGACGATCTCGGCCTCGGCCACGCCTTCGCCGACATCGGGCAGCTTGACGATGCGCGTTCCCATCTCAGGCCTCCATCACGGCCCTGAGGGCGCGCCCGACGCGGGCCGGTCCGGGGAAGTAGTCCCATTCCTGGGCGTGCGGGTAGGGCGTGTCCCAGCCGGTGACCCGCGCGATCGGCGCCTCGAGGCTGTAGAAGCAATGCTCCTGCACCAGCGCCGTCAGTTCCGCGCCATAGCCGCCGGTCAGGGTCGCTTCGTGCACGATGACGCAGCGCCCGGTCTTCTGCACCGAGGCGACGATGGTCTCCAAATCGTAGGGCAGCAGGCTGCGCAGGTCGATCACTTCGGCGTCGATACCGGTCTCGGCCGCCGCGGCTTCGGCCACGAACACCATCGTGCCGTAAGCCAGCACCGTCACGGCGCCGCCGGCGCGACGGATGGCCGCCTTGCCCAGCGGCACGGTGTAGTGGCCGTCCGGCACCTCGCCCAGCGGGTGCTTGGACCAGGGCGTGACCGGTCGCTCGTGATGGCCGTCGAACGGGCCGTTATAGAGTCGCTTGGGCTCCAGGAAGATCACCGGGTCGTTGTCCTCGATCGCCGCGATCAGCAGGCCCTTGGCATCGTAGGGATTGGACGGCACCACCGTCTTGAGCCCGGCGACATGGGTGAACAGCGCCTCCGGGCTCTGGCTGTGGGTCTGGCCGCCGAAGATGCCGCCGCCTGTGGGCATGCGCACCACCATCGGCACGGTGAACTCGCCGTTGGAGCGGTAGCGCAGCCGGGCCGCCTCGGACACGATCTGGTCGTAGCCGGGATACATGTAATCGGCGAACTGGATCTCGATGCAGGGCCGCAGGCCATAGGCCGCCATGCCGACCGCGACGCCGACGATGCCGAGCTCGCTGATCGGCGTGTCGAAGCAGCGACTGGCACCGTATTTCTGCTGCAGCCCCTGGGTGCAGCGGAACACGCCGCCGAAATAGCCGACATCCTCGCCGAACACCACGACGTTGTCGTCGCGCTGCATCGACACGTCCATGGCGTCGCGGATCGCCTCGACCATCGTCTTGCGCGGCACGGCTCAGACTCCCGCCTGCTGGCGCTGCCGGCGCAGATGCGGCGGCATGGTCTCGTAGACGCCCTCGAACATGTCGCGCGCCGACGGGTGCGGCCCCGAATGCAGGGTGCCGTGGCTTTCGGCCTCTTTCTGCACTTCGATCACCGAGGCCATGATCTCCGCCTCGGCCTGCGCGTGCCGCTCCTCCGACCAGGCGCCAATGCGGATCAAATGATGCTTCAGCCGCAGCACCGGATCCCCCAGCGGCCAGGCATCGGATTCGGTCTTGGGCCGGTAGGCGGTGGGATCGTCGGAGGTGGAGTGGGCACCCACGCGGTAGGTGACGTATTCGATCACGGTGGGGCCGAGATTGCGGCGCGCGCGTTCGGCGGCCCAGCGTCCCACGGCGTAGACGGCCAGGTAGTCGTTGCCGTCGACCCGCAGGGCGGGGATGCCGAAGCCCAGGCCGCGCGCGGCGAAGGTGCCGGAGCCGCCGCGGGCGATGCCCTGGAAGGTCGAGATCGCCCACTGGTTGTTGACGATGTTCAGCACCACCGGCGCCTTGTAGGTCGAGGCGAATACCAGTGCGGCGTGGAAGTCGGATTCTGCGGTCGAGCCGTCGCCGATCCAGCCGGCGGCGATCCTGGTGTCCTGCTTCATCGCCGAGGCCATTGCCCAGCCCACCGCCTGGACGAACTGGGTGCCGAGATTGCCGGAGATCGAGAAGAAGCCATGCTCGCGCGAGGAATACATCACCGGCAACTGCCGGCCCTTGAGCGGATCGCGTTCGTTGGAATAGATCTGCGCCATCATATCGCGCATCGGATAGCCATCGGCGATCAGCAGCCCGGCCTGGCGATAGGTGGGGAAATTCATGTCGCCCGGCGCCAGCGCCTTGCGGAAGGCGCAGCTCACGGCTTCCTCGCCCATATGCTGCATGTAGAAGGAGGTCTTGCCCTGGCGCTGCGCCATCTGCATGCGCGCATCGAAGGCGCGCAGGGTCATCATGTGGCGCAGGCCCTCCAGCAGTTCCTCCTGGCTCAATTCCCCGGCCCAGGGTCCGACCGCCTCGCCCTCGCGGTTCAGCACGCGGATGATCGAATAGGCCAGGTCGCGGATGTCTTCCGCTGCCACGTCGACGGGAGGCCGCCGTACTTCCCCGGCCGGCGGGATCTTGACGTCGCTGAAATCGGGCGTGCCGCCGGGCCGCACCGCGGGCTCGGGCACATGGAACGACAGACGGCCGGCTGCAGACATGAAGAACTCCCTGGTCGGCGGCGAAACGCGGGGCAAGCCGCATCGATCGCCGGCCAAACCATACTGCCTCAACGCGCGATGCGGAGCCCAGTGTCGCCCCAGCCGGCTGGGTCGGCAATGGCGACGGGGCTGTGCGATCACGCGCGGCGCGTTTGCGGTCAAATGGACGTGATGGCGCTGGATCCGGGGCGACAAGCGCGTGCGGCGCGCCATATAGGGATGACCGGCGGACGACGCGCATGAGCGTGCGCCCTGCCGCACCGAACCGGGAGGCCCGACTGATGCATCTGCCCAAGCTGCCGAGACCGAGTTCCCGCCGCATGGCACTGTTGGCTCTGGCGCTGGCTGGCGCGGCGCTGGTCCTGCCCGCGCTGCCGACGCCGGCGCGGGAGGGCCTCGTCATCCCCGCCCCGGCCATCGATATGCCGGCGCCCGCCGGTGGTGGCACCCAGGTCGCGGTGCTGGCGGGCGGCTGCTTCTGGGGCATCCAGGGCGTGTTCCAGCATGTCGAGGGCGTGGTCAGCGCCGTGTCTGGCTATGCCGGCGGCAAGGCTGCCACGGCGCATTACGACGAAGTCGGCTCGGGCGACACGGGCCACGCCGAATCGGTGCAGATCACCTACGATCCGAACAAGATCAGCTACGGCAAGCTGCTGCAGGTGTTCTTCTCGGCGGCGCACGACCCGACCCAGCTCAACCGCCAGGGGCCGGACGAGGGAACCCAGTATCGCACGGCGATCTTCCCGCAGGACGAGGAGCAGGGGCGGATCGCCCGCGCCTATATCGCCCAGCTCGACCAGGCGCATGTGTTCGCCGCGCCCATCGCCACCAAGGTCGAGCCTGGCCAGAGCTTCTATCGCGCCGAGACCTATCATCAGGACTATCTCACCCTGCACCCGACCCAGCCCTATATTGTCTTCAACGACCTGCCGAAGATCGAGAACCTGAAGCGGCTGTTCCGATCTCTATCGCGACAAGCCGGTGCTGGTGTCGCGGGCTGGCGGCGCCGGCGGCGCGGGCAGACCATTCTGCGAATGAAGGCGAGTGGAGAGGTGGCCATGATCCTGCGCCTGAACATTTCTTTGCCACCCAAACAGTTCTACGCAACCATCGATGCGGTCGAGTGCAAGCTTGCCTGGTACGACAGCCAGATCGCGGCATGTACCGATGACGATGCACTGGCGGATTTCGGCAACGATCGGGCTCTGCTGCAGACTGTTCGGAGCTATTTGAAAGAAGAAATGGGCAAATGGAATGCGGCGCTCGACAAAGATCGGTCCTCTCCAGCCAAGTCTTGAGCGGGCTGCCCGATGACGACAGCGCGCCAAGCCGCATCCTCTGCCCATTAGCTGTCCCGGGAGTGCCGCATGAATCTCGAAGCCCTGTCGATCGGCGCCAAGGCGCCCGACGAAGTCAATGTGGTGATCGAAGTGCCGATCGGCGGCGAACCGATCAAATACGAATTCGACAAGGCCTCGGGCGCGCTGGTGGTCGACCGCTTTCTCTACACGCCGATGCGCTATCCCGGCAATTACGGCTTCATCCCCAAGACCCTGTCCGAGGACGGCGATCCCTGCGACGTGCTGGTGGCCAACAGCCGTGCGTTGATTCCCGGCGCGGTGATCGCGGTGCGCCCGGTCGGCGTGCTGGTGATGGAGGACGAGGCGGGGCCCGACGAGAAGATCATCGCCGTGCCGGCGACGCGATTGACCCGACGCTACGAAAAGGTTCACGAGACCACCGATCTGCCGCGGATTACGCTGCAGCAGATCGAGCATTTCTTCCAGCACTACAAGGACCTGGAGGAATCAAAATGGGTCAAGATCGTGCGCTGGGGCGATGCCGCCGAGGCGCGGCGGATGATCCTGCAGTCGCACCGGCGCTACACGGCCAAAGCCTTGTCGTAGCCGGAAATGAAGCGGCCGGCGCTGCGGCCGGCCGTCTCGTCGTTGGCTGCGCGGCGCGGCGCTATTTGACTTCGCGCACGGCGCCCTTGGCGGCGCTGGTGGCCATCGACGCATAGGCGCGCAGCGCGGTCGAGATGGCGCGCTTGCGCGGCTGCGCCGGCTGGAAGCCGATCGCCTGCTGGCGCTCGCGGCGCGCCGCCAGCTCGGCCTCGTCGACCGCCAGGTGGATGCGGCGGTTGGGGATGTCGAGCTCGATGCGATCGCCGTCCTGCACCAGGGCGATCGTCCCGCCTTCGGCCGCCTCGGGCGAGACATGGCCGATCGACAGGCCCGAAGAGCCGCCGGAGAAGCGGCCGTCGGTCACCAGCGCGCAGACCTTGCCCAGGCCCTTGGATTTCAGGTAGCTGGTCGGGTAGAGCATCTCTTGCATGCCCGGCCCGCCGCGCGGGCCCTCGTAGCGGATCACCACCACGTCGCCCGGCACCACCTCGCCCAGCAGGATGCTCGAGACCGCCGCGTCCTGGCTCTCGAACACGCGGGCGCGGCCGACGAAATTCAGGATCGATTCGTCGACGCCGGCGGTTTTCACGATGCAGCCGTCCTCGGCCAGGTTGCCGAACAGCACCGCCAGGCCGCCGTCCTGCGAGAAGGCATGGGCCTTGTCGCGGATGGTGCCCTGGCGGCGGTCGAGATCGAGCGTCTCGTAGCGGCGGTTCTGGCTGAACGCCACCTGGGTCGGCACGCCGCCCGGCGCCGCGCGATAGAAGGTGTGGGTGGTGCCGTCGTCGGTGCGCTTGACGTCCCACTGGTCGAGCGCTTCGGCCAGGCTGGCCGCGTGCACGGTCGGCAGGTCGGTATGCAGCAGGCCGGCGCGATCGAGCTCGCCCAGTATGGCCATGATGCCGCCGGCGCGATGCACGTCTTCCATGTGCACGTCGCTCTTGGCCGGCGCCACCTTGCACAGGCAGGGGACCTGGCGCGACAGCCGGTCGATATCGGCCATGGTGAAGGGCACGCCGGCTTCGTGTGCGGCGGCCAGCAGATGCAGCACCGTGTTGGTCGAGCCGCCCATGGCGATGTCGAGCGTCATGGCGTTCTCGAACGCCGCGAAGCTGGCCACCGCGCGCGGCAGCACGCTGGCGTCGTCCAGCTCGTAGTGGCGTCGCGCCAGGTTGACCACCAGCCGGCCGGCCTCAAGGAACAGCCGCTCGCGGTCGGCATGGGTGGCCAGCACCGAGCCGTTGCCCGGCAGCGACAGGCCCAGCGCCTCGGTCAGGCAGTTCATCGAATTGGCGGTGAACATGCCGGAGCAGGAGCCGCAGGTCGGGCAGGCCGAGCGCTCGATCGTCGCGACTTCCTGATCGGTCATCTTGTCGTCGGCCGCCGCCACCATGGCGTCGACCAGGTCCATGGCGTGCTCCTTGCCGCGCAGCACCACCTTGCCCGCTTCCATCGGACCGCCGGAGACGAACACCGTCGGGATGTTCAGCCGCAGCGCCGCCATCAGCATGC
>CAYWLS010000035.1:0-35612 GCA_964458605.1 uncultured Hyphomicrobiales bacterium | reverse complement strand
ATCGTGCTGCTGATCGACGAGCGGCCGGAGGAAGTCACCGACATGGCGCGCTCGGTCAAGGGCGAGGTGATCTCCTCGACCTTCGACGAGCCGGCGGTGCGTCACGTCCAGGTCGCCGAGATGGTGATCGAGAAGGCCAAGCGGCTGGTCGAGCACAAGAAGGACGTGGTGATCCTGCTCGATTCGATCACCCGCCTGGCGCGCGCGTATAACACCGTGGTGCCCTCCTCGGGCAAGGTGCTGACCGGCGGCGTCGACGCCAACGCCCTGCAGCGGCCCAAGCGCTTCTTCGGCGCCGCTCGCAACATCGAGGAAGGCGGCTCGCTGACCATCATCGCCACCGCGCTGATCGACACCGGCAGCCGCATGGACGAGGTGATCTTCGAGGAGTTCAAGGGCACCGGCAACTCCGAGATCATCCTCGACCGCAAGCTCTCCGACAAGCGTACCTTCCCGGCCATCGACATCACCAAGTCGGGCACCCGCAAGGAAGAGCTGCTGGTCGACAAGGGCACGCTTTCCAAGATGTGGGTGCTGCGCCGCATCCTGATGCCGATGGGCGTGGTCGATGCCATGGAGTTCCTGCTCGACAAGCTGAAGACGTCGAAGAACAACGCCGACTTCTTCGGCTCGATGAACCAGTAGTCGGGCCGTCGTGACCGCGCCGACCCGGACCCTGCGATCGCTCGACGACCTGGTCGCGGCCGGGCTTGTCGCACGCGACCGCGCGGCCGAATTGGCGCCCGTGGTCGAGCGTTTCCAGATCGCCGTCACGCCGGCCATGGTCGGGCTGATCGGCGATATCGCCAGCCCGGCCGATCCGGTGGCGGCGCAGTTCGTGCCCGATCCGCGCGAGGCGCTGGTGGCGCCGGAGGAACTGGCCGATCCGATCGGCGATGCCGCGCACGCTCCGGTCAAGGGCATCGTGCATCGCTATCCCGACCGCGTGCTGCTGCTGTCGACCCATGTCTGCGCCGTCTATTGCCGCTTCTGCTTCCGCCGCGAGACGGTGGGGGCGGATGGCGGCACGTTGAGCGAAGCCGAACTCGACGCCGCGCTGGGCTATATCGAGCGCCGTCCGGAAATCTTCGAGGTCATCCTGTCGGGCGGCGATCCGCTGGTGCTGTCGGCGCGCCGGCTGCAGGCGATCGTGGCGCGGCTGTCGGCGATCGAGCATGTGAAAGTAATCCGCCTGCACAGCCGCGTGCCGGCGGTCGATCCCGGCCGCATCGACGCGGCGCTGGTGGCGGCGCTGCGGCCGGCTGCGGAAGGCCAAGGAGTCCCGGGCGCATCCAAGGCCGTCTATGTGGTGCTGCATGTCAACCACGCGCGCGAGCTGTCGGCCGCGGCGCTTGGCGCCTGCGCGCGGCTGGTCGATGCCGGCATTCCCATGCTGTCGCAATCGGTGCTGCTCAAGGGCGTCAACGACGATGCCGCCACGCTGGAGGGGCTGTTCCGCACCCTCCTGGCCAACCGGATCAAGCCCTATTACCTGCATCACGGCGACCTGGCCCAGGGCACCGGCCATTTCCGCACCGATCTCGAAGCCGGCCAGGCCATCATGCGCCGCCTGCGCGGCGGGCTGTCGGGCCTGGCCCAGCCGACCTACGTGCTCGACATCCCCGGCGGCCACGGCAAGGTGCCGGTGGGGCCGGGCTATCTGCATCAACAGGACGGCCAGTCGGTGGTCGAGGACCCGTCCGGCCGGCGCCATCCCTATCCGCCTCACCGTCGCTGACCGCCGACCGCCGACCGCCGACCGCCGACCGCCGACCGCCGACCGCCGACCGCCGACCGGACGGCGCCCGACAGGACTGCGGCTTTATCGTGGCGTGTGCGCCGTTGCCGCGGCGATTTTTGCTTTTGCCGGCCGCGCGCGGTGCAATAAAGTCCCCGCAGCCACGCGCCCCGCGGGCGCCGTTATGCGATGGATCGTCATGCGTTTTTCCTACGCCGCCCTGTTCCTGACCCTGGCCTTCGCCTTGCCCAGCCCAGCTTCCGCGCAGGGCAGTCCTCAGCCCGGATCGTTGCAGGCCGAGTTCGCCACCGCCGCGGCAGGCGGCGGCAAGCATCCGGGCGACACGGTCACTTTCACCTACAAGCAGAGCTACCTGACCAAGAATGCGGTCGAGGTGCTGAAGCGCCAGGCCGGGTGGCTCAAGGCCCATCCGGCGGTGAAGGTGCGGCTGGAGTGCCATACCGACGACGACTTCGACGAGGCCTTCGCCCTGTCCTTCGGCGACACACGCTGCCGCGCGGTCGAGACGGTGCTGATCAAGAACGGCGTGGCCGCGGGCCGCATCTCGGCGCTGTCCTTCGGCAACCAGCGTCCGGTCGTCAAGAACGCCAAGACCAAGGAAGAGCACGCCGAGAACCGGCGCGTCACGACCGTGGTGATGAGCCAGTAACGCCGGCGCCTCGCGACAGGGACCGGAAGGGCCGCCTTCGAGCGGCCCGCTTCGTTTGGCGCTCAGGCCTGCCCGGTGGCGGAGACGAGATATTTGCCGATGTCGGGCGGTGCGGCCAGCAGGCGCGGCAGGGGCTGGCGGAACCCGATCAGATGCAACGTCTTGAAATGCGCCGCCAGCGCCGCCTCGTCGCGCCGCTCTTGAGATCGGCCTAGCCGAGGCAGCCGCCTTCGGCCTGGCTCGGTGTCGCGATCTGCCGCGCCAGAACCAGCGCCTGCGCACGCCGGCCGGGTTTTATCTTCACCCGGCCGGCGATCGCGATCATGGGCGAAGACCTCAGGGCACGATGATGGTCGAGCCGGTGGTCTTGCGGCCCTCCAGGTCGCGATGCGCCTGCACCACGTCGTCCAGCTTGTATTTCTGGTTGATGCGGATCTTGACCTTGCCGGAGGCCACCATCTTGAACAGCGCATTGGCGCTGCCCAGCAGTTCCTTGCGGGTGGCGGTGTAGCTCATCAGGGTCGGGCGCGTGACATAGAGCGAGCCCTTGGCCGACAGGATGCCGAGATCGACCGGGCCGACCGCGCCGGAGGCATTGCCGAAGCTCACCATCAGCCCGCGCGGCGAAAGGCAGTCGAGCGAACCCGACCAGGTGTCCTTGCCCACCGAATCGTAGACCACCGGCACGCCCTTGCCCTTGGTGATGGCCTTGACGCGCTCGACGAAATTCTCGCGGCTCGACACCACGGTCCAGGTGGCGCCGTGCTTCTTGGCCAGCGCCGCCTTCTCGTCGCTCGACACCACGCCGATCACCTTGGCGCCGATCGCCTTGGCCCATTGGCAGAAGATCAGGCCGACGCCGCCCGCCGCGGCGTGCAGCAGGCAGATCTCGCCCTTCTTCAGCTTGTAGGTACGGCGAAGCAGATACTCGACCGTCATGCCCTGCAGCATCATCGCGGCGGCCTGTTCGTCGGACACGCCCTTGGGAATCTTCACCAGGATGTCGGCGGGCATGACGCGCGCCTCGGCGTAGGAGCCATTGGGCCGGCCGGCATACGCCACGCGATCGCCCTTCTTGATGTCCTTCACGCCTGGACCGACGGCCTCGACCACGCCGGCGCCTTCCATGCCGATGCCCACCGGCAGCGGCGCGGGGTAGAGCCCGGAACGGAAATAGGTGTCGATATAATTCAGCCCGATCGCGGTATGGCGTACCAGCGCCTCCCCTTTGCCGGGTTTGGCCAGCGGCAAATCCTCGATCTGCAGCACCTCCGGCCCGCCGATACGGTGCACGCGAACCACCTTGGTCATGGCATCCTCCCCCTGAAATCAAGCACTTGGCGGGCAAGTCTAGCCGCTGTCCGGCCCCTGCGCCAGTTTGGCCCAGAGAATGGTTCTCAATGTCAGGAACTCGTCAAGCTAGGGGCGCAGGATCGGTTTTGCGAACAGTTGCTCCGACGCCGCGCAAGCGGCGCCCCAACCCCCGGAAGACCCGCAACCGTTCGTCTTTCAGTTTGCTGAAAGGGACCGCTAGGGACCGGCCGTCACAACCCTGCAGTGGCGACCGGTCCTTCGGTCTACCTCTCTCCCGCCAGATGTCGTATCGCCTGCGGCTGCCACCTCACGGGCTTGTGTGGCATGGTCGGCTTGGCGCAGGACGCCGGCGATCCCATATCGGGGGTCACCCCGACAATCAGGAGGCGCGACATGGCGGCACCCAAGCAGGCCGACAAATTCCCCGTGCAGAAGACCGACGCAGAGTGGCGTCAGAGCCTGACGCCGGAGCAGTATCGCGTGCTGCGCCAGCACGGCACCGAGCGGCCGCACAGCAGTGCGCTGGACAAGGAGTTCCGGCCCGGCACCTTCGTCTGTGCCGGCTGCGGCGAGCCCTTGTTCCAGACCGATACCAAGTTCGATGCCGGCTGCGGCTGGCCCAGCTTCTACCAGCCGCTCGAGGCCAAGGCGGTCGAGACCTCGACCGACACCAGCCATTTCATGGTGCGCACCGAGGTACATTGCGCCAAATGCGGCGGCCATCTCGGGCATGTCTTCCCCGACGGCCCGGCGCCGACCGGCCAGCGCTATTGCATGAACGGTGTGTCGCTGGACTTCAAGCCGAAGGGCTGACGGCACGCCGCGGAAGGCGGCCGCGCATGCCGGCGCCGATCCGCTTCAGCGCACCAGCCGCGACATCAGCACCGTGTGCACGCCGACGATCTGACGCAAGGATTGGCCCAGATGGCCGGCGCTCCAGTCGTCCAGGCCGCAGACCTGCACGTCGATGCTGAGCACGCCGTCGTCGCGGCCCTCGACCGTGGCGTGGCAGCGATAGGGCACCAGGTTGCGCTTGGCGAAGAACTGCAGCACGCGCGGCAGCAGCGCGGCCTCGGGATCGGCGATCAGCGCATAGCAGTGATAGACGCGCTCGCCCGCGACGGGCGGCACGAACAGCTTCTCCGGCGCGTGGCGTTGCGCGGGTTGGGCCGGGTTGGGCGAAGCGGACGAGAATTCAGGCTGGGCGGACATGACGGAGATTCTCCGGATGGAAGCGGACGCGATAGGCAAAGCCCCGGCCCTGAAAAAGGGCCGGGCCGCTAATTCGCGTGCTCCGGAGAAGCTGTCCGTACATGAAATAATATTGCGCCGGCGCGGGGCGGCGGTCAAGCCGGACCGTGGCAATGCCCCGCAAGGGGCGGAGTTTTCTCCATGTCGCCAATGGCTTAATATCTGACACATGACACAGATTTCGCTCGATAGCCCGCTGGGCAGGCTGACCGTGGAGGAGCGCGACGGCGCCATTGTCGCGCTGCATTGGGGCGAGCGCAGAGCCCAGGACCAGGCGCCGCCGGCGCCGGTGCTGGTCGAGGCCAGGCGCCAGCTCGAGGAGTATTTCGCCGGCCGCCGCAAGGATTTCGACCTGAAGCTGGCTTCCGGCGGCAGCGATTTCGAGCAGCGCGTCTGGGCCCGCATGTGCGCCATCCCCTACGGCCAGACCCTGACCTATGGCGAGATGGCCAAGGCGGTGGGCGGCGACGATCCGCGCGCCGTGGGCAGCGCCTGCGGCGCCAACCCGATCCCGATCATCGTGCCCTGTCATCGCGTCATGGCGGCGGGCGGCGCGATGGGCGGCTATTCCGGCCGCGGCGGGCTTCACACCAAGAGCAAGCTGCTGGCGCTGGAAGGCGCGCTGCTGCTCTAGCTGTTTGGCCGCCGCTATTCGGCAGTCGCTATTCGGCCGCCCTGGGTTGCTCGAGCGCGGGCGCCAGGCGGAAGCCGACGCCCATGCGGTTCAGCCCGTTCATCAGCGCGATGGCGAAGCTGAGATCGGCGATCTCCTTGTCGCTGAAATGCGGCTTGAGCGCTTCGTAGTCGGCATCGGGCGCGCCGGTGACGCCGACATGGGTCAGCGATTCGGCCCAGCCGAAGGCGGCCCGCTCGCGCGGGCTGAAAAACGGCATCTCGCGCCAGGCGGCGACGGCGTTGATCTTGCGCGCATCGACGCCGCATTTCAGCGCGTCGCGGAAATGCAGGTCGACGCAATAGGCGCAGCCATTGATCTGCGAGATGCGCAGATAGGTGAGATGGACCAGCGATTCTTCCAGCCCGCATTGGGCGATGTAGCGGTGCACGGCGCCAAAAGCGCGATAGCCTTCGGGCGCCACCTTGCGATAATCCAGGCGCGTTTTCATGGTTGTTCCCTCCCGCACGAGCGGAAGGCTAAAGCGATACGGATGGCGGCGCTATGAGCCTGCGAGCAGATCTCGGTTTCCGTACCGTCAGGGCCAACGGTATTGACTTGCGCATCGCCGAGATGGGCAGCGGGAAGCTGGTGCTGCTGTGCCATGGCTGGCCGGAGAGCTGGTATTCCTGGCGCCACCAGTTGCCGGCCCTGGCGGCAGCCGGCTTCCACGCCGTGGCGCCCGATTTGCGCGGCTTCGGGGCCAGCGAGGCGCCGGCGCCGGTCGATTCCTACAGCCTGCTGCACCATGTCGGCGACATGGCGGCGCTGGTCGAGGCGCTGGGCGCCGACCGGGCGGCTATCGTCGGCCACGACTGGGGCGCGCCGATCGCCTGGACCGCCGCCCTGCTGCGGCCCGATCTGTTCCCTGCCGTGGCCGGGCTGTCGGTGCCCTATAGCCCGCCCGAGCAACTGGGCGTGACCGAGAAGATGCGTCGTGCCGGCATCGACGGCTATTACATGCTCTATTTCGAGCGCGAAGGCGTGGCCGAGAAGGAGCTCGAGGCCGACACCGAGCGTTCGTTGCGCCTGTTCTACTGGTCCCTGGGCGGCGAGGCCAATGCCGCCAAGCCTTATGTCGCGGTGGTGCCGCCGGGCGGCGGGCTGCTCGACACCTGTTCGGATTGCGGCGACGCCCTGCCGGCCTGGCTGAGCCGCGAGGATCTCGCCTACTACACCGCCGAGTACAGGCGCGCGGGCTTCCGCGGCGGGCTGAATCTCTATCGCAATGTCGATCGCAACGCTTCGCTGCTGGCGCCTTGGCGCGGCCGGCCGATCGAGGTACCGGCGCTCTATATCGGCGGCACGCATGATCCCGTCATTGCCGCGCCGGCCGCCAAGCGCACGCTCGAAGCCATGCTCCGGCATCTGCCGTTTCTGCGGCGCAGCGAATTGCTCGAGGGTTGCGGCCACTGGACCCAGCAGGAGCGGCCCGATCAGGTCAACCGCCTGCTGATCGATTTCCTGAGATCGCTGTGAGCGGCGCATCATGAGCAGAAGGCCCGACGACACCGAGCTGTTCCATCGCGCGCTGGCCGATGCGAAGCCGCTCAAGCGCGGCGTCGGCCGTGTCGCCAAACCCAAGGCGACGCGCGGCAAGCCCGCGGCCGAACGCGTCGTGCCGCCGTCGGCGCCGCCACGTCCGACGCCGCGGCTGGAGCCGCCGCCTGCGGCCTTGCCGCCGGCCGAGGCCGCGCTCGACCGCCGCACCAGCGACAGGCTGCGGCGCGGCCAGGTCGCGATCGACGCCACGCTCGACCTGCACGGCATGATCCTGCGCGAGGCCGAACCGGCGCTGAGCCGCTTCCTGGCCCAGGCCCAGGCGTCGGGCCATCGCGCGGTGCTGGTGGTGACCGGCAAGGGCACCAAGATCGATCCCGAGACCGGCCGCATCAAGGAGGGCGCCATCCGCCGCGAGCTGCCGCATTGGCTCGACGCGGCCAAGAACCGCCATCGCATCATCGGCTATCGCGCCGCCCATGCGCGCCATGGCGGCGGCGGCGCGTTCTATGTGCTGATCCGGCGGGTGCGGTGAGAGAGGCGCGATGATCGTCTCCGCCTCCTATCGCACCGACATCCCGGCCTTCCATGCGCGCTGGTTCCTGCAGCGCTTGCGAACCGGATGGTGCCAGGTGCGCAATCCTTATGGCGGCAAGCCTTCGCGCGTGTCGCTGTTGCCGGACGATGTCGACGCCATCGCCTTCTGGACTCGCAACATGGCGCCGCTGTTGCCGGCGCTCGACGATGTCCGTGACACGTTCCTATTCACGGTCAGCTTCACGGCGACGGGCTATCCGCGCGCGCTGGAAGCGGCCACCTTGCCGGCCGAGCGCGCGCTGGCGCAGATGCGCGATCTGGCAAAGCGCTTCGGCCGGCGCGTCGTGGTGTGGCGCTACGATCCGATCTTGTTCTCGTCGCTGACCGATGCGGACTGGCATCGCGAGAATTTCACGACGCTGGCATTGGCGCTGGCCGGCACGACCGACGAGGTGGTGGTGTCGTTCATGCAGCCTTATCGCAAGAGCGTGCGCAATCTCGACATGGCGGCACGCCAGCACGGCTTCGCCTGGCGCGATCCGCCCGACGAAGAGAAGGGCGCGCTGCTGCGCGAGCTGGCCGGCATCGCGGCCGAGCGCGGCCTGCGCCTCAGCCTGTGCGCGCAGCCGCATCTTCTGGTCGACGGCGTGGCGGCGGCACGCTGCATCGACGTGCAGCGGCTGTCCGATGTCGCCGGCCGCGATATCGCCGCGCGCGAGAAGGGCAACCGCATCGGCTGCGCCTGTGCCCAGTCGCGCGACATCGGCGCCTACGATAGCTGTGCGCAGGCTTGCGCCTATTGCTATGCCGTGAGTTCTGCTGGCGCCGCGCAAAAAAACATCGCGGCGCTCGATCCGAACGCCGCGATGCTATGAGACGGGAAAGGGGTCAGCGCTTGGCGCCGGCGCGTTGCTTCTCTTCCGCCAGCAGCTTTTTCTTGCGCTCGACGCCCCAGCGATAGCCGGTCAGGCTGCCGCTCGAGCCGATCGCGCGATGGCAGGGCACCACGATCGACACCGGGTTGGTGGCGCAGGCGCGGCCCACGGCGCGGGCGGCGCCGGGATGGCCGATGGCGGCGGCGATCTGGCCATAGGTGCGGGTCTGGCCGGCCGGGATCTCGGTCAGCGCCTTCCACACCTGCCACTGGAACGCCGTGGCGCGGATGTCGAAGGCCAGGTCCCTGGCCAGCAAGGAGGTGGGCTTGCGCCCGTCGAGCCGCGCCAGCACCGCCTCGACCTTGCTGGTCATCGAGGCATCGCCCGGCACCAGGGTGGCGGCGGGGAAGTCGCCGCGCAACTCCTCGATCAGCCGGGCCTCGCTGTCGCCCAGGAACACCGCGCAGATGCCGCGCGAGGTGGCCGCCACCAGCACCTTGCCGAAGGCCGAAGGCGCGATGGCCCAGGCGATCTCGGCGCCCTCGCCGCCCTTGCGATAGGTGGCCGGCGTCATGCCCAGCCCCGCGCCGTCGCCCTCATAGACCCGGCTGGAGGAGCCGTAGCCGGCATCGTAAGTGGCCTCGGCGATCGGCTGGCCGTCCTTCAGCGCCTTGCGGAAGCGGCTGCGCTTGCGCTGCGCCAGGAATTCGCGCGGCGTCAGCCCCAGCTCGCGGCGGAACAGCCTGGTCAGGGCCGAGGGCGTCAGCTTGAGCTGGCGCGCCACCTCGGCCAGCGGCCGCGGCTCGTCGCTGTCGGGATCGACCAGCAAGGTGGCGGCGCGTTCGACCAGCGCGCGGCCCTTGGCCGGCGCCTCGGGCTGGCAGCGCTTGCAGGGGCGGTAGCCCGCCTGCCGCGCTTCCGGGCAGGAGCCGAAAAAGCTCACGTTCTGGCGCTTGGCCGGCCGCGCCGCGCAGGACGGCCGACAGAACACGCCGGTGGTCTTGACTGCGAACACGAAGGCGCCGTCGGCCGAGGCATCGCGGTTCTGCACCGCACGCCAGCGCGCGGCCGGGCTGGCGAATGGGAGGGTCGGGAGGCCGGCGCCGATGGCGCGGGCCGGGGTGGAGGTGGCCATGGCCGATAATGAAGTGCTCATGCGGCGAAAAATAGGGGCTGGGGCCTTTGCCCTCTATCCGGGCGTTGCGGCCAAATCCCAGCGCTAGAATCGAGATAAAGAAATCCGCCTACCAATCTGATTTCATTGGATTTGCCCGGGCGCTGGGGATAGGATCGCAGGTGGCGAAGGGGCTCTGCGTCAAGCGGGGGATTTGCTGGTTTCGGAGAAGTTTGTCGTCATGCGCAAGATCGCTGTCGTTGTCGCCGCCCTCATGGTGGCGTCGTCCATGGTGGCCACCACCTCGCCGGCCTTTGCCGGCGCCTACAGCACCACCATCAAGAAGTGCAACGCCATGAGCAATGTCACGCAGAAAAAGCAGTGCACGGCTCAGGCCCAGAAGACCAAGACCGCCGCGCTCAAGCAGTGCAACGCGATGACCGATGCGGCCAAGAAGAAGGCCTGCATCACGCGCGCCAGCTAAGCGGCGTCACTGGTCGAAACAGAAGCCCGGCAGCGATGCCGGGCTTTTTGTTTTCAGCCGGGAATATAGGGCGGTTGTCCCAGCGCGCGCAGCGCAGCGACGACGGCACGGCGCGTGGCGATTCGAAGATCGGAATCGGGCAATCCCATGTGAACCGTTTCCGCCCATGCAAGATAAGCCAGCAACGATTCATCGTCCGCGCCGCCGCGCAGCATGGTCGAGATCTTGCCGGCGTAACGGTCGTACTCATCCGGCGGACAGCCGCCGATCGGATCCCATTGCCGATCGAGGATATCGCGGATCGCGGCGATCCATTGGCGGATAGCGACTTTGTCCATCGCCAGTGTCAGCCGATCGCCAGGATCGATTCGCCGTGCTTGCGCAGCCAGGCGCGGGCCGGCGCGATGTCCTGCGCCGCCAGCGCCGCGCATTGGCGCCAGAAGCGCGGGCCGTGATTGAGCTCGACCAGATGCGCAACTTCATGGGCGGCGAGATAGTCGATCACATGAAGCGGCGTCATCGCCAGCCGCCATGAAAACGACAAGGTGCCCGAGCTTGAGCAACTGCCCCAGCGCGTGCGGCTGTCGCGGATCGACAGGCGCCTAATGCGCTTGCCCAGTCGCGCTGCCTTGTCGTGGGCCAGCGGCGCGATCAGGCGCTGCGTCTCCTTGCGCATCCAGTCCTTCAGGCGACGGCCCAGCAGCGCCGCCTCGCCGCCGCCGATCGCCAGCAGGGCCGTGCCGTCGTCCATCAGCACGCGCTCGATATGGCGTCGCGCGGCAGGGATGTGGCGCAGCAAATGCGGCTCGCCCAGATAGGGCACGACCGCGCCGTCGCCCGGCACCACGCGCGGCGGCAAACGGCTCAGCCGGTGCTCGATCCAGTCGGCCTGGCGGGCGGCGAAGCGCAAGCCCTCGGCCAGCGACGCGCGCGCCGGCAGCACCAGCTCCAGCGCCAGGCTCGACGGATCGATGCGCAGCGACAGCCGCCGCGCGCGGTCGGAGCGGCGCACATGGAGCGCAATCTGGCGCTGGCCCAACAGCAGCGGCACGGTCGGCGGCAATGTCATGAGCCGGAGTCTAGCCAGCGCTCGGCCTGGAGGGAAAGGCTGCGTTGCGCCAGGACCGGCGAGGCCGGCGCTACCGGCGCGCCGCCGGCGCTGGTGCTGGCGGCGCTCGATGCGCTCAGGCCGCTGGGCGTGGCGACGCTCGACATGCCGCTGACCCAGCAGCGTCTGTGGCAGGCGATCCAGGCGGCGCGGCGATAGGAAGAATTCAGGCGGCGAACAGTGCCACCGGCTGCTCCAGGCCCTTGAGGCGATAGTCGCGCGCCAGGCTGTCGGGCATGACGTCGCGGGCGGCGTCGTACACCGCGTCGGTCACCAGGATCTCGCCCGGGGCGGCGGCCGACTGGGCGCGCGCGGCGACGTTGACGACGTCGCCGATCACGGTGAGATCGCGATGGGTGCGGCCGAATTCGCCGAAGCTCAACTGGCCGCTGTTGATGCCGATGCCGATCGAGAATTCGCCGTCGTCGAGGCCGAAGCGCTGCATCAGCGCGGCGCGCCGCTCGCGACAGCGGCGCTGGATGTCGCGCGCCGCCAGCACCGCCTGGCGCGCATGGTCGGCCTGGCCGATGGGAAAATTGAACACCGCCATGATGGCGTCGCCGATGGTCTTGGCCAGCAGCCCGTCGTGGTTCCAGATGGCGGCGGCGCATTCGTCGTAGAAGGCATCGAGCACGCCGGAGATCGTCTCCAGCGGCCGGCTTTGCGACATGCTGGTATAGCCGCGCAGGTCGGCGAACAGCACCGTGGCTTCGATGGTCACCTTGCGCCCGGGCATGACCCTGGTGAACATCCATTCGCAGATCGTGCAGGTGTTGGGATTCATCCGGCTGGGCCTGATGCCCAGCACCCGGAACGGCAGCGCGAACGGCCCGCGCAGCGCAATCGGCATGCGCCGCTGCCAACAGCCCTTGCAGATCGTGCTGCGGCGAGACGCCATCCCCCACCTCGCCGGACGCAATGCCGCCATCGCCTGATTGGCGACGGGATCGTCCGGCGCGCGGACTATAGCAGAGACGGCGGCCGGCCGACAGCCGGCGCCCGTTCAGGCGTTGGCGCGGATGAAGTCGTGCACGCGCGGCATGATCTGCTCGCGCCATTTGCGGCCGTTGAAGATGCCGTAATGGCCGACGCCCGGCTGCTCGTAGTGCTGGTGCCTGGCGGCCGGGATGCCGGGCGTCAGCTCGTGCGCCGCCTTGGTCTGGCCGACGCCGGAGATGTCGTCCAGCTCGCCCTCGACGGTCAGCAGCGCCGGCCGGGTGATGGCGGCGGGCTGGATCAGCCGGCCGCGGCTCGACCACATGCCGCGCGGCAGGCGGTGCTCCTGGAACACCACCTGCACGGTCTGCAGGTAGAATTCGGCGGTCAGGTCCATCACCGCCAGATATTCGTCGTAGAACTTGCGGTGCGACTCGGCCGAATCGTCGTCGCCGCGCACCAGGTGATTGAACATCTGGAAATGGGCGCCGACATGGCGGTCGAGATTCATCGACACGAAGCCGGCCAGCTGCACGAAGCCGGGATAGACCCGGCGCATGTAGCCGGGGAAGCCCAGCGGCACGGTCGAGATCACGCTGCGCTCGAACCAGGTGAGGGTGCGTTTCATGGCGTAGTCGTTGGGCGTGGTCGGGTTGATGCGGGTGTCGATCGGGCCGCCCATCAGGGTGATGCTGCGCGGCTGGATCGGATCGTCGACCGCGGCCATCAGCGAGGCCGCGCCCAGCACCGGCACCGAGGGCTGGCACACGGCGATGACGTGGGTGTCCGGCCCCAGGCAATGGATGTAGTCGATCAGGTATTCCATGTAGTCGTCGAGGTCGAAACTGCCCTCCGACATGGGAACCTGGCGCGCATCGCGCCAATCGGTGATGTAGACGTCGTGCGCCGGCAGCAGCGCCGCCACCGTGCCGCGCAGCAAGGTGGCGAAATGGCCCGACATCGGCGCCACCAGCAGCACCTTGGGATCCCCTTTGCGGCCCTCGCGCTTGAAGCGGCGCAGCTGGCAGAAGGTGCGGCGCTCGAGGATCTGCTCGGTGATCGCCACTTCCTTGCCGTCGATGACGGTGAAGGGCAGGTTGAACGCCGGCTTGGCGAAATGGCGCGTCATGCGCTCCATCATCTCGCCCATGGCGGCCACGGTGCGGCCGGCCTTGGTGTAGCTCGCCGGGTTGAGCGGATGGGTATAGAAGTGCTGCATGCCCTGCGACATCAGCCGCAGCGGCCAGGCCATTTGCTTCTGCCAGTGATGCAGCTGATAGAGCATCTGCAAGGACGTCTCCGCGAGCGGTGAGCGAAAGGGGGCCGAAGCCGGGGTGGGATGATACGGCAGCCCTGACGGGGCTGTCATCCTATATTGGCACTGCAGCAAGCCAGCAGATTCAATAGCTTGCGAACCGAATCGCGCCGCCGGCCGGGCCGGCCGGGAACGGCCTATTTGCCGGCGGCGGGAAGCGGCGAGGCCTTGATGGCAGCGCGGATGGCGGCGGCGATGTCTTCGGCCTTGCCGTTGGGCGTGAAGTGCTTGAGGAAATGCCCGTCGCGGCCCATCAGGTAGATCAGCGAGGTGTGGTCCATCAGATAGGGCGAGCCATCGGCGCCGGGCGCCTTGGCGTAGTAGACGCGATAGGCCTTGGCGGCAGCGGCGATGTCGCGCTCGCTGCCGGTCAGCCCGATCAGCCTGTCGGAAAACTGCGCGACATAGTCCTTCATCACCTTGGCGGTGTCGCGTTCGGGATCGACGGTGATGAAGATCGGCGCCACCTGCGCCGCATCGGCGCCCAGCTGGTCCAGCGCGGTGGTGATCACCGTGAGCTCGGTCGGGCAGACATCGGGACAAAAGGTGTAGCCGAAATAGACCAGCATCAGCTTGCCGCGGAAATCCTGGTCGGTGCGCTCGACGCCGTTCTGGTCGATCAGCTTGAACGGCCCGCCGATCTGCGCCGCCAGCGAGCCGGTCTCGGTCTTGAAGAAGCCGGTGGGCTGGTTGCCCGCGCTGTCGCCCGATTGCAGGCTGTCGCGCGCAACCCAGGCGCCCGCCCCGATCAGGGCCAGCACCCACACCACCAGCACGATTTTCGTCGTCCGACTCATCAGGCCCGGATATCCGCGTGAATACCTCCCGCAACTTGGGGGCCGCGGCCATCCATCGCAAGGGCAATCGCGTCGCAGGCCTTCACGCTGCGGTGATGCGCCTCATGCCGGCCGGGTTCGCGGCGGTTGCCGCGGCGCCTCAATTCTCCGGCAGCGGAATGAACTCGGTCTCGCCCGGCACCTGGCCGAACCGGCCTTCGCGCCAGTCGCGCTTGGCCTGCTCGATGCGCTCCTTCGAGCTGGAGACGAAGTTCCACCACATGTGACGGGGCCCGTCGAGCGGAGCGCCGCCCAGCAGCATGGCGCGGCTGGGCTCGAGCGCCTCGATGGCAGCGTCGGCGTCGGCGGCGAAGATCGCCATCTGTCCTGCGCCGATCCGCTGGCCGGCGATCCGCACCGCGCCGGTGGCGACGTAGAGCGCGCGCTCGGCGTGACCTTGCGGCAGCTCGATGCGAGCGCCGGCGTCGAGATCGACATCGACATAGAGCGTGGGCGACTGCACGGCCGCAGGGGACGTCATGCCATAGGCGGTGCCGGCGATGACGCGCAGCCGCGCGCCGCCGTCGCTGCGCGCCGGCAGCGACGCCTTGGGATGATGCACGAAGCTCGCCGCCACCTCCTCGCTGCCCCGCGGCAGCGCCACCCAGGACTGGATGCCGTGCAGGCGCGGGCCCGCCGGGCGCAGCTCGGGTCGGGTGCGCTCGGAATGGGCGATGCCCGATCCGGCCACCATCCAGTTGACGTCGCCCGGCGCGATCGGCTGCACGCTGCCCAGATTGTCGCGATGCATGATCTCGCCCTCGAACAGATAGGTCACGGTGGCCAGGCCGATATGCGGATGGGGCCGCACGTCGATGCCGCCGCCGGCCGGAAAGGCGACCGGCCCCATATGGTCGAAGAACACGAACGGGCCGACGGTGCGGCGCGCCACCTGCGGCAGGACGCGGCGCACGGCGAAGCCGCCCAGGTCGCGCGGCTTGGGTTCGATCACCAGCTCGATGGCCATGGTCCTCTCCTCGACTGTCCAGGGACCTTGTCGCATGCCCGGACGGCAAATGCACCGGGCGAGCGACATGCGTCGGCGTATCGGAAAATACAGCGAGCTTCCTGTCAGTCTGGATGTAGGATGGACAAAAATCCCGGCGGCGCCCGTCCATGGGGGATGCGACAGCGCGCGCAGGCGTAACCGACTGATGCTTCTCGATGGTTTCCATCCCGCCGCCGCGCAAGCGCAGACGATGGATCAAATGGGCGGTGCCGGCCGCGCTGGTGCTGGGCGCCTGTTCGGCCAGCGCTCCGTGCAGGCGATCGCCGTGCAGGTCGCCGACACCGCGCGCATCGACCAGACCCTGCAGGCCATCCGCCAGCTGCTGCTGGCGCGCCACCGCACCGAGGACTTCCAGTCGCGCAGCATGAAGGCGTTGCTGGAGACGGCGACCAACGCCTCCAACAGCCTGACCCTGTTCCTGGGCGCGCTGGCGCTGATCTCGCTGCTGGTGGGCGGCATCGGCGTGATGAATATCATGCTGGTCAGCGTCGCCGAGCGCACCCGCGAGATCGGCGTGCGCATGGCCGCCGGGGCGCGCCGGCTGGATATCCTGCTGCAGTTCAACAGCGAGGCATTGGCGGTGTGCCTGTTGGGCGGCATGATCGGCGCCGCGCTGGGGCTGGGCGTGGCGCTGCTGTTCGGCGCCGCCGGCCAGCCGGTGGCGATCACGGCCCGGCCGGTGCTGATGGCGCTGGGCTGCGCCTGCGGCACGGGGCTGCTGTTCGGCTTCCTGCCGGCGCGCAAGGCGGCGGGGCTGGACCCCGCGCTGGCGCTGGCGACGCATTAGAGGGGGCGATGCAAGGCTTGCGACGGTTTCTCCTGGTTTCGGTGCTGGCGCTGCCGGCCTTGACGGCTTGCGACCTGTTCCAGGAGGACCGCCAGCAGACGCCGCCGGTGGTGCCGCCTGCCTTCCAATATGCGCCCAACGCGCCGGCTGGATCGGCCGCGGCGCAGTGGCCCGACGTGCAATGGTGGCGCAATTTCTCCAGCGCCGAACTGGGCGAGCTGATCGCCCAGGGCGCGGCCAACAACCAGGATCTGCAGGCGGCGCTGGCCCGCGTGCAGCAGGCCGAGGCGCAGTCGACCATGGCCGCCGCGCCGCTCTATCCGACGCTGTCGGCCAATGGCAGCGGCAGCCGCACCAGCACCGGACCCAGAACCTCGGGCACCAATACCGGTGCCGGCACGATCGTGCGGCGCAGCTACCAGGGCACGCTCAACGCCTCCTACCAGCTCGACCTGTTCGGCGCCAACCGCTCGGCCGCATCCGCCGCCGAGCAGCGCGTGGTCTCCTCGCGCTTCGACGCCGACACGGTGGCGCTCACGGTCAATGCCGACATCGCCACCACCTATCTGCAGATCCTGGCGACGCGCGACCGGGTGCGGCTGGCGCAGGAGGATCTGCAGAACGCCGAACGCAACCTGGCGCTGCTGCAGCAGAAGCGTGGCGCGGGGCTGGTGTCCGACCTGGAGGTGGCGCAGCAGCGCAGCACCGCCGCCTCGCAGCGCGCCGGCATCGCCTCGCTGCAGCAGTCCGAGCGCGCGCTGGTGCTGTCGCTGGCGCTGCTGCTGGGCCGCCCGCCGGAGGGCTTCACCGTGCAGGCCCGCTCGCTCAACGATCTGCACCTGCCGCCCATCGTCGCCGGCATGCCCTCGGAGCTGCTGTGCCGGCGTCCCGACATCGCCCGGGCGGCATCCGACCTGAAGGCCGCCGGCTACGACATCGACAGCGCCCGCGCCCAGCGCTTCCCTTCGATCACCCTGACTGCCGAAGGCGGCACGGTGGCCGCCGCGCTGACCAAGCTGCTGTCGCCGGGCACCTTCATCACCTCGCTGGCGGCCGGCATCACGGCGCCGATCTTCGAGGGCAACCGGCTGGAGGGCCAGCAGAAGCTGGCCGAGGCGCAGTTCAAGGAGCTGGCCTTCGTCTATGCCAAGTCCGTCTACAACGGCTTCGTCGAGACCGAGACGGCGCTGAGCGCCGCCCAGCTCTACCAGCAGCAGTTCCAGGCGGCGCAGGAGGCGCTCAACCAGGCGCAGATCGCCTACCGCCTGGCCCAGACGCGCTACAACGCCGGCACCATCGATTTCCTCACCGTGCTGGACGCGCAACGCACCGTGATCTCGGCCAACGACGCCATGGTGCAGGCCAACCTGCTGCGCTACAGCGCCGTCGTCGATCTTTACCGCGCGCTGGGCGGCGGCTTCGTCGCCGACGCCTCATAACCTTCGGCGCCGGCGAGACCGAGCGGCGCGCGGTAAAAGGCGCGACTTGCTCCGGGCGCGGCGCGGCCGGACAATGGCGATGTCGTCCGTGGATCATGTCGTCCATGGACTATCCGTGCCGCAGGGAGACGGATCATGGACCTTGCTGCCTTGACCTTGGCGCGGCTGCAATTCGCCTTCACCATTTCGGCCCACATCCTGTTTCCGGCCTTCACCATCGGCCTGGCCAGTTGGCTGGCCGTGCTGGAAGGGCTGTGGCTGGCGACCGGACGCGATAGCTACATGCAGGTGTTCCGCTACTGGACCAAGATCTTCGCCGTGGTGTTCGGCATGGGCGTGGTGTCGGGCATCGTCATGTCCTACCAGTTCGGCACCAACTGGTCGGTGTTCTCCGATCGCGCCGGCCCGGTGGTCGGTCCGCTGATGGGCTACGAGGTGCTGTCGGCGTTCTTCCTCGAAGCCGGCTTCCTGGGCATCATGCTGTTCGGATTGAAACGGGTGGGCAAGGGCCTGCACTTCTTCGCCACCCTGATGGTGGCGTTCGGCACCCTGCTGTCGGCGTTCTGGATCCTCAGCGCCAATAGCTGGATGCAGACGCCGGCCGGCTACGCGGTCAACGAAGCCGGCCAGTTCGTGCCGGCCGACTGGTGGGCGGTGATCTTCAATCCCTCCTTCCCCTATCGCCTGGTGCACATGGTGCTGGCGGCCTATCTCACCACCGCCTTCGTGGTCGGCGGGGTCGGCGCCTGGCACTTGTTGCGCGATCGCGCCAACGCCGAGGCGCGCATCATGTTCTCGATGGCGATGTGGATGGCCACCATCGTGGCGCCGATCCAGCTCGTCGCCGGCGACCTGCACGGGCTCAACACCCTGCAACACCAGCCGGCCAAGATCGCCGCCCTGGAAGGCCATTTCGAGACCCAGCGCGGCGCGCCGCTGCTGCTGTTCGGCTGGCCCGACATGGAGCAGGAGCGCACCCGATACGCCGTCGGCATCCCGCATCTGGGCAGCCTGATCCTGACCCACGAATGGAACGGCGAGATCAAGGGGCTGAAGGACTTCCCCAAGGAGGACCGGCCCGACGCCGCCATCGTGTTCTGGAGCTTCCGCGTCATGGTCGGCATCGGCCTGCTGATGATCGGGCTGGGCCTGCTCAGCCTGCTGCAGCGGCTGCGCCGCAAGCTCTACCAATCGCGGGCGCTGCTGTGGCTGGGCGTGCTGATGGGGCCGGCCGGCTTCGCCGCCGTGCTGGCCGGCTGGATCACCACCGAGGTCGGCCGCCAGCCTTTCGTGGTCTACGGCCTGCTGCGCACCAAGGACGCCGTCGCCCCGATCGCCGCGCCGGCGGTCGCCGCCTCGCTGATCGCCTTCGTGCTGGTCTATCTGGCGCTGTTCGGCGCCGGTCTGTTCTACACGCTGCGCCTGATGATGCGGCCGCCCACGCCGGCGGTGCGCGGACCCGATCCGCGCCAGCCGCAGCACGCCGCCGGCATCATGCCGGCGCCGGCGCAGCAGGCGAGCGAGGGAGGCACGCCATGATCGACCTGCCATTCGTGTGGGGCTGCCTGATCGCGCTGGCCGTGCTGCTCTACGTGGTGCTGGACGGATTCGATCTGGGCATCGGCATCCTGTTCCCGCTGTTCAAGGACCAGCGCCAGCGCGACACGATGATGAATTCGGTGGCGCCGGTATGGGATGGCAACGAGACCTGGCTGGTGCTGGGCGGCGGCGGGCTGCTGGCTGCCTTCCCGCTGGCCTATGCCATCGTGCTGCCGGCGCTCTACGCGCCGCTGATCGCCATGCTGCTGGCGCTGATCTTCCGCGGCGTGGCGTTCGAGTTCCGCTTCCAGGCCACGCGCGGCCGCTTCCTGTGGGATCTGTCCTTCGTCGCCGGCTCGCTGGTGGCGGCCCTGGCCCAGGGCATCGCGCTGGGCGCGCTGGTGCAGGGCATCCCGGTGCGCGACCGCGCCTATGCCGGCGGCTGGTGGGACTGGCTGACGCCATTCTCGCTGCTGACCGGGGTGGCGCTGGCGGTGGGCTATGCGCTGCTGGGCGCCTGCTGGCTGGTGCTGAAGACCGAGGGCGAGCTGCGCCGGCGCGCCCGCCACATCGCGCTGGTTACGGCGGCGATCACCCTGGCGCTGATCGGCGCGGTCAGCCTGTGGACGCCGTTCCTCAATCAGCAATTCGAGGCGCGCTGGTTCACCTGGCCCAACATGCTCTATGCCGCGCCGGTGCCGATCCTGGTGCTGGGCTGCGCGGCGCTGCTGTATTTCGGCCTGACCCGCGCGCGCGACCGGCTGCCTTTCGTCGCCGCGCAGGGGCTGTTCGTGCTGTCCTATGTCGGGCTGGGCATCAGCCTCTATCCCAATATCGTGCCCGGCTCGGTCACCATCTGGGATGCCGCGGCGCCGGATGCCAGCCTGGGCTTCCTGCTGGTCGGCGCGGCGGTGCTGGTGCCGCTCTGCCTGGCCTACACGATCTATTCCTACTGGGTGTTCCGCGGCCGGGTCAGCGACGATGCCGGCTACCACCACTGAGCGGGCCGCCGATCCTGCCGCCGCAGCCATACCGGCCCGGCCGCGCTGGCAGCGCCTGGCCTGGTTCGTCGGCTTGTGGCTGGCCGGCGTGGCCGCGGTCGGCGCGGTCGCCTTCCTGTTCCGTCTGGCGATGAAAGCGGCGGGCTGAACCCTCCCGACTTGCCGCCTCGATCGCGCGACTGCCGGGGCCGCATTCCGCGCGCTTGACTCTCGTGTATGAGAATAATAGTGTATTAGTCAATGCATACACAGAGCGACACCCTTCTCGGCAGGCTTCGGCTGGAGAACAGCGGGGTGCCGATCTACGTGCAGCTTCGCCAGCAGGTGCTGAACGCCCTGGGCGATGGCGCGCTGCGGCCGGGCGACCAGATGCCGACCATGCGCGAAGTGGCGGTGGCGCTGCGCATCGACCTCAACACGGTGCGCCACGCCTATGACGAGCTGGAGCGGCTGGGCGCCATCACCCTGGTGCGTGGCCGCGGCAGCTTCGTGGCCCAGCCGCCGCCGGCGCCGGACCGGCGCGCCCGGCTGGCGCAGATCGACGACCTGGCCCGGCAGGCCATCGCCCTGGCCGCCGCGGCGGGGGTCGAACCGGCCGAACTGGCCCAACGCATAACGGTCCTGGCACAACGGAAGGGAGCGACGTCATGAACACTCTGTTGGCTGCGCCCGGCGCCAATCGCCCGGCGCTTGTCCTGGCGGGATTGACCCTGGCGGCGGCGGTGCTGCTGGCGTGGCAGGCGCATGCGGCGGGGTCGGGCGCGCTGTATGTCGCGGTGGCCGCGCTGGCGGTCGCGGCGCTGCTCATTCCGCAGACGCTCAAGATGGCCAATCAATGGGAGCGCGCGGTGGTGTTGCGGCTGGGCCGGCTCGAGGCGATCCGCGGGCCGGGCCTGTTCCTCATCATCCCGTTCGTCGACGCCGTCGCCACCTGGCTCGACCAGCGCATCCAGACCACCGAGTTCAACGCCGAGCAGGCGCTCAGCAAGGACACCGTGCCGGTCAATATCGACGCGGTGGTGTTCTGGCAGATCCACGATCCCGAACGCGCAGCGCTGGAGATCACCGACTATCGTCAGGCCATCGGCCGGGTGGCGCAGACCTCCCTGCGCGAGATGGTCGGCTCCTCGCTGCTGTCGACCCTGCTGGCCGACCGCAAGCAGGGCGACGCGCTGCTGCGCGAGGAGATCGGCCGCAAGACCGCCGATTGGGGCGTGGCGGTGCTGTCGGTCGAGATCCGCGACATCGGCGTGCCGCTGGCGCTGCAGGACGCGATGAGCCGCCAGGCCCAGGCCGAGCGCGAGCGGCTGGCCCGCGTGCTGCTGGGCCAGGCCGAGCAGGAGGTGGCGCAGAAATTCGTCGAGGCGGCCGAGATCTACGCGCGCAGCCCGGCGGCGCTGCAACTGCGCGCCATGAACATCATCTACGAGACCACCAAGGAACGCGGCGCCACCATCCTGATCCCGACCGCCATGGTCGACGCAATGAATCCGGGCGGCGTCATGGCGCTGGTCGGCGCAGCCAAGCCGCCAGCAGACGTGGCATAGAAGCGAGCCTATTGCGCGGCGGTAATCGGCCCGCCGCGACCATTTGTGCGCCTGATGATTGGGACATGGCTGACGCTTTCCGCCGGCTCACCGCGAGCGCAATGCATTTAGACAGCCGCACCGATTAGAATGAGAGGCACGGCGGGATTTCCACGACCCTCGCGAATCAAATTATACAATTCTCCTTCGTACCACGGAACACCTGTAGACATTTCATCATGCAGGCTCTTCATGGGAACAATTTCGACCCCGACATCGATAACATCGCCTACATAAAAAGCGAGATGTTTTACAAACAGATCATATGCGACAGAAAAATATTTTCCAAACTGGACCTCGACGGCCACGCGGTCTTTAACAAAGTCGGTCTGGTTGTAGGACGCGTAGGGCTTCTTTCCCGCTTCTTCAATTAGCTTCCTTTGCTCTTTAGGGGGCAAAGAAAGTGTTTGACGAATCAACTTGGCGTCGTCGGTAACCCAATAATTCACCCGACTAGATTTCCAGCCGCTGGCAATGAACTTCTTTTCAAACTCCGCATTCATTTGCTCCGGAGAGTATAACGTTTTTCCCACCATCGTTTTTTCTTTTGAGATTTTCGTACGGCATTTTCTAGCATCAACTGCTTCAACCGCAGCGACGATCTCATCCCATAAAAGCGGCTGGTGAACCTTTAGAAACTCATATCCGTTGAGATGGCTGTAATATTTTACGATCTTCACTTATGTCCGCCGTTTGGTAGTTTTGGATCGTAAACAGGTTTCCCCATCGGGCGCGTTTGCAGCGTACCGGCTCGCAATTGGTGAACGCGCTCCCAAGCGACGTCTACATAGTTCTGAACGACATCACAACCGTAACCGCGACGGCCATGCTTCAATGCCGCAATGACGCTAGAGCCAACACCAAGGTACGGATCAAGTACAGCGTCGTCCGAGCTAGTAAGCGCAAGTACCAAGCGCTCAACCAGTTCGACAGGAAATTGGCAAGGGTGGTCAGTCTTCTCAACGTGATTGTTCTTGACGTTCGGGATGACCCATACGTCGCCAGGGTTTTTGCCTAGAGGGTTGCCCGAAAGCATGCCTTTTTTCGGGCCCTTGAAATGCTTTTTATTCGGGTACTTGGAAGGAATACGGATTGGATCGAGGTTAAATGTATAATCATTGCCTTTGGTGAACCACATAATCGTCTCATATCTTCCGGAGAGCCGATTGGCACAATGGAGACCATGCTCAAAGTGCCAAACAATGCGGTTGCGCAATTTCAGGCCGAGTGATTTGAAGACTGGATATAGGATCGTATCCAGCGGAAATATCTCACCCGACTGTATATGATTGCCAACTTGCCAGCAGATTGATCCGCGCTCATCAAGTAAGCGGAAGCATTCAGCGATTACTTTCTTCTGCTCCTCAATATAGCGGTCGAGTAACGACCTCTTCTCGTATGCCTTGCCAATGTTGTATGGCGGAGATGTAACAATGAGTTTCACGCTGCCGTCTGCCATCTCTCGCATGAAATCGAGATTCTCTTGGCAACGGATAACTACGTCTCGGTCCGCCTGTAAGCGCAGGACAGGGGCCAGCTGTAGAGGTAGCTGGTTGTGGTTAGGCTTAATAATAAAGGGTGTTTTGACCATCATCTGGGGAGAATCTACCATATTTTGTGCCCTCAGCCGAAATTTTGCACGGTAGGTTGGGTATGAATTTGGGTGGATAGGTTCTTCGCATCCTACTGCGCGGCGGCCAGGCGCGGCGCAGGGCCGGAAGCGATCAGCGGCGGCGCAACCTGCGCCGCCATGGCGCCGGTGTGGCGCCAGGACAACGCCTCGGCTATGTGCAGACGCCGCACCGCCACCGAACCGTCGAGATCGGCCAGGGTGCGCGCCACCCGCAGCACGCGATGCCAGCCGCGCGCCGACAGGCCGAAGCGTTCGGCGGCGCGGCTCAGCAAAGCGCGGCCCTCGGCGTCGGGAGTCGCCACCTGATCGAGCAGCACGCCCTCGGCCTCCGCGTTGCAGCGCACTGCCGTCTCGCCTGGCACCAGATTGCCGTGGTCGGGCGCCGTCCGGGCCGGCGGCGCCAGTTCGCGATAGCGCCGGCGCTGGATGGCGCGCGCCTCGGCCACCCGCGCCGCCACCTGGGCGCTGCCTTCGGCCGGCGGCGGCAGCGCCAGGTCGGCCGGTCTGACCGGCGGCACGTCGATCGCCAGGTCGATGCGGTCGAGCAGCGGGCCGGAGATCTTGCTCTGGTACTCGGCGCCGCAGCGCGGCGCGCGCGGGCAGGCACGGCCGCTATCGCCCAACTGGCCGCAGCGGCAGGCGTTCATCGCCGCCACGAGCTGGAAGCGTGCCGGATAGACGGCATGGGCATTGGCCCGTGCCACCGTGACGCGCCCGGTCTCGAGCGGCTGGCGCAGCGCCTCCAGCGCGGCGCGGTTGAACTCGGGCAGCTCGTCCAGGAACAGCACGCCGCGATGCGCCAGCGACACCTCGCCCGGCCGCAGCCGCAGGCCGCCGCCGATCAGCGCCGGCAGGGTGGCCGAATGATGCGGGTCGCGATAGGGCCGCTGCCGGGCCAGCCGGCCCTCGTTGAAGGCGCCGACCAGCGAGCGGATCATGCTGACCTCCAGCGCCTCTTCCGGCTCCAGCGGCGGCAGCAGCCCGGGCAGCCGCGCCGCCAGCATCGACTTGCCGGCACCGGGCGGGCCGATCATCAGCAGATTGTGGCCGCCGGCTGCCGCCACTTCGAGTGCCCGGCGCGCGCTTTCCTGGCCCTTGACGTCGAGCAGGTCGGGATAGCGTGCCGCCTGCGTGTCGATGCGCGGTTCGGGCGCCGGCAGTTGCGCCTGGCCGCGCAGATGGTTGATCAGCGCCAGCAGGTCGGGCGCGGCCACCACGCGATGGCCAGCCTGGCGATCGCCGGCCCAGGCCGCCTCGCCGCCGCAGGCGGCGGGGCAGATCACCCTCAGCCCGCGCTGCGCCGCCCACAGCGCCGCCGGCAGCACGCCCGCCACCGCGGTCAGCGACCCGTCCAGCGCCAACTCGCCCAGCGCCACATGCCCGGCCAGCCGCTCCGGCGCGATCACGCCGATCGCCGCCAGCAAAGCCAGGGCCAGCGGCAGGTCGTAATGGCTGCCTTCCTTGGCCATGTCGGCCGGCGCCAGGTTGACGATAATGCGCTTGGGCGGCAGCGCCAGGCCCAGCGCGGTGAGCGCCGCGCGCACCCGCTCGCGGCTTTCGCCCACCGCCTTGTCGGGCAGGCCGACGATCATGAAAGAAGGCTGGCCGCTCGACAGCTGGACTTGCACCTCGACCGGCGCCGCCTCGATGCCGTGGAACACCACCGTCCTGACCTGCGCCGCCATGCCTCATTCCTCCTGATTATTCCTCTTGTTCCTCTTGCCGACCGGCGAACAATCATAGAACGTCTGTAGCCAGAGAAAATAAACCGGCGGTTGTATTCCGATGGCAGAGCAAGGCATCGCCGCGGGCGCCGCGCGATGGCCACAAGATACCGAATTGGCTGCAAAAATAAGATCCTGGCTGGTGATTTTCCCACCCGTTCGGACGGGGCGCTTTAGCGAAATCGCCGCCATAATTCGCCTTGCCGGGAGTTCGTTGCATATGGCAACAGATTTGGCGATGCTCTAGCGCCAAGCCTGTTGGGGGGCAAATGGCTGCAAATCGGGGTGTTCGCTGCCTTCTGGGCGCGCTGGGCTTTGGCGCGATGCTGTGCTCGGTCCTGCCTGCCATGGCGCAGACGCCTTCCGCCACCCCGGCCGCCACCCCGGGATCCGCATCCGCCCTTACGGGCAAAGAGGCCCTGCGCGGCCAGTACGATGCGCTGTTCCAGCAGATTCTGCGCAACCCCGCCGATATCGACGCCACCTTGCGCTTCGCCGAAATCGCCACCCAGCTCGGCGAGTACGAGGCGGCGATCGGCGCGCTCGAACGCATCCTGTTCTACAACGTGCAACTGCCGCGGGTTCACCTGGAGCTGGGCATCCTCTATTTCAGGCTCGGCTCCTACGAGATCGCGCGCGAGCATCTGCGCACCGCCATCTCGGGCAAGGACGTGCCCGAGGAGGTGCGGCGGCGCGTCGACGAATTCCTGGCCGAGGCCGAGCGGCGCCTGTCGCCCAGCCAGTTGAGCGCGGAGCTGAGATTCGGCCTGCGCCACCAGAGCAACGCCAACGTGGCGCCGCTGGGCAACACCTATCGCGTCTATGGCCTGGATCTGGATCTGCCCGACGACGCCAAGAAGCGGCCCGACTGGAACTTCTTCGTCCAGGGCAGCGCCCATCACATCTACGACCTGCACACCCAGACCGGCGACACGATCGAGACCAACCTGCAGCTCTATCAGGCGCTGCAGTTCAAGGAGACGCGCTACGATCTGGGCCTGGTCGAGCTCGACGCCGGCCCGCGCTTCGTGCTCACCACCGAGGGGCTGCGCACCACCATGCGGCCCTATGTGCTGGGCAACTACGTCGAGCTGGCGCACACGCGCTACCTGACCAGCTTCGGCGGCGGCGTGTCGATGGCCTTCTATTTCCCGCCGGCGATCAGCGCCGAGGCGCGCATCGAGTACCGCAATCGCGATTTCAACAATTCGAAGAAGAATCCCGCGGTCTCGATCCAGTCGGGCGACATCGCCATCCCGTCCTGGACCATGCAGGCGCGACTGACCGACGACATCAGCGTGCTGGGCCGCGTGCTGTTCGGCAGCAATCGCGCCGACCGGGCCTATTACAGCTACAATCTCTACCAGGGCGATCTCAGCCTGACCTGGAGCTTCGATGCAGGCCTCGACCTGCCGGGCAAGGTGTCGCTGACGCCGTTCGCCAGCTACATCGTCACCAACTATCGCGCGCCCGATCCGGTGTTCGATCCCGCCGTCAAGCGGCGCGACCGCGAATGGCAGGTCGGCGCCAGCATCGACGTGCCGGTGATGGAGCGTATCGGCACCTTCGCGCAGCTGTTCTACAGCACCGTCGATTCGAGCCTGCCCAATTTCCGGTCGCGCAATTTCGCCGTCAGTTTCGGCGTGTCGGTGAAGTTCTGAAGATCAACCGAGCGAGGGGCGCCATGTCGCGCAAGCTGATATCCAGTGTTCTGATTGCCGCGCTGTGCATCGGCGCGCCGGCCGCCGCCGCAATGGCCGCTGGGACCGATGCCGCCAATCCGGTCGGCGTGGCCGGCGCAGTCAATCCCCGGACCGACAGCACGCCGCCCGGCGGCCAGACCCGCACGGTCATGGTCGGGGCGCAGATGCTGATGAACGAGCGCGTGACGACCGGACCGCAGGGCTCGACCCAGCTGGTGTTCGTCGATCATTCGACCCTGACCATCGGTCCCGACAGCGACGTCACGATCGACCGCTTCGTGTTCAATCCCGCCGACGGCACCGGCAAGATGGCGGTGTCGCTGGGCAAGGGCGTGATGCGCCTGGTGGGCGGCGAGATCAGCCACAAGGACGGCGCCGAGATCAAGACGCCTTCGGCCACGGTCGGCATCCGCGGCGGCATCGTCATGATCCGCGCCGGCGGGCCGGAGACCGGCGTGGTCAATCTGTTCGGCAACACCACGGTCAGCGCCAGCCAGTGCGACTCCGCCGCCAATTCGCATTGCACGGTGGCGATCCTGCGGCCGGGCTTCGGCACCACCGTGTCCTCGTCCGCCGCGCCGCCGGCCGCGCCCTACCAGGTGCCGTCGGACCAGATCAAGACCCTGACCGCGCAGCTGCAGAGCAGCCCGGCGCAGAACGGCGGCGCCACCACCACGCCGACCGACGGCAACACCCAGCAGGCCGGCACCGGCCAGAGCAACAGCGGCCTGCAGGCGCGCAGTACCGCGCCGCAGGCGCCGCAGGGCGGCGGCACCACGCCGCCGGATTCGTCGAGCCAGGGCCTGGCCGGCACGCCCGGCCTGTTCGGCGGTTCGCTGAGCCAGGTAGGCGACATCACCCAGCAGCAGCAGCTGGCGATGAACAGCGGCGTGGAACCGACCAACTTTCCCGACGGCACCACCAGCATCGGCGATCTGCGCCTGGTGACGGCGCCGCGCGTCTTCACCTACAACCAGAACAACGTGCCGGTCTATTTCAACAGCGTGGCGGTCGGCAGCTACAATTTCGACATGACGATCAATCTCGGCGCGCCGGCCAGCCGCGCGCTGGTGGCCAACGTCACCAACATCAATGTCAGCGGCGGGCCCTGGCCCTATGCCGCGGTGACCAACGCCAGCCTGCAATTCTCCCTGCCGGCGCCGGATTTCCAGTTTGCCGGTTCGCCGGTCACCGACTCGGCTTTCGGTTTCGGCTCGAGCACCGGCTGCGCCAGCGGCGTCAGTTGCTCAATGGGCTTCGGCATGCGCAATTCGGGCGGACGTGTCGCGGCCTTCGCCGACCACAGCCTGGTCGTCTATCCCGACAGCCTGTTCACCGAGCCGCCGCCGGTCGGCACGCCGGGCTCGGCCAGCGGCACCGGCACGGCGCCGCGCGTCACGCACTGACGGCGGTTCGACCGCCGCCCGGCCGCCGCGCCGGTCAGGACACGCGCACCAGCAGCTTGCCGCGGTTGCGGCCCTGGAACATCTGCGCCAGCGACAGCGGCGCGCGTTCCAGTCCGTCGACGACATCCTCCGCCGATTTCAGGCAGCCCTGGCTCAGCCACTGCGCCAGCTGCGCCTCGGCCTGGTCGCGGGTGTCGAAGTAATCCATGACGATGAAGCCTTCCATGCGCAGGCGCTTCACCACCATCAGGCCGGGCACGCCCGTCGGTCCGGGCTCGGGCTTCTCGGCGTTGTACTGGGAGAGATTGCCGCAGCAGACGATGCGGCCCTTGTTGTTCATCTGGAACAGCGCCGTCTGCAGGATCTCGCCGCCGGTATTGTCGAAATAGATGTCGATGCCCTCGGGGCAGGCGGCCTTGAGCGCGCGGCGCAGATTGCCGGCCTTGTAGTCGATCGCCGCGCTGAAGCCGAGTTCGTCGGTCAGCCAGGCGCATTTTTCCGGCCCGCCCGCGGTGCCGACGACGCGACAGCCCATGATGCGCGCGATCTGGCCGACCACCGAGCCGACCGCGCCGGCGGCCGCCGACACCAGCACCGTCTCGCCGGCCTTGGGCCGGCCGATCTCCCTGAGGCCGTAATAGGCGGTCAGGCCGGTGACGCCCAGCACGCCCATCAGCCATTCCGGCTTGTAGCGGCTGGTGCGCAAGGTGGCGTCCGGCGATTTCAGCACCGCATAGTCCTGCCAGCCGAGCATGCCGTCGACCAGGTCGCCGGGCTGGAAATCCTCGGCGTTGGATTCGACGACTTCGCCCAGCGCGAAGCCGTGCATCACGTCGCCGGGCTCGACCGGCGCCTTGTAGGTCGGCGTCGGCGCCATCCAGGCGCGATTGGCGGGATCGATCGACAGCAGCCTGTTGCGCACCAGCAATTCGCCGGGACCGGCGGTCGGGATCTTCTCGTGGCGCAAGGTGAAGTGTTCGGGGCCGACCATGCCGCTGGGGCGGGTCGAAAGAATCCATTGGCGATTGATCGAAGGCTGTCCCATGTTGTTCCTCCCCTCGAGCCTCCCGAGAATGCCACAACCGAGGAACCGCCTGCGAGGGGTTGAGCGGCGCGCCCGGGACGCTAATATCGCCGCCGCTTTTCGGGGTGAACCATGTTCGATACCAAGATCGCCATCGTGCTGCGCGAAGATCTCGCCGTGTGGCAGAAGCTGAACGTCACGGCGTTCCTGACCAGCGGCATCGTCGGCAACCGGCCCGAGCTGATCGGCGCGCCCTACGAAGACGCCGCCGGCAACGGCTACAATCCGCTGCTGGTCCAGCCGGTCATCGTGCTGAGCGCCGATGCCGCGACGCTGAAGTCGATCTACGATCGCGCCATGGCGCGCAACGCGCGGCTGTCGCTGTACATCGAGGATATGTTCCGCACCGGTCACGACGAGGCCAACCGCCAGACCGTCAAGGCATGCAGGCCGGAGACGATGAACGTGGTCGGCCTGGCGCTGCGCGAGGACAAGAAGGCGGTCGACAAGATAACCAAGGGCGCCAAGATGCATGGCTAAGGCAAGCGACGCGCGCCATACCCAGGTCGGCTTCGCCGCGCTCAACAACGCGCAGTGGTGCGCGGCGATGTGCCGGGCCCATGGCGGACGCAGCCATTTGAGCGCCAGCCTGTGGCATGCCGACCGGCAGATGCCGGCGTTCTATCCCAGCGCCGTGACCCTGCGCAGCACCGCCCAGGCCCAGGCCGAAATCCTGCGCAAGATCGCCACGGCGCGGCTGCCCGCGGGCAGCACGGTGAAGGACAGCTTCGCCGCGCTCGATCTGGGCGCCGCCGGTTTCGCGCCGCTGTTCGACGCGACCTGGCTGTGGCGCCCGCTCGACGCGCCGGCCGGCGATGCCGGCGTGGTGCAATGGCGGCGCGTGGCGGACGAGGCGACGCTGGCGCGCTGGCAGGCCGCCTGGTCGCCCGAGGCCAGCGGGCCGCCGGCGTTCGTGCCGGCGCTGCTGCAGCAGAGCGAGCACTCCATCCTGGCCGGGTGGCGCGGCGGACAGATCGTGGCCGGCTGCGTCGCCAGCCACGGCAAGAGCGTGATCGGCCTGTCTAACTGGTTCGCCGCCGGCGCGCTCGATGCGGCGGAAGAAGCTGCAGCGTTGCGCGCCTGCCTGGCGGCGATCGGCCAGTGGCATCCCGAATTGCCGGTGGCCGGCTACGAGAGCGGCGAGCGGCTGGCGCGCTTCCAGCAGGCCGGCTTCGCGCCGATCGGCACGCTGCGCATCTGGCGCAAGAGCTGAAATTGGCGGCAAGGCGCGGATGGCGTCGAGGCCGCCGGCGCGCCATGTTGATGGCATGAGCACCAGCCTCGACCAGCGCCTCGCCCGCCAGGATTGGCCGGCGCTGCGCCAATCGCTCGACGATCTCGGCTATGCCGTTACCCAACCCTTGTTGAGCCCGGCCGAATGCCGGCGGCTGATCGGGCTGTATCGGGAGGATGCGCTGTTCCGCAGCACGGTGGTGATGCAGCGCCATGCCTATGGCCAGGGCGAGTATCGCTACTGGCGCTATCCGCTGCCCGATCCGGTGCACACCCTGCGCGAGGGCCTCTATCCGCAGCTCGCGACGGTAGCGCGCGACTGGGCGCAGCGTCTGGGCGGAGCGGCTGACTATCCCGGCGACCTGCCAGCCTATCTGCGGCGCTGCCACGAGGCGGGGCAGAAGCGGCCGACGCCGCTGATCCTGAAATACGGCGCCGGCGACTACAATCGCCTGCACCAGGATCTCTACGGCGAGCATGTCTTTCCGCTGCAGGCGACGGTACTGCTGAGCGACCCGGCCGAGGATTTCGCCGGCGGCGAGTTCATGCTGGTGGAGCAGCGGCCGCGCCAGCAGTCGCGCGGCGAGGTGGTGCCGCTCGGCCAGGGCCAGGCGGTGATTTTCGCCGTCAACGAGCGACCGGTGCGCGGCGCGCGGGGCTATTTCCGCGCCAGACTGCGCCACGGCGTCAGCACGCTGCGGGCGGGCAGGCGCTTCACCCTCGGGATCATCTTTCACGATGCGATGTGAGGCTGCGATTGCCGGCCGAGCGGCGGCAGTGACACACTTGCTCCCAACGAACGGGGGCAGGCGATGACGGCAGAGACAGAACCGCAACGGCAACAGCGCTTCGGCTTTTCCGACGCCGAGCTGGTGAGCCATCCCACCGTCTATGCGCCGGGCCTGTTCAAGGGCAAGCGCGTGCTGGTGTCCGGCGCCGCCACCGGCTTCGGCCGCGCCATCGCCGTGCTGTTCGCGCGGCTGGGCGCCGATCTGGTGATTTGCGGCCGCAAGCCCGAGCCGCTCGAGGCGGCGGCGCAATTCTTCCGCGGCCTGGGCGTCGACGTGTTGACCCAGCCGCTCACCATCCGCGATCCGGAAGCGGTCGCGACGCTGATGGAGCGCGTCTGGAAAGAGACCGGCGGGCTCGACGTGCTGGTCAACAATGCCGGCGGCCAGTTCGCCCAACCGGCGATCGATTTCACCGTCAAGGGCTGGAACGCGGTGATCGACACCAACCTCAACGGCACCTGGTACATGATGCAGCAGGCCGCAAGGCGCTGGCGCGATGCCAAGAAGCCCGGCGTCATCGTCAACATGACCGCCACGATCTGGCGCGGCCTGCCGCATATGGCGCATACCGCCGCGGCGCGGGCGGGCGTCATCTACATGTCCAAGACCGTGGCGGTGGAATGGGCGCCGCTCAACATCCGCGTCAATTGCCTGGCGGTCGGCACGGTGGAGAGCAGCGGCTTCGAGAACTACACCGACGAAGGCCGCAGCACCTTCTGGGAATCCAACCCGATGCGCCGGCCGGGCGACGTGTTCGACGTCGCCGAGGCCACGGTCTATCTGGCCGGTCCGACCAGCAAGTTCATCACCGGCGACGTCATCACGCTCGATGGCGGGCAGCAGCTATGGGGCGATTTCTTCGCCGCCGGCCGGCCGGATTATTTCAAGATCAAGTAGGCTATCCGGAAATCCGCGCTTGCGGCGCCATGGCGCAGCGCAGCATTTGCGCTAGAATGTCGTCATGGGTGACCGTTACCGCCGTCGCGAGATCCACGCCAATGTCGACGCCTTGCTGCGCCGGCCGCTGGCGGATGTCGGCTATGCGCGGCTGGGTCACAATGGCGGGCCGCCGCTCGACTGGTCGGGCGAGATGTTCCTGTGGCGCCGCGCCGTGGCCCAGGCGTGGAAGACGCCGCCGCGGGAGATCGCCCTGCTGCGGCTGAACCGCGCCGAGCAGCTCGGCCTCAGCTATCGTGCCTTCAACGCGGTGCTGCTGGATCGCGGCCGCTGGCTCAACACCATCGTGTTCTCCCTGTCGGCGCTGGCCTCGGCCACCGATTTCGCCCGCCGCGACATGGTCGCGCTGCCGTCCCTGGCCGGCGCCGTGCTCGAGAAATTCGCCGGCCTGCGCAATGCCGATATCCTGGTGCTGACCGATCCGTTGCGTGACCGGCGCCTGCTGGGCAACCGTTCGGCCGACGACATGCGCAGCGCGCTCAACGCGGCGCTGGGCGACAGGATCACGGGCGTGGAGATCGCCCCGGCCCCTGCGGCCATGGACGAGCGCGACGGCGATCCGCGCGCCGCGGCCGTCGCGTCCTTCCTGCGCCGCAACGGCCGCGTCGCCGCCGATGCCTTCATGGTCGGCAACGCGCCGGACGATCTGTTCCTGGCCGAGCAGGCCGGGCTGTCGCTGTTCCTATGGGCCGACGAATATTTCGCGCCATCCGCCTAGCGCTGCTGGGCCTGATGCTGGCAGGCTTCCAGGGCACGATTGCCCAGGCGGAAGAGGGCGAGCGCTGCCCCGCCGCCTTGCCGCCCGCCATCGCCGCCACGCGCGCCTCGATCATGGCCGCGGCCAAGGCGCACGACCTTGAAGGGATGCGCAAGCTTGGCAGCGCGGTCGAGTTCACCTTCTCCTATGGCGACGACAGCGACGCGGTTGCCTATTGGCGCAGCCTTTCCAGGCAGGGCGTCGATATCGGCCATATCGCCGTCGCCATCCTGGCCATGAACTGCGTGATGGGCGAGGGCGGCAGCTATGTCTGGCCGTCGGCAGCGATGATCGACTGGCCCAAGCTCAACGCCGAGGAACAGAAGGCGTTGATCGCGCTCTACGGCAGGAAGATCGACGAATACTGGCTGGAAGGCCGCAACAAGGGCTATTACGTCGGCTGGCGCATCACCATCGAGCCCGACGGAAGCTGGTCGTCCTTCGTGGCCGGCGACTGAGCCGCGCCGGGTTCTTCTCTCATCGATCAAGGAAAACGCAATGGGACAATTCGACGGCAAGGTCGCGCTGGTGACCGGCGGCAATGCCGGGCTGGGCGCGGCGGCGGCGCTGCAATTCGCGCAACAGGGCGCGTCGGTGGCGATCGTGGCGCGCCGCGCCGAGCAGGGCCAGGCGATGGCGGCGCGGCTCGAGGCGCTGGGCGGCAAGGCGCTCTTCGTCCGGGCCGACGTGGCGCGCGGCGCGGAGATCGCCGCGGCGGTGCAGGCCACGCTCGATCGCTTCGGCCGGCTCGACTACGCCGTCAACAACGCCGGCATCGCCGGGCCGGTCAACCGGCCGGTGGCGCAGATCGACGAGGCCCATTGGGACCAGGTGATGGGCGTCAATCTCAAGGGCGTGTTCCTGGGCATGAAATACCAGATCCCGGCGATCCTGAAGCAGGGTGGCGGCGCCATCGTCAACGTCTCGTCGATCTACGGGCTGAAGCCGTCCGATATTGGCCATGCCGCCTATTGCGCCAGCAAGTTCGGCGTGGTCGGCCTGACCCGCACCGCAGCGATCGACTACGCCCAGGCCGGCTTGCGCGTCAACGCCGTGGCGCCCGGCCTGACCCGCTCGGAGATGGTCGATCCCGACCGGCCGGGCTCGGCCGAACGCTATCGCCAGATGCTGCCGCGCCATTCGGCGATGGCGCGGCTGGGCGAGGCCGACGAGGTGGGCAAGGCGGTGGTGTGGCTGTGCTCGGATGCCGCCAGCTTCGTCAACGGCGCGGTGCTGCGCATCGATGGCGGCGAGACGACGCGGATGTATTAGAGCGGATCACGATCGGATGGAGGCGCGACAATGCTGCCATCCGATCGTGTGAATCCGCTCCATCTCTTAAAGTGTAGAGCAAATTCGCACCTCTTGACGGAGTCCGGGACGATTCCGTCAAAAGGTGATTTGCTCCAGGCGGGCGGCCGGCGGCTCACACCGCCGGCATGGCGCAGTCCTTGCCGAAGCCGTCGTTGCGCAATTGGAACGCCGGATGGGCGTCGAGGTCGTCGGCCTGGCCGGCCAGCTTGGTGCGGATGCGGCCCCGATCGTGATCCTTGGGCTCCATGCCCAGCGCCGTCTGCCACCAGCGCCGCGCGCCGGCGCTGTCGCCGCGCAACCGCGCCACGTCGCCGAGATGTTCCGCCGCCACCGCGTCGCGATGAATCTTCAGCACCTTGTCGAAGAAGCGCTCGGCGTCGTCCAGCCGGCCCAGCCGCAGCAGCACGAAGCCGTAAGTGTCGAGATAGGCGCCGTTGTCGGGTTCGGCCTTGAGGGTCTCGGCCGACAGGCACAGCGCCTCCTCGAGCAGCCCGTTCTGCCGGCCCCACAGATAGGCCAAATTGTTCTTGCCGGTCACGTCGTCTGACTTGGCGGCGAAGCTGTAGAGCCATTGCGCGCGAATGCCGTCGCGCGGCACGCCGCGACCCTCGTCGTACATCACGCCCAGATTGACCGCGGCGCTGACATGGCCGCCACGCACGGCCAGATCGTAGAACTCGGCTGCCTTGCCGCTGTCGGCCGGCGTGCCCAGCCCCTGCTCGGTCATCACGCCCAGCACGAAGGCGGCGCGCGGATCGTCCTTGAGCGGCAGCAATTGCCGCCGCGCGGCGGCGTAGTCGCCGGCCTCGAACGCCTTCAGCCCGGCATCGACATCGGCGCGCGCCAGCCCGGGCCAGGCCAGCAGGCCCAGCACAAAGACGATCGACAGGACGAGTGCGCGCATGGTTCTACGAAGTCTGCCGGTTGCAGTCGTGGCCGAAGCCGTCCTCATTCTTGAACCCGAATTCGCTGTGCGGCAATGGGTTGCGATACCAGCCGCCCAGCTTGTCGCGCAGCCGGTCGGCGTCCACCACGGCCGGGGTCGCCGCCAGCGCGCGTTGCCAGTAGCGCCGGGCCGCGGCCCGGTCGTTCTGCGCATAGGCCAGGTCGCCCAATTGCCCGAGCGCGAAATCGTCATGGCTGGATTGGCCCGGCGCCAGCTCGAAGAAGCGGCGCGCCCCGGCGCTGCGGGCCCTGGTCGATCATGAGGCCCAGATTGACCATGGCCTGCACATGGCCGGCCCGTCTAGGTAGTGGACTCATAAAGCGCGGATGATCAGGCGAGAGGAAGTGAGCAG
>CAYWLS010000034.1:0-36292 GCA_964458605.1 uncultured Hyphomicrobiales bacterium | reverse complement strand
AGCTTCGCCGACATCTTCTACAACAACTGCTTCAAGAACGGCATCCTGCCGATCACGCTGCCCAAGGAAGACGTCGCCAAGCTGCTCGACGACGCCAATCGTGGCTCCAACGCGATCGTCACGGTCGACCTGGAGAAGCAGGAGATCACCGGACCCGACGGCGGCACCGTGAAGTTCGACATCGATCCGTTCCGCAAGCATTGCCTGCTCAACGGCCTGGACGATATCGGCCTGACCCTGCAGCAGGCGCCGGCGATCGCCGATTTCGAGGCCAAGCAGCGCATCTCGCAGCCCTGGCTCTATCGCTGAGCCGGCGCCAGACCATCGATACGGGGAGTCCATGAAGAATCCGTTGATCATCGCCGGCGTCGTCATCGCGCTGCTGGGCTTCGTCGCCTTCGCCATCGGCGGCTTCTCCTTCCACCAGCAGGAGACCAAGCTGCAGGTCGGCGACCTCAAGGTGACCGCCGACACCGAGCGTCACGTGCCGATCCCGCCGGTGGTGTCGATCGGCGCCATCGTGGTCGGTCTCGTTCTGATCGGCTTCGGCGCGATGCGCCGCAACTAGGCAAGTTTCCGTTTCCGACGCGCCGCGCCCGCGACCTCGCCGGCGCGGCGTCTTTTCGAGGGGAGTTCGATCAAGTGGCATCCAATCGCAAACTGCTGGTCCTGCCGGGCGACGGCATCGGCCCCGAAGTCATGAACGAAGTGCGCAAGGTCATCGCCTGGATGGGCAAGAAGCGCGCCGTCGGCTTCGACATCGAGGAAGGCCTGGTGGGCGGCGCCGCGTTCGACAAGGAAGGCGCGCCGCTCAGCGATGCCACCATGGCACGGGCCCAGGAAGCCGATGCGGTGCTGTTCGGCTCGGTCGGCGGTCCGAAATGGGACAACCTGCCGTTCGCGCAGAAGCCCGAGCGCGGCCTGTTGCGGCTGCGCAAGGAGATGGATTTGTTCGCCAATCTGCGGCCGGCCAAGGTGTTCGACGCGCTGGTCGACGCCTCGACCCTGAAGCCGGAGATCGTCAAGGGCCTGGACATCCTGATCATCCGCGAGCTGACCGGCGGCGTCTATTTCGGCGAGCCGCGCGGCATCACGACGTTGCCCAACGGCGAGCGCAAGGGCGTCAACACCCAGGTCTACACCACCTCGGAGATCCGCCGCGTCGCCGCTGTCGCCTTCGACCTGGCCCGCAAGCGCAACAACAAGGTGTGCTCCTCGGAAAAGGCCAATGTGATGGAATCGGGCGTGCTGTGGCGCGAGGAAGTCACCAAGCTGCACCAGGAGCAGTACAAGGACGTCGAGCTGACCCATATGTACGCCGACGCGCTGGCCATGCAGCTGGTGCGCTGGCCGGCCCAGTTCGACGTCATCGTCACCGACAATCTGTTCGGCGACATGCTGTCGGACGAGGCCGCCATGCTGACCGGCTCGCTGGGCATGCTGCCTTCGGCCTCGCTGGGCGCGCCCGATGCGCGCGGCCGGCGCAAGGCGCTGTACGAGCCGATCCACGGCTCCGCGCCCGACATCGCCGGCAAGGGTCTGGCCAATCCGCTGGCCGAGCTGCTGTCCTACTCGATGATGCTGCGCTATTCCTTCGACCTGCCGGGCGAGGCCGACCTGGTGGAAGCCGCGGTCGAGAACGTGCTGAAGACCGGCATCCGCACGCCGGATATCATGCAGCCGGGCATGCGCAAGGTCGGCACCCAGGAAATGGGCGACGCGCTGGTCAAGGAACTCGACCGCCTGGCCTGAACCATCGCCGGCGCCCGGCGCATCGTGAGCGAGATCGAGCGCCTCGGCTTTCCCACCCATGCCGCGCCGGCCATCAGGCCGGTGCGGGTCGATGCCGAGCTGCATCTGCCCGCGGACCGGCCTGGTCCGATCCCGGCGATGGTGCTGCTGACCTCCTCCGGCGGCGTGCAGAAGCATCGCGAGCACTGGTATGCCGCTTCGCTGAACGATGCCGGCATCGCCGCCCTGATCGTCGATTCGTTCCGGCCGCGCGGCATCTTCTCGACCGTGTCCGACCAGCGCCGGGTCTCGGCCTGGGAGATGGAGAACGACGCCTTCGCCGCGCTCGCCGTGCTGCGCCATGACGAGCGCATCGACCCGGCCCGCATCGGCGTGATGGGCGTGTCCAAGGGCGGCATCGCCGCGCTGGCCTCGGCCATCGCCATCCGCAAGCAGTGGCGGCGCAGCGGCGAGATGATGTTCGCCGCCCATATCGGCATCGTGCCCGGCTGCACCGTGCAGCACCGCGTGGCGCGGACCACCGGCAGGCCGATCCTGATGCTGTTGGGGGAGAAGGACGACTACACCCCCGCACCGCTCTGCCTGGCCTATGCCGAGAAGATGCGGGCGGCCGGCGGCGACGTCACGGTCAAGGTCTATCGTGGCGCGCATCACGGCTGGGAGGCGCTGGGACCGCTGAGCGAATTGCGCCGGGCGGAGAACTATTCCCATTGCCGGGCGGTGCTGGAAGACGACGGCCGGCTCTACGTGCCGCAGGCTGGCCGCCATATGAGCCAGGCCGAATATGCCGACTGGGCGCGGCTGCACTGCATGTTCGTCGGCCGCACCCATGCCGGCGGCGGCACCGCAGAGCTGCGGCACCAGGCGACCGACGATCTGCTGTTCTTCCTGAAGCGATGCGGGTTCTAGAGTCGGTTCAACGCCCGCGCAGGATCGAGCCCAGCACGCCGCGCACGATCTCCCGGCCGATCGAGCTGCCGACCGTACGTACCGCCGATTTCATCAATATGTCGGTGATGCTGTCGCGCGGCCGGCCGACCGGCTTGGGCGCCGGGTTGGGCGCCGGGTTGGGCACGGGCTTGGGCGCCGGGTAGGGATCGTAGCTCGGCGGCACGCGATAGCGCGGCTCCTGCGGCAGCGGCGGCGCGCTGGGCCGGTTGTCGCCAGGATCGCCGCTCGGCAGACCCCAGGGCGAACCCGATGGCGGCACGCGGCCGCTCGACGGTGGCGGAGCGCTGGGCTGCTGGCCCTGGGCGCGCCGGCTCAACTGTTCGAAGGCCGATTCGCGGTCGACCGGGTCGTCGTAGCGGCCATAGATCGGCGAATGTTCGATCGTGGCCTTGCGTTCCTCGGCCGTCACCGGGCCCAGCCGCGAGGCCGGCGGGGCGATCAGGGTGCGCTGCACGACGGCCGGTTCGCCCTTGCCTTCCAGCAAGGACACCAGCGCCTCGCCCACCACCAGCTCGCCGATCACACGCGAGACATCGAGCTTGGGATTGCTGCGGAAGGTGTCGGCGGCGGCCTTGACCGCCTTCTGGTCGCGCGGCGTGAAGGCGCGCAGCGCGTGCTGCACCCGGTTGCCGAGCTGGCCCAGCACGCTGTCGGGCACGTCGAGCGGGTTCTGGCTGATGAAATAGATGCCGACGCCCTTGGAGCGGATCAGCCGCACCACCTGCTCGATCTTGGCCAGCAGCGCCTTGGGCGCGTCGTCGAACAGCAGATGCGCCTCGTCGAAGAAGAACACCAGCTTGGGTTTGTCGAGATCGCCCATCTCGGGCAGGGTCTCGAACAGCTCCGACATCAGCCACAGCAGGAAGGTGGCGTAGAGCCGCGGGCTGGCCATCAGCCGGTCGGCGGCCAGCACGTTGACCGCGCCGCGGCCGGCATTGTCCAGCCGCATGAAATCCTTCAGCTCGAGCGCCGGCTCGCCCAGGAATTTCTCGGCGCCCTGCTGCTCCAGCACCAGCAGCTGGCGCTGGATGGCGCCCAGCGAGGTCTTGCCGATCTGGCCGTAGCTAGTGCTGAGCTCCGCGGCATGCTCGCCCAGGAAGTTCAGCATGGCGCGCAGATCCTTGAGGTCGAGCAGCAGCAGGCCCTGGTCGTCGGCCACCTTGAAGGCGACGTTCAGCACGCCCTCCTGCACGTCGTTGAGGTCGAGCAGGCGCGACAGCAGCACCGGCCCGATCTCGGAGATGGTGGTGCGGATCGGGTGGCCCTGTTCGCCCAGCAGATCCCAGAACATCACCGGCATGGCCTCGGCGGCATAGTCGGCCATGTGCAGTTGTTTGGCGCGTTCGACCAGCTTGGGGTTGTCGGCTCCTTTCTGGCTCAAGCCGGCCAGGTCGCCCTTGACGTCGGCCACGAACACCGGCACGCCGGCGCGCGAGAAGCCCTCGGCCAGGGTCTGCAGGGTGACGGTCTTGCCGGTGCCGGTGGCGCCGGCGATCAGCCCGTGCCGGTTGGCGAATTTCAGCAGCAGCTCGCGCGGCTGCTCGCCCTGGCCGACGAAAATGTCCTGTGCTTGTTCCATGCGCCCTGCGCCCCCGCTTTGCCGTTACCGCCGCATTATGCCGCAACAGCATGGCAGCGACAGTCGGTTCGGCCTAGTGGTCGGTTCGGCCTAGTCGGTTCGGCCTAGTCGGTTCGGCCGGGGCCGGTGGGGTCGGCTCCGTTCGGCCGCCGGTTCTCGCCCGGCACGACGTGATAGCGGCGCAGCTCCGGCTGCAGCCGGCCGGCCAGCCACAGGCCGATCATGTGCCAGTCGGCCGCCAGGGAGCGCAGCGGCGCGTAAAAAGTGGCGGGCGCGTTCTTCTCGACGATAGCGTGGGCCAGCCAGGCCGGGCCATAGCCCGCCACCGGCACCAGCGCCAGCCACCACCACCGGGCGGTGGCGATGGCGCCGACCAGCAGCGCCAGGGCGGCGAGCGATCCCACGATATGGCAGGCGCGGGTGGCCGGCATGCTGTGCTGGTGCAGGTAATGCGGCCAGAAATCGGCGTAGCGTCTCCAACGGTCGGTCATGGCAGGCCCTGCTCTGGTCCTCGAGTAGAAACGGCCGGCGGGCCGGCCGGCACAGGCCGATCGGGACAATTTCGCGCCAGGAAAGGCCGGCCGGCGACTTGAAAACCCCGCCGACTGGGCGTAATTCAGGCCAGCCGGCCGGGCGATGGGCGCCCCGCCTCACACCAGGAAAGGCCCTTTCGGGACAGTGCCATGGGCTTCAAGCTTGCCGTTGTCGGTGCCACCGGCAATGTCGGACACCAATTTCTCGAGATTCTGGCGGAGCGCAACTTCCCCGCCGACGACGTGATCGCGTTGGCCTCGGAGAAATCGGTCGGCAAAAAGGTCTCGCTGGGCGAGAAGGCGGAGCTGAAGGTCCAGAACCTGGCGACGTTCGATTTCAAGGGCGTGGACATCGTACTGTCGTCGCCCGGCGCGAAGGTGTCGGCGGTGTCGAGCCCGCGCGCGGCCGCGGCCGGCGCCATCGTCATCGACAACACCTCCCAGTTCCGCATGGATCCGGACGTGCCGCTGGTGGTGCCCGAGGTCAATGCCGCCGCCATCAAGGGCTATCCCAGGAAGAACATCATCGCCAACCCCAACTGCTCGACCATCCAGATGGTGACCGCGCTCAAGCCGCTGCACGACGCGGCCAAGATCAAGCGCGTGGTGGTCGCCACCTATCAGTCGGTATCGGGCGGCGGCAAGGCGGCGATGGACGAGCTGTTCGACCAGACCAAGGGCATCTACGTCAACGACGCGGTGCGCCCGAGCAAGTTCACCAAACAGATCGCCTTCAACGTGATCCCGCACATCGACATCTTCATGGACGACGGCTCGACCAAGGAAGAGTGGAAGATGGTGGCCGAGACCAAGAAGATCCTCGATCCCAGGATCAAGGTCGCGGCCACCTGCGTGCGCGTGCCGGTGTTCGTCGGCCATGCCGAGGCGGTCAATGTCGAGTTCGACAAGCCGCTGGGCGTCGAGGAGGCGCGCGAAATCCTGCGTCACGCGCCGGGCGTGATCGTGGTCGACCACCGCGCCGACGGCGGCTACGTCACGCCGGTCGAGGTGGCGGGCGAGGACGCGGTCTATGTCAGCCGCATCCGGCAGGATCCGACGGTCGAGAACGGCCTGAACCTGTGGGTGGTGGCCGACAATCTGCGCAAGGGCGCCGCGCTCAATGCGGTGCAGATCGCCGAAGAACTGGTGAAATCCTACCTCTGAGCGGCGGGCGGCGATGGCCGGCGACAACGTTTCGCGGCCGCCGCCGCCCACCACCCTCAAGGCGTTGTTCGAGGACGGCTGCCGCGCCTACGGCGAAGGCCGGCTCAAGGAAGCGATCGCCGCCTTCCAGCGCCTCACGGTGCACGCGCCGCAATTCGAATCGGGCTGGATCAATCTGGGCGTGGCCTGGCGCCAGGCCAAGAAGGCCGAACTGGCGGCGATCTGCTATCGCCGCGTGCTGGAGTTCAATCCCGCCAGCGCCGGCGCCTGGACCAATCTGGGCAACGCGCTCAAGGACCTCGAACGGTTCGACGAAAGCCTGGCGGCGCATCGCCGTGCCCTCGAGCTCGATCCGCAATCGGCGTCCTGCTGGCACAATTGCGGCGTCACCCTGCGCGAGGCGGGCGACGCGCCAGCGGCGCTCGAGCATTTCGACCGCGCCATCGAACTGAAGCCCGATCACGTCGATGCCCATTGGGACCGGGCGCTGGCCAATCTGGCGCTCGGCCGCTACGCCCGCGCCTGGCCCGACTATGCCTATCGCTGGCAGCTGGCGGAGATGGCCAAGGCATTCAAGCCGCCTTATCCGCTGTGGCGCGGCGAGCCGCTCGATGGCCGCTCGGTCATGCTGTTCGCCGAGCAGGGCTTCGGCGACACGCTGATGGCGTTGCGTTGCCTGCGTCACCTGGAGGGCCATGGCGGGCGCATTACCCTCTATCTGCAGCCCGAGATGCGGCGCCTGCTGGGCCGGCTGCCCCATGTCGACGAGATCGTCACGCGCGACCAGCCGGTGCCGCAGGCCGATCTGTGCCTGCCGCTGATGGATCTGGTGGCGCGCTTCACGCCCGACATCGCCTCGATCGCGCCGCCGCTGCCGCTCGCGGTGCCGCAAGGCGCGGGGCAGCGCGCGCGCGACGTGATGGCGCGTTTCCGCCGCGATTTCCGCGTCGGCATCGTCTGGTCCGGCAGCGTGACATTCAGGAACAATCATCGGCGCGCGGTAACCTTGGACCGTTTCCTGCCGCTGGCCGAAATTCCCGGCGTGCAATTGTTCAGCCTGCAGAAGGGGCCGCCCTACGAACAGTTCCGCAGGATGGCGCCGGTGCCCGCCGTCGTCGACCTCGGCAGCCTGTTCGACGACTTCGCCGATACCGCAGCGACCGTGCGCCAGCTCGATCTGGTGATTATGACCGACTCCTCGGTGGCCCATCTGTGCGGTTCGCTGGGCGTGCCGATCTGGAATCTGCTCAATTTCCAGGCTTACTGGATCTACCCGGACGATCGGGACGGCACGCCCTGGTACCCCTCGATGCGGCTGTTCCGCCAGCGGCGTCCCAGCGACTGGGACGAAGTATTCCACCGGCTGCACCAGGCGCTCGAAATTGCCGTGGCCACCAAGCGCGCAGGCGGCTAAATCCTTTTTATTGCCCGATGCTTAACAGGCCGGCTTGTCCTATAGTAAAAGCCTTGCCCGACGACAGGCGCCCGATTCTTGGACCAACCGGCTTTGGCATGAGCCTCAACGAAAACCAGACCGATCCATCGACCGTGGTCTCGGCCGGCGGCAATTCGCCGGAGCGGATGATGCGCCAGGCTGCCGCTGCCCATCGCAGCGGCCGGCTGCAGGAGGCGGTCGACCTCTACGTGCAGCTGTTGCAGCAGCTGCCGCACAATGCCGAACTGCACAACAACATCGGCGTCGCGCTGCGCAGCATGGGGCGCTACGACGCGGCGATCGCGCATTATCGCCAGTCCCTGGCGCTCGGGCCCAACGTGCCCTCGCATCACTCCAACCTGGGCAACGCGCTGCGCGCCATCAACCGCTGGGAAGAGGCGTTGCAGCACCATTTCCGTGCCGTCGGGCTGCAGCCCGATTACGTCGACGGGTTTTTCAACCTCGGACTGACGCTGCGCGACATGGGACGGCTGGACGAGGCGATCGGCTGTTTCGGCCGCGCCGCCCAACTGGCGCCGGACAACAAGCGGGCGGTGGTCGAGGCGGCGGTGGCGCGGCTGATGCGCGGCGACCTGCAGACCGGCTTCCGCGACTACGAGGCGCGCCGCCAGCTCGCCGACCACCAGCAGCCCGATTTCCGCGAGCCGGCCTGGGAAGGCGAGGACATCGCCGGCAGCACGCTGCTGCTCTATCCCGAACAGGGCCTGTCCGATGCGCTGCAATTCGCCCGCTACGCGCCGATGCTGCGCGAACGGGGCATCCGCGTGGTCTGCCTGGTGCAGCCGCTGCTGCGCGATCTGTTCCGCCAGTCCGACCTGTTCGACGAGGTGATCGCCGAAGGCGAGCCGCTGCCGCGTTTCGACCGCCATGCCTCGATGCTGTCGTTGCCGGCGCTGTTCGGCACCGCCATCGCCACCGTGCCGGCGCCGGTGCCCTATCTGCGGGCGCCGGACAAGCAGCGCATCCGCATCGGCACCCATGGCCGCACCCGGCTGAAGATCGGCATCTACTGGGCGGCCATGCCGGGCCACTTGCTCGATCGGCAGCGGTCGTGCTGCCTGGCGCAGTTCCTGACCCTGGCCGACAACCCCGACGTGCTGGTGTTCAGCCTGCAAGGAGGCGCGCCGCAGAAGGATATCGAATTGCTGGGGGCGACCGGCCTGGTGCACGATGTCGGCCGCGGCATTTTCGATTTCGCCGAGGCGGCCAGCGTGCTGACCCAGCTCGACCTGCTGATTTCGATCGACGCGCCGATCGCCCATCTGGCTGGCGCCATGGGGCTGCCGGCCTGGGTCATGCTGCCGCACAGCGCCGACTGGCGCTGGATGATGCAACGGCCCGATTCGCCCTGGTATCCCTCGCTGCGCCTGTTCCGTCAGAGCGAGCCCGGCGATTGGGGGCCGGTGATGTCGCAAATCCGCACCTCGTTGGGGGCGCTGCTGAGCGGGGCGATGTAGGCGCCGCCGGATCGGGCGCGTCAAGGTCGGGCGGCCGGCATCCTAAAGATGCAGCAAGCCCTTGGGCAGGGCCAGCGACACCAGGATCAGACAGCCCAGCACCAGCAGCAGCCCGCCGGTGATCCAGTTCAGCCACTGCAGCGAGGAGTGCGACACGAATCGGCGCAGCGCCTGGGACAGCACCGTCAAGACCAGCCACCAGCCCGCCGCGCCGACCGCCACGCCGGCGATGGCCAGCACCGCGCTGGTGCTGTCGGTGATCTGCGCGCCGACGCCGGAGGCGGCGAACACGGCGGCGAAGGCGCCCAAGGTCAGCGGGTTGAACAGGGTGATGAAGAAGCTCGACACCAGAAAGCGGATGATGGTCATCGCCTTGTGTTCGCGGTCGGTGGCGACCGGGTCGCCGACATTGGGCGGACGGTGGCCGACGTAATACACGCCCATGCCGATCAGCAGCGCCGCGCCGATCAACTGGACGATGAATTCGTTGCGATGGATGAAGTCGGCGACGAAGGTGATGCCGAACACGGCAATGCCGCCGAAGATCGTATCGGCGATGGTGGCGCCGATGCCGGTGGCCAGGCCGCCGAGCGGTCCGGCCCCCAGAGTGCGGCGAATGCACAGCACCGCCACCGGCCCCACCGGCAGGGCGATCGAGAAGCCGATGATCGCCGACTGGATCAGGATCAGGGTCTCGTTCACGAAGCCGATCCCCGGCCTGCCGGCTGCGCGCCGACCGGATGCACCGCGAAGCGGCGCACGGGTCGCGCGATCTCGTCCTGCGCGCCGATCAGGTCCAACTCGCGCCGCCGCGCACGATGAGTCGCCTGCATGATGGCGAAGATGGCGGCCGCCGCCTCGCCCAGCGCCGCGGCCGCGTCGCCGCTGCGCAGGTAATGGGCCAGGAACAGCGCCGCCACCGCATCGCCCGAGCCGTTGGGCGGCACCGGGAAGCGCAGCAGCGGCGTCGCCACCAGCCAGGCCCCTTCGGCCGTCACCGCCAGCATCTCGATCTGGTCGGGATCGGCGTCGGCGGTTCCTTCGGCGGTTTCTGGGGCGATTTCTGGGGCGATTTCTGGGGCGCGATGCAGCGAGGTGACCAGCACCACGCGCGGGCCTTGCGCCAGCAGCCTGCGGCAGGCCGCGACGGCCTGTTCCAGGGTGCGGGTCGGCGCGCCGGCCAGATAGTCGAGTTCGAACTGGTTGGGTGTGACGATGTCGGCGTTGCGCAGCACCTGGTCGCGGAACATTTCGGGAATCCCCGGCCGTACGAAAAAGCCGCGGCCGACATCGCCCATCACCGGATCGCAGCACCAGAGCGCCTTCGGATTGGCCGCGCGCACCCGCCTGGCGGCTTCGATCACCGCCTGGCCGGTCGCGCTGTCGCCCAGATAGCCGCTCAGCACCGCGTCACATTCTCCCAGAACGCCCAGCGCGGCGATGCCGTCGAGCAGCGCGCCGACCTGATCCGGCGCAAACACCGCGCCGGTCCAGGCACCGTACCCCGTGTGGTTGGAAAATTGCACCGTGTTGATGGCCCAGACCTCCAGTCCCAGCCGTTGTAACGGAAAAGTGGCTGCCCGGTTGCCGACATAGCCATAGGCCACGTGCGACTGGATGGACAGGATGTTCATTGCGGCGGAAACCGGACTGGTGGGCGGGAATTCGCTGACGGCGCAAGCTTGCCATAGGACGGATTCTGGTTACAGTCACCCGCGATTTTTTGCCGCCGCAACCTGTCAATATCCTGTCCGACGAGGCCCAATGTCCCTTCGCCCCCGCCGTAGCGTTCTCTATATGCCCGCGGCCAATACGCGCGCGCTGGAAAAGGCGCGCAGCCTGCCGGCCGACGCGCTGATCTTCGACCTCGAGGACGCGGTGTCGCCCGACGCCAAGGATGCCGCCCGCGCCAATGCCTGCGCCGCCGCGCAGTCCGGCGCCTATGGCAAGCGGGAGATCGTCATTCGCGCCAACGCGCTCGGCACGCCCTGGGGCGCGGACGATCTGAAGGCCATCGCCGCCTCGCGCGCCCACGCCGTGCTGCTGCCCAAGGTCAACGGCGCAGCCGACATCGCCGCGGCCTTCGAGGCGCTCGACAAGGCCGGCGCGCCGGCCTCGATGGCGTTGTGGTGCATGATCGAAACTCCGGTCGCCATCCTGCGCCTGGAAGAGATCGCCGCCGCCGGCGAGCGCGTGGCCTGCTTCGTCATGGGCACTAACGACCTGGTCAAGGATCTGCGCGCCCAGTTCACGCCCGACCAGATCGCGGTGCTGAGCTTCCTGTCGCAGACCGTGCTGGTGGCACGGGCCTACGGCAAGGTGGTGCTGGATGGGGTCTACAACGACATCCAGAACGTCGACGGCTTCAAGGCGCAGTGCCGCCAGGGCCTGGCCATGGGGTTCGACGGCAAGACCCTGGTGCATCCGTCCCAGGTCGAACCGTGCAACGAGATCTTCGCGCCTTCGGCCGCCGAGGTGGAGCGGGCGCGCAAGATCATCGACGGCTTCAGGCAGGCCAAGGCCGAAGGCAAGGGCGTGGTCACGGTCGATGGCCGCATGGTCGAGGCGCTGCATGTCGAGCTGGCGCAACGCACGCTGGAGCTGAACGACGCCATCGCCGAACTGGCGCGCGGCTGAGGCAATCGTCATGAACAAGACCAGCGCCAGCAAGACCGAACTGGGCAACTACTTCGAGGATTTCCGCATCGGCCAGGAAATCCGCCACGCCACGCCGCGCACCGTCACCGAAGGCGACGTGGCAGCCTACATCGCCCTCTACGGCAGCCGCTTCGCGCTGCCCTGCGCCGACAGCTTCGCCCAGTCCCTGGGCCTGCCGGGCGCGCCGATCGACGATCTGCTGGTATTCCACATCGTGTTCGGCAAGACCGTGCCGGACATCTCGCTCAACGCCATCGCCAATCTCGGCTACGCCAGTTGCCTGTTCGGCGCGCCGGTCTATCCGGGCGACACGCTGTCGGCCAGTTCCACGGTGGTTGGCCTGCGCGAGAATTCCAACAAGCAGTCCGGCGTGGTCTATGTGCGCTCGGTCGGACGCAACCAGGTCGGCGAAACGGTGCTGGACTACATTCGCTGGGTCATGGTGCGCAAGCGCGACCCGGCGGCGCCGGCGCCGGAAGGCGACGCCGCCAAGCCGCCCGCCGTGGTGCAGCCCGAACAATTGCAGGTGCCGGCGGAGCTCGATCTCGGCCAATACGATTTCGCGCTGGCCGGCAGCCGGCATCGCTGGGGCGACTACGAGGTCGGCGAGAAGATCGATCATGTCGACGGCATGACGATCGAAGAGGCCGAGCATGCGCTGGCGACACGTCTCTACCAGAATACCGCCAAGGTGCATTTCAACCAGCACACCGAAAGCCAGGGTCGCTTCGGCAAGCGGCTGATCTATGGCGGCCACATCATCTCGATGGCTCGCGCCCTGTCGTTCAATGGCCTGGCCAACGGGCTGAAGATCGCCGCTATCAACGGCGGCAGCCATGTCGGTCCGGCCTTCGCCGGCGATACGGTCTATGCATGGTCCGAGGTGCTCGATCGCCAACCCGTGGCCGGCCGCTCGGATATCGGCGCGTTGCGTTTACGCACCATTGCCGCCAAGAACCAGGCCTGCGCCGAGTTTCCCGGCAAGGCCGCAGACGGCAAGTATCATCCGGCCATCATGCTCGATCTCGATTATTGGGTGCTGATGCCGAGATAGGAGAACTCGCGCCCGGACGCTAAGCTTTGGCATAGCTGTCCGTCTCGCTGTCTGCATATTACCATGTGCCATCAGGCGTCGACGGGGTGAGCGTTGCGCGGACAGTATGGCAGTGGCCAGGCTTCGCTGGATTATCAGCGGTCGAAGGAAAAGGTCGACCTGGCGTCCGGCATGCGTGCCGCCAAGGCGCTGGGCAAGAGCTATCCGTCCCAGGTGGGCGAGATCTTCAAGCTGGGACGCGCCTTCGGCAAGCTCGAGGCCGCCGACTACTATCGTTTCAGACTTTACGACGACAAGCGCTACAGCCTCGAGCAGAAGAAGCGCTTCCTGAGCGACCGTATCCACGACGGCATCATCGCCCGCGTCTGCGATCGGCACTGGTGGGCAACCGCCGACGACAAGTTCGTCGCCTATACGCTGCTGGCCGGGCTGGGTGCGGCGGTTCCGCTCACGCAGGCGGTCTATGTCGCTTCCGGACGCAGCTTCGGCCGCCTGCATACGCTGCGCGACCCGCAGGCGCTGCGCGATTTCCTCGCCGGCGGCGCGCGCTACCCGCTATTCGCCAAACCGGTGGCGGGCATCGCCAGTTTCGGCGCCTTCGCGATCGACGGATTCGACGCCGCTGGCGATGCCGTGATGCTGGCGGGCGGCGCGTCGATGGCGCTGACCGAGTTCGCCGGCAAGATGGGAGGCGAAGAAGGCTATCTGCTGCAGGACATGGTGGTGGCCCATCCCGAGCTGGTGCATGCCTGCGGTCGCTACGTCGCGACGGTGCGGCTGGTGTTGCTGGTCGAGAACGGCAAGGCCGAGATCGTCCAGAGCGTGATGAAGATTCCCGCGGCGGGCAACGTCGCGGACAATTTCTGGCGTGCCGGCAATCTGCTGGCCGCGCTGGATCGTCAGAGCGGCCGCATCACGCGCGTCGTGCAGGGCTTCGCGCCCGAGCAGCGCGAACTGGAGATCCATCCCGACACCGGCGCCCCTTTGCTGGGCCTGGTGCTGCCGCATTGGCAGGCCGTGATCGGGCAATGCCTCGATCTGGCGATGGCCTTCGCGCCGCTGCGCTTCCAGTCCTGGGACATCGCCATCACCGTGGACGGGCCGCTGTTCATCGAGGTCAATACCGGCGCTTCCTTTATGCTGTCGCAGGTGGCGACCGGCGAGGGCTTCCTGACCGATCGCTTCGCCGCCTTCCTCGCCGCCGCCGGCTTCCGCAGCGTGGCCAAATAGCCTCGAGGCCCGTGAACGGCCGTTAGAAATTCCCGCAATATCGGCGGCGACAGGGTCGATGCAATCGAGTTACGCTTTCGCTCCGCGGTTTCAGGCAGTGCCCATCGCATGCAACAGTTCCCTACATTCGTTACCCATCTCGAATGCTCGCTGACCGGCGAGCGCTACGACGCCGACGTGATCCAGGGCCTGTCCAAGGCCGGCCGACCGCTGCTGGCGCGCTACGACCTGGCGGCGCTGGCCAAGGCCGTGAGCAAGGAAGACATGGCGCGCCGCGGCGGCGGCTTCTGGAAGTGGCGCGAGTTCCTGCCGGTGCGCAAGAGCGAGAACGTCGTGGCGCTGGGCGAGGTCGATACCCCGCTGATGCCGTTGCGCCACCTGGCGCCCAAGGGCGGCGAGGTGCTGGTCAAGGACGAAGGGCGCCTGCCGACCGGCTCGTTCAAGGCGCGCGGCCTGGCGCTGGCGGTGGCGATGGCCAAGGAGCTGGGCATCCGCCACCTCGCCATTCCCACCAACGGCAATGCCGGCGCCGCCATGGCGGCCTATTGCGCCGCGGGTGGGCTGCAGGCCACCGTGCTGTGCCCCGAGGACACGCCGGAGATCAACGTCTCGGAGATCGAGCTGCAGGGCGCCACGGTGTGGAAGGTCAACGGCCTGATCAACGATTGCGGCCGCATCGTCGGCGAAGGCAAGGAAGCTACCGGCTGGTTCGACCTGTCGACCTTGAAGGAGCCCTATCGCATCGAGGGCAAGAAGACCATGGGGCTGGAACTGGCCGAGCAGCTCGGCTGGGACGTGCCGGACGTGATCTTCTATCCCACCGGCGGCGGCACCGGCATGATCGGCATGTGGAAGGCTTTCGCCGAACTCGAAGCGATCAGCTGGCTCGGCAAGAAGCGCCCGCGCATGGTGGCGGTGCAGGCCGAAGGCTGCGCGCCGATCGTCAAGGGCTTCGAGGACGGCGTCGAGCACGTGCCGCTGTGGCAGAATGCGCACACCGTCGCCTCCGGCATCCGCGTGCCGATCGCGGTGGGCGATTTCCTGATCCTGCGCGCCGTCAGGGAGTCGGGCGGCTTCGCCATCGCCGTGTCGGACGAGGCTATCGTCCAGGCGCGCGACGAGATCGGCAAGCGCGAGGGCATCCTGCTGTGCCCCGAGGGCGCCGCGACCTGGGCCGCCTACAAGCAGGCCCTGGCCGACGGCCGGGTCAAGCCGACCGATCGCGCCGTGCTCTACAACTGCGCCACCGGCCTGAAATACCCGCTGCCCGAAGTCACCCGCACGCTCGACCGCCACAAGCCCATCGACTACCGCCAATTCGCGCGAGGATAGCCATGAGCGGCCCGACCCGCGTCGTTCGCGTCCTGGGCTATGCCTTCGCCGTTCTCGGTGTCTTGCTGCTGGGCATCGCTATCGCCATCGGCATTTCCAACATGCGCGCCGGCCAGGGCATGATGCCGGCCATCGGCACCGTCACCGGCATCGAGAAGCTGCGTCCGACGATCGGCTTCGAAGCCGGCGGCAAGGCGGTGAGCGCGGTCGGACCGGTGGCGCCCGGCTACAGCGTCGGCGACAAGCTCAAGCTGCTCTACGATCCGGCCGATCCCCAGCGCATCGTCGTCGACGAAGGGCGCTGGCAGTCGACCAGCCTGTTCGGCGCCATTGGCCTGGTGTTCGCGGTGCTGGGTTTCGGCTTCCTGACGGTGTCGGCGCGGCGCGGCCGGCAATTGGCCTGGCTGCGGCGCAACGGCCAGAAGGCGCAGGGCCGCATCGTCGAGATTGCGCCCGACAAGACGGTGCAGATCAGCGACCGGCCGACCTGGAAGATCGTGGTCGAGTGGAATTCCGGCAGCGGCAGCCATCGCGCCTCGCGCCGCGTGATCAGGGATCCGCGGCCGGTGCTGGGCGATCGCGACAGCGCGATCGTCTGGTTCGAGCCGCAGAACCCCAAAAACTGCTGGATCGATCTCGAAGCCCTCGACGGCGGCGGCGCCAAATAGCGCGACCATGAGCGACGCCAGCCGCGTCCTGCGGGTCATCGGTCTGATATTCGCGGGTCTGGGCCTGGTGGGCCTGGCAGTTGCGCTGGTCCTTGTCGGTCGGGAGATGTTCGCCACCCAGGGCATGCTGCCCAGCGTGGGCGAGGTGGTGGCGTTCCAGAACCGCAAGCCGGTGGTCCGCTTCCCCATCGGCGACACACGCCACGTCACCATCGTCGGCGGCACCGCCACGACGCCGCCGGCCTACGATATCGGCCAGAAGCTGCCGGTCTATTTCGATCCCAACCAGCCGACCCATGCCTTCATCGACACCTATCTGGAGCGCTGGTTCGTGCCAAGCCTGGTGGGCGGACTGGCCTTCCTGTTTGCCGTCCTAGGCGCGGGGGTCGCGCTCCACGCCGGACACCGCAAGCGTCGCATCGCCTGGCTGCGTCGCAACGGCACGAAGGTCAGCGGGCGGATCGTCGATGTGAGCCAGAGCCGTATCGTCAACCTCAACCGCAGGCCGACCTGGCAGATCGCCGCGACCTGGGATGCCAACGGTCTCAGCGGCCGCGCGCTCAGCTTCCACATGACGCGCGATCCGCGGTCGCTGCTGGGCGAGCGGCGGCAGATCGACGTGTGGGTCGATCCGAAGAACGCCAAGCGGGCCTGGGTCGATACCGATTTCCTCGACCCCGAACATGCGGTGGGCCGGACAGTCGAGCCGGTGCAGCGGCGTTGAGCGGCGGCCGCCCAACATATCTTGTGGAAAAGCGACGCCCGCCACCAGTTCTTGATTGACCGGGGCGGGCGTTTGCCGAATAAGGGAGGCGTCAGGTGCGGCAACTCGCGAAGTCCCCGCAATCGCGCCGGAGTGATGTCGGATCACTCTGGCGCCCCTGACGCCTCGGACGAGCCGGTCCGGCTCGACAGCACATCCACACGCCACTTCCATCGCTGCGATCGATCCGGTGGCCCGGACCGTCGTTGGCCGGCGATGTTCGACCCGCCCCGTGGAACGGATCGACGCCGAAGTCCGCGTCGCCTGACAATGCCCCTTTCCCGACCGGCTGGAGGGTGGTGCGGGCTGAACGGCCGCACCCAGCCGATGAACGACGCCCCTAAGGACGCCGCCCTGATCGCAGGCATCCGCTTGACGCTTCCCGCCGACCACTTTGTCCGATGCCGCCGAGGGCTTTCGCCGCGCCACTCGGCATCGGACAAGTCAGATCGCTGCAGCACAGCCTGCGAACAGGCGGGCGCAACAGATCCTCGAGATGAACCGCGGGATCAGCGCGGTCCACGGACTTCGCGACGCCCCGCCGCTTGTTGCGCCATTCTCGCGAATGTCGCACGGCAGGCTCCTTGCGGAGGCCGTCCAGCGCCAGTCCGGCTGCAGATCCTGAGGGTCAGGATCTGCAGCAGCCGTCGCCTGGTCTCGGCGCGTCACCCGGCGGCAGCACCGCGCCCCGCTAAGGGGCGACGCCAGCCAGCCGGATGCCCAAACAGGCTCATCGCCTGTTCCTCCGGCCGCACGAACCGACCCTGACCCGTCCCCTCGGACGGCCCGCCTTGCGGCAGATACGTCAGCAGGCTGCGCCGTGTTACCGGCGAGGCCTACTCGCCTTCCTCGCGAGGAAAGCGACAGTCGATTCGCTTGACGAGCCGTCCGCAATCGACCCCGATTGCGGCGATCGCTCGCCTGCGGGTGAAAGAGGGACCGGTAACGCGGGATCGTTCATTCCCGTCTGGCCGACCCTCCCTTCGGCCGATGTCGGGGCCTAGGCCTTGCGGCGCTGGACCCGTTCACCGGTGGTGGCAACGACAAGCCTGTCGGGGCTTATCGCTACCTCGGCGCCTTCACCAGGAGGCCAGCAGCTCCGTTACCGAAGCCGGCGGCCGTCGAAGCTCGCGACGCCGACGCATGTGCGTACCGGGATCAAGCTTGCGGCCGGTCGATGCCATCGGCAACGCCATGGCCGGGTATAAATTCCAGATTCCTGTGGGGCGAAGCGGCGCTTGCGCACAATCTCTCCACCGTTCATCCACAGACTATTGCACCGCTGGCAGCCGCCGCCTTGAATCGCCTCGTGAATATCGCGCTTGACGAAGGTTCCTGGGCACAAAACCACCGCATTGCAGCGAGTCCGGTGCAACAATCGGCAAGCCTGTGCTGCGGTGTTGGCAATTCTGCTAGGCGCATTACGTCCAAGCTGCGGCGTTGACAGGGAAAAACCAGGGACTATGGTGAGCGCCGCATGCGCTTACGCGCCGGCGCGGTCGCTGCCAAGTGTCTGTACCGGCGCAACAATCCGAGGTTTTCATGGCCGAAGCCACCCCTCCGGCAGCCAGCCGGCCCCGCCCGCTCTCCCCGCATCTGCAGATCTATCGCTGGCAATGGACCATGGCGCTGTCGATCGCCCATCGCGCCACCGGCATGTTCCTGTCGCTAGGCGCGCTCTATCTGGTGTGCTGGCTGACGGCCATGGCCGCCGGCCCGGACAGTTTCGCCGCGCTCCAGCATTTCAACGCCTCGATCGTCGGGCGTCTGCTGCTGCTGGGCTGGAGCTTCTCGCTGTTCTATCACCTGTGCAACGGCATCCGGCACCTGGCCTGGGACGCCGGCTGGGGCTTCGAGTTGAGGACCGGCCATGCCACCGCGGTGCTGGTGCTGGTGGCTGCGACGATCCTGACCGTGCTGGCCTGGGTCGTCGCCTATCTGGTGCGAGGCTGACATGGCCGATCTGCGCAGTCCGCTCGGCCGTGCACGCGGCCTGGGTTCGGCCAAGGAAGGCACCCATCACTGGTGGGTGCAGCGCCTCACCGCCCTGGCGCTGATCCCGCTGGTGATCTGGTTCGTGGTGTCGATCGTCTGCCTGGCGGGCGCCGATTACGCCGCGGCGCGGGCCTGGGTGGCTTCGCCGCTGTCGATGGTGCTGCTGGTCCTCACCCTCGCCATGGCCTTCTGGCACGGCGCGCTCGGCCTGCAGGTGGTGGTCGAGGATTACATTCATGTCGAGTGGCAGAAGATCACGCTGCTCGTTCTGCTCAAGGGTGCGGCGCTGCTGCTGACGGTGATCGGCATCGTCGCCATCGCGCGCATCGCGTTCGGAGGCTGAGATGGCCGAGCAAGCAAACAACGGCAAGGGCGCCACCGCGGCGCCGGCCACCAACGGCAAGGCCTACCAGACCGTCGATCACTATTACGACGTGGTGGTGGTGGGGGCCGGCGGCGCCGGCCTGCGCGCCACCTTCGGCATGGCCGAAAAGGGGCTGAAGACGGCCTGCATCACCAAGGTGTTCCCGACCCGCAGCCACACCGTGGCGGCGCAGGGCGGCATGTCGGCGTCGCTGGGCAATATGGGCCCGGACGACTGGCGCTGGCACATGTACGACACCGTCAAGGGCTCGGACTGGCTGGGCGACCAGGACGCCATCGAATACATGGTGCGCGAAGCGGTGCCGGCGGTGATCGAGCTGGAGCATTACGGCGTGCCGTTCTCGCGCACCCCGGCGGGCAAGATCTACCAGCGGCCGTTCGGCGGCATGACCACCGACTTCGGCAAGGGCATCGCCCAGCGCACCTGCGCCGCGGCCGACCGCACCGGCCACGCCATCCTGCACACGCTCTACCAGCAGTCGCTGAAGCACCACGCCGAGTTCTTCATCGAGTATTTCGCGGTCGACCTGATCATGGATCCCGACGACGGCGCCTGTCGCGGCGTGGTGGCGTGGAACCTGGACGACGGCGTGCTGCATCGTTTCCATGCCCACCTGGTGGTGATCGCCAGCGGCGGCTACGGGCGGGCCTATTTCTCCGCCACCTCGGCGCATACCTGCACCGGCGACGGCAACGCCATGGCGCTGCGCGCCGGCGTGCCGTTGCAGGACATGGAGTTCGTGCAGTTCCATCCCACCGGCATCTACGGTGCCGGCTGCCTGATCACCGAGGGCGTGCGCGGCGAGGGCGGCTACCTGACCAACTCCGAAGGCGAGCGCTTCATGGAGCGCTACGCGCCCTCGGCCAAGGACCTGGCCAGCCGCGACGTGGTGAGCCGTGCCATGACCATGGAGATCCGCGAAGGCCGCGGCGTGGGCCAGCACAAGGACCACATCCACCTGCACATCGAGCATCTCGATCCCAAGATCATCCACGAGCGCCTGCCGGGCATCGCCGAGACCGCGCGCATCTTCGCCGGCGTCGACGTCACCAAGGAGCCGATCCCGATCCTGCCGACCTGCCACTACAACATGGGCGGCATCCCGACCAACTATCGCGGCGAAGTGGTCACGCTCAAGAACGGCGATCCCAACACCATCGTGCCGGGCCTGATGGCGATCGGCGAAGCCGCCTGCGTGTCGGTGCACGGCGCCAACCGCCTGGGCTCGAACTCGCTGCTCGACCTGGTGGTGTTCGGCCGCGCCGCGGCGATCCGCGCCGCCGAGCTGGTCAAGCCCGGCCTGGCGCACAAGCCGGTGGCCAAGGACGCCGCCGAATTCGCCGTCGACCGGCTGGACAAGGCGCGCCACGCCAAGGGCGGCACGCCGACCGCGGCGCTGCGCCTGAAGATGCAGCGCACCATGCAGAGCCATTGCGCGGTGTTCCGCGAGGGCAAGGTGCTGGCCGAGGGCTGCGAGGCGCTGGACGGGGTGTGGCGCGAGAAGGCCGATATCGCGGTGTCCGACCGCTCGATGATCTGGAATTCGGATCTGGTCGAGACGCTGGAGTTCGAGAACCTGATCGCCCAGGCCAAGGTGACCATCGAATCGGCGCGCAACCGCACCGAAAGCCGCGGCGCCCATGCGCGCGAGGATTTCGCCGACCGCGACGACGTCAACTGGCTTAAGCACAGCATCGCCTGGTGCGACGACGCCGGCAAAGTGCGCATCGACTATCGGCCGGTGCACATGCAGCCGCTCAGCAACGACGTGCAGAGCTTCCCGCCCAAAGCTCGAGTTTATTAAGGCCCGCGTTTACTAAGGCATTCGAGAAGGATTTCACGACGATGGTCGAGTTTGCGCTGCCCGCCAACTCCAAGATCGGCACCGGCAAGACCTGGAAGGCGCCGGCCGGGGCCAAGAAGATCAAGACCTTCAAGATCTACCGCTGGAGTCCGGACGGCGGCGAGAATCCGCATGTCGATACCTACGAGGTCGACATGGGCAGTTGCGGGCCGATGGTGCTGGACGCGCTGATCAAGATCAAGAACGAGGTCGATGCGACCTTGACCTTCCGCCGCTCCTGCCGCGAAGGCGTGTGCGGCTCCTGCGCCATGAACATCGACGGCACCAACACCTTGGCCTGCACCAAGTTCGTCGACGAGGTGAAGGGCGACGTCAGGATCTATCCGCTGCCGCATATGGCGGTGGTCAAGGACCTGGTGCCCGACCTCAACACGGCCTATGCGCAATACGCCGCGATGGAGCCGTGGCTGAAGTCGGAGACGCCGCCGCCGGAGCGCGAGCGGCTGCAATCGCCGGAGGAACGCGCCAAGCTCGACGGCTTGTGGGAATGCATCCTGTGCTTCTGCTGCACGACGTCGTGCCCCAGCTACTGGTGGAACGGCGACCGCTATCTGGGCCCGGCGGTGCTGCTGCAGGCCTATCGCTGGATCGCCGACAGCCGCGACGAGGCAAAGGGCGAGCGGCTGGACGCGCTGCAGGACCCGTTCCGGCTCTACCGCTGCCACACCATCATGAACTGCACCAAGACCTGCCCCAAAGGCCTGAACCCGGCCAAGGCCATCGCCGAGATCAAGAAGCTGATGGTGGCGCGCCAGTAGCGTCGCGACCGCTTCGCCTCGCGAGGGCCGCTTTCGCGGCCCTTTTTCTTTGCCGGGTGCCGAACGGGCAACTTAGGCGTTACCGTAGCGCCCGGCCGGTGCCCGCAACTGGCGGCGGAGGACACGGATGGTGACGAAAAAGAGCCTGGCGATGGCCAGCGCCGCAGCGGCGCTGGTGGCGATCGCCATCGGCCTGTTCTTCATGTTCTGGCGCGGCAGCGCCGCGCCGCCCTCAGGCTTCGACCTGGAAGGCCATCGCGGCACGCGCGGCCACGCGCCGGAGAACACGCTGGCCGCCTTCCGCAAGGGCATGGCGATCGGCGTCACCACCCTGGAGATGGACCTGGCGCTGACCAAGGACGGCACCCTGGTGATCTCGCACAACCCGGAGCTCAATCCCGACATCACGCGCGGTCCGGACGGCAAGTTCCTGACCGCCACCGGGCCTGCGATCCACGACCTGGCCTTGGCCCAGCTGCAGACCTACGACATCGGCCGGCTCAACCCCGACCGCCCCTATGCCCGCCAGTTCGCCGCGCAGCAGGCCAGCGACGGCGAACGCTTCCCGACGCTGCAGCAGGTGATCGACCTGGTGCGCGACAAGAGCGTGCGGCTGGATATGGAGATCAAGACCGATCCGACGCGGCCGCAACTGACCGCCGACGTTGCCACCTTCGCCAAGGCCGTGGTCGATCTGTTGCGGCGCGAGAAGATCGTCGACCGGGCCACGGTCGAATCGTTCGACTTTCGCGCCCTGATGGAGGTGAAGCGGCTCGACCCGGCGCTGGCCACTTCCTGCCTGACCCTGGAGCGCGGCCAGGGCGACACGGTGCAGGCCGGGCGCCCCGGCGCCTCGCCCTGGCTGGGCGGCCTCGATATCGACGATTTCGACGGCAACCTGCCGGCGCTGGTCAAGAAGGCCGGCTGCGAAATCTGGTCGCCCTTCTTCCGCGACGCCGGCGACGCGCGCATCAAGGCGGCCCATGCGCTGGGCCTGAAAGTGGTGGTATGGACCGTCAACGATCCGGGCGACATCGCCACCGCGCTCGATCGCGGCGTCGACGGAATCATTTCCGACTATCCCGACCGTGTGCGCGAGGCGATGAAAGCCAGGGGCATGAGCCTGCCCGGCACGTGAACCGGCGCCCCCGGGCGGACGCCGGGACGCTCAGCCCGGCCGTCCGCCGATCAGCGCGCGCAGCACGATGCTGGCGTCGGCCTTGGGCAGCGCCAGTACGGTACGATAGAACGCCTGCATGGTATGGCACAGCTTGTCGGCGGGCGCCTGGGCCACCGAGGTCAGCTGACTCTGCGGCAGCAGCAGCGGATCGCTGCCGGCATAGAGCGTGGCGAAGGCTTGCTGCACCAGGGTCTGGGCGCGCTGCGTGTCGGGCTTGGCCTGCGGCTTGGATGCGCCGTCCTCGATCACCTGCGCCATGGCGTCGAGCGTGGGCGCCATGCGCTCGCGGCTGAGCGCCGTGCCGAGCTGGCCGCCGGTGGCCAGCGCCTTGCAACTGGCGACATCGGCCTTTTCGAGATAGGCGAAGACGTCCACCAGGCTCTGTGCGAAGCGCGTGACGGCGTCGTCCGATGTCACCGGCACGTAGCGCGGGAAGTAGCTCTGCACCAGTTCGGCGGTGCGCCGTTCGGCCAGCGCCGGATCGTTGCGCGTCACCGCTTCGTGCACCAGCGCCTCGATCTGCTTCTTGGTTTCGGGCTGGTATTTCTCCAGCACCTGGACGAAGCGGTAGCGGTGGATGTCCTCCAGCACCTTGGCTTCCTGCGTCGCGCCGCCGTCCATCACGCCGGCATATTTGCCGAAGGCGGTGACGCCCAGCACGAACAGCGCAACGGCGACCAGCGCAGCCACCGAGCCGGCGCCGTAGCGTTGCCAGTGCCGGTTCGGGGTCAAGGCGGCGATGCGCGGGCCAGCCAGCTTGACGATGGCGCCGGCGACGCCGCCGGCGATCGCGCCGACGATGGCGTAGAAGACGAATTCGGGCACGTGATCTCCGCTGCGATGCGATCGGGAAAAGCCGCGGCAGTATAGGCGGGCGCGCGCCGCCGGTCAGCCGCGATTGACGATATAGATGCCGATGGCGATCAGCACCACCGCGCCCAGCAGGGTGATCGAAATCGATTCGCCCAGCAGCAGCCAGGCGAAGAAGACGCCGAAGATCGGCGTCAGGAAGGCGAACGCCGCGATCGCCGTCGCCGAGTAGTGGCGAATGAGCCAGAACCATACCAGGAAGCTGGCGAAGGCGACGACGGCGACCTGGTAGGCGAAGGCCAGCGCGATCTTCAGATCGAACTCGACGATGCCCTTCTCGCCCAGCAGCAGCGCCATTGCCAGCAGGATCGGCGCCGATACCACGAGCTGGTAGAGCAGCGTGTTCTCGGCCGGCGCGCTGCGCAGGCGCGTGGCCTTGATCGCCACCGTGGTGGCGCCCCACAGGGCTCCGGCCAGCAGGCACATGGCATCGCCCAGCAACTGGCTGGACGAGCCGAATCCGCCGATCCGCTCGGCGAAGGCCAGCACGATGCCGGCGAAGGCCGCCAGCAGGCCGATCGTCTTGTTGCGCGTCAGCCGGTCGCCCGGCACCAGGAAGTGCGAGCCGATCGCCACGGCGAAGGGCGAGGAATAGAGCAGCACCACCGAATGCGACGCGGTGGTCAGCGTCAGTCCGACATAGAGGAAGATGAACTCGCCCGCGAACAGCACGCCGACCAGCAGCCCGGCCGGCCAGGTGCCGTCGCGCGGGAACAGCTTCATGCGGCGCAGGCCCATCCAGCCCATCAGCAGCAGCGCCGAGCCGGCCGAGCGCAGCCCCGCCTGCAGCGCCGGCGAAATGCCGCTGCCGCCGAGCTTGATCGCCACCTGGTTGAGGCCCCAGATGGCGCAGCACAGCACCAGCACGCCGGCGGCGGCGGCGCTGACGCGCGGCCGGTTGCCGGCCTGGCTATGCGCGATCGAACTCATGTCGCGCGCAGAGTGCCGGCTCCCGACGCCGCGGGGAACCCTCGAATTGCGCAAGCCTGCCCGTCGCCAGCCGGCCGCCGGCGCGCGCCGCGCGCGGGACCGGGGCTGGCGGAGCGACCGGCCGCAAGGCAAAATACTCCGCTGCTGCGGCATGGTTTCACAGGAGAACGTCCATGGGTGTGATCGGCTGGATCGTCATCGGCGTGGTGGTGCTGGTCGTGTTGTTCGTCATCACGCTTTACAACCGGCTGGTCGGCCTGCGCAACCAGGCCGGCAACGCCTGGGCCCAGATCGACGTCCAGCTCAAGCGCCGGCACGACCTGATCCCCAACCTGATCGAGACCGTCAAGGGCGCGATGTCCTACGAGCAGGAGACGCTGCGCCAGGTGATCGAGGCGCGCAACGCGGCCGCCACCGCCAGCGGCCCCGCGCAACAGGGTGCGGCCGAAGGCGTGCTGACCGGTGCGCTCAACAAGCTGTTCGCGCTGGTCGAGAACTACCCGCAGCTCAGGGCCAACGACAACGTCAAGCAACTGCAGGAAGAGCTGACTGCGACCGAGAACAAGATCTCCTTCGCCCGTCAGTACTACAACGACAGCGTGATGTCGCTGAACAACGCGGTGCAGACTTTCCCCTCCAACCTGATCGCCGGCCAGTTCGGCTTCACCCAGAAGCAGTTCTTCGAGGTGCCGCAGAGCGAGACCGCGGTGCCGCAGGTCAATCTCAAGCTGCACTGAAACCGGCGCGCCGGCGATGAGCGGTCCCTGGGACGGCAATCCCGGCGACAAGCCGCCCCGGCCGCGCGTGCTGATCCCCTCGCCGGCGGCGATCGACGGCAGCGACGGCGCGTCCCCGGCATCGCCGCCCGTCCCGCCGCTGCCATCCGCCGGTCCGCCCGCCGATCCGCCCGCCGGTCCAGCGGGCAGCGATACGCCGGACGCCGCCGGTCCCTGGGCGGCGCCCGGCGCCACCGCGGCGGCGGTCAATGCCGGCATCGTGCATACCGATTTCACCACGGCCCAGCGCGCCAACCGCCGCGCCACCATCGTGTTGCTGGTGCTGCTGACCGTGGTGGCCGGGCTGTTCGGCTACCTGATCGGCTGGACGGTGCAGGCGCTCGACACGCCCGCAGGACGCAGCGTCTTGTTCCTGTCCAGCTTCGGCATCCTGGCCGGCGTGGCGTTGGTCGCCATCAGCACGGTGTGGAGCGGCATCTCGCTGGCCTTCGGCGACAAGATGATCCTGCATGTGGCCGATGCGGCCGAAGTCACGCCCGAGCAGGAGCCGGTGCTGCACAACGTGGTCGAGGAGATGGCGATCGCCGCCGGCGTGCCCAAGCCGCGCGTCTTCGTCATGGAAGTCGATGCCGAGAACGCCTTCGCCACCGGCATGTCGCCCCGGCACGCCGCCATCGCCGTCACGCGTGGCCTGCTGCAGAAGCTCAATCGCGAGGAGCTGCAGGGCGTGGTGGGCCACGAGATGGGCCATATCGCCAATGCCGACACGCGCTACATGGCGGTGGTCGGCGTCACGGTCGGGCTGATCGCGCTGGTGTCGCAGCTCATCCTGCGCAGCCTGCGCTTCGTCGGCACCGGCAGCAGAAGCGACCGCAAGGGCGGCGGCGCCGGCGCCATCGTCCTGCTGGTACTGCTGATCGTCGCCGCCATCCTGGCGCCGATCGCCGCCAAGCTGGTGCAGCTCGCCGTGTCGCGCCAGCGCGAATACCTGGCCGACGCCACCTCGGTGCAGTTCACGCGCAATCCCGCCGGGCTGATCTCGGCGCTGGCCAAGCTCGACGCCGCCGCCGCGCCGTTCCACGGCGCCACCCAGGCCACCCAGCATTTGTTCATCGTCAATCCGATGCGCAGCTTCTCGGAAAAGGCCTCGGCGCTGTGGGCGACGCATCCCGCCACCCAGCAGCGCATCGACCGGCTGCGCCATCTCGGCCAGTAGGCCGGTAAACGGCCGTTCATGCGGGCTTGGCGGGGTCTGGCGCGGGGCGCATAATCGGCAAAAATCGCCAGTGCGGAGGAACGCCATGCTCAGCCCCGAGCAACTGAGGCAATTCGACGAAGATGGCTACATCTTCCTGCCCGATCTGTTCACGCCGGAGGAAGTGCGCGTGATGCAGGACGCCGTGCCGCGCGTTTTCGCCCAGCGCCGCGAAGAGAACGTGCGCGAGAAGACCGGCGACGTGGTGCGCACCGCCTTCGCCGTGCACACCTACGATCCGGTGTTCAAGGCGCTGGTGCATCATCCCAACTTCGTCGGCCCGGCCGAGCAGATGCTGAAGGACAAGGTCTACATCCACCAGTTCAAGATCAACGGCAAGGCCGCATTCGACGGCGACGTCTGGCAATGGCACCAGGATTACGGTACCTGGAAGAACGACGACGACATGCCGACCGCGCGGGCCATGAACCTGGCCGTGTTCATCGACGAGGTGAACGAGTTCAACGGCCCGCTCTGGTTCATCCCGCGCTCGCACAAGAAGGGCGTGATCGACGCCAGCCACGACCTCACCACCACCTCCTATCCGTTGTGGACCATCAACAACGACACCATCGCCAAGCTGGTCGAGCAGGGCGGCATCGTGTCGATGAAAGGCAAGCCCGGTTCGGCGCTGTTCTTCCATTCCACCCTGGTGCATGGCAGCCCGCCCAACATGTCGCCCTGGGGCCGGGTCATCATCTATGTCAGCGTCAACTCGGTGAACAACGCCATCCGCCGGTTCAAGCGGCCGGAATGGATCGCTCATCGCGACTTCACGCCGATCGACACCTGGGATCGCGACTGCATCGTCAACGCGCGGCGCCCGGTGGCTCCCAGGGCGGCCGAGTAAGCGATGAACCTGCATCGTCTGCTGCTCGAGCGCGAGGCGGCGAACCGGCCGCTGCGCGTGGGCCTGATCGGCGCCGGCAAGTTCGGCACCATGTTCGTGGCCTCGGCCCGCACCACGCCAGGCCTGCATCTGGCGGCGATCGCCGATCTCGATCCGGCGCGGGCCCGGGATTCCCTGGCGCGCACCGGCTGGCCCAAAGAACAAGCCGAGGCCGCCACCATCGACGCGGCGCTCAAGAGCGGCGGCACCTGGATCACCGACGATTCCGACCGGCTGCTGGCCGCGCCGCTCGACGTGGTGATCGAGGCCACCGGCAATCCGGCCGCCGGCATCGCCCATGCGCTCAAGGCCTTCGCCGCCGGCAAATCGGTGGTGATGGTCAATGTCGAGGCCGATGTGGTGGCCGGGCCGCTGCTGGCGCGCCGCGCGGCGCAAGCCGGCGTGGTCTATTCGCTGGCCTATGGCGACCAGCCGGCGCTGATCTGCGAGATGGTCGATTGGGCGCGCACCGCCGGCTTTCCGGTGGTGGCGGCGGGCAAGGGTACCAAATACCTGCCCGACTACCATCGCTCCACGCCGGACACGGTGTGGGGCCATTACGGGCTGACGCCGGAGCAGGCCAAGCTCGGCGGCATGAATCCGCAGATGTTCAATTCCTTCCTCGACGGCACCAAATCGGCGATCGAGATGGCGGCGGTGGCCAATGCCACCGGCCTGACCCCGGCGCCCGAGGGCCTGAACTTCCCGCCTTGCGGCGTCGACGACCTGGCCCGCGTGCTGCGGCCCAAGGCCGATGGCGGGCAGTTGCACCACAAAGGCCAGGTCGAGGTCATCACCTCGGTCGAGCGCGACGGGCGGCCGGTGTTCCGCGATCTGCGCTGGGGCGTCTATGTGGTGTTCGAGGCGCCCTCCGACTATGTGGCGCGCTGCTTCGCCGAATACGGGCTGATCACCGACTCCACCGGCCGCTATTCGGCCATGTACAAGTCGTTCCATTTGATCGGGTTGGAGCTGGGCATCTCGGTGGCCTCGGTCGGGCTGCGCCGCGAGGCCACCGGCACCGCCCGGTTGTTCAACGGCGACGTTGTCGCCACCGCCAAGCGCGATCTCAAGGCCGGCGAGATGCTGGACGGCGAGGGCGGCTATACGGTCTACGGCAGACTGATGCCGGCGGCCGATTCGCTGGGCCTGGGCGGCCTGCCGCTGGGCCTGGCGCACAAGGTCAAGCTGCTGCGCGACATCGCCGCCGGCGCTTCGCTATCCTGGCGCGACGTGGCGGTCGACGAGACGTCCCAGGCGGTGCGCATCCGCCGCGAGATGGAGGCGAGCTTCGCCGCGGCCCAACGACAGGCCGCGGCGCAGTAGATTTTCAGCCGGTTACTTGGGAATGACGCCGCAGGCGATGCGCGCGCCGCCGCCGCCCAGGGTCGGCGGCTCGCCATAGGTGTCGCCGCCGGCGTGGATCATCAAAGCCCGGCCGCGGATTGCCGCGACGGTGAGCCGGCGCACCGTCATGGTGGCGCGGGCGCGTCCGTCGAGCCCGACCGCCAGCACCGGCAGGTCTCCCATATGACCTGCGCCATTGGGCCCCATATGCTTGCCGGTATGACCCGGATCGTAGTGACCCCCCGCCGCCAGCCCCGCCGCCGGCTTGCCGTCGGCCGTGCCCGGGCCGCAATTGGGATTCTCGTGCACATGGAAGCCATGGCTGCCCGAGGGCAGCTTGGAGAGATTGGTCGTGATCTGCAGGCCGTCGGCCGTATCGCGCAGATCGACGGTGCCGATCTGCACGCCGACGCCGGAGGCGCTGATGGCGTGGATCGGCACGGTGAGCTGGGCGGCCTGGGCGGCAAGCGGTGCAAGGCAGATCGCGCCCGCCAGAAACATTATTCGCATATGGCTCTCCACAACGGTTGACCGGCGGCGGCATGCCGCCGCGCCCTGGAGCGGCGATCTTTGGCCAAATCGCCGGTTTACAGCGAGCCACGCCGCCCTTAGACAGGGCAGGCCAATGTCCCAAGCACTTTCTCCCCCGTCCAGCGCAACCGCCATTCTCGCCGCGTATCAGGCGCGGCTGAGCGCGGGCCAGTTGCGCCGCGATCCGGCGCAGGAGCGGGTGCTGGAACGGCTGCAGGGACTGGCCGATGGGCTGGGTCAGGCCGCGCCGCGCGGGCTGCTGGCCCGGCTCGGCCTCGGCTCGCGGTCGCGCCAGGCCGATGCGCCCGCCGGCCTCTATATCTGGGGGCCCGTCGGCCGCGGCAAATCGATGCTGATGGATCTGTTCTTCGACATCGCGCCGGTGGCCAAGAAACGGCGCGTGCACTTCCATGCCTTCATGCTGGAGGTGCACGAGCGCCTGCATCGCCGCCGCCAGGCGCTGATCGAAAAAGGCGCGCCGCCCGAAGCCGACCCGATTCCGCCCTTCGCCCGCACCCTGGCGGCCGAGACGCGGCTGCTGTGCTTCGACGAGTTCCAGGTCACCAATATCGCCGACGCCATGATCCTGGGCCGGCTGTTCGAGACCCTGTTCGACAGCGGCGTCACGGTGGTGGCTACCTCCAACCGCGCGCCCGACGATCTCTACCGCAACGGCCTGCAGCGCGACCGTTTCCTGCCGTTCATCGCCATGCTCAAGCGGCGGCTCGAGGTGCTGGTGCTGGCCGGCGACGAGGACTATCGCCTGGCGCGGCTGCGCGACATCTCGGTCTATGTCAGTCCGCTGGGCAGGATGGCGGATGAGAAGCTGGCCGACGCCTTCACGCGTCTGACCGACGGCGCGGCCGGCGCCCCGCGCACCTTGCGCACGCAAGGCCGCGACGTGGTCGTGCCGCGCTGGGCCGAGGGCGTGGGCTGGTTCTCCTTCGCCGAGCTGTGCGCCCGGCCGCTGGGCGCAGCCGACTACATCGCCATCGCCGAGCATTGCCACACGGTGATCGTGTCGGACATCCCGAAGCTCAGCTTCGAGCGCCGCAACGAGGCTATGCGCTTTGTCACGCTGATCGACGCGCTCTACGAACACAAGGTCAAGCTGATCTGTTCCGCCGCCGCCATGCCCGGGCAGCTCTACACCGAGGGCGACGGCGCGTTCGAGTTCGAACGCACCGTGTCGCGGCTGATGGAAATGCAGAGCCGCGACTATCTCGCCGCCAGGTATGTCGACTGAACGCGCCCGCCTGCCGGCACTATCGAGCGCCGAATGGCCGGCATTCGGTAATAAGCGGCAAGCTCCGCCCGTTGTTGGACCTGGTCCTGCCCAGCGGGTCCACGGATTTGTGATGACCCAGGCGCTGCCGGCCCGCGCGGCCGGCGGATAGACTGGCCTGGGGCTGGGACAGGCAGGAGGACGGCAATGGACGGCATCGGCGGCAGGAGTGGCGGCGTATCGCGCCGCGCGGTAATCATCGGCTCGATCGGCGTGGGCTTCGCGCTTGCCGTCCAGCCGGTGGTGGCGCAGAACATCATCGTCACCTCGAGCGAGGGATTGAAAGCCGGCGAGGTCATGGTCAAGACCGCGACCGGCGATATCCTGGGCTATCGCGCCATGCCGGCGAACGGCGGCAATTTCCCGGTCGTGCTGGTGGTGGCCGAGATCTTCGGCCTGCACGAGCACATTCGCGACGTGGTGCGGCGCCTGGCCAAGCTCGGCTACTACGCCATCACCGTCGACCAGTTCTGGCGCCTGGGCGACGCCAGCAAGATTCCCGACGTGCCGACCATCGTGCGGGATCTGGTCGCCAAGACCCCCGATGCCCAGGCGATGGGCGATTTCGACGCCGCCGTGGCATTCGCCAAGGGCGAGGGCGCCGATACGGCGAAGCTCGCCATCACCGGCTTCTGCCTGGGCGGCCGCTATGTCTGGCTCTATGCCGCCCACAATCCCGATCTCAAGGCCGCCGTGTCCTGGTACGGATCGCTCAAGGGCGGCACCTCCGACATCAAGCCCAAATCGCCGATCGATCTGGCGTCACAGATGAAGGCGCCGGTGCTGGGCCTCTATGCCGGCCAGGATCGCGGCATTACCGCCGAACAGATCGAGGAGATGAAGAAGGCGCTGACCGCTTCGGGCAAGAAATTCGAGTTCGTCGTCTATCCCGATGCCCAGCACGGTTTCAATGCCGACTACCGGCCGTCCTACAACAAGGCTGCGGCCGAGGATGGGTGGAAGCGCATGCTGGCATGGTTCAAGGCCAACGGCGTGGCCTGAGCGAACCGCCGCGGCGATCGGAAGAGGGCGGCAGGTTCCTTGTGCCGGTCAAAGCGTCTTGCGCATCCTGAGCGAAACGAAATCGGGATTGCGCGGATGGGGTTCGCGGCGGATCACGGCATAGCCGAGTTTCTCGTAAAGCCGCACGTTCGACGGCAGGCTCTCGCGCACCTGCAGTTCGACGGCCGGCACGCCCAGCCGGCGCGCCTGGTCCTCGATCGCCAGCATCAGGGCCATCGCGATGCCCTGGCCGCGCCGTTGCGGCGGCACCGAGACGCGCCCGACGTAAAGATGGCCGGGCTGGTGCCTGAAGCGGGCGGCGCCCACCGGCTGGGCATCCTCCAACGCCAGCACCGCACCGCCTTCGCGCAGTGCCCGGGCCACGACCGCCTCCGTCTCGTCATGGGCGGAGCTGGGCGGCTGCAGCTGGCCGCGATACTCCTCGAAAGCCTGCTGGGTCAGGCGATGGATCAGCGGCGCGTCGTCGGCGCGGGCCAGGCGGGTGGCGATGGTCATGGCGCCATATTGCCCGGCCGTTCCGCTGCTGTCAGGCGTCGCCTCGATCGCGGCGTTGGCATAGACTGCTGGCGCAACCGAGGCGAGGCAGGATGGACATCAACGGTTTGCTGGACCGCTATCGCATCACCGACGGCGCCAAGTTCCGGCTCAAGGACCACGACCCGGCCGACGACGGCGGGCTGAGCCTCGACAAGCGCACCGCCCAGCAGCGCCTGGAGCAGGACATCGTGCGGCTCAGCCAGCTGCAGGAGAAGCTTTACGCGCAGAACCGCTGGGCGGTGCTGGCGGTGTTCCAGGCCATGGATGCCGCCGGCAAGGACAGCGCCATCAAGCACGTCATGTCCGGCGTCAATCCCCAGGGCTGCGAGGTCTATTCCTTCAAGCAGCCCAGTGCCGAGGAGCTGGACCACGACTTCCTGTGGCGCGTGGCCCGGCGCGCGCCGGAGCGCGGCCGCATCGGCATCTTCAACCGCTCGCATTACGAGGAGGTGCTGGTGGTGCGGGTGCATCCGGAGTTCCTGGAGGGCGAGCAGTTGCCCGAGTCGGAGCGCGGCGCGGATTTCTGGAAGCTGCGCTTCGACAGCATCTGCGGCTTGGAGCGTCACCTGGCGCGCAACGGCACGGCGATCTGCAAGTTCTTCCTCAACGTCTCGAAGAAGGAACAGAAGAAGCGCTTCCTGGCGCGCATCGAGGATCCCGCCAAGAACTGGAAGTTCTCGCTGGGCGACGTCGAGGAGCGCAAGCGCTGGCCCGCCTATATGGCCGCCTACGAGGACGCCATCCGCAACACCGCCGCCCCGCACGCGCCCTGGTATGTGGTTCCGGCCGATCGCAAGTGGTTCACCCGGCTGGTGGTGGCGGCGGCCATGATCGAGACCATCGAGCGGCTGCGGCCGGATTTCCCGAGCCTGAGCGGCGCGACCAAAAAAGAGCTGAAAAAGGTCCGGGCGGCGCTCGAGTCCGAATAGCGTCGCCTCCGCGAGGTCGCCCGGCCTGCGGTCGGGTGGCGAGGGGCCGCCTGGAGCCCCGGGGGCCGCCATGGGGCCGCGATCGGGCAGCGCCGGCCGCGACCAGAGCGGCTCTTGCTCCATGGGGCGAATCGCGCTACCCAACCGCCCGAAATCGGAATCCCCCATTCGGTCGGCTCGACCGGCAATTCCATCCTCTAATCGTGGAGAATCCCATGGCACGCAGGAAGATCGCACTGGTCGGCGCCGGCCAGATCGGCGGCACCTTGGCTTTGTTGGCCGGACAGAAGGAACTGGGCGACGTCATCCTGGTCGACATTCCTGAGGCCGAAGGCGTGGCCAAGGGCAAGGCGCTGGATATCGCCCAGCTCTCCCCGGTCGCCAAGTTCGACACCGCCTATTCCGGCACTTCCAACTATGCCGACATCAAGGGCGCCGACGTGGTGATCGTCACCGCCGGCGTGCCGCGCAAGCCGGGCATGAGCCGCGACGACCTGGTCGGCATCAACGCCAAGGTCATGAAGGCGGTGGGCGCGGGCATCAAGGCCAACGCGCCGGACGCCTTCGTCATCGTCATCACCAACCCGCTCGACGCCATGGTCGGGCTGATGCGCGAAGTCACCGGCTTCAAGCCCAACAAGGTGGTCGGCATGGCCGGCGTGCTGGACAGCGCCCGCTTCCGCCTGTTCCTGGCCGAGGAGTTCAAGGTTTCGGTCGAGGACGTCACCGCCTTCGTGCTGGGCGGCCATGGCGACAGCATGGTGCCGCTGGCGCGCTATTCCACCGTGGCCGGCATCCCGCTGCCCGACCTGGTCAAGATGGGCTGGACCACCCAGGACAGACTGGACAAGATCGTGCAGCGCACCCGCGACGGCGGCGCCGAGATCGTCAACCTGCTCAAGACCGGCTCGGCCTTCTATGCCCCGGCCGCCTCGGCGATCCAGATGGCGGAAGCCTATCTCAAGGACAAGAAGCGCCTGCTGCCCTGCGCCGCCTATCTCGACGGCCAGTACGGCGTGAAGGGCATGTATGTCGGCGTGCCGGTGGTGATCGGCGCCGGCGGCGTCGAGCGCATCGTCGAGATCGCCCTGACCGCCGAAGAGAAGAAGATGTTCGACAGCTCGGTCGAGGCGGTGCGCGGCCTGGTCGAAGTGACCAAGAAGGTCGCCGGCTGATACAGGTCAGCTAGGCAATTTTATTATAAGTGCTGGCAAGGGCGGTCCCGAACGGGCCGCCCTTTGCGCTGTTTTCGGCCGGAATCCGGCCATGCTCAAATCGTAGCCAAAGCCTTGCCGCGACACGAAACTTTCGCCGCAAATTCGCGGCTTTTGGGGTTGCGGGGCAGTTTCCAAGTGATAGATTACGCGCCCGCAACGCCCCCGCCCTCGCCGGGGCGATGTTTTTCCTGAAAAGGCTCCAATTCGGAGCGCAAGCGAGCGGCCTTCAGCGGTCGCCACGGCCGGACGGATCGACATGAACATTCACGAATATCAGGCGAAAGCACTTCTCGCCAAATTTGGCGTCGCCGTGCCCAAAGGCGGCGTCGCGTATACGCCGGACGAAGCGGTCGAAGCGGCCAAGAAACTGGGCGGTCCCGTTTACGTCGTGAAATCGCAGATCCATGCCGGCGGTCGCGGCGCGGGCCGGTTCAAGGACGATCCCAACGGCAAGGGCGGCGTGCGGGTCGTGAAGTCGACCGACGACGTGAAATCCAATGCGCGGGCCATGCTGGGCCATGTGCTGGTCACCAAGCAGACCGGCGCCGCCGGCCGCGAGGTCAAGCGCGTCTATGTCGAGGAAGGCTGCGACATCAAGCGCGAGCTTTACCTGTCGCTGCTGGTCGATCGCGCCACCTCGCGCGTCACCATCATGGCCTCGACCGAGGGCGGCATGGAGATCGAGGAGGTCGCCGCCCAGCACCCCGAGAAGATCGTGCGCGTGGCGATCGATCCGGTGGCCGGCTTCCAGGCGTTCCACGGCCGCAAGATCGCCTTCGCCCTGGGGCTGGAAGGCAAGCAGGTCAACACCGCGGTCGCCTTCCTGGCGGCGCTGTACAAGGCCTTCGTCGAGCTCGACGCCTCGATCGTCGAGGTCAATCCGCTGGTGGTGACCGGCGAGGGCAAGCTGCTGGCGCTCGACGCCAAGATGAATTTCGACGACAACGCGCTCTATCGCCACAAGGACGTCGAGGAGTTGCGCGACGAGGACGAGGAGAACCCGGCCGAGCTGGAAGCCTCCAAGCACAGCCTCAACTACATCAAGCTCGACGGCAATATCGGCTGCATGGTCAACGGCGCCGGCCTGGCCATGGCCACCATGGACATCATCAAGCTCTATGGCGGGGAGCCGGCCAACTTCCTCGATGTCGGCGGCGGCGCCACCAAGGAGCGCGTTACCAAGGCGTTCAAGATCATCCTGTCCGATCCCAACGTCGAAGGCATCCTGGTCAACATCTTCGGCGGCATCATGCGCTGCGACGTGATCGCCGAGGGCGTGGTGGCGGCGGCCCGCGAGGTCAGCCTGCACGTGCCGCTGGTGGTTCGCCTGGAAGGCACCAATGTCGATCTCGGCAAGAAGATCATGAAGGAGTCCGGTCTGCCCATCGTCTCGGCCGACAATCTGGCGGACGCCGCCGAGAAGATTGTCAAAGCCGTGAAGGAGGCGAAGTAACATGGCCGTCCTCGTCAATTCCAAGACCAAGGTCATCTGCCAGGGCTTCACCGGCGCTCAAGGCACCTTCCATTCCGAGCAGGCCATCGCCTACGGCACCAAGATGGTGGGTGGCGTCACGCCGGGCAAAGGCGGCGCCAGGCATCTCGACCTGCCGGTGTTCGACACCGTGGCCGACGCGGTGCGCAAGACCGGCGCCAACGCCTCGGTGATCTACGTGCCGCCGCCGGGCGCGGCCGACGCCATCCTGGAAGCGATCGACGCGGAGATCCCGCTGGTGGTGTGCATCACCGAGGGCATCCCGGTGCTCGACATGGTGCGGGTCAAGCGCGCCTTGGCCGCCTCGGGCACGCGGCTGATCGGCCCCAACTGCCCGGGCGTCATCACGCCGGGCGAGTGCAAGATCGGCATCATGCCGGGCCATATCCACCAGCGCGGCAAGATCGGCATCGTCAGCCGCTCCGGCACCCTGACCTACGAGGCGGTGGCGCAGACCACCGCCGCCGGGCT
>CAYWLS010000033.1:0-37212 GCA_964458605.1 uncultured Hyphomicrobiales bacterium | reverse complement strand
TAGTCGGCCGTCATGCCGTCGGTCGAGGTGACGGCGCGCAGCGCGCAGGCCTGGTCGTAGGTGCGGCCGTCGCCCATCACGCCCACGGTGCGCACCGGCAGCAGCACCGCGAAGGCCTGCCAGATCGCGTCGTACAGGCCGGCGTTCCTGATCTCTTCGAGATAGATCGTGTCGGCCTTCCTGAGCAGGTCGAGCTTCTCCCGCGTGATCTCGCCCGGCACGCGGATCGCCAGGCCGGGTCCGGGGAACGGGTGGCGGTTGACCATGTCCTCGGGCAGGCCCAGCTCGCGGCCGAGCTGGCGCACCTCGTCCTTGAAGAGCTCGCGGAGCGGCTCGACCAGCTTCATGTTCATGCGCGCCGGCAGGCCGCCGACATTGTGATGGCTCTTGATCGTGACCGAGGGGCCGCCGGTGAACGACACCGATTCGATCACGTCGGGATAGAGCGTGCCCTGGGCCAGGAAGTCGGCGCCGCCCACGCTCTTCGCTTCCTTCTCGAACACGTCGATGAAGGTGCTGCCGATGATCTTGCGCTTCTTCTCCGGGTCGCTGACGCCGTCCAGCTTGCCCAGGAACAGCTCGGCGGCATCGCTGTGCACCAGCGGGATGTTGTAGTGATCGCGGAACAGGCGCACCACCTGGTCGGCCTCGCCGGCGCGCATCATGCCGGTATCGACGAACACGCAGGTGAGCTGATCGCCGATCGCCTCGTGCAGCAGCACCGCCACCACCGAGGAATCGACGCCGCCCGACAGGCCGCAGATCACCCGGCCCCTGCCGACCTGCTGGCGGATGCGGGCGATCTCGCGCGTCTTGAACGCACTCATGGTCCAGGTGCCGCGCAGGCCGCAGATCCTGCGCGCGAAATTGGCCAGCAGCTTCGCCCCGTCCGGCGTATGCACCACTTCGAGATGGAACTGCACGGCGTAGAATCTGCGGCTCTCGTCGGCGATGGCGGCGAAGGGCGAGGATTCCGACGTCGCCACCACCTTGAAGCCCTTGGGGATGGCGGTGACCTTGTCGCCATGGCTCATCCACACCTGGTGGCGCTGGCCCCTGCCCCACACGCCCTCGAACAGGGCGCAGTCTTCCTTGACATCGACGAAGGCGCGGCCGAATTCGCGATGGTCGGAGGGCTCGACGCCGCCGCCCAGCTGCTCGCACATGGTCTGCTCGCCGTAGCAGATGCCCAGCACCGGCACGCCGCGCTCGAAGATGTGCTTGTCGGCGCGCGGGCTCTGGCCTTCGGTCACGGAAGCCGGCCCGCCCGACAGCACGATGCCCCTGGGCGCGAAGGCGTCGATGCGCGCCTTGTCGGCGGCGTTGAACGGCACGATCTCGCAATAGACGCCGGCCTCGCGCAGGCGGCGCGCGATCAGCTGGGTGACCTGCGAGCCGAAATCGATGATCAGGATCCCTTCGCTTACATCGCCAGGCTTGTCGTTCATGGCTTGCCCCGGTTGCTCGTGTTCATGAATTCGTCGCCCCGGCCAAGCGCTCATGGCGACGGGCGCGCGAGCCGGGGCCTATGCCCGCAACAGACTCCGGCCGGCGCTGCGATCGAGATGGGCCCCGGGTCTCGCTGCGCTCGCCCAGGGTGACGCGTGAAGCACTCATCACAGTCCCTGCCCGCGCACACGCTGCGCCAACCGGTCGGCGACCGCGGCGAGGTCGCGCCAGCCATAGGCGATCTCGTCGACCGTCTGGCCGGCGAAATTCTCCTGCTGCACGCCGATCGGCGTGCCGCCCATGGCGTGATAGAAGAAGCGCGACGGGTTGGGCGCCAGCACCCAGATCACGGCGCGCGCGATGGCGCGGGCCTGCAACTCGGCGAAGCCGGCAGCCAACAGGCGCCGGCCGATACCGCCGTTCTGGTGGTCGGGCGACACGTAGAGCGTGTAGACCTCGCCCGCGTCGCGCCAGTCGTCGGCCGCGCCCGCCGGCACCTTGCGCACCGGTCCGACGCTGATGAAGCCGATCACGCCCAGCTCGCGCTCGGCGGCGACGATGGTGCCGCGCCGCTCGCCGTCATGGGCCAGCAGCCGCTCCCAGTTGGCGGCCTGGCGCGCCTTCGACAGGCCGACCAGATAGGAAGCCGGCAGCAGTCCGGCATAGGTGCTGCGCCAGGTATCGACATGAACGCGGGCGATGCCGGCGGCGTCGGCTTCGCCGGCGGGGCGCACCACGATCATGGCGTCCAGGGTCATGCCGCCTCGCCTTCGGCTTTTGCCACGCCCTTCTTGCGCTCCAGCACGGCGACGAAGAAGCCGTCGGTGTCGTGCCGCGCCGGGGTCAGATGCAGCATGTCGCCCTCGATGCCCGCCGGCGGCTCGCCGCCCAGCGCCTCGCGCCAGGCCCGATCGAGCGGCACCAGCGCGAAATCGGCATGCGCCGCCAGGAAATGCTCGACCTGGCGGTCGTTCTCCGCCGGCAGCAGCGAGCAGGTGGCATAGACCAGCCGGCCGCCGGGCTTCACCAGCCGCGACGCCTCGGCCAGGATTCCGGCCTGCTTGACCGTCAGCTCGTCGATATCCTGCTGCGTCAGGGTCCAGCGCGCATCGGGATTGCGCCGCCAGGTGCCGGTGCCGCTGCACGGCGCATCGACCAGCACGCGATCGAAGCTGCCGGCCGAGCGCTTGATCCATTTGCGGCCGGCGGCATCGAGCGGGCGCTGGGTGACGTTGTGCACGCCGCCGCGCCGCAGCCTGGTGATGGCGCGCTCCAGCCGCGGCGCGGAGATATCGCAGGCCACCAACGAGCCCTTGTTGTCCATGCCGGCGGCCAGGGCCAGGGTCTTGCCGCCGGCGCCAGCGCAGAAATCCACCACCCGCATGCCCGGCCGCGCGCCGGCCAGCAGCGCCACCAGCTGCGAGCCCTCGTCCTGGATCTCGACTAGGCCGCTCTTGAAAGCGGGACCGGTGACCAAGGGCGGACGGCCGGTGGCGCGCAGTCCCAGCGGCGACAGCCGGGACGGCTGGATTTCGATCTGCTCGGCCTTGAGCGCGGCGACGGCCTGTTCGCGATCGCCCTTCAGGGTGTTGATGCGCAGGTCGAGCGGTGCTGGCTGGCGCAGCGCCTTGTATTCGGCCTGCCAGTCGGCGCCGAAGGTCTGGCGCAGCTGCGGCTCGATCCAGTCGGGGATGTTGAAGCGAACGGCGTCCGACTGCTCGGGATGATCCAGCCCGTGGCCAACCACATGCTCGAGCACCTGGCGCTCGTCGGGGTCGAGCTTTTCCGGCTTGAAGCGGTCGCCGTCGAAATTGCGCTGCAGCCGCTCCAGCGACCAGGCCTCGTGCAGCGCCAGGTCGGCCGCCACCAGCAGCCTTCCGTCGGGCGGCGAGACGCGTCCGCCGCGCTTGAGCCACCAGGTGAGCTGGGCCAGCCGGCGCAGGATGCCGTAGACCCGCTCGGCCACCTCGCGCCGGTCGCTGGAACCGATATAGCGGCGATTGCGGAAATAGGCGCCGACCAGCGCGTCGGCCGGCTTGCGCGGATTGGCCAGGATGTCGTCGATCAGCTCGATGCTGGCCTGGATGCGGGCGCCCGGGGTCATGCCGCCATCCTATCGAAAACGCCCGCCGGGAGGGCGGGCGCGATGCGGGCGCAATGGCGGCGTGGCGCCGGCGCGGGCGGCAGCGGATCAGGTTCGTTGCGGATAATTTGGCGCCTCGCGCGAGATCTCGACGTCGTGGACATGGCTCTCCCGCAGGCCGGCGCCGGTGATGCGCACGAAGCGGCAGTTCTGCTGCATCTGCCCGATGGTGGGATTGCCGGTATAGCCCATGGCGGCGCGCAGGCCGCCGACCAGCTGGTGCAGGATAGTGCCGACCGCGCCGCGATAGGGCACGCGGCCCTCGATGCCCTCGGGCACGTATTTCAGCGTGTCGGAGACCTCCTGCTGGAAATAGCGGTCGGCCGAGCCGCGCGCCATGGCGCCCAGCGAGCCCATGCCGCGATAGGATTTGTAGGAGCGGCCCTGATAGAGGAACACCTCGCCCGGGCTCTCGTCGGTGCCGGCCAGCAGGGAGCCGATCATGGCCACGTCGGCGCCGCCGGCGATCGCCTTGGCCAGGTCGCCGGAGAACTTGATGCCGCCATCGGCGATCGCCACCACGCCCGCCTGGTGACAGATTTCGGCGGCTTCCATGATGGCGGTGAGCTGGGGCATGCCGACGCCGGCGACGATGCGGGTGGTGCAGATCGAGCCCGGCCCGATGCCGATCTTCACCGCATCGGCGCCGGCATCGATCAGCGCCTTGGCGCCGTCGGCGGTGGCGACGTTGCCGCCCACCACCTGGGCATAGTTGCTGAGCTTCTTGACCCTAGTGACGGCATCGAGCACGCCCTGGGAATGGCCGTGCGCGGTGTCGACCACCACGACATCGACCTCGGCGTCGAGCAGCGCCTCGGCGCGGCGCAGCCCGTCCTCACCGACGCCGACCGCGGCGGCGACGCGCAGGCGGCCCTTCTCGTCCTTGGTGGCGTTGGGATAGAGCTGCGCCTTCTCGATGTCCTTGACCGTGATCAGGCCGATGCAGCGATAGGCGTCGTCCACCACCAGCAGCTTCTCGATGCGATGCTTGTGCAGCAGCCGCTTGGCCTCCTCGCGCGACACGCCTTCCTTGACGGTGATCAGCGGCCCCTTGGTCATCAGGGCGTGGACCGGGGTCGCGGGGTCGCTGGCGAAGCGCACGTCGCGGTTGGTCAGGATGCCGACCAGCTTGCCCGACTGGCGCTCGACCACGGGAATGCCGGAGATGCGATGCGCCGACATGATGTTGAGCGCATCGGCCAGGGTCTGTTCGGGATGGACGGTAACCGGGTTGACCACCATGCCGCTCTCGAACTTCTTGACCGCGCGCACCTCGTTGGCCTGGGCCGCGACATCCATGTTCTTGTGCACCACGCCGATGCCGCCGGCCTGGGCCATGGCGATGGCCAGGCGGCTCTCGGTCACGGTGTCCATGGCGGCGGAGATCAGCGGGATGCCGAGTTCGATGCGCGAGGTCAGCCGCGTGCGGGTATCGGTCTGGCCGGGCAAGACATTGGAGGCGGCGGGCGCAAGCAGGACATCGTCGAAAGTGAGAGCTTCGCGGATGTCCATACTGCCTCCTGGGCCGGCGCTGGCGGCGGCGGGAGGGCCGACCGGGGCGCTAACGGGCCGTTCGCGGTTGGCGCGCCATAATACACATCGCGGCCCTGCTCACAAGGGTTGCCGACACACTAGATGTAGAAAATTTCGCCGCGGGAAAGCGCAGGCAGCACATGGTGTTGAGGCCCATTTTGGCAAGTGCCGGTCGCGAGCGCAGCCCTGCCATGCTGTTTTCGGTGGCGCAGCCAGGCATCCCTTCTTCGCCGCCGATGGCGCAGCTCGCCACGGACAACAGCCCGGCCCCGGCGAAGCAGGCCTCCCGCCCCCCAACGGACTGATCTGCCTCAATGCCGTTGGCGGACGGCCGCGTAGGCTGGCGCCAAAAAGGTGGATCATGAAGCAGAAGATCATTTGGGTACTGACTGCCGATGCCAGCCGCGCGCGGATCATCGAGACGCATCGCCTGCTGGCCGATGGCGGCTTCCGGCAGGTCGCCGCCTTCGACAACGCCCTACAGCCCAGCCACGCCATCGGCAGCGACCGTCCGGGCCGCAGCTTCGACAGCAGCCACGGCGGACAGCGCCACGCCATGCAGCCGCCCGGCGATCCGCATCGCGAGCAGAAGATCAGATTCGCCGACCGCCTGGCCCACGAACTCAACGCCGCGGCGCTGGCCGGCAAGTTCGAGCGGCTGGCGATCGTCGCGCCGCCCGCCATGCTGGGCGAGATCCGCGCCGCTCTCGATGCCCGCGCCAGGGATCGCGTGTTCATGAGCCTGGCAAAGGATCTGATGCATGTCGGCCTGGACGATTTGGCGCCGCATCTGATGCAGGATCGACCGGCGCTGCTATAGTCGACGCCCCGCAAGCGTCGACAGACAGCCGAACATGCCCCTTCTTGGCCAGGCCGCGCTTGCCATGTGGTGGACCATCGCCCCCCAATGGCGCGGCGAATTCCAGCACTGGCATTCGCACGAACATTTTCCCGAACGCCTCGGTCTGCCCGGATTCCGTCGTGCCTCGCGCTGGGCTGCGACGGGAGACGCGGCCTCCTCCGACGGCTTCTTCGTGCTCTACGAACTGGAGCGCTTCGACAGTCTCACCTCGCCGGCCTATCTTGAGCGGCTCAACAATCCCACGCCTTGGTCGGTCAGGATGATGCCGCATCACCAGGGCATGGTGCGCAGCCAGTCGCACGTGCTGGAAAGTTCCGGCAGCCTGCTGGGCGGCACGCTGGCCACGGTCCGGATGTCGCCGCAGCCGGGGCGCGAGGAGGCGCTGCGCCAGGAACTGCGGCACGCGCTTGGCCGCCTGGCCGGAGAGCCCGGGCTGACGGGTGGCCACCTGCTGCGCACCGATACGCCGGCCATTGCCATGACGCGCGAACAGGCGATCCGCGGCGGCGATCGGGCGGCGGACTGGATCGTGCTGCTCGGCGGCTGCAGCGAGCAGGCGCTGCGTGCGGCCCTGGGCGAATTGCCGCTGAACGCAGCGGCGTCGGACAGGACGGTGTCGCTGTTCCGCCTCGACCACAGTATGAGCGCCGCCGACCTGGCGCCCTAGCGCACGGCAATTGCCGCCATGTCGTCCAAATGCAAGGCCCGCTTCTGGGCGGCGATGCGCACTGGCGCATTGGCCGCGCCGTAACCGGCATAGGCCGCGCGCCGCTGGACGATTTCGAAGAAGAAGCCATCGCCGTAGCTGGGACTGTAGAATTGCAGATATTCGCCGCTCTCGTCGCGATCGTAGAGAATGCGATACTGCCTCAGCTGCCTCGTCGTCGCCTCGTCCAGAGCGAAGCGCGCCTCCAGGTCGTCGTAGTAGTTGGCGGGCAGTTCGAGCGGCACGAAGCCCAACCGGGCCATCCGCGCGGCGCTGGCGAAGATGTCGTCGCTCGCCAGCGCCAGGTGCTGGATCGAGGAGCCCAGGCTCTTGGCCACGAAATGGCCGGCCAGGGTGCGCGGGTTCTCCGCGCCGTTGAGGGTCAGGCGCAACGCCGCGTCCTCGCTTTCGATCACCTGGCTGCGCACCAGTCCGCCGGGATCGACCACGTCGACCGCCGGCTGCTTGCGGGTGCGGAAGATCGACACGTAGAACAGCACCCAGCTCAACATCTCCTCGTAGTTCATGGTCTGGGCCACGTGATCGATCCGCCGCAGGCCGGCATCGGGCGCGCCGGCCGCCGCCTCGAGGTCGAACTCGATGTCCCAGACCCGGGCCAGCTCCGACTTGCGGTCGAGGAAATAGATCACGCCGCCGCCCATGCCGCGGATCGCCGGAATCGCCAGCTCGCCCGCCATGCGCCGCTCGGCGAACGGCTCCGCACCCAGGGCGCGCGCCCGCTCGACCGTCGCCGCCGCATCCTCGACTTTGAGGCCGATGGCATAGGCCGATGTGCCATGCACGAGATAGGAGGAATGAGCCAGACCTTCCTGCTCGGTGTTGACGACGATATTGATCTCGCCCTGACGGTAGAGCGTGACCTGCCGGTTCCTGTGCCGGCCGGCGCGGCGGAAGCCCATGCTGCGCAACAGCTCGGCCAGTTGCTGCGCCTCGCCCTCGTCGGCGGCGAATTCGACGAAGGCGACACCGTGCACGGCGACTCGATCGGGCATGGCCGGCGGGGCAATCACCGCCGGCTCCGCTCGCGCGGCCTGATCAACCAGGTTGACCAGCGAACGCTTGCCATCGACCGCCACCGATTTTGGCGAACCGCCACGGAACTGGTCGTTGAAGATCTCCAGCGACAGCGGCCCGGCATAGCCGGTGGCGGCAACGGCGCGCATGAACCCCGAGACATCGAGTTCGCCCTGCCCGGGCATGTTGCGAAAATGCCGGCTCCACGACAGGAAATCCATCTTCAGCCACGGCGCGTCGGCCAGCTGAACGATGAAGATCCGGTCGCCTGGAATGGCTCGGATCGATTGCACGTCGATCTGGCGCACCAGCGTGTGGAAGGAATCCAGGATCAGGCCGACGCTGGCGTGATCGGCGCGGCGCACCACCTGCCAGGCGTCGCGGTGATCGTTGACGTGGCGGCCCCAGGCCAACGCCTCGTAACCCACACGCAGGCTGCGCCGGGCGGCGCGCTCGCCCAGCTCGCGAAAATCGGCGGCGGCGCGGTCGATTCCGCCCAGGCTGACCGGCGAGACGTTGGAACAGACCAGCATCAGATCGGCGCCGAGCTGCTGCATCAGGTCGAACTTGCGTTCGGCGCGATCCAGTACCCGGATGCGCTGCTCCGGCGGCATGCCTTCGAAATCGCGAAACGGCTGGAACAGGGTTATCCGCAACCCATGGTCGGCCACCATGCGGCCGACTTCGGCGGGCGTGCCGTCGAATGCCAGGAAGTCGGCTTCGAAAATCTCGACGCCGTCGAAACCGGCAGCAGCAATGGCGCTCAGCTTCTCGCGCAAGCCGCCGCTGAGCGACACCGTGGCGATGGAGGTCTCCATCGACGCCTCCAATTAACGAACCGGTTCGTATATTTTACGCGCCCTGCCGGCCAACTCAAGGCCCTTTGGGGGCCGTCGCGGGAGGCTTCCTCAGTCCTTCGATGCCGAGGCGCGGGCCACGAAGCGCAGTATCATGTCGACGGTGTTGCGGCGCAGGCGCGCCAGCTGGTCCGCGGCGCCGAAATCGCGGCCGAAAACTTTGGAAAAGGTGGTGCGGTTGGAAACGTTGAAAAAGCACAGCGCGCTGACCGCCCAGTGCAGTTCGACCGGATCGAGGCCGCGCCGGAACACGCCGGCGCCGACCCCGCGCTTGTAAATGCGCGCAATGTGGTCGATGGCCGTGGCGTTTACGTCGCGCAGCGCTTCGGAGCGGTCGAGATATTCGCCGTGATGGATGTTCTCGATCATCACCATGCGGATGAACTCCTCGTGGCGATGGTGGTGATCGAAAGTGAACTCCACCAGCCGCCGGAGCGCCTCCAGGGGCGGCAGATCGTCGGTATCGAGCTTGGCCTCCCCCTCGCGCACCAGCTGGTAGGCGTTTTCCAGCGCCTTGAGGTACAGCCCCTCCTTGTCGCCGAAATAGTAGTAGATCATGCGCTTGGAGGATTTGGTGCGGGCGGCGATCTCGTCGATGCGCGCGCCGGACAGGCCGTTCAGCGCGAATTCCTTCGAGGCGATCTCCAGTATGTCGCGGCGAGTGCCTTCGGGATCGTTGACCCGACTGCGCCCGTTGCCGTTCTTTTCGTTGCGTTTCGTTTTCCTTGCCATTCCCCGTTATCCCACGACCGATCGTTGACTAAACTAACCGGTTCGTACATTGTGGTGCGGTCGCGCCCAGACGATTGCATATCGACAGGTCGGCGCGGTGACAAGGCTGGCGAAGACTGGCCCACAGGGAGCCACGCAGCGGGGCGCGGATGCCGGAGTTGCATGAGCATGCCACCAGGCTGTTGCGCGAGGCCGTCGCGCGCCGGCCCAAGGCCCAAGTGCTGGTCGGCTTGCTGGGCCGCGCCATCCAGTCTTCCCGCTCGCCGATCATGCACGAGCGCGAAGCCCTGCGGCTGGGCCTCGACTGCCGTTACCTGCTGATTGATTTCGACACCCTCGGCCTGCCCGATGCCGCGCTACCGGTGGCAATCGACGCGGCCATCCGGGAAGGTTTTGCCGGCTTCAACGTCACCCATCCCTTCAAGCAGCAGATCCTGCCCCACCTGGCCGCGCTGTCGCCCGAAGCGCAGGCGATCGGCGCGGTCAACACTGTCGTGCTGGCCGGCGGACAAGCCGTCGGCCACAACACCGATGCCTGGGGCTTTGCCAGCAGCTTCCGCCGCGACATGCAGGGCGCGCCGCTGGAGCGCGTCGCGCAGTTCGGCGCCGGGGGCGCCGGCGCGGCCGTCGCCCATGCGCTGGTCGAACTCGGCGCCAGCGAACTGAGCCTGATCGACCGGGATCGCGATCGCGCCGAGATACTGGCCCGCCGCCTGCGCGCCTCGAGCGGCCGAAACATCCAGGCGACGACGGATGAAGGGTCGGCGCTCTTCCAGGCCCAGGGCATCGTCAACGCCACGCCGATGGGCATGGCCAAATACCCGGGCCTGCCCTTTGCCGCGGCGCTGTTGCGCCCGACCCACTGGGTGGCCGAGATCGTCTATTTCCCGGCGGAAACCGAACTGCTTCGCCTGGCGCGCAGTCTGGGCTGTCGCAGCTTGAGCGGCATCGGCATGGCGGTCGGTCAGGCAGCGCGCGCCTTCGAGCTGTTCACCGGACGCACGCCCGATCCGGCCGCCATGGCCAGCCATTTCGAAGCGGCCGCATGAGGGCAGCCGCCGACGCATCGCAACGAGTAAAGTCCTGAAAACGCGAAACTGGGAGGAAAAAACATGACCCTGAATACAACACGTCGTCGTTTCCTGGCCGGCAGCGGCGCATTGGCCGCCCTGGCCGCCTTCCCCGCCCTGGCCGAAGACAAGCCCAAGCTGCGCTTCTCGGCGGTGTTCTCCGAGCAGGACATTCGCGCGGAGATGATGAAGATGTTCGCCGGCGCGATCGCCAACGACTTCGCCTTCGAAGGCTATTACGGCGGCAATCTGTTCAAGCAGGGCACCGAACTGGTCGCCCTGCAGCGCGGCAACCTGGAGATGGGCAACATCGCGCCGCAGGATTTCTCCAAGCAGATGCCGGTGTGGTCGATCGTTACCTCGGCCTATCTGTTTCGCGATGCCGACCATATGCGCAAGTTCTTCGCCAGCAGCATGGGCGAGGACCTGAACAAGGAAACCGAAGAGAAGCTGGGCGTGCGGGTGCTGGGTCCGACCTATTTCGGCGCGCGCCAGGTCGGCCTGAAGCCGGATCGCAAGATCACCACCCCGGCCGACATGGCCGGCATCAAGCTGCGCATGCCGCCGGGCGAGGCCTGGCAGTTCCTGGGCGAATCGATCGGCGCCAATCCGACGCCGATGGCCTATGCCGAGGTCTATACCGGATTGCAGACCGGCGCCATCGACGGCCAGGACAATCCGCTGCCCAATGTCGAGAACATGAAGTTCTACGAGGTGATGTCGCAGATCGTCATGACCTCGCATCTGGTCGGCTTCGACCTGCTCACCGTGTCGAGCAAGGTGTGGCGCGGCATGAAGCCGGACGCGCAGAAGCGGTTCCAGGCGGCGGCCGATGCCGCGATCGATTTCTCGACCAAGAAGCACCAGACGCGCGAAAAGGAACTGGTCGACTTCTTCAAGACCAAGGGTCTCAAGATCTACGAGCCCGACCAGGCCGCCTTCCGCAAATACGCCCAGGCCAAGTACATGGCCTCCGACCTGGCCAAGAGCTGGCCGGCCGGCATGGTCGAGAAGATCAACGCATTGTAGCGTGAGCGGCGGGTCGGCGCGTCCGCGCCGGCCCGCGATCGCCTTTTTGCGTTTCAACGGCGAAGTCACATCATGTCCGGGCTGGGCGCCTTCCTCCATCGTCGTGCCGAAAACGTCCTGGCCGCCATGCTGGGAGCGATGTTCGCGGCCTTCCTGCTGCAGATCACCTTCCGCTATTTGACCGACTGGTCGACCGGCTGGACCAGCGAACTGAGCGTCATGCTGTGGATCTGGCTGGTGCTGTTCGGCGCCGCCTTCGTCACGCGCGAAAGCGAGGAAATCCGCTTCGACCTGATCTACGGCGCGGTCGGGCGCAAGGCGCAGCGCGTCATGCTGTTGCTGGCGTCGATCGGCCTGATCGCGCTGTACGGCCTCTCCCTGCCCGGCGCGGCAGACTACGTCTCGTTCATGAAGGTCGAGAAATCGGCCTACATGAAACTGCGGCTCGACTGGGTCTACTGCATCTATCTCGTCTTCATCGTCGCCATCCTGGCGCGCTATCTGTGGCTGTGCTGGCGCGCCGTTTTCGGGCCGCCGCCACCGGCCCACGACCTGCCGCCCGACGAAATGCCGGAGCCCCGGCAGTGAATTTCGCCAGCCCTTTCTCGCTCAGCATCGTCGGCCTGACGGTCCTGGCCCTTCTGGGATTGCCGATCGGCCACGCCATGATCGCCGCTTCGGTGCTCTACCTGGCGCTGGCCCATCTCGATATCGGCACCGCGGCGGAGCAGATCCTCAACGGCATGTATTCCAGCGAGGTGATCCTGGCCGTGCCGCTGTTCGTGCTGTCGGCCGAATTGATGAGCGTCGGCTCGATGACCGAACGGCTGCTGGGCTTCTGCAACGCCATCGTCGGACGGTTCCGCGGCGGGCTGGCCTATGTCGACATCCTGCAGGCGGTGATCTTCGCCGGCATGTCCGGTTCGGCGATCGCCGATGCCGCCGGCCCGGGCAAGATGATGCAGGTCATGATGACGGCCAACGGCAAGTACCGGCCGAGCTACGCCGCCGCCTTGACCGCCGCCACCGCCGTGATCGGCCCGATCATCCCGCCGTCGATCCCGATGATCGTCTACGCGCTGGTCTCCAACGCCTCGATCGGCTACCTGTTTCTGGGCGGCGTCATTCCCGGTCTGCTGATGGGCCTGGCGCTTATGGCCATGGTGGCGCGCAGTGCCCGGCGCGAGAATTTCCCGGTCGAGCCGCCGACGCCGCTGCGGCAGATCCCGTGCATCGCCTGGCGTGCGCTGCCCACCTTGCTGATGCCGGTGGTGCTGCTGGCCTGCATCTATACCGGCATCACCACACCAACCGAGGCCGCCGCCATGGCGGGTGCCTATGCTCTGCTGGTCTCGGTCTTCCTGTATCGCAGCGTAAGTTGGCGCGATTTCTATCGCGCCCTGCTGACAGGCGCTCGCACGTCTGCAGGCATCGGCATGCTGATCGCCGGCGCGCTGGTCTTCAACTATGTGGTGACCGTCGAGAACATCCCCGACAGCGTGCGGGTGCTGCTGACCCAATGGCAGCTCTCGCCGATCGGCTTCCTGATCCTGGTCAACATATTGCTGCTGTTGCTGGGCTGCCTGCTGGAGGGCACCACCATCCTGCTGGTGGTGGTGCCGGCTTTGATTCCCACCGCTCACGCGCTGCATATCGACATGGTGCATTTCGGCGTGATGGTGGTGGTGAACATCATGATCGGACTGATCACACCGCCCTACGGGCTGCTGCTGTTCGTCATGACGCGCATTGCCGAAGTGCCGATCCGCAGCATCGTCAAAGAGATCGGTCCCTTCCTGCTGGCGCTGATCGCGGCGCTGATCGCGATCACCTTCGTCCCCGAAACAGTACTATTCCTGCCGCGACTGTTCGGCTACACCGGCTGAGGCAAACAAGGATCGGCAATGCCCCAGAAGCCCGTCTTCGTGCTGAACGGTCCCAACCTCAACCGCCTGGGCAAGCGCGAGCCGGCAATCTACGGCCACACCACCCTGGCCGAGATCGAGACCGCGTGCCGCAAGGTAGCGGGCAAACGGCCGCTGCGCTTCCACCAGTCCAACCGCGAGGGCCAGTTGGTCGACTGGGTGCACGAAGCCATCGACCTGGGCGCCGCCGGCATCCTGATCAATCCGGCCGGTCTCAGCTTCCGCTCGATCCCGCTGGTCGATGCACTGAAGATGTTCCCCGGGCCGATCCTGGAACTGCACATCTCCAACATCCATCGCCGCGAGGATATGTATCGCCACTCGCTGGTATCGGGTGTCGCGACGGCGGTAATTGCCGGACTCGGTCCCGAAGGCTACGGGCTGGGTCTGCGGGCGCTGCTGGAGATGATCGAGCGCAATTGAAATCGCGATAAGAATCGTCGTCCCGGGCGAGCCGCAGGCGAGACCCGGGACCCATGCCGAGCCGAAAGCCGGCCGCCACCCCTTGCCGGCCGCCACCCTTTGATAGATAGGCCCGGCTCGCATCGGCGGCTTGACCGGGGTGACGATTTTTAATGTGAAGCAGTCACTTTCCGCCGCGAAACCCCGTCGCCACCACATACATCTCCGCCGAGTCGGAGCGGCTGGCGGGCGGCTTGATGTGCCGGACCTTGGCGAAATTCTGCTTCAGGCGTTCCAGCAGATCGCGCTCGGAGCCGCCACGCAGCACCTTGGCGACGAAGGTGCCGCCCGGCGCCAGCACCTGCTCGGCGAAATCCTGCGCCGTCTCGGCCAGCGCCATGATGCGCAGATGATCGGTCTGGGTATGGCCGGTGGCCGAGGCCGCCATGTCCGACAGCACGACGTCGGCCGGTCCTTCGAGCAGCTCGCGCAGCCGGTCCGGCGCGTCGTCGGCCATGAAATCGCCCTGCAGCACGGTGGCGCCGGGAATGGTCGGCACTTCCAGCAGGTCGATGCCGATCACCTGCCCGCCGCTCTGCTGCGGCTTGACCCGCTCGACCGCCACCTGGGTCCAGCCGCCCGGCGCCGCGCCCAGATCGATCACGCGCTGGCCGGGCTTGAGAAGATGGAGCTGTTCGTCCAGCTCCCTGAGCTTGAAGGCGGCACGCGAACGATAGCCTTCGCGCCTGGCGGCTGCCACATAGGGATCGTTGAGCTGGCGCTGCAGCCATCGGGTCGAGGAGGCGGTGCGCTTGCGCGCCGTCTTGACCCGCACCGTGACGCCGCGGGCGGTGAACTTGCCGCCGCCCTTGCCGCCGCTGCCCTTGCCGCCGCCGCCGCGGCCCTGCCCCTGGCTCATGTCGGCTGGCTGCGGTAACCGGCCTGGATCAGGTCCATCAGCAAGCCTTCGCGCAAGCCGCGATCGGCCACGGTTATCGAGGTCGTCGGCCACAGCGCGCAGATGCCTTCCAGGATGGCGCAGCCGGCCAGCACCAGGTCGGCGCGCTCCGGCCCGATGCAGCCATGCGCCGCCAGGCCGGCCAGGTCGATGTCCAGCAGGCCGCGACAGGCTTCGTGGACCGCCTCGCGGGCGATGCGGGTGCCGTCCACCGCATTCCTGTTGTAGCGTCGCAGGCCAAGATTGATGGCGGCGACCGTGGTCACCGTGCCCGAGGTGCCGATCATCTGCACCTGGCCGCGAGCGATCGCCGCGGCGATGCCGTGCCGCTGGTCGAAAGGCTGAAGCTGGCCGGCGACGTCCTGCACGACCGCATCGTAGCGGCGCCGATCGAGCCGGCCGCCGCACCAGTGGCCGGCGAACTGCTCGGACAGGCTGACCACGCCGAACGCCAGGGAAACCGAATCGACCAGGCTGGGCGCGCCGTCCTCGTCGCGTTCGATCCAGCTCGCCTCGGTGGAGCCGCCGCCGATATCGATCAGCAGCACCTTCTCGTAGCTCGGGTCGATCAACGCCAGGCAGCCGGCCAGGGCCAGACGCGCCTCTTCCAGCGGCGGGATGATTTCCAGCTTCAGCCCGGTGCGCGCCGCGACATGAGCCACGAAGTTGTGGCAGTTGGCGGCGCGCCGGCAGGCCTCGGTGGCGATATGGCGCTGCTGGCTGACGCCCCAGCGGCCGATCTTGTTGGCGCAGACATGCAGCGCATCGACGGTGCGGGCGATCGCCGCTTCCGAAAGCCGGCCGGAATTTGCCAGCCCCTCGCCGAGCCGCACGATGCGCGAGAACGAGTCGACCACGGTAAAGCCGCTGCCGGGCACGGCATGGGCGCGCGCCACCAGCAGCCGGCAGTTGTTGGTGCCCAGATCGATGGCGGCAAACAGCGGCGCTGCCTCGGCCGCGCCGCGCGCCGCCTGCCAGCCCCTGTCGCCGCCGTTGCCGGCATTGGGCGCCATCGCCAGTTGCTCCATGACCCTGTTTGACGTCGGTCGCTTTTGCGCCATTCTTACCCAACGACGGGACCGGGATAAAGAGTGCTGACAAAGCAGCTATGCCGTCACGGCATCGGTCTTATAGGAACAGTAAACCGGATGGTCGCGAGCCACTTGTTGCCGGCGTGCGGGCTGTGATACAAGCCGGCCGCACGCCGCGTTGCCGCTCAAACCGCATAGCGGTGTCGGGCTCCAAAAGCCCATTCCCTGCTGGGGGATAGTTTAACGGTAGAACTACGGGTTCTGACCCCGTCAGTCTAGGTTCGAATCCTAGTCCCCCAGCCAACTCACTTCGTCGCCTGGCCGGAAACAGCTCGTCGCCTTCGACAGGCCGCCCAACTTCGCCGGCGAACGAGTGTGGCCGCGGCAATCGCCTCCGCAAACAGAGCGAAGTCCAGTCGCCGCGGCCAAATGCCAATACGCAGAGCAGCGCTGTCAGCCGCGATGCATGGCGCAGATCTTGTTGCCGAAAGGATCGCGCAGATAGGCCAGGTAGAGCCGGCTGGTGCCGCCTTCGCGCCAGCCCGGCGGATCCTCGATGCTCTTGCCGCCATTGGCGACGCCGGCATCGTGGAAGGCTTTCACTTTTTCCGGGCTGTCGCAGGCGAAGCCGATCGTGCCGCCATTGGCATGAGTGGCCGGCTTGCCGTCGATCGGCTTGGTGAGGCCGAACAGGCCCGACGGCGTGCGATAGAACACCCGTCCCTTGGGATCTGTCTTTCCTTCGGGCACGCCGATGGCGCCCAGCACCGCGTCGTAGAACTTCTTCGACGCCGCGACATCGTTGGCGCCGACAAAAACATGCGAGAACATCTTTCCTCTCTTGTCATTTCCTGGCCGGACCGCATGGCGCGGCCCCAGGAAAATGTTAGCGCGCCGGCGACCTCCGCGCCAAGCTGTACCGTCGTCGCCGGGATTTCCGTGATTTCCGGGATTTCTCCGGGGGCGCGATCAGTCGGACCGGGCAGCCGACGACCGGTGCAGCGCGGCCGCGGGCCGCCAAGCGAAAGGCAGAACCGATGGTCCAGGCAGACAGCGTCGGCATCAGCATCGCCAACCAGGTCGGCTGGATCGAGTTCGATCGGCCGCCGGTCAATGCCATCGACTGGAGCATGCTGGCCGCCATCCATGACCGGATCGACCGGGTACTGGCCGATCCGCAGATCCGGGTGGCCGTGCTGGCCAGCGCCCTGCCCGGCTATTTCAGCGCCGGCGCCGATCTGCAGAACTTCAGGGATATCGCCGCCGCCGACATGCGCCGCTGGGTGGCGCTATGTCACCGCGTCGTGCAGTTGCTGCGCCATTCGCCCAAGCCGGTGCTGGCGGCGATCAACGGCACGGCGGTCGGCGGCGGGCTGGAGATGACCTTGCATTGCGACCTGCGCTTCGCCGCCGCCGATGCCCGGCTGGGCCAGCCGGAGATCGCCATCGGCTTCATCCCGCCGGTCGGCGCCACCCAGGCGCTGGCCCGCCTGCTCGGCCGCTCGCGCGCCATCCGCTATCTCTACGACGGCCAGATGGTCGATGCGCCGACCGCGCTCGACTGGGGCCTGGTCGACGAAGTCGTGCCGCCGGACCGGCTGCGCGCCCATGTACAGGCCTATGCCGAGCAACTGGCCGGCAAATCGGCCGCCGCACTGGCGGCGATCCGGCGCACCATCACCCTGGGCGGCGGCATGAGCTTCGACGAGGGGCTGGCGCTGGAGCTCGACACCGCCGCGGCGCTGGTCGAAACGCCGGATTTCAAGGCTGGCGTGACGGCGTTCCTGGCCCGGCGCTCGGCCAGGAAGCCCTGAGCGTTCAGCCGGTGGCGGCGCGCTTTTCGCCGGCGGCCACCCGCGCGCCGGGCGCGGCGCCGGAATCGAAGCTGATGCCCTCGTAGTCGGCGGCGGCCACCGCCTCGATGCGCTGGCGGAACTTGGGGGCGCCGCCGTTATAGACGAAGTAGCGTACCTTGCCCTCCTCGTGCCCCGGCACGTTGGAGTTGTAGCCGGTGAACCAGCCCTTGGCCTTGCGCATCAGCATGACGGCGTACATCTGCTTGACGTGCTCGGTCCAGCGCGTCTCGGCCGCCGCGGTCGGTTCGGCGCGGGTGTAACCGTGCTTGGCCATGAACTCCATCAGATCCGTGCACCAATCGACCCCGGTCTCGATGCCGCGCGGGAAATTGGTCGAGGCCGAGCCGCTTTGCGGGCCCGACGGCATCATCAGGTTGGGGAAGCCGTGGATCATCATGCCGAGGAAGGTCGAACACGAATCGATCCACTTGTCGCGCAGCTTCTGGCCGCCGGTGCCGCGAATGTCGATACGGTCGAAAGCGCCGGTGATGGCATCGAAGCCGGTGGCGTAGACGATGATGTCGAAATCGTAGTCGCGCTCGCTGGTGCGCAGGCCGGTCTCCGTCACGCGCACCAGCGGCGTCTCCTGCAAGTCGACGAGATGCACGTTGGGGTGGTTGTAGGCTTCGTAGTACCGGGTCTCGAGCGGTACGCGCTGCACGCCGAAGCCGTGATCCTTGGGCACCAGCTTCTCCGCCGTCTTGGGATCCTTGACGCGGCGGCGGATGCGGTCGGCGATGTATTCGGAGAACTCGGCGTTGGCCGCTTCGTCGGTGAATATCTCGCGGAAATTGGCCAGCCAGATGCCGAAGCCGGGTTCCTCGTACAGCTTGTCCCACAGCTTCAGGCGCTCCTCGCGCGATACCTCGTAGAAGCCGCGGCGGTCGGGCTCGTGCACGAAGCCACCCGGGCTGCGGGCGCAGGCGGCGAAGATCTCGTCGTAGCGGCTGCGGATATCGGCCATCTCCTGCTCGGAGATCAGGCTGTTGTTGAGCGGCGCCGCCCAGTTGGGCCGGCGCTGGAACACGGTCAGCTCGCCGACCTTGTCGGCGATCTCGGCGATCACCTGGATTGCCGTGGCGCCGGTGCCGATCACGGCCACCTTCTTGCCCTTCAGTTCGACCGGCTCGTGCGGCCAATAGAAGGTATGGAACGACTGGCCCTTGAAGCTGCCCATGCCCTCCAGCCGCGGCAGGGTCGGCGCCGACAGCAATCCCAGAGCCAGGATCAGGAAGTGGCAGGTCAGGCTGCGCCCGTCGCTGGTCTTGACGCGCCACAGACCGGCCGCTTCGTCGTAATGCGCCGCCTCGACCTTGCAATTGAACTGCATGTACTTGCGCAGATCGAACTTGTCGGCGACGAAATTCAGATAGCGCAAATTTTCCGGCTGGCTGGAGAAACGTTCCTTCCAGTGCCATTCGTTGAGCAGTTCCTTGGAGAAGGAATAGCCATAGGTGTAGCTCTCTGAATCGAAGCGCGCGCCGGGATAGCGGTTCCAGTACCAGGTGCCGCCGAGATCGCCGCCGGATTCCAACACCGTGGCGTCGATGCCCATGTCGGTCAGGCGCTTGATCTGATAGATGCCGCCCACGCCGGCGCCGACGATGATCACTTCGTAGTGCGTCTTGGTGCTCATGGCTTACTCCCGTTCCTGCCACCAAGTGTGGGATATCGGCGGCATTTGCTCAACCCATGATGCCATGGCCGTTCCTCGCCGCGAAATTGATGCCCGCGCCTCGGCGCGTCGGCGGCCAGCCGGGACAAATCGGCCCATCGGACCGTCCGCATCGCGATGGCAGGCGTCGCCCGGCGAGGTCGGCGCTCAGCCGTGAGGAAGCGGCTTGTCCTGCGAGTGAGAGGCGCTATCCCGCCATCCCCATTCGAGCCTCAGCCCGGCCAGCCGCATGCCGACAAGGGGCCCAGCAGGCCGATCATCACCGACAGCAGCACCGGCACCGGGATCACCCAGCTCTCGTACAGCCCGACCAGGAACAGGAAGGCAAACAGGATGGCCAGGGTCCAGGATCACGCCAGTCTGGCCGGAGGCCTGCCGCTCCTGATAGGCGGTGCCGGTCCATTCGTCGGAATAGCCCGCCGGCAGCACCTTGGCGGAGATCTGCTCGCCTTCAGCGCCGTGCCCGACGAAGAGCCCGGCGACGGCGCGGCGTTGGCCTGCACCGCGCGACCTGCAGCCCGACCACGACGTCGAGAAGCAACGCAGCGGCACCATCTCGCCGCCGCGATCGCGCACCTGAATCTGCCAGATCGCCGAGATGTCGCGGCGCTCAGACGATTCGCCCTCGAGATTGACCTGCCAGATGCGGCCGAACAGGTCGAAGCCGTTGGCGTAGATGCCGCCCTTTGGCGGCCGTCTGCTGCTGCAGTTCCAGCATCGTGCGGACCGGAACGGAGAACGTCACATAGATCGGGCTCTGACTGACGATGGCGGCCAGGATTCCCGAATTCGGCCCGACCACTTTGCCTTCGGCGACGGCGCTGCGGCCGATCTTGCCGTCGATCGGCGCCTTGATCTCGGTATAGGTCAGGTTGATTTCGGCCGGCGAAGTTGGGCCTTGGCGCCGGCGAGCTGCGCGACCAGCCCTGCTGCGCTGCCTCGGCCGTATCGAAGGTGGCGCGCGATCCGGCCGGCGCGCTGAGCAGGCTCCGGGTCCGCTCCAATACCAGATTGGCGTTCTTGAGTTGGGCTTCGATCTGCTGCACCGCCGCCTGCTTGCTCTGCAGGTCGGCCAGGAACGGCCCCTGCTCGAGGCGATAGAGCACGTCCCCCTTTTCTTGACCTCACCGCCCTCGGTGAACAGACGTCGTTCGAGGAATGCGGTGAGACGGGGCGACAAATCGACCTTGTCGATAGCCTGAATTCGGCCGACGATTTCTGTAGTATCCTCCACCGGCGGGCGCAGCGCGGTGACCGTGCCCACCGTCAGTGCAGGAGGCGTTGGCCGGGCCGACGCCGGCAGCGCAGCAAGCACCATCAGGCGACGAGCAGAGCACGAGACATCCAGCCACCCGAAAGCCGAAGACCGGATTGTGCAGAAGGATATCGGTACGAACCAGTACCGCAGAGTCATCATGGCCAATATCAGGGGCACAAGAGACGCCATGGACAAAAGCAGAGCGACCAAGCGGGCCACGAAGCGGGCCACCGGCCCTCGTACCAAGGCCGAGCGCGGCGCGCTGCGGAACCGCCGCATCCTGGAGGTTGCGGGAGCCGTGTTCCTGCGCAACGGCTACGACGGCACATCGATGGACGCGGTGGCCGAGGCGGCCAAGGTCTCCAAGCGAGCGCTCTATGCCGGCCATGCCGACAAGGCGGCGCTGTTCACGGCGGTGCTGCGCGAGCTGATCGACCGCTGGCTGGTGCCGATCGACCGCTTCCAGGCGATGGAGGGCAGCCTGCGGGACGTGCTGACGGAGATGGCGCGCTACCTGGCGACTTTCGCCCTGACATCGCAATCGATCAGCACGCACCGCATCATCATTTCCGAAGCCGAGCGGCGTCCCGAATTCGGCCGTCTGGCCAACGCCAGCGGGCGCAAGCCGGCGATCCGCCTGATCGCCTCCATCCTGCGCCGCCATCGCGCCGAGTTGCGCGTGACCGATTTCGAGACCGCCGCCGACCAGTTCATGAGCCTGGCCATCGATCGCAGCCTGCGCCTGGCCAGCCTCGGCATGCGCCAGTCGGGGCGCGAGATCGAAAGGACCGTGCGCACCGGCGTCGATCTGTTCCTGTTCGGCGCCGCGATCCGCGACTTGCCGGGCCGGAAGAAATAGCGCAGGACTGGAATCATGCCCTATCGCCGCACGGAAGAAGTCGAACAGCGTCTGGCCAGCAAGCGCGAGCGCATCATGAAGGCGGTGCGACGGGTGGTCGGCGATGTCGGCTTCCGCGATACGCAGATCTCGATGGTCGCGGCCGCCGCCGGCGTCGCCACCGGCACGGTCTATCGCTACTTCCCCTCCAAGGGCGAATTGCTGGCCGAAGCGCTGATCGCCAGTTCGCGCCGCGAGCTGACCGTGGTCGGCGCGATCGCCGCGGCCGATGGCTCGCCGGTCGAGCGCCTGGAGGCGGCGGTGCGCGCCTTCGCCAGCCGCGCCCTGAAGGCAAGGCGGCTGGCCTATGCCATGATCGCCGAACCGGTCGACGTCGAAGTCGATCAGGCCCGGCTCGAATATCGTCGCGCCTTCAGCCGCATGTTCCGCCAGTTGATCGACAAGGGGGTCGCGGCGGGGGAATTGCCCAAGCAGGACAGCGAGGCCACCGCCGCCTGCCTGTTCGGCGCCCTGGTCGAGGGTCTGGTCGGACCGCTGGCGCCGGGCGCGGCCCGCCCGACCCAGGAGGACCGGCTGATCGAGACCATCGTGGCGTTCTGCCTGCGGGCGGTGGGCGGTACGCCGCCCGGGCCGGGCAGGATCACTGCCTTGCGCGTGGTGGAGGCACCGGACTCCTGACCGGCCGCTATTGCGGCAGCTTCCCGATCCATTGCACCACATCGATGATGGCTGCGTCCGTGGCGGTGCGATGATCGCCGTCCACCGCCAGGAAGACGCTATAGGGATGCTTGGCCGCGGGCTTGTAGATGCCCGACCGGGTGCTATCGAGCGCGTTCTCGCTCTTGCCCATCACCACCATCACCGGAATGGCGGCCGGCAACAACGGCGACTGGCGCGGCATGCTGACCAATCCCCTCGGCGCCATCCAACTGACATAGACCGCCGCCGTGGTCGACAAGGCGAATTCCTGGCCCTGGTTGCTGTCGGGACCGGAGAACGGCTGGGCGCCCTGCCCGGCCTCGACCATGGCATGAGCCTTGCCCAGGGCGTCGCGGAAGGCCGATGACTTGTTGTAGAAAAATCCCGGCGCGTGGCCCGGCGACAGCATGACCACGCCGGCGACATTGCCGCGCGCCACGGCATAGCTCAGCGCCATGTTGCCGCCCAGGCTGTGGCCCGCCACGACGATGCGGCGCGCGCCCTGCGCCTTGAGTTGGGCGACATAGCCGTCGATCTGGCCATAGACCTGTTCGACGGTGACGTCGATATGCTCCCAGCGGCCCGTCGACCAGGGCATCTGCGGAGTCAGGACCTTGACGCCCAGTTCGCGCAGGCGATCGGCGATCTGCAGCAGCCCCGGCGGCTGACCGGGGAAAGACTGCTTGCCGTGCATCAGCACGACTCCGATATCGCTTTGCGCCTGGGCCGGCGCGCCGATCAGGGCGACCGCGACCAGCCCGACCGCCAGCAGCGTCAGGCGCAATGAGCAAAACAATCCGGTCATGAAATCTCCCCGACGCGCCGATCGGCGCCATCCTTTCACCCATTGGCGCCAGGGTAAATCGGGTCAGAAATTCTCGATCCAGGGCCGCAAATCCTGCTCCATCGTCCAGGCGCTTCGATGCTGCCGGTGCATCTGCCAGTAGGTCTCGGCGATGGCGTCGATATCGAGCAGTCCGTCGTCGCCGGCCTTGGCGGCACGATCGGGCATGCGCGACAGCAGCCGCTGGCCATTGATGCCGCCATCGATCACGACATGGCCGACATGGATGCCCTTGGGGCCCAGTTCGCGCGCCATGCTTTGGGACACCGCCCGCAGGCCCGCCTTGGCGGCGGCAAAGGCGGCGAACATGGCCTTGCCGCGCAAGGAGCCGGAGGCGCCGGTGAACAGGATGGTGCCCCGACCGCGCGGCACCATGACCTTGGCCGCCTCGCGCCCGACCAGGAATCCGCCCAGGCAATGGTCGCGCCAGAGCTGCTCGAAATCCTCGCGCCTGAGCTCGAGGATGCTGTCGCGCCGATTGCTGCCGGCATTGTGCAGCACCAGCGCCAACGGGCCTGCAGCTTCGGCCGCCTGCACGAAACGGGCCGCATCGGCCTCCAGGCTGGCATCGCCTATCAGCATCTCTGCCTTGCCGCCGCCGTCGCGGATCTCGCGCGCCACCCGGTCGAGCTTGGCCGGCGTGCGGCCGGCGACGAAGACCTGCAGGCCTTCGCGCGCGAAGCGGCGCGCCGCCGCGGCGCCGAGCCCCTGGCTGGCGCCGACGCCGACCACCAGCGCCGTGCTGCTGCTTTCAGTCATTCGACATCTCCTTGCCGAAAGCTGCCGTTCTACGACCTCTCAACGCAGATAGGATTTGCCGTTCAGCGCATCCTCGACGAATTCCAGCCGATCCTGTCCGAAGAACATCTCGTCATCGACGAAGAAGGTCGGCGCGCCGAACACGCCGCGCCTTGCCGCCTCTTCGGTACAACTCTTCAGCCGGGCTTTGATCGCGTCCTCCTGGCTGCGCCGCGCCAGATGGGCGGCGTCGAAGCCGGCCTTGTCCAGCGTTTCGGCCAGCACGACGTCGTCGTCCATTTTCAGCGCATCGATCCACATGGCGCGATACATGGCATCGTTGTAGCGCTCGAGATACCCCTCTTCTTGGGCCACCATGGCGCCACGCATCATCTTCAGCGTGTTGACCGGGAAGTTCGGATTCATCCTGAACGGCACCCGATACTTGCCGATGAAGCGGCGCATGTCGCGCATGCCGTTGGGCGCCTTCACGGGATTGGCGGCCGGGCTGGCGTTGCCGGTGATCTGGAACACGCCGCCCAGCAGCATCGGCTTGAGCGCCACGGTTCCACCGGTGCGTTCGAGAATTTCCGGCAGCCGCAAATGCGCCAGATAGGCATTGGGGCTGCCAAAATCGTAGTAGAAATCGACCGTCCGGCTCATCGCTTCCTCCCTCGCCCAAATCCGCCTACCAAGGCTCGTTCCACGGCCGCAGATCCATTTCGAAGGTCCAGGCATCGCGGGGCTGGCTATGGATCAACCAGTAGTTCTCCGCGATGTGGTCGGGATCGAGTATCCCGTCTTCGTTCTTCTTGGCGTAACGCTCGGGAAACATGTCCCGGATGAACTTGGTGTCGATGGCGCCGTCGATCACCACATGCGCGACGTGCACGCCGAGCGGTCCCAGTTCGCGCGCCATCGACTGCGACAGCGCGCGCAGGGCGTGCTTGCCGCCGGCGAAGGCCGAATAGCCGTTGCCGCCGCGCAGCGAGGCGGTGGCGCCGGTGAACAGGATCGTGCCCCGGCCCCGCGGCACCATCACCTTGGCAGCCTCGCGTCCCATCAGGAAGCCGCCGAAGGCCGCCATCTCCCACACCTTGAAATAGACCCGGGCCGTGGTTTCCCGGATGCCGAAGCGTACATTGGCGCCGATATTGAACACCGCCACCTCCAGCGCACCGATCTCGCGCTCGATCGTGCCGACGAGTTCGACCATCTGGTCTTCCTTGCGCGCGTCGGTGCCGAAGGCCCGGGCCTGGCCGCCATCGCTTTCGATCGCCTCGACCAGCGGCGCCAGCTTGTCGGCATTGCGGCGTACCACGCAGGCCACATAACCCTCGCGGGCAAAGCGCCGCGCAATCGCGCCGCCGGTGGCGTCGCCCGCGCCGATCACCAGAGCCGCCTTGGATCGAGCCATTCTTCCTCTCCCGCGCGCCGGCGCGCCCTCGAATTTGCGTTCCTTTTTGGAACCTCCGATCAAGACTAGGGTTCCAAAAAGGAACCTGTCAAGCTATCATCGCACCGGGTCGATGGGCCGCACGGCGGGGATGCGGCGTACCGGAGAAGGACGATGCGCTGGCAGGAACTGGACCGCGAGAGCTGCTCGATCGCGCGCGCCGTGGGCGTGATCGGCGATCGCTGGACCCTGCTCATCCTGCGCGACTGCTTCTTGCGGGTGCGCCGCTTCGAGGCTTTCCAGGAGAGCCTGGGCATCACGCGCCATCTGCTGGCCGATCGCCTGCGCAAGCTGGTCAAGGCGGGCGTTCTGCGCAAGGTACCCTACGACGACAGCGGTCGCCGTTTCGAATACAGGCTCACGGCCGAAGGACTCGATCTCTATCCGGTGCTGATGGCGCTGGTGCATTGGGGCGACGCCCATCGCGCGGGACGGCGCGGCCGGCCGCTGCTGCATCGTCACCTTGCCTGCAGCCACGACTTCGATCCGCTGATGGTGTGCTCGCATTGCCGGGAGCCGCTCGATGCCCGGGCCGTGCAGGTCCGCCCGGGGCCCGGTGCCAGGGGCAGCAAGAAGGCGGTTGCCTGATGTGCTAGGCTGACGATGGTCCATCCTTGGGGTCGCCATGCTTCAAACCGCCATGATCGTCGCAGCGCTGATCCTGATCGGCTGGGCGCCGATCGAGAACCGCAAGGTGCGCAGCGGGTGGGTCAATCCCCGCTACAAGGGCAATCCGGCGGAATACCACCGCGCCTATGCCAAACAGATCAAGCTGTCGTTTTACCTGGCGCTGTTCTGCACGGTGCTGAACGCCGGCATGGCCTTCGTCGATCAACCCGACAATCTGCACATGGCGGTGCAGCTGGGGATCGGCGGCGTATGGGCGGTGGCGGCCGTCGTCATGTTCTTCTGCTTGCGCTCGCTGCAGGCCCTGCCCGCCGCCCGGCCGTGACCGGCATGGCCGATCTCTGCCCGACTGGATCGACACCGAGCTGATCCGGCTGCCCGCCAGCAAGTGCCCCGATCCGCACCAACGGATGTTCGCGCGCATGCCGGCCGGCCGCTGGGACGGACGACCTGACGAGATGATCGCCCCAGGATGATCGCCCCAGGATGATCGCCCCAGGATGATCGCCTTGGTGTTCGACAGGGCTTGGGACTTCGTTGCCGGCACGGCCTTCCTGTCGGCGGCAGCTATTCGATCCCGGGCCTAACCCCTGGCAATCCTTGGCGCAAATCCGTCCCTTTTTCATTCCCGCCGCGACCCGGAGCCGGAGCCGGAGCCCGATCAGGCTTTGTTCCAGACTCCTCGGGCTCATCAATCGGTCGATAATATATTGAAGTGATATAACTAGCTATAATATATAAAGAAGCTCAATATTTTCAAATGGAAAGCGGAGGCAGGCCATGGACGTGAAAACGTTGTGTCTGGCGATCCTGTCGCGCGGCGATGCCAGCGGCTACGAGATCCGCAAGGAACTTGCCGAGGGCGTGTTCGGCGTCTTCTACGATGCGGGCTACGGTTCTATCTATCCGGCGCTCTCCAGCCTGGCGGCGGAGAAGCTCGTCACGGTGCGCGAGCTGGAGCAGGACAAGCGTCCCGACAAGAAGGTCTATCGCATCACGCCGATCGGCCGGTTGGCGCTGCTCAACGCGCTGCGCGCCCAGCCCGCGCCCGACAAGTTCCGCTCCGACTTCATGATGATCACCCTGTTCGCCCATCTGCTGCCGGCGCGCGACATCGACACGCTGGTGGTGGCGCGTATCGCCGATCTGCGCGAGAAGCTGGCGCAGTGCCGCGACACGCTGGCCGGCGCGCCCAGTCCGGGCGAGCGCTTCGTGTGCGGCTATGGCGAGGCGATGTATCGCGCCTCGATCGAGTATCTCGAGGAACACCGCCACGAATTGCTGCAGGCGGCGCTGCTGGCCGAACGGCGCGCCAGCTAAGCCGTCCGCTCCGACGCTATTGCCTGAAACTGCGCCAGGCGACGACGATGCGTTGCACCACGGTCAGGCCGCATAGCGCGGCGAAGACCAGGGCCAGCATCGCGAAATGCTGCGGCAGCAGGCAGACCAGCGCCAGGAATGCCGCCGTCTCGCTGCCTTCGATCAGTCCTGTGCTGTAGAAGAAGGACTTCTTGCCCAGCGCTTCGGTGTGCAGGCCACGCTTGGCGGCCAGGATGCCGAAGGCAAGGAACGAGGCGCTGGTGCCCATGAAGCTGACCAGCAGCAGGCCAGCCGGCGCACCATTGGCGGGATCGGCCAGAACGAAGCCGAACACGACGGCGCCGTAGAAGATCATATCGGCGACGATATCGAGATAGCCGCCGAAGTCGCTCAGGCCGTTGCGGCGCGCCACCGCACCGTCCAGCCCGTCACACAGCCTGTTGAGCAGCACCGCAACCAGCGCCAGCTCGTAACGCTGCGCCGCCAGCGCCGGCACCGCCAGCAGGCCGAGCGCCAGGCCGCCCAGGGTCACGGCATTGGCCGGCAGGCCGATCGCCGCGAGGCCGCGCCCGGCCAGTGCCAGAGGCCGATCGATCAGCGGCCGCAGGAAGCGATCGAACATGCGGCGATGTCAGCGACGGGCTCGTTCGTCTGGTGACTCGCTGGCGTCGTCGGTCTCGACGGCCGCCTCGGCCAGCGCATCGAGCGCCCCGACCGGCTCGTCGCAGTTGGCGGCGGCGCGACGCGCGGCATAGGCGGCGCGGACGCTGAACGGGAAGGTGCAGAGATAGACTGCGCCCAGGAAGGGCAAGGTGGTCCAGGGCGAAGTGGCCAGCAGCGCCGCCACCGCAGCGATCAGGATCATCACCGGCAGCACGTAGCGCGCCTCGATCCGGCCGCGCTTGAACGAATAGGTCGGCAGACGGCTGACCATCAGCGCGCTGACGACCGCCAGAAATCCGCCGACCACCACCGGGTGGCTGAAGAAGCCCGCCGAGATCTCGAAGCTGATCATCAGCGGCAGCAGCACCAGGCCGGCGCCGGCCGGCGCCGGGACGCCGGTGAAGAACCCGGCCATCCAGGGCGGCGGCGCGGCATCGGCATCGAGCGCCGTGTTGAAACGCGCCAGGCGCAGCGCGCAGCATACTGGGAACAGCAGCACCAGCGCCCAGCCGAACGGGCCGGCGTCCTTCATGGTCCAGTTGTAGAGCAGGAAGGCCGGCGCCACGCCGAAACTCAGGAAGTCCGCCAGCGAGTCGAGCTCGGCGCCGAAACGGCTGGTGGCACCCAGCCGGCGGGCCAGCCGCCCGTCCAGGCCGTCGAGAATGCCGGCGATGATCAGCGCGCCCACCGCCGGCTGGAAACGGTCCTGCGCGCCATAGCGCATGGCGGTCAAACCGGCGCACAGCGCCAGCAGGGTCACGATATTGGGCAGCAGCCGATTGAACGACATGCGGCCGATGCGCCGCTGGCGCGGCGGATGGACACCCAGGGGATTGCGCATCGTCAACGCTCCACGCCCGGCCGCAAGCCTTCCGGGCTCGTCAGATCGGCAATCACGCTCTCGCCCGCCACCAGGCGCTGGCCGACCGCCACCAGGGGCATAACGCCCGGCGGCAGATAAACATCCGCGCGACTGCCGAACCGGATCAGCCCGAAGCGTTCTCCCGCCAGCACCGGCTGTTCGGGCTTCAGGTAACAGACGATGCGGCGCGCCACGAGGCCGGCGATCTGCACGAAAGCCAGCCGGCGTCCGTCGGGCAGGGTCATGGCGATGGCCTGGCGTTCGTTCTCGTCGCTGGCCTTGTCGTCGGCGGCGCTGAGGAAGCGGCCGGGGTGGTATGCCACCACATCGATGGTGCCGTCGGCCGGTACGCGATTGACGTGCACGTCGAAGATCGACAGGAACACGCTGACCCGCATCGTCTCCTGCGCCGGCAGGTCGAGTTCGGGCGGCGGCACGCCGGGCCCGACATATTGCACCAGCCCGTCGGCCGGGCTGACCACCAGGCCGCTGCGCAGCGGCACCACCCGCGGCGGATCGCGGAAGAAGAAGATGCACCACAAGGTGGCGACGCCGCCGACGATCCAGAAGCCGCCCCACAGCTGGGCCAGCAGAATGGTGATCAGGGCGAACAGCGCGATGAACTTCCAGCCGTCGCGATGCAGGGGAACGAGAAAATTTGCCAGCATGTCGCCTTGAATGTTGATGGAAGCGGTTGGCGGCGCGCGGCGCGCCCGCCGAAATCAGTTGATCTTGGGCAGCACGAAGACCTGACCGGGATAGATCAGGTCGGGATCCTTGATCTGGGTGCGATTGGCTTCGTAGATCACGGTGTAGCGCAATCCCTCGCCGTAGATGCGCTGGGCGATCCGCCACAGCGAATTGCCCGGCACCACCGACACCACCTGGGTGAGCAGTTCGCCGCGCTCCGTGCGCACGAACGGCACTTCCAGCCGCGACAGCACCTTGCCGTCCTGCTGCACGCGATCCAGCCGCAGCGAGTAGCTGCCCGGCGGCACCGGATCGGTCGGCAGGATATGCCAGGTGCCGTCGGCCCCGGCCTGGGTGCGTCCGGCCAGCTTGTTGTTGAGATAGGCCTGCACGGTCGTGCCGGCCGGCGCCTTGCCATTGATGCGCAATTCGCCCCGTTCGTCGTAGTCGACCGAGCCCAGCACCAAGTCGCCGGCCCGGGCCAGCCCGGCCGAATTCTGCGGCGTCTGCAGCACCACCGAACCGGCGCCATCCTTGGGCATGACGACCGCCAGCGTGCCGCTGGGACCGCCGTCTTTCGGCTGCGGCACGTTGAGCACGACCGGCTGGTCGCCGGTCCTGGGCTGCTGTCCCGGCTCGACCGATTGCAGGCTGAGCTCGCGCGTTCCCGAATCGAGCGGCTTGTCGGGCAGCAGCACCCATTCGCCGCGCTGGTCGGCATCGACGCTGCCGATCGGCTTGTCGCCGTCCAGCACCGTGACCTGAGAACCCGGCGCGGAGCGGCCGGCGATCACGGCGCGGCCGTCGGGATTGACGCGCACCACGTCGAAGCTCGGCTTGCTGGGCGTCTTGGTGGGCGGCGGCGGCGTCAGCCCGGGCACCGGCGCGCTGGCGACTGCCGGCGGCGGCGCAGCGGGCGGTGCGGGCGGCGGTTGGACCGGTCCGGCCAAAACAAACCACACCGCGACCGCCGCGATCACAGCGACGCCGCCCGTGATCGATAAAATCGCCGGCAATTTCATGGTCTTGTCAGCGCCTTGGCCATCGTGGGATTAACTTACGTCCCGCGGCGGACAATGGCAACGCCGCGCTCTTGCCGCAAAAGGCGACGTAAAGTCCGAATACCGTTTTGCCACCGGGCAAAACAATGCTATCCGGCGCCCCTTCAGATCGGATCGCGGCGCAAAAAATGCAATGGTTTGAGGCAATTCCATGACTTCGGTGAAAGCGGTGGCGGTCTATTGCGGCTCGCGCAATGGCGCCGACCCGCGCTACGCCCAGGCGGCGTATCGCTTTGGCACGATCCTGGCGCAGAATCGCGTCCGGCTGGTGTTCGGCGGCGGCAGCGTCGGCCTGATGGGCGCCGTGTCCTACGGCGTGGCCGACCACAAGGGCGACGCGATCGGCGTCATCACCGAGAACCTGGTGCAGCAGGAAGTCGCCAACAAGCGCATTCCGGTGCTGGAAGTCGTGCCCTCGATGCACGAGCGCAAGCAGCGCATGTTCGAACTGGCCGACGCCTTCGTGGTGTTGCCCGGCGGCGCCGGCACGCTCGACGAGATGTTCGAGATCCTGACCTGGAAGCTGCTGCGGCTGCACGACCGGCCGATCGTGCTGGTCGACGACGGCGGCTACTGGCAGCCGCTGCTGGCGCTGATCGACCGCATCATCGCCGAGGGCTTCGCCGCCCAGCAACTGCCCGGCCTTTACCGGGTCGTGCCGACGGTCGACGACGTGCTGCCCGCACTGGCCGCCGAGCCGGCGCCCACCCTGGCCAAGCAGCCCGGCCGCACCTGACTTTCTCGCCCGGCGCGCCAGCGCGCCATGCAGCTAGGCGAGCCCAGACGCGACGGCACACCGGCTTGCCGCGCTGCAGCGCATGGGCTAAAACGGCGCCGCTTCCGACCCCGCGCGGCCCGTATGCGGCGCGGCGCGCCAGTCCCAATCCGTCACGCGTCCCAATCAGTCACGAGGGATATTCCGGCTATGGCCAAGATCAAGGTGAAGAACCCGGTCGTCGAGCTCGACGGCGATGAGATGACCCGCATCATTTGGCAGTTCATCAAGGACAAGCTGATCCTGCCGTATCTCGACATCGACCTTAAATACTACGATCTCGGCGTCGAATATCGCGACAAGACGAACGACCAGGTGACGGTCGATGCCGCCAATGCCATCAAGCAGTACGGCGTCGGCGTCAAATGCGCCACCATCACGCCGGACGAGGCGCGCGTCGAGGAGTTCAAGCTCAAGGAGATGTGGAAGTCGCCCAACGGCACGATCCGCAACATCCTGGGCGGCACCGTGTTCCGCGAGCCGATCATCTGCAGGAACGTGCCGCGGCTGGTGCCGGGCTGGACCAAGCCGATCGTGATCGGCCGTCACGCCTTCGGCGACCAGTATCGCGCCACCGACTTCGTGGTGCCGGGCAAGGGCAAGCTCAGCATCAAGTTCGTCGGCGAAGACGGCAAGGTGATCGAGAAGAACGTGTTCGACTTCCCGGGCGGCGGCGTCGCCATGGCGATGTACAACCTGGACGAATCGATCATCGGCTTCGCCCGCGCCTGCTTCAACTATGGCCTGCAGCGCAAGTGGCCGGTCTACCTGTCGACCAAGAACACCATTCTCAAGGCCTATGACGGCCGCTTCAAGGACCTGTTCCAGGACGTGTTCGACAAGGAATTCGCCGCCAAATTCAAGGAAGCGGGCGTCGTCTACGAACACCGCCTGATCGACGACATGGTGGCTTCGGCGCTGAAATGGGAAGGCGCTTTCGTCTGGGCCTGCAAGAACTACGACGGCGACGTGCAGTCCGACACCGTGGCGCAGGGCTTCGGCTCGCTGGGCCTGATGACCTCGGTGCTGCTGACGCCGGACGGCAAGACCGTCGAGGCCGAAGCCGCGCACGGCACGGTGACCCGCCACTATCGCGAGCACCAGAAGGGCCGGCCGACCTCGACCAACCCGATCGCCTCGATCTTCGCCTGGACCCAGGGCCTGGCCTATCGCGGCAAGTTCGACGGCACGCCCGACGTGACCAAGTTCGCCGAGAACCTGGAGAAGGTGTGCGTCGAGACCGTGGAAGCGGGCGACATGACCAAGGACCTGGCGGTGCTGATCAGCCCGACCCAGAAATTCCTGACCACCGAGCAGTTCCTCGACAAGCTCGACCAGAACCTGAAGAAGAAGATGGCCGCCTGACCGGCGCCATCGCGACAAACGAAAAAGGGGCGGCCGCCAAATCCATTGGGGCCGCCCTTTTCTTATCCGTTCAGCTCGCCATCTCCTTGCGCAGCCGGCCCTCGTAGTAGCCGGCCAGATCGCCCAGCATCTTCTGCCCGTCGCCGTGCCAGGCCGGCCCATGCATCAATGCCAGATGCCGGGGCTTCAGCGCGCCCAGCTTGCGCACGGTCGGCCCGGTCTTGGCCGTCACCGGCGTGAAGCCCGCCACGTCTTCGGTGGCGATGGCCGGCCCTAGGATATCGCCGCCGTCGCTCTCGACGTCGCATTTGCCGAACGCGGTGAACAGATCGCTGGTGAAGAACGTGCCGGTGGTCTCTTCGAACATCAGGCAGGCTTCCCAGTTGTGCGGCACGTGAGGCGTCTCGAGGAAGCGCACCGATTTGCCGCCCAGATCGATCGTCTCGCCATCGGCGACGACCCGGGGCGGACGGATGGCGCTGTCCGACACCGCCACGTTGCAGCCCAGCCGGCTATGCGCCACCGTGGCCTGCGGCGCCAGCGCCAGCCAGTCGTTCATGGCGCCGCTCTCGTCGGCCTCGCCATGACTGAAGCCGATCCAGCGCAACGATGCGGGATCGCGCACCCTGCGCATGGCTTCCGCCATGCCGTCGAACAGGAAGCGCTGGCCGCAATGGAACAGCAGCGGCTGGTCGGCATCGATCAGGAACTGGTTGAAGGTGATGCCGCCGGCGCCGCGCGGCACGAAGGTCGACAGTCGATAGATGCGATCGGCGATCTCGTCGATTCGGGTCTGCATGGCCATCTCCTGGCGTATGGCCGGTACCACCACGCCGCCCGGACAGGCCCGAACGGTTCGGAGATGCCGGCTATTGCTTGGTCGGCGGCGGCGTTTGCTGCTTGGCTCTGGATGCCGGCGCATAGCCGCGCGCGGACATGCAATTCTCCATCAGGCGATCCGACCGATTCTCGCTCTGGCGCGAATCCATCTGCTGGCGCAGCTGGGTGTTGCCCTGGGTCATGCTGCGCGACTGCGCGCCCAGCGTCGAATTGATGTCGCTGTCGATATTGCGGTCGCGCGCGGTGACGACGTCGACCTGGCGCTGGCAGGCCGCCAGATCCTTCTTGAACTGCTCCTGCGTCGTGTTGGGACGCACGTAGTCGTGGTCCTCGCAGGCCCCCAGCAGGACCGCCGTCATCGCCAGAGCCAGATACGCCACTTTCATCACGCTGCCCCTTTTGCCGCTACCGCCGCCTCGATCGCATCCAGCGCGCGCGCCGCATTGGCCACTTCCGGCCCGCCGCCCTGCGCCATGTCCGGCCGGCCGCCGCCGCCCTTGCCGCCCAGCGCCGCGACGCCGGCACGCACGAAATCGACCGCGTTCATGCGGTCGGTCAGGTCGTCGGTCACCGCCACGACGCTCGAGGCCTTGCCCTCGTGCACGCCGACCAGCGCCACCACGCCCGAGCCGACCTGCTTCTTGAACTCGTCGGCCATGCTCTTGAGATCCTTGGCCGGCACGCCGTCCAGGGTGCGGCCGATGAAGGAGATGCCGGCGACCTTCTTGACGCTGTCGCCGCCATTGGCGCCCGCCTGCCCGCCGCCGCCCATGGCGATGGCGCGGCGCGCCTCGTTCAGCTCGCGCTCCAGCTTCTTGCGCTCCTCGATCAGCGCGGCCACGCGATCGGCCACTTCCTCGGGCCGCGCCTTCAGCAGCGACGCCACGCTCTGCAGCGCCTGCTCCTCGCCGCGCACATAGTCGTTGGCCGTGGCGCCGGTCACCGCTTCGATGCGGCGCACGCCGGCAGAGACCGCGCCCTCGCCGACGATCTTGAACAGGCCGATATCGCCGGTGCGCCGCACATGGGTGCCGCCGCACAGCTCGACGGAGTATTTCTCGCCGTCGCCCGCACCCATCGACAGCACCCGCACCTCGTCGCCGTATTTCTCGCCGAACAGGGCCATGGCGCCGGCCTCGATCGCCTCCTGCTGGTTCATCAGCCGGGTCATCACCTCGGAGTTGTGACGGATCCGAGCGTTGACTTCTTCCTCGACCTTGCGCAGCTCTTCCGCCGACAGCGCCTTGGGGTGGCTGATATCGAAGCGCAGGCGGTCGGGCGCCACCAGCGAGCCCTTCTGCGTCACATGGGTGCCGAGTTCGCGGCGCAGCGCTTCGTGCAGCAGATGCGTGGCCGAATGGTTGGCGCGCAGCGCGGTGCGCCGCTGCAGGTCGATATGCATCTCGACCACGTCGCCGACAGCCAGGCTGCCGCGCTGCACCTTGCCCAGATGCACATGCAGGTCGCCCAGCTTCTTGAGCGTGTCGCCGATGGCGATCTCGGCGCCATGGGCGGTGAAGAAGATGCCGCTGTCGCCCATCTGGCCGCCCGATTCGGCATAGAACGGCGTCTGGTTGACCAGGATGGCGACATCCTGCCCCGTCTCGACCCGGTCGACCGGCTTGCCGCCGACCAGCAGCGCCTGGACCTTGCCCTCGGCGGTATCGGCATCGTAGCCGAGGAACTCGGTGGCGCCGAATTTCTGCCGCAGGTCGAACCACACCGTCTCGTCGGCCGCCTCGCCGGACCCGGCCCAGGCGGCGCGCGCCGCTTCGCGCTGCTTGTCCATCGCCGCGTTGAAGCCATCGATCTCGACGCCGCGGCCCTGGCCGCGCAGGATGTCCTGCGTCAGGTCGAGCGGAAACCCAAACGTGTCGTAAAGCTTGAACGCCACCTCGCCCGGCAACGCCGCGCCCTGGCCCAGCCGGCCGGTCTCGTCCTCGAGGATCTTCAGGCCGCGCTCGAGCGTCTGCTTGAAGCGGGTTTCTTCCAGCTTGAGGGTCTCGACGATCAGCGGCTGTGCCCGGCCCAGCTCGGGATAGGCATCGCCCATTTCGCGCACCAGCGCCGGCACCAGCTTGAACATCAGCGGCTCGCGCGCGCCCAGGATATGGGCATGGCGCATGGCGCGGCGCATGATCCGGCGCAGCACGTAGCCGCGGCCTTCGTTGGCCGGCAGCACGCCATCGGCGATCAGGAACGAAGACGCGCGCAGATGGTCGGCGATGACCCGGTGCGACACCGCATGCGGACCGTCGGGCGACGTATGCGAGGCCTCGGCCGAGGCCTCGATCAGCGCCCGCATCAGGTCGATGTCGTAATTGTCGTGCTTGCCCTGCAGCACGGCGGTGATGCGCTCCAGCCCCATGCCGGTATCGATCGAGGGCTTGGGCAGCGCCACGCGCTGCTCCTTGCTCTGCTGTTCGAACTGCATGAAGACGAGATTCCAGATCTCGATGAAACGATCGCCGTCCTGGTCGGGGCTGCCGGGCGGGCCGCCCGGAATCTTGTCGCCGTGATCGAAGAAGATCTCCGAGCACGGGCCGCACGGGCCGGTGTCGCCCATGGCCCAGAAATTGTCCGAGGTCGGGATGCGGATGATCCTGCTTTCCGGCAGGCCGGCGATCTTCTTCCACAGCGCCGCCGCATCGTCGTCCTCGGAATAGACGGTGACCAGCAGCCTGTCCTTGGCCAGGCCGTAATCCTTGGTGATCAGGTTCCAGGCCAGTTCGATCGCCAGCGGCTTGAAATAGTCGCCGAAGGAGAAGTTGCCCAGCATCTCGAAGAAAGTGTGGTGGCGGGCGGTGTAGCCGACATTCTCCAGGTCGTTGTGCTTGCCGCCGGCGCGCACGCATTTCTGCGCCGTGGTGGCGCGCACGTAGTCGCGCTTCTCCACGCCGGTGAAGACGTTCTTGAACTGGACCATGCCGGCATTGGTGAACAGCAGGGTCGGATCGTTGCGCGGCACGAGCGAACTCGACGGCACAATGGTGTGCCCATTGCGCGCGAAGAATTCCAGGAAGGTGCGACGTATCTCGCTTGCGCTTGCCATGATCCCCAAACCTGCGCCGGCGCAAGCCCATGGCCTGCGCGCCCGCGCACAATGCTAGAAAAGCCGGTGTCCTCGTCCCCCGACCGGACGGATGTTTGTACCTTGCCGCCAAAGCCCGTGTCCAGCCGCGCCGCCCGCAAAAGGCGCGGCAGAGCGGGCAATTTCAGGCACTTGGCGGTAGCGGCGACCGCCCAGGATGAATATCGGCGGCGGGTGACGGCGGCACAAGGCCGGCGCTGCGGCGCTGTCGCGCCCAAGCCCGGGCCGGGCCCCAAAAATCAACGGGCGGCGCCGGTCGCCCGACGCCGCCCGCCCGCTCGAGAGGAGAGCGAATACCGTTATGGGGCCTCGGCGCAAGGCCCCGCGATCACTCGGCGGCGTCTTCTGCCTCGTCGTCGTCCTCTTCCGGGCTGCCCTGCATCAGGGCATTGGCTACCAGCCCGGCATTGGCGCGCAGCGCCTTTTCGATGGCCTCGGCCGTCTCGGGATTGGTGCGCAGGAAGGTCTTGGCATTCTCGCGGCCCTGGCCGATGCGCTGGCCGTCATAGGAGAACCAGGAGCCCGATTTCTCGACGATGCCGGCCTTGATGCCGAGGTCGATCAGTTCGCCCATCTTGGACACGCCCTCGCCGTACATGATGTCGAACTCGACCACCTTGAACGGCGGCGCCACCTTGTTCTTCACCACCTTGACGCGGGTCTGGTTGCCGACCACCTCGTCCTTCTCCTTGATCGCCCCGATGCGGCGGATGTCGAGGCGCACCGAAGCGTAGAATTTCAGCGCATTGCCGCCGGTGGTGGTCTCCGGATTGCCGAACATCACGCCGATCTTCATGCGGA
>CAYWLS010000032.1:0-37748 GCA_964458605.1 uncultured Hyphomicrobiales bacterium | reverse complement strand
GCGCTGACCATCTCCGGCATCCCGTTCCTGGGTCCGATCGGCGGCGCGCGCGTGGGCTATATCGACGGCCAATACAAGCTGAACCCGACGCCGGAAGAGATGGAAAAGAGCGATCTCGACCTGGTGGTCGCGGGCACCAAGGACGGCGTGCTGATGGTCGAGTCCGAGGCGCAGGAACTGCCCGAGGACGTGATGCTGGGCGCCGTGATGTTCGGCCACAAGGGCTTCCAGCCGGTGCTCGATGCCATCATCGACCTGGCCGAGAAATGCGCCAAGGATCCCTGGCCGCTGCCCAGCGCGGCGCCTGCCATGGAGACCGTGCGCGGCAAGCTGAAGGCCGATCTCAGCGGCAAGCTGGGCCAGGCCTATGGCGAGCGCGCCAAGCAGCTGCGCCAGGAGAAGGTCGCGGCGGTCAAAGCTGAGGCCAAGGCGCTGTTCGCCGACAACGCCGAAGCGGCCCCGCTGGTCGGCGAGGCGTTCAAGGATCTCGAAGCCGAGGTGGTGCGCAACGCCATCCTCGACACCGGCAAGCGCATCGACGGGCGCGACACCAAGACCGTGCGCCCGATCGTGGCCGAAGTCGGCATCCTGCCGCGCGCCCACGGTTCGGCGCTGTTCACCCGCGGCGAGACCCAGGCGCTGGTCGTCACCACCCTGGGCACCGGCCAGGACGAGCAGATCATCGACGCGCTGGCCGGCGAATATCGCGAAAACTTCATGCTGCACTACAACTTCCCGTCCTATTCGGTCGGCGAAGTGCGTCGCGTGGCGCCGCCGGGCCGGCGCGAGATCGGCCATGGCAAGCTGGCGTGGCGCGCCGTCCATCCGCTGCTGCCGGAGAAGCTCAACTTCCCCTACACGATCCGCGTGGTGTCGGAAGTGACCGAGTCCAACGGCTCCTCGTCGATGGCCACGGTGTGCGGCTCCTCGCTGTCGATGATGGACGCCGGCGTGCCGATGGGCCGGCCGGTGGCCGGCATCGCCATGGGCCTGATCAAGGAAGGCGACCGCTTCGCCGTGCTGAGCGACATCCTGGGCGACGAGGATCACCTGGGCGACATGGACTTCAAGGTCGCCGGCACCGAGAAGGGCGTCACCGCGCTGCAGATGGACATCAAGATCACCTCGATCACCGAGGAGATCATGAAGGTCGCGCTCGACCAGGCCAAGCACGGCCGCATCCACATCCTGGGCGAGATGAACAAGGCGATCGACCACGCGCGCGAGGCGGTCAACGAGAACGCCCCGCGCATCACCGTGATCAACATCCCCAAGGACAAGATCCGCGAAGTGATCGGCACCGGCGGCAAGGTGATCCGCGAGATCACCGAGCAGACCGGCGCCAAGATCGACATCGAGGACGACGGCACCATCAAGGTGGCGGCGGTCGACGGCAATGCCGCGCAGAAGGCGATCGACTGGATCAAGGGCATCGTCGCCGAGCCGGAGATCGGCGTGATCTACAACGGCAAGGTGGTGAAGACCGTCGATTTCGGCGCCTTCGTCAACTTCCTGGGCGCGCGCGACGGGCTGGTGCACATCTCCGAGCTGGCGCCGCGCCGCGTCGGCAAGGTGACCGACGTGGTCAAGGAAGGCGACCTGGTCAAGGTCAAGGTCATGGGCGTGGACGATCGCGGCAAGGTCAAGCTGTCGATGCGCGCGGTCGACCAGCAGACCGGCGAGGACATCTCCAACCGCCCGCGCGAGCAGGCGCCGGACCAGGAGGCCCATGGCGGCGGCGCCGCCTAGAGCAAATCACCTTTTGACGGAATCGTTCCGGATTCCGTCAAAAGGTGTGAAATTTGCTCTCCACTTGAGGAATAGAGCGGATTCACGCGATCGGATGGAAGCGTTGCCGCGCTTCCGTCCGATCGTGATCCGCTCCAGGCTTTCGCCGCTTCGCCTATATCCGGCCGGCTGCCGTTCTGCGGCGGCCGGCCTTTTTTCTGCCCCGCTTTATCCGCACGGCGACTGGCGAGCCGGCGCAAAAGCTCCTATATAGAGCCGGAAAATACGCCGCCGCAGCGGCTTTCCTGCCCCGGGGGGCAGGCCAACCAGATGCCGCGCAAGACCGGCCAATAAGGGTTTGAACGCTGATGAAGGCTTTGCGCCCGCTAGTGATCTCGGGACGGGAAGTGCTGCCGCTGGTGGAAGGCGGCAAAGGCATTTCGGTTTCGAACGGACAGAGCTCCGGCGCCTGGGCGGCGGCCGGCGGCGTCGGCACCTTCTCCGGCGTCAACGCCGATTTCTACGACGAGCACGGCCGGGCCATTGCCCAGATCTATCACGGCCGCACCAGGCGCGAGCGCCACGAGGAACTGCTGGCCTTCGGCATCAAGGGCGGCATCACCCAGGCACGCATCGCCCACGAGATGTCCGGCGGCAAGGGCCGCATCCACATGAACATCCTGTGGGAGATGGGCGGCGCGGAGCGCATCCTGCACGGCGTGCTGGAGGGGGCCCGGGGCCTGATCCACGGCGTCACCTGCGGCGCGGGCATGCCCTATCGCATCGCCGAGATCTGCGCCCGCTACGGCGTGCACTATTACCCCATCGTGTCCTCGGCGCGCGCCTTTCGCGCCTTGTGGAAGCGCGCCTATCACAAGTTCCGCGAGGGCCTGGGCGGCGTGGTCTACGAAGACCCGTGGCTGGCCGGCGGCCATAACGGCCTGTCCAACAGCGAAGATCCGCTGAAGCCGGAGGATCCCTATCCGCGCGTGGTCGAGCTGCGCAAGGTGATGGCGGAATACGGATTGACCGACGTGCCGATCTTCATGGCCGGCGGCGTGTGGTGCCTACGCGAATGGGAGCACTGGCTCGACAATCCGGAGCTGGGGCCGGTCGCCTTCCAGTTCGGCACGCGTCCGCTGCTGACCCAGGAAAGCCCGATTTCCGACGCCTGGAAACGGCGGCTGCTGACCCTGAAGGAAGGCGACGTCTTCCTCAACCGGTTCAGCCCGACCGGCTTTTATTCCTCGGCGGTCAACAACCGCTTCCTCGAGGATCTCAAGGCGCGCTCGGAGCGCCAGGTGGCCTATTCGACGCAGGAAGTGGGCGAGCACAACGCCTCGTTCGGCGTCGGCGCCCGCGGCCGGCTGGTCTATCTGACCCACGACGACCGCACGCGCGCCGAGCAATGGGTCAAGCAAGGCTTCACCCAGGCGATGCGCACGCCCGACGGCACCCTGGTGTTCGTCACCCCCGAAAGCGAGGGCGAGATCCTGCGCGACCAGATCAACTGCATGGGCTGCCTGTCGCAGTGCATGTTCAGCAACTGGTCGCAGAGTGCGGACCACCACTACACCACCGGCAAGAAGGCCGATCCGCGCTCCTTCTGCATCCAGAAGACGCTGCAGGAGATCAGCCACAGCGAGAAGGTCAACGACCAACTCATGTTCGCCGGCCACAATGCCTATCGCTTCGCCAGCGATCCGTTCTACGCCAACAATTTCGTGCCGACGGTCAAGCAACTGGTCGAACGGCTGCAGACCGGCGACTAAACAGCGGGTTCCTTCAAAGGCCGGTTTGCTCCAGCCGCTCCGCCGCGCGGGCGGCCAGGTCGGCCGCATTGTCCCTGGCCCTCGCCGGCCGCGGGCGCCCGTTGCAGGTAGCGCCGCACCCCGCAGCAACGCCCGATAGGGCTTTGCAATTTGTCGCGCCCGGTCCTATTTTTGACCGATGCGCGAGATGCTTCCCTCCGCCGCCGGCTATGGTCCCGTGATCGATCGATTGCGTGCCGCCGGATTGCGCCCGACGCGTCAGCGATTGGCGCTGGCGCGATTGCTGTTCGGCGCCAGGGACCGGCACATCTCGGCCGAGACGCTGCACAGCGAGGCGCTTGGCCGCAACGTGCGCGTGTCGCTCGCCACCGTGTACAACACGCTCAACCAGTTCACCCAGGCAGGGCTGCTGCGCGAAGTGGTGGTGGAGCCGGGCCGCTCCTATTTCGACACCAACATCTCCGACCATCACCACTTCTTCCACGAGGATGCCGGCGAGCTGTGCGACATCCCCGGCGAATCGGTCGTGCTGGGAGCGTTGCCCAAGGCGCCGTTCGGTACCGAGGTGACGCGTGTCGATGTCGTGATCCGGGTCCGCGACCGGAAATAAAACTCAATCGCCGCAAGAATTAGAGCAATAATCTGGAATCGTTCCAGACTATTGACGGCACCAGCCGACGGGTCTTTAATTTGCCGTTGACCGGCAGTCGCGACGAGGGTCGCGGCTGTTCAGTACCGTAACCGGCCGGCGGCATCGTTGCGGCCGCACAGAGGGAGAAGCACATGGCGCTCAAAGGCTCCAAAACCGAACAGAATCTGAAAGACGCGTTTGCCGGCGAAAGCCAGGCCAACCGCCGCTACCTCTATTTCGCGCAGAAGGCCGACGTCGAAGGCTTCAACGACGTCGCCGCCGTGTTCCGCTCGACCGCCGAAGGCGAGACCGGCCATGCCCATGGTCATCTCGAATTCCTCGAGGAAGTGGGCGATCCGGCCACTGGCCTGCCGATCGGCGGCACGGCGCCGAACCTGAAGGCGGCGATCGCCGGCGAGACGCACGAATACACCGACATGTATCCGGGCATGGCGCGCACCGCCCGCCAGGAAGGCTTCGACGAGATCGCCGACTGGTTCGAGACCCTCGCCAAGGCCGAGAAGAGCCATGCCGGCCGCTTCCAGAAGGCGCTCGACACGATGGGCTAACGGCCCGTCGCCGATATTTCCCTCCGCGCCGGGCGCCACATGAGCGTCGCGCCCGGCGCATCTTCTCCGGTTCATCACGCGGCTTGCCGCTGGTGCGGTCCCGTGCCGGCGCGCATCGCCTGGAGCGCGCAGCCATGAGCGAAGGCAGTCTCGAAGCCCCGATCCGCCATCCGATCGAGTGGCAAAGCGAAGATTTCTACGACGAGGCCAAGCTCGATGCCGAGCTGCGCCGCGTGTTCGACATCTGCCATGGCTGCCGCCGCTGCTTCAATCTGTGCGATTCCTTCCCGCGCCTGTTCGATTTGATCGACAATTCGCCCAGCGGCGAGCTGCACGACGTCAAGAGCGCCGACTTCAAGCCGGTCGTCGATGCCTGCACCTTGTGCGACATGTGCTTCATGACGAAGTGTCCCTACGTGCCGCCGCACGAGTTCAATCTCGACTTCCCGCATCTGATGCTGCGCTATCGTGCGGTCGAGAACAGGAAGAAGCAGCTCGGCTTCTTCGACAGGCAGCTGGCCGAGACCGATCGCAACGGCAAGCTGGCGGGGGCGGTGGCGCCGCTCGCCAACTGGGCGACGCGGGAGGGCAACGGCCTGACCCGGCCGCTGATGGAGAAGGTTGCCGGCATCGACGCCCGCGCCCATCTGCCCGAATTCCACGGCAAGACCTTCGTGCGCCGGGCCAGGGACGAGGCGCCCGCCATCAACAAGAGCGCGCCGGGCTACGGCCGCAAGGCGGTGCTCTACGCCACCTGCTTCGTCAACTACAACAATCCCGATATCGGCGCGGCCACGCGCGCGGTACTGGCGCATAACGGCGTCGAGACCGAAGTGGTCTATCCCGCCTGCTGCGGCATGCCGCTGATGGAGCATGGCGAGCTCGAGCGGGTGGCGGAGAATGCGCGCAAGGTCTCGGCCGAGCTCAAGGGCTGGATCGACAAGGGCTACGACGTGATCGCGCTGGTGCCGTCCTGCGCGCTGATGCTGAAATTCGAGTGGCCGCTGATCCTGCCCGGCGATGCGGAGGTCAAGCGCCTGTCGGCCGCCACCTACGACGTGGCCGAATACGTGGTCGACATCGCCAAGAAGCAGGGCCTGGCGCCGGGCCTCGCCAGGCTCGACGGCAGCGTCACCGTCCACATCCCCTGCCACGCGCGGGCGCAGAACATGGGGCCCAAGGCGGCCGAGATGCTGCGCCTGATCCCCGACACAAAGGTGCTGGTGATCGAGCGCTGCTCGGGACATGGCGGCTCGTGGGGCATCAAGAAGGATTTCTTCGACGTGGCGCTTAAGGTCGGCAAGCCGGTGGCGCGCCAGGCGGTCAAGAACGCCACGCCCTATGTGGTGTCCGAATGCCCGCTGGCCGGCGCCCATATCGTGCAGGGCATGAAACTGCTGGACGGCGCCGACAAGGCGCCGGCCCAGTCGCAGCACCCGATCGAGATTTTCGCCCAGGCCTATGGCCTGCGCGCCGGGAGCCCGTCATGACCGCCCGCAAGATCACCGCCAAGGACATCACCCCGCCGGCGCAATACGCCGCCCAGCGCGCCGAGCGCCGCCGCGCCGTCACCGCGCTCAAGCGCGACCGCCGCGTCGAAATCGGTCCGTTCGTGACGTTCTATTTCGAGTGCTTCGAGACCATGCTGCATCAGGTCAACGAGATGCTGTACATCGAGAAGGGAGGAGAGGCGCAGATCGTCGACGAGCTGGCGGCCTACAACCCGCTGATCCCCAATGGCAGCGAACTGACCGCCACCATGATGATCGAGATCGAGGATCCGGTGCGGCGCGCCCGGCTGCTGGGCGAGCTGGGCAATATCGAGAGCACCGCGACCCTGCGCTTTGCCGGCGAGACCGTGCCCGGCCTGCCCGAGGAAGACCAGGAGCGCACCAACGAGGCCGGCAAGACCTCCTCGGTGCATTTCCTGCACTTCCCCTTCACCGCTGTGCAGATCGAGAAATTCCGCCGGCCCGGCACCGAGGTGATCCTGGGCATCGGCCATGACAAGTATCGGCACATGGCGGTGCTGCCCGAGGCCACGCGCCAGGCCCTGGCGGCCGATTTCGCTTAGGATCGATCGACGCTTAATCCGTTGAGACCGAACGCTCGATCTGCTATCTTAATTAATATCCAGCTTTAGATAGCTGGATTAAATGGCTGGAAAATATCGATGTCCAAAGACCTTCAATACCTCATTGACGCAGCAAAGGCCGTCCCCATGACGGCAGAAGAGAAAGAAGCTCAACGGCGTAGCTTTGCTTATGGCAACACGAACATCGAGAATTCGCGCATCACGCGCCAGATGGTCGATGAAGCAGCCGAAGTTCTGGAAAAGCAGAAGCAAGGTCGATGACGAGTGACCGCCACAGTAAAGCGGCGGTCAAGGAAACTATTGCCGATACCGATGAGCGAGCCAAGCAGGAAGCGCTCAACGGTCTGAAGCAGTACGATAAGGTTATCGAAATCATTCGAAGGACGTTGCAGTCCGGAAAATCCTTTCGGCTAAGACCGTCTACCATCTGTGCCTTGCAAGCCGAAGCGCTTGACGGCCTCAGCCGAAGCGCTGGGTAGTTCCGTAACGTTTCTATTCATATTGAAGGCAGCAAACACATGCCGCCTCCATATCGCGATGTGCCAGCTCTGGTCGAAGACCTTTGCGATTACGTCAATGACAATTGGAGCTCGGCCTCGGCCGTTCATCTGGCCGCTTATGCAATGTGGCGCCTCAACTGGGTACATCCCTTTGAAGATGGCAATGGCCGGACATCTCGCGCTGTTTCATATCTCTTGCTATCCATAAAGTTAGGCTACGAACTGCCCGGCGAGAAAACCATTCCCGATCAAATATCGGGAAAGAAGAATCCATATTACCAAGCCTTGGAGAAAGCCGACCGGGCTTTTGCCAAAGGCGCAATCGATCTGACGGATCTCGAGAATCTGATTGCCGCTGCCTTGGCCGCTCAATTGGCGGATGTCCATCAGAAAGCCATTCGTAACGACAAGAGCTCGTAGCTAAATCTCGGGTTCCAGCGCCATCTGCCAGAAATCCGCCTCCAGCCGCGAGGCGGTCGTGAAGATCGCCGCCAGCCGGTCGAAACGCGCATCGCCGCCGCGGCGCCGGCCGCTCTCTTCCAGGGCCTCGATCGCCCCCTGAGCCACGGCCTGGTAGTCCGCCCCGCCATACATCTCGATCCAGGCGCGATAGGGATTGCCCGCGAGCCGCGCTGTCCCGAGCAGGCGCGCGCCGATCTCGCCATAGCCCACGATGCACGGCGCCAGCGCCACCTGGAGGTCGAGCAGATCGCCGCGCAGCCCGCAATCGAGCACGTAGCGCGTATAGGCCACCGTGGCCGGCGCCTCCGGCGTGGCCTGCATCTGCGCCTCGCTCAGGCCCCAGTCGCGGCAGAATTGGACATGCAGCTTCATTTCGACATCGACGATGCCGGCCATCGCCGCCGCCGCGGCGCGCAGTTCGGCCAGATCGTCCGATTTGTAGGCGGCCAGCGCCCAGGCGCGGGCGAACTGGATCAGGAACAGATAATCCTGCACCAGGTAGCGGCGGAAGCAATCGAGCGCCAGGCTGCCCTCGGCCAGCGCAACGACGAAGCGATGCTCGACATAGCCCGTCCAGGTCGCACCCGCCGCCTGGCGCAGCCGGCCGAACAGGCCGCGATCGAAAGGGCGGGAATCGCTCATCGGCGGGCGACGCGCTACTCGATCTTCTCGTCGCGATAGACGCCCCAGATGTCCTTGCGCGCCAGCCAGCCCTTGTAGTCGCCGATGCGCACCCGGCACCAGGCGTCCTTGCAGGTCAGCAATTCGCCCTGCACGGCGTTCTCGACCCGCGCCACCGGCGCGCCGTCGGTCTCGGGCGTGCGCAGCAGGCTGACCTGGCGGCCGCTGACGATCACGCTGCGCTTGCCGACCAGCATGCTCTGATGCACCCAGCCCATCGTGCCCTGCCAGTCGCGGATCTTGCGCCAGGTGTCGAACTCGGCGATCACCTCGACCGGCATGTTCTTTTTCTGGAACACCCATTCCACCGGATAGCGCGTGCCCGGCCCGCTGCGGACATTGACCTCGTCGGAGCGCAGCGAGGCGAAGCGCGGCACCGGCAGGCCCGAGCCGCGATGGATCGCCTGCTCGCGCAGGCTGAGGTCGCTGGACGGCGGCGGGGCGGCGCTGCTGGCCACCGCGGCCGGCTTGGCCGGCGGTCCCGGCTCGGCCATGGCCAGCCCTGTCGCCAGCGCCGGCACCAGGGCGCCGAGCCAGGCCAGCCGGGTGATCGGTTGCCGAACCGGAAAGAAGCTCATGCGTCATCATAGCAAATTGCCCTGAAATACTGAATCATCTCGACAAATGGCGACGTTCGGCAAAATCCCTCCGATCGGCGGCCTGGCCATGGGCTTGATCTTGGTCTTGGGCGCCATCCTGGTTGCCGCACCGGCCGAGGCCGGCTTCAAGGAGGGTCAGGCGGCCTATCAGAAGGGCGACCTGCCGGCCGCGCTCAAGGAATTCCTGCCGCTGGCCAAAGCCGGCAACAGCCTGGCCCAGGTGCGGCTGGCCGAGATCTATTTCAACGGCGGCACCGGGGTCGAGCGCGACATCCCGCGCGGCATGGAATGGCTGCGCAAGGCGGCCGCCGCCGGCAACGCCGACGCCATCTTCTTTCTCGGCCGGGTCCTGGTCGGCGGCCTGCTGGGCCAGGCCAGGGACCTGCCCGAGGGCGTGCGGCTGCTGGAGATCGCCGCCAAGGCCGGCAATGCTCAGGCCATGGGCGTGCTGGCGCCGATCTACCTGGAGGGCGGGGACGGCGTGGCCAAGGACGAATCCCGCGCCGTGGCGCTCTATCGCGCCGTGGCCGAAAGCGGCAACGGCGCGGCCTGGCGGGTGCTGGCGCAGCTGGCCAGCGAGGGCGTCGGCGGGCTGCCGCGCGATTGGGCGACGGTTGCCGATTGTCTCGCCCGCGCCGCGGCGCTGGGCGATGTGCCCTCGCACTTCTATCTCGGCCAGATGTTCCTGCGCGGCGACGGCGTGGCCAAGGACGAGGTGCGCGGGGTTCAACTGATCCAGGTCGCGGCCGATGCCGGCGACTACCCGGCCATGATGATGCTGGCCAGCCTCTACCGCAGCGGCGAGGCCGGGCTGCGCAGCGACGAGGAAGCGGCGCTGAAATGGCTGACCATCGTGCTCAATCGTGCGCCGCAGGGCGACGCCTATTTCCAGGCCTCGCTGGCGGCCCAGGAATTGCGCAACCGGCTGTCCAGCGCGGCGATCGCCAGGGCCCAGGAAGAAGCCGCCCGTTGGCAGCCGCGCCAGCTCAAGCCGGTTCCGCTGCCCGCCATCAAGCCTTGAAAGCCGCGGAAAACAGCGGGATTTTACCCGACCCGGCGGCCGCCCGCGCGAGGCTTGCCAAGCAGGCATGGGTATTGCTATCCGAACCCTCAAGGGGGCGTTCGATTTGCCCTTTCCCGCAAGGAACAAGGTTCGTTCGATGCCCGCCAAGACCAAGCCGACCGTGATCGTCACCCGCAAGCTTCCCGACGTCATCGAGACGCGGATGATGGAGCTGTTCGACACGCGGCTGAACGTCGAGGACAAGCAGATGACGGCGGCCCAGCTGGTCGAGGCCGCCAAGCAGGCCGACGTGCTGGTGCCCACCGTGACCGACCGGATCGACGGAAGGATCATTTCGCAGGCCGGCCCCCGGCTGAAGCTGATTGCCTCGTTCGGCACCGGCGTCGACCATATCGATCTGGACACCGCCCGCCAGCGCGGCATCACCGTAACCAACACGCCGGGCGTGCTGACCGAGGACACCGCCGACATGACCATGGCGCTGGTGCTGGCCACGGCGCGCCGCCTGGCCGAGGGCGAGCGGCTGGTGCGGGCCGACAAATGGACCGGCTGGAGCCCGACCGCCATGCTGGGCCACCGCATCTGGGGCAAGCGGCTGGGCATCATCGGCATGGGCCGCATCGGCCAGGCGCTGGCGCGGCGCGCCAAGGGCTTCGGCCTGGCGGTGCACTACCACAACCGCCGCCGCGTCCATCCCGACATCGAACGCGAGCTGGAGGCCACCTACTGGGAAAGCCTCGACCAGATGCTGGCGCGCATGGACATCGTGTCGATCAACTGCCCGCACACCCCGGCTACCTTCCATCTGCTGTCGGCGCGGCGGCTCAAGCTGCTCAACCCGCACGCCATCATCGTCAACACCGCGCGCGGCGAGGTGATCGACGAGAACGCGCTGACCCGCATGCTGCGCAACGGCGAGCTGGCCGGCGCCGGGCTCGACGTGTTCGAGAACGAGCCGGCGATCAATCCCAAGCTGCGCGAGCTGAACAACGTGGTGCTGCTGCCGCATATGGGCTCGGCCACCATCGAGGGCCGGCTCGACATGGGCGAGAAGGTCATCATCAACATCAAGACCTTCGCCGACGGCCACAAGCCGCCCGACCGCGTGCTGGCGGCGATGTTCTGATCGGCTTCAGGCCGGCAGCAGATGGGCGATGGAGTTGGCGTAGTAGCGTAGCAGCGCCTCCTCCTGCGGCTCGATGGCGTAGAGCCCGTCCCGTTCGCCGACCAGGTGGCGCAGCATCAGGCTGCGCAAGCCGACCTCGATGGCGTAGTCGCGATCGCCGCGCGGCACGTAGAGATGGGCGCCATTGCGTTCCATCGGTTCGATCAGCGTCTCGCAGCGCGCCTTCAGCTCCAGCAGCGACAGCGCCTGTCCGGCCTGCAGCAGCGCCGTCGCCACCAGCGGCACCGGCAGCACCGGCACGACCTGGGCCACGCCGCGCATCAGGGTCTGGGCCAGCTGCGTGACGGCCGCGAAGCGCTGCTCGCGGCTGAGGCCGCGCAGATCGCCGCCTTCCATGTCGCTGCCCAGCAGGTAACTTTCGACCGGCCGCGCGGCCAGCCAGGCGCGGGTCGAAACCGGCGTGCCGAAATTGACGCAAGCGTAGCCGAAGCGGAACCAGCGGCCGCGCAGCATCAGGCCCAGCTGGCGGCCGACGAAGCGCAGCGCGGTGCGCAGCGCCGGGGCGCGCCGGGCCGTCTTGTCGCCGGCCACAAGCTGCGTGCGATCCTCCAGCACGCGGTCGTAGTTGATGCCGACGGGCACGAACACCACGTCGCGCGGACCCTTGGGATCGAAGCTCTTCAGCATGTAGTCGAGCAGGCCGGTGCGCGGCGTGCCGAGCTTGCCGTCGCGCGTCAGCCTTCCCTCGGGGTAGACCGCCTGGGCGACGCCGGCCTCGGTCGCCATATGGACGTAGCGCTCCAGCACCCGGCGGTAGAGCGGGTTGTCGGAGTTGCGCCGCACGAAATAGGCGCCCATCGACTTGATCAGGCTCTGCAGCGGCCAGATGCGCGCCCATTCGCCCACCGCGTAGGACAGCGCGGTGCGGTCGGCGGCCAGGAACGCCACCAGCACGTAGTCCATGTTGGAGCGGTGGTTCATCACGAACACCACCGTGGCGTTGCGATCGACGTTCTCCAGCGCCGCCGCGTCCATCCAGCCCAGCCGCACCCGGTAGAGCGCGCGCGCCAGCAGCCGGGCCAGGCCGTAGCCGAGACGGAAATAGATATAGGCGTTGAAGGCCGGCACGATCTCGTGCGCGTAGCGATGCACCTGGGCCATCGCCGCCTCGCGCGGGATTTTCTGTTCGGCGGCGTGCTCGTTCGCCGCCTCGACCACCAGCGGGTCGTAGATCAGCCGGTCGATCAGCACCTGCCGCTTGGTCAGCTGGAAGGGCTGGATGCCGATCTGCAGGCGCCGATTGACCCGCTCGATCAGCCGGTTCAGCCGGCGGCGCAGGAACCAGCGGCCCGAGGGGATGAGCAGCCGGTCGAGCAGCGACCAGGCGGCGAACAGCGCGATCGGCAGGAACAGCCACAGCGGAACGGCGATCGGCTCGCCCATCGCGCCCGCCGCCCGCCGCCCGCCGCCTCAGACCTTGAAGTTGAACAGCACCGACAGCAGCACCAGGATGCCGGCGACCAGGATCACCAGCAGGGTGCCCGAGGCGCCGATCGCCCGCGCCGGGTTGGGCGGCTTCATCGTCAGGCCGAAAGGATGCAGGATGCGCGCCACCACCAGCACGATGCCCAGCACGTGCAGCAGCCAGCCGGCGGTGCCGCGCGCTTCGAGCAGGCCGATCAGAATCAGCGCCATCGGCACGTATTCGATGAAGTTGCCGTGGGCGCGGATCACCGGCGACAGGGCGCCGCCGCCATCGCCCAGCGAGACCCGGTCGGTGATGCGATGGCGGATGACGCGCATCGACAGCGCCACCAGGATGATGGCCAGGATGCCGGCATAGAGCGCCGTGATCTGATACATGGAATTCCCCCCTCGCCGGTCGCTGCGCGCGGCGTCGGCGCCAGTATAGCCGCACCGTGCCGATCGCGACACGCCCGCAGCGCCCCCTCTCCAGGACGCAGGATCGGGCGGCTCAGATCACCACGAGCTGGGCCGGCGCGGCGGTCGCGGCATAGAGTGTGACCAGGCCAGCCACCTCCGCCTGGGGCCGCAGTTCGGCCGCGCTCAGCCCGGCCACGCGCAGCCCCATCTCGCAGGCGATCACCCGCGCTCCCAGCTCGATGCAGGCTTCGAACAGCTCGGCAAAACCCGCCACGCCCCGCGCCCGCCGCTCGGCATCCTGCTGCGCGGCGCTGCGGCCGGAGGCGTCGCCATGCAGCCGGTGCCAGCCCGGCCCGGCGGCATCGTCCCGGGCCAGCGCGTGCAGCGCGCCATTGGTGAAGAACAGGATCACCGGCCGGTCGATCGCCAGCGCAGCGGCCGCCATCGACAGGGCGTAGTGCACGCGCTCGTATTCGCCCGCCAGCACGATCAGCGACAGGCCGGCAAGGCCCTGCAGCCCGCTATCCGCCGCGGCGCTCATGCCGGCGCCGCGATGCTGGGGCGCGGGCCGCAGAGCGGGCAGTCGGCCGCCTTGGCCAGGCTCATCACGCGCATCTCCGCCTCCAGCGCGTCGTAGAGCAGCAGCCGGCCCGATAGCGAGCGGCCGATGCCCAGTATCTCCTTGACCACCTCGGTAGCCTGCAGCGAACCCATCGTGCCGGCCAGCGAGCCCAATACGCCCGCCGCCGCGCAGCTTGGCACCTGGTCCGGCGGCGGCGGGGCGGCGAACAGGCAGCGCAGACAGGGATGGTCCGCGCCCAGATGCGCCTTGTGGGTGGTGAGCTGGCCTTCGAAACGCAGGATCGCCGCCGAGACCAGCGGCTTGCGCGCGAAGAAGCAGGCATCGTTGAGCAGGTAGCGTGTGGCGAAATTGTCCGAACCGTCGGCCACGATGTCGTAGGCGCCGACCAGCGAAGCGACATTGCCGGCATCGAGCCGGGCGCGATGCGTCTCGACCTTGACGCCGGGATTGATGGCGGCGATGGCGCGGGCGGCGCTGTCGACCTTGGCCATGCCGATGGCGTCGCTGCGATGGATCACCTGGCGCTGCAGGTTGGAAAGATCGACCGTATCGTCGTCGATCACGCCCAGCCGGCCGATGCCGGCGGCGGCGAGATATTGCAGCAGCGGCGCGCCCAGGCCGCCGGCGCCCACCACCAGCACCGAGGATTGCAGCAGCCGCGCCTGACCCTCGACGCCGATCTCGCCCAGGATGATGTGGCGGGCGTAGCGCTGGATCTGGCTCTCGGTGAAATCCATGGCGCTTTATAACATGTCGCCCCACAGCACGAAGCCCGGCCGCGGGTTCGCTCCCGGGCCGGGCTTCGCCGGAACAGTCGAGCGTCCTACAGCCCCTCGAACAGCGCCGTCGACAAATAGCGCTCGGCGAAGGAGGGGACGATCACCACGATGCGCTTGCCTTCCATGCCGGGGCGCTTGCCGACTTCCAGCGCCGCCGCCAGCGCCGAGCCCGAGGAGATGCCGACCGGCACGCCTTCCAGCGCCGCTACCTTGCGGGCGGTCTGGAACGCGGTGTCGTTGGAGATGCGGATCACCTCGTCGTAGATCTTGGTGTCGAGGATCTGCGGCACGAAGCCCGCGCCGATGCCCTGGATCTTGTGCGGACCGGGCTGGCCGCCGGACAGCACGGCCGAATCCTCCGGCTCCACGGCGATGACCTTGAGATTGGGGTTGCGCTGCTTCAGCACCTCGCCGACGCCGGTGATGGTGCCGCCGGTGCCGATGGCCGAGACGAAATAGTCGATCTTGCCGTGCGTGTCGGCCCAGATCTCCTCCGCCGTGGTGCGGCGATGCACTTCGGGATTGGACTCGTTGTTGAACTGCTGCGGCATGAAGGCGTCGGGATTGCCCTTGACCAGCTCCTCGGCCTTGGCGATGGCGCCCTTCATGCCCTGCGCCGCCGGCGTCAGCTCGAGCTCCGCGCCCAGCAGCTTCAGCATCTTGCGCCGCTCCAGCGACATGCTCTCCGGCATGGTCAGGATCAGCTTGTAGCCCTTGGCGGCGGCGACGAAGGCCAGCGCGATGCCGGTGTTGCCCGAAGTCGGCTCGACCAGCACGCTCTTGCCCGGCTTGATCTTGCCCGCCTGCTCGGCGGCCTCGATCATGGCCAGGCCGATGCGGTCCTTGACCGAAGCCAGCGGATTGAAAAATTCCAGCTTGCCGATGATATCGGCCTTCACGCCATAGGCGGCGGCCAGCTTGGGCAGGCGCACCAGCGGCGTGGCGCCGATCGTCTGGACGATGCTGTCGTAGATCCTGCCGCGGAATTCGCTGGCCGGCTGACTGTCGAGCTTGGCTGCCAGGCTCATGGCCTCCTCCTTTTCACAATACCCGATGGGTTTTTGGGTTGATTTCACGCCTGTGTAGGACAATAGGCTGGCGCGGCGGGAAATCAAGCCGGCCGGACCGGCGGGAGGGGTGCGGCGCGCCTGCCTCAGGCGCCGCCGAAGCTGAAGCCGCGGCCGGGCGCGGCATCGAACAGGGCGCGGGTATAGTCGTGTTGGGGCTGGGTGAAGATGCGCTGGGCGCTGTCCATCTCGACGATCTGGCCGCGATGCATCACCGCCACCGTGTCGCAGATCTGGGCCGCCACCCGCAAATCGTGGGTGATGAACAGCATGGCGAGGTTGAAGCGCCGGCGGATGTCGTCGAGCAGGCGCAGCACCTGGGCCTGCACCGACACGTCGAGCGCCGACACCGCCTCGTCGGCGATCAGCACCTCCGGCTCGACGATCAGCGCCCGGGCGATGCAGATGCGCTGGCGCTGGCCGCCGGAAAACTGGTGCGGATAGCGGTCGGTGGCGCCCGGATCGATGCCCACCAGGCCCAGCAGGTCGCGCGCCCTGTCCATCGCCTGGTTCTCCGATACGCCGAAATTGCGCGCACCCTCGATCAGCGACTTGCCGATGGTGCGGCGCGGGTTGAGCGAGCGATAGGGATCCTGGAACACGATCTGGATGCGGCGGCGGAACGGCCGCAGCGCGCCGACCGAGAGCCGGGCGATCTCCTCGCCCACCAATTTGACGCTGCCCTCGCTGGGATCGATCAGCCGGGCGATGCAGCGCGCCACGGTCGACTTGCCCGAACCCGATTCGCCCACGATGCCCAGGGTCTCGCCGCGCCGCACCTTCAGGCTGACGTCGTCGACCGCGCGCACCGTGCGGCGCTTCTGGAAGAAGCCGCCGCCGGAATAGATCTTGGTCAGGTGGTCGGCGGCCAGCACCACGTCGCCCCCCGCCACCGCCGCCCGATGCTCCTGCGAACGGGCCGGCGGGGCGACGCCGGGCACGGCGGCGATCAGCATCCTGGTATAGGGATGTCGCGGGCGGGTCAGCACCTCCGCGCGCGTGCCGGTCTCGACGATCTCGCCCGATTTCATCACCGCCACCCGGTCGGCGATCTCGGCCACCACGCCGAAATCGTGGGTGATGAACATCACCGCCGTGCCGCGCGAACGCTGTAGCTCGCGGATCAGCTTGAGGATCTGCGCCTGGGTGGTGACGTCGAGCGCGGTGGTCGGCTCGTCGGCGATCAGCAGCACCGGATCGAGCGCCAGCGCCATGGCGATCATGATGCGCTGGCGCTGGCCGCCGGACAGCTGGTGCGGATAGGCGTGCAGCAGCCTTTCCGGCTCGGGCAGATGCACCGCCTCCATCAGCTTGCACGCCCTGGCCTCGCGATCGGCCGGGCCGAGCTTGCTGTGCATCTCGAACACTTCGGCGATCTGCTTGCCCACGGTCATGACGGGATTGAGCGCCGTCATCGGCTCCTGGAAGATCATCGCCATGCGGCTGCCGCGCAGTTCGCGCAGCCGGGCCGGCGTGGCCGCCAGCAGGTCCTCGCCTTGCAGGCGGATCTCCCCGGCGGTCGGCACCAGCTGCTTGCGCGGCAGCAGGCCCATCACCGCCTGGGCGGTGACCGACTTGCCCGAGCCCGATTCGCCCACGATGCACAGGATCTCGCCGGGATTGATGTCGAGGCCGAGCTTGTGCACTGCGTTGCGCCGGTCGGCGCCGGCCGGCAGCGACACCGCCAGATCGCGGATCGCCAGCACCGGCGCGGGATTGGCGCTCATGGCGTCAGAACCTCTTGGCCATGCGCGGATCGAGCGTGTCGCGCAGCCCGTCGCCCATGATGTTGACCGCCAGCACGGTCAGCGCCAGGAAGATGCCGGGAAAGAAGATGTTGTGCGGATAGAGCCGGAAGAACTGGCGGCCCTCGGCCATGATGTTGCCCCAGGTCGGGATGTCGCTGGGGATGCCGATGCCCAGAAACGACAGGATGGCCTCGATCAGGATGGCCGAGGCGCAGATATAGGTGGCCTGCACGATCAGCGGCGCGATGGTGTTGGGCAGCACGTGGAACAGCAGGATCTGCGGCGTGCGCGTGCCCGAGGCGATGGCCGCCTCGACATAGGGCTCCTCGCGGATCGACAGCACCACGGCGCGCACCAGCCGCACCACGCGCGGCACCTCGGGCACCACGATGGCGAAGATCACCGTGGCCAGGCCGGCGCCCCACAGCGACACCAGCGCGATCGCCAGCAGGATGGCGGGGATCGCCATCAGCCCGTCCATCATGCGCATGACGATGCCGTCCAGCCAGCGCACGTAACCCGCGATCATGCCGACGAACAGGCCGATGGCGATGGCGATCGCCGCCACCGTCACGCCGACGATCAGCGACACGCGCGAGCCGTACAGCACGCGGCTGTAGATGTCGCGGCCCAGGCTGTCGGTGCCCATCAGCGCGGTGCGCGTGACCTTGCTGCCGTCGTCGAGCCGGCTGCTGATCTCGGTGCCCGGCACCTTGTTGCGCATCGAGGGGTTGATGGCGGCGGGATCGGTGGTGCCCAGGAACGGCGCCGCGAGCGCGATCAGGATCACCACGATCAGCACGACGCCGCCCGCCACCACGCCGTTGTGGCGCAGCAGCTGGCGCCACAGGCTGCGGCGGGCCATCGCCACGGGCGCGGCATCGGGCGCGGCGGACTGGCTTTCCGGCAGCGCGCTCAATAGCGGATCCTCGGATCGAACAGCGTATAGGCGATGTCGATCAGCAGGTTGATCAGCACGTAGACCACCGAGAACAGCAGGATCACCGCCTGGATGGTCGGGAAGTCGCGGCCCAGCACGGCGTCGACGGTGAGTCGGCCCAGGCCGGGAATCGAATAGACGCTTTCCGTCACCACCACGCCGCCGATCAGCAGCGCCAGGCCGATGCCGATCACCGTGACGATCGGCACCGCCGCGTTGCGCAGCGCGTGGCGGCGCAGCACGATGCGCTCGGGCAGGCCCTTGGCGCGGGCGGTGCGGATATAGTCCTCGCCCAGCACCTCCAGCACGCTGGCGCGGGTGATGCGGGCGATCAGCGCGATATAGATCACCGACAGCGTGATCGATGGCAGGATCAGCCGCTCGATGAAGGGAAGGAAGCCGTCGGCGATGTACTGGTAGCCCTGCACCGGCAGCCAGCCCAGCTTGAGCGCGAAGACGTAGATCAGCAGGTAGCCGAACACGAACACCGGCACCGAGAAGCCCAGCACCGAAAAGCCCATCACCAACCGGTCGATCCAGCTGCCCTGGCGATAGGCTGCCACCACCCCCATCGGCACCGCCGCCGCCACCGCGATCAGCAGGGTCACGACGGTCAGCGCCAGGGTCGGCTCCAGGCGCTGCACGATCAGCTGGGCCACGGTCTTCTTGAAGAAGAAGCTCTCGCCGAAATCGCCCTGCAGGATCTTGCCGATCCAGATGCCGAACTGGGTCAGGATCGGCTGGGTCAGGCCCAGCTTCTCCCGGATCTCCTCGATCTGCTGGGTGGTGGCGTAGTCGCCGGCGATGATCGCCGCCGGATCGGCCGGGGTCAGCCGCAGCATGAAAAAGACGAACACGGCCACCATCCCGATCACCGGGATGGTGGCCAGCAGTCGGCGGGCGACGAAGCCCAGCATCGCCGGAAGACGCCTAGTCCTTGGTCATGTTCCAGAACACCGGGGCCGGCGCCTTGACCATGTTGTTGATGTTCTTGCGCATGGCGGCCGGCAGGTACCACTGGCCCAGCGGCACATGGGTCGAGATCTCGAAGGCGCGCTTCTGCGCCTCGATGCCCAGCTGCTTCTGCTTGTTGGGATCGGTCTCCCGCGCGTACTGGTCGCGCAGCTTCTCAAGCTGCTCGTCGCAGGGCCAGCCGAACATGGCCTTGTCGCAGCCGGCGTTCATGAACCCGACCATGACCGGATTGAGGATGTCGGCCGACACCCAGGAGGTCAGGAAGATATGCCAGCCGCCCTGACTCGGCGGATCCTTCTTGGCGCGCCGCGCCACCACGGTCTGCCAGTCCATGTCCTGCATGTCGATCTTGAAGCCGGCCCGCTCCAGCAGGCTCTTGGCCACCGGCGCCAGGTTGGTCAGCACCTGCAGGTCGGTCGAGTGCATCAGCACGATCGGCGTGCCGTCGTAGCCGGCCTCCTGCAGCAGCTTCTTGGCGTCGGCGAACTTCGACTGCAGCAACCCGTCCATGCCCGCATCGCTGGCCAGCGGCGTGCCGCAGGGATACATCGAGCGGCATTCCTTGTAGTAGCGCGGATCGCCGATCGTCGCCTTCAGGAAATCCTCCTGGTTCAGCGCGATCTCGACGGCGCGGCGGATCTTGGGGTTGTCGAACGGCTTGGCCAGCCAGTTCATGCGCAAGGTGTACTGGTTGCCCAGCGGATTCCAGTCGAAGAACTTGATGTTGCTGTCCTTCTCCATGATCGGCAGCAGGTCGTGCGACGGCGCCTCGATGAAATCGATCTCGCCGTTGAGCAGCGCGTTGACCGCGGTCTGCTGGTCGGGCACCGCGATCCACTCGACCCGGTCGACCTTGACCACCTTGCCGCCGGCCAGGCCGGAGGCGGGCTCGGACCGCGGCTTGTACTTGTCGAAGCGCACGAACACCGCCTTGTCGCCCGGCTTCCACTCGTCGGCCTTGAACATGAACGGGCCGGAGCCGATGAATTCCTTGACCTGCTCGCTGGGCGGGGTATCGGCCATGCGCTTGGGCATCATGAACGGCACGTTGGAGGAGGGTTTGCCCAGCGATTCCAGCACCAGGCCGTAGGGCTCCTTGAGGATCAGCTTGAAGGTACGGTCGTCGACCTTCTCGAAGTCCTTGACGAAGCCCATCAGCTTCTGGCCCATCGAGTCCTTGGCGCCCCAGCGCTTGATCGAGGCGATGCAGTCGTCCGAGGTGACCGGCTTGCCGTCGTGCCACAGCAGCCCGTCGCGCAGGGTGAAGGTGTAGGTCAGCTTGTCGGTGCTGACCTCCCACTTGTCGACCATCTGCGGCTTGACCTCCAGCTTCTCGTCCATCGCGAACAGGGTGTCGAACACCATGTAGCCGTAGTTGCGCTGGATGTAGGCCGTGGTCCAGATCGGATCGATCATCTTCAGATCCGAGTGCATCACCGCCTTGATGGTCTTGCCCTGGGCCAGGGCGCCGTGCGAGCCGAACGCCAGCGGTGCCGCGATCAGCGCCGCCGCCAGGCCTTGCCACAATGTCCGTCGGGAAATCATCGCCTGCTCTCCTTCTGTCGTCGGTTCTTGTCGTTGGTCGTCCTCAAGCGTCCAGCGGATAGACCGGGCGCTCGATCCTGGTGAACTTGAACTGGCTGTAGTCGGAGGTGGTCACGCCCACGCCATCGCATTCGACGATGGCCTTGGCGATGGGTTTGAAGCCGGCACGATAGTGGATGCGCGACTTCAGCAGCAGATAGCGGCGCGCGGTGGGCTCGATGCCCAGCGACCGCAAGCAGCCCAGATCGAACGGTTCGTGGTTGTTCTCGATCACCACGATGTCGATGCCGTCGACATGCAGCGCGCCCGAACGGCCCATATAGGCGGTGGTGCCGGTGTTCATCGGCGCGGTGACGACGAATTCGCCGTCGGTCAGGGCGCGCACCTTGCCGGTGAGTTCGAGCGGCTCGCCGGACCGGCCGATGCTGGGCATGGCGGTCTTGCCGCCCAGGGCCACGGTGACGGTGGCGCCGACGCCAGCCCGCACCATCTCGGCCACCGCGGCAGGATCGCAAATGGCGAACACCGCCACGTCCTTCAGGCCCTGGCGGATGACCTCGCGCAGCACGGCGGTGGTGTCCTGGGTGCCGCCCGAGGCGCAGTTGTCGGCATGGTCGATCAGCAGGACCGGACCGTCGGTCATGGCCTTGGCGCGCGCCACCGACTGGCCGAGCGGCTCGGCGCGGTAGACGAATTCGGCGCGGCGCGCCCAGGCGGCGTCGAGAATGCGCTCGGTCGCTTGCGCGGCCCGCCCGCCGCCGGGATCGCGCCGGGCATCTGCCATGGCCACCACCGACAGGCCCGGCCGCGGGATGTCGGCCAGGGGGAAGCCGCCGAACACCGACACCGCCTCGACGCCGTCGCCCGACTTGCCTCCGGCTTCGGCCTGGCGCGCCATGTCGAGCAGCGACTGCATCGGCTGCTCGTCATGGCCCATCTTCAAGGTGTGCGGCAGCATCGGCCGGCGACCCCAGCGGATCACCGGCTCGATCTCGCCACGCAGCCCGCGCACCAGGATGTCGCCGGCCAGCCGGCCGGTCTCGTACATGTCGACATGCGGATAGGTCTTGTAGCCGGTCAGCACCGTGCAGTTGTCGACCATCGCCGGCGTGATATTGGCGTGCAGGTCGAGCGCCACGGCGATCGGCAGGCCGGGCCTGAGCCGGCGGATCTCCTCAAGCAGCGCGCCCTCGCCGTCGTCGTTATGCTCGCACACCATGGCGCCGTGCAGGTCCAGCATCAGCGCGTCGCAGCCCTTGGCCACGGCGTCCAGGATGGGCTCGCGGAAGCGGTCGAAGGCGGATTTCGGCACCGGGCCGGAAGGCGGCGCGGAACCGGCGACCGGCGTGACGACATCGGCGCCGGCCTTCTCGGCAATGTCGAGATAGGCAGCCATCGGGGTGTTGGTGCCGCGATAGATGTCGCGCGCAGAATTGCCGAACGCCGGCAGGAAGCGTTCGAGCGGCGTGGGCACGGGCGAAAACGTGTTCGTCTCGTGCTTCATCATCGCGACGACGATTCGCAGTGTGGCCCCCTATCCCCAAAAAAGCAGCCGCGTTGCGAGCAGGCGATCTTCCCTGCTCGCGCAACGCGGAGTCAACGAGGGATCGGCCGACTATGCGGAATTTTTCGGCGCTGCCGCTTTTCGTGCTGCAATTGCGAGCGACCTGCCGCCAATTCGGGCATCGGTTGCGCAAGACCAGCGCAACCGGGACACGACCGCCGGCCTTTGTCAGATCGTGAAATCGATGCTGGTGTTTTCCAGCCCGACGCCGGCCTGGCGCGCCCGCTGGTGCAGATCGTCGATGGTGATGGAATCGAGCGTCGCCATCAGGGCGCGGTCCGCTTCCGCCAGAGCGGGCGAAATGACCTTCTGTTGCAGATCCGAACTGGGTAGCGGCTCGGCGATGCCCTCGACATCGGCGACGATGCGCACGATCTCGCCCAGGGTGATGCGCCGGCGTTCGCGCGCCAGCTTGTAGCCGCCGCGCGGGCCGCGCACGCCGATCAGCACGCCCTGACGCACCAGACCCTGCAGCACCGGCTCGAGATAGCGCTGCGGCACGTTCTGGCGCTTGGTGATATCGCCCGAGCGCACGGTGCGGTCGACCGCATTGAGCGCCACATAGAGCACCGCCTCGATGGCCAGCGCCGCCTTGCGCGAGATGGCGGCCATCAGCCGGTCCTCGCCTTGGTCTCGGCGTCGGTGCCGGTCGAGCCGAAGCCGCCGGTCCCGCGCGCGCTTTGCGACAGTTCGGTCGCCTCGCTCCACTGCACCCGGACATAGCGGGCGATCACCATCTGGGCGATGCGCATGCCGCGGGTCACGGTGAAAGCGTCCTGGCCGTGATTGATCAGGATCACGCCGACCTCGCCGCGATAGTCGGCATCGATGGTGCCGGGCGCGTTGAGCACGGTGACGCCGTTCTTGGCCGCCAGCCCCGAGCGCGGCCGCACCTGGGCCTCGCAATCTTCGGGCAGGGCGATGGCGATGCCGGTGGCGACGATGGCGCGCTGGCCCGGCGCCAGCACGACATCCCGGTCGATCGCCGCCAGCAGATCCATGCCCGCCGCGTGCGCGGTGGCGTAGGCCGGCAGCGGCAGATCGGCGGCGTGCGGCAGGCGGGTGACGGCAATGACGATCGGCTCGGTCATGGGGGGTTCATCGGGAAGCGGCGGCGAAATGCTGGGCGATGCGGGCGGCGAGGCGCTCGGCAACCTCGTCCTTGGCCAGGGTCGGCCAATCCTCGACGCCCGTGGCGGTGACCAGGTGGACGGTGTTGCGATCGCCGCCGAAGGTGCCGGTGGCGGGCGACACGTCGTTGGCGAGGATCCAGTCGCAGGCCTTGCGGGCGCGCTTGGCATGGGCGTTGTCGACCACGTTCTCCGTCTCGGCGGCGAAGCCGATCACCAACCCCGGTCGGCGCGCGCCGCTTTGCGACAAGGTCGCCAGAATGTCCGGATTGGGCGCCAGCTCGATGCCGGGCGGCGGCGCGCCCTCGGCCTTCTTGATCTTGTGATTGGCCAGCCGGGCCACTTTCCAGTCGGCCACCGCCGCGGCGCAGACCGCGACATCGGCCGGCAAGGCGGCCAGGCATCCTGCCAGCATCTGCTCGGCGGTCTCGACATGCACCACCTTGATGCCCGGCGGATCGGGCTGCGCCGTCGGCCCCGACACCAGGGTGGTATCGGCGCCCAGCCGCGCCAGGGCGCGGGCGATGGCGTGGCCCTGCTTGCCCGAGGAATGGTTGGAGATATAGCGCACCGGATCGATCGGCTCGCGCGTGGGCCCGCTGGTAATCAGCGCGCGTCGGCCGCTGAGGGGTTTGGCGCCAGACGGCATCGCCAGCGCCGCCACGACGGCTGCTTCGATCTCTTCCGGCTCGGCCATGCGCCCGAAACCGAATTCGTTGCAGGCCATCGCCCCTTCGTTGGGCCCGACGGTCAGCACGCCGCGCGCCTTGAGCAGGCGCAGATTCTCCTGGGTCGCCGGATGCTGCCACATGCGCACGTTCATGGCCGGCGCGATCAGCACCGGCTTGTCGGTGGCCAGCAGCACGGTGGCAGCCAGGTCGTCGGCCAGGCCCTGCGCCATGCGCGCCATCAGATTGGCGGTGGCCGGCGCCACCAGCAGCAAATCGGCTTGGCGCGAGAGCTGGATATGGCCCATCTCGCTTTCGTCGGTGAGCGAGAACAGGTCGCGATAGACCTTGTCCTCCGTCAGCGCCTGCAGGCTGAGCGGGGTGACGAACTGGGCGCCGGCATCGGTCAGCACCGCGCGCACCGAAGCGCCGGCGCGGCGCAGGCGGCGCACCAGCTCCAGCGACTTGAAGGCAGCGATGCCGCCGGAGACGATCAGCAAGATGCGTTTGCCCTGCAGCATGCCCGGCTCCGCAGAAATTACGTTGAATGGCTGTATTAAGGCTAGATATCCCGGCTGGAAATAGCAAGAACAACTGCGAGCCATTATCGATCTAAAGCAAAAGCGCCACGATCGCGATCACCACGGCGATGCCGGCGATGATCTCGGCGCGGCTGAAGCGCATCCAGCGATTGACCAGGCGCATCTCGTTCTCGGCGTCGCGGCGCGCCTTCTCGGCCACGATCTCCAGATGCTCGGCAAGACGCGGCAGGCGCTGCACGGTGCGCCAGGCTTCCTCGGCGGCGCGCTCCAGCCGGGCGCGCGGACCGAAATTGGCGAGCATCCAGTCCTCGATCAGCGGCTGCGCCAGCTCCCAGATATTGACCTCCGGATTGAGCCGCACGCCCATGCCCTCGGCCATCAGCATGGTCTTCTGCAGCAGCAGCAGCTCGGGCTGCACCGCCATCTCGAACTGCTCGGTGACGCGGAACAGTTGCGCCATCAGCCGGGCGATGGAGATGTCGTGCGAGGCCTTGCCGAAGATCGGCTCGCCGATCGAACGGCAGGCCTGGGCGAACACCACGACCGATTTGTTGGGCGGCACGTAGCCGGCGCGGAACTGCACCTCGGCCACGGTATGGTAATCGCCCTGCAGGAAGGCGATCAGCAGCTCGGCGAGATAGCGGCGCGTCGCCTCGTCGACCCGGCCCATGATGCCGAAATCGACCGGGATGACCACGCCCTTCTCGTCGACGAAGGCGTTGCCGCCATGCATGTCGCCGTGGAAGAAGCCGTCGCGGAACACTTGGTAGAAGAACGCCTCGGCCGATTTCTTCAACACCGCGGTGACGTCGTGGCCGGCGGCGATCAGCGCCTCGCGCTCGTCGATCGGGATGCCGCGGATGCGCTCGACCGTCAGCACGCGCTGCGAGGTGCGCTCCCAGTCGACATCGGGGGTGCGATAGCCCGGATCGTCGGCGAAGTTCTCGTTCAGCTCCTGGCAGGCCGCCGCCTCCATGCGCAGATCCATCTCCAGCCGCACCATCTCGGCGAACTGGTCGACCGAGGCGATCGGACGCAGCCGGCGCAGATGGGGCTGGGTGAACTCGACCAGCTCGGCCAGCCAGTAGAGCATGTCAAGATCGCGGGCGAAGGCACGCTCGATATCGGGCCGCAGGATCTTGACCGCGACCTCGCGGCCGTCCGGCGTCAGCGCGTAATGCACCTGCGACATCGAGGCCGCCGCCACCGGCTGGTCGTCGAACTGGCTGTAGATCTGCCCGAGCGGCCTGTCGAACTCGGCCTCGACGGTGCGCCGCGCCAGGGCGGCGGGGAAAGGCGGGATGTGGTCCTGCAGGTCGGCCAGGTCTTCGGCCACCTGCGCGCCCAGCAGGTCGGCGCGGGTCGACAGCGCCTGGCCCAGCTTGATGAAGCTGGGGCCCATCTGCTGCAGCGCCCGCGCCAGGCGCTGGCCCGGCCGGCCGGGCGCGCCGCGCCAGCTCACCAGCCGCGCCATCACCACCACGGCTGGCGCCACTTTCAGCGCCTCGAGCGGAAACAGCGCGTTGTGGCGCGCCAGGATGAAGGCGAGCCGCAGCAGGCGAAAGGCGTTGCGCAGGAAGCGGATCATGAGGGGGCGCTACAGCCGCCAGCCCGAATGGATGGCCACCACGCCGGCGCTGAGGTTGCGATAGCGGGTACGCTCCAGCCCGGCGCCGTCCATGCGCGCCAGCAGCTCGTCCTGCGGCGGGAAGCGGCGGATGCTCTCGGCCAAATAGCGATAGGCCTCGCGATCCTGCGCCACCAGCCCGCCCAGCGCCGGCAGCACGGCGAAGGAATAGCCGTCGTAGATCCTGGCCAGCAGCGGCACCACGACGCGGCTGAATTCCAGACAGAAGAACCGGCCGCCCGGCTTCAGCACCCGCCGCGCCTCGGCCAGAGCGGCGTCGATATCGGTGACGTTGCGCAGGCCGAAGGCGATGGTGTAGGCGTCGAAGCTGCAATCGGCGAAGGGCAGCTTCTCGGCATCGCCCACCGACCAGTCGATGCCGCCGCTCTTGTTGTTGACCTGGCCGCTATCCAGGCCGCGATCGCGGCCGACCGTGACCATCTCGGCATTGATGTCGCAGACCGTGACATAGGCGCCCGGCGCCCGCGCCGCCAGCCGGAAGGCGATGTCGCCGGTGCCGCCGGCCACGTCGAGCAGCGACTGCCCGTCGCGCGGCGCCACCATGTCCACCAGGGTCGCCTTCCACAGCCGATGGATGCCCAGCGACATCAGGTCGTTCATCAGGTCGTAGCGGCCGGCCACGCTGTCGAACACCTGTCGTACCAGCCTGGCCTTCTGCTCCCGCGGCACCTCGCGGTAGCCGAACGAGGCGCTGCCGGCCGATTCCGTATTTTCGCCGTCCCGGTCCATGGCCGGACGTTAGCCGAACAATCCAGGCAGCGCCATTGGCCCGCCGCCCGCGCCCCAGGCGGCCCGCCGCGGCATATCCGCCGCCGCAAACGGCGACGGCCGGAGCGCAAGCCCCGGCCGTCTTTATCGGCTGCGTCGTGTCTGGCGCGCGGCCTATTTGGCCGGCAGCACCTGGCCGCGGATCTCGCCGCCCTTGTTCTTGTCGGTATGGACGTTGAGATAGTACTTGCCGGCCGCCAGATCGGCCGCCTGCGCATCGGTCAGTACCTTGGAGCCGGTATTGGGGCTGGTCATTCCGGCGCCGCCGATCGGCACCACCACCGGCGCATTGGCGCCCGGCGCGGCCGGACCGTGGAAATGGGCCATGATGGCGGGGCCGGTCAGCCCGCCATAGCTCACCGTCCAGCTCAGCGTGTGGGTAGCCGTGTCGTACCAGACATCGGCCGTGCCGCTGCCGGTGCTGGGATTGGGCGGCACTTCGCTGGAAGCGGTGAGCGTCGCCGTGTAGTGCTGCTTGGTGCTGGCATTCATCGGCTGGTCGCAAGCGGCCAGCGTGCCCAGGCCGGCCAGCAGCGCCAGGCCGACGAGCATGTTCCTTCGTGCAATCATCTCTCTTGCCTCCCCGTTTCGGGCCGCGGTACCGCGCGCCCGGATAGATGCTAACGCCCCTCGGGCAAAACCAATTCCACAAATAATGGATAGTGGTCGGAGCCGATATCCGGACCCAGCCAGCGCGCGGTCACGCCGATCGGCGGCGCCACCAGCACCTGGTCGATGCCGATGCCCAGCCGGCCCAGCCACACCGGCCAGCTCGCCGGATAGCCCCGGCCCAGCGTGCTGTCGCGCAGGCCGGCCGCGGTGAGCAGGGCGAAGTCGGGCGAGAAGGCGGTGATGTTGAAGTCGCCGATCGCCACCGCCAGGTCGCCCCGTCGCTCCGCCTGGCGCGCCAGCGCGGCGATCTGCTCCAGCACCCGGTTGCGCAGGCCGCGCCCGGGGCCGGGCCGCGGCGCATGGGCCGACAGCAGGGTAAGGCAACGCGATCCCGGATCGCAGAACCGCGCCTGCAGCACCGGATAGTCCCCGGCGATCGGATGGAATATCCCGGTTTGCATCGGGCGGCGCGCCAGCACGCGCACGATGAAGGTGTTGTCGCGGCCGACCGGCGTTTCGACCTGATAGGGATAGAGGTCGGCGAGGGCTCGGTACACCGGCTGTTGGGCCGGGGTGATCTCGGTCAGCACGGCGATATCGGCCCCTCCCTCCTCGAGCAGGCTTCGCAGCGCCGCCGTGTCGACCGCCCAGGAATGCAGATTGGCCTGCAGCAGCCGCAGCGGCTTTCCTCCGGCAGCAGCCGCAGACGGCGCAGCCGACACCACATAGGGCAGCAGCGGCAGCGCCAGCCAGGCGCTCGCCAGCAGTGCCAGCAGTCCCGGCGTCAGACGGCGGGCCGCCCTGCCCGGCAGCAGCGGCGCCAGAAGGACCAGCGCCAGGCCCGGGGCCAGGAAATAAAGCCGAAGATTGGCCAGCAACTCGCCGATCCATCCGCCCGCCGCGCCAAGCGCAGCCGCGGCGCAGAGCCCGCCCAGGCAGGCGGCATGGATCGGTACCAGGAGGCTGCGCAGTTGCATGCGGGGGTACGCGACGGTAGCCGAGCCCCCGGCGGCGGGCTATAGCAACGCCATGCCCGAGCTTCCCGAGGTCGAGACCGTACGCCGCGGCCTGGCGCCCAAGCTGGTCGGCGCTCGCATCGCCGGCCTGAAACAGCATCGCGGCGATCTGCGCCTGCCGCTGCCCCGCCAATTCGCCAAGCGCGTGGTCGGCCGCACGGTAAAATCGCTCGACCGGCGCGCCAAATACATCGTCGCCCGGCTCGACGACGGCACCGCCTGGCTGATCCATCTGGGCATGTCCGGCCGCATGATGCTGCTGTCGCACAACGAAGCGGGTGCCCTGCCGCTGGACCCCCACGATCATGTGGTGTTCGAGACCGACCAGGGCTGGCAGGTCCGCTTTCGCGACCCGCGCCGCTTCGGCCTGATGCTGCTGGTGCCCGGCGCCCAGCTCGACCGACACCGCCTGCTGGCCGGGCTGGGGCCCGAACCGCTGGACAGGGCCTTTACCGGCAAGGTGCTGGCCCAGGCGCTCAAGGGCAAGCGCACCTCGATCAAGGCGGCGCTGCTGGACCAGCGCGTGGTGGCCGGCATCGGCAATATCTATGCCTGCGAGGCGCTGTTCCGTGCCGGCATCTCGCCCAAGCGGCTGGCGCTGCGGGTCCAGGGCGAGCGCGCCGACCGGCTGGCGGCGGCGATCAAGCAGGTGCTGAACCAGGCGATCGAGGCGGGCGGCTCCTCCTTGCGCGACCACCGCCAGCCCGATGGCGAGCTGGGCTATTTCCAGCACCGCTTCGCCGTCTACGACCGCGAGGGCCAGCCCTGCGCGCAGGGCTGCAAGGACACGGTACGCCGCTTCACCCAGGGCGGGCGTTCGACCTTCTGGTGCCCCGCCTGCCAGCGCTGAAGCGCGCAGTGCGATACGGCGACGGCGCGGCAATTGCCGCGGCCGGCATTTGCCGCTAGGAACCATTCCAAATTCTGGAGGAAGCGATGAACTACGAGAACATCCTGGTCGAAACCAAGGGCCGCGTCGGCGTGATCCGGCTGAACCGCCCCAAGGCGCTCAACGCGCTGTGCAAGGCGCTGATCGACGAGCTGGGCCACGCGCTCAACGGCTTCGAGGACGACGCCAATATCGGCTGCGTGGTGCTGACCGGCTCGGAGCGCGCCTTCGCCGCCGGCGCCGACATCAAGGAGATGAAAGACCGCGACTACATGGACGTCTACATGGCGGACTTCATCACCAAGGGCTGGACGCGCGTTTCCACCTTCCGCAAGCCGATCATCGCCGCGGTAGCCGGCTTCGCGCTGGGCGGCGGCTGCGAAGTCGCCATGATGTGCGACTTCATCATCGCCGCCGACAACGCCAAGTTCGGCCAGCCCGAGATCCTGCTCGGCACCATCCCCGGTTCGGGCGGCACGCAGCGCCTGGCCAAGTTCGTCGGCAAGTCGAAAGCCATGGACCTGGTGCTGACCGGCCGCAACATGGATGCCGCCGAAGCCGAGCGCTGCGGACTGGTGTCGCGCGTGGTGCCGCTCGACAAGCTGATGGACGAGGCGATGGCCGCCGCCGAGAAGATCGCCGGCCTGTCGCTGCCCATCACCATGATCGCCAAGGAGGCGGTCAATCGCGCCTTCGAAAGCTCGCTGGCCGAAGGCGTGTTGTTCGAACGCCGCCTGTTCCACTCCACCTTCTCGACCCACGACAAGATGGAAGGTATGGGCGCCTTCGTCGAGAAGCGGCCGGCCAAGTTCCAGCACCGCTAGCCGCGCCCATGTCGGGGGCGCCGCCAGGCGCCGGCCGGCCACAGGCGGCGCTGCCGGCCGGGCCCGACCCGACGCCGCCGGCGCGGCCCGCCGGGGCCGCAATTCCGCCCGTTGCGCCGGCCTGGCGGCGGGCCTTGACGGGCTGCGGCACGGCGTCTATAAGCGCCGCCTTTCATGCCTTCAGCCGCCGCGCCGGAATCCGGCCGGCCGGCGGGCGGATCAGGGAATTGTCGAGCCATGGCCAATCACAAATCGGCTGAGAAGCGCGCGCGCCAGACCAAGCGCCGCACCGCTACCAACGTGTCGCGCCGTTCGCGTCTGCGCGGCTCGATGAAGAACGTCGAAGTCGCGATCGCCTCGGGCGATCAGGATGCGGCGCGCAAGGCGCTGCAGACGGCGCAGCCGGAACTGGCGCGCGGCGCCTCCAAGGGCACGATCCACAAGAACACGGTGGCGCGCAAGATTTCGCGCCTCAGCAAGCGCATCAAAGCGATGGGCGCGAGCAAGAGCTGATCGTCCGCGCGCCGGCACGGCGCGACAAAAAACTCTCCTCGGCAGACGCGTCGACCTTCCGGTCGGCGCGTTTGCTTTTTGGGTATCGCGCCAGCGCGCACGATCCGCAACGCGACGACATCGCGGTGCGCTATGCCTCGGCGGTATGTCGCTTGCGGCATCGCGGCAGGAACAGGCCGCGATGTGAATCGCGTGAGTCAAGACGCAAAAGCCGGAACGACGCCGCGAACGCGAATGGCGATTGCGACTGCCTGCCGGTCGGGCAGCACCGGTGCCTTATCCTTGTGCGCGATGAGATCGCAAACGCACAACGCTGCGCAGGTCCGCGATTTGATTGCGAATTTCGGCGGCCTGTCGAAAATCGGCTATACGTTTGGACGCTTGAAACGAAAAGTCGCAACGCACGAAACGGCGCATCGTGTTGCGCCTGCATCACCGATTTATTTTCTGCGATTCGCGATTTGACAAAGTTGTCATGCCGCCAATCCATCGCTAGAGTCGATTTCGTTCGCAGGCAAGGCGTGGGGTCTGGTTCGGCGAACGACGTTCGTAAAGTTCAGGCGGTCGGCTTTTCGCCGGACGTCCAATACGGAAAAAACGTGCGAGTTGAGTGACGGCGAATTCGGCGCTTCGGCGCCGGTCGCGAAGGCTTCGGCGACAACGCAGTCGAACGAAGCGTCATCGATCGCACGCCGGGTCAATGCGCATCGCGGTGCGCACACAGGGGCAAGGCGAATGGCGGATGGCATGACGACGAGCGATGATGTCATTCCCGCCTCCGGCTACGCCGGCGATGTCTCGCCCAATGCCGCCTGGAACATGCTCGAACACGAAGCCGATGCCGTGCTGGTCGATGTGCGAACCAGCGCCGAGTGGAACTATGTCGGCGTGCCCGACCTGGCGAAGCTCGGCAAGAAGGTCGTGCCGGTCGAGTGGCAGGTCTATCCCACGATGCAGGTCAATGCCGGGTTTGCCGAGGCGCTGAGCCAGGCGGGCCTCTCCGGCAAACGGCCGGTGCTGTTCCTGTGCCGTTCGGGCGTGCGCTCCAAGGCGGCCGCCCAGGCGATGACGGCGCACGGCATGACCCGCTGCTACAACATCCTCGACGGTTTCGAGGGGCCGGTCGATCGCGCCGGCCATCGCGGCAGTACCGCCGGCTGGAAGGCCGCCGGTCTGCCGTGGCAGCAGAAATAGGCCGGCCCAGGCATGGCGAACGGTGCGTGGCTGACAGGGAGCGTTGGGGGAATGTCGGAGCGGAACAACAAGTTGCAGATCGACGCCCAATGGGCCCGGGTGCGCGCGCGGCTGCGTCAGGAGGTGGGGGAACTCGCCTATCGCAGCTGGCTGAAACCCCTGACCCTGGGCGAGATCCGCGACACCAAGCTGCGCCTGGTGGTGCCGACTCGCTTCATGCGCGACTGGATCAACTCGCACTACGCGGAGCGCCTGAAGGCGCTGTGGTCGGCCGAGAACGCCGCCATCGTCGACGTCGAGATCTGCATCCAGCCGACCGTGGCGGCCAAGGCCAAGAGCGAGGTCGAGGAGACCGAAGCCGCGCCGCCGAGCGAGCCGATCCCGGCCGCCGCGCGCAAGCCGGTCAACGGCCGGCTCGGCGATGCCTTCGACGACGACATCTCCGCCCCGCTCGATCCGCGCTTCACCTTCGCCAATTTCGTGGTCGGCAAGCCCAACGAACTGGCCTATGCCGCGGCCCAGCGCGTGGCCGATTCGGCCAGCGTGCCGTTCAATCCGCTTTACCTCTATGGCGGCGTCGGCCTGGGCAAGACCCATCTGATGCACGCCATCGCGCACGCCATCCGCGAGCGCGATCCTTCCCGCCGGGTGATCTATCTCTCGGCCGAGAAGTTCATGTACAAGTTCATCCGCGCGCTGCGCTACCAGAACACCGTGGCGTTCAAGGAGCAGTTCAGAAGCGTCGACGTGCTGATGATCGACGACGTCCAGTTCATCGCCGGCAAGGACGCCACCCAGGAAGAGTTCTTCCATACCTTCAACGCCCTGGTCGACCAGAACCGCCAGATCGTGATCTCGGCCGACAAGTCGCCTTCGGACCTCGACGGGCTGGAGGAGCGCATGCGCTCGCGCCTGGGCTGGGGCCTGGTGGCGGACATCCACGCCACCACCTACGAGCTGCGCCTGGGCATCCTGCAGAGCAAGGCCGAGCAGGCCAAGGCCGGGGTGCCGCAGAAGGTGCTGGAATTCCTGGCCCACAAGATCACCTCCAACGTGCGCGAACTGGAAGGCGCCCTGAACCGGGTGATCGCCCATTCCACCCTGGTCGGCCGCGACGTCACCCTGGAGACGGTCCAGGAGGTGCTGCAGGACCTGCTGCGCGCCAACGACCGGCGCATCACCATCGAGGAAATCCAGATCCGCGTGGCGCAGCATTTCAACATCAAGGTGGCGGAGATGCATTCGCCGCGCCGCGCCCGCGCCGTGGCCCGGCCGCGGCAGGTGGCGATGTACCTGGCCAAGCAGCTCACCTCGCGCTCCCTGCCCGAGATCGGCCGCAAGTTCGGCAACCGCGACCACACCACGGTGATGCACGCGGTGCGCAAGATCGAAGAGCTGCGCGCCACCGATTCCTCGATGAACGAGGATGTCGAGCTGCTGCGCCGCATGCTGCAGAGCTAGAACGGGTCAGATCGAGGCCGAAGCGCTGCCGCGCTTCGGCCTCGACCGGCGGCTTCGGCGAGCCCCCCGGACCGGCGCCGGCGGGGCTCGTTTTCCGTCCGGAAATGCCCATATTCCGGTCAGCCGAATCGGGCCGGCGACCGGGCCGCGCCGGCACCGCCAAAAGCCGCGGAAAACCGGGGCGAACGGCTGGTCAGTACAGCACGAAATTTGTTACTTCCCGGCAACGCCGTGGTATAGTTCCAGACCGTCCCGATCCCCTGCCCGCGCGGGCTTTTCTGCGGGGCCTGCCGGCGGTGCTTTCCGGGGTCGCGCGGGGATATCAAGCCGCTCTCAAAAGCGCGCAACCGGGGCAACAATTCACGTTGGGCAAGACATGAAACTCACCATCGAACGGGCCGCCCTGCTCAAGGCGCTGGCCCATGTGCAAAGCGTGGTCGAACGTCGCAATACCATTCCCATTCTGTCCAACGTGCTGCTGCAGGCCGCCAAGGGCAAGCTCAGTCTGGCCGCCACCGACATGGACTTGGCGATCGTCGAGAGCGTGCCGAGCAATGTCGGCAAGCCCGGCGCCACCACCGCCCCGGCCCACACCCTCTACGACATCGTGCGCAAGCTGCCCGACGGCGCCGAGGTCGAAATGGAGGCCATTCCCGACAAGGCCCAGCTGGTGCTGCGCGCCGGCCGCTCGCGCTTCACCCTGTCCTGCCTGCCGGTCGACGATTTCCCGGCCATGAGCGAGGGCGAGTTGCCGCATCAGTTCAGCCTGGGCTCGGCCGATCTCAAGGCGCTGATCGACCGCACCCGCTTCGCCATCTCGACCGAGGAGACGCGGTACTACCTGAACGGCATCTACCTGCATGCCGCGGCCGCCGACGGCGCCCCGGTGCTGCGCGCGGTGGCGACCGACGGCCACCGCCTGGCGCGCGTGCAGCTGGCCCTGCCCGACGGCGCGGCCCAGATGCCCGGCGTGATCGTGCCGCGCAAAACCGTGGGCGAGATCCGCAAGCTGCTGGACGAACAGGATGGCGTGGTCGAGATCGCCCTGTCCGACACCAAGATCCGCTTCGCCGCCGGCCCGATCACCCTGACCTCCAAGCTGATCGACGGCACCTTCCCCGAATACGAGCGCGTCATCCCGCAGCACAACGACAAGATCATGGAAGTGCGCTGCAAGGAATTCGCCCAGGCGGTCGATCGCGTCTCGACCATCTCGACCGAAAAGTCGCGCGCCATCAAGCTGGCCATGAGCAAGGGCGCGCTGACTCTGTCGGCCACCTCGCCCGAGGCCGGCAGCGCCACCGAGGAGATCGAGGTCAGCTATTCCGCCGCGCCGATCGAGATCGGCTTCAACTCGCGCTACCTGCTCGACATCACCGAACAGATGACCGGCGGCGACGCGCAGTTTGCTATGGCGGACGCGGGGTCGCCCACCGTGGTGCGCGACGCGGCCGATGCCAGCGCACTCTATGTCCTGATGCCGATGCGGGTATGAGCCGGGCGGCCAGCAGCCAGGTCCTGCGCGAGACGGTTTCCGGCTTCGCGCCGGAGGTTTCGCCTGCCGTCGCGGCGAGCCCGGACGCCCAGCCGGCGCCGGTGCGCCTGGCGGTGCGCCAGCTGCGGCTGACCGGATTTCGCTGCTATGCCGGACTGCGCCTGGACACCGAAGGCTGCTGCGTGGTGCTGAGCGGGCCCAACGGCGCGGGCAAGACCAACCTTCTGGAAGCGGTGTCGCTGCTGACGCCGGGTCGGGGCCTGCGTCGCGCCCGGCTGGACGAGATGGCCCGCCGCGCCGCACGCGAAAGCGCCGAGCAGGCCGCCGCCAAAGGCTGGGCGGTGGCGGCGCAGCTGGAGACCGCGTCGGGACCGATGGCCGTGGGCACCGGGCTGGAGCCGACCGCCAATGGCCAGGGCCTGCGCCGGGTGGTGCGCATCGACGGCGTACCGGCGCCCAGCCAGCTGGCGCTGGGCCAGCACATCGCCGCGGTGTGGCTGACGCCCCAGCTCGACCGGCTGTTCGCCGAAGGCGCCGGCGGCCGGCGCCGTTTCCTCGACCGCATGGTGGCGAGCTTCGATCCGGAGCATGCCGGCCGGGCCGCGGCCTACGACAACGCGCTGCGCCAGCGCGCCCGGCTGCTGGGCGAGAGCAGGAACGATGCCGCCTGGCTCGACGCGCTGGAAGACACCATGGCGCGCTACGGCGTGGCCCTGGCGGTGGCGCGGCGGGAAATGGTGGCGCGGCTCGACCAGGCCTCGCGGCTGGGGGTGGGGCCCTTCCCGCGCGGCGCGCTGGCGCTGAGCGGCGCGCTGGAGAGCTGGCTCGACCAGATGGCCGCGGTCGATGCCGAGGAGGCGTTGCGCGGGGCGCTGGCGGGATCGCGGCGGCAGGATGCGGAGAGCGGCGGCGCCGCGGTGGGACCCCATCGCAGCGACCTGCTGGTGATCCATCTCGATCGCGACCGGCCGGCGGCGGAGTGCTCGACCGGCGAGCAGAAGGCGCTGCTGGTGGCGCTGGTGCTGGCCCATGCCCGGCTGGTCAGCATCGCCCGCGGCACGCCGCCTTTGCTGCTGCTGGACGAGATCGCCGCCCATCTCGACCGGACCAGGCTGGCGGCGCTGTTCGACGAATTGCTGGCGCTGGGCGCCCAGGCCTGGATGACCGGCACCGAGGCCGAGACCTTCGCGCCGCTGCAGGACCGGGCGCAGTTCTTCCGCGTCGAAGACGCGGCTTTGACGCCGCACTGAAGCCGGCGTCACCCTGAAATCGAGGCTGCCGCCTGCCGGGCGCGGCCAGTTGCGAGGACGAGACCATGGCCAAGGACGACAAACAGCACGACGCCCCCGACGCGAGCGGCGCGCAAGCCGACCGCTCGCGCAAGATCGAGGAAGCGGCCGCCGCCTATGGCGCCGAATCGATTAAGGTGCTGAAGGGGCTGGACGCGGTGCGCAAGCGGCCGGGCATGTATATCGGCGACACCGACGACGGCTCGGGCCTGCACCACATGGTCTACGAGGTGGTCGACAACGCCATCGACGAGGCGCTGGCGGGCTATTGCGACAACGTGCAGGTGATCCTCAATCCCGACGGTTCGGTCACCGTGTCGGACAACGGCCGCGGCATTCCCACCGAGATCCACCAGGGCGAAGGCGTGTCGGCGGCGCAGGTCATCATGACCCAGCTCCATGCCGGCGGAAAATTCGACCAGAACTCCTACAAGGTGTCGGGCGGGCTGCACGGCGTCGGCGTGTCGGTGGTCAACGCGCTGTCCTCGGTGCTGGAGCTGCGCATCTGGCGCGCCGGCAAGGCCTATTTCATGCGCTTCCGCCACGGCGAGCCGGAGGAAGACCTCAAGCTGATGGGCGACGCGCCGCCGGGCAAGCGCGGCACGGAAGTCACCTTCCTGCCCTCGACCGAGACCTTCACCCAGACCGAGTTCGACCTCTCCACGCTCGAGCACCGGCTGCGCGAACTGTCGTTCCTCAATTCGGGCGTCAAGATCACCTTGGCCGACGCGCGCGGCGTCGAGCCCAAGACCATCGAGATGCACTACGAGGGCGGCGTCGAGGCCTTCGTGCGCTATCTCGACCGCAACAAGCAGGCGCTGCACAACCCGCCTATCACCATCGCCGGGGAGAAGGACGGCATCGGCCTGGAGCTGTCGCTGGAGTGGAACGACAGCTACCACGAGACCATGCTGTGCTTCACCAACAACATCCCGCAGCGCGACGGCGGCACCCATCTGGCGGCGTTCCGCGCCGCGCTGACCCGCACGCTCAACCATTACGGCAACGACAGCGGCATCTCCAAGAAGGAGAAGGTCGCGCTGTCGGGCGAGGACATGCGCGAGGGGCTGACCTGCGTGCTGTCGGTCAAGCTGCCCGATCCCAAGTTCAGCTCGCAGACCAAGGACAAGCTGGTGTCGTCCGAAGTGCGGCCGGTGGTGGAGAGCATCGTCGGCGAGAAGCTGGAGCGCTGGCTGGGCGAGCACCCCTCCGAGGCGCGCAAGATCGTCACCAAGGTGGTCGAGGCGGCGGCCGCCCGCGAAGCCGCGCGCAAGGCGCGCGAGCTGACGCGGCGCAAGGGCCTGCTCGATATCTCGTCCCTGCCGGGCAAGCTGGCGGACTGCCAGGAGCGCGATCCGGCCAAGTCCGAGCTGTTCATCGTCGAGGGCGATTCGGCCGGCGGCTCGGCCAAGCAGGGCCGCAACCGC
>CAYWLS010000031.1:0-42611 GCA_964458605.1 uncultured Hyphomicrobiales bacterium | reverse complement strand
GCACGCCGGCCTTGGCCGAGTTGTAGGCCGCCATGTTGGCGCCGGCGATGATGCCGGCGATCGAGGAGATGTTGACGATCGAGCCGCCCAGCGTGGCGGTGTGCTTCTTGATCTCGCCGACGCCGTATTTGCAGCCCAGGAACACGCCGTCCAGGTCGATGGCGTGGACCTTGCGCCATTCGGCGAAGGTCAGCTCCTCGACCGTCTTGGTCAGGCCGATGCCGGCGGAATTGACCAGCACGTGCAGGGCGCCGAATCTGCCCACCGCGGCGGCGATGGCGGCGATCCACTGTTCCTCGCTGGTGACGTCGAGCTTCACGAAATGGCCGGCGGCGCCCAGCCTGTCCGTCACGGCGCGGCCCTTGTCCTCGTCGATATCGGCGACGACGATGCGGGCGCCCTCCTCGGCCATCAGCAGCGCCGCGTTCTCGCCCAGCCCCGAGGCGCCGCCGGTGATCAGCGCCACCTTGCCTTCAACACGCCCAGCCATTTCTCTCTCCCCTAATTCGCGCCCCTAATTCGTGCCCCTAATTCGAATGTCTCGCCGGCGAAGAAACGCCGCGGGTTCTCGTCCAGAATGCCGTCGATCGTGTCCTGGCCGATGCCGCGCTCGCGCAGCATGGGCAGGAAATGGGTGAACAGGTAGGTCTGCGGCGCCGGCCAGTCGCCGGCCCGCTTCAGCGCCTCGACCTTGGGCAGGATCTTTTCCGGCAGCGGATGGAACGGCTTGCCGCGGGTCAGGCAGGACCGGTCCTGGCTCAGCAGCAGCCGGCCGGCCCAGCCGCCCTCGACCAGGCGCTTGACGTTGTCGGCACGCACCGCGTCCTTGACGAACATCGGCGCGCCGATGCGGTCGAAGCCGATATAGCTGCCGCCCTGGCAGATGCGCTTGTGATAGGCCGGGTCGGGATTGCCGCAGCTATGGCCGATCAGGCACTGGTGCAGATTGGCGCCGTGGCGGGCGAACAGCGCCTGCTGCTCGGGCCCGCAACAGCCGTCCTCGGTATGGGTGATGATCGGCAGGCCGGTCGCCTGGCTGGCCATGGCGGCGGCGGCCAGGAACTTGGCCTCCTGCTCGGAGATGGCGGGCTTGCCGCTGGCCGCCTTGATGGCGCCGGGCCGGATGCCGGTGTTGCCGATGCCGCGCTCGATCTCGCGGATGTAGAATTCGCCGATCTCCTCGGCCGAGCGGAAGCGCCAGTAGATCGGCAGGCCCAGCGCCTCGAAATAGAAGCCGGTGGTGCAGATCACGTTGATGCCGGCGCGCTGGGAGATCTCGGCCATCAGCTCCGGATCGCGACCCAGCTCGACCGGGCAGGGATCGACCAGGCTGCGCACGCCCAGCGCCACCAGGTCCTTCATGCGCCGCACCGCGTCGTCGACGAAGGCGCGGCGGTTGAAGCCGTCGTCCTCCAGCGCGGCGCCGGGAAAGGCGATGTAGAGATGCTCGTGGATCAGGGTGCGGCCCAGTTCCGCGACCGGGATCGGGCCCAGCACCGTCTGCACGATCGAGCGCATGTTGCTCCTGGCGATGGCGTTTGGCGGCGAGTGTAAGCAGGCGGAGACGGCGGCTCAAGTATTGGCGTTGTGCGGAGCGTGGCGAGGTTTTTGTCTCGGCCGCACATGCCTTGGCGAGACGGCAAGGCGCTGCATCCAGGGCGGCGGGCTCACGCCGCCTGGGCCTCGCGCCGCGCCATCGCCTCGCGGCGGGCGATATAGGTGGTGCTGGCGACGATCACCCCGGCGCCGATGAAGGTCCAGTGGTCGGGCGTGTCGCCGAACACGATCAGCCCCATGATCGAGGCCCACACCAAGTTGAGGAAGGTGAGCGGCTGCAGGACGGAGATTTCCGCCACCTTGTAGGCATTGACCAGGCACATATTGGCGCTGGTGCCCAGCACGCCGGCGATCGCCAGCAGCCCCAGCTCGCGCCAGCTCGGCCATTCCCAGAAATAGAGCGCGGCGGGAAAGAAGAACAGGATCATCAGCAGGGTCTGCCAGCAGATGATGGTGTTGGGCGAATCGCTCCTGGTCTGCACCTTGGCGATGAGCTGCGAGGCGGCGATGATCGGCACCGCGATCAGCATCAGCACCGTGCCGTGCGACACCTCGGCGAAGCCCGGCCGCACGATCAGCCACACCCCGGCGAAGCCGAACAGCACCGCCAGCCAGCGCCGCCAGCGCACCTGCTCGTGCAGGAACAGGAAGGCGCCGATGGTGATGAACAGCGGGCCGGAGGAACCGATCGCCGTCATCTCGGCCAGCGGGATCAGCGGCAGGGCGGTGTACCAGACGCCGAAAGCGGAAGCGTGCACCACGTTGCGCAGGATCTGCATCGACGGCCGGGCGGTGCGGAACACCGCCAAGCCGTGGCGCAGCACGATCGGCGCGATCACCAGCAACCCGAAGCAGAACCGCAGGAACGAGGTCATCATCGGGTGCAGTTGCAGCGACACGTAACGCAAGGTGGCGTTGAGCAGCGCGAACAGCACGCCCGACAGCAGCACCCAGGCGAAGCCCTGCGCGGTCGGCGGCAGCCGGCCGAGTGCGCCGGTGGCGCGCGCCACCAACTGGCGCGCGGGCGAGAAGGCAGGCCGATCGGGCAGGTTCATGGGGCGCGCGCTATCATGGGGAGCGCACTATAAAGTGCAGCCCGCCAGCCGTCCTGCCGCGCCGCGCAACGCTGCCCTGCGTCGCGCCGCCGCAAGCCGCCGCGATCACGGCCAACTCATTGCGGCGCGGGCGGCACCGCGCCGGTCAGGTCCGGCTTGCCGCGCCGCACCACCTCGCGATGCGAAATGTACAGGTTGGCGACGAAGATCACCGCCGCGCCGATCCAGGTCCACAGATCGGGATGGTCGCCGAACATGGCGAAACCCAGCACGGTGGCCCAGACCAGCTGCAGGAAACCGATCGGCTGCACCGCGGTGATATCGGCCACCTTGTAGCTCTGGCTCAGGCAAAGATGCGAGGCCGCCCCCATGGCGCCGCCCAGTCCCAGCAGCAGGAACTGGCCCAGGCTCGGCGTCTGCCAGAAGTACAGCGCCGGTCCCAGCAGAAACAGCGTGATGAGCGCCGACTGCCAGCCGACGATGGCGGTGATCGGATCGTGGCTGGCGATCGCCTTGGCCATCAGGTTGGAGACGGCGAAGATCGGCGCCGTGGCCAGCATCAGCAGCGAGCCTTCCGACAGCGTGGCGATGCCCGGCCGGATGATCACCAGCGTGCCGACGAAGCCGATCGCGACGGCGAGGATGCGGCGTATGCCGACCTTCTCGCCCAGGAACAACGCCGCGCCCACGGTGATGAACAGCGGCGTGGTGAATCCCAGCGCCGTCGTCTCGGCGATCGGGATCAGCGGCAACGCGATGAACCACACCACGAAACCGGCGGCGTGGGTCATGCTGCGCACCACGTGGTTGGCCGGCCGGCTGGTGCGCCAGGCGGCGCGGCCGACGGCGACCAGCCACGGCGCGATCGCCAGCGCGCTGAAGGCATAGCGCCAGAATGCGATGACCATGGGATGCAGCGCCTCGGGCCCGACCACGAACCAGCGCAGCATGGCGTTGAGAATGGTGGAGAACAGGCCCGCCAGCACCGCCCACAGCACGCCGCGCAGGATCGCCGGCTGCCCGTGCCAGGCCGCCACGCTGCCCTGCAGCCACAGCGCGGCCCGCTTCATGGCCGCCCCCATGGCCGGCCCGTCATTGCGGCGCGGGCGGCACCGCGCCGGTCAGGTCCGGCTTGCCGCGCCGCACCACCTCGCGATGGGAGATATACATGTTGGAGACGAAGATCACCACCGCGCCCAGCCAGGTCCACAGGTCGGGATGGTCGCCGAACATCAGGAAGCCCAGCGCCGTCGCCCACACCAACTGCAGGAAGCCGATCGGCTGGGTGGCGGTGATGTCGGCCACCTTGTAGCTCTGACTCAGGCACAGATGCGCCATGCTGCCCATCATGCCGCCCAGCGCCAGCCAGGCGAACTGGCCCAGGGTCGGCCACTGCCAGAAACAGAGCGCCGGAATCAGCAGGAACAGCGTGATGGCAGTCGACTGCCAGCCGACGATGGCGGTGATCGAATCGCGGCTGGCGATGGCCTTGGCCATCAGGTTGGAAGCGGCGAACAGCGGCGCCGTCGCCAGCATCAGCAGCGAGCCCTCCGACAGCGTGGCGAAGCCCGGCCGGATGATCACCAGGGTGCCGACGAAGCCGATGACCACGGCGCCGATGCGGCGCACGCCGACCTTCTCGCCCAGGAACAGCGCGGCGCCGATGGTGATGAACAGCGGCGTGGTGAAGCTCAGCGCCGTGGTCTCGGCGATCGGGATCAGCGGCAGGGCGACGAACCAGATCGCGAAGGCGGAGGCGTGGATGAAGCTGCGCACGACGTGGTTGACCGGCCGGGTGGCGCGCCAGGCAGTGCGGCCGACGGTGAACAGCCAGGGCGTGATGGTCAGCGCGCCGAAGCCGTAGCGCCAGAAGCCGGTGACGATGGGATTGAGCGCGTCGGGGCCGACCACCAGCTTGCGCATCAGCGCGTTCAGCACCGTGAACAGCAGGCCCGACAGCGCCGACCAGATCACGCCGCGCAGCACGCCCGGCAGGCCGTGCCACGACGCCACCACCGAGCTAAACAACATCGCGACTGCTGTTCTGGCTGGCGGCGAGGGCAACCTGGTCGGGCGAGGGATGGACCGGACCCGGCGGCGCGCGCAGGCCGGGCCGGATCTCCGGCGGCGGCGCGTCGGTGCGGGTATGGCGCACCAGGCGCGACAATTCCTTCATCTCGCGATCGACGATGCCGAGCTGCTGCAGGTGATCCATGGTGTTGGCGAGATAGTCGCGGCAGGTGCCGTTGCGGCCTTCGGCGAAGGCGATGTGGTGGGCCACCTTGTGGCGCGAGATGCGCCCGGTATAGAGCCGGTGGCCGCGATTGATGACGAAGGTGACAGCGCGACGCGGTCCCCGCGCGGTGCGCAGCGTGACCCACTGGGCGCGATAGACGCCGCTGATCATCTCGCGCCGCCACACGATCTCGGTCTCGCTCTGCACCCGCGACGGGGCGATGCGATAGGCCACGCCGTGGCACTGGCCGCCCCGCTCCAGCGCCAGCATCAGCCCGGGCAGCGCCGGCGTGCCCCGGCCCATCGCGGTCCAGAAGCAGAAGCTGCGATGCCAGCCCTGCAGCACCGCCGGCAGGCGCTCGGCATAGTCGAAGGCCGGCGCCCACATCAGCGAGCCGTAGCCGAACACCCACATCGATTCGCCGCGCGGCAGGCGCGACAGGAAGCGCCGGCGCGAGGCTTCGCGCTGCTCGCGGGTCAGGTAGCCGGTATAGCCGTGCTTCTTGCCCTCGGCGATCCAGGCGGCGATGCGCTCCTCGGTGATGTCCTCGCGGCGGAGGATCATGGCCTGGCGTCCGGTGGCTGGATGTGACGGCGCCTACGGGTAGACGATGCTCATGACCTCGGCGACGCAGGCCGGCTTGTCCTGGCCCTCGATCTCGATCGTCACCTCGTTGGTGAAGCGCGTGCCGCCGCCGCCCACCGGGTCGGCCGCGATCAGCTTCTGGCGCGCCCGCACGCGCGAGCCCGCCGGCACCATGTTGGTGAAGCGCACCTTGTTGGAGCCGTAGTTGATGCCGCGCGACACCTTCTTCACCTTGCCGATCTGCGCCGTCAGCATCGGCAGCAGCGACAACGTCAGATAGCCGTGGGCGATGGTCTTGCCGCCGGGCATCTCCTTCCGGGCGCGCTCGACGTCGACATGGATCCACTGGTGGTCGCCGGTGGCGTCGGCGAATTTGTCGATGCGGTCCTGGTCGACCGTCACCCAGTCGCTGACGCCGATCTCCTTGCCGACCTCTTTCTTCAGGTCGTCGACGGTCTGAAAGTCGCGCATGTTGGTTCCCTTCCCCTTACTTGGATTTCAGATAGGCGACCGTCTGGGGCCGCGCCTTGAGCTGGTCGGCCCAGCGCCGCATCACCTTGGCCATGCGCTCCGGCGCCACGCCGAGCTGGCTCATGGCGACGCCGCCATTGACCGATTCCTTGTAGTCGGCGATGAGGCCATCTCTTAATTCAAAACGACTCATGCCGTCGATCACCACGGGCTGGCCCTCGAACTCGGGCACCGTGGAGGCGAAGGACGACAGCGACCAGGCATAACCGATGCGCCCGTCGCTGACCGGATCGAAGAAGCGCCAGCGATACTGGGCGGCATCGCGGTGGAACTGGTTCTCCAGCATGTCGGCGATGGAGTCGCGGCCGACATGATCGCCGTAGATATAGTCGTGATAGACGCCGTCGGGCGTGAAGCAGGCAGCGAAACCCCCGCCGTCCCCGGCTTCGGCGGCCTCGGTCATGCGCTGCAGCAATCGGGCGAAATCCATCGTCGTCGAACCATCAGGCGAAACCGGCGCCGCCGCTCGGGCGGCAGCGCGATTGTCGCGTCCAAGACGGCATTGCAGAATGGGCGGCAACAAAAATCAATGCCAATTACGGCAAGGCTGCGATGAATCGGGAGGATCGCCATGGCTTTCGAGACCATCCTGTACGACGTCGAGGACGGCATCGCCACCGTCACGCTCAACCGGCCCGACCGGCTCAATGCCTGGACGCGGCAGATGGAGGTGGACGTGCGCGAGGCCATGCACCGGGCCGGCGCCGACGACCAGGTGCGCGCCATCGTGCTGACCGGGGCGGGCCGCGGCTTCTGCGCCGGCGCCGACATGGACCTGCTGACCGGCATCCAGCACAACCGGCAGCAGGCCGCAGCGGCCGACCGGCCGCGCTCCAACGTGGTGGCCGGCACGCGCGCCGACTTCCGCATGACCTATTCCTATTTCCCCACCATCCCCAAGCTGATCATCGGCGCCGTCAACGGTCCCTGCGCCGGGTTGGGGCTGGTGATCGCGCTCTATTGCGACATGCGCTTCGCCGCCCAGAGCGCGATGTTCACCTCCGCCTTCGCCGCGCGCGGCCTGATCGCCGAACACGGCATCTCCTGGACCTTGCCGCGGCTGGTGGGACCGGCCAACGCCATGGACATCCTCTGCTCGGCCCGCAAGTTCGGCGCCGCCGAAGCCCATGCCATGGGCATGGTCAACCGCGTGCTGCCCGACGCCGAGCTGATGGGCGCGGTACGGCAGTACGCGGGCACGATCGCCACCACCGTCTCGCCGCGCTCGGTGGCGGTGATGAAGCGCCAGGTGTGGGAAGCGCAGTTCCAGACGCTCGCCGAATCGATCGTGGTGGGCGATCACGAGATGCGCGAGAGCTTCCTCAGCGAGGATTTCAAGGAAGGCGTGGCGCATTTCATGGAAAAGCGCGCACCCCGTTTCACGGGGCGCTGACGGGAGAAACTTTAACCTTCTAGCAAAGGTTCGCCTCTTTGCTCTGCCCGGCCATGTCTTTTAGGGCTAATGTTGAGGACAAGCCAGAATGCCTTATGAACGCTGACATTGGTGTCTTCGGCAATTTGATGCGGGTAGACTGCTCCATCTTCAGTAAACGCCCATTGCAATGGGCGATTGGGAGCCAATTTCAATCCGACTATGCACAGCTGATACAAAATCGACACAAGATTGTTACGGAATTCACCCAACCCTACTTTCCCTTCTATAAATCTGACTGCCGCGTCGTAAGCTGGATCATGACACGCCTCTCGGTCTGTGAGCTTCTCCGCTACATTGTAGGCCTCGCTCTCGGTTATCTCGGAGACCGAGAAGTTGGCGCTACGATTCTGAAGAAGCTTCACGGTATCTAGACAACACGGGAATTCGTAGGCCCATTCGTCTCTAATTGATTCGAGGCGCGTATTGGAATAAACGCCCTCTGCCGCTTTCAAATTATCTACTGTGATTTTTGCTCTCCCATCCGCCCGATGTATACACTCATTTACAAACATGATTGCTTCACGAGGACGAAAGGTCGTTCTATTTAAAATATAGTCGGCCGCACTGCGCTGTTCCATTTGATTGGGTGGCAGAATATCGTTAATTGATACATGCTGTTTTGTATATCGCGCTCTAAAGACGACATTAGCCCGCGCATCAAGCAACTTATGCAAATCGTTTCTTGACCAGCGAATGGGAAAGAAAAGAGCGCTATATTTCTCTGCCTGATATCCGGCCTGTGAAGTTCTTTTAATCACTGAATGCAACAAGTCATCGCGCAATGATGCTAGAATTTTGACGTTCCGAACCTGGCGGAACGATCTCACGGCCTCGATCATAGCTCTGATTAGACGATATCTGATACGGTCATCGACCCAATTCTCATCGAGCCTATCTATCAAAATGTAGTATGGATTCTGAGGATCATCGAAAATGTCCTCATTTAATGTTCTTAACAAATCTTGAAGTGCTCTGATGTGCACGCTATTGACGATTTTTTGCCCACGCTCAACAACTTCGCTTTTTTCTTCCTCCGATAGCTTCATAGCGCCTTTCGCGCCCATATCAACCAAAGTTCCGATTTTCGTACCCGCATGAGCATTCAGATCGGTTTCCAACTTAGTAGTGAATTCTCGCACCCGGGTAGAGGTTTCAATCCAGAAACTTCCAGCCCAATTTGACATATAGTTGAGCGCTTGCTTCTTCGCTTCATCTCCAAACGCATCCACTATCCGTCGCATGAAGGATTTGTGACCATCTTCATTTTTGATGTCGTACTTCGCCTTTATAAGCTCGACCGCAAATACATGCTCCCAAAGCAATTTATAAAATGCGTCAAGGTGGACTCCTGCGGACTCGTAGAAATTGAGAACGTTGGAATTTATGAGGTGATTGAGCGATAGAACTTCCGGAGCGAGATCAATATGCTTTTCCTTTCGTTCTTTAATTGCCTCGAGTAGGGCTGTTTTTCCGGCACCGGTTCGCCCCAGCAAAATGCATGCAGAATTCTCGCAATCAGTTAGTGCTTGAATTATCCCGGTGTCGATGAAGCAGCTTGTTAGCAATTGACGGTCGTCTCGCGCGTCCGGCGCCCCTATATTGTCTGTACGGCGGAATATGACGCCAGCGGATGACATCGGAACTCCATTTTGTGGTTCTAACTGGAACTTAAGGTTGTCCAAACGTTAGTCATATGCAAGCCGGGTTGGTCCTTGACAGGGGATAAGTTCCCCCGTATGGAACGGCCCGTCGCGGTGCAACTATAGCCCGCAAAAATGGGGCTGGAGCATCTAGGGAAGCTATATCCCGATCTCCAGCCCCGCCCCTTTCTCTATAAAAAACAACCACTTATTACCGCGCGGCATCCATTAAATTAAGGTGCCTATGTCTCTCAACTGCAGTCCCCGCGCAGTTTCGTCGTCGTGAAACGTGATTGCGGCCGGCTCGTGACCGCCCCCGCTGGTAATTAAGGCGTCGTGAGCGGCGAGCCACTGTAAGAAATTGGTTCGGACGTTGAGGTCGCCTTAGCGATGATTTTGCCGCCATCCCGGCCTGCGCTCAGCGCGAGCGACCAGTGATGAAATGGTACTTACTACAGCATTTCTAGAATGGCCGAAGATTTATAGAAATAAGACAGAGAGCTGTGTGGCAGACTTGGGTCAGAGAAATGTCCGGCGTTGATTCCGACTAATCGAACATCTCGGAAACTGTCAAATTTTATCCCTGGTCCAGGTTTCAATCCTTTCATCAAAGCGAAGACCGGGCTTCCAGAAGATCCGTCCGTCGAGAACCCTTCGTACAGCAACCTTGCGCCTTCTGGTTTCCCCGATGCGGAAAAATCGCACGCGGGATCACTCGCAATGGTTCCCATACGCATAATAGGCCTGTGATCTTTCCGATCATGGATATAGGGGTATCCAGCAAACGCTATGAAGTCACCGATAGATATACGGCCATCAGTAAATTCATCGGTTGTTGCTAAAAAATCTAAGTCAATAAAGTAATCTACCTTTGCGCTCGCCAGATTCGACCGCGCCGGGATCCCTTTCAATGGAAGAACAGCGATATCATTCTCCGCAGCAGGATGAAATTGAATGTGTTCGAGTCCCGACGATATTGTCAGCTCCAATAGTCTATCCTCAGCGTTCCGGCAGACTATTGCTAATTCAAGGGGAGTCCATTCGATTGATTTGTCAAAAATGCTCCCATCGAGAATGTGTCGATTCGTGATGAAAAACACCTCCCCTGATTTTTTGATAAAAAATCCTGTCCCCGAACACATATAGTCTTTGTTGTCACGCTGGAATCGTACGGACAGCTTCGCAGCGCTATACAAGAATGAGCGAGTGAGGCCATGAAACATGATGCTACCGAACCCGTCCCACCAGGCGCAACGCCATTTGCGCGTGATATTCGGCGATCGCCTCGTCGGTCCAGGCGCCGTGGGCGGTGAACCACTGGGAGATGTAGGTGCAGGCGTTGAGGATCGCCATGGCGACGATCTTGGCGTCTTCCTTGCCTTCGCCCGGCGGCACGGTGAAGGCTTTCTCTTTCAATCCGCGGCGGGTGATGGTGATCAGGATGTCGCGCACGCGGCGGCGGGAGATGCGCACCTCGTTGCGCTTGGTCGGCTCGAGCCAGACGAATTCGCGATTGGCCACCAGCGCCTCGGTGCGATTGCGGGTGTGGCGCAGCGCATAGCAGCGCACATAGGCGTAGAACTGATCGACCACGTCGTCGCCGGCCTTGGCCACCGCCTCGGCCAGTTCGCGCTCCAGCTCGCTCTGGGTCTGGATGATGATGGTGGCGAGGAGCTGGTCCTTGGACGAGAAGTGGTTGTAGAGCGCGCCCTGGGTCAGGCCGCAGGCATGCATGATGTCGCGCACGGTGGTGACGTTGAAGCCCTGGCGCGCGAACAGGTCGTAGGCGGCCTGGGCGATGTTGTGGCTGGGCGCGCCGTTGCGCCCGCCATTGCCGTTGCGCCCGTTGCCGGCGACGCGCGGCGCCGTCTTGCCGGCCGCGCTGCGTGATTTGACCATCGAAGCCCCCGATCCCAAGGCTGTGCCGCCCCGTTTGACGGTTTGTCCTACAACCGGAGACGGTTCACAAGCGGCCTGACACCGGCATGGCGACAGGCGAAACTATGCCGTGCCGTTCTACCGCTGGACGGTGCTCAGGCCCGTCCGGCGAGCCGTTCGACCACCGCCCAGGCCTGCCGGGCGTTGGGCCGCACCAGCTTGCCCGATTCGCCGGCCAGGCGGTTCGACGCGGTACCGTCCAGCGAGCGGGCATAGACGCCCTGGCGGATGCAGGCCATGCGCCACAGATTGTAGGCGGTGTAGAACTCCATATCGGCGATGCCCTGGCGCCCGGTGCGGGCGCAATAGCGGGCGATCAGTTCCTGCTCGGTGGGAATGCCGTGCGCCGCCAGGTCGTGGCCGGCCAGTCCGCCCTGCTCCTTGGGGATGCGCCACATCATCATGACATAGGAGAAATCGGCCAGCGGATCGCCCAGGGTCGAGATCTCCCAGTCGATCACTGCCGCCACGCGCGGCTCGGTGGGATGGAAGATCATGTTGTCGAGGCGATAGTCGCCATGGACGATGGTGGTGGCCTCGGCCTGGGGCATGTGCGCGGGCAGCCATTCCATCAGCCGGTCCATCTCCGGGATGTCGTCGGTCTTGGACGCCAGATACTGCTTGCCCCAGCGGCTGAGCTGGCGCGCCACGTAGTTGCCCGGCCGGCCGTAATCCTCCAGGCCGACCGCCTTGTAGTCGACCTGGTGCAGCGCGGCGATCACGTCGATCTCCGCCTCGTAGACGGCGCGGCGGCCCTCCTTCGGCACCGATGGCAGCAGCGGATCCCACAGCACCCGGCCCTCGACGCAATCCATGATGTAGAACGCCGTGCCGATCACGCTATCGTCCTCGCACAGCGCATAGGGCCGGGCCACCGGCACCGGCGTGCGATAGAGCGCGGAGATGATGCGGAATTCGCGATCGACGGCATGCGCCGAGGGCAGCAGCTTGCCCGGCGGCTTGCGGCGCAGCACGTAACGCTTGCCCGCGCCGTCGCTCAGCCGATAGGTCGGGTTGGACTGGCCGCCGCGGAACTGCTCGACGGTAAGCGGCGGGACGAAGCCCTCGACCTTGTCGCGCATGAAGCGTTCCAGCGAGGCTTCGTCGAAACGATGCTTGTCCTGCACCGGCATGGTGCCGATGAATTCCGCGCCGCGTGCCGCCATGTCCTCGCCTCGCCGTCCGGTATGCCTGTGACTGTGTCGTGAACGACCGTTCAGCGCGCTACTCTGCGATGCGCGGCCAGCCGGTGCAACTGCGCTTTTGCCGGCGATCGGCTACAATAGCGATCGGCTACAATAGCGATCGGCTACAATACGGCACCATCCTTGCGGAGCCGCCATGCGCCTGTCCGTCGCCGCCTTGTCCGCGCTGATCGCATTTGCGCTTCCCGCCGCCGCGCAGGCGGTCGATGCCAGGGCGTGGGTCGGCAAATATCCGTTCGACAAGATCGGCGGCACCACCTTCTGGGTCGCGCTGGGCGACCGGCTCGACGGCACCGTGGGCCCGCAACTGGCGCGGGCGATCCGCGACGGCTGGGGGCCGCAGACGCCGGTCAGGTTCCACGACGGCTGGACCATCGCCTGGATCTGCAAGGCGCATGACTGCGGCAACAACAACGTCACGGTCGCGATCGACGCGAACGGCCGCATGGTGGCCTGCATCGAGCGCAGCGACGAGAAGCCGCCGATCCGCTGGCAGGAGATCGGCCATCGTGTCGTGCCGCAGGAGAAAGCCTGCCAGGACGATGCGGGCGCCCTGGTCGAGGACATGCGCCGGCTGGGCATCCTCGACCGCTAGGTTTCGGTTCGCGAAACCGGACGGCAGCCCGGCCTGTTGTGGCGGCGCCGCGGCACGATAAGATCGTCCAACCAGGAATAATGGCGGAGGGAGCGATGCCCGGGGTTCTGGACGGCATCAAGGTGGTGGATTTCGGCCGCTACATCGCCGGACCGTTCTGCGGCGCGCTGCTGGGCGATCTGGGCGCCGACGTGGTGCGGGTGGAGAAGCTCGACGGCAGCGAGGATCGCTGGGTCACGCCGGTCGGCAGGAACGGCGAAGGCACCACCTTCCTGCAGATGAATCGCAACAAGCGCGGCATGACGCTCGATCCCATGACGCCCAAGGGCCGCGAAGTGGCCGAGCGGCTGATCAAATGGGCCGATGTGGTGGTGGCCAACCTGCCCCATGTGCAGTTGCAGCAGATGGGGCTGGACTACGAGACCATCTCGAAGATCAACCCGCGCATCATCCTGGCCATGACCTCGACCTTCGGTTCGACAGGTCCGTACAAGGACCGGGTCGGCTTCGATACGGTGGGCCAGGCCATGTCGGGCTCGATGTACCTGACCGGCGACGGTTCGGTACCGATGCGGGTGGCGGTGCCGGTGGTCGACTACGGCACGGCGATGCTCAACACCATCGGCATCATGGCCGCCCTGATGGATCGGCAGAAATCGGGCAAGGGCCAGCTGGTCGAGACCGCGCTGCTGCGCACCGCGCTGAACTACGCCAACACGCATCTGATCGAGCAGGCGCTGATCCAGGCCAATCGCGGGCCGATCACCAATCGCGGCTGGACCGCCGGCCCGCAGGACTGCTTCAAGACCAAGGACGGCCATATCTACGCGCTGTGCATCGGCAACCCGCTGTTCAAACGCTGGGCGCGGCTGATGGGCGACGAGGAGAAGTGGACCCGTGATCCGCGCTTCAAGGACGACCTGGCGCGCGGCGACAACGGCGAGATCCTGAGCGCGGCGATGCAGGAATGGTGCAATACGCGCACCACCGAAGAGGTGCTCGAGGCGCTGGCCAAGGCGCGCATCCCGGCCGGCCCGGTCTATACGCCCCAACAGGCGCTGGACGACCGCCACGTCAACGAGGCGGGCTTCTTCGAGCATGTCGACTATCCCGGCCTGCCCAAGGCTTCGCCCACCGTCAAGCCGCCGGTGGTGCTGTCGCGCACGCCGGCGGAGATCCGGCGCCGCCCGCCGGTGCTGGGCGAGCATACCGACGAGATGATGCAGACGCTGGGCTATTCGGCCGACGAGATTGCGGCGTTGCGCGAAGAGAAGGTGATTTGAATTCTTCACCTCTCCCACGGGGAGAGGTCGACTGCGTGAGCGTCAGCGATTGCAGTCGGGTGAGGGGCCGGTCCGGTGCTTTTCGTTTGCCCCTCACCCGCTCGCTATCGCTCGCGACCTCTCCCGGTGGGAGAGGTTAAGAGGCTACTTCAACTGCAGCGAAGCGAAGAACTGCTGCGCCTCCGGGCCCTGCTCGGTGCCGCGCTGGCCGACATAGGCCTGCTGGATGACGCGCTGCGGGCCGACCAGCACGAAGCGCTGGCGCACCGTGTAGGTGTTGCCCTCGTTGATGACGTCGTATACCACCTCGCGCGCCGGCTTGCCGGCCACGGTGGTCGCGCGATCCGACCGCAGCGCGCCGTTGCTGCGCTTCAGCGCGCCGTCGCGCGCGTTCTCCAGCATCTTCTGCGGCTGGCCCGAGATCGCGGCCGGATAGTCGGTGACGCTGACGCCCCAGAAGGCGCCATCCGATTCGACGCGATAGGAGATGTTGTTGGCCTTGGCCGCGCCGCCCATGTCGACCGGCTTCTTCTCGTTCACATAGCCGGCCGGCATCATGACGGTGAAGCCGCCCTCATTGGATTTCAGCGACTGCCAGTTGGCCGCCATCGCCATCGGCGCCGCGGTCAGGCTCAACGCGACCAGGAGGCCGCAAAGGATCTTGCCGTTCATGAAGGGCTCCACGCTGGTAAGAGAATGGCCGCCGACCCGATCGGCGGGGGCCGTCCTGCCAACGAAACCATGACTGGCGGGTTCCATGACTCCTCGGTCATAATTCTCCCGACCACGAGCTTGGGAGGCGACCATGGCGCTGGCGATCATGCAGAAAATGGCGGAAATGCGCGGCACCCCCCCGGAGGAAGCCAAGTTCTTCTGGTCCGGCGGCCCGGTCGAGCTGGCGCCGCGAACCTGGTTTCAGTCGATGTTCTCCGGCTGCGTGGCGTTTGAGACCGACGAGGGCATCGTGCTGGTCGATTCCGGCCTGGTGCAGCTCGGCCCGACCCTGGCGCAGATGCTGCGCAGCAAGACCCAGGCGCCGATCCACACCGCGATCTTCACCCAGGGGCATGTCGATCACGCCTATGGGCTGGAAGCCTTCCTGATGCCGGGCCAGCCCAAGCCGCGCATCATCGCCCATCGCGCCATGCCGCGCCGCTTCGCGCGCTACGCCAAAACCGCCGGCCACAACGCCGCGCTCAACGCGCGCCAGTTCGGCGGCATGGTGCAACTGGCCGAGGCGCAGCCCGACCAGTTCAAGAGCTTCGGCTTCCCCGCCCTGCAGCCCAACGTGCTGTACGACGACCGGCTCGACATCGTGGTGAGCGGCGAGGTGTTCGAGATCCATCACTGCCCCGGCGAGACCGACGATCATTCGTGGATCTTCGCGCCCGCGCGCGGCGTGCTGTGTCCCGGCGACCTGTTCATCTGGGGCGTGCCCAATGCCGGCAACCCGCAGAAGGTGCAGCGCTATCCCTGGGACTGGGCGGCCGGCCTGCGCAAGATGGCTTCGCGCGAGCCCAAAAGTCTCGGGCCGGGCCATGGCGGGCCGGTGGTCAACGACCCGGCCAAGATCAAAAAGATGCTGCTGGAGACCGCCGACTATCTCGACAGCATCGTCGAGCAGACCGTAGCGGCGATGAATGCCGGCTCCCCGCCGCACACCGATATCGTGCACCAGGTCAGGCTGCCCAAAACGGATTCGCCGTGGCTGCAGGCGGTCTACGACGAGGGCGAGTTCATCGTGCGCAACGTGATCCGCTTCTTCGGCGGCTGGTGGACCGGAAGGCCGTCGGAGCTGAAGCCGGCGCCGCGCGAGGCACTGGCCAGGGAGATGGCGTCGCTCAGCGGCGGCGCGCTGAAGCTGGCCGAACGGGCCAAGGTGCTGGCGGGCAGCGACATGCGGCTGGCCTGCCACCTGGCCGACTACGCGCTGGAGGCCGAGCCGGGCAACAAGCAGGTGCAGGAGATCGTCGGCGCGATCTACGAGACGCGCGAAGGCCAGGAGACCAGCCTGATGGCCAAGAACATCATGTCCTCCGCCGCGGCCTATGCCCGGGCCGGACGGGCGTATCGGTAAGGCTCGTCATCCCGGAAGCGCGAAGCGCTATCCGGGGCCTATGCCGATCCAAACGATGGCCTTCATGCTACGGGAAATGGCCCCCGGCGTGCGCTCGCAAACTCGCTTGGCCGGGGTGACGACCGTTACAGAATCTGGAACACGTCGTAGACCGGACCCGCCGCTTCGCGCCGTCCGATCGCCACGGTGACGATGCGGTTCAGCCACTCGTACTTGGCCGAGGCGGTCTCGAACCACGGCAGGGTGCGGAAGTAATATTCCGAGGGATCGACCTTCTCGCCCCTGTTGAGCCGCTCCATCACCCATTGCGGGCCGTGCCGCATGCCGCGATAGGTCATGTAGATAAGCTGCTTGTCGTCGGTCTCCAGCGCCAGCCGCACGTCGAGCAGCATCACCCCGTCCGGCCGGGTCACGATCCAGTCGCCGCCGCCGGGCAGGATGGTGCCGCGCAGCTCCTCGCCCTCGAAGCGGCCGCCCTTGACCTGGACGATGCGGCGGTGGCCGGCCGGGGTCGGGCCGATATCCTGCGCGCCCAGCAGCTCGATGGTTATGGTGAACAGCAGCGCCGAGCGCAGCTCCGGCTTGTGATCCATTGTTGCCCCATGGATTGTCTTGTCGGCATCGAGCATAGCAAACTGGCGGCAAGACAAGCGAGAGAGGAACGCCTCAAAGGAGCTGCTATGCCCGCCATCCTGCCCGACCGGCTGCGCCGCTTCGTCGCCGCCATTCTCAGCGCCTCCGGCAGCAACGACTACGAGACCCGCATCGTCGCCGACCATCTGGTCGAGGCCAATCTCAAGGGCCACGACAGCCACGGCGTCGGCATGATCCCGCTCTATATCGACGACCGCAAAGCCGGCATTCTCAAGACCAACGGCAAGCTCGCCATCGTCTCCGACAGCGGGCCGATGATCGTGGCCGATGGCGACCAGGCCGCGGGCCAGGTGATGGCGCATGAGGCCACCGAACTGGGCATTGCGCGGGCCCAGCGCGACGGGCTGGCGTTGGTGGCGCTGCGCAACACCCACCACATGGGCCGCATCGGCACCTATGGCGAGATGACGGCGGCGGCTGGCCTGGCGTCGCTGCATTTCGTCAACGTCACCGGTCATCCGCCGCTCGTCGCCGCGTTCGGCGGCTACGAGGCGCGCTACGCCACCAACCCGGTATGCATTTCGATCCCGGCCGCCGGCGGCCGTCCGCCGATCATCCTCGATTTCGCCACCTCCAAGGTGGCGCTGGGCAAGGTGCGGGTGGCGATGAACAAGAAGGAGCAGATGGCGGATGGCCTGCTGGTCGATCCCGCAGGCCACGACACCACCGATCCCAATGTGATGTATCGCGAGCCGCGCGGCGCCATCCTGCCGATGGGCGAGCACAAGGGATCGGGCCTGGCGCTGATCGCCGAGCTGTTCGCCGGCGCGTTCTGCGGCGGCGGCACCATCCATCCCGGCAATCCGCGCGACCGCTCGATCGTCAACAACATGCTGAGCATCGTGTTCGATCCGGCGCGGCTGGGCGACCGCCACTGGATCGGGCGCGAGATCGCGCAGATGGTCGATTACGTCAAGGCCTCCAAGCCGCGGCCCGGCGTCGACGAGGTGCTGATCGCCGGCGAACCGGAGCTGCGCAGCAAGGCTCGACGCACCGCCGAGGGCGTGCCGGTCGACGACACGACCTGGGAACAACTCCTGCTGGCCGGCGAGAAGGTCGGGCTAAGGCGGGAGAAGCTGCTGGAGATGGCGCGCTAGTCGCGCGCCGCAGCCTGTCAACGCGACACCGGCATCGCCGCTAGATCTTCCGCCCCGCCTTCTCCCAATAGGGCGCGCGCAGCTCCTTCTTCAGCACCTTGCCGATGGTGCTGCGCGGCAGGCTGTCGCGGAACTCGACGGCGGCGATGCGCTGGGTCTTGCCGAGCTGCTCGTTGGCCCAGCTCTTCAAGGTCTCGCCGTCGATCGCGGCGCCCGGCCGTTTCACCACGAGCGCCAACGGGCTCTCGCCCCACTGGTCCGATGGAATACCGATCACCGCCACATCGGCCACGTCGGGATGCCGGCTCAGCACCGTTTCGAGATCGGCGGCATAGATGTTGAAGCCGCCGGAAATGATCATGTCCTTCTTGCGATCGAGCAACACGACGAAGCCGTCCTCGTCCATGCGACCCAGGTCGCCGGAGCGGAAGAACATGCGGCCGTCCTTGTCGAACCACAGCATCTCGCTGGTCTTGTCCGGCTGCTTGTAGTAGCCGCTCATCATGGTGTAGGAGCGCCCGGCCAGTTCGCCGACTTCGCCGCGCGACACTTCGTTGCCCTTCTCGTCGAGGATCTTGATCTCGGTGCCATAGGCGGGTTGGCCCACCGTGTGCAGCTTGGTCGGGCTGGCCACCACATCCAACATGCAGGAGCCGCCGCCCTCGGTCAGCCCGTAGACCTCGACCATGCCGCCGGGCCAGCGTGTGGCGATCTGCTGCTTGGTCTCCAGCCGCAACGGCGCGGAGGTGCTGAGCTTCATCCTGAAACTGGAGAGGTCGTATTTGTCGAAATCGGGATGGGCCAGGATGCGCTGGTACTGCACCGGCACCAGCATGGCATGCGTCGCCTTGTGCTGCTGGGCGAGTTCGAGGAACCGCACCACGTCGAATTTCTTCGTCAGCACCACGCCGCCGCCCTGCGCCAGCGACGGCAGCAGGGACACCAGCGTGGTGTTGGAATAGAGCGGCGTCGAGACCACGGTGGTGGCGTCGGGGCCGAAGCCCATGCCGGCCCAGCGCTGGATCAGGAACCAGCGCAGGGCGTGATTGTGCATGATGCCTTTGGGGACGCCGGTCGTGCCCGAGGAATAGATCAGGTTGAACGGGTCGTCGGGCGAAATCGCGACCGAAGGCGCCTGGTCCGGCGCCGCCGCCAGCCAGGCGTCGTAGGACTGCCAGCCCGGCGCGGCGAAATCGAGCGCGATGCGGCCGCCCGGCAGCAGGCCCCTGATCTTGTCGGCGAACGGCGCCGCCAGCTCGCGCATCGCCGAGGCCAGCACGAACACCCGGGAATCGGCATCCTCGATCATGCCATGGAGCTGCTCGGCGCCGGCCATGGTCGAGAGCGGCACCACGCAGCCGCCGGCGCGCAATATGCCGAAGAACAGCGCGACGTATTCCAGCGAGGGGGGCGCCAGCACCGCCACCTTCTCGCCGTGCTTCAGGCCCATGGCCAGCAGCGCCGCCGCGATGCGCTCCACCTGGGCGCCGAATTCGCCCCAGCTCACCGACTTGCCCTCGCACCACAGCGCCCGCCGCTCGGGCTGCTTGCGCGCCCATTGGGCTATCATGATCGGCAGCGGCACGAACGGTCCGGCCTCCGGCGCGGTCAGCGGCGAAGGCGCATCGTGCAGGCTGGGCACCCGGTTGTCGGCGGCAGCCTGGCCGCCCGCCATCGGCGATTCGAACATCTGCGCGGTCATCGGCGTTTCCCAAATCCCTGGTTCTTATTGCCGCAATCGCAGCACCGAACCGGCGTTTTGACAAGCGCCCTATCGTGAAGTCCAGCCCTTTTCCGTCGTGCCGAGCGGCAGCGAAGCATCCTGCCTCGCCACAGAGAGCGTTTCGGCTGAAGCCAGGTCCTTCGCTGCGCTCGGGACGACGAAATCGCTACTCCGCCGCCTTGCGGCCGCCCAGGCCGAGCCTGTCGAGTTCGCCCGCGAGCGCGCGGCGCTGCGCCGTCGACAGCGGCACCAAAGGCGGGCGGCCGTTGAGCCACACCGGATCGCCCGACAGATGCGCCATGGTCGCCTTGATGGCGGCGAAGGGCGGAAACCGCCGGGCCAGCGCGATGAATCCGTCGAGCGCCGCCTGGCAGCGCTCGCCTTCCTCGTTGTTCCACTCGCGATAGAGGCGCAGCAGCGCATCGCTCAACACATTGCCGTAGGCCGACATGATGCCGGTGCCGCCGGCCCGCAGCACCGCCAGCGCCGTGGCATCGGCGCCGGAGAACACCGCCTGTTCGGGAAACCAGGAGCAGCGCTCGGCGATCCTGGCGCGGTCGCCGTTGCTGTCCTTGATGCCGACGATGGTGTCGGGGAAGTCGGCGAACAGCCGCTCCAGAACGGCGCGGCTGAACTTGACGCCGAGCATGTTCTCCGAATCGTAGATGATCAGCCGCATGCGGCTGTCGGCCACCCGGTCGACCAGCAGCTTGAAATAGGCGTACAGCCCCTCGTCGTCGGCCTTGTAGTAGAAGGCCGGCTGCACCGCCACGGCGCGGGCGCCGAGCCTGGTGGCGTGGGCGATCATGCGCACCGCATCGGGATAGGCCAGCGCGCTGGCGCCGACCAGCATGCGGTCCATCGGCAGGCCGTGCTCGCTGAGCGCGTCCATCAGCGCAATGCGCTCGTCGGCGGTGAAGGAATGGCCTTCGCCGGTCGAGCCCAGCGGCATCAGCCCGTGGCAGCCTTGCGCCAGCAGCCATTGGCAATGGGCGATGTAGCGGCCGATATCGGGCTTGTGCTCGGCATCGGTCGGCGTAAGCGGCGCGACATAGACGCCGGCATAGCGCGCGCGATGGGACATGGCGGACCTCCGATGTGTCGCCATAAATTATCACCGCCGGCGAGGCGGCGGCGGCGAATCATGTCTCGATACAATCGGCGCGTGCGACCAGGCATAAAGGCGTGCCACGCATGCCGAAGATGCAATCCGTGCGGCCGTGGTGCAGTGTAGACACTTGCAGCTTCAGCCCTAAGGAAATGCCTTGGCCGAACGCGACCTGATCAAGACCACCTGTCCGCGCGACTGCTATGACGGCTGCGGTATCGTCGTTACCCGGCGCGGCAGCCAGATCCGCAAGGTGCTGGGCGATCCCGACCACAAGGTCAGCCGCGGCGCGCTGTGCGGCAAATGCGCGGTGGCCTATAACGGCGCCTGGCGCGATCCCAAGCAGCGCCTGCTGACGCCGCTGAAGCGGGTCGGCGCCAAGGGCGAAGGCAAATTCCAGCCCGTGCCCTGGGACGAGGCCATCGCCGACATCGCCGCACGGCTCAAGCAGGTGGTGGCGCAGCACAGTCCGGCCGCGGTGCTGTCGACGCATTACACCGGCACCTGCGCGCTGGTCGCCACCGCCTTCCCCAACCGTTTCTTCAATCGGCTGGGCGCCAGCGAAGCCGATCCCGACACGGTGTGCAATGCCGCGGGTTATGTCGCACTGGAGCTGATCATCGGCACGGCGCTGGTCGGCTTCGATCCAAAGACGGCCAAGGACGCGCAGTGCATCCTGGTGTGGGGGTGCAACCCCTCGGTCTCCGCCCCGCACGCGCACAAATATTGGCTGCCCGAAGCGCCGGGCAAGAAGATCGTGATCGATCCGGTGCGCACCGACAGCGCCAGCGCCGCCGACCTGCATCTGCAACTGCGGCCGGGCAGCGATGCCGCGCTGGCCTATGCGATGCTGCATGTGCTGGTCCGCGACCGGCTGATCGATCGCGCCTTCATCGACGCCCACACGGTGGGCTGGGACGAGGTCGCCGCCATCGCCGCCCGTTGCACGCCGCACTGGGGCGAGGCGCAGACCGGCGTGCCGGCCGCCGACATCGAGCGCGCCGCTCGCATGTATGGCGCGGGACCGTCGCTGCTGTGGCTGGGCCAGGGGCTGCAGCGCCAGCCGCAGGGCGGCAACATCATGCGCGCCTGCGTCAACCTGGTCGGCGCCACCGGCAATATCGGCAAGCCAGGCGCCGGCGTCTATTATCTCAACGGCAAGAGCGCCACGCGCAACATGGCGCTGGGCGTGCTGTCGGCGCCGCAACTGCGCCAGGGGCCGGAACACAAGGTCAGCCACATGGAGCTGGCCGACCACGTCGCCGATCCGGCCAAGACCGCCGCGCTGTTCTGCTGGAACATGAACATCGCGGCCTCCGTGCCCAACCAGCGCAAGCTGCGCCAGGCACTCAAGCGCGAGGATCTGTTCACCGTGGTGGTCGAGCTGTTCCAGACCGACACCGCCGATCTCGCCGACTATGTGCTGCCGGCCGCCAGCTTCCTGGAGTTCGACGATCTGGCCGGCTCCTATTTCCACCTGTCGATCGGGCCGCAGGCCAAGGCGATGGAGCCGTTGGGCCAGGCGCTGCCCAATTCCGAGATCTTCCGCCGCCTGGCCCGCGCCATGGGCTATGCCGAGCCGGAGCTGTACGAAAGCGACGCCGATCTGATCGCCCACCAGCTCGAGCGTTTCCGGCCCGGCCTGACCTTCGACGAGCTGAAGCGCTGCGGCACGATCGACTTTTCCGACCAGCCGGTGATCCTGCATCGCGACCTGAAATTCGACACGCCCAGCGGCAAGATCGAGCTGGCCAGCGACAAGGCGGCCGGCATGGGCCTGCCGCGCACGGCGCTGCCTACCGTCGATGCGCCGCCGAAGGCGGGCCGCTTGCGGCTGCTGTCGCCGGCCGGCAAATGGCTGCTCAATTCCAGCTACGCCAACGATGCGCGCATCGACCAGCTGATGGGCGAGGATTGCGTGATCCTGAACCCGACCGAGGCCGAGCGCCACCAACTACGCGACGGCCAGCGCGTGCGGCTGGCCAATGCCGGCGCGACGCTGGAACTTATCCTGCGCGTGCAGGACATCGTGCCGGACGGCACGGCGCTGACCTGCAAGACGCGCTGGCCCAAGCGCGAGAGCCAGGGCATCAACGTCAACGCGCTCAATCCCGGCCTGCGCGCCGACATGGGCGACAGCACCGCCCTGCACGGCGTCGAGGTGGAGATCGCCGCAGCCTAGAGCAAATCGCCTTTTTGGTAGAATCGTTCCGGATTCCGTCCAAAGGTGTGAATTTGCTCTACACTTTAGAGCGATAGAGCGGATTCACACGATCGGATGGAAGCGTTGTCGCGCTTCCGTCCGATCGTGATCCGCTCTAGGGTCCGGGTTCAACTAGCCTGCCACTGGGGCGCGCAGAAAATCTCACGGCCAGACAGGCGCGCCGTCCAGCCCCGCGGTTTCCGGCAGGCCGCAGATCAGGTTGGCATTCTGCACCGCCTGACCGGCCGCGCCCTTGCCGAGATTGTCGACCACGCCCATCGCCATCACCAGGTTGCGCTCCGGATCGGCCGCATAGCTGACGAAGGCGAGGTTCGAGCCGGTGGCCCATTTGGTCTGCGGCGGCTTGTCGGTGACGCGGACGAACGCGCGACCGGCGTAGAAGCGCCGGGCGGCGTCCAGGCACTGATCCGTGGTGGCGCGGCCGCGGCAGTAGATGGTGGCGAGGATGCCGCGGGTCATCGGCACCAGATGCGGCGTGAACACCAGCCCAGCCGCGCTGCCGCCGCCCAGCCGCTCGATCGTCTTGGCGATCTCGGGCATGTGGGTGTGCTTGAGCAAGCCGTAGGGCACCAGGTTCTCGTTGCTCTCGGCGAAGCCGAACTTGCTGTCGGCGCCGCCCCTTCCGGCACCGGAGATGCCGGTCTTGGCGTCGATCACGATGTTGCCGGGCTCGATCAGCCGGTGAGCCAGCAGCGGCGCCAGCGCGGTCAGCGCCGCGGCCGGGAAGCAGCCGGGATTGGCAACGCGGTCCCGACCCTCGATCCGGTCCGGCCAGATATCGGCCAGGCCATAGGCCCAACCCTCGGCGTAGCGGTGGTCGCCGCCAATATCGACGATCTTCACGGACCTGGGAACGCGCGCCAGCGCATCGGCCGAGGCGCCGGTAGGCAGCGACGCGAACAGCACGTCGAGCTTCGGCAGGGCGGCAGGGTCCCACTTTTCGATCACCATCCCGGCCAGCCCGGCCGGCGCGCCAGGGAAGCGCTCGACCAGCCGACTGCCGGCGCTGCCCTCGCCCGCGGCGTAGACCAGCTCGAAAGACGGGTGGCTCGCGACCAGGCGCATCGCCTCGCCGCCGCCAAAGCCGCTGATGCCGACGATGCCGATGCGAATGCTCATGATGGCGACCTGCTGCTGACGTAAGGGAAGCATCACTATAATGCGGTGCGGCCGCATTCGGCCCCACGATACCGGCTAGCGGCGTTGCAAGCCGTGCGGCCCGACCCAATCCACCTTGATCTCGCTAAGCCGGACACGCCGCCAGATGCGCCAGCAGCAGCGCATTCACCGCATCGGGTAACTGGTCGGTGGCGAAATGGCCGATGCCGGGCAGCACTTCCGAAGCGATAGGGCGCGTCGATGAAGACGGCGGTGCCTTCGGCGGCAGCAGCACCAGCGCCCCGTCGACCGCCCGGCGATCTCCCCCGTGAAGTCCAGCCCTGCGCGGTCTGGATGCGCTGCGCCGCGGCGTTCTAGCTCTTGGCCGGCCTGGGCTCGACCTTCTCGACCGGCCCGCCTTTTGCCTTCCAGGCGCCGAAGCCGCCTTCGATATGCGCCACCGGGGTCAGCCCCATATCCTGCACCGCCTTGGTAGCCAGCGCCGAGCGCAGGCCGCCGGCGCAGAAGAACACGAATTTCTTGCCCGACTGGAAAATCTCCTTGGCATAGGGGCTGTCGGGATCGACCCAGAATTCCAGCATGCCGCGCGGGGCATGATGGGCGCCGGGGATGGCGCCCTCGCGCCACAGCTCGCGCACATCGCGGATGTCGACGAGTTGCACGTTGGGGTCCTTCATCGCGGCGATCGCCTGCTCCGCGGTCAGGGTTTCGATCTCCTTCTCCGCCTCGGCGCAAAGCTGCTTGATGCCCTTGGTGATCTTGGCCATGTCGGTCGCTCCTGTTTCGGCTATTTCAGTTCGGGGAAGTCTTCTTCCCAGAACTCGTTGGCGTTGCGTTTGGCGGTGCGCGGCTTCTCTTCCGATTTGCGCAGCTCCACCCGGCGGATCTTGCCCGAGATGGTCTTGGGCAATTCGTAGAACTCCAGCCGGCGGATGCGCTTGAAGGGCGAGACCTTGCCGCGCATGAACTGCAGGATGGCCAGCGCCGTGGCTCGGTCGGGCTGGTGGCCGGGCGCCACGGCGATGAACGCCTTGGGCACCGCCAGGCGCTGCGGATCGGGCGACGGCACCACGGCGGCTTCCGCCACCGCGTCGTGCTCGATCAGCACGCTCTCCAGCTCGAACGGGCTGATGCGGTAGTCGGACGCCTTGAACACGTCGTCGGCGCGGCCGACATAGGTGAAATAGCCGTCGGCATCCTTCATCGCCACGTCGCCGGTGCGATAGGCGTTGCCCTCGATCGGCGTGATGCTGCCGTCCTCCTCCTGGTAGCCCTGCATCAGCCCGACCGGCCGGGGATCGAGCGCCAGGCAGATCTCCGCCTCGTCCTGTTCCCTGCCGTCGTCGTCCAGCAGCTTGACGCGATAGCCCGGCAGCGGCCGGCCCATCGAGCCCGGCTTGACCGCCTGGCCCGGCGTGTTGCCGATCTGGGCCGAGGTTTCGGTCTGGCCGTAGCCGTCGCGGATGGTCATGCCCCAGGCCGCTTTGACCCGCTCGATCACTTCGGGATTGAGCGGCTCGCCCGCCCCGATCAGTTCCTTCAGCGCCATCTTCCAGCTCCTGAGGTCTTCCTGGATCAGCATGCGCCACACCGTGGGCGGGGCGCAGAACGTCGTCACCTTGCAGCGTGCCATGGCGTCGAGCAGCGGCCGGGCGGCGAAACGCGGCTGGTTGAACAGGAAGATGGTGGCGCCGGCATTCCACGGCGCGAAGAAGCAGCTCCAGGCATGCTTGGCCCAACCCGGCGAAGACAGGTTGAGGTGGATGTCGCCCGGCCGCAGGCCGAGCCAGTACATGGTCGACAGGTGCCCCACCGGATAGGACTGGTGGCTGTGCAGCACCAGCTTGGGCTTGGCGGTGGTGCCGGAGGTGAAATAGAGCAGCAGCGGATCGGTCGCCTGGGTCGGCCCGTCCGGCGCGAACGCGGCCGAGGCGGCATAGGCGTCCTCGTAGCTGTGCCAGCCTTCAGCGCCACCCACCGCGATGCGCGTATAATCGCCCGGCACCTCGGCGAACTTGGCGGTGTGCTCGGCGGCCGTCACCACATGGCGGGCGCGGCCGCGGCCGAAGCGGTCCATCAGGTCGTCGCGATTGAGCAGGGTAGTGGCCGGGATCACCACCGCCCCCAGCTTCATCGCCGCCAGCATCACTTCCCACAGCGGCACGATATTGCCCAGCATCAGCAGCATGCGATCGCCGCGCTTGACGCCCAGGCCGTGCAGGTAATTGGCGACCCGGTTGGAGCGCGCCGCCATCTCGGCGAAGCTGAGCTTGGCCTCCTTGCCGGCATCGTCGACGATCCACAGCGCCGGCCGGTCGTTGCCCCGGGCCATGGCGTCGAAATAGTCCAACGCCCAGTTGAACCGTCCCATCGCCGGCCAGCGGAAATCGCGATAGGCCGTGTCGTAGTCTTCCCGATGCCTGAACAGAAAATCACGCGCCTCGACGAACGCCTGAGCCGACATGGCGTTGCTCCCTGTTGGGTTCTTTGCGGGCGCCCGGGGCGCCGGTTCCTGCCCCGACAATGCCAAGCGCTTCCGCGGCTTGTCAAAGACCGCGGTATGAAACGTCGTCTCGCGCGTAATATTGGGCAGCTCGGGGGGAAGCATGACCAAAATCCGCAAAGGCCAGTACCAGGGCGAGCTGTCGCGGGCGCAGTTCGCGGCCCATTTCAACCGCTCCTTCTTCGACCCTGCTTTCGATGCCGAGCGCGCGGCCATCAAGCGGCTGGAGGACATCGCCTGGGACGGCTATTGCAATGCCCGCAAGGCGCCGCGCACCGGCAAGGCCGGGCCGGGCTATGCCGATCCGGGCTGCGATCTGTCCGACGAGTGGCGCGCCACGCGCGATGCCCTGGCGAAGCTGGAGGCGCGGCAGAAGAAGCGCAGCACGCCTTCGCGCGTGCTGGTGATCTGCGGCAGCGCGCGCAACGATGGAACCTGCCCCGGCGAGGTGTCCAAGACCTGGCGCCTGTCGCAACTGGCGATCGAGACCTTGCAGGCCGGAGGCATCGTAACCGACCTGCTCGATTTGAGCCTGCTGGCCTCGGAATACGGCCGCAAGATCCATCCGTGCAAGGCCTGCGTCTCGACCGCCATGCCGCTGTGCCACTGGCCGTGCAGCTGCTATCCCAACCACTCGCTGGGCCAGGCCGACGACTGGATGGCGGAGATCTACAAGCTGTGGGTGGCGGCCCATGGCGTGATCATCGTCGCGCCGGTCAACTGGTACCAGGCGCCCGGACCGCTCAAGCTGATGATCGACCGGCTGGTCTGCGCCGATGGCGGCAATCCCGATCCGACCACCACGTCAGGCAAGGATCCGAGGAAGGCCAAGGCGCTGGAGCTCAAGGGTTGGCACTATCCGCGCCATCTGAAAGGGCGCGTCTACGGCCTGGTGGTGCATGGCGACACCGAGGGCGCCGAGCACCTGCTGCACAGTTTGAGCGACTGGCTGGATTCGATGGAGCTGGTGCCGGCCGGCGGGCAGTCGCGGCTGGAGCGCTATATCGGCTACTACAAGCCCTATGCCACCAGCCACGACGAGCTCGATCGCGACCAGGATCTGCAGGAGGAAGTGCGCAACGTGGCGCGCTCGGTGACCGAGGCGGTCAAAGAGCTGCGCGCCGACAGGCTGTCGGTGCCCGATCGCCGGCTCAGGCAGCCGCGGCCGAAATGACGACTATCGTCGTACCGAGCGCAGCGAAGCCTCTTCTCTTAACAGCACGATTTGCACCGTCGAGATAAGGTCCTTCGCTGTCGCCCAGAACGATAGGTTTCTACTCCGCCGCGACGCGCTGCGGGCCCCGCTGGCCGCGATGGCCGGGCTTGCCGAAGCGGCGCCAGCTTTTGTGCTTGCCGGGCTTGCCGTTGCCGGACGGCTGACCCTGCGGCCGGCCGTTGGCGGAACGCTCGCCCCGCGGCGCCTGCCCGTCGGCGCGACGCTCGCCGGCATGGTTGGCGTCGTGACGCTGGTGCTGACGATGCGCCCGATGCGGCTGGTGCTCGCGCCGATCGTTCTCGCGCGGCTCGGCCGGCCGGGCGGCCATCGCCGCCGGATCGCGCCGGTCGGTCGCGGGCAGGCGCAGCCGGGTCAGCTTCTCGATGTCGCGCAGCAGCGGCATCTCCTCGCGGTCGCACAGCGCGATCGCGGCGCCGGCGGCGCCGGCGCGCGCGGTGCGGCCGATGCGATGCACATAGGCTTCCGGCACGTTGGGCAGTTCGTAGTTCACCACATGCGTCACGCCGTCGATATCGATGCCGCGCGCGGCGATGTCGGTGGCCACCAGGGCGCGCGCCTTGCCGTTGCGGAACATCGCCAGGGAGCGTTCGCGCTGGCCCTGGCTCTTGTTGCCGTGGATCGCCTCGGCGGGCACGCCGCAAGCCTGCAGGTGCTTGGCCACCTTGTCGGCGCCGCGCTTGGTGCGGGTGAAGACGATGGCGCGGGCCAGCGCCGGATCGGCGAACAGCTCGGCCAGCAGGTCGCGCTTGCGCGCCGCCTCGACGAAGATGACGCGCTGCTCGACCCGCTCGACCGTGGTGGCGACCGGCGCCACCGAAACGGAGACGGGGTCGCGCAGCAATTCGTCGGCCAGCTTGCGGATCTCCCGCGGCATGGTGGCGGAGAAGAACAGGTTCTGGCGTTGCTTGGGCAGCACGGCCACGATCTGGCGGATCGGATGGATGAAGCCCAAATCGAGCATCTGGTCGACCTCGTCCAGCACCAGCACCTCGGTGTGGCGCAGATCGGCGCGGCGTTCGTTCATGTGGTCGAGCAGGCGGCCGGGCGTGGCCACCAGCACGTCGAGCCCCTGCTCCAGCGCCTTGATCTGCGGGCCGAAGCCGACGCCGCCGAAGATCACGGCGATCTTGAGGTTGAGTCCGGCGCCGTAGGTGCGGAAGCTCTGGGCGATCTGGCTGGCCAGTTCGCGGGTCGGGCTCAGCACCAGCACGCGGCAGCCGCGGCGCGGCGCCGGCACGCGATGCGTGGCCAGGTGATGCAGCAGCGGCAGCGCGAAGGCCGCCGTCTTGCCGGTGCCGGTCTGGGCGATGCCCAGCACGTCCTTGTGCTGCATGACATGGGGGATGGCCTGGCTTTGGATCGGGGTCGGCGCTTCATAGCCTTCCCGGGCCAGCGCCTTGAGAAGGGGCGCAGCCAGTCCGAGCGAAGTGAAATCGGTCACGTAAAACAATCCTCATGCCACAGTGCGCGCGGCAGCCGACCATCGGCGCCGCGATACGGGGCGTTGATCTGAAGGCCCCGCGTGTACTGAGCATTCGGAAGAGATGATAAAGGCGGTCGGCAAACGGAACCTGGGGTTCCTCACGCGGCCGAAGCGCCTGGCCGGGCGAAGTTCTCGCCGGCGCGTTGCATATGAGCCCTTTTGCCAGGGAAGTCAAGGGCCTGTTGCGGGTGCGAAAAGTACCCGGCCGGTTACTCCGACCAAGCCGCGACAGCGGCGCGAGCCAGCGGCCATTTCTCAACCATGACAGCCGACGCTTGGCTCCATATGGGTCCCCGGGTCTCGCTATCGCTCGCCCGGGATGACGATCATCTACCTACTTCTTCCCTTCCTCGGCGAACACCTCGCGGGCATTGCGCATGGCGTCGATCGCCGCCGGCACGCCGCAATAGATCGCGGTCTGCAGGATGATCTCCGAGATCTGCTCGCGCGTCAGGCCGTTGTTCAGCGCACCGCGCACATGCAGCTTGAATTCGTGCATGCGGTTGAGCGCCACCAGCATGCCGAGATTGAGGATGCTGCGCTGCTGGCGTTCCAGGCCCGGGCGCGTCCACACCGCGCCCCAGCAATATTCCGTCACCAGCTCCTGCAGCGGCCTGGAATATTGATCGGCCGACTGCGTGGCGCGATCGACATAGGCATCGCCCAGCACCGCGCGGCGCACCTTCATGCCATCGTCGTACAGCTTGGTCATTTGCTTCTCCCTGTCTTCGGTGTCTGGAGCGCCGCCCCAAGGGCGGCCGTGGTGGCGCGCGCCACATGGTCGGCGCAGGCCGCAGCGGCGGCGGCCGGGTCGCGCGCCTTGATGGCTTTGAGGATGGCGCGGATCTCGGCGATGCTGGCATCGAGCCGCGCCGGCTTGGCCAGCGACAGGCGCCGCAACAAGGAAATACGCGCCTGCATCATGCGCAGCACCGAGGCCACGATCTCGTTGCCCGAGCCGTCGAGCAGGATTTCGTAGAAGCGGTCCTTGCTGGCCAGGATGCGCTCGATCTGGCGCGACTTGTAGGCCCGCGCCAGCTCTTCGACCGCGGTCTCCAGCCGGTCCACCTGCTCGTCGCTGGCATTGGCGGCGAACAGCGAACCGGCGAGGCTCTCCAGCGCGCCGCGCACCTGGTAGATGCTGCGCGCCTGCTCGGCGCTGATGGCGGCCACGATCGGGCCCTTGTTGGGCACCATCTGCACCAGCCCCTCGGCCTCGAGCTGGCGCAGCGCCTCGCGCACCGAGGTGCGGCTGGAGCCGGTCAGCTCGCACAGCTCCTTCTCGATCAGGCGCTCCCCGGGTTGGAAGCGGCCGCCGACGATGGCGGTGCGGAACGCCGCCACCACCTGCTGGCGGATCGGCGCGGCGACCGCGGCCACCTTCATGTCGCTCATGCTGCCCCCTTGGCCGCATTTTTTGTGGCGCGCATCTCCGCCGCGGCCGACAGCACGGCATCGACGATGAACTGATAGCCGGTGCAGCGGCAGATATTGCCGCTCAGCCAGTCACGCACCTGCGCTTCGCTGGGATCGGGATTCTCTTCCAGCAGCGCCGCCGCCGCGGTGAGGAAGCCCGGCGTGCAGAAGCCGCATTGCAGCGCATGGTGGCGCTTGAAGGCCGCCTGCAGCGGATGCAGCGTGTCGCCATCCGCCAGCCCCTCGACCGTAACGATCGCCGCGCCGTGCGCCTGCGCCGCCAGGGTCAGGCAGGAGCGTACCGGCGCGCCGTCCATCAGCACGGTGCAGGCGCCGCAGGCGCCATGCTCGCAGCCCAGATGGGTGCCGGTCAGGTTCAGATCCTCGCGCAGGAAATCGGCCAGGGTGCGGCGCGCCTCGGTGGTCTTCTTCAGCTTGCGGCCGTTGACCGTCAGCTCGACCACAACAATGTCGCTCGGTGTCTTCACGACGCCCTCCCCAGCACGCGCTCGACCAGTACGCCGGCGACCGAGCGGCGATAGGCGGCCGAGGCATGCAGATCGTCGATCGGTTCCAGCGATCCCGCGACCCGCGCGGCGAAATCCTTCGCCGCTTCGCCCGGCTGCACCGTGAACACCACCGGCGCTGCCGCCACACCGCCCAGCGCCACCTTGTCCGCCCTACCGGCGATCGACACCAGCGCGAAATCGCCATGCCGGCGCGCGATTTCGTCGAACGCGAAACCCGCCGTGTGAACCGGAAAGCGCACCGCGGTGACCAGCTCGTCCTCCTTCAGCGCCGTCACCAGCGCGCCCGCGAAGAAATCGCCGGCCTTGACCATGCGCTCGCCGCGCGCGCTTTGCACCACCAGTTCCGCGTCCAGCAGCATGGCGCAGACCGGCAGCTCGGCCGCCGGATCGGCATGACACAGGGAGCCGACAATGGTGCCGCGGCTGCGCGTGGCGACATGGCCGATGAAACCGACCGCCTGGCGTAGCAGCGGCAAATCCTGGGCGAAGATCGGGTCATGCTCGATGCGCCGCTGCCGCACGCCGGCGCCGACATGCACCATCGCGCCTTCGCGCCGCACGAAATCCAGTTCCTTGATACGGCCGATATCGATCACCACCGCCGGCCGCGCCATGCGCAGCGCCAAGAGCGGCATCAGGCTCTGGCCGCCGGCCATGATCTTGGCGTCGCCGCCATATTGCGCCAGCAGGGCCAGGCACTCGGCCACGCTGTCCGGCGCCACGTAGGAGAAGGCCGGCGGCTTCATGCGGCCTCCTTCGCCTTGCCCAGCGCCGCGTGCAGGTCGCTTTCGGTGAACGGCACATGGCTGAGCCGCACGCCGAACCGGCGCAGCGCATCCTCGATCGCGCCCGACAGCACCGCCGGCACCGGAATGGTCCCGCCCTGCCCCGCGCCCTTCATGCCCAGCGGGTTGAGCGGGCTGGGCGTGGCGATGTAGTCGATCTCGACCCGCGGCACGTCCATCGCCGTGGCCATCAGGTAGTCCATGAAGCTGCCGGTCAGGATCTGGCCGTCGGCGTCGTACAGCGCGCGCTCGAAGAAGGTGTTGCCGATGCCCAGCGAGATGCCGCCCAGCACCTGGCCGTCGACGATCATGGGATTGATCACCTTGCCGAAATCCTCGACCGCGACGTATTTTAGGATCTCGACCTTGCAGGTGGCGGGATCGACCGCCACCACCGCGGCATGGCAGCCGGTGGCGAAGGTGTTGGTGGGTGGGCAGAAGCTGGCCACCGTGCTCATGCCCGGCCCCAGCTCTCGGAACGCCAGCGGTGCTCCGGAATGACCCAGGGATACTTCGACGATCTGTGCGAGCGACACGCTCTTGGCGCCGTCGGCCGATTGCACCCTGCCGTCCTGCAGGGTGAGTTGCTCCGGCGGCGTCTGCAGCAGGTTGCCGCCCAGTTGCAGCGCGCGCTGCTTCAACTGCTGGGCCGCCACCAGCACCGCCGAGCCGGTCACCACACCCGCTCGACTGGCAAAGGTGCCGATGCTGTAGCGCACATTGTCGGTGTTGCCGGTCAGCACCCGCACCTTGTCGAACGGCACGCCGAGCTCGTCGGCCACGATCTGCGCGAACGAGGTGCGCTGACCCTGGCCTTGCGAGGGCGTACCCATGCGCACCGTGACCGAGCCGTCGAGCTCGACCTGCATGGCCACTTCCTCGAACGGGCCCAGGCCGGTGTCCTCGACCACGCAGGCCATGCCGACGCCGATGTACCGGCCGTCTTTCCGCGCCACGCCGCGCTCGGCCTTGCGCGCATCGTAATCGATCATCTGCAGCGCGCGTTCCAGCAGGGCCGGCACGTTGCCGCTGTCGTAAGTGCGGTTGGTGCCGTCGCGCGAGATGAAGCCGAGCTGGTAGGGATATTCCTCCGCCTTGATCAGGTTGCGCCGGCGCAGCTCGGCGGGATCGAGCGACAATTTCTGCGCCACCGCATCGAGCAGACGCTCGCACACATAGGCCGCTTGCGGCCGGCCCGCCCCGCGCACCGGCGCCGTCGGCACGGTGTTGGTGTAGAGCACATGGGCGGTGACGTTGAAGTTCGGCACCTTGTACGGGCCCGGGATGTTCACTGCCGTCAGCAACGGCACCACCGGTCCCCACGGCGTGTAGGCACCGGTGTCGTGCAGGAAGCGGCCGCGAATGCCCAGGATCACGCCCTCGGCCGTGGTCGCCATCTCCAGATCGTGCAGTTGCGTGCGTTCGTGATACGAGGCGATCAGATGCTCGCGCCGGTCCTCGATCCATTTGATCGGCTGGCGCAGCTTCATGGCGATGGTCGGCACCAGCAGGTCTTCGGTGTAGGTCAGACCCTTATAGCCGAAGCCGCCGCCCACCTCGCCGTTCAGCACCTGCACCTGGCGCTCGGGCAGGCCCAGCGCCTTGGCGATGGCGGTGCGGTGCACATAGGGCACCTGCGACACGTTCCACACCACCATGCGGTCTTCGTGCTCGTCCCAATGGGCGACGATGCCGCGCGTCTCCATCGCCTGGCCGGCGCCGCGCTGGATCGAGAGCTGGCGCCTGACGATGCAGGCCGCTTCGGCAAAGGCCTTGTCGACATTGCCGGTGGCGACAGGCAAGCGCGCCGCCACGTTCGACGCCATGTCGTCATGCACCCGGGGCGAGCCCTCGGCGAAGGCGGCCTGCAGATCGACGATCGCCGGCAGGATGTCGTATTCGACCTCGACCAGGTCGGCCGCATCTTCGGCCAGGTAGCGGTTCTCCGCCACGATGGCCACGATCGGCTCGCCGACATAGCGCACCTGGCCATCGGCCAGCACCGGCGAGGCCTTGCCGTTTGTCAGCACCGGGTTGGGATGGCAATCGGGCAGCAGCTTCGCCGTCGCCGGCAGATCGGCGGCGGTGAACACCGCCACCACCCCGGGCGATTGCGCGGCGGCCCGCACATCGACCTTGATGCGCGCCCGCGCCGCCTGGCTGCGCACGATGGCGACATGCAGCATGCCCGGCAGCTTGATGTCGTCGACATAGCGGCCGCGGCCGGTGATCAGCTTGTCGTCTTCGACGCGCTCCTGGCGCTTGCCGAACAGGCCCATGGCGGGATCAGCCTTTGGCCTTGATGAAGTCGAGCACGATCTTGACCACCTCGGCCGGCTTCTCGATGAACGGGATGTGACCGCCATCCGGCATCACCACCAGCTTGGCGCCGGGAATGCCGGCGGCGATTTTCTCGCTCAGGGCCAGCGGGATCAGCGTGTCGTTGGCCGAGCCGATCACCAGGGTGCGCGCCTTGATGTGCGGCAACTTGGCGGTGAACTTGGCCTCGCCCTTCTGCTCCGGCAGGGAGCGGCCCCAGGCCAGCACCGACTTGACGAAGGACAGGTAAAGCTCCGGCGAGTTCTTCTTGATGATGGTCTGGTTGGCCAGCATCTGCTGGTAGCCGGCATCGGAATTGATGAATTCGCGGCTCATGGTCCACAGGCCCATATAGTCGGCGACTTCCTGGCTGAAGCCCAGCCGCTCGATCAGCCGCATGCGCAGCGCGAAGTTCATCTCGGCGGCGCGGTCGAGCTCGCTGAAGCCGCCGACCACGGTCAGGGTCTTGACCAGTTGCGGCGCCCGCTCGGCCAGCGCCAGCGCCATCGCCCCGCCCAGCGACGAGCCCAGCACATGCATCGGCCCGACATTCAGCGCCTCGATCAGCGCGACGAAATCCTCGGCCCAGGATTCGACGGTGTAAGGCGGCGCAGTCTTGCTCGATTCGCCGATGCCGCGCGGATCGACGCCATAGACGGTGAAGTGTCTGGCCAGATCGGGCGTGCCCAGCCGGTAGTAGTTGCGGTCCAGCCCCAGGCCGGGAATCAGCAGCAGCGGCTCTCCCGCACCCGATACGCCGTAGTGGATATCCGCGCCCTTGATCGCGACCGATGGCATCGCTTCCTCCCGGTTTCCTGCGATTGCCGGGATGGTCGGCCCGCGAGGCGCCGGGAGTCAAGAACTATAATACCGTAATACGGGATTATTCGAGGGCTGCGATCACCTTGGTCTGCGATCGCACGCCACCGGCGAAGCGGTACCAGCCGCGCATGGCGCGGAATTCGGGCGTCTCGACCGCCTGCAGCGAGGCCAGTTCGTAGATCGTGGTGTAGATGCGCGTCTCGGCGACATTGCGCTGGCCGCGATCGACGCGCACCACCGGCCCGCGCGAGAGGTAGCGCCGGCCCGCCAGCACGCCGGGACAGGCCAGCGCCGCCGGCAGATGCTCCTGGTCGTACCAGCGGTTCCATTCGTCCTCGATCGCGGCATCGACCTCGGCGGTGACGATGAGCAGGCATTGCGGCAAGGCCATCGGCGTCTCCCGTAACGAAGAAGGGCGCTTCAAGCATGGCCCGAAGCGGCCTTCTTGTCTTTATCGGCCGTCAGCCCTTCACGCACACCACCTGCCGCAAGGTATGGACGATCTCGACCAGGTCGGCCTGCGCCGCCATGGCCGCCTCGATGTCCTTGTAGGCACCGGGGGTCTCGTCGATCACGTCTGCGTCCTTGGGCACTCGACATGCGCGGTGGCCCTGGCGTGGTCCTCCAGGGTGAAGCGCTTCTTGGCCGCGTTGCGCGACATGGCACGGCCGGCGCCATGGCTGCAGGTCTCGAACGACCCGGCGTTACCCTTGCCGCGCGCGATGAACGACTTGGCGCCCATCGAGCCCGGGATGATGCCGAGTTCACCTAGCCCGGCGCGCACCGCCGCCATGCCGCAGTCGATATCGACCCCGACGGCGGCCGGGATGATCGCGCCGACGGTCGGAATGACGCTGCCCACGGTGGCACCGCGGCCCCAATGCACGTCGGGCATCACCGCCACATGCTTGTGCACGAACGGCAGGCTGGCCACGTTGTGCAATTGCCGGCGCGCCTCGTCCTCCAGCGGCACGCCGCGGGTCCAGGCCTTGATCGGCTTGCCGCCATGCGGGGTCGGCAGGATTTCGAAACTGCTCATGACAATATTCCTTCCACTATGCTTGCTCTTCACCGACAAATGCGATGGCGCGCCGCGCCGGGCGATGATGAGAACTATATCTACGCCATAGCTCTCCTTAAGAGGTCGCATCCCCCTTGCTCCGCAATCCCCACCGCTTCCGCGTTTGGTGACGTTCATTGCAATCCTTGAGACCCCGTCGATTGCCGCACTGGTTCCCGCGCGGATTGATTTAGTCGACAACGTCGCTCGCGGAGTTATGCTCAAGGACACAGTGGGCAAAGAGGAGGTAGCCATGAGCCAATCAGATAGCCGCGCGTTTGATGCAAACATGATCAACTACTGGGTCGGTTATGGCGCGGCGGCCGGCCGGGCAATCGAGGAACCGGGCCGGGTTGCGTATCTGACGCCCGTGCCGCACCCCCTTTTCAACGGCGCAATCGTAAGCACTGTGCACGAGGGCCTTGAGAATTTTGCGAGGGTCGTTGGCGCAGCGTTGGCGGAAGCCGGAGGGAAAGGTCTGTGGTGGTTGGCGCCGCCGGCTGTAGCTGCGGGCGCGGCCGACCGTCTCGTTGCCGTTGGCCTGCGTGAAGCCGGAGCTGTTCCTGCTATGACGGTTGATCTCAGATCGCTCCCACCGGCCGATAACCAACCCGATCTGACGATCAGGCGGGTCGAGAGTGCAGCGGATCGGGCACTATGGGGAGAACTGGCAGCGCGAGGGACTGGTTTTGAGGAACCGGCTGTGCGGGCGCTTGCAGCGCTTGAGCCACGAATCCCGGCAGAGCGGCTTGATGGGCAAGTCCGCCTTTTGGCGGACTATAAGGGTAGGGCGGTAGCAACCGGAGCCTTAGTCACATCGGGTGACCATGCGGGTATATACGCCGTTTCGACCCTGCCCGAATTTCGCAGACGTGGCATTGGCCGGGCGATCACTCTGCATGCCCTTCAACTCGGGGCCGCTGGCGGGGCGCGAACAGGTTTCCTGCAATCATCGCCCATGGGACTTCAGGTTTACGAGAGTTTAGGCTTTCGCGAGGTCTTCCCGTATCGATTGCTTCAGCAGGGATAGCATATCGAGCTTTCCCTGCCATCGCGACTCGGAGCGCCTTGACGAATGCGCCGGTGACGGAAGGCTATTCTTGCCGTAGCGTTCGCAGCAGCAAATCAGCTTGTGGGCGCGGGCCGCCATTGTGACGGCTCCATCGCCTCTTTGAGATCGCAATACCAACGGGTGTCGGAAAAAGGGACGAGTTGAAAGCGCTGCCGGCGCTTGCTCATGGTTTCGTGCGCCAAATCTCCGTGCCTGCCTGACATGACACGCCTCCTCGGTTGGGGTGATCGGCCGGGTTCGAACCGGCTACCTCCGCAGTCACATTGCGGCGCTCTGCCAGATGAGCTACGACCACCATCGAGACACGACTCTCCTGTCGCAAAACCACCTTGGGTTGCAGCGCAGACAACAAAAAACCCCACCGAACCTGGTGCCTGACGGCGGGCTCGGTGGGGTCCGATTGGGACCGCTGGTGCGTAGGGTCTACACGCCAGCCACCGCCGAAATCTCCGCCATCCGGCGATCTTCATTGCCGAAATGCCGATCGATACCGATGGCTGCGGGCAATGCGATGCCGCGGACGCGCACGGCTTGCGCCGGCGTCCTGAGCGATATCGTAATGCGGTTGCGAGCCATTGTCGTCTCCATCGGGACCCACCAGAGGCGGACATCCTTCAACTCTTGCGAGCAGGCCTATAACGGCAAACCTGGCGGCCGGTCAAGCGCCGTTTGACGCCTCGCGGCGTTTGGCTAGTGTTGTGGCCATGAATACACAGCCCATCCCCGCCGCTTCCGCCGCGCCGCGCATCGCCGTCATCGGCGCCGGCATGTCCGGCATCCTGTCCGCCATCAAGCTGAAGGAAGCCGGCTACGCCGATGTCGCGATCTACGAGAAGGCGGCCCGGCTGGGCGGCACCTGGCGCGACAACACCTATCCCGGCCTGTCCTGCGATATCCCCTCGCACGCCTATTCCTATTCCTTCGAACTCAATCCCGAGTGGACCCGCCACTTCTCGCCGGGTCCGGAGATCCAGGCCTATTTCGAAGGCGTGGCGCGCAAATACGGCCTGAACGAGCGCATCCGCTTCGACAGCGAGATCGCCCGCGCCGAATGGCGCGACGGCAAATGGCACCTGCTGACCAAGGACGGCCATCGCGACACCGCCGATATCGTGATCTCGGCCACCGGCGTGCTGCACCATCCGGTCTATCCCGACATTGCGGGCCTGAAGGATTTCGCCGGCCCCGCCTTCCACACCGCGCGCTGGGACCATTCGGTCGACCTGACCGGCAGGCGGATCGGCATCGTCGGCACCGGCTCCACTGCGATCCAGATCGTGCCGGCGATCGTCGACAAGGTGGGACGGCTGTTCCTGTTCCAGCGCACTGCGCAATGGATCCTGCCGCTGCCCAACCCGTTCTATGCCGACAACGAGAAGGCCATGTATCGCGAGCGGCCGGAGGTGCTGCGCCAGACCCACGAGTTCCTGAGCCAGCGCCTGGTCGACACCTTCGCCCAGGCGGTGATCGGCGACCAGGACCAGCTCAAGGCGATCGAGGATGCCTGTCGCACCAATCTCGAGACCAACGTCGGGGATCCCGAGCTGCGCCGGCGGCTGACGCCCAACTATCGCGCCGCCTGCAAGCGGCTGATCATGTCGGACGATTTCTATCCGGCGATCCAGAAGCCCAATGCGACGCTGGTGACCGATGCCATCGAGCGCATCGAGGCCAAGGGCGTGCGGCTGAAGAACGGCGCGCTGGTGGAACTCGACGTGCTGGTGCTGGCCACCGGCTTCGACGGCCATGCCTTCATGCGGCCGATGGAGATCGTCGGGCTGGGCGGCCGGCGCCTCAGCGAGGCCTGGTCCAGCGCCACCACCGCCTATCGCTCGGTGGCGATGCCCGACTTCCCCAATTTCTTCATGCTGGTGGGGCCGAACAGCCCGATCGGCAATTTCTCCGTGATCCGCATCTCCGAGCTGCAGATCGGCTACATCCTGAAGCTGATCGAGGCGGCGCGGCAGGGCAATCGCCACGCCATCGTGCCGCGACACGACGCCACCGAGCGGTTCAATCGCGAACTGCGCGAGGCGATGAAGGGCACGGTGTGGGTCTCGGGCTGCAAGAGCTGGTATCTCGACAAGCACGGCAATCCGGCGCTGTGGCCGTGGAGCTTCGATCGCTTCCGCGACGAGATGCAGGCGCCCCGGCTGGAGGATTTCGAGCGGGTCGCCTGAAGGACGGGCACGGCGTTGCCGCCCCGCCCGCAGCCCTATTGCTGTTGCCGGTTGCGCCGCCGCCCCGGTTCGGCCGCGTCGAGTTCGGCGCGCGCCTTGATCACCTCGGGCGCCTTGGCATCCAGCTTCTCCGCCTGATCCAGCGCCGTGTCGGCGGCCCTGAAGTCGTGTTTCTTGATCGCCTCGCGCGCCTGGGCCACCAGCGCCGCCACCTTGTCGGCCGTCGCCTTATCGACGCCGGTCGCGGGTGCAGGCGACGGTGCGGAGGCCGGCGCCGGAGCCGGGCCTGGCTTGACGCCGCCTGCCGGAGCAGGTGACGGAGCCGGCGTCGGTGCGGTCGCGGGCGTCGGTCCGGGCGCGGGGCTGGCGGGCTTGGTCCCGGCCTGACGCTTGGACCGTTCGAACTCCCCGCGCATGGCCTTCACATCGGGCGCGTTGGGCGACAGCGCCTCGGCCTGCTTCAGACTCGTCTCGGCCTCGGCGAATTTGCCGGCAGCGGTGTCGCGGCGGACGGCGGCCAGAAGATCGCGCAGCTTCTGCTCGGCCGCGCGCTGGTCCTCGGCTTTCTTGCGCGCGGCATCGAAATCGGCGCGCAGCTTCGCCACGGTCGGCTCCTTGGCGTCGATCTTCTCGGCATCGAGCAGCGCCTTTTCCGCCGCTGCCAGGTCGTTCTTGCCCAGCGCCGCGCGGCCTTGCGTCACCAGCACGCCGATGCGCTGCGCCTCGGCCCGCTTCTTCTCCGCCTCGAAATCGGCGCGCAGCTTCGCCACGGTCGGCTCCTTGGCGTCGATCTTCTCGGCATCGAGCAGCGCCTTTTCCGCCGCTGCCAGGTCGTTCTTGCCCAGCGCCGCGCGGCCTTGCGTCACCAGCGCGGCCACGCGCTGCGCCTCGGCCTTGTCCGGCGTACCGCCCTTGTTGTCGCTGGCGCCGGCGGGCTTGCCGTCCGGGCCGGGCTGCCACGCCTTGCGCCCGTCGGCGATGCGCTTCTGCAGATCGTCCCATCCCTTGTAGCTGGGATATTTGCGCTGCCCGTCGCGCAGCAGTTGCTCCGCCGCCGGGTACTGGTTGCGCTTGATGGCGGCGTCGATCGCCGCGGCGATCACCCCGGTTTCCTTGTCCTGCCGCTCGCGATCGGCGCGCTGCCGTTCGATGTCGGCATGTGCGGTCGCGATCTCGGGCAGGTTGGGCTGCAGCTTGGCCGCGTCGTCCAGCATCTTTCCGGCGGCGGCGAAATCGCCTTTGTCGCCGGCCTGGCGGGCCGAAGCGATCAGTTCGAAGGCCTTCTTGCGCCGCTCCTGCTGGTCGCGCGTCTGGCGGTCGTTGCCGGCGCGCGCCTGCGCCAGGTCGCGCTGGATTTCGTTCCAGCCCTCGTAGGAGGGATAGCGCCGCCTGCCGTCCTGCAGCATCTTCTCGGCATCGTCGAACTGCTTGCGCAGGATGGCATCGTCGATCGCCGAAGTGAGCCGGCGGACGTCCTCGTTCTGCACCTGGGCCCGGGCGCGCAGGCGCGCCAGGTCGACCTGGGCCTGGCTTATCTCCGGCAGGCCAGGCGTCGTCTGCTGGGCCAGTGCCAACTGGCGCTCGGCATAGCCGAAGTCGCCCTTGTTCATGGCCGTGCGCGCGGCGCCGATATAGCCGCGCGACAGGTGCAGGCGTTCCTGCCATTGCGCCTGGGCCTTGATGCGCGAAAGCTGGTCGGCATAGGTCCGGAAAGTCGGATCCTGCGGATAGCGCTGCCGGGCACTGCCGATCAGGCGCTCTGCCTCCCACAGATTCCATGCGGCGAAGGCGCGCTCGATGGCGGCGCTGTATTGATACTGCTCGCGCAAGTCGCGGTCGCGCTCCGCGCGCATGCGGCCGATATCGGCGCGCGCCTGGCCGATCTCCGGGAAGTTGGGATAGACTTGGTTGGCCTGTTGCAGCAGAAACTCGGCGCCGTCGAAATCGTCGTAGGCCGCATAGCGGCGGGCGTCCTCGATCAGCCGGCGGGCCTCGTCGGTGCGCTGCTGCAGCTCGCGCGCGGCCCGGGCCTTGGCCAGTTGCTGCTGGTACGGGCTCCAGGTCGTCGCCTTCGGGTAGCGCCGGGTGGCATCGGCCAGCAGCCGGTCGGCGGTGATGAAATCGCCGTTGCGGATAGCGCTGTCGATCGAACCGGACAGCGCGCGCTGGTCGGCCTCGGCGCTGGCGGCGGGATTGGGCGCCGGCGCGGGCGCAGGCACGGTCGCACCCGCGGCCGGGCGCGGAAAATCCTCGAAGGCAAGGCTGGTGCGATCGCAATTCATCCGGTCGTCGACGCCGGCCTCGGGTTGGCCGCATTGCAGGACCGCGCCGGACTGGTCGCGCAAGAATATCTTGTCGACGCCGTCCTGGCGGGCCCGGCCCATGAAGTTCAGATGCAGTTCGGCATCGCGCGTAACCGGCAGTTCGGCGCAGCCGTTCTCGCCGCACCAGAGCAGCTGCGAGCGATTGTTGGCGGCGTCGAGGTTGCGCAGGATCGCGCTGCGGCTTGCGATGTCGCTGCCCTGCTTGACCGGGAATACGTCCAGCAACACGGCTTGGCCGGTATCCGAATCGAGCCTGGCGCAGCGATCGTCCAGGCAGTTGAAGATCGAGGCGCGGCCCTTGTCGTAGCCCGGGTGGCGGAAGGAGAGGAAGTAGCGCCGCTCGGCATGGCCCAGCGACTGGATGTCGGCGCCCGGCAGATCCTTGTCGGCGATGCCGTCCAGGCGCACCGGCTTGCAGAAGGAGCTGGCGGGGCAGGTCCAGGGGGCGCCATTGAGCCGGAACGCATAGAGTCCGGTGTCGGGATTGAATTCCAGGTCCTGATAGGCCGGCGGAGCAAGCTGTTGGGCGATGGCCGGCATCGCCGACCCGACCAGGCACGCCGCCGCCAATCCGACGCGAATGATTTTCATTTTGAACGGCTCCCTGTTGCCACCGCGGCCAGCTTAAGGCCGCGGCCGGTCAGGGGAAACGTCCGATGGAGCAAAACGTGCCCGCGGCCGGACAGCCCTTGCCGGCCGGGCCGCCGTCCGGTCTCGATGTGCTTGGCTTACAAACGCTTAGCTTGGCCTAGAGTCTGATTCTGTGTGATTGAATCGATTGTGGATTCCCAAATCGAGGCGGGTGTGATTGAAGATGG
>CAYWLS010000030.1:0-46471 GCA_964458605.1 uncultured Hyphomicrobiales bacterium | reverse complement strand
TCCTGGCTGCTGACCACCGACCACAAGCGCATCGCCATCCTTTATCTGATCTCGATCACCTTCTTCTTTTTCGTCGGCGGCTCGGCGGCGGCGCTGATGCGCATCGACCTGCTGACGCCGCAGGCCGACGTGCTGAGCAACGACGGCTACAACCGCGCCTTTACCCTGCACGGCGTGATCATGGTGTGGTTCTTCCTGATCCCGTCGATCCCAGCCACCTTCGGCAATTTCCTGCTGCCGCTGATGATCGGCGCGCGCGACCTGGCCTTCCCGCGGCTCAACCTGCTGAGCTGGTACATCTACCTGCTGGGCGGGCTGTTCACGATCTTCGTGCTGATCTCCGGCGGCGTCGACACCGGCTGGACGTTCTACACGCCGCTGTCCTCGATGTTCGCCAACGGCAAAGTGATCCTGGCCGCCACCGCGATCTTCGTGGTCGGCTTCTCCTCGATCCTGACCGGGCTGAATTTCATCGTCAGCGTGCACAAGCTGCGCTGCCCGGGCATGGGCTGGGGCCGGCTGCCGCTGTTCGTGTGGTCGATCTACGCCACCTCGTTCATCCTGGTGCTGGCGACGCCGGTGCTGTCGATCACGCTGCTGCTGATCGCCGCCGAGCGGCTGTTCGGGCTGGGCATCTTCGATCCGTCGCTGGGCGGCGATCCGCTGCTCTACCAGCACCTGTTCTGGTTCTACAGCCACCCAGCGGTCTACATCATGGTGCTGCCGGCGCTGGGCGTGGTCAGCGAGCTGGTGGCGGCCGGCGCGCGCAAGCCGGTGTTCGGCTACAAATTCGTCGCCGCCTCGTCGATCGCCATCGCCGCGCTGGGCTTCCTGGTGTGGGGCCACCACATGTTCGTCGCCGGCCAGTCGATGTACGCCAGCGCGGTGTTCTCGTTCCTCAGCCTGGCGGTGGCGGTGCCCTCCGGCGTCAAAGTCTACAACTGGACCGCGACGCTCTACAAAGGCCACATCTCGCTCGATCCGCCCTTCCTGTTCTCCATGAGCTTCATCGGCCTGTTCGTGGTCGGCGGCGTGACCGGACTGATCCTGGCCATGCTGGCGATCGACGTGCATGTGCACGACACCTATTTCGTGGTGGCGCATTTCCACTACATCATGGTGGGCGGCACGGTGTCGGCCTATTTCGGCGCGCTGCACTACTGGTGGCCCAAGATGATCGGCCGCAAATTCTCCCTGCCCTGGGGCCGCCTGACGGCGCTGCTGATCTTCTTCGGCTTCAACCTCACCTTCTTTCCACAGTTCATCCTGGGCTATCTCGGCATGCCCCGGCGCTATCATGTCTACGATCCCTCGTTCCAGGTGCTGCATGTGCTGTCCTCGGCGGGCGCCGGCATCCTGGCGGTCGCCTATGTGCTGCCGTTCCTCTATCTGTTCTGGTCGATGCGTTACGGCGAGCCGGCCGGCGACAATCCCTGGGACGCCACCGGGCTGGAATGGACCGTGCCGTCGCCACCGCCCAAGCACAATTTCGACCGCATCCCGGTGGTCACCGGCCCACCTTACGACTATGCCGTCGAGCGCGAGGACCAGCAGTCCCAGGGCCGAAGCGGCGAACGCCGGGGCCGGTCATGAGCGAACATGGCCAGCTTCGCGAGCCCTATGCCACGCTGGCCCAGCAGCGCACGGCCGACAAGCTCGGCATGTTCGTGTTCCTGGCCACCGAGATCATGCTGTTCAGCGGCCTGTTCGCCGTGGCTTTCGTGCTGCGCATCCTGCACCGGCCCGAATACGTCGAGGCGTCACGGCACCTGCATCTGTGGATCGGCGGCGCCAACACCCTGGTGCTGCTGACCTCCAGCCTTGCCGTGGCCCTGGCGGTGGCGCGGGCCCGGCGTGGTGCGGCCGGCCAGACCTTCTGGTGCCTGCTGGCCGCCGCCCTGCTGGGGTTGGTTTTCCTGGGCATCAAGGCGTTCGAATACAGCCTCGAATACGGCGAAGGCCTGCTGCCGGCCTTTGGCGAGCCCACCCGCTTCGCCGGGCCGGTGCAGCGGCTGTTCATGAATCTCTACCTGGTCGCCACTTCCCTGCATGCGCTGCATGTCACGGGTGGGGTCGTCCTCCTGGCGATCCTGGCCTGGCGGGTGCGCTGCCGCGCAACGGCCTTGCCGCAACGCGCCATCACCATCGAGCTGGGCGGGCTGTACTGGCATCTGGTCGATGCCATCTGGGTGTTTCTCTACCCTGTCCTATACCTCGCGCGATGAGGGCCGCCATGAAGGAAATCCGCACCCTGGCCATGGTCTGGCTGGCGCTGATCGGCCTGCTGGCGCTGACCATCGCCGCCAGCTACGCCCTCAGCGGCACGCCGAGCCTGGCGGCGAGCCTGGGCATCGCCGCGGTCAAGGCCGCCCTGATCTATTGGTTCTTCATGAAGCTGCGCGAGGAGCGCGGCGCGGTGCGGCTGGTCGCGCTGGGCGTGCTGGTCTGGCTGGCCATCATGTTCGTGCTGAGCGGCACCGATTATTTCATGCGCTGAGCGCTGCCGGCGCGCAGGCGCCTGGAAGCGATGCCGGAACAACGCAGCCGAGCCGACCGGACAGGGCGGCGCCGACCGTGCGGCCGGAGCGCTATTTCTCGCGCACCCAGTCCTGGACCACGCCGTCGATCAGCCGCACGCGCAGCCGATAGCGATCGCCCAGCTTGTCGTATTTGAAGATTTCGGCAGGCCGGCCGTCCTCGCCGGTCACCGTCTCGACCTCGCGTGGGTCGTTCTGCGCATGGATCAACTGCTGGCGCGTCATGCCGGCCCAGATCTCGCGCTTGTAGATGCGCTGGCGCAGGCCGAGATCGGGATATTCGTCCCGCAACCAGGCCAGACGCACGCGCCCGGCCCACCAGCTATTGGCCAGGGCCACGAAAGTCAGCCCGGCGATGATCGCCACGGCCGTGATCAGAAAGGTCAAACGCCACTCCCCCCAGGACGATGCAGGATTTCATTCCCGCATCCGCCGCGCAAGACTATCCCGGATGCCCGCGGGCTTGGGCGCCTTGTACCGCGGGCTTTTCGGCCCACCGGCCGGCCGGCTAGACTGCGCCCGGTCGTTGGGGGGGAGCCAAATGCAAAGCCATTCGGGTATGGATGTCGCGCGGCGGATGTCCGCGACCGTCGTTGCCGTTGTCATCGCCACCGTCATCGTCATCGCCATCGCCATCGGCGGCGCCCTGGCGCTGGGCACAGCGCCCGCCGCGGCGCAGGCGGCCAAGAGTCCGGACGAAGCGTTGCACGATGCCTGCGGCAAGGACGATCCGGCCATCGCCATCCCCGCCTGCGACAAGTTGATCGCCAGCGGCCAGCTCGAAGGTCGCGACCTCGCCTGGGTCTACAACAGCCGCGGCGTGGTCTACGACCTGAGCGGCGACAAGCCACGCGCCCTCGCCGACTACGCCAAGGCCAGCGAGATCGATCCCGCCTACGTCTGGCCCTACAACAACCGCGGCGCGGCCCTCAACGATCTCAAGCGCTACGACGAGGCGATCGTCGAACTCGACAAGGCGCTGAAGATCGAACCGCAGAACGGCACCGCGCTGGACAATCGCGGCGTGAGCTATGCCGGCAAGCGCCAATATGCCCGCGCCATCGAAGATCTCGACAAGGCCGCCGCGCTGCTGCCGCAGGACACGGCGGTGCTGAACCATCGCGGCAACGTCTATCTTGCCAGCGGCGACCCCCAGCGCGCCAAGGCCGATTTCGACGCGGCCATCAGACGCGATTCCAAGAACGTCGATGGCTATATCAATCGCGGCGTTGCCTACGAACGGCTGGGCAACCTCGACCGGGCAATGGCCGACTACGACACGGCCCTGCGACTCGACCCGAAATCGGCGCTGGCCCATGCCAACCGGGCGGCGGTCTTCTCCGCGCGCAAGCAATACGAGCGCGCCATCGCCGCCGCCGAACAGGCGGTGAGGCTGAATCCCAGCGGCGCCGACGGGCTGAACTCGCTGTGCTGGAATCGCGCCATCCTGAACCGGCTGGAGCAGGCACTGAAGGACTGCGACGCCGCGCTCAGCGCCGACCCCGACTATGTCGAGCCGCGGGACAGCCGCGGCTTCGTTCACCTCAAACTCGGCAACTACGCCGCAGCGATCGCCGACTACACCGCTGCGCTGAAGCTGGAGCCCGGCAAGGCCTCCTCGCTTTACGGCCGGGCATTGGCGCGCATGAAAAGCGGCGATGGCGATGGCGGCGCCGCGGACCTGCAGGCGGCGCTGAAATCGGACCCGACGATCGCGCGCCATTTCGTCGACTGGGGATATCGCCTGTGAAAATCGCCAGGCCATGCCTGCTTGCCGTTTCCCTCGCGCTGCTGCTGGCCGGCGCGTCGCCGGCGACCGCGCAGAATGCGGACGACCTGAAGAAGACCTGCGCCAACGAGCAGCAGCCCAAGGAAGCGCTGGCCGCCTGCGACAAGCTGATCGCCTCGGGCAGGTTCGCCGGCGCCGAGCTGCTGGGTCTCTACGTCAGACGCGGCGCGGCGCTGATGTATCTGCGGCGCGACGACGAGGCCATCGCCCAGCTCAACAAGGCGATCGCGCTCGACTACAAGCTGGCCGACGCCTATCGCGCGCGCGGCGCGGCCTACGCCGACAAGGGCCAACTGGACCGTGGGCTAGGGGATTACGATCGCGCCGTGGCGCTCAGGCCGGGCGACGCCAAGCTGCTGCTGGAGCGGGCGCTGCTGCACATCGTGATGGGCCACGCCGACCTGGCGACGGACGATCTCGACCTTGTCCTGGCGCGCGACGACAAGAACGCCGATGCCTATGTCACCCGTGCCATGATCTACGAGCGTCAGCACAAATACGACCTGGCCGTTGCCGACTACGACAAGCTGATCGCACTGCAGCCCGATGCCGCCGATTTCTGGAACGGGCGCTGCTGGGTCCGCACGCTGAGCGGCCACCCGGCCGAGGCGCTGGCCGATTGCGACCATGCCCTGGAGCTGGCGCCGCGGGACATGGCGACGCTCGACAGCCGCGGCCTGACCCATCTCAAGCTTGGCCAATATGGCGAGGCGATCGCCGACTACAGCGCCGCGCTCAAGCGGAACCCCAAGCTGGCCTCGGCGCTGTTCGGCCGCGGCGCGGCCCGGCTCAAGAGCGGCGACCAGGCCGGCGCCAATGCCGATCTCGCCGCCGCGCGCAAGCTCAAGCCCGATATCGAACGCCAGTTCGCGGAGTGGGGCGTCAATCTCTAGAAGATGCCCCTGCCCCGTATCGAGGGGCAACTGCATCTATGCCAGCTCCGGCATGCCGGCGATGGAACCGACCGCAGCGGAACGGCGGTTGCAGCAGCCTGGCCTGGGCGCCGCTCGGCAGCAGCAAAGCGGCGGAACTGCCGGCCAGCGGCAACAGCTTCGCGCCAGCCAGCGCGTGCAGCACGGCGCGGCGCGAAGTCCGAACGGTCATGGGGTATCTCCCCGATTGGATCGATCGGGCGCGATCCTATGGGCCAGTCATGACGGTTTAGCGAAACCGATCGTCATGCCGAGCGAAGCGAAGCACCTTGCTTCGCCAGCGCCGATTTTCCGGGCTTGGCAAGATCCTTCGCTGCGCTCAGGATGACGGCTCAACCCCACTGCGGCGCGCGGTTGGCCTTGTAGGCATCCATCGCCTCGCGGAAGTCGGCCGAGCTCAGGCCCTTCTTCTGCAGGTCCATATAGAGATCGAAGGCTTCCTGCCAGTCGAGGTCGCTCATCATGGCGATGCAGTGCTTGGTGTAGCGCGCGCCCTGGCTGGCCATGACCAGGGTCTTCTCGATGTAGGGCTCGAACTCCTCATGCGCCTTGTCGTCGGACACCAGCGCATCGACCAGGCCGGTGCGCAAGCCCTCCTCGCCGTCCATCACGTCGCCCCACAGCGACAGCGCCTTGGCCCGGCCCAGGCCGATATAGCGCGCCAGCCGCTGCGTGCCGAGGCCCGGGATCAGTCCCTCCTTCACGGCCGGCAACGCGTATTTCGCCCTGGGCGTGCCGATGCGCAGGTCGCAGGCCAGGCCCAGCTGCAACCCGCCGCCATAGGCGAAGCCGTGCATCAGGCAGATCGCCAGCTTGTCCATGGTCTCGAACTGGCGCACCGCGCTGTCCCAGGCATGGAAGTAGCGCAGGTCGATGTTTCCGGCGGCCAGCTCCTTCAGATCGATGCCGGTGGAGAAGGCGCGACCGCGACCGACCAGCGCCACCACGCGCAGATCGGTGTCGTCCGCCACCAGCTTGGCCGCGGCGTCCAGATCGCGCACGCCGGGATAGGCGAAAGCGTTGAGCCGCACCTCGCGATGGAAGGTGATGCGGGCCAGCTTGCCCTGCTTCTCGACCGTGAGATTCTCGAATTGCACGCGCATGGCGTCCTCCCTTGGTTCGACGGACGCCCTTGTTTGGTGTTTCTGTCGGCGCCCCTGCCGGCGCCATTCTAGCCCCGGCGGCGCGGTACGACAGGCCGCCCGGGCCGCCTGCGACAGAAAAGCCGTCAAATGCGCAAGGGCGATACCGATTTAGCCGCGGACAAAAAAACGGCGCCGGGACGAGGCCTGGCGCCGTTTCAGTTGCGACCGAAGGAGACGGTCGTTGAAGCCTGCTATCCGTCGATGCGCAGCGCCACGAAGCGCAGATCGCCCTGGCGGTCGATCAACAGCAGCACCGATTTGCGCTTGGCGTCGCGCGCTTCCCTGACGCGGGCGGAGAAATCGTCCGGCGTCTTGATCTCGTTCTGGTTGATATCGACGATGACGTCGCCGGCGCGGATGCTTTTTTCCGCTGCCACGCCGCCGTCGATCACCTTGGTCACGACGACGCCTTTGGTCGTCTTGGGGATGTCGTAGCGGTCGCGCATCTCGGCGGTCAGCGTCGCCAGGGTGAAGCCGAAGGTCTGGACGATGCTGGCGTCGTCCTTCGGCTTGCTCTTCGGCGAGCCGCTGTCGGAACGGCTGTCGCTGTTGTCGTTGGACGCGAATTGCTGGTCGCCCGATTCGTCGAGCTCGCCCAGCTTGACCTTGAGCGTCTTGCGCTCGCCGTCGCGCCACACCACGACCGGCACGTCGGTGCCGACGCGCGTGTCGGCGACCACCCGGCTGAGCTTGCGCGATTCGGGAATGTCCTTGCCGTCGAAGGTCAGGATCACGTCGCGCGCCTTGATGCCGGCCTTGTCGGCCGGACCGCCGGCGGTCACCGCCGCCACCAGCGCGCCATGCGGATGGTCGAGATTGAGGCTCTTGGCCATGTCTTCGTCGATGGTCTGGATCTGCACACCCAGCCAGCCGCGCCGCATATGGCCGTATTCGCGCAGCTGGTCGACCACGATCTTGGCCATGTTGGACGGGATGGCGAAGCCGATCCCGACCGAACCGCCGGTGCTGCCGGGGGAGATGATGGCGGTGTTGATGCCAATCACCTCGCCGTCCATGTTGAACATCGGACCGCCGGAGTTGCCCTGGTTGATGGCGGCGTCGGTCTGCAGAAAGTCGTCGTAGGGGCCGTTGAGCGAGCGCGAGCGCGCGGAGATGATGCCCACCGTTACCGTGCCGCCCAGGCCGAACGGATTGCCGATCGCCATGACCCAGTCGCCGACGCGCGACTTGTCGGAGTCGCCGAACTTGACGGTCGGCAGCGGAGCCTTGTGGTTGCCGAGGTCGAGCTTGAGCAGCGCCAGGTCGGTCTTGCTGTCCTTGCCCACCACCGTGGCCTTGAAGGTCGTGTCGTCCTGCAGGGTCACGGACACTTCGTCGGCGTCGCCGATGACGTGATTGTTGGTCACGACGTAGCCGGCCGGATCGACGATGAAGCCCGAGCCCAGCGAGGTCAGCCGGCGCGGCGGGCCCTGGCGCTCGAGGAAATCGCGCCACATGTCTTCCAGCGAGCCGCCCGGCTGGTTGCGCGGGTTGCGCCGCCGGTCGGCGTTGCCGCCGGTCTGGTGGGTGGTGGAGACGTTGACCACGGCGGGCGACAGCTTGTCGACCAGGTCGGCGAAGGACGGCGGCGCCTCGCGCGCGATCGCGCCAACGCCGCTCCAGCTCACCATCATAATGCCGGCGGCCAGCGCCAGCGCGGCACGCCGCCATCGCATGACGCGGCTTCCCCCCAGCCGGCCAGATGCGATGTCGTTGGATTGGCGAATCGAAACGATGCCCACTGCTATCCCTCCGGATTTTGGATGCTGGCACGGATGGCGTTGTGTCTCCCCCGAGGCGCACCGATCCGTCAGCAGCTTGCTGAAGCGTACTTTGCGAGAAAATATGGTTCAATTGTGGCGGGCGGGCCGGAGCCGGCCGGCTGGCGGCGATCCGCGCACCCTCGTACCGATGGGCGCATCGATCCGATGCCGGCCGTCGAGGCGACGGGCCGCACCGCCCTGCGACTGCTCCACGTCAGTCCAAGGACAGCCTCAGGACAGGCCAAGGACAGCGCAAGGACAACCCAGGCGCGGGCGGCCCCCAGCAGCCAATCCCGGGAACGCTCCCGCCGTGCCCCGGAGTGCCCGCAATGCCCCAAGGGCATGCCCGGCGGCTGCCGCCTGGCAGCCCCCGGAGCTTCCCGATATTGGCGGCCTATTTCCTGGCCGGTGCCGGCGCGCTGAAGTAGCGGAAGAACTCGCTGTCGGGCGACAGCAGGTAAGTGGTGGTGTCGCCGCCCAGGGCGTTGCGATAGGCTTCGAGCGACCGGTAGAAGGTGAAGAACTCCGGATCGCGCGAGAAGGCATCGGCGTAGATCTTCGTCGCCTGGGCATCGGCCTGGCCACGGATGATCTCCGCCTGGCGCTTGGCTTCGGCGATGATCACCGCCTGCTCGCGATCGGCGTTGGCGCGGATCGAGGTGCTCTCCTGCTGGCCCTCGCCACGGAACTGGCGCGCTTCCTGATCGCGCTGCGAGGACATGCGCTGGTACACCGCCTCGGAATTGGCGACCGGCAGGTCGACGCGCTTCAGGCGCACGTCGAGCACCTCGACGCCGAAGCTCTTGGCCTCGGTGGCGACGCTCTGGGTGATGCGCTGCATCAGATCGGCGCGCTGGTCGGTCAACAGCACCTGCAGCGGCACGTCGCCCAGCACGCGACGGATGGTGCCCTGGATCACCGGCCCGAGACGGGCGCGCAGGCCCTGCTCGTTCTGCACCGTCTGGAAGAACAGCAGCGGATCGGTGATGCGCAACCTTGCATAGGCATCGATGTCCAGCCGCTTCTGGTCGAGCAGGATGATCTCCTGGCGGTCGACGTCGAAATCCAGCACCTGGCGGCTGAAATAGGTGACGTCCTGCAGCAGCGGCAGCTTCAGGTACGGGCCCGGCTTGGTATCGACGCGGACCACCTTGCCGAACTGGCGCACGATCGCCTGGTCGGTGGGATCGACCACGTAGAAGGAGCTGTAGCCCAGGATCACGATCAGCACCGCCACGACGATGCCGAAGATGTGCCAGTTGTTGTTTTTCACCGCTGGCCTCCCACGGTCGAGCCCTGGGGCGCTTGCGTCGCAGGCGGCGGAGCGATCGGCGGCGGCGCGCCGGAGGCTGCGGGCGGCGACGGCGCCGGCCTCAGCGCAGGCAGCGGCAGATAGGGCAGCACCCCGCTGCCGGCTTTGTCGATCACCACCTTGTTGGCGCCGCGCAGCACCTGCTCCATAGTCTCCAGATACAGTCGCTTCAAGGTGATGTCCTTGGCCAGCGTGTACTGGTCGTAGATCGCGACGAAGCGCTGGGCGTCGCCCTGGGCGCGATTGACGACCTGCGATTTGTAGGCTTCGGCCTGCTGCACGATCTGCGTGGCGTCGCCCTTGGCGCGCGGGATCAGCTCGTTCTTGTAGGCGTTGGCGTCGTTGATCGCGCGCTCCTTGTCCTGACGCGCGGTCTGCACGTTGTTGAAGGCGTCGATCACCTGGACCGGCGGATTGACGCTCTGCATCTGCACGTTCATCACCAGGATGCCGGCGCCGTAGGAATCGAGTGTCTTCTGGATCAGCAGCTTGGTCTCGTCCTCGATGGTCTGGCGGCCCTGGGTCAGCGCGAACTGCAGTTCGCTCTTGCCGATCACCTCGCGCATCGCCGCCTCGGACGCGCTCTTCACCGCCTCCTCGGGATTGCGGATGTTGAACTTGAACAGCCGGGCGTCCTTGACCAGCCAGAACACCACGAACTGGATGTCGATAATGTTCTCGTCGCCGGTCAGCATCAGGCTGCCGCGTTCGCGCTGCTGGGTGGCGTTGACGCGGATATTGCCGGCCTGGCCGTCGAAGCCCAGCCGCACCTGGCGCTGGTTGGTGACGTCGACGATCTCGACGCTGCCGATCGGCGAGGGGAAGTTGTAGTTCAGGCCTTCGCCGGTCTCGCGCTGGTAGACGCCGAAGATCAGCTCCAGCCCCTTCTGGTTGGTCTGCACCCGGTAGAAGCCCGATGCCAGCCACAGCAGCACGATGACGATGATGCCCAGCACGATGCCGCGGCGGGAGAAGAACCCGCCCGGCAGCAGGCCCTTGAGCCGGTCCTGGCCGCGTCGCAGCATGTCTTCGAGATCGTTGGGACCGCGCCCGCCCGGGCCGCCGCCGCGATTGCCGCCGCCGGAGCCCCACGGACCGCCGCCGGGGCCGCCCGAGCCGCCTCCCGAGCCACCGCCACCGGAGCCCCACGGCCCGCCATTGCCCGATTTGTCATTCCACGGCATGAACCCGTCCCCGCCAGTGCCCCGAACGCCTTGTTTGCGGACCGCTTGCCGGTCCGTCGCATCTGATGCCCCCAACCGGCACGTGGATATAGGACAGATGCCCCTGCGGTGCAATTGCGCCGGCCCTTGCGCGCCGACACAATCGCAGTACATATCGAGCTCGATATCGGGGCGGCACGCCGTTTTTTCAAGTTTCCAGATGGAGTTAGAGGCCAATGGCCGAAATCAGCGAACAACAGGTGCGCGAAGCCCTGCGCGCGGTGAAGGATGGCGGCAGCGATATCGTCGCCAGCGGCATGCTGAGCGGCGTCGCCATTCGCAGCGGCCATGTGCGCATCACCATCGACGTCGATCCCGCGCGCGGCCCCGCACTGGAACCGCTGCGCCAGCAGGCCGAACAGACCGTGGCCCGGCTGCCGGGCGTGCTGTCGGCCACCGCCGTGCTGACCGCCGAGCGCGCGGCTCAAGCCAAGCCGCAGCCGCGCGGCGGCCAGGCCCATCAGCATGACCACGGTCATAGTCATGGTCATGGGCACGCCCATTCGCATGGCCAGCCGGCCGCGGCCGGTGGCGCGGGCAATGCGCCGGGCAAGCTCAGCCTGCCCGGCATCAGGCACATCGTCGCCGTGGCTTCGGGCAAGGGCGGCGTCGGCAAGTCGACCACCGCCGTCAACCTGGCGCTGGGCATGGCCGCCGGCGGACGCAAGGTCGGGCTGCTCGATGCCGATATCTACGGCCCGTCGATTCCGCGCATGATGGGCATCAACCGCCGCCCCGAGTCGCGCGACGGCAAAAGCCTGATCCCGCTGGAGAACTGGGGCATCAGGTGCATGTCGATCGGCTTCCTCGTCGGCGAGGACACGCCGATGATCTGGCGCGGTCCGATGGTGATCTCCGCCCTGCAGCAGATGCTGAACGACGTCGAATGGGGCGAACTCGATGCGCTGGTGGTCGACCTGCCGCCGGGCACCGGCGATGCCCAGCTCACCATGGCGCAACGCGTGCCGCTCAGCGGCGCGGTGATCGTCTCGACGCCGCAGGACATCGCGCTGATCGACGCGCGCAAGGGGCTGAACATGTTCCGCAAGGTGGCGGTGCCGGTGCTCGGCATCGTCGAGAACATGAGCTATTTCCTGTGTCCCCATTGCGGCGAGCGCTCGGAGATCTTCGGCCATGGCGGCGCGCATGCCGAGGCCGACCGGCTGGGCGTGCCGTTCCTGGGCGAGGTGCCGTTGCATCTGGATATCCGCACCACCTCGGACGAGGGCCAGCCGATCGTGGCGGCGCGGCCGGACAGCGTCCATGCCGGCATCTATCGTACCGTGGCGCAGAACGTCTGGCGCCAGCTCGACGCCGCCGCCAAGCCCAAGCCGAAGATCGTGGTGCAGTAAGCGCCGTCGTACCGAGCGATAGCGAAGCCGCTTCGCTCAGCCGACAAATCTTCGGTGGCAAGGCAAGGCCCTGCGCTTTCGCTCAGGGCGAGGGATCAGGCGCGCTTGCGCTTCTTGGCGGCTGCCACGGCCTTGCGCGCCATTACGGGCTTGCCGATCATGCCGCCGACGCCTTGCAGCGCATCGTCCGTCAGCGCCAAGGCCAGGAACCGGCGATCTTCCACCGGGCCGGGCAGCGACAGCGAACCCGCCTGCGCCCGGGTGAAGCCGAACGGATTGTAGTATTCGGGATCGCCCACCAGCACGATCAGCTTGTGGCCCTGCGCCCGGGCCTGCTCGATGCCATGGCGCATCAGCGCCTTGCCGTAGCCCAGGCCGCGCAGATGCGGCTGCACGGCGAGCGGCCCCAGCAGCACGGCCGGCGTCTTCGCCGCGCCGATCGCGATCGGCCAGAAACGCAAGCTGGCCAGCAGGGCGCCCCTCTCCTCGCCGTCCCGGTCGCCCAGCGCGACGAAGCACAGCTTGGCGATCGGCGCCACGTTCTCGCGCAGGCGATAGACCGTCTTGGCGTAGCGTTCGGGGCCGAACGCCACGTCGTTGAGCTGCTCGACGGCGGCCTCGTGGCTGGCCTGTTCCAGGGTGATTTTCATCGCGGTGACTTTCCAGGCTGGCGCCGGCGCCGCTTCCGCCAGCGGCCGTCCGGACATGAAAAAAGCGGCGAACCGAAGTTGCCGCTGCGCTGCCCGGACGGAGTCGCGTTCAACGACGCGGCCCTTCCCCGAGCTTGACGTGGCACAGCAGCGTCGCGCGGATTTCCGCGCGGGTCTGTCGTCGTCGCAAGGAAAGTTCCTGGCTCATCCGTTTCCTCTCCACCGGCAGGATCATAGCATTGCCGGCGCAGGCGATAAATAGTCCAACCCCAGCCGACTACAAGAGTTTTTTGAAGCTGGGCAGCGGCGGCTCCAGCTTGGCGATGCCCTTCTGGCGCAACAGCCGCAACGCATCCAGCGCCGCCTTGTCGGCCTGATCCGCCAATGCCCCGACATGCGCGTCGGCGAGGGCGATCTCGCGCTGCGATTCCTCCACAGCCCCGGTCACCTCAGCAAGCTGCTTGGGGCCGAGGCTCATCGGCTTGGCTTGCTGGACAGCCGGCAGCATGGCCGCCAGGGCGTTGTGGTCGGCGCGCAGCAGGCCGATCTGCTTGTTGTAGGCCCGCAGGCAGGATTCCAGCTCGTGCCCGGTGTCGCGGACCAGCGCCGCCCAATCCTTCCATTCGCCGGGACCGGCGCCGCCGTCGGGCCGCAACTCCCGGCTGACCTGCTGGAAGCGCGCGCCATCGTCGTCGCACAGTTCGAGCTGGTCGCGCACTGCGGCGCGACTGACCTGCAGGCGGCGCCACGCCGCCAGCGCGTCGACCGCATCGGGCTTGCCCGGCGGCGGCGTCTGCGCCACAGCCGGCGCCAGGCATATGAGCGACAGTTCGATCACCAGGGCGATCGCCAGAACGACCGACAGGAACATGCGCGCGAGGGCCATGCGGCTCGCATAACCGAGGGCGGCCGGCTTGGCAAGCAAGCCGGTTTGCGTGGCCGGGCCGATTGGCGCACAGTCGGGCCCCGCATGTTCCGCCCCCACTTCATCCGCCCGTTGCGCCTGGCCGCGTTGCTGCTGCCCGTCGCGCTCTACGGCACGCTGCTGATCCTGCTGACAAGTCGTCTGGCGCATGACCAGGGCCCCGTCTATGCCCTGGACGACGTCTACATCCACATGGCGATGGCCAAGAACCTGGCGCTGCACGGCGTCTGGGGCGTGACGCCGTGGGAGACCACGAATGCCTCCTCCTCGCCGCTTTGGGTGGCGCTGCTGGCGGCGGGCTTCGCCCTGTTCGGCGCCAATCCATGGCTGCCGCTGGCGCTGGCCAGCCTGTCCGCGCTGCTGGCGATCGCGGTCGGCTGGCACGCGCTGCAGCCATCCGTCGGCGGCGAAGGCCAGCGCCAGGAGCACCGTCTCGCCGGCGTGCTGGCGGCGGCGCTGGTGATGGCGATGGTGGCCTTCGCATCGCTCCCGGCGCTGACCGTGCAGGGCATGGAGCATCCGCTGCATGCGGCGCTGCTGCTCTGGGCAGCGCTGCTGCTGTGCCGATTGGTGGCGGGCGACGCGCCGTTGCGGCCGCTCCTCTTTCTGGTGCTGATCGCGCTGCTGCCGCTGCTGCGCTATGAGAGCCTGTGGCTGGTGGTGCTGGGTACGGCGCTGCTGGCGCTGCGCCGCCGCTACCGCCTGGCCGCGCTCGCTTTCCTTTGCGGCCTGGGGCCGATGGTGGTCTTCGGCCTGTGGTCGGTCGGCAAGGGGCAGGAATTCCTGCCCGCCGCCATCCTCACCAAATCCGTCGGGCCGATGCTGCTGGGCGGCGACGATCCGGTGCGGCTGCTGGCGCGCTTCACCTGGCATCCGTTGCAGCGCATCGCCTCGCAACCGGTGCTGCTGACGCTGTGGATCGCGGCCGGCCTGGTCCTGCTGTCGCGGCTCGTCGAACTGCATGGCCGCATCCTGGAACGGCGCGATCTGGTGCTGCTCGGCCTGTTTGCCGTCGGCACCTGGGTGCATGCCACGGTGGCTACCTTCGGCTGGGGCGCACGCTACGAGGCCTATCTGATCGTGCTCGGCATTGCGGCAGTCGGCGGCTGGCTGTTGCGATGGCCGGAGCGGCGGGCCCCGGTCGGCGCCGGGCTGCGCTTGCGGGCCGCCGCAACGACAGGGGCATTGCTGCTGGCCGCCTTCGTTGCGGCCGGTATGGAACGGCTTGTGGTGGTGACCCGCAATGCATTGGTGGCCAGCCGGGAGGTTCGCGATCGCGACATGGCGATCGCCGACTTCTTCGCCTCCGCCTACCCCCAGCAAAGCGTGATGGCGATGAATATCGGCGCCATCGTCTGGCGCGGCGAGCCCCACCTCACCGACGTGCTGGCGCTGGGCACCACCCAGGTGCTGCGACTGTTCCTGCGAGGCGAACTCGATGCCGCGGCGATCGATCGCCTCGCCCAGCTCCGCGGCGTCAAGGTGGCGGCGATTTTCGACGACTGGTTCGGGGACTGGACCGGCGGGCAGTTGGGCTGGATTGCCGTGGCCGAATTCGATCCCCATTCCAACCGCGACCTGCGCTATCGCCTCTACGTGCGCGATCCCGCCGAAGCGCCGGTGCTGGCGGAAAAGCTGCGTGCTTTCGCAATGCCGCCCGGCTTCCGCACCACCGTCGCCCTGCTGCCACCCTGGAACTAGCGACGAAGCTCATGATCCGGGCGAGCAAGGCGGCAAATTACGGAATTAAATGGTAGTACCATTGCGGATTCTACCGGGCTAGGGTCGCGCCCGGGAGGAACCGCATCATGAAACTTCGCCTCAAATTCGGCCGGGCCCTGCTCGGCCTCGCCTTGCCGCTGCTTGCCTTTGCCGCGCCGGTCGCAGCGCAACAGGCCGGCAAGGACGAAATCGTGGTCGCCAGCCCGGTCATCCGGCAGTACTACGACCCGACCCTGATGGTCGCCACCACCGACTATCTGGCCTACGACGTGGTGTTCGACGGCCTGCTCGACCTGACTGCCGACGGCAAGAAGCCGGCGCTGGCCACGTCCTGGACCGTCAGCCCGGACGGCAAGCAGATCGACTTCACCCTGCGACCCAACGTGGTGTTCCAGAACGGCGACCCGTTTACCGCCGAGGACGTCAAATTCACCTTCGAGAAGATCCTCAAGCCCGAGACCAACCATTCCTATCGCGCCGGCTTCGTCGATTCGCTGGAGCGCGTCGACATCATCGATCCGATGCATGTGCGCTTCGTGCTGAAGCATCCGTGGCTGGCCTTCTTCACCACCGCTCGCTTCGGCCTGCAGGCGATCGTGCCGAAGAACTACTACGAGAAGGTCGGGGCCAAGGAATTCAACCTGCACCCGATCGGCACCGGACCGTTCAAGCTGGCCGACATGAAGGCCGGCGAGTGGACCCGATACGAGGCCAACACCAAATACTGGGGCGGCGCGCCCAAGTTCAAGATTCTGACGCAGCGCCTGGTGGCCGAGCCGTTCACCCGCTACGCCATGCTGGAGAAGGGCGAAGCCGATATCGTCTCCGGCCTGACCGGCCCGCTGCTGGAGAAGATCGCCACCAACAAGAAGATCCGGCTGTTCTCGTCGAAATACGCCAGCACCGCCGGCATCTATTTCAACCCCGACAAGTTCCCCGAATCCAAGGACGAACGGGTCCGGCTGGCGATCGGCCATGCCATCAACCTGCAGCTCATCACCCAGAAGATCCTGCAGGGCACCTGCGCGCCGGCCAGTTCGATCCTGACCCCGGCCACCTTCGGCTATAAGCCGAAATACAAGGTGATCTCGTACGACCCGGCCAAGGCCAAGGCCCTGCTCAAGGAAGCCGGCGTCAAGCCAGGCACCGAGATCGACTTCGTGCTGTCGACGGAGTCGCTGGCGCCGGTCCCCAGCGCGCCGCAATTGCTGGAAGCCATCGCCGGCAATCTCGAAGCGGTGGGCTTCAAGGTCAAGCGCCTGCCCTACGATACCCAGGCCTGGTTCCCGATGATGCGCGGCGGCAAGCAGCCGGCAGTGTTCTGGGGCGGCGCCTCGATGTCGGACGACGCAGGCGAGCTGCTGGGCGGCTGGTACATCTCCAAGTCGGTCTGGACTTCCGGCCACATCAACGTGCCCGAGTACGACAAGCTCTATCGCCAGCAGCTCGAGACGGCCGATCCCAAGGAGCGCGAGAAGCTGCTCGAGCGGTTCGCCGATCTGGAAGACAAGAACAAGATGGCCTTGCCGCTGATCTGGTGCGACGCGGTGTTTGCCGTAGGTCCGCGCATCAAGTCGTGGCGTCCGGCAACCGGCACGCCGTACCACCTGAACTTCCAGACCATCGAATTGGCGAAGTAGCCTGCGATCGGATGGCGCCAGGCTCGACAGCCTGGCGCCATCGCCTCTGCCGCGACCGGGAAGCGGCCGCATCCGATGCGGACGCTGTCCGGGGGCCATGTCGATCCAAGACACGGCTTTCATGTATCGAGAGATGGCCCCGGCTCTCGCTAACGCTCGGCCGGGATGACGAGCCTATTTACCCAGCGCCGCCATCAATTCGCGCCACTCGCGCGCCGACAGGCCGCTGTCCTTCTGCTCGACCTTCTCGCCGGCCAGCATGCGCTTGACGATCTGAAGGCCCGTGCGCGACAGATTGGTGCCGCCCAGCCGGTATTCCATGAACGCCGCATGGGTCATCGGCACCCAGCGCCTGAGCGTATCGACCATCACGTCGGCATAGACCCGGATTTCGTACTGCGCGTGCGGATCGGCGCGCAGCGACAGGAAGTGCATGAGATTGTAGAGATCGGTCTTCCAGTACCATTGGGTATAGAAGTTCAGGGTCAGGTTCATGCGCGCCAGTTCGCGCGCCAGACCGGTGCGTTCGGCGTCGAGCGGCTGGCCGTCCTCGCCTTCGTTGAGCATCTCCATGTAATGCTCGTAGACCAGTTCGGCGTCCTTCTTCAGCAGGTCGAATACCCGCCGCGCGTCCTCGCCGGCCAGGGTGTCGCCACGACCCTGGCGGTTGACGGCGGACTGCGCCGCCAGATGCTCGGCCTGGGGCATGTAATATTCGTTGTCCAGGATCGAGTAGCGCGCCGAATATTCGTTGACGTTGGCGGTGCGGTGGCGGATCCACTGGCGCGCCACGAAGATCGGCAGCTTGACGTGGTACTTGATCTCGCACATCTCGAACGGCGTGGTGTGCCGGTGGCGCATCAGGTAGTTGATCAGGCCCTTGTCCTCGCTGACCTTCTTGGTGCCGCGGCCATAGGACACGCGGGCGGCCTGGACCACCGCCGAATCGTCGCCCATGTAGTCGATCACGCGGACGAAGCCGTGATCCAGCACCGGCAGCGCCTGGTACAGGATCTCCTCCAGCGCCGGCACGGTGGCGCGACGGGTCGGCGCCTGCGCCTGGCGCAGCGTCTCGATTTCGGCTTCCTGGTCTTTGGTCAGGGACATGGCAACTCGCTGAAGCATGGAACGACGCCGGCGCGGCACTCTATGTCGGACCGCGACGGACCGACAAGGCCGGCGCCTGTGTGCAACCGCGACCTTTCAAAACCGGCCGGGAATCCCTATATTCTCGCTGTCGGGCAACCGACTATGGCGATAAACGCTCTGTAGAATAGGCGTTTCGGACCCGGGGGCGGTACCCGGCGCCTCCACCAATTCCAGCCCGCCGTCCAAGGCGGCGGGCTTTGTGGGGGCGAAACAGGATCGACGAGCGCAGTAAAGGCTGAGTTTTCGCCCGGTATGGTTCCGCCGTTATCGGGCTACACTTAGAAGTGCCAACGACAACGTTGAACTTCGCGCTGCGGCTTAACGCCTAAGCGGGGCTCGGGGGGAGCCTGGCAACAGAATCCCCCCACCGCCTTTCCCCCGTTTCCCGTCCACAGCCCTGGCCTCGACGGAGCCTGCGCCGCCTTCCTGGCGCGCCGCGACGGTTGACGGCGGCGCGCGCAAGCAGGACATTACGTTTCGAGTTCGATCCGGATCCCGATGGCTGAAGACCGCAATCGCTACGACCAATATGTCGACGAGGCCCTGCGCGGCGTAGCACGGCGCGTGCTGCACGACGTGGCGCGCGACGGGCTGGCCGGCAACCACCATTTCTACATCTCCTTCCGCACCGGCGCGCCCGGCGTGTCGATCCCGGACTATCTGCGCAGCCGCTATCCGGAAGAGATCACCATCGTCCTGCAGCACCAGTTCTGGGGACTGGAGATCGAGGACAAGCAGTTCTCCGTCACCGTCAGCTTCAACAAGCAGAACGAGCGTCTGACCGTTCCTTTCGCCGCGCTCACCGCCTTCGTCGATCCCTCCGTGCGCTTCGGCCTGCAGTTCGAGGAAGCCAAGAGCGAGCCGGCCGCCGAACGAACCGGCCAGGACGGCGCGACCGCCGCCATTCCCGGCCCGGGCGCCCGCCCCACCGCGGCCGGCAAGTCGTCCGGGCCGCGTCTGGGCGCGGCGCGCGACACGGGCCCCGCCAAGGACAGCGCCGCGAGCGCCGTCCAGCCGGCCCAGCCGGAAGACGCCGCCAGCGGCGGCGAGCCGGCCAAGGGCGACGCCAACAAGGTCGTCACGCTTGACGCATTCCGCAAAAAATAGTCTCTGACGGCCGCTGCGGCGGTCGCCTTCCGGGGCCGCCGCGCGGCCCTTTTTCACGTCAAGGCAGGCTGCGGCGATGAGCGAATTCGCGTTCCACGACATGTTCCCCATGGGCGAGGATTCCACGCCCTATCGCAAGCTGACGGCCGACTTCGTCGGTACCGCCAAATTCAACGGCAGCGACATCCTGACCGTCGACAAGGCCGGCATCGTCCAGCTCACGCGCCAGGCCTTCCACGACACCTCGCACCTGCTGCGGCCGGGGCATCTCAAGCAGCTGCGCGCCATCCTCGACGATCCCGAGGCATCGACCAACGACCGCTACGTGGCGCTGGAGTTCCTGAAGAACGCCAATATCGCCGCCGGCGGCATCCTGCCGATGTGCCAGGACACCGGCACCGCCATCGTCATGGCCAAGAAAGGCCAGAAGGTATGGACCGGCGGCGGCGACGAAGCCGCCATTTCCGAGGGCGTGTTCAGGTCCTATGCCCAGGACAATCTGCGCTACTCGCAGGTCTCGCCGGTCGAGATGTTCAAGGAAGTCAACACCGGCAACAACCTGCCGGCGCAGATCGACATCTATGCCGTCGACGGCGACGCCTACAAGTTCCTGTTCATCGCTAAGGGCGGCGGCTCGGCCAACAAGGCATTCCTGTTTCAGCAGACCCCGGCGGTGCTGAACAAGGCCAGCCTGATGAAGTTCCTGGACGAGAAGATCCGCACCCTGGGCACCGCCGCCTGCCCGCCCTACCACCTGGCGATCGCCATCGGCGGCACCTCGGCCGAGATGAACCTCAAGACGGTGAAGCTGGCCTCGACCCGCTATCTCGACGGCTTGCCGACCAGCGGCGGCAAATACGGCCAGGCGTTCCGCGACCTGGAGATGGAGCAGGAGATCCTGGCGCTGACAAGGCAGATGGGCATCGGCGCGCAGTTCGGCGGCAAGTATTTCTGCCACGACGTTCGTGTCGTTCGATTGCCGCGCCACGGCGCCTCGGTGCCGGTCGGGCTGGGCGTGTCGTGCTCGGCCGATCGGCAGATCCTGGGCAAGATCACCAAAGACGGCGTCTATCTCGAGCAGCTCGAGACCAACCCGGCGCAGTTCCTGCCCGAGATCGAGCTGCAGCATCTGTCCGACAAGGTGGTGCAGATCGACCTGAACCAGGGCATGGCCAGCACCCTGGCGGCGCTGACCCGGCACCCGGTCAAGACCCAGGTCAGCCTGACCGGCACCCTGATCGTGGCGCGCGACCTGGCCCATGCCAAGCTGAAGGAGCGGCTGGACCGCGGCGAGGGCCTGCCCGACTATTTCAAGCAGTTTCCGGTCTATTATGCCGGCCCGGCCAAGACCCCGGCCGGCTACGCCTCCGGCTCGTTCGGTCCGACCACGGCGGGCCGCATGGATTCCTATGTCGACCAGTTCCAGGCGGCGGGCGGTTCGATGGTGATGCTGGCCAAGGGCAACCGCTCGGCGGCCGTCACCAATGCCTGCAAGAAGCATGGCGGCTTCTATCTCGGCTCGATCGGCGGACCGGCCGCGATCCTGGCCAAGAACTGCATCAGGAAGGTCGAGGTGCTGGAATATCCGGAGCTCGGCATGGAAGCGATCTGGCGCATCGAGGTCGAGAACTTCCCCGCCTTCATCGTCACCGACGACAAGGGCAACGACTTCTTCAGCGAGCTGAAGCTTTAGCGTTATGTACCACCTCGACGAGAACGACAAAGTTGTCGAACTCCATACGTTTGCGCCGATTTGTCCGGGCGCACCAGAACCGGTAGTTTTGGCTGAGGATGGCAATGTGGTTCTGAGCTATCGATCCGAACCCGAAGCAACAAAGATCGCATTCGTCAAGTTCACCGGTTGCCAATGGCATTCATTTGGGCCGCCAAACGATGAAACTCTTGCCAGCCATCCACTTTATTCACGCGGGGTCGGTTATTACGGCTTCTACGAGGTCGTTGCCTCATCGCTGATACGAGAGATGGAGCGCAGGAACAGCCATCCACGTCGTGACGCCAAATCCGCTAGCGGTTTGCGCCATTTCATTTTGACTTTTCACGACAACACGTTCGAATGCGCCGCCTGCGATGTCGTTACCGGGCCTGTCATGCCCAACGATCGAGCTAATACCGTCAATATGATGCAGTTCATGGTCGGTTTGCTACGCGACTAGACTAGCTTGTAGGGTCGGCCTTCCAAGCCTATATTTTATCTAGACTGTCTAGATAGAGATCCATATGAAACGCTGGCAATTGCAGGAAGCCAAGAATCGCTTCAGCGAGGTGGTTACCCGCGCAGAGACCGAAGGTCCACAATGGGTAACGCGCCATGGCAAAGACGCCGTGGTCGTGATGTCCGCTACTGACTATCAACGCACGATTAAGCCCAAGAAGACGCTGCGGGAGTTTTTGCTCGACGGCCCCAAGATCGATTTCGATATCGAATTCGACGCCGATCGCAAGAAAGGTCGCAGCAGAAACTTCCGTTTCTGATGTTCTTGCTTGATACCAACGTCGTTTCGGAAACGATTAAGCGACGCCCCGATCCCGGTGTAACGCAATGGCTGGATCAGACCGATACAGCCGGATTGTGGCTTTGCACAATAACCATAGGAGAGATCACCAAGGGCATCGCCTTGTTGCGCAAACGCGAACCCGAGCGCGCCAAGCAATTGCTCAATTGGCGCACTAAGTTGGAAGCAGCCTACACGGACCGTATTCTGCCTTTCGACATGCAAACGTCGCATCAATGGGGTGAGATACGAGCGAGCTTCCCCAGCATGTCGCTAGAGGACTCGATAATCGCCAGCATTGCCCAAGTACGCGGCTTCACCATCGTCACGCGCAATACGCGCGACTTCGCGGTTACGGGTTTGCCGATCGTTAATCCTTTTCGCGATTGAACGGACGCTACTGCGCGGCGACCTGCTTCTTGGCCTGCTTGCGTTCGTGCGGCTTGAGCAGCCGCTTGCGCAGGCGGATCGACTTGGGCGTCACCTCGGCCAACTCGTCGTCCTCGATATAGGCGATCGCCTGCTCCAGCGACATCTTGCGCGGCGGCGTCAGGCGCACCGCCTCGTCCTTGCTCGTGGTGCGGATGTTGGTGAGCTGCTTGGCCTTGAGCGGATTGACGTCGAGATCGTTGTCGCGGGTGTGCTCGCCGATGATCATGCCCTCGTAGACCTGCACGCCGGGATCGATGAACATGGGACCGCGCTCTTCCAGGTTCCACAGCGCATAGGCCACCGCGGTGCCCTCGCCGTTGGCGATCAGTACGCCCTTGCTGCGGCCGGCGATCGGACCCTTGTAGGGCGCGTAGTTGTGGAATACCCGGTTCATGATGCCGGTGCCGCGCGTGTCGGTCAGGAACTCGCCATGATAGCCGATCAGGCCGCGCGAGGGCGCGTAGAACACGATGCGCGTCTTGCCGCCGCCCGACGGGCGCATGTCGACCAGCTCGGCCTTGCGCTGGGCCATCTTCTCGACCACCACGCCGGTGAACTCGTCGTCGACATCGACCACGCATTCCTCGACCGGCTCCATCTGCTGGCCGGTGGCGGGATCGGCCCGGAACAGCACGCGCGGCCGGCTGATCGACAGCTCGAAGCCCTCGCGCCGCATGGTCTCGATCAGCACGCCGAGCTGCAGCTCGCCGCGGCCGGCCACCTCGAAGGCGTCGCCGCCCTCGGCGTCGCGCACGCGGATCGCCACGTTGCCCTCGCCCTCGCGCATCAGCCGGGCGCGGATGACGCGGCTGGTGACCTTGTCGCCTTCGCGACCCGCCAGGGGCGAATCGTTGACCGAGAAGGTCATGGCCAGCGTCGGGGGATCGATCGGCTGGGCCGGCAGCGCTTCCTCGACCAGCGGATCGCACAGCGTGTCGGCCACGGTGGCTTCCTTGAAGCCGGCGATAGCCACGATGTCGCCCGCCTCGGCGCTGTCGATCGCGGTGCGCTCGACGCCGCGGAACGCCAGCAGCTTGGTGATGCGGGTGGTCTCGATGGTCTTGCCGTCGCGGCTCAGCGCCTTGACGGTCGAATTGGCCTTCACCGTGCCGGAATGGATGCGGCCGGTCAGCACGCGGCCCAGGAACGGATCGGCCTCGAGCGTCGTGGTCAGCATCCGGAACGGCTTGTCCAGCTCGACCTTGGGCGGCGGCACGTGCTGCACGATCAGGTCGAACAGCGGTGCCATGTCCTTGCGCTCCGCTTCCAGCGATTCGGCCGCCCAGCCCTGCTTGGCCGAGGCGAACAGGGTCGGGAAATCCAGTTGCGATTCATCGGCGTCGAGCGCCGAGAACAGGTCGAACACCTCGTCGTGCACGGCATGGGCGCGGGCGTCGGGGCGGTCGGCCTTGTTGATCAGCACGATCGGCCGCAGCCCCAGCCGCAGCGCCTTGCCGGTAACGAACTTGGTCTGCGGCATCGGCCCTTCGGCGGCATCGACCAGCACCACCACGCCGTCGACCATCGACAGGATGCGCTCGACCTCGCCGCCGAAATCGGCGTGGCCGGGCGTATCGACGATGTTGATACGCGTGCCCTTCCACATCACCGAGGTGCACTTAGCCAGGATGGTGATGCCGCGCTCGCGCTCCAGGTCGTTGGAATCCATGACGCGTTCGGCGACCTGCTGGTTGTCGCGGAAAGTGCCGGACTGGCGCAGCAGGACGTCGACCAGAGTGGTCTTGCCGTGGTCGACGTGAGCGATAATGGCGACGTTGCGAATATCCATGGGTCTTTCCAGGCGCGGGGCGCAAAAGAAGGCGCCGGCCCGGGCGATCACGGTGGGATCGCCGGCTGCGCGAGTGCGGCGGGTTATACTCGCCTTGTTGCGCCGCAACAAGCCCCCGCTGGTGCCTTGATATGGCACCGGTATTTGATCCCGCAAGCCCGGCGCCCGTGGTAAAGGGCGGGTCTGGCAGGCTTTTTACGCGGGACACGATGCTTGGACCGATCGACTGGCCCCATTTCCTGGGCTTCACGCTGACCGGCGGAGCCGTCGTGCTGTCGCCGGGGCCGGACACCATCCTGATCCTGCGCAACGCCTTTGCCGGCGGCCGGCGTATCGCCCTTTACACCGTGACGGGCGTGCAACTCGGCCTGCTGATCCACACCCTTGCCGCCACCTTCGGCCTGTCGCTGCTGCTGGCCCAATGGCCGGCCGGCTTCAAGATCATCGCCATCGGCGGCGCGGCCTATCTCGGCTTGCTGGGCGTGCAGAGCTTTCGCGGCGGGATCCTCGACATGTCGGACGCCGCCGGCATGCGCCTCAGCACGCTGGGCGGGTTGCGCGATGCGGCCTTCACCAATCTGCTCAATCCCAAGGTGATCCTCCTGTTCCTGGCGTTGATGCCTCAGTTCGTGGTGATCGCGCGCGGCCAAGTGCCGCTGCAGATGCTGATCCTATCGGCATGGCTGATCGTTTTGAATATCCTGTGGCAGGTGCCGCTGGCCTTGCTGGCCGATACCATGCGCCGCTTCCTGTTGCGCCCGCGCGCTCAACGAACGCTGAACTGGGTTGCCGGCGCCATCCTGCTGTTCTTCGCCGGCTTGCTGCTGTGGCAATATATTTTCTGACCCGCTGTCAGCCCAACTTGGAGTGCGCCATGGCCAAGCGTGGATCGAACCCGGATTTTCGCGTCGAGACCGACTCGCTGGGCGAGGTCAGGGTGCCGGCGGCGCGCTACTGGGGGGCGCAGACCGAGCGCAGCCGGGAGAATTTCCAGATCGGCGGCGAGAGGCTGCCGGCGGCGCTGATCCACGCCATCGGCTTGCAGAAAAAGGCCGCCGCCCTGACCAATGTCGAGCTCGGCCTGCTGCCGCAGCGCCTGGCCAAGGCGATCCTGGCCGCGTGCGATCAGGTGATCGACGGCAGCCTGCTGGACGAATTTCCCCTCGTGGTATGGCAGACCGGCTCGGGCACCCAGAGCAACATGAACGCCAACGAGGTGATTGCCGGCCGCGCCAACGAGATCCTGACCGGCAAGCGCGGCGGCAAGAGCCCGGTTCATCCCAACGACCATGTCAATCTGGGCCAGTCGTCCAACGACAGCTTTCCCACCGCCATGAACGTCGCGGCGACGCTGGAGAGCGAGCGGCGGCTGAAGCCCGCGCTCAGGGAACTGCAGCGTGCGCTCGCGGCCAAGGCGCGCCAGTTCCGCCGCATCGTCAAGATCGGCCGCACCCATCTGCAGGACGCAACGCCCCTGACGCTGGGCGACGAATTTACAGCCTATGCGCAGCAACTGGCGCTGGGCATAGAACGGTTGGATGACGTCCTCGTCAGGGTGCGCGACTTGGCGCAGGGCGGCACGGCGGTCGGCACCGGCCTGAACGCGGTCGAGGGCTTCGATCGGCTGTTCGCGCAAAAAATATCCTGCCTGACGGGGTTGCGGTTCCGGCCCGCCGACAACAAATTCGAAGCACTAGCCAGCCACGACGCGTTGGTGGCGCTTTCGGGCGCGCTCAACACGATCGCCGTGTCGCTGACCAAGATCGCCAACGATATCAGGTTGTTAGGTTCCGGCCCGCGGGCCGGCTTGGGGGAACTCAAATTGCCCGAGAACGAACCCGGCTCTTCGATCATGCCGGGCAAGGTGAACCCGACGCAGGCCGAAGCGTTGACCATGGTAACGGCGCAGGTCGTGGGCAATCACGTAACTGTGACAATGGCAGGCGCCGGCGGTTATCTCGAACTCAACGTGTTCAAACCGGTGATCGCGTACAACGTGTTGCAGTCAATCCGCCTGCTGGCCGATGCCAGCGACAGTTTTGCTTGCCACTGCGTGGCCGGGATCGAGCCGGACCGCCAGCGCATCGGGGAGTTGCTCGGTCGCTCGCTGATGCTGGTGACCGCGCTCAATCCCTATATCGGCTACGACAAGGCGGCCAAGATCGCCCGCAAGGCGCATCTGGAAGGCACAACGTTGAAACAGGCGGCTGTCGGTTTGGGCTATCTGACGGAAGGCGAGTTCGATCGGCTGGTCCGGCCTGGCGACATGCTGGCGCCAGCCAGCCGGTCGGGGTCGCGTGCAGGGAGGCGTAGTAAGTGAACGGTGCCATTCGCAAACGCTCGGTGACGATCGACGGTCACGCCACTTCGGTGTCGCTGGAGGAAACCTTCTGGCAGGCCCTGGCGTCGCTCGCCGGCCAGCGCAAAATATCGATCAACGCTCTGGTAAGCGAGATCGACCGCAGCCGCGCCCCCGGCGCAGTCAACCTGTCGAGCGCCATCCGGGTCTACGTGCTCGAGGAGACCCAGCGGCGCATGAACGGCGAAGCCAGTCCGGCAATGCCCCAGGTCGCGCCGCCCACCGCCATATCGTCCTGAGGCCCGCTACTTCTTCTTGAACAGATCCAGCGGCGAGATCTTCTTGGGCTTCTGTTGAGGCTGCTGCTGCGGCTGGTCAGAAGGCTGGGACGGATTCTGCTGCTGTTGCGGCTGATTCTGGTTGGACCCGGCGTATTTGGGATTGCGATCCACTGACACGCCGGGATCGTCGAGCGGCCCTTTTTCGCGGACGATCAGGTAGGACTGCGATGGGTTCTCGTCGAGGAAAACCTCGGTCGTCGAATCCAGCGTCCAGGCCGGCAGGCTGGCGACGAAGCTGGTGTCCGCGCGCGCCCGGCTGCCGGTAATGCGCAGGTTGTTGCTGGATGCCACCCCATTCTTCACGGCGATGGTGCCGCCGATCGGATTCTCGCGATTGGCGAAGCGTTGCAGCGCCACGGTGATCGCGGCATTGAGGTCGCCGCCGGTGTCGAAGTTCTTGTTGCCGGTGATCTGACCCAGATATTTGTCGATCGACTTGCCGGCCACTCCTGCCACCGTACCCAGCAGCATCTCCTGTGCCTTGGCGTTGACCTGGATGGTGCCGTCGACCTTGCCGCCGCCATTCAGGTTGCCGACCAGTTCGGCCTCGCTCGAACCCGATCCGTTGAGCGCGAAGTCGACATTGACCCGGCCGTCGAAACGATCCTTGTGGTGGATCGCCCGCGACAGCCGGCCCAGATCGAGCCTCGCCACATTGAACTTCATGTCCAGCCGCGCCGGCAGTCGGGCCGCATTGAGACTGCCCGTCAGCGAGAAATCGCCGTCGAAAGCGCGCCCGGTGACGCGCGTGAGGTCAAGCACTCCGCCTTTCAGCTCCAGCGAGACGACGGCATTGTCGACCCGCCAGGGCGCGGCGACCAGCGCCGCCGACTTCAGATCGATCCTGCCATCGATGCTGCGCAGCGAGGACACGTCGATGGGCTGACTGGAGAAATGGCCGCCCCGCGAGGCCGTGGGGCGGGGCGCCGGTACAGGCGGCACGCCCTTGCCGCCGGACGGCTTCTTGGCGTTGTTCTGCGCCACTTCCGTCTCGCCGAAACGCGCCGGCATGACGAGCGCAGGATAGACACGCGGCAATTCCGCCTTCTGGCTCAGCACCAGCCGGTCGAGGTCGAGCTCGCCGGTCTCCAGATTGGCGACGATACTGGGCACGCTGGTGGCCAAATTGACCGTGACCGTGCCGGAAACCGGCATGCCGCCCAGACTGCCGCGCATATTGGTGATGCGCAGTTCCTTGCCAGGCGCACCGTCCAGCCGCATCTGCAGCTTCACCGCACCGACATTCTGTCCGCCGTTGAAGCTCGGCGACACCAGACGCATCAGCTGGGTAAAGCTGGGATGGTCCAGACCGACATCCATCGCCAGGGTCGGGTTGGACCGCAAACCGGCCACGCTGCCCTTCAGATCGAGCGATCCGGAGAGCGCCGTGCCGTCAAGATCGACAGTGGCCTGATCGAGAGTGCCGCGCGCGGCGCCCGTCACCGAAATCGCACCCAGCTTCTGGCCCGGCACCGGCGAGGCGATGCCCAGCAGCGACAGGAAGCGATCGCCGTCTTCGGCCTTGAATTCGAGCCGGGAGAAATCGTAGCGCGGTCCGCCCGACACGGCGGCCAGCTTGCCGGTCAGCCGCAGCGAGGCGCCTTGCGCCGCCACCGCGAAGTTGGTGAAGCTGAGGTCGTCGCTCTTGCCGGCGACGCGACCGCTGACGCTGAGCGCGCCCAGCTTGCGGCCCTTGAGCGGCGAGGCCATGCCGGCGAATTGCAGAAGCCGGTCGGTATCCGGCGCCTGCAGGTCGACGGTAAGATCCAGGGTCGGCTCGCCGCCGCCGTAGTTGGCGATCGTGCCGCTCCATTTGGCGTTGGCGCCCGCAACATTGGCGATGCGCGAGGGACGGAAGGTCAGCCGGTCGGGCGCCAGGCTGACATCGACGTCGACGCCGTCGATCTGCCTGCCGTCGACAATCAAATGCGCCACCCGCGCCTTGACCGTGGCATCGAACGGCAGACCCGGCCTGCCCGCCGCGGGGGCGGTCTTCCGATCCGGCTTGGTCGCCGGCGCTGCGGTCCGCGCGCCGCCGGTATAGGCATCGACGTTCAGCGTATCGATGTCGAGATCGGCGATCACGCTCGGCTTGGGCGAGGTCTTGAACGTCACCGCGCCCTTGGCCGTGGTGCCATCCAGCTGCACCACCGCATTGGCGATCTGCACGTCGCCCTGCGGCGTGGCGGCGATCTGGCCGGTGAAGGCGAAACCGTTGAGCCGGTCCGACGGTACCTGGGCGGTGTCGACATTGAGCCAGCCGAGGAACTCGCGCAGATGGGCCGAGCGCATCTCGACCTTGCCCGAGCCGCTCGGCTGGCTTTTGCCGGGGGCAGGACCGCCGCTCACCGAACCGGATGCCGCCACCACCGTATCGCCGGGGAACTGGCCGCCGATATTGGCGATGGTCAGCGTGCCCTTGGACAGATCGCCCTTCAGCACCACGTTCTGCGCCGACTTGCCTTGGTAGAGGATCGTGCCGACGCTGAGATCGAGCGAGCCTTCGATATCGGTCGGCAGGCCTGCTGTTTGCGCAGGCGCAGCCGGGGGCGCCTTGCTGCCCGGCGCGGCGGACGGGGCCGCAGGCGGCGGACTGGCGGGCTTCGCCCCCGCCATCAGCTTGTCGAGATCGAGCTTGGCGAAGGCCAGCTTCAGATCTGCGCGCAGCGGCGGTCCCATTTGTACCGTCACGTCGCCGCTGCCGCTATCCGGACCGAGATCGAGCTTCAGCCCGCTCAGCGATACTTTCTGGCGCGAACCGGCGATCTTGGTGTCGAGCGCGAATTTCTGCGCCATCGCCGGCGGCAGGCCAGGCGGCTGGGCGCCCGCCAGGGCCGCCAGCGATTGCGCCAATGCCGCCAGGCTGTCGCCGCTGGCCTTCAGGGTGCCGTCGAAGGCTGCCCCATCGCCGCGCAGGTCGCGTCCCTGGCCGTCCAGGGCGATCGTGCCGCCCTCGGTCTTGAACACCACGTTGAGCGGCGTCGTCGCCTGCTCCAGCCCACCGATGCGCGCCTCGAGGTCGACCGGCACCTGGCCGGCCTTGAGCGTCAGCTTGCCGCTGAACGGCCCGTTGAGGCTGTCCGCGCTCAGCCGCCCGTTGAGCGCATCCAGCCGTACCGCACGCCCCGATCGGGCGTCGCGCCAGATCAGCGTGCCGTCCTCGATCGCCAGATCCTTGACGCTGATGCCGCTTGCGCCGCCCTGTTTGGCCTCGGGCGCGCCGGTCGCGGCGCCCGCAAGGCCGCCTTGCGGCTTGGCGCCGCCCAGTTCCCAGTTGTTGCGGCCGTCCGCCAGGGTCTCCAGTACCACCACCGGCCCGACCAGGGTCACCTGGGTGACCTGGATGTTGCCGGTAACCAGCGGCAGCAGGGCGACGCTGACTTCGAGGCTCTTGAGTTGCGCCATATCCTTGTCGGCGCTGCCCGGGAGGTTGGCGAAATGGACGCCGCTGGCGGACAGATGCGGCGTCGGCAGCAACGCCAGCTTGATGTCGCCGTCGATCGTCAGGTCGCGGCCGGTTGCCTCGCGCGCCTTCTGCTGGATCGTCGCCTTGTAGCTGTTGACGTCGATCAGCGCCGGCACGATGAAGGCGGCGGCAACAACGACAACGACCAGGCCCAGCAGGCCGTAGAGAACCTTTTTCATATGCTCCTCCGTGCAAAGGACCGCCGACCCCTCGCCAGCCCTTTGTCGCGCGGCGCGCCATTGCGCGCCGGCCGAATTGCACTAATCTAGCAAAGAATGAGCGGCGCGCGGTGGCGCCTTTTATCCCGGCCAAACGGCGCGCGTATAGCTTCGGTCGGCATCGCGGTCATGGAAGATGGGCAATGGGCGAGGTCATCAGCTTGAACCAGGCGCGCAAGGCGCGCGACAGGAAGACCCGCGAGCGGCAGGCCGCCGCCAACCGAGCCCGGTTCGGCCGCGACAAGGGCGAACGCCAGCGCACGGCCGACGAGCAGAGCAAATCGAAGCGCGACCTCGACGGCAAGGCGATCGAGCCGCCGCCGGACGGGTCCGACAAGCCCGATCCGAAGGCATAGCCGTCTTCCGGTCGAATAAGGTGCTGCATCGCCCGCAGCGCGCAAGCTGCCTTCGCATACCGACGCGCCCGCGCCGAACGGCTTATGCGGCGCGCCGCGGGCCATACCGAAGCGATACCCCAAAACGAAACCGGCGCCTCCAAGGCGCCGGCATGCGGTTATAAGCTACCTCTTTACCAGCGCGCGCCAGCGACAGCCGCAGCGGGACGGGACTCGTCTTCCATCGGCACTACCGCATCCTGACCCCGCTCGTTCTTAAGCCAGGACATGAAGTTGGTGCTGGGCGAGGTAGCGCCGGGGCCCGGAACGATATTCACGTCTTCCAGTTCGATCGGCTTGTTGGTCACGGCATCGATCAGGACCGGCTTGACCACGGCGTTGGTCTTCTTGTCCTCGAACTGCAGCGGCGGCCCGAACGCGGCCTTGTCGCCGAATTTGTCGCCCCATTCCTTGAGGCAGGCGATCACCGGGAACAAGGCGGCACCCTTGTCGGTGAGACGATATTCGAAGCGCCGCGGGCGGTCCTGATACTGGATCCGCTGCAGAACGCCGTGCTCGACCAGTTTGCGCAGCCGCGCTGTGAGAATGTTGCGGGCGATATTGAGATGGCGCTGGAATTCTTCGAAGCGACGCACCTGCAGATAGGCATCGCGAATAATCAGCAACGTCCACGGCTCGCCAACCACTTCGAGTGCCGAAGCAATGGAGCAGTTCATTTGCTTATAGGGGGTCCGTTTCATGGACGATCACCTTTAATTGAATGTATCGATACTATACGCGGCCGGTAAATAATCGCAACGAAACAGGGGTTTATTTGCAACACTGGTGTAATTACTTGCTTCCGGCGCCGGTCCGCCCTCACGATTCCGTGGATTCTGTGAGGATTTCAGATATGCAGCGACACTGCTAATTTGGCAGCTCGGGCAGCGGCGTGAAGACTTCCTGCTTCTCGTCCACACCCCGTATCACGAAACGACCTACAGAACGCAACGGACGCGGACAGGACTGGTGGAAGGCAGCGGAGGCCAGAATCGAAACGCCCGCTTCCTTGGTAAGAGCCTGCAGTCGGGCACAGCGATTTACCGCGGGGCCGATGACGGTGAAATCCAGACGATCTTCGGTGCCGATATTGCCGTAGGTCACCGTGCCGATATGCAATCCGATGCCGAACCGGATCGGCGGCTGCTCCGCCGCCTCGCGGCCGGAGTTCATCATGTCCATCTCGGCCTGGGCATCCAGCGCCGCCTGCAGAGCGCCGGCACAGGCATCGCCGACGAACATGGCTTCGCGGATCGGGAAGATGGCAAGCACGCCATCGCCCATGAATTTCAGGATCTGGCCGCCATGCCGGGCCAGGGCCCGGCCCAGGGTTTCGAAATGGAAGTTCAGGATGTCGAGCACCTGTTCGGACGTCAGCACTTCCGACAGGCCGGTGTAGTTGCGCAGGTCGGAGAACCACAGCACGGCGCGGATCTCCTCGCCGTCGCCGCGCCGGATCAGGCCGCGCAAAATGCGCTCGCCGGTCTCGCGGCCGAGATAGGTGTCGAGCACCGTGGTGGTGACGCGATGGCCGATATGCATCTCCACCACCGCGCCCAGATGCTCGATCAGCATGGAGAACTTCAGAATGTCGGCCTCGCTGAATCCTGCCGCGCGATCGGTGGCGATGGTCATGACCGGCCATTCGCCGCGGCTCACGGGCATGGGAAAAGCCAGGTAGTCGGTGCCGCCGTCGACCGCCACCTCGCGCAGCACCTCGTGATCCTGCTCGGTCAGGGCGTCGAGGCGATAGCGCACCATCCTGCGCTGTTCGCGCACCGCCTGGATCGGACTGCCGATATAGGCCGAGGTGAATTCGATGCCCCAGCGGCGCGCCATCTCGCTGACACCCTCGCCGCGGCGCCACACCACGCCCATGGCCCGCAGCTGCGGATGGATGGTCTGCAGGCCCAGATAGAGCCGCCATACCGGCGAGCCGGCCGCCTGCAACCGATCGACCAGCTCGCCGAAAAACGCCGCCAGCTCGTTCTGCAAGCGCCCTTCGCGGCGCAGCCAGGTCAGCACCTCGTCCAGCGACCAGTCGGCCTGTTGTTCCTTGGGACGCGCCAGCGCGCCGTCATCGGCCATGGCGGAACCACTCCGGGTTTGCGCGTCGCCCTATTGCGACACGCCCAACACCGCCGCGACTTCCTCACTGGAAGTGCGGTAGCGCTTCTGCGCGCTCATATCTGTAATCCTGCCGATATTGGCGGCGATGTCGTCGATCGTCGGCAGGCCCGGCAGCCGGACGCCGGCACCCTCGCGGAACTCGACGATCGAGTAATAGCCGGCGCCGGCGGCGAAGATCTCGCCGGTATGCTGGCATTGTTCGGAACACAGATAGGCTACCATCGGCGACACCAGCTCCGGCTTCAGCTTGGCCACCACTTCCGGCGGCATCAGATCCTCGGTCATGCGCGTGCCGGCCACTGGCGCGATCGAATTGACGAAGATGTTGTATTTCTGTCCTTCCAGCCGCAGCGTGTTCATGAAGCCGACCAGCGCCAGCTTGGCGGCGGAATAATTGGTCTGGCCGAAATTGCCGTAGATGCCGGAGTTGGACGAGGTCAGCACCACCCGGCCATAGGCTTTGGCACGCAGGATCGGCCAGGCGGCATGGGTGACGTAGACCGACCCCAGCAGGTGGACCTTCATGACGAACTCGTAGTCGTCCATGGTCATGTTGGGGAACGACTTGTCGCGCAGGATGCCGGCGTTGTTGACCACGATGTCGACCGTGCCGAACGCATCGACCGCAGTCTTGACGATATTGGCGGCGCTGTCGCGATCGGCCACGCTGTCGTAATTGGCCACCGCCTGGCCGCCCATGGTCTTGATCTCGGCCACCACCTGGTCGGCGGCAGCGTGATCGCCGCCCTTGCCGTCGCGCGCCCCGCCCGGATCGTTGACCACCACCTTGGCGCCGCGGCTGGCCAGCAGCAGGGCATGCGCCCGGCCCAGCCCGTTGCCGGCGCCGGTGACGATAGCGACGCGATTGTCGAAGCGGATGATCATCGGATTTCCCTCTATGTGGACGATTATTGGGCAGCATTCGATCGGCGCTGCTGCCGGCGATCTTGCCAGACGCCCCACGGCAGGAAAACCCTGGCGGCCCATGCCTCCGGGCCCAGTCGGGATTGCCGCCGCCGGTGACATGGCCCGCCACATCGAGCAGATCCTTGGCGGCGAAGGTCAGGCCGACCAGCGCGCCGCCGGCCGCACCGGCGATGTCGAGCGGCAGGCCGCAGAACGCGCCGAAGGCGTCGGCCCGGCGCGTCACAAGCCTAGCGATCCTTCTGCAGGATGACGACCGCGGCCACCGCCTCTTCCATGCCGATCACGCCGCCGCCGTTCTCGGCCAGCGCGATCTCGGCGCCCTTGACCTGGCGCTGACCGGCCTCGCCGCGCAGTTGCGTGGCCAGCTCGTTGAGCATCGACAGGCCGGTGGCGCCGACCGGATGGCCCTTCGAAACCAGCCCGCCGGAGGTGTTGACCGGCACCTTGCCGCCGGGGCCGGTATGGCCGTCGCCGACGAACTTGCCGCCCTGGCCGTCCTCGCAGAAGCGCATCATCTCCACCTGATAGATCTCGCAGAACGAGGTGGCGTCGTGCACTTCGGCCACGTCGATATCCTGCGGCCCCAGCCCGGCCATCTTGTAAGCCTTGTCGGCAGCGGTGCGGGTCAGGCCGGGCTCGTCCAGCCCGCGATATTTGCCGCCAGCGAAACCGACGCCGGCGACCTTCACCGCGCGTTCCTGCACGTTCTTGGGCAGCTTCTCGAGATACTCCGCCGAGCACAGCAGCGCCGCCGCCGCACCGTCGCCGATCGGCGAGCACATGGCGCGGGTCAGCGGATAGCTCACCGGACGGTCCTGCAGCACCGCCTCCGGCGTCATCTGGAAGCGGTATTGCGCCTTGTCGTTGAGCGCGCCGTAATTGTGGTTCTTGGCCGCGCCGATGGCGATCTGCTCCTGCGTCGTGCCGTAGCGCCACATGTGGTACTTGGCCTGCATCGCATAGGTATCCATGAAGATGGTGCGGTCCGGGCCGGTCTCGAATTTCGAGCCGATCTTCTCGCCCACCGCGTTCATCTCGTCGAGCAGACGCTGGTGCTGGGTGGTGATGTAGCCCTGGCCGAACGTGTCGGTGGTGCGGCTGGGATCGTCGGGGCTGAACAGCTTCTCGATGCCCATGGCGAAGGTCAGCTCGGCGGTGCCGGCCAGGATGTCCTTCCAGGCGCCGGAGAAGGCGGTGGAGGCGGTGGCGCAGGCATTCTCCACGTTCATCATCGGCACCCGCTCGGGGAACAGCCCCTCCTCGACCAGCGGCTGGAGCAGGGCCTGGCCGCGGATCGAGTTCTGGCCCCAGAAGCCCATGCCGCAATTGCCCAGCCAGCCCGACTCGATGTCGCTGCCGTCCTTCATGCCGGCGTCCTTCAGCGCGCCGAGATAGGCCTCGCGCGCCAGGTCGTGGAAGCTCTTGTCCGGATGCTTCTTGAACGGGGTCGAATAGGTTCCGACCAGGTAGACGTCGCGCATCGTTTTCTCCCAAAGATTTCCCATATTTGAGCGGAATACCGGGCGACGGACAACCCTGTCGCGGCCTTGATCGCGCCGCCGAACCGGCCCATTGTCGCAACAACAAGTCGTCGGGAGGAACCATGAGCGCGAGCCCGCAAACCAGGCGCAATACCGCGATCGACCAGACCCTTGCCGAGCTGCGCGCCCTGCTGCACGAGCGGCTTTCGACCGCCCCGGCCATCCTCGAACGCCACGGCAAGGACGAGACTTTCCATGTCTCCTGCCCACCCGACGCGGTGGCCTTCGTGCAGTCGGCCGAGGAAGTGTCGGCAGTGGTGAAGATCTGCGCCCGGCACAAGACGCCGATCATCCCCTATGGCACCGGCACCTCGCTGGAGGGCCATATCGCCGCGCTGGAAGGCGGCGTCAGCATCGACGTCTCGGCAATGAACAAGGTGCTGAAGGTCAATGCCGAGGATCTCGACGTGGTGGTGCAGCCGGGCGTCACCCGCAAGGCGCTCAACGAATATCTGCGCGACACCGGACTGTTCTTTCCGATCGATCCGGGCGCCGACGCCTCCTTGGGCGGCATGACGGCGACCCGTGCCTCGGGCACCAATGCTGTGCGCTACGGCACCATGCGCGAGAACGTGCTGGCCCTGCAGGTGGTGCTGCCCGACGGGCGCATCGTGCGCACCGCGCGGCGCTCCAAAAAATCCGCCGCCGGCTACGACCTGACTCGGCTGTTCGTCGGCTCCGAAGGCACCTTGGGCGTCATCACCGAGATCACCTTGAAGGTCTACGGCATTCCCGAAGCCATGGCCTCGGCGGTGTGCTCGTTCGATTCGCTGGAGGGCGCGGTCAACACCACCATCGCCACCATCCAGGCCGGCATCCCGGTAGCGCGCATCGAGATCCTCGACGACGTGCAGATGGATGCGGTCAACAAATATTCCAAGCTCGACTACCCGGTGAAGAATACCTTGTTCCTGGAATTCCACGGCAGCCAGGCCGGCGTCAAGGAACAGGCCGAGCAGGTGCAAGCCATCGCCGCCGACAATGGCGGCGGACAATTCCAGTGGACCACCCAGGCCGAGCAGCGCAACAAGCTGTGGCAGGCGCGCCACGACGCGGCCTATGCCGCCAAGGCGTTGCGGCCGGGCTGCGAGATCTGGGCCACCGATGTCTGCGTGCCGATCTCGCGGCTGGCCGAATGCATCCTGCAGACCAAGGCCGACATCCAGCGTTCCAAGGCCACCGCGCCGATCGTCGGCCATGTCGGCGACGGCAATTTCCACCTCGCCTTCGTGATCGACACCAAGAACCCGACCGAGATCGCGGAAGCCGAGCGCATCAACGAGCGGCTGGTCAGCCGCGCCCTGGCGATGGACGGCACCTGCACCGGCGAGCATGGCGTGGGCTACGGCAAGATGCAGTTCCTGGTAGCCGAGCATGGCGGCGACGCCATCGGCCTCATGCGCGGCATCAAGAAGTCGATCGACCCGGACAACATCATGAACCCGGGCAAGATCTTCAGCGTGTGACTTGGCCGCACCGTCCGTGACATCGCCGCGCCGGCTGCCGGCCGGCACCGTCTTCCATGTCGTGATGAATGCCGGCTCGGGTGCGGGCGACAAGGAGGAATCGCGCGCCAAGATCGAGCAAGGCTTCGGCGACGCGGGGCATCGGGTCGAATTCCACCTGATCGACAGCGCCGACGACATCGAGGCCACGATCGAGCAAGCCAAGCAAGCCTGCCAGCAGGACGGCGGCGTGCTGGTGGCGGCGGGCGGCGACGGCACGATCAACGCCACCGCCTCGGCCAGCGCCGACAGCAAGATCCCGTTCGCCGTGGTGCCGATGGGCACTTTCAATTATTTCGCGCGCGATATCGGCATGCCGCCCGATCCATACGCCGCCGCGGCGGCGATCGCCGGCGGCACGGTGCAGCCGATGCACCTGGCGCGGCTCAACGGCCGGCCGTTCCTGGTCAATGCCAGCCTGGGGCTGTACGTCAAGCTGATCGAGAACCGCGAGAAGTACCGGCACAATCTGGGCGGCCGCCGCGCCGCGGCCGTGGTGTCGGGCCTGGTCACGGCGCTGCGCGGGCATTCCACCATGACTCTGGAGTTGACGGTGGACGGCAAGCCGCGCCGCCTGCGCAGCGCGCTGGTGTTCCTGGGCAAGAACTACCTGCAGCTCAAGAATCTCGATTTCGACATCGCCGAGGGCGTCGCCGGCGGGCAGGTCGGCGTCATCGTGCTGCGCGACAACGCGCCCCGCACCATGCTGGCCCTGGCATGGAACGCGCTGCGTGGCCGGCCGCAGGATACGCCCAAGCTGCAGGCCTTCTGCGCCGAGATGCTGGAGATCAAGCCGCGCCGCGCCACGGTCGACGTGGTGCTGGACGGCGAGATCGTGACCTTGAAGACGCCGCTCAAGGTCACGATCGACAAGAACGCGCTGCTGCTGGTGCGCCCGCACCCGGCCGACCAGCAAGCCGAGAAGAACTCGCTGGCCAAGGCGGAGACATAATTCTGTCGCCCTGAGCGAAGCGAAGGGCCTTGCTTGTTCACGAGCGTCGTCACTGTGGAAGCGAGATCCCGCGCTGCGCTCGGGATGACGCGATTGCTACTTCGCCGCCACCACCATGATCTCGACCTTGAAGGCAGGCTGGGCGAGCTGGGCCTGCACCGTGGCGCGGGCCGGCGTGTTGCCCGGCGACACCCAGGAATCCCACACCTTGTTCATGTCGCCGAAATTCTTCATGTCGGTGATGTAGATCACCGCCGACAGCAGCTTGCTCTTGTCGGTGCCGGCCTTGGCCAGCAGGCCGTCGATCTTGGCCAGCACGCTCGTGGTCTGGCCGGCCATGTCCTGACCGGAATCGTCGGGCACCACGCCGGCCAGATAGACGGTGTTGCCGTGCACCACGGCCTGGCTCATGCGCGGGCCGGTATCGAAACGCTGGATGCTCATGGTTCGCTCGCTTTAGCTCATCAATGACGGGAGGAAAGTAACAATTACCGGGAAGATCACCAGGACCGCAAGCCGGACGATATCCGTCATCACGAACGGCGCCACGCCGCGGAAAATCGTCACCAGGCTGACCTCGCGCGCCACGCCGTTGATGACATAGACGTTCATGCCGACCGGCGGGGTGATCAAGCCCAGCTCCACCGCCATGACGATGATGACGCCGAACCAGATCGGGTCGAACCCGAGCTGCTGCACGATGGGAAAGAAGATCGGGATGGTCAGGATGATCATGGCCATCGCGTCCATCACGCAGCCCAGCACCAGATAGGCCAGCAGGATCACCACCAGGGTGCCGTATTTGCCCAGGTGCAGGCCCAGCATCCAGTCGCTGAAATGCGCCGGCGCCTGGGTGATGGCCAGGAAGTAGCCGAACAGGAAGGCGCCCACCAGTACGGTGAAGATGCCGGCCGAGGTACGCAGGCTCTCGACCAAGCATTGGACAGTCGAACGCCAGGTCAACCGCTTGCGCAGCATGCCGATGGCCCAGGCGCCGATGGCGCCCATGCCGGCGGCCTCGGTGGCAGTGAAAATGCCGGCGTAGATGCCGCCGATGATGAAGACGAACAGCACCAGCACCGCCCACACGTCGCGCATCGCGCGCAAGCGCTCGTCCCACGGCGCCTTTTCCCCGACCGGCACGGCGCCCGGCCGCAGCCAGCCCATCAGACTGATCGTGAAGATGTAGAGCAGCACCGCCAGCACGCCGGGGGCGATCCCGGCGATGAACAGCCGGCCGATATCCTGCTGCGTCATGAAGCCGTAGATCGCCAGCACGATGGAAGGCGGGATCAGGATGCCCAGGGTGCCGCCGGCGGCGATTACGCCGCTGGCCAGCCGGTCCGAATAGCCGAAGCGGCGCATCTCCGGCAGCGCCACCCGCGCCATGGTGGCGGCGGTCGCCACCGAGGAGCCGCAGATCGCCGCGAACCCGCCGCAAGCGGCGATGGTGGCGATCGCCAGCCCGCCGCGGCGGTGGCCCAGCCAGGCATTGGAAGCGCGGAACAGCTCACGGCTCAGCCCGGAGGCCGTGGCCAGCGATCCCATCAGGATGAACATGGGAATCAAGGCCAGATCGTAGTCGTTGCCGGTGCGCAGCGGCACGATGCCGAACAGGTTGAGCGCCGGCTGGATGGCATTGACGGCGGCGAAGCCGGTCACGCCGACCAGCCCCATGGCGATGCCGACCGGCACGCGCAGCGCCATGAGCACGAACAGCACCAGGAAGGCGACGATGGCAATGCTGTCGCCGCTCACGGGTTACTCCACGGCCTGGGCGCGGTGGTCGCGCGCGATCTGGCGGTAGCGCACGACCAGCAGCAGGGTGCCGAGCGCAACGCCCAGCCAGGCCACCAGGTAGAACGGCCACAGCGGCACCAGCAGATCGGGCGTCACCTCGCCCGAGCGGCGCACCGAATCGACCCGCAGCAGGGTCATGTAGCTCAGCCCGACCATGAACAGCGCCGTCACCGTAACGGCGAAATAATCGGTCAGGCGACGCGCCCAGCGCGGCATCATCTGCCAGAACACATCGACCTCGATATGCTCGCTGCGATAGCAGCAGCCGGCCAGGCCCCAGAACAGGCCGATGCACAGCGCCAGCTTGCTGAAGGCAAAGCCGTCCGGGACATTGCCGGGAATGACGTCGAGCAATCGCTGCCCCAGGTCGTGGGGAAACCACGAAGCCAGCGCGGTCTTGCTGAGGGCGCGCAACACCACGTCGGCGAAGGTCAGCAGGGTAATGATCGCCAGGAAGGCGGCGGCCGCGATATCGGCGGCCGCCACCAGGCGATCCAACGGGGATTTTTGCTGCACGCTGGAAACCCGCGATAGCCGGCCGGAGGACGTTGCCGCCGCTCCGGCGCCGGCGTTGCTAGTAAAGCGAGTTGGCGGCCTTGAGGTCGTCCACCAGTTCCTTCATCACCTGGTCGGGGTCGTATCCGGCCTTCTTCACCGCCTCGGCCCATTTCTGCTTCAGCGGTTCGGCCGATTTTTTCCAGGCGTCGACATCGGCCGGCGACGGCTTGACGATGGTATGACCCGGCTCCTTGGCCAGCAGGGCGCGGCCGGAATCTTCGTCGTCGGCCCAGCCGGCGGCGACCTTCTCCGCCCATTCGGCGGTGCAGTGATCGTCGATCACTTTCTTCTGCGCCGCCGACATGCCGTTGTATTTGTCCTTGTTCATCACCCAGGCGAAGGTGGTGACGTACATCGGCAGGTCGAGATGGTAGTTCACCACCTTGTCGATGCCGAAGATGATGATCGAGTGCCACGGGAAGGTGATGGCGTCGGCGGTACCCTTCTCCAGCGCATCGCGCGACTCGGGCGCCGACACCGACACGTTGGTGCCGCCCAGCAGGGTGACCCACTGGCTCATCGTGGCGTGGGCCGGGCGGACCTTCATGCCCTTGATCTGCGAAGGATTGGTGATCGCCACCTTGGAGTGGAGCGTACCCGGATCGTGCAGGTGCACCAGGCACACCTTGACGTCCTTCATCTCCTTGGCGGCGTATTTGCGATACCATTTGTCGAACGCCGCCGAGCCGGCCTTGGCGTTGCTGATCAGGAACGGCAGCTCGCCGGCCGCGATCACCGGGAAGCGGCCCGGCTGGTAGCCGGGATTGATCCAGGCGATGTCGGCGATACCGTCGCGCGCCATGTCGTAGTGGTCGGGCGCCTTGCCCAATTGCTGCGCCGGATAGAGGGTCACCTTGATGGTGCCGCCGGAGGCCTTCTCGACGTCCTTGGCCCACAGCTCGAAGCCCAAAGGCTGCAGCGGATGATTGGGCGGCAACCAGTGGGCGAACTTCAATTCGACCGTCTTGTCCTGCGCCATCGCCGAACCGGCGACCAAAGCCAACGCCACCGCAGACGCCAAAGCAAAGCGTTTGAACATCGTGACTCCTCCCATGTGTCCGGCTTTTTGCGCCGGTTCGTTGCGGCAAAGTCTAGGGGCAAGCAACCGGCGCCGCAATCGATTTGGTTGGGATACCAAACAATTGGCCGCTGCAATCGGCCATGCTAGCGTCTGACGTAAAATCGGCGACGAGCCGGCCTGGACGGGAAGCATGGAACGCTCCTTCAAGAAAGAAGTGCAGTCGCTGCGGCTGGGCGCCGGCGACACTTTCCGCGGCGAAGGCATCCTGGCCGTGACCAAGGCGCTGCTGCAATCGGGCGTGGCCTATGTCGGCGGCTACCAGGGCGCGCCGGTGTCGCATCTGGTCGACGTGCTGGTCGATGCCCAGGACATGCTCGACGAGTTGGGCATCCATCTGGAAACCTGCGCCAACGAGGCCTCGGCCGCGGCGCTGCTGGCGGCTTCGATCAACTATCCGCTGCGCGGCGCCGTCACCTGGAAATCGATCGTCGGCACCAACGTGGCCTCCGACGCTTTGTCCAACCTGGCTTCGGCCGGGGTGATGGGCGGCGCGTTGATCGTGGTCGGCGAAGATTACGGCGAAGGCGCCAGCGTGATCCAGGAACGCAGCCATGCCTTCGCGCTGAAATCCTCGGTCTGGCTGCTCGATCCGCGGCCCGACCTGCCGACCATCGTCGATCTGGTGGAGAAGGCGTTCGCGTTGTCGGAAGCCTCCAGCACGCCGGTGATGATGGAGCTGCGCATCCGCGCCTGCCACGTCACCGGCGAGTTTGCCGCCAAGGACAACGTGGCGCCGGCCTATTCGCGCAAGCACCTGCTGCAGGGTCCGGCGGTGCAGAACTACGACCGCCTGCCCCATCCGCCCGCCACTTTCCGCCAGGAGAAGCACAAGGTCGAGGTGCGCCTGCCCGCCGCGCGCGACTTCATCGTCAAGCACGGGCTGAACGAGATCTTCGACGCGCCGGAGAAATCGGTCGGCGTGATCGTTCAAGGCGGGCTCTACAATGCCTCCCTGCGCGCCATGCGTCAGCTCGGCCTGGCCGACGCTTTCGGGGCCTCGAAGCTGCCGCTCTTGGTGCTGAACGTCACCCATCCGCTGGTGCCGGACCAGGTCACTCAATTCTGCGCCGGCAAGGATGCCGTGCTGCTGATCGAGGAAGGCGCGCCCGACTATATCGAGCAGGCGCTCAACGCCCTGCTGCGCCGCGCCGACCTGCAAACCAAGATTGTCGGCAAGGACGTGCTGCCGATGGCCGGCGAATACACCGCCGAAGTGCTGACCGAAGGTGTGGCGCGCTTCGCCGGCCAGTATGCGCCGCACCTGCTCGATGCCGGCAAGGCCGCGCAGCTTGCGACGTTGCGCAACGGCCGCAGCGAGGCGCAAGCCATGCTAGGCGGCGAGCTGCCGGCGCGGCCACCCAATTTCTGCACCGGCTGCCCGGAGCGGCCGGTGTTCACCGCCATCAAGCTGCTGCAGCGCCAGATCGGGCCGACCCATATCGCCACCGATATCGGCTGCCATTCCTTCGCGACGTTTCCGCCGTTCAGCCTGGGCAATTCCATCCTGGGTTACGGCATGAGCCTGGCCTCGGCCGCCGGTGTCGGGCCGATGCTGGACAAGCGGCCGATCGCGGTGATGGGCGATGGCGGCTTCTGGCATAACGGGCTGGTCAGCGGCGTTTCGTCGGCGCTGTTCAATCGCGGCGACGGCGTGCTGGTGATCCTGCAGAACGGCTACACCTCGGCCACCGGCGCGCAGTACCTGCCCAACTCGGCCGGCAATCGCAAGGACCAGGATTCGACCAGCGACATCGAGACCACCCTGCGCGCCATGGGCGTGAAGTGGCTGCGCAAGGTGCGCACCTATTCGCTGCCGCAGATGATCGCCACCTTGCGCGACGCCATGACCACCAATCAGAAGGGCCTCAAGGTGATCATCGGCGACGGCGAATGCCAGCTCGCCCGCCAGCGCCGCATCCGGCCGGAGAATGCCGCCAGGCTGGCGCGCGGCGAGCGGCTGGTGCGCACGCGCTATGGCGTCGACGAGCGCACCTGCACCGGCGACCACGCCTGCATCCGCCTGTCGGCCTGTCCCTCGCTCACCCTGCAGCCCAACCCCGATCCGCTGAAGAGCGATCCGGTGGCGCATGTGAACAACGATTGCGTGGGCTGCGGGCTGTGCGGCGAGGTCGCCCACGCCGCGGTGCTGTGCCCGTCCTTCTACCGCGCCGAGATCGTGCAGAACCCACGCTGGTACGACCGCGCGCTGGCGTCGTGGCGCGCCACGGTGATCGGCTGGCTGGGCGGCGGCAAACGCCGCGCGCCGACGCCGAACGCCGCGCCGCAACCGATCGCCGCGGAATGACGGCGGACCGACCCTTTACCTTGCTGATCGCCGCGCTGGGCGGCGAAGGCGGCGGCGTGCTGGCCGACTGGATCGTGCAGGCCGCCATCGCCTGCGACCTGCCGGTACAGGCCACCTCGGTGCCCGGCGTGGCCCAGCGCACCGGCGCCACCACCTACTACATCGAAATCTTCCCGCAGACCCGCCGCCAGCTCGGCGGCAGGCAACCGCTGTTCGCGCTGCTGCCCAGCATGGGCGATATCGACGTCATGCTGGCCAGCGAATTGCTCGAAGCCGGGCGCGCCGCCGCCAATGGCTTCGTCACGCCCGACCGCACCTTGCTGATCGCCTCGACCCATCGCATCTATGCGGTGGCCGAGAAAACCGCGCTGGGCGACGGCCGCTTCGACAGCGCCAAGGTGCTGCAGACCGTCGAGCGACGCGCGGCGGAGCATGTGCTGTTCGACATGCAGACGCTGGCCAACCAGAGCGGCGCGCCGATCAGCGCCGTGATGCTGGGCGCGCTGGCGGGGTCGGGGCGCCTGCCGATCCCGGCCGAGGCGTTCGTCGCGGCGATCAAGGAAGAAGGCAAGTCGGTCGCCGCCAATTTGGCCGGCTTCGAGCTGGGCCGCGCCGCCGTCGCCCGGCCCGCCGCCACCCAGTCGCAGGCCACCCAGCCGACGAGGCAGTCGGTGGCGCAGCAGCTCGCCGCGTTCGATGGGCCGGCCCGCGCCACCATCGAGATCGGCGTCGGAAGACTGGTCGACTACCAGAGCCTGGCCTATGCCCAGCTCTATCTCGACCGGCTGGCGCCGATCCGCGACGCCGAAACCCGCGCCGGCGGCGACGGCAGCCTGCTGCGCGAGGTGGCGCGGCACTTGGCAGTGCGCATGGCGTTCGACGACGTGGTGCGGGTGGCGCAACTGAAGATCGATCCGGCTCGCAGCCAAGCCGTGCGCCGCGAAATACGCGCCAGGCCCGACGAGCCGATCAACGTGATCGACTATTTCAAGCCTGGCATCGAGGAGATCTGCTCGCTGCTGCCGCCACGCCTGGCCCAGCCGATCCTGCGCTTCAGCGCGCGGCGCGGCTGGCTGGGCCGCGTCTATGTCGGCATGCACATCAAGAGCAATTCGATCTTCGGCTTCCTCCGGCTGAAGCTACTATCAAAGCTGCGCTGGCTGCGCCCCAGATCGTTGCGCTGGCGCGACGAGCAGGCGCTCAGCGAGCGTTGGCTCGGCGCCATCGTTCGTGCCATCCCGCTCGACCTCGGCCTGGCGCGCGAGATCGCCGATTGCGCCCGGCTGATCAAAGGCTATGGCGACACCCACAAGCGCGGCTGGGGCAATTTCGACCGCATCTTCACTGACGTAGTGGAGCCGGCGCTTTCGGGCCACCTGGCGCGCGCGATGGCCGCCGATGCCATCGCCAATGCCCGTGTGGCGGCGTTGGGTGACGAAGACGGCAAGAAGCTCGATGCCGTGCTGACCTCGATCGCGGCGCTGCCGGCGCAAAAGGCGGCGGAGTAAGAACCCGAAAAAGCTCGTCACCCCGGCCAAGCGCTCATTCTTATGAGCGCGCGAGCCGGGGCCTATTTCTGCGCATATGACAGCCGTCGTTTTGTTTGACATCGGCCCCGGATAGCTCGGCGCTTCGCTCCCGCGAAGCGGCTCGCTCCCGGGGTGACACGCTTTAATAGTGCAGGCGGGAGAGCGGCATGAATTAACTCCGCTCTCTTGTTGTGCGGAAGATCACGTCGGGAAATTTCTGCGCCACATGGCCCAGCTCCCAGGCATTGCGCGCCAGGAACACCGGCGCGCCGTCCCGGTCCTCGGCCATGCTGCCGCGATTGGCGTCGGTGAAGGCCTTGACCTTGGCCGGATCGCCCTCGATCCAGCGCGCCGCATCGTAGGGCGCGCTCTCGAACGCCATCTTCACGCCGTACTCGCTGTCGATGCGCGTCTCCAGCACGTCGAGCTGCAACTGGCCGACCACCCCCACCACCCATTGCCCGCCGATGATGCGGCGGAACACCTGGGTGACACCCTCCTCGGCCAAATCCTCCAGCGCCTTCTTCATCTGCTTGGACTTCATCGGGTCGTCCAATCTTACTTGCCGCAGGATTTCCGGCGCGAAATTGGGGATGCCGGTGATCTTGACCTCGGCGCCCTCGGTCAGGGTGTCGCCGACCCGCAAGGTGCCGTGGTTGGGGATGCCGACAATATCGCCCGGCCAGGCCTCGTCGGCCACCTCGCGATCCTGGGCGAAGAACAGGATCGGCGAACTCACCGTGATGCTCTTGCCCGAGCGCACCTGCTTGAGCTTCATGCCGCGGCGGAAGTGGCCCGAGCACAGGCGCAGGAAGGCCACGCGGTCGCGATGGTTGGGATCCATATTGGCCTGGACCTTGAACACGAAGCCGGTGACCTGCGGATCCGCCGGCTGGATCGGCTGGGGCTCGGCCGGCTGCGGCCGCGGCGGCGGCGCGTAGCGGCCGAGCCCGTCCAGCACCTCGCGCACGCCGAAATTGTTCAGCGCCGAGCCGAAATAGACCGGCGTCAAATGGCCGGCGCGATAGGCCTGCAGATCGAAGGCCGGACAGACGCCGCGCACGAACTCGACATCCTGCTTCAGCTTCTCGAGCTGCTTGACGGGCAGCACCTCGGCCAGTTTGGGATCGTCGATGCCGTGACACACCACGGTCTTGCCCAGCTCGCTGCGGCCGCCGTCGAACAGCAGCATGGTGTCGCTGATCAGGTCGTAGCAGCCCTTGAAGTCGGCGCCCGAGCCGACCGGCCAGCTCATCGGCACGCAATCCAGCGCCAAGGTGTCGGCCACCTCGTCGAGCAGCTCGAGCGGATCGCGCGCCTCGCGGTCCATCTTGTTGATGAAGGTGACGATCGGCACGTCGCGCAGCCGGCAGATCTCGAACAGCTTGCGGGTGCGCGCCTCGATGCCCTTGGCGGCGTCGATCACCATCACCGCCGAATCGAC
>CAYWLS010000029.1:0-46639 GCA_964458605.1 uncultured Hyphomicrobiales bacterium | reverse complement strand
CTGCTCACTTCCTCTCGCCTGATCATCCGCGCTTTATGAGTCCACTACCTAGACGCCCACCGCCAGCGACAGCGCGCCCAGCGCGGTCTTGTAGATGCCTTCCATCATGCCTTTGGCAATGGCCTCGGGCCCGATCGGCTCGAACTTGCTGGTCCACACCACGGTGCTGCCGCTGCCGTTGGGCACCACCTTGATGACGGAGTGATAGTCCTTCACCGGCTGGGGCGACTGGACGATCTTGTAGCCATAGGTGCGGTTGGCGTCGTCGTGCATCTCCAGCGCCTCGACGATGGTGATGCCGCCGGGCATCGACAGCTTGCGCGACTTGCCGCCCTCGATCGATTCGCAGGTGATGCCGGGCAGCCAGTCGGCCAGGCCGGTGAAGCTGCGGATCTTCTGCCACACCGTATCGGCGGAAGCCTTGTAGTCGTGCGTGACTTTCACCTCGGTCATCGTGCTCTCCTTTAGCGGCCCCAGCCGATCTTGCGCGTCAGGCCATCGTACAATCGATCGATCCGGCCGATCCAGGCCGCGATCGGATCGTCGTCGGCCAGCAACTCGAAGTCCGATGCAATGCGGGCCCACTGGAACCCGCTGAAGACGATGTAGTCGGCGTAGCTGGGCTGGTCGCCGCCGAAGAACGCCTGCTGCGCCACGGTCTGGCGAATGGGCTCCAGGGCGGCACGGAACGCCGGCAGGCGCTCTTCCCGCCCCTGCTGCACCTGCTCGAGCGTCTTGCCGTAGCGCTTCTCGCGCGACTGGCGGAAATAAGCCTGATCCTGCGGGCGCACCCGGTCGTGCAGGTCGAGCATGATCATCGGCCCGATATGGGCAAGCTGGCCGGGCACGGCCCACTGGTTGATGAAGCGCGTCACGCCCCGCCCCATGGCGCCGCCGAACAGGGCGTTCTGCGGATAGGTGTCCTCCAGATAGCAGGCGATGTTCCAGCTGTCGTCGACCACCCGGCCGCCCTTGGCCTGGTCGACGATCACCGGCACCAGCGGCTGGCCGGAGAACGCCACCTTGTCCTTCTCGTCGAAAGCCACCGCGACGTCCTGGCTCTTCAGCCCCTTGTGGGCCAGCGCCAGGCGGATGCGCCAGCAATAAGGACTGAAGCGCCGGTCGTCGGCGCCCTGCAGGTCGTACAGAACGATCATCGGCCTATTTGCCGTCCAGCATCTTGACGATGCCGGAGAAATCCATCGCGCCGCGCCCGCCATTGACGAACAGATTGTAGATCTGCGCCGCCTCGGCGCCCAGCGGCGTGGTGGCGCCGACGGCCGACGCCGCCTGCTGCGCCAGCACCAGATCCTTCAGCATCATCGCCGCGGTGAAGCCCGCCTGGTAGTCGCGATTGGCCGGCGAGGTCGGCACCGGGCCCGGCACCGGGCAATAGGTGGTCAGCGACCAGCACTGGCCCGAGGCGGTCGACGACACGTCGAACAGCTTCTGCGCGTCCAGCCCCAGCCGCTTGGCCAGCATGAAGGCCTCGCTGACCCCGATCATCGAGATGCCCAGGATCATGTTGTTGCAGATCTTGGCGGCCTGGCCGTTGCCGCCGCCGCCGCAATGCACGATGTTCTTGCCCATCTTCTCCAGGATCGGCTTGGCGCGCGCGAAGGCGCCGTCGGGCCCGCCCACCATGAAGGTCAGGGTGCCGGCCGCCGCGCCGCCGACGCCGCCGGATACCGGCGCGTCGACCATCTCGAAGCCGGCATCGGCGGCTTCCTTGGCCACGGCGCGGGCCGACTCGACGTCGATGGTCGAGCAGTCGATCAGCAGCGCGCCCTTCTTGGCTCCGGCGATCAGCCCGCCCTGCCCGCCATAGGCGCCCCGCACATGCTTGCCGGCCGGCAGCATGGTGACGATCACGTCGGCGTCCTTGACCGCTTCGGCCGGGCTGCCGGCCTTCTTGATGCCGGCCGCCACCGCCTCGGTCAGCGCCGCCTCGGACAGGTCGTAGCCGCGCACCTCGTGGCCGGCCTTCAGCAGGTTCCTGGCCATCGGGCCGCCCATGTTGCCCAGGCCGATGAATGCGATCGTCGCCATGATTTCCTCCTCGCTCGCCTTGCCGGCGGCTCTATTTGAACGAAAGGTCGTTGCCGACCGGCGCGAAATGCCGGTCGACGATGTCGTCGGTTACGCCGGCCAGGTCGGCCGGCTGCCAGTGGGGCGTGTTGTCCTTGTCGATCAGCACCGCCCGCACGCCCTCGAAGAAATCGTGCCCGGCCATGCAGCCCTGCGACATGCGGTATTCCATGGTCATGATGTCCTCGAACGACATCGACGCGCCGGAGCGGATCTGACGGAAGGTGATCTTCATGCTGGTGGGCGACAGCCGGGCCAGCGCTGCCGCCGTCCTGGCGGTCCATTCGTCGTCGCCGGATTGCAGCGATCGAACGATCGCTTCCACCGAATCGCCGGCGAAATGCGTGTCGATCAGCGCCCGCTGCGGCGGCAGGGTGGCCGGCCCCGCATCCCCGGTGAACTCGTCCAGCACCAGGCCGACATCGCCGATCGCGTCGCCGCTCCACAAGGTTTCTTCCAGCGCTTCGATCACCGCCGGCAGGCGGTTGGAATGGATGAAATGCGTCGCCACCCCGGCATAGAGCGCGTCGGCCGCCTTCAGCCGGTTGCCGGTCAGCGCCAGATACATGCCGAGCTGGCCCGGCAGGCGCGGCAGGAAATGCCCGCCGCCCACGTCCGGGAACAGGCCGATGCCGGTCTCCGGCATGGCGAACAGGAATTTCTCGGTGGCGATGCGGAAGGGTCCGTGCACCGACAGGCCGACGCCGCCGCCCATGGTGATGCCGTCGAGCAGCGCGATCCACGGCTTGGGAAAGCGGAAGATCATGCGGTTGACGATATATTCCTCGCGGAAGAAATCGCGGCCCACCGAGCCGTCGCCATCCTTTTTGTTGCGATAGATCGAGGCAACGTCGCCACCGGCGCAGAAGGCGCGGTCGCCGGCGCCGGAGATCACCACCGCCTTGACCGAATCGTCGGCGGCCCACTGGCGCAGCCTGGGATCGAGGAGGCGCACCATCGGCAGGGTCAGGGCGTTGAGCGCCTTGGGCCGGTTGAGCACGATGCGGCCGATGCCGCGCTTGACCGAAAACAGGATCTCTTCTTCCGACATTGCCCGCTCTTCTTCCTAGGAACCCGACAGCAATTTGCGGGCGATGATGACGCGCATGATCTCGTTGGTGCCTTCCAGGATCTGGTGCACGCGCAGATCGCGCAGGTAGCGCTCGATGGGATATTCCTTGAGGTAGCCGTAGCCGCCATGCAGTTGCAGCGCCTCGTTGACCACCTTGAAGCCGATATCGGTGGCCAGCCGCTTGGCCATCGCGCAGGCCATCGTCGCCTCGGGCGATTTCTGGTCGAGCCGAAAGGCGGCGCGATGGATCATCAGCCGCGCGGCATCCAATTCGGTGGCCATGTCGGCCAGCTTGAACTGCAGCGCCTGGAACTCGGCCAGCGCCTTGCCGAACTGCTTGCGCTCGCCGAGATAGTTGCGCGCGCTCTCCAGGCACTGGCGCGCGCCGCCCAGCGAGCAGGCGCCGATATTGATGCGCCCGCCGTCCAGCCCGCGCATGGCGATCTTGAAGCCGTCGCCCTCCTCGCCCAGACGGTTGGCCACCGGCACAAGCGCATCCTCGAAGATCACCATGGCGGTGGGTTGCGAGTTCCAACCCAGCTTCTTCTCCAGCTTGCCGAACGACACGCCGGGCGTGGCGCCGTCGACCACCAGGGTCGAGATGCCGGACGGCCCGTCGCCGCCGGTGCGCACCATCACGACATAGATCTCGCCGGCCGAGCCGCCGGAGATGAACGCCTTGGAGCCGTTGACGACGTAGTGGTCGCCGTCGCGCACTGCGCGGGTGCGCAGCGAACCGGCATCCGAGCCCGCGTTGGGCTCGGTCAGGCAATAGCAGGCGAAGCGCTCCATGGCGGTGAGCGCCGGCAGGAAGCGATGGCGCTGCGCGTCGTTGCCGAACGCGTCGATCATCCACGACGCCATGTTGTGGATCGAGATATAGGCAGCGGTCGAAGGACAGGCGGCCGCCAGCTCCTCGAAGATCACCGCCGCGTCGAGCCGGCCCAGCGCCGAGCCGCCGACATCGTCCTTGATGTAGATGCCGCCGAAGCCCAGCGCCGCCGCTTCGCGCAAGGTATCGACCGGGAAGATGCTTTCGGCGTCCCAGCGCGGCGCCAGCGGCAGCATGGTGCCCTGGGCGAAATCGCGCGCCGTCTGCTGGAAGGCGAGTTGTTCTTCGCTGAGATCGAAATCCATCTTTCCTGACCTGGCCCGGCTGCCGGTGCCGGTTGCTTGGTAAACGGGCGTTTTGCTGCAGTGCGCGGGCATCTTAGATCGCTGCAAGTGCCTGTCAACGCAAGCGCTTGCGCCGCATTGTCAGTCTCGAAGCCCGACCATAAGATCGCGCCGTTCGCACCGAGGAACGAGGAACCGAAAATGGCCGCGCGCTATTCATCGCTGGGCGCCTTCCCGACCACGCGCCTGCGCCGCAACCGTCGTCACGACTGGTCGCGCCGCCTGGTGGCCGAAAACAGACTGTCGGTCGACGACCTGATCTGGCCGGTCTTCGTGCAGGACGGCAAAAAGAAGAAGACCGAAGTGGCCTCCATGCCCGGCGTCTACCGTCACAATCTCGACGAGCTGGTCGCGGCGGTGCGCGAGGCGCGCGATCTGGGCATCCCGGCTATCGCCATCTTCCCCGAGGTCGATGCCAAGCTGAAAACGCCGGACTGCGCCGAGGCGTACAACCCCGACGGGCTGGTGTGCCGCGCCATCCGCGCCATCAAGGCCAAGGTGCCCGGCATCGGCGTGGTGTGCGACGTGGCGCTCGATCCGTTCAACCCGGCGGGCCAGGACGGCATCGTGCGCGACGGCTACGTCGTCAACGAAGAGTCGGTCGAGATCATGACGCGTCAGGCGCTGGTACAATCGGAAGCCGGCGCCGACATCCAGGCGCCGTCCGATATGATGGACGGCCGCATCGGCACCTTCCGCAAGGCGATGGATAAGGCCGGCTACGATCACGTGCTGATCATGTCCTATGCCGCCAAATACGCCTCTGCTTTCTACGGCCCGTTCCGCGACGCCATCGGCAGCAAGGGCGCGCTGGGCAAGGGCGACAAGAAGACCTACCAGATGGATTTCGCCAATTCCGACGAGGCGCTGCGCGAGGTGGCGTTCGACATCGCCGAGGGCGCCGACATGGTGATGGTCAAGCCCGGCATGCCCTATCTCGACATCGTGCGCCGGGTCAAGGACACGTTCGGCGTGCCGACCTACGCCTACCAGGTGTCGGGCGAATACGCCATGCTGCGCGGCGCCGCCAACAATGGCTGGCTCGACTGGCAGAAGATGCTGATGGAAAGCCTGACCGGCTTCAAGCGCGCCGGCTGCGACGGCATCCTGACCTATGGCGCGGTCGAGGCGGCCCGCCTGCTGGCCAAGGACAAGTGATCAGGGCAAGCCGGGAAAGGCGTTGACGTATTCGATCTTCACGTCCGGGAACGAATTGACGAACTCGACGGTCAGGTCGGGGAAGGCGTTGACCCATTCCCACTTGCCGCAGGAATCGGGAAAGGCGTTCACCACCTGCACCTTGAGGTCGGCAAACGCATTGACGACCTGGACCTTGATGTCGGCGAAGGCATTGACCTTCTGCACCTTGCCGTAGAGCCGCTTGCCGTTAAACGTGCAGCCCGCCCCGACCTTGCCGTCGCCGGCCAGCGCGATCGACGCCACCAGCACGATCGTGCCCAGCGCTGCGACCCTGAGCAGCGCCTCGGCTGTCCTTCCCATTCGGCCCCCCCGCAAAGAAAAACGGCAGAGCATAGACCGGCCTGCCGTCTTTGCAGAAACCGGATGGATCAGCGGCCAGTGGTCTGGCTGCGCGGCAGATGGGTCTGCACCAGCGGCAGTTGGGCGGATACTACACCCCGCCCAGGGTTCCGGTGGTGCCGGTCGCACGGCCTTCTGCGCCCTGGCGATCTTGAGTCGGTCCAGGCTCAATGGCGCGATAGTCAAGGCGAGTGCCAGCGCAGCCGCAACACCAGGTCCCAGCCGAGAAGCTTCGCAATGTTCTTCATATATTCCCCAAGCTCATTTTTTAGTTGCTATTTGCAACATATTATCATCCTCAGCCTGGGATAAATCAAAGTAACGTATGAGCTATAGTTTCCATCCTATTGTATAAACATAATAAAACATAATCGAACGGGCTGGATATTCCATCCGGCGTCAAGTCATTGATATATCGTCTACTTAAGCAACCAACCCTTGACCAGGGCGATCTGTTCGTCGGAAAGCAGAGCCGGTGCGTGTCCCACTCCGGAAATTTCGACCACGGTGGTCGGATAGGGCCGATCGGCCATTTTCCGCGCCGTCTCGGCGGTCAGCAGATCGGAATTGGCGCCGCGCACGATCAGAACCGGGCATTTGATCGCCTGCCACACGGGCCAGAGACTGACGTCCTGGGCCGGCAGGGCTTTGCGGATATTGACCGCGATGTCCGGGTCGTAATGCGAGGTCCACTGCCCTTCCGGCAGGCGCTTTGCATAGTGTTCGGCCAGGAAGCGCCACTGGGCATCGGTGAGCGGCCCGAATGGCGCCGAATCCTCGCGCAGCTTCTGTTCCAGCGCCGCCAGGCTGGGATAGCGCGGGTCGGTGCCGACATAGGAGCCGATACGCTCCAGCGCCGATTTGGGCAGGAACGGTCCGATGTCGTTCAGCACCAGCTTGCGGATCGGGCTGTTGGGCTGGGCGGCGATCATCATGCCGATCAGCCCGCCCATCGAAGTGCCCACCCAGTCGACTTCGGCGACACCGCTGCGCGCCACCAGCGCCGCCGCCGCCGCGACATAGGTGACGTAGTCGTAGTCGTTCTTGTCGGCCAGCCAGTCCGAGCCGCCGCGGCCGGGCATGTCCGGGCACAGCACGCGATAGCGCTGCTGCAGCGCCTGCGCCAGGAAATCGAAATCCCGGCCACGCCGCGTCAACCCGTGCACGCAGAGCAGCACGTTGTCGTTGCCCGCGTCACCCCACTCGAAATAGGCCAGCTTGTGGAAGCCATGCGGCGAAAGATACGGCACCATGTTTTCGCGCATTGGCTGACCTTGCTCCTTTCGTGTTACAGGCCACGAAAGCCTATGTCGCCAGCCCCACCGTCCACAAGCGCGGCTTTGTCGTGAAAGAACAATCGCGTCGATACCTGCAAGGCCTGCTGATGATAGCGCTCGCCGCGCTGTGCTGGAGCACCGCCGGCGTGATCGTGCGGGAGCTGTCGATCGGCGGCTGGGAAACCAGTTTCTGGCGCTCGCTGATCATGACCGTCGGCCTGCTGCCGGTTATGGCGCTCTATCGGCCGGGGCGCCCGGACGGCGAGCGGCCACCGCTGCTGGCCTTCGCGGCCAGCGGCATCCTGCTCGCCGCGACCTTCAACTTCTTCATCCTGGCGCTGGCCCATGCCAGCGTCGCCAACGTTCTGATCGTGATGGCCTCGGCGCCGTTCCTCACCGCGGCGATCGGCCGGGTATTTCTGGGCGAGCCGGTCAGGAGATACACCTGGGCGGCGATCGCCATTGCCGTCACCGGCATCGCGCTCACCGTGATCGACTCGCTGTCAGCCTATGGCTGGCTCGGATCGCTGCTGGCGTTCCTGACTGTGCTGAGCTTCTCGGTCAACACCAACATCCTGCGACGCTACCGACAGAGCAGCATGCTGCCAGGTATCCTGCTGGCCGGCATCCTGTCGGCGCTGGCTGCCCTGCCCTTCGCCTGGCCGCTGCAGATCGTCGGCAGCGATGTGCTGCCGCTGGTGCTGCTGGGCGTCGGCCAGCTCGGCCTGGGGCTGGCGCTGTTCACCCTCGGCGCGCAGCGCGTGCCGGGCGCGCAGGCCGCGCTGGTGGCGTTGCTGGAACCGGTGCTGGGGCCGATCTGGGTGTGGCTGGCTTTCGCCGAACGGCCGGGCGATCTTGGCCTGCTGGGCGCCGCGCTGGTGATCGCCGCCATCCTGCTGAATGGCCTCGTGGCGATACGCCATGGCGACCGCCGCGCGCCCGATCTGTCCGCCGCATCGACCAGCATCGTGCCGGACTAGGAGGGCGCGGCGCCATTCTGTCCCCGCCGCCTCCTGCCCCGCGTTGCGCCAGAGGCGATGGCGGGTTAGAAGCATGGCCAGCGAAATTTTCTGACCCGAGCCGTATATGTCCGCCTCTTCTCCTGGCCACCCGCCGCAGCCGCCCGCCGGCCCTCTGGCCGGCGTCGTTGTCGTCGATCTGACCCGCGTCCTGGCCGGTCCCTATTGCACCATGCTGCTGAACGATCTGGGCGCGCGCGTGATCAAGGTCGAGACCCCGACGGTGGGCGACGATTCGCGGCATATCGGCCCCTTCATCAAGGAGAAATCGGCCTATTTCATGTCGCTCAACCGCGGCAAGGAAAGCATCGCCCTGGATCTGAAGGCAGAGAACGACCGGGCTATCTTCGAGAAACTGCTCGAGCGTGCTGACGTATTGGTCGAGAACTATCGGCCCGGCACGATGGAAAAGTTCGGCCTTGGCTATGAGAAGCTGAAGACGCGCTATCCGAAACTGATCTACGCCGCCGCCTCGGGCTTTGGCGATACCGGCCCGTACCGCAAGCGCGCGGCCTACGACATGGTGGTGCAGGGCATGGGCGGCATCATGAGCATCACCGGCCATCCCGACGGTCCGCCCACCCGTGTCGGCACCTCGGTGGGCGATATCACGGCTGGCTTGTTCACGACCGTTGCCGTCAACGCCGCGCTCTATCACCGCGCCATGACCGGCCAAGGCCAGAAGATCGACGTCGCCATGCTCGACTGCCAGATCGCGATTCTGGAGAACGCCATCGCCCGCTATTTCGCCACCGGGGCGGTGCCGGGCCCGCTGGGCGCGCGCCATCCCTCGATCACGCCGTTCGAGGCCTATCACGCTGCCGACGGCTACATCATCATCGCCGCCGGCAACAACGGCCTGTTCGACAAGATGTGCCAGGCCATCGGCGCGCCCGAGATCGCGGCGCGGCCGGAATTCGCCAGCAACGAGCTGCGAACCCAGAACCACATGGCGCTGAAGGCCGCCATCGAGGTGGCGCTGACCAAGGACAACTGCGCCGCCTGGCTGGCGCAGCTCGATGCCGCCGGCGTGCCGTGCGGGCCGCTCAACAATGTCGAGCAGGCGCTCAACGATCCGCAGGTGCGCTCCCGCAACATGGTGGTGAGCGTACAGGACGAGGTGGTGGGCGAACTGAAGATGGCCGGCAATCCGATGAAACTGTCCGGCTTTCCCGATCCCGCCACACGCGGCCGCGCGCCCGATCTCGACGCCGATCGTCAACACATCCTGGCCGAGCTGGGCGTGAAAGGCTGATCCGTGCTGCGCCGGCTGGCCCGCCTGCTGTTTCGTCTCGCCGTCGCCCTGGTCAGCATTGCCGTCGTCTTTGTCGTCGGCACGATCTTCTACATGCGCTCCTCGCTGCCGCCCTACGAAGGCAGCCGCACCGTCAAGGGCCTGACCGGCCCGGTGCAGATCGTGCGCGACACCAACGCCATTCCCCACATCTTCGCCAAGACCATCGAGGACGCCTATTTCGGCTTGGGCTTCGTGCATGCCCAGGACCGGCTGTGGCAAATGGAGATCATGCGTCGGGTCGGCGCCGGCCGGGTGTCGGAAATTCTGCCGGCCAATGTCTTCGGCACGCCCTTCCTCAATCTCGACAAGACCATGCGCGTGCTGGCGATCTACCGCCACGCGGAGGAAAGCGTGGCGGCGATGTCGCCACGCACCAAACTGATCCTCGACGCCTATGCCCGTGGCGTGAACGCCTGGATCGAAACGCACAAGGGCGCCCTGCCGCCGGAATTCGTGCTGCTGCAGCACACGCCGGAGCCGTGGAAGCCTGCCGATTCTCTGGTCTGGGGCAAGCTGATGGCGCTGACCCTGGACGGCAACTGGCGGGGCGAGCTGCTGCGCGCGCGGCTGCTCAAGGCCGTGGGACCGGACAAGCTGAAGGACCTGTTCCCCGACTATCCGGCCGACGGGCCGACCACGCTCAGCACCGTGCAGCAGGCGCTGCAGAACGTGCCGCTCGATGCGCTCTACCGCATCACCGATTCGCGCTATACCCGCAAGATCATGGCATCCAACGAGTGGGTGGTGTCGGGCAAGCGCAGCGAGAGCGGCAAGCCGCTGCTGGCCAACGATCCGCATCTGGGCTTCGAGGCGCCGAATGTCTGGTATCTGGCGCGACTGGTGGGGCCCGATTTCGACCTGCGCGGCGCCACTGCGCCAGGTTCGCCCGCGATCGTGCTCGGTACCAACGGACATATCGCCTGGGGATTCACCACCACCAATCTGGACAGCCAGGACCTGTTCATCGAGAAGGTCGATCCCAACAACCCGAACCGTTACCTCACGCCCGACGGCTCGCAGCCCTTCAGCCTGCGCGACGAGACCATCAAGGTCCGCGGCGGCGATCCGATCACCATTCGCGTGCGCGAGACGCGCCACGGCATGGTGATTTCCGATGTCGCCGACCCCGACGGCAAGGCGACCGAGAACGGCCAAGTGCTGGCGCTGCAGGCGACGGCGACCGACAGCGGCGACACCACGGCCGAAGCCATCATCGAACTCGACCGGGCGCACAATTGGAGCGAATTCCAGAACGCCCTGCGCAAATACGGCGGGCCGATGCAGAACATGGTCTACGCCGATCGGGAAGGGAATATCGGCTTCGTCGCGCCCGGCAAGGTGCCGGTGCGGCGCGGCGGCGACGGCTGGCTGCCCTCGCCGGGCTGGACCGGCCAGACCGACTGGACCGGCTATGCGCCGTTCGACAGCCTGCCGCGCGGCTACAATCCGGCCGACGGCAAGTTCGTCAATTCCAATGCGCGGATCGTGCCGCCCGGCTTCCCGCTGTTCATCAGCCGCGAGTGGGCCGAGCCTTATCGCCAGCAGCGCGCCGATGCGTTGCTGCAGATCACGCCACGGCAGGACCTCCAGACCATGGCGGCGATCCAGGCCGACGCCTTCACGCCGGACGCCATCGACCTGCTGCCCCTGCTGCTGACGGCGCAGGCCAAGCACCCGCTGGCGCAGCAGGCGCTCGGCATGCTGCGGCTGTGGGACATGCGCATGCAGCGCGACCGGCCCGAACCGTTGATCTATGCCGCCTGGCTGCGCGCGCTGCACCGCGCGCTCTACGCCGACGAGCTGGGCGACGAGTTATTCGCCGACGCCCGTACCGACGAGGTCAGCCGGCTGGTCCAGATGCTGACGCGCTCCACCGCGTGGTGCGACAACGTCAAGACGCCCCAGGTCGAAACCTGCCAGCAGACCATGGGCGTGGCGTTGGACAATGCGCTGACCGAACTGTCCAGCACCTATGGCAAGCGCATCGCCGACTGGCGCTGGGGCGAAGCGCATCACGCGCTGTTCCGCAACCGCCTCTTGGGCGGCTTGCCGATCCTGGGCGACTGGGTGATCGGCGAGATCCCGGTCGACGGCTGGTTCCACACGCTCAATCGCGCCGGCGGCATTCCTGGCGCCAGGCTGCCCTACGCCGCGACATTCGGCGCAACCTTGCGCGCGCTCTACGACACCGCCAATCTCGACAACGCCCGGTTCTCCATGCCGATGGGCGAATCGGGCAACCCGTTCTCGCCCTACTACGCCAACATGCTGGAAAACTGGCGCGATTTTCGTTTCGTCACGCTGCAGGGACAGGCTTCCGATATCGAACGCCGCAGCATCGGCAAGTTCTGGCTCTGGCCGGGCTGAGGAATTTCCCCCGCCCTGCGGCGAAAAGCCCTTGCGTGCGGGACAGCAGGGGCCATATCGGCGCTATCGCCCCGGAACATCGAGGTGCAACGCCCTGCCATGTCCACCAACCTGCCAATGCGTCTTAGCCTGCGGTCGAGCCGGCCGGGTAGCGGCATTCCCGATCCGTTGCGGAACGGCGAGTTCTACGAGGGCGTGCTGTTTCGCCGGACGGTGGCCTATCTGATCGATCTGATGCTGATCGGCACGGTCTATGTGGGTGCCTTCATCAGTGGCCTGATGATCAACCTGGCGACTTTCGGCCTGATGAGCGCGCTGATCGTCGTCGCGCTGGCCTGCATTGCCCCAGCCTATCATGTGCTGACCGTGGGCGGCTTTGCCGCCGCGACGCCCGGCATGCGCATGCTGGGCCTGGAAGTGCGCAATTTCGACGGCGGCCGGCCGGACAAGCTGCAGGCATTCATCCAGATCGCGCTGTTCTACGTCACAGTGCCCACCACCGGCGGCTGGATCCTTCTGTTCGCACTTTTCAACCGCTATCGGCGCACCCTGCACGACGTGCTGTCGCATACGGTGGTGCTGCGCAGGCTCCGGCAACCGGTCGGTGGCGGCGTCCGCCTGGCCGCTTGACGGGGTTGGCGGCGGAATCCAGCGCGATTCCGCCGCAGCGCATTGCGCGCAGCGACTGTCAACGGACTGGAAAGCCCGGGCGGAAAGCCGCATAGTCGGCCTACGGCCGCCGGTTAGCGGCCGGGCTGTCCGAGTTGCCCAGCATGCTGATCCGCCAGCACACCACGCCCTTGCGCTTTTTCCGCACGACGCCGGCGATGCGTTGCCCGTATCTGCCGGAGAAGACGGAGATCAAGCTGCTCACCGAACTGGGCGGCCCCGACGCGCTGGCCGATCACGACCGCTTCACCGATGCCGGCTTCCGCCGCAGTCACCAGTTCATCTACAAGCCCCTCTGCCCCAGCTGCCGCGCCTGCGTCCCGGTGAGGATTCCGGTCGACGGGTTTACGCCCAACCGGACCCAGCGGCGCACCCGCAAGGCCAATGCCCAGGTACATGCCGCCGTGGTGCCGGCGGCCGTCACGACCGAGCAGTTCGGCCTGTTCGCCGCCTATCTGCGCGCGCGCCATGACGACGGCGACATGGCGGATATGGGATTCGACGACTATCGCGCCATGGTCGAGGACAGCCCGGTAGACACCAGGCTGGTCGAATTCCGCCGCGGCGGGCCCAACGGGCGCCTGATCGGCTGCTGCCTGACCGACTGGCTGGGCAATGGCATCTCCGCCGTCTATTCGTTCTACGACCCCAACACCCCATGGCTCGGCCTGGGCACCTTCATGGTGTTGTGGCTGGTCGAGGAAGCGCGGCGGCAGAACCTGCCCTATGTCTATCTCGGCTATTGGATCGGCCGCTCGCGCAAGATGGCATACAAGGCCGGCTTTTCGCCTCTGGAAGCACTGACCGGGCAAGGCTGGACGCCGTTTTCCCCCACTGCCGGCGAATAGCCGCACCGGCCGTATTGCTTTGCGCGATGGCCTTGGATAATTTCAATTCAAGCAAATAAGGCTGCCCAGCCAAAAAATCATAAGGGAGGCTTGGGGCGTCCTGTTCGAGTGGTGGAGTGACGTCGTGCGCGCCGGCCGAGCGGCTGCCGTTGCGACGCGCATGACGCTGGAGACGAAGCGCATTCTAACGGCAGACCGTCAATCCGATCGAAGCAAATTCGGCGGCGACACCGGGTGTGTCGATTCCCGCATCGCGGCGGCGAATCGATTCTTCCGGATCGTGAGGTCAGGGAGGAAGTCATGGATGCATTGCTGGGCATCAGCCGGGCAATCGACTGGGTAAACAACAAGGTCGGCAAGATCGTCTACTGGCTGGTGCTGGCCTCGGTCGTGGTCAGTTCCGGCAACGCGGTGGTGCGCTATGCGCTGAGCGAAAGCTCCAACAAATGGCTGGAGCTCCAGTGGTACATGTTCTCCGCCGTGTTCCTGCTTTGCGCCGGCTACACGCTGCTGAACAACCAGCACATCCGCATCGACATCGTGAACCACCGCTTGTCGCCTCGTGCGCGCAACCTGATCGACGTGATCGGCCACGTCTTCTTCCTGATCCCCCTGTGCATCCTGCTGCTGATCGAAGGCTGGCCCTATTTCTGGGACGCCTACCAGTCGGGCGAAATGTCCAGCAACGCCGGCGGCCTGATCCGCTGGCCGGCGCGCTTCCTGATCGTGGCGGGCTTTGCGCTGCTGCTGGCGCAGGCATTCTCCGAACTGATCAAGCGCGTGGCCGTCATGATGGGCCGCATTCCCGACCCCTATGCGGACAAGGAAGAGGACCAAACACCGCTTCCCATCCTTGAACGCGACGCGAAGGAGTAATCACCATGCGCTACCTTCGCTGGGCGTTCGTCGCCATCCTTGCCGTCTTCATTGTCGTGGTCGCCTGGGCGCTGCTCGACAAGCAGGGCGCAGCCGCCTACTTCCTGCGCCACGAAATGGCGCCGGTCATGTTCGGCGCCATGATCCTGTTCCTGCTGCTGGGCTATCCGGTGGCCTTTGCGCTGGCCGCCAACGGCATGCTGTTCGCCCTGATCGGCATCGAACTCGGCATGTTCGAACCCTCCTTCCTGCAGGCGGTGCCCAACCGCGTGTTCGGGGTGATGGAGAACGACACCCTGCTGGCGATCCCGTTCTTCACCTTCATGGGGCTGATCCTCGAACGCAGCGGCATGGCCGAAGACTTGCTGGACACGGTCGGCCAGCTATTCGGCCGCCTGCCCGGCGGCCTGGCCTACGCCGTCATCTTCGTCGGCGCATTGCTGGCGGCCACCACCGGCGTGGTCGCCGCCTCGGTCATCTCGATGGGCCTGATCTCGCTGCCGATCATGATGCGCTACGGCTACAACCGGCAGCTTGCGACGGGCGTGATCGCCGCCTCCGGCACCCTGGCGCAGATCATCCCGCCCAGCCTGGTGCTGATCGTGCTTGCCGACCAGCTCGGCCGGTCGGTCGGCGACATGTACCAGGGCGCCATCATTCCCGGCCTGGTGCTGACCGGAATCTACGCGCTCTACGTGCTGGGCCGCACGATCATGCAGCCGGGATCGGCGCCAGCCCTTCCGCCCAGCGCCATCACGGTGCGCGACTCCAACGGCAGGGTCGGCTATCTGTCGCTGCTGGTGGTGGTGATCGCGATCACGGCAGCGGCCATCGCCCTGGCCCGGCAGATGGAGACCATCTGGGCGGTGGCGGCGGCGTGCGCCATTGCCTATGTGCTGGTGCAGATCCATCGCGTGGCGCATATGCGGATCATCAGCAAGCTGACCCAGCAGGTCGTGCTGGTGATGATGCCGCCGCTGGCGCTGATCTTCCTGGTGCTGGGCACCATCTTCCTCGGCATTGCCACCCCGACCGAAGGCGGCGCGATGGGCGCCGCCGGTGCGCTGATCATGGCCCTGGCCTATCGCCGCCTGAACTGGTCGCTGCTGCGTCAGGCGATGGATTCGACGGCCAAACTCTCGGCCTTCGTCGTATTCATCCTGCTGGGCGCCCGCGTCTTCAGCCTCACTTTCTACGGCGTCGACGGCCACAAATGGGTCGAACATCTGCTGCTCGGCCTGCCCGGCGGCCAACTCGGCTTCCTGATCGTGGTCAACGTGCTGGTGTTCCTGCTGGCCTTCTTCCTCGACTTCTTCGAGCTGGCCTTCATCATCATCCCGCTGATCGGGCCGGTGGCGGAAAAGCTGGGCATCGACCTGATCTGGTTCGGCGTGCTGCTGGGCGTCAACATGCAGACCTCCTTCATGCACCCGCCCTTCGGCTTCGCCCTGTTCTATCTGCGCAGCGTGGCCCCGACCAAAGCCTATCTCGACAAGCACACCGGCGAACGCATCGAGCCGATCACCACCGGGCAGATCTATTGGGGTGCGGTACCGTTCGTGCTGATCCAGGTAGTGATGGTCGCGATCGTGCTGGCCTTCCCCGTGCTGGTCACGGCCGGGCTCGACAGCGGTCCCAAGCTGGATCCCAACAAGATCCATATCGACGCGCCCACGATCGACGCCCCGCCGCCGCCGCCGGGTTCGGGCTGAGCGGGGCCGGCGCGCGCCGGCCCCGGTCCGCCCTCTCACGCCGCGGCTGTACCACCATGCGGATCCCGGTGCGGCAGTCGCGATTGACGCTGGCAAGCAGGGAAATTTCGAGGCAGATTGCCGGTTCGCCATGAGCGCAGGCCTGCGCTGCGGGCCGCCTGTTCGCTCGAGCACGCCGGCTGCGCCTGACGTGGCGTCGAGCGGCGTTGGAGCGGCTGGCCGATGGAGATGAGTACCGAGTTCTGGACCGCCCTGCTGCAGATCATCGGCATCAATATCGTGCTGTCCGGCGACAATGCCGTGGTCATCGCGCTGGCATGCCGCTCGCTGCAGCCCAAGCAGCAGCGCTGGGGCATCTTCCTGGGCTCCAGCGTCGCCATCGTGCTGCGCGTAGTCTTTACGGTATTCATCGTCTACCTACTGACCGTTCCCTATCTGAAGATCGTCGGCGCGCTGCTGCTGCTGTGGATCGGCTTCCAGCTCGTGTCCAGCGACGAGTCGCACGGCAAGGTCGCCGCCGCCGGCAATCTCTGGCACGCGGTGCGCATCGTGCTGGTCGCCGACGCGGTGATGAGCCTGGACAACGTGGTGGCCGTCGCCGCCGCGGCCAAAGGCAATTTCGTGCTGCTGGTGGTGGCGCTGGTGGTCAGCGTACCGCTGGTGATCTATGGCGCGACTTTGCTGGTCAAATTGCTCCATCGCTTTCCCGCCATCGTGCCCGGCGGCGCGGCGTTGATCGGCTATGTCGCGGGCGAGATCGCGCTGACCGACCCGGCCTGGCAGGAATGGACGGCGCGCCAGGGCCATTGGTTGGAAATCGCCATTCCGCCGCTGACGGCGATCCTGGTCGTACTGGCGGGACGTATCGCCGACCCGGCGCCGGCCAGGCCGCCGGTGGTCAGCGAAGGTATCGTGGCGGGGTCCGCTTTCATGGCGGGCGTGCGCGCGGCGGCGCAGATCGCGGGCCGCCTTCTGCTGGTCCAGGCGCCGGCCATCGTCGGCTTCTTCGCCAGCCTGCTGGGCTACGCCGCGGCGACCGAACTCACGCCAGAGGATATCGCATCGGCCACCGCCATCGATCTGCTGAAGGCGATCCGGCCGATCTTCGCCGCCGTGGTCGCCGTCGTGCTGGGCAATCTGGTGGCCTGGAGCGTGCGGCACATGCGCGCCTGAGCCCGCCCGGCGCCAAGGCAAAAAAGAAGCCCCGCCGAAGCGGGGCTTCCATCGAGGACCGTTGCGGGTCCTACTTCTTCATCGTCTTCATCGCCTCGTCGGCCGAGAAGGCGAAGTTGTCGAAAGTGTTCTCGGCATAGCGGAACCACAGGAACTCCTCGTCGCGGAACTTCTTCCACGATTCGTAGACCTTCTTGAACTTGGCGTTCTTGGCCGAGGTTTCCTCGTAGACTTCCAGCGCCGCCTTGTAGCAGGCCAGCATGATCTCGCGGCTGAAAGCACGCAGCTGCGTGCCGCCGGCGATCAGGCGGCGCAGCGCCGCCGGGTTCTGGGCGTCGTACTTGGCCGGCATCCAGATATTGGCTTCCGCGCAGGCCGCTTCCAGAATGTTCTGGTAGTTCTTCGGCAGCGCCTGCCATTCCTTGATGTTGATGTAGGCGCTGAGCTGCGGGCCCGGCTCCCACCAGCCCGGGAAGTAGTAGTACTTGGCGACCTTCTGGAAGCCCAGCTTCTCGTCGTCATAGGGACCGACCCATTCGGCAGCGTCGATCGTGCCTTTTTCCAGCGCCGGATAGATGTCGCCGCCGGCGATCTGCTGGGGCACCACGCCGAGCTTGGTGAGAACCTGGCCGGCGAAACCGCCGACACGGAACTTCAGGCCCTTCAGGTCCGCCACGGTCTTGATCTCGTTGCGATACCAGCCGCCCATCTGACAGCCGGTGTTGCCGGCCGGAATCAGATGGATGTTGTAGGCGTTGAAAAACTCCTGCATCAGTTCCAGGCCGCCGCCGAAATACATCCAGGCGTTCTGCTGCCGGGTGTTGGGACCGAACGGCACGGAGGTATCGAAAGCGAAGGTCGGATCCTTGCCGAAGTAGTAATACGACGCGGAATGACCCATCTGCACAGTGCCGTTCTGCACCGCGTCGAGCACCTGCAGCGCCGGGACGATTTCGCCGCCGGCGAAGGTGCTGATCTGGAATTTGCCGTCGGTGGCAGCCGCGACGCGCTTGGAGATGACTTCGACCGCCCCGTAGAGCGTATCCAGGCTCTTGGGGAAGCTCGACGCCAGGCGCCACTTGACCTCCGGCATGGTCTGCGCGTGCACGATCGCCGGCGCCGTCAGCGCCGTCGCCGTCACGCCGACACCGGCGGTCTTCAAAAATGTACGACGTTTCATAAAGTTTCCTCCCTGAAGGACAGTTCAGTTGGCCGAGCCCGGAACCGCTGGGATGCCCGGCTGCCGAGCGAAATAATACACCGGCCGCGGTGTTTTGGTAGGCAAAACAGGGGCTTCGCAGGTCGCGCGGGGTGCGCCGAATCAATCAAAATATTGCGTCACTGCCGGTCAGGACGAACGGATCGCACAGAAAGCGGGCATAATTCTTCGCTGCGCTGCGGCAAACGCCGAAGGTCACGGGCAGGATGTCGTCTAGGACTGGCCGGAAACGCCGAACACGAACAGCAGCGCAAGGGCCAGTGCGCCGAACACGATGCGATAGAGGGCAAAGACGCCGAAGCCGTTGCGACTGACGAATCCCACCAGCCAGCGCACCACCACCATGGCGGAGAAGAATGCCATGACGAAACCGATCCCGATCACCAACCAGTTGCTGCCGGACAACGCATCGCGGCTCTTCCAGGCATCGTATAGCGTGGCGGCGAACATGGTGGGAATGGCGAGGAAGAACGAGAACTCAGTGGCCGCCGCACGGCTGACGCCGAACACGCGCGCGCCCATGATTGTCGCCCCGGAGCGCGACACGCCGGGAATCATCGCCAGCACCTGGCAGATACCGATCTGCAGCGCCAGGCCCCAGCCCATCGTGTCCACGCTGGCGACGCGGTCTTCCGTATAGAACCGCTCGATGGCCAGCATGACGAAGCCGCCGACGATCAACGCGACGCATACCACATAGGGATTGAACAGCACGTCCTTGATGAATCCATGCAGCAGCAGCCCCATCACCGCTGCCGGCAGGAAGGCCATGAAGACGTTGAACGTGAATTTGACCGCGCGCGGTTCGCCCGGCAGGCCTCGTATGGTGTCGACCAGCCGCTGGCGATAGACCCAGCACACCGCCAGGATGGCGCCGAGCTGGATGACGATCTCGAACACGTGGCCGGGCGGCCCGTTGAACTCGAACAGCCGGTCGAACAGCAGGAGATGGCCGGTCGAGGAAACGGGCAGGAACTCGGTCAGGCCCTCGACCAGCCCCAGGGCCAGAGCTTCGATGATCGTGCGCAGATCCATGGATCGCTCAGAATTTGTTGGAGCGGGTGAAACCGGTCGGCGGCAGTCGGCCGGCCTGGGCGCGCTTGCCGACCCAGGGACGAAGATCGGTTTCGGTGCGGGTACGTTCGCCCTGCGACCAGGTCAGGCCTTCCTTCAACACGAAGGTCTTCACGTCCGACAGGCCGCCATCCTTGTATTTCTGCAGGATCACGCCGCGGCCGCGCGTCATCTCCGGCACTTCGGCGAGCAGGAACAGCAGCAGCTTGCGGTTCTCGCCGATCACGGCCACCGTGTTGTCGCCCGCGCTGACCACCGAGCAGACCGCGGCCTTCTCGCCCTTTGCCAGGTTCAGCACCTGGCGGCCGTTGCGGGTCTGCGCCACGGTGTCGTCCTCCGGCACGATGAATCCGCGGCCGGCGCTCGAGGCGACCATGAACTTGCGGCCGCCCTTCAACACCTTGAGATCGACGATATCCTGGTCGTTGCCCAGATCGATCATCAGGCGCAGCGGCTCGCCCTGGCCGCGTCCGCCCGGCAGCTTGTCGCACGGCAAGGTATAGAAGCGGCCGTTGGTGCCGAACACCAGCAGCTTGTCGGTGGTCTGGGCGTGCAGCAGGAAGCGGCCGCTGTCGCCTTCCTTGTATTTCAGGTCGGCATCGGGCCCCAGGTGACCCTTGGCGGCGCGGATCCAGCCCTTCTCCGAGCAAATCACCGTGACCGGCTCGCGCTCGATGAAGGCCTCGATCGGCACCACCACGGCCGACGGCGCCTCGGTCAGTTCGGTGCGGCGGCGACCGAGCGGCGTCTTGGGCCCGTACTGCTTGCGCAAGGCGTCGATCTCGCCGGCGATGGCGTCCCACCGCCTGTCCTTGTCGCGCAGCAGCCGGTTGAGCTCCCGCTTCTCGTCGGAGAGCTTCTTGTGCTCCTCGCGGATCTCGAATTCCTCGAGCTTGCGCAGGGCGCGCAGCCGCATGTTGAGGATGGCGTCGGCCTGGACTTCGCTAAGCTTCCAGCGCTTCATGATGACCGGTTTGGGCTCGTCCTCGCGCCGGATGATGCGGATCAGCTCGTCGAGGTTGAGATAGGCGATCAGGTAGCCGTCCAGCACCTCGAGCCGATTCTCGATAATGCCCAGACGGTGCTTCGAGCGGCGCACCAGCACGTCGTGGCGATGATCGAGGAAAGCCTGCAGCGCCTCGCGCAGGTTCATGACCCGCGGCACGTTGGCCGCATCCAGCACGTTCATGTTCAGCGGCACGCGCACTTCGAGGTCGCTGAGCCGGAACATCTGCTCCATCAGCACGTCGGCCGGCACGTTGCGGCTGCGCGGCTCCAGCACCAGCCGCACGTCTTCGGCCGATTCGTCGCGCACATCGGCCAGGATCGGCAGCTTCTTGTTGTTGATCAGCTCGGCGATCTTCTCGACCAGGCGCGCTTTCTGCACCTGGAACGGGATCTCGGTGACGACGATCTGGTACTGGCCCTGGCCCAGCATCTCCCGCTTCCAGCGCGCGCGCAGACGGAACGAGCCGCGGCCGGTCCTGTAGGCCTCGACGATGGCCTCGCGCGATTCGGCCAGGATGCCGCCGGTCGGGAAATCCGGCGCCGGGATCAGGTCGACCAGCTTGTCGATGGTCGCCTTGGGGAACTTGATCAGGTGCAGCAGCGCCGTGGTGAGTTCGTAGACGTTGTGCGGCGGAATGCTGGTGGCCATGCCCACGGCGATGCCGCTGGCGCCGTTGGCCAGCAAATTGGGAAAGGCCGCCGGCAGCACCACCGGCTCGCTCTCCTCACCGTCGTAGGTGGCGCGCATGTCGACGGCGTCTTCGTCGATGCCGTCGAGCAGGGCCTGGGCCACGGCCGTCAGCCGCGCCTCGGTGTAGCGCATGGCCGCCGCATAGTCGCCGTCGATATTGCCGAAATTGCCCTGTCCGTCGATCAGCGGGTAACGCACGGCGAATTCCTGCGCCAGGCGCACCAGCGCGTCGTAGACCGACTGATCGCCATGCGGGTGATATTTGCCGATGACGTCGCCGACCACGCGCGCGCTTTTCTTGAAACCGCTGCCCGGATCCAGCCGCAGCTGGCGCATGGCGTAGAGCAGCCGGCGGTGAACGGGCTTCAGCCCGTCGCGCACATCGGGCAGCGAGCGCGCCATGATGGTGGACAGCGCATAGGAGAGATAGCGCTCGCTCAACGCATCGGCGAGCGGCACGCCGCGGATGTCGCCGCCGCTTCCGCCCGCCGGGGCGACTGTAGATTTGGCCATGAAGTCTCGAGGTCCTTAACTACCAGATATAGTATTCATATCGCCAAGCCGGTCAATGAATCGTGTCCGCGCCGCCGGCAAGGGCTTGTTGTGCGGAAACAGGACATGGCGCTCGAGGAAGTGGGCGGTCAGCCGCAACCCGTCCAGCACATCCTGAAGGCTGGCTTCCTGCAGGATTCCGCCGGGCGCCAGGAACGGCGGCAGCACGAGCAGCTTGTCGGCATAGGGCTCGGAGGCCTCCCGGCATACCGCGCGCCCGGTTCGCGGCGACACGAAAGCCAGGTCGCGTGTGGCCCCCGTCAACGCACAGGACGTCAGGTCGAGCCCGAAGCCCAGCTCCTGCAACAGCCCGACCTCGAGTTTGACATAGATGGTGGCCCAAAAATCGGATGGCATGGCCAGCAGCAGCGCCTCGAAGCCGGCGAACACCGCCGGGTGCGGCTCCCGTTCGGGCAGCGCCAACTCGGCGATGGCGCAAGCCGATTGCAGCCCGGCCAGGCGCAGCGCATCGTCCAGCAAGGCGGCGGCGTGCGGCTGCAGCAGCTCGGCGGTGTAGTGGCCCAACTGATCGGCCAGCCGGCCACGCCATGTCGCGCGCAGCCGATTGCCCGGCTGATAAAGGCCGCGCGCGCGCCCACTGCCGCCGCCATGCACCAACCCGGCATGCCGGCCGTAGCCTGGCGTCAGCAGGGTGACGATGCTCGCGTTCTCGCCATGGCGGCGCGCATCCAGCACGAAGGCGTCGTCGGTCCATTCCATCGATCGCTCTGTCCCAAAAAACGTGCGGAGCCACGCCAACAGGTGAAGCCGCAGGAGCCTTTCGGCGCTCGTTGCCTCTAGACGTTATAGTCCAGGCCCCACTCGCTGAACTGGCTGGGATCCTCGGCCCAGTTCTGGCGCACCTTGACGTAGAGGAACAGGTGGACGCGGCGGCCCAGCACCGACTCCAGTTCCTTTCGCGCCGCCTGCCCCAGGGTCTTGATGCGCGCGCCGCCCTTGCCCAGCACGATCGCCTTCTGCCCGTCGCGCATCACGTAGATCACCTGGTCGATGCGCACGCTGCCGTCGGGCCGGTCGGTCCATTTCTCCGTCTCGACCGCCACCGCGTACGGCACCTCCTCATGCAACTGCATGAAGATCTGTTCGCGGGTGATTTCTGCCGCCAGCAGCCGTTGCGGCAGATCGGTCAGCTGGTCGTCCGGGAACAAATGCGGGCCTGCCGGCAGGCGCTCGGCCAATGCCTTGCGCAGATCGGCAACGCCGTCGCCGGTAGCCGCCGATACCAGATAGGTGGCATCGAAGATGCCGTCCCTGTCGAACGCAGCCACGACCGGCAGCAGCGCCTCGCGCGACACCGTGTCGATCTTGTTCAGCACCAGCACGGCACGGCGGTTCTCGCGCTTCAGGCGCTCGACGATGGCAAGGGTCTCCCCGTCGTCGGGTCGGCCGGCATCGACCACCACGCAGGTGATGTCGGCATCGGCGGTGCCTTGCCAGGCGGACGCCACCATGGCGCGATCGAAGCGCCGCCGCGGCTGGAACACGCCGGGCAGGTCGACGAATATCAGTTGGGTCTGCCCCTCCATGACGATGCCGGTCACCCGGCTGCGCGTAGTCTGCGGCTTAGGCGACACGATCGCCACCTTGGTCCCGACCAGCGCATTGAGCAGGGTCGACTTGCCCACATTGGGCGCCCCCAGCAGCGCGACGAAGCCGCAGCGCGTCGCCTCGCCGCCCCCACCACTGCCGGCCGTGGCATCGGACGCGCTCATGTGCCGAGCTCGGCCAGCAGCCGCTCCGCGGCGGCGCGTTCGGCCTCGCGTTTGGTACGGCCCTCGCCACTGGCGGGGCGGCGATCCTTGACGCTGACCTCGACCGCGAACAGCGGCGCATGCGCGGGGCCGCGCCGCTCGAGTTCGCGGTAGATCGGCAGCGGCAGGCCGCGACTCTGCGCCCATTCCTGCAGCGAAGTCTTGGCATCGGCCGGCGGCACGCGCTCGGCCTCGAGCCGCGCCGTCCAGTGGCGACGGATGAACTCGGCGGCCGGCGCCAAGCCGCCGTCCTTGTAGATGGCGCCCAGCAGGGCCTCGCAGGCATCGGCCAGGATGGTCGGCTTGGCCGCGCCGCCCGACGCGCGCTCGCTGTCGCTGATGTTCAGCGCCGTTCCCAGCGCCAGTTCGGCCGCCACTTCGGCCAGCACCTCGGCCCGCACCAGCGCGGCATGGCGCTTGGCCAGCGCGCCTTCGCTTTCCCTTGGGAAACGCTCCTGCAGCATCTCCGCCACCACCAGCGCCAGCACCCGATCGCCCAGGAACTCCAGCCGTTCGTTGCCGTGGGCGAATCCCGACTTGCCGCCACGCCGGTCGAGCGCGCTGCGATGGGTCAACGCCTCGTCGAGCAACCGCCTGTCGTGGAAAGCGTATCCCAGCCGGCGCGCGAAGGGTTCGGAGGTAATCGAGGTCAAGAGCGCTCAGTTGATCGATTGGAAGATGCGGTCGAAGCGGATCGCCGAGGGCCATTTCCACACCTCCCACCAACGCGCGTTCTCGTTGTGGGAGAAGAAGATGAACTCGGCGCGTCCGATCAGGTTCTCGGCGGGAATGTAGCCCACATCGTCGAGATAGCGACTGTCCTGCGAGTTGTCGCGATTGTCGCCCATCGCGAAGAATTTGCCCGGTGGCACGATGTAGATCTGCGTGTTGTCCATCGGCGCGTTGTCGCTCTGCTCGATGATCAGGTGGCGTTTGCCGCCCGGCAATGTCTCGAAATACTGGTAGGCGTGCAAGGTGCGGCCGCCTTCGCGATAGATGTAATCCTGCACCGGCTCGCGTTTGACCGGCTGGCCGTTGACGTTGAGGATGCCGTTGACCACCTGGATGGTGTCGCCCGGCAGGCCGACGATGCGTTTGATGTAGTCGGTCTTGTCGTCCTTGGGCAGGCGGAATACCACGACGTCGCCGCGCTTGGGTTCGCTGCCGAAGATGCGGCCCTCCCACAACGGCGGGGAGAACGGCAAGGAATACTTGCTGTAGCCGTATGAATATTTCGAGACGAACAGATAGTCGCCCACCAGCAAGGTTGGGATCATCGATCCCGAGGGGATATTGAACGGCTCGACCAGCACCGTGCGGAACACCATGGCGATCAGCACGGCGTAGATCAGGGTCTTGATCGTATCCCAGATGCTCGCGGCCCAACCCTCGTCGCTCTGTTTGCCGATGGCCATTGGCTCAACCTTGCTTGATTGTCGATCGCGCTCGAACGGGGCCGGGTATATCAGCAATTATAGCCCGTGTCTTGCCCACTTTGCCGCAGTTTTCGGGCTGCCGGACCGGTTCAGGCCGGGCTTGCCGCGGGCACGGCGGTAATGATCACGATCGCCTGAGCCAGCGGGAAATCGTCGGTGATCGACAGGTCGATCTGCGCCTGCATGCCCGCCGGCGTGATCGCCTTGAGGCGCTCCAGCGCGCCGCCGGTCAGCGCCATCGTCGGCTTGCCGCCCGGCATGTTGACCACCCCCATGTCGCGCCAGAACACGCCCTTGCGCAGGCCGGTGCCCAACGCCTTCGAGCAGGCTTCCTTGGCGGCGAATCGCCGCGCGTAGCTTGCCGCGCGCGCTGCCCGGCGCTCCGATTTGCGCTGCTCGGTCTCGGTGAACACGCGATCGATGAAGCGCCGCTCGAATCGCGCCAGCGTCTTCTCGATGCGGCGAATGTCGATCAGGTCGCTGCCCAGGCCGATGATCAAGCCGCCCCGCTCCCCTGTCCCCGGCCCTGTCCCTGGGCCAGATCGCGCGCGGCGCGCTGGGCGGCCACCGCAGCTCGCGCCTCGTCCATCAGCGCCCGCATGCGCTTGATCGCCGTGTCGAGGCCAACGAAAATCGCCTCGCCGACCAGGAAATGCCCGATATTGAGTTCGGCGATGGTCGGGATCGCCGCCACCGGCGAAACCGTCTCGTAGGACAAGCCATGGCCGGCATGGCATTCCAGGCCGATCTGCTCGGCATGGCCTGCCGCCGCCGCCAGGCGGTGCAGCAGCCTTCCGCGCTCCTCGCCCTGGGCCTCGCAATAGGCGCCGGTATGCAGTTCGACCACCGGCGCGCCCAGCGCCCTGGCGGCGTCGAGCTGGCGGCGGTCGGCCTCGATGAACAGCGACACGCGGATGCCGGCGTCGCTCAGTCGCGCGATCATCGGCTTGAGATGGTCGTGCTGGCCGGCCGCGTCGAGCCCGCCCTCGGTGGTACGCTCCTCGCGCTTCTCGGGCACGATGCAGGCGGCATGCGGCTTGTGGCGCAGGGCGATGTGCAGCATCTCCTCGGTCGCCGCCATCTCGAAGTTGAGCGGCAGGTCGATCTCGCGGCTCAGCCGCTCGATGTCGATGTCGGAAATGTGCCGGCGGTCCTCGCGCAGATGGGCGGTGATGCCATCGGCGCCGGCCTGGGCGGCCAGCAGGGCCGCGCGCACCGGATCGGGGAACAATCCGCCCCGCGCGTTGCGGATGGTGGCGACGTGGTCGATGTTCACGCCAAGACGCAACTTGTCGCCCAGCCGGTATCTCATCGTGCTCACCCGTGCGCCCGTTCGACGTGGCTGATCGCCGGCGTGGCGCGCAGCGCCGACATGATGTTGCTTAGGTGCTTCACATCGCGCACCTCGACATCGATCAGCATATCGAAGTAGTCGTCGCCGCGATTGAGCATTTTCAGATTGCTGATATTTCCGTGATCCTTGGCGATCACGCCGGCCAGGCTGGACAGCGATCCCGGCTCGTTGATCAGGGTGACGCGGACCCGGCCGACATGGCGCGCCTTGGCTTCCGAGGCCGCTTCCCAGCTGACGTCGAGCCAGCGTTCGGGCACGTCGGCGAAGCTTTCCAGCGTGTCGCAGTCGATGGTGTGGATGGTCACCCCCTTGCCGGTGGTGACGATGCCGACGATGCGGTCGCCGGGCAGAGGATGGCAGCAGCGCGCGAAATAGACCGCCATGCCCGGGATCAGGCCGCGGATCGCGACCGGCGCTTCCTTGTCATGGCCGTTGCCCTTGGCTTTGGCCTTCCTGCCGTGGGCCGCCCTGGCCGGCGCCTTGGCTTCGGCCTTGACCCCTGGATAGACCGCCCCCAGCACGTCGCGATCGGACACCACGCCGGCGCCGACCGCGGCGGCAAGATCGTCGATGCCGGGCTGCTTGAAGACCGCCACCACGCCTTCCAGTCCCTTGTCGGTCAGCTCGTAGCCCGCCTCGCGAAACGTCTTCTGCAGCATGGAGCGGCCGAGCTGCATGTACTGGTCGCGCTGACGGGTGCGGATGTAGCGCCTGATGGCCGCGCGCGCCTTGGCGGTGACGACGAAGCGTTCCCAGGTGGGCGACGGCGCATGCGCCTTCGACGTGATGATCTGAACCTGATCGCCGTTCATCAGCTCGGTACGCAGCGGCACCATGCGCCCGTTGACCTTGGCGCCGATGCAGGTGTCGCCGACCTGGCTGTGCACGGCATAGGCGAAATCGACCGGCGTGGCGGCGCGCGGCAGCGCGATGACCTCGCCCTTGGGCGTGAAGCAGAACACCTGATCCTGGAACATCTCCATGCGGGTGTGTTCCAGGAACTCTTCGGGATTGGCGGCATTCTCGAGCACGTCGAGCAGTTCGCGCAGCCAGCGATACTGCTTGCCGTCGGTGTGGATGCCCTGCTTGTAGGACCAGTGCGCCGCCACGCCGCGTTCGGCGAACTCGTGCATGTCGCGGGTGCGAATCTGGATTTCCAGACGCTGCTGGCCCGAGCCGATCACCGTGGTGTGCAGCGAGCGATAGCCGTTGGGTTTGGGATTGGAGATATAGTCCTTGAAGCGGCCCGGCACCATGCGATAGGCGCCGTGGATGATGCCCAGCGCCTGGTAGCACTCGGGCACGGTGTCGACGATGACGCGAAACGCCATGATGTCGGACAGCTGCTCGAAAGTGACATGCTTCTCCTCCATCTTGCGCCAGATCGAGAAGGGCGATTTCTCGCGGCCGATCACTTCCGATTTGAGCCACTGGTCGGCCAGGGTCTTCTTCAGTTCGTCGACGATGCGGGCGATGGCTCCGCCGGCTTCCTGGCGCAGGAACTCCAGTCGCTTGATGACCGAGTTGCGGCCCTCGGGATTGAGCTGGCCAAAGGCCAGATCCTGCAGTTCGTCGCGCATCTGCTGCATGCCGATGCGTTCGGCCAGCGGCGCGTAGATTTCCATGGTCTCGACCGCTATGCGCCGCCGGCGCGCCGGATCCTTGACGAAATGGAGCGTACGCATGTTGTGCAGCCGGTCGGCCAGCTTGACCAGCAGCACGCGGATGTCCTCGGACATCGCCAGCACCAGCTTGCGGAAATTCTCCGCCTGCTTGGTCCGGTCCGACTGCAACTCCAGTCGCGACAGCTTGGTCACGCCGTCGACCAGCCGGGCGATATTGTCGCCGAACATCTGGCCGATATCGTCCAGCGTGGCGTCGGTGTCCTCGACCGTGTCGTGCAGCAGCCCGGTGATGATCGACGCCGCGTCGAGCTTCATGTCCGACAGGATGCCGGCCACTTCGATCGGATGGGAGAAGTATGGATCGCCCGAGGCGCGCTTCTGCGCGCCATGCGCCTTGATGGTGTAGACATAGGCGCGGTTGAGCGCGTCCTCGTCCGCTTGCGGATCGTAGGACTTGACGCGCTCGACCAATTCAAACTGACGCAGCATCCCCTTCACCTGATCTAAGCCACGCCACGCGGGCACGACCGCAAGCGGGCTGGCAGGCTCGGGTAAGATACGAACGGTTGGGCGCGTCCCGCAGCAATCGGTGGCGCGCCGGCCGATCCGCGATTACGCTTCGTCGCCGCCCGCGGCAAGCTCCGCGTCCGCCTCGGTCATCTCCGGTTCCGGCGCCGGCTCCGGCGGCTGGGCCGCCAGGGTCGCCGCCAGCTGCTGCTCGAGCTCGAGCAGTTCCTGGCCCTCTTCCGGCTCATCGACCTCGGCATGCTTCTGCATGCCCTTGATGATGGCCTCGTTGAGCTCGCCCAGCGGAACCGTCACCTCGGCGATTTCGCGCAACGCCACCACCGGGTTCTTGTCGCGGTCGCGATCCACGGTGAGTTGCGCGCCGGCAGAGATATCGCGCGCGCGCTGGGCCGCCAACATCACCAGATCGAACCGGTTGGGCACCTGCGTCACGCAGTCTTCGACCGTCACACGAGCCATTGCCTATTCCTCGTCGCTCAAAGAAAAATTCCTATGAACTTGTAGAATATAAGGATTCTAAGCTGAACGGCAAGAATCTTGCGCGCTATCGCACTGCATCGAAGGTCCGTGCCAGACGCAAGCCTGGCCCGGGCGGCAGTTCGGCCAGCAACGCCGCCGCCGACCGCCCTAAACGGGGATGCCGCCATTGCGGTGCGATCGCCGCCAGCGGTGCCAGCACAAAAGCCCGGTCCTGCATCCGCGGATGAGGTAGAACCGGCACGCCGTGAGCAGGTGCGGCCGGCGCTGTTACATGCTCTCCATAAGCCAGCAGGTCCAGATCCAGGGGCCGGGCGGCATTGGCCACGCTGCGGCGACGCCCCCAGTCCTCTTCTATTTTATGCATGTAGGACAATAAAATATCCGCTTCTTCTGAAGTTTCACCTGAGATTACGGCATTGATGTACCAGGGCTGATCCGAAGGGGGCACCGGCTCGCTCTCGTACCAGGGCGAGCGCGCCAGGATCCGGACCCCGATCCCAGCCAGACGGGGCAGCACGGCCGCCAAGCCGGCCTTGGGGTCGCCATATTGGCTGGGCAGGTTGCCGCCCAGCCCGATCAGGACCGGAATTGGCGATCGGGAGGGACCGTGGTTGTCTGACCGGTGATAAGGCATCTGGCATGCGCCGGTTGAGCTTTACAGCCTACAATAGGTCGTGGTTTTGTTTGGCAATAGCACATAGCCCGCAGCCGGCAATATTGCCGCCGGCCCGGAAAGGACAGCGATGAAAGACCTTTTTTACCCCAACGAGCGTGTTGGGTTGTTTATCGATGGCGCCAACCTTTATTCGGCGGCGCGCGGTCTTGGCTTCGATATCGACTATCGGCGGCTGCTCGGCCAGTTTCGCCAGAGCGCCCGGCTGATCCGCGCTTACTATTATACCGCGCTGATCGAGGATCAGGAATATTCGCCGATCCGTCCGCTGGTCGACTGGCTCGACTATAACGGCTTCACCATGGTCACCAAGCCGACCAAGGAATTCACCGATGCCAGCGGCCGGCGCAAGATCAAGGGCAATATGGACATCGAGCTGGCCATCGACATGCTGGAAATGTCGGACAAGCTCGATCACGTGGTGCTGTTCTCCGGCGACGGCGACTTCCGCCGTCTGATTGAGGCGGTGCAGCGCAAGGGCCTGCGCGCTTCGGTGGTCAGCACCATCCGCTCCTCGCCGCCGATGGTGGCCGACGAGTTGCGCCGCCAGGCCGACAACTTCATCGAGCTCGCGGAACTGGCGCCGATGATCGCCCGCCAGGGCGAGCGTCCGGCCCGGCCGCTTACCAATCGCGAGCGGCCGATGGACGACGACGAAGGCGACGACGGCATGGTGCGTCGCGCCTGATGGCGGCCGACAAACGGTCGGGTGCGATCGCGCCCGACCGCGACTGTCCGCTCTGTCCGCGCCTGGTCGAATTCCGCCACCAGGCGCGGGCCAAATTCCCCGACTGGCACAACGCCCCCGTTCCCGCTTTCGGCGCACTCGACGCACGGCTGCTGATCGTCGGCCTGGCGCCGGGACTGAAGGGCGCCAACCGCACCGGCCGCCCCTTCACCGGCGACTATGCCGGCGACCTGCTCTACGCGACCTTGAAGAAATTCGGCCTGGCCAGGGGCGAGTATCGCGCCGATCCGCATGACGGACTGACCCTGGTCGATTGCCGCATCACCAACGCCGAGCGCTGCGTGCCGCCGCAGAACAAGCCGCTGCCGGCCGAGTTCCACGCCTGCCGGCCATTCCTGGTGTCGGAGATCGGTGCCATGAAGAAATTGCGCGCGCTGCTGGCGCTGGGCCGCGGCGCGCACGAGCAGATCCTGCGCACCCTGGGGATAAAGCTTAGCCAGTTCCCCTTCGCGCACGGTGCGTTGCATCTTCTGCCCGATGGCCTGCTGCTGGCCGACAGCTATCACTGCTCGCGCTACAACACCAATACCGGCGTGCTGACCACGCCGATGTTCGAGGCGGTGTTCGAGAAACTGCTGCCGCGCATGAACCTGCGGCCGAGCGCCTGAGCGCACGACAATGGGCTCGCTTTTCAACGATGCGGCCATAGTCGAACTGGCGCTGGCACATTACCGCCAGCCGCATCGCTTCTATCACGATGCCGGGCATATACAGGAAATCATCGCTCTGGCGCACGGCCTGGCGCTGGATTTATTGCCAGCGGAAGAACTGGCCGTGTTGTGGCACGACGCGGTCTATGTGCCAGGCGTCGACAAAGGCATAAACGAAAAACTATCGGCCAAGCTAATGCTGGCTACTGCCGCCAACAATCCGATCTTGGGCAACGTGGTCGACAAGACGTCGCTGCTGACTGCCGAGCGCATCATCCTGGAAACCATGCATAACGGCGAGCCGATGCCAGACGCAGCCCGCGTCGTCGATCTCGATCTCTATCGTTTGGGCGCGCCGTGGCCGGAGTTCGATCGCCATGCTCATGCCATCGAGCGCGAGTTCCAGGTCCTGTTCGAGTCGGCCGACCAATTCTGGGCAGCGCGCGAGAATTTCTATCGCAGCATGCTGCGGCGCACCCATCTTTTCGCAACGCCGCTGTTTCGCCAGCGCTACGAAGCCCAAGCCCGCGACAACCTGAAACGCGGCGCCGAGGGCGGACATAGCGAAAGCTAGCCCAGCTTCTTGATCAGCGCCTGGGCCGCCGCTGGGTTGCGGACCTTGGCGCCGGAGATGAAATAGGCGAACACGTCGCCGCGCCTGGCCCATTTCCTGAGCTGCCTGGCTAAGCCGTCGAGTTCGGCCTCGCCGACGCCGGTCTTCAGCTTCTCCTGCGTCGCCATCAGGCGGGCATAGGTGAAATCGGCGGTGGGCTGGTCGATCTCGGGAAATTCCTCGTCCTTGGCATAGACGATCGCCACACCGTGCTTCTTGGCCAGATCGTAGAACGCCTTGGTGGCGAAGGTCGGACTGCGCACTTCCACGACGTGACGCAAGGCCAAGCCATCCTGCTTCTTGGGCAGCAGCTTCAGGAATGCACCAAAATCCTCGGCGTCGAATTTCTTGGTCGCCATGAACTGCCAGTTGATCGGCCCCAGCTTGGGACCGAGCTCGGTCAGCCCCTGCTCCATGAAGCGTTTGACCGAATCGCCGGCCTCGGCCAGCACGCGGCGGTTGGTGCAAAAGCGCGAGGCCTTGACCGAGAACACGAAGTTGTCGGGCGTCTCGTCGCGCCATTTGCGCCAGCTCTCGGGCTTGAAGGTCGAATAGTAGGTGCCGTTGATCTCGATCGAGGTCACCGCGCGCGAAGCGAATTCCAGCTCCCGCTTGTGCGGCAGGCCGTCGGGGTAGAAGGGGCCGCGCCACGGCTCGAAGGTCCAGCCGCCGATCCCGACATAGATCTTGCCCGCCACATCCGCCTCCCCCTGTTGCCGGCTTGCAGTCTAGCAGCGCGCGAGCAGGTCGAGCAGCGCCCGCGCTACTTCCCGGGGCTTTTCCTGCGGCAGATTGTGGCCGGCCTTGGGGATGACGCGACGCTGATAAAAGCCGGTGAAGTGCCAGGCGTGGCCCTCGGTACTCGCCACCGGCGTCACGCCGTCGCCGCCGCCATGCAGCACGATGGTCGGCACCGCGATCTTGGGTTGCCGGGCCAGCCTGCGCTCGATCGGCTCCAGCGCCGGATCGCCCGGCGCATAGCCATAGCGGTGGCGATAGGACTTGATCACCACGTCGACGAAATCGGGGTTCTTGAACGACTTGGCGGAAACGGCATAGGTCGCCGCGTCGAAACGCCAGTTGGGCGACCACAATCGCCACAGCAGCTTGCAGATATCGTCGCGATTGGCCTGCAGGCCGGCGCGGCCGCGCTCGGTGTGGAAGTAGTACTGGTACCAGAGGCGATGCTCCTGCTCGGCCGAAGCCGGCTTGACCGAAGCGGCGATGTCCTGGATGTTGTAGCCGCCGATCGACACCAGGCCCCGCACCCGCCTGGGCCACAGCGCCGCCACGACGCAGGCGGCGCGGCCGCCCCAGTCGTAACCCAGCAGGGCCGCTTGCGGCAGGTCGAGCGCATCCATCAGATCGAGCAGATCCTTGCCCAACGCCGCTTGCTGGCCCGAGCGCGGCGTATCGGCCGACAGGAACCGCGTCGGCCCGTAACCGCGCAGATAGGGCACGATCACGCGCAGGCCCTGCTTGATCAGCGGCGCGATCATGTCGTCATAGGCGCGCGGATCGTAGGGGAAGCCGTGCAGCAGGATGACCGGCGCAGCGTCGCCCGCCCCGTGCTCTTCATAGGCGATGCTGAGGCTGGGCGTCCTGACCCGCCTGACCATCGCTATTTCAGCACCGACAGATCGAGATCCATCGTGGCGCCCATCCAGATCGCCCGGTCGCGATGGTCGCCCAGATCGTCGCCGGTGTTGGGATGGGTGAACACGATCAGCTCGCCGCGATTGAGCGCCAGCCACGGCACGATGGAATTGAACTGGTCTGGCGCGAAAGCGACCTGATAGCTTCCCATCGGATGCGGGCCGACCGGCCGTTCGTGGAAGCGCCCCATCTCCATGCGGCCGGCGAAGTCGCGCATGATGGCCGCGCGCAACGCCCAGGCCGCCGCACGCGAGCCGGCATCGAAATAGACATGGGCGTGCCAGCTCTCGATCGTCGCGGTATCGCGCACCGTCATCCCGATAGCGTCTTGCGCCGCGCCCATCACAGCGCCTTTTCGATCGCCGCCGCCACTTCGGGCGCGTCCGGCGCGGTGCGACTGCCCCAGGCCTCGAGCAATTCGCCGTTCTTGCCGATCAGGTATTTGTGAAAGTTCCAGCGCGGCGCGCCGCCCTCGCCCAGTTGCTGGGCGATCCAGCGATAGAGCGGATGGGCAGCGCCGCCGACCACATGCTCCTTCGAGGCCATCGGGAAGGTGACGCCGAAGCTGGTCTCGCAGAACTGCTTGATCTCCTTCTCGCTGCCCGGCTCCTGGGCGCCGAAATCGTTGGACGGCACGCCCAGCACCACCAGGCCTTTGGGTCCGTATTTCTCGTGCAGCTTCTGCAGGCCGGCATATTGCGGGGTGAAGCCGCAGGCCGAGGCGACGTTGACCAGCAGCACCGGATGGCCGATGAATTTCTTCAGCGGCAGCATGGTGCCGTCGATGCTGCGCAGGGTGTAATCGGCGGCGCTCATGATCGTCCTCCTGGCGCTAGCTGTAGCGCTCCTCTTTCCAGGGATCGGCTTGGTTGTGATAGCCGCGCGTCTCCCAGAAGCCGGGCTGGTCGACCGCGCTGAACTCGATGCGCCGCAGCCACTTGGCGCTCTTCCAGAAATAGAGCTTGGGGATCACCACGCGCAGCGGCCCGCCATGCTCGCGGCCGATCGGCTCGCCCATCCAGCTATGGGCCAGCAGCGCATCCGGCGCGGCGAAGCTCTCCACCGTTACATTGGTGGTGTAGCCGTCATAGGCATGGAAGATGACGTGCCGGGCTTCGGGCTTGGGCTTGACCAGATCGAGGATCGTGCCGGTCGCCACGCCGTCCCAATCGTTGTCATAGCGCGACCAGGCGGTGACGCAATGGATGTCGCTGCGCAACCGCACCTGCGGCAGATCGGTAAACTGGCCCCAATTCCAGGTCAGGGGCTGCTCGACCAGGCCATCGACCGTGAGCTGCCAGGCGGCCTTGGGCACGTCGGGTTGCAGGCCGAGATCCAGCACCGGCCAGTTCTGCACCTGGCGCTGGCCGGGCGGCAAACGTACCGCGGGCTTGGCGCCCTCGCCGGTCAGCAGCCGGCCTTCCCTGGCCCATTGCTGCTTGGAAGCGATCAGCTTGTCCTTGATCTTGCCCAGCACGCTGGGCGACTTCCCATCGTCCATCTCGTCACCTGTTGCGCAGCAGCCGGGCGCGCTCGCGCTGCCAGTCGCGCGCCTTGGCGGTGGCGCGCTTGTCGTGCTGTTTCTTGCCGGTGGCCAGACCCAGCTCGACCTTGGCCAGGCCGCGCTGGTTGAAGTAGATCGACAGCGGCACGATGGTCACGCCCTCGCGCTTGATGGCGCCCAGCAGCTTGTTGATCTGCCGCCGATGCAGCAGCAGCTTGCGCGGCCGGCGGGGCGGATGGTTGAAGCGGTTGCCCTGGCCGTATTCGGGGATATGGGCGTTGACCAGGAACAATTCGCCCTTCTGCTCGGTGGCGAAGGCGTCGGTGATGTTGCTCTTGCCGGCGCGCAAGGCTTTGACCTCGGTGCCGGTCAGCATGATGCCGGCCTCGAGCGTGTCTTCGATGAAGTAGTTGTGCCGAGCCTTCCGGTTTTGCGCCGCCATGGTGGCGGCCTCGGCCGGAACGAACCGCGCCATGTCCGGATATCTAGTTCAGCAGGCCGACATCGGTCATGGCCTTGCGCACCGCCTGCTTGCTGCTTTCGGCGATCTCGCAAATCGGCAGGCGCGTGTCGGCCGAGCACTTGCCCAGCAGGCTGGCGCCGTACTTGACCGGACCGGGGCTGGCCTCGACGAACATCGCTTCATGCAGCGGCGCCAGCCGGTCGTGCAGTTCCCGCGCCTGGTCGAACTTGCCGGCCAGGCAGGCGGTCTGGAACTGCGACACCAGGCGCGGCGCCACATTGGCCGTGACCGAGATGCAGCCTTCGCCGCCATGGGCCATCTGCGCCAGGGCCAGCGCATCGTCGCCCGAAAGCTGGACAAACTTCTTCTTGATCAGCCGGCGGTGCTTGGTGAAGCGGGTGACGTCGCCGGTCGCTTCCTTGATGCCCAGCACGTTGGGCAGGCTGGCGATGCGCGCCATGGTCTCGGGCGTGATGTCCACCACCGATCGCGGCGGGATGTTGTAGACGAAGATCGGAATGTCGACGGCATCGTTGATCGCCTTGTAGTGGCGATAGAGTCCCTCTTGGGTCGGCTTGTTGTAATAGGGCGTCACCACCAGCACCGCGTCGGCGCCCGCCCTCTTGGCGTGCCTGGTCAGGCTGATCGCCTCTTCCGTCGAATTGGAGCCGGTGCCGGCCATGACCGGCACTTTCTTGCCCCTGGCCACCTCGATGCACATCTCGACCACGCGATGGTGCTCTTCGTGGCTCATGGTGGGCGACTCACCGGTGGTGCCGCAGGGCACCAGCCCGTGCGTGCCTTCCCGGATCTGCCAGTCGACGAACGACTGGAAGGCGGCCTCGTCGACCTTGCCGTCCTTGAACGGCGTGATCAGGGCGACGAACGATCCCTTGAACATCGAATTCCTCCGCCGCGACCGGACCGTCCGGCCGCGCCTTTGCTATGACCGGCGACCATATAACGTGGCGTTGCGACCGGCAAGAACACGAGCCCTGGTAGGCTGTGCGTAGACCTTCGCGGTCGATTGGTATATGATGCCTTTAATCATGAGTTTAGCGGCATTCCTTGCGACGCGATATCAATCGTCGACTCGCGCCGTTGCGTATAGCGCGGCGCTCATCCTCTCCCTGCTCATAGCGTCCCTGGCGCAGGCCCAGCCCAACAGTCCGGCCAAGAAGCCGCCGGCTGCCGTTTCCAACCAGGTCAGGAAACCGCCGGCTCCGCCAGCCGCCCACGCCAGTCTGGCCGGCGCCCTGATGTCGCCGGCCGAGGCCAAATCCTTCGAGCGCGCACTCAAGGCTGCCGACGAGGCGAAATGGGGCGATGCCATGGAGGCGGCCAATGCCGCCCATCAGGCCGTCGCCGCCAAATACGTGCAATGGCTCTACCTGCGCGACACCAATACCGATGCCAGCTTCGCCACCATCGCCGCTTTCATGATGGCCAATCCGGGCTGGCCCGACGCCCCCACCCTGAAGCGGCGCGCCGAGGAGCGATTGCAGCTCGACACGCCGCTCGACCTGATCGCGCGCTTCTATGCCAAGGACGGCCCGATCACCGGCGACGGCGGCCTGCGCCATCTCGACGCGCTGGCTGGCCGGATACCGGCCGACCAGTTCAATGCCAAGGTCCGCCAGTACTGGGTCAATCTCGAGCTCAATCCCGGCCACGAGCAGGGCTTCTTCGATCGCTACGGCAGCTTCCTGACCCAGTCCGATTACTGGGCGCGGGTCGATCGGCTGCTGTGGCAGGGCGACGACACCAATGCCCGGCGCATCGTGCCGCTGCTCGACGCCCCCCACCAGCTCGTGGCGCTGGCGCGCATCGCCATGATGACCAAGGCGGCCGATGCGGAGAGCCAGCTTGCCCTGGTTCCACCGGCGCTGCAGAAGGATCCCGGCCTGCTGTTCGATCGCGTGCGGTGGCTGCGCCGCACCGATCGCGACGACGAAGCGCAGATGCTGCTGGCAACCATCAAGGGCAACGGCGATCACGGCGATGCCTGGTGGATCGAACGCGGCTATCAGGCACGCGAGTTGCTGTCGCTCGGCCGCACCGAGGATGCCTACAGGATCGCCCGCGACCACGGCGGCAGTTCGGGTGGAGCATTCGCCGAGGGCGAGTGGCTGGCGGGCTGGATCGCCCTTCAGTTCATGAAGCGGCCCGACCTGGCGCTGCCGCATTTCCAGAAGCTCTATGCCGGCGTGTCGATGCCGATCTCCAAGGCGCGCGCAGCCTACTGGACCGGCCGGGCCCTGGCCGCCGCCGGCCGGGCGAACGAAGCGGCCGCGATGTATCGCAATGCCGCCGAATTCGGCGACACCTATTATGGACAACTGGCCGCCCGGCAATTGGGCCTCGCTCGCCTCAATCTGCCCAGCGATCCGGCCTATAGCGCCGCCCAATTGGCCGCATTCCAGCGCAACGAGCTGGTGGTCCTTGCCCGGCTGTTCCACCAGGTCGGCGAGGACAAGCGCGCCAGGCCGTTCCTCATCCGCCTGACCATCGACGCCACCGAGCCGGGCACCAGGCGCCTGGTCGGCGAACTGGCGCTCGATATGGGTCGCGCGGACATCGCCATCCAGGTGGCCAAGAAATCCGTGGAAGGCGGCACGCTGCTCAACGAGGCCTCGTTCCCCGTGCCCAACATCACCGGCAAACTGGCCGCCGACAAGGCGCTGGTGCTGGCGCTGTCGCGGCAGGAGAGCCAGTTCGACGTCAGCATCGTGTCCTCGGCCGGGGCGATGGGCCTCATGCAGCTCATGCCCGATACCGGCAAGCGCGTGGCCAAGGCGCTCAACATGCCGTTCGCCCAAGCCCGCCTGACCAGCGATGCCTCGTACAACGCCACGCTGGGCTCGGCCTATCTGGCCGACATGCTGGAGAAATTCGCCGGCACCCCGGAGCTGGCGATGGCCGCCTACAATGCCGGTCCCAATCGGGTGTCGCGCTGGCTCGACCAGTTCGGCGATCCGCGCGGTCCGCGTATCGACATGATCGACTGGGTCGAACTGATCCCCTTCCGCGAGACGCGCAATTACGTCCAGCGGGTGATGGAGGGGGTCAACGTCTATCGCCAGAAGCTCCAGACATCGGTGCGCACGATCAACCTGGCCGTTCACTAGCCGAGAAACGGCCCGATGGCTGCAATGTGCCTGGCGCCGGGCCGCTGGCGCGCTCGTGCGTTGACAAGGCCGGGGCGGGCTTCAATCCTGTCGCCCTCATCCGCCGGGGACGCCATGCCGAGCGCTGCTCTTTTCGACATCTCCGCCTGCGTGTTCGATGCCTACGGCACGCTGTTCGACGTCAACGCCGCCGCCGCGAAGCTGCGCCATCGCATCGGGCCCGATGCGGATCGGCTGGCCGAACAATGGCGCACGCGACAGTTGCAGTATTCCTGGCTGCGCAGCATTTCCGGCCGGCATGCCGATTTCTGGCAACTGACCGGCGACGCGCTCGACGTTTCACTGGCCACCCTCGGCATCGCCGATCCAGCCCTGCGCGCCGACCTGATGGATCTCTATTTCAAGTTGGCGCCGTTCCCCGATGCCCAGGGATTGCTGGCGCGGCTGAAGAAAGCCGGCAAACGCACCGCCATCCTCTCCAACGGGTCTCGGGCCATGGTCCAGGCGGCGGTGGACGCGTCCGGATTTGCCGATCAACTCGATGCCGTGCTCAGCGTCGACCAGGTCGGCGTCTTCAAGCCGCATCCCTCGGTCTATCGGCTGGCCGAAACCGCGCTCGGCCTGCCAGCCGGCAGGATGTGCTTCGTATCGTCCAATGCCTGGGATGCGCATGCCTCGGCCGATTTCGGCTTCCGGTCGGTCTGGGTCAATCGTGCCGGCGCGCCGCGCGAGAAGTTGCCTGGCGAGCTGGCGGCCGAAATCCGCACCCTCGCCGAACTGCCCGTCCTGCTCGGCCTGTGAGATCAGCCATGACCATGTCCAATCCCGATTTCGCCGACGTCGCCGCCGCCCATCTGCGCATCAGGCCGTTGGCCTTGCGCACGCCGCTGCTGGAGAACGAGCGGGTCAACCGGATGCTGGGCGGCCGCTTGCTGCTCAAGGCCGAGGTGCTGCAACGCACCGGTTCCTTCAAGTTCCGCGGCGCGCTCAACTTCATCAGCCAGCTCGATGCCTCGCAGCGCAAAGCGGGTGTCGTTGCCTGGTCGTCGGGCAACCACGCCCAGGGCGTGGCCGAAGCGGCGCGGTTGATGGGCGTGCCGGCCACCATCGTCATGCCCAACGACGCGCCGGCGTTGAAGGTCGCCAACACCCGCGCCTCGGGCGCCGAGATCCGGCTCTACGATCGTGTCAAGGAGAGCCGCGAGGAAATCGCCACCAAACTGGCCAGCGAACGCGGCGCCACGCCGCTGCCGCCCTACGACCATCCCTGGGTGATCGCCGGGCAGGGCACGACCGGGATCGAGGTCGTCGAGGCCGGGCTCGAGCCGGATGCCATCGTCGCACCCTGCAGCGGCGGCGGACTGACCACCGGAATTTCGCTGGCCATGGCCGAACTCTCGCCCAGCACCGAGGTCCATGCCGCCGAGCCAGCCGGCTTCGACGACATGGCGCGCTCCTTGCGTGCGGGCAGGAAGGAGAAGAACGACCAGCTCGCCGGATCCATCTGCGATGCCCTGATGGCCCCGACGCCCGGCGACATCACTTTCGAGATCGCGCGCCGCAACCTCAAGGCAGGCCATGCCGTAAGCGACGACGAAGCGCGCCAGGCGATGGAACTGGCGTTCCGCGAGTTCAAGATCGTCGTCGAGCCGGGCGGCGCGGTGGCCCTGGCCGCGGTGCTGACCGGCCGCCTGCCAGCCAAGGGCCGCACCGTGGTGGCGGTCTGTTCGGGGGGCAATGTAGACGCCGAGACTTTTGCCGCCGCGCTGGCGTCGCGGCACTGATCCCCCCGCGCAGGATAAAAAAACGCCGGACAATGGCCCGGCGCCTTCCTCGACTATCGAGCCGGGAATCGTCGCTTAGCCGGCCGACGCCGCCTGGCCGATCGATTCGACCGGCCTAAGTCCGGTCGCCACCGGCTGGGCCTTGGCCAGCTTGCGGCAGTTGCCCTCGAAATGCGCGCCCGCTTCCACCGCCAGCGTCTCCTGGTAGATATCGCCGTCGACCCGCGCCGTCTTGCCCAGGATCACGGTGCGCGCCCGGATCGTGCCTTCCACCTTGCCGTGGATGGTGGCGCTTTCGGCCACGATCTCGCCCTTCACCTCGGCCGACTGGCCGACGGTGACGATCGCGGTGCGGATGTCGCCGTCGACAGCGCCGTCGATCTGGATGTCGCCCTCGCTCACCAGATTGCCGACAACGTGCAGGCTGGAGCTGATGATCGAAGGAACGGTCGATTTTGGCGTCGCCATGGGAGCGGCCATGGGTTTCTCCATCGGCTTGACCGGTGCGGGTTGCGGCTTACTGGTGGTTGTCTTTGAGAACATAGTGACCTGCCTTGATGAATTTCATCGGATTGACCGGCTTGTTGTCCACACGAATCTCGTAGTGAACGTGAACGCCGGTGCTGCGGCCTGTACTGCCCATGGCGCCGATCTTGTCGCCGGCGGCCACTATCTGTCCTTCTTCCACGGCAACGGAGTTCAGGTGCCCGTATCGGGTCGTTACGCCCATGCCGTGGTCGATTTCGACCATCTTCCCGTAGAACCCGTTGCGCCCGGCGGAAATGACCTTGCCTGGCGCGGTCGCGACCACGAGCTGGCCAAGCTGGCCGGCCATGTCGAGCCCGTAATGCACCGCGGCGGTGCCGTTGATCGGGTCGCGCCGCACGCCGAAACCGCTGGTGATGGTATAAGAATCGGTCGGGGCCCCGAGCGGCAACTGACGCAAGACCCGCTGCAGGCCCTCCAACCGATCGATATTGGCATCCAGCATCGACACGGAATAATCCGCCTGCTCGATCAGCCCGTCGGTGTCACGTCCGCCCAACGCCGGCACATAGGGCCCGCCCTGCCCGCCGGCCCGCGGCGAGCCGGAACGATTGAGCATGGTATCCGTGTCGAGCCCGGTCATCGCGACCACGCGCTCCACCTTGGCGATGTCGCCCAGGGTGCGCTGGCCCAGCCGCCCCATCAGTTCGGCCTGGGCGGCCTGGAAATCCTTCAGCCGCGTCTCGAGCGCGACGTTGTGCTGTTCGAGGATCTGGCGTTCGCCGGCAATCCGGGTCCGCTGCGCGACGACCGAATCGAGGACGCTGGCGATGGCGTCGAGATTGCGCCGCAGCGCGGCATTCTCGTCCAGGGTCTTCTGCAAATAGATATTCTTGTCTTCCAGATCGCGCGAGACGTCGACGAATTTGCGCTCGGCGTCGGTGAGGTTGTGCTTGAGGTTCTTGTAGGCGTTCACCGCCTGGTCGATCTCGACATTCTTGGCCGCCAGCCGCCGGTCGAATATCGCATAGGAAACGGTGGCATAGGCCAACCAGGCGGCGACGATGGCGGCCAAGCCGACCCACAGCATCTGCCGGCGATGCGAAAGCTGTATATAGGCAACCTGACCATTGGCGCGGACGATCAATTCGCGGTCGGGGAAGCGGTGGCGTGCCTTTTCGGCGACGCCCCCCAGCGCAGCTCTCAGTCGCCCGCCAATCCGCATCCCCCCGGCCCCCATTCCACCGCTCGCGTCGGCAAACGAGATAGCGTCGACATCCGCCTCGAAAAAGCGTGCCGTGCCAACGCATTGCTGCACTTGACGTCGCCCGGAAGCCGGTCCCCACAGACCAGCGGAACGGCGCGACGTACCCTCGTACCCCAAAAAAACTTACTCGACTCGATCCAGCCGAGGCAAGCGCCTATTTCCAGCATTTCACAGAAGCCGCGGGCCAGACACAGCGCATGCGTAGTGCCCGCCCACGCAATTGGATAGTCGATGCAGTTGGATAGCCGATGCGGTCGATCAGCTCTTGGGCCTGTCGCCGACCGGCTTCTGGAACTGCGGGCCGGTCTTGTCCTTGGGCGACCAGCCGCTCTCCCACAGATCCAGCGGCAGGACATGGGCCGGAATCCCGTTGTCCTCGAACCACGAATCGACCGCCCACAACTGTCCGCTGCCGGCCTCGGAGACGACCGCCGTGGTGTGCGGCCAGCCATGCACGAAGAAACCGCGCCAGCGCCGGCCGATCGGCGTGTGATAGGCGAGCAAGCCGTCGTTCTTCATCATGATCAGATACTGCGTCGTGTTGGCCGCTTCGTCCTCGCAATCGAGCTGGCCCGCACGGCCAAATCCCTCGAAGGTGCCGCCGATATCGGCGCCGGTCCCGGCCTGCGGCGCCACCAGCCGTTCGAGCAGGCCGATGGCGTCGGCGATACGGGCGCGCTCCTGTTCGGCATTGGCGGATTTGGGCTGGAATTCGGCGCGAACCTGCTGCCATTGCGCGGGCGACAGGCTGACCGGGCTGCGCGTGCTGCAGCCGTGATCGTGGCACACCAGAAAAGATTGCGGCGTTGGAACGGTCAGGTTGAACCTGGCCCGCATGCCTTCGATCGTATCGTCGGGTCCGCTGTCGCCGGCACAGGCCCCAACCACACCGCCCAGCGCCATGACGGCGAGGGCGGAACGCCACCAAACTGCGCTGAACACCGGAATTCCCCTTCGGCTCGGACGGCCCGCCTGCGCCGGGCACTATATCAAACCGCTGTGCCGTTGACCCGTTTTTGCCATGCTTTAGCATCGCAACCGGCCGGCGCGGCAAGCAAATGGGGAAACCATGGGACGGAAGATCCTGTTCATCACGACCGACCAGCAGCGGTACGACGCGCTGGGCTGCAACGGCGGCAAGATCGCCCGCACCCCGACCATCGACAAATGGGCCGCCGAAGGCCTGGTCTACGACCGCGCCCATGCCCAGAGCGTGGTGTGCATGCCCGCCCGCGCCACCATGATCACCGGCCAGTATGTGCGCAGCCACGGCGTCTGGATGAACGGGGTGCCGCTGCCGGCCGATGCGCCCTCGGTGGCACGCTACCTGCAACAGGAGGCGGGCTACAAGACCGCCCTGATCGGCAAGGCGCATTTCGAGCCGTTCATCGACCGCAAATTCGAGTTCTACGAGAACCGCATGGCCCAGCTCGGCCAGTTCGGGCCGCACCGCGGCTTCGATCGCATGGAACTGGCCGGTCACGTGGCGCGCGGACTGCTGCACTATTCCAAGTGGATGGCCGAGAACCATCCCGGCGAGGTCGACGGGTTCTATCGCCTGATATCGATGCAGTTGGAGCAGAACAGCCACGGCGGCGGCGATACCGACGCCGTGCAGGTCAAGCACAACCCCATCGCGCGCGACCACTACCACACCGACTGGGTGGCCGACCGCACCGTCGCCTGGCTCGATTCCCTGCCGGCCGATGCCGACTGGTTCTGCTGGATGAGCTTTCCCGACCCACACCATCCATGGGACCCGCCGCAGTCGGAACTGGGCCGGGTCGACTGGCGCGATTTGGCCTTGCCCGAGAGCTGCATTGCCGGCGACGCCGCACGCCAGAAGCTGGCCGGCAAACCGCGCCATTGGCTCGACTGGTACGACGGCAGGCTGGTGACCAATTACGAAGCGCCGCCCGATTTCGTGCCGGCCACGGTCACGCACGACCAGATGCGCGAAATCCACGCCATGGTGCATATCGAGAACGAGCTGATCGACGAAGCCTGCGCCAAGGTGTGGCGGCACATTGCCGAACGCGGCTGGGGTGGCGACACCGATATCGTCTATACCACCGACCACGGCGAGTTGCAGGGCGATCACGGCCTGCTGTTCAAGGGGCCCTACCATGTCGATTCGCTGATGCGCCTGCCCATGATCTGGCGGCCGGCGACCAGCGCCAAGGGGACGCCGGCGCGCATCGGCCAGCCGGTCGGCCAGGTCGACCTGGCGCCGACCTTCTGCGCCATCGCCGGGATCGAACCCGCCGAATGGATGCAGGGTCAGATCCTGCCGCGCGACGCCGGCCAGGCCGATGCGCAGCGCCGCGATTGCAGCTTCACCGAATGGGACAGCGAGTTCAAAGGCGTCAGCATGCACCTGCGCACCCTCTATCGCGACGGCTGGGTGTGCACGGTCTACGACAGGAGCACGCTCTACGACGGCAGCGAGGGCGAGCTGTACGATCTCGCCAACGACCCCTACCAATGGCGCAACCTGTGGGACGAGCCCCGGCACCGGTCGCAACGCGATGCGCTGGTCGCCGAATTGCACGAGCGCACGCCGGCGGCACGCAATCCCAAGCTCGAGGCGGTGGCGGCAGTCTAGAGCAAATCACCCTTTGACGGAATCGCTGTCGATTCCGTCAAAGGGTGTGAATTTGCTCTACGATTTAAGAGTAGAGCGGATTCACGCGATCGGAAGGAAGCGCCGTGGCGCTTGCGCCGATCCCGGCCCTTCAGCGCAGATTGGCGTTGATCCTGTCGATCGCCGCCTTGCCCGGGATCAACTCGGCATCGCCCAGGGTATTGAGCGGCGCTTCCACCGTCTTCATGCGCGTGTGCAGATCGTCCGGCTCGCCGTCGTCGATATAGAGCAGGCCGGTGACGATCTCGCCCTCGGCGCGCGCCTTTTCCAGGTAGGACATCACTTTGCCGCGGTCGCGCGGATCGTAGGCGGCGTCGATCTTGCGCAGCGGCAGGACGCTGCCGTCGTGCTGGCGCACTTCGATCATCTGCCCCGGCGCGTATTGCGCGGTAATGGCCTCGCGGCCGGTGATGAAATCGAGATGGTTCACCGCATCGTTGTGCTCGCGCACATAGTCGAAGCTCTTGGTCGAACCGACATGATTGTTGAAAGCGATGCAGGGCGAGATGCAGTCGATCAGCGCCGCGCCGGGATGGGAGATCGCCGCCTTGATCAGCGGCACGAGCTGGTCCTTGTCGCCGGAGAAGCTACGCGCCACGAAGCTGGCGCCCATCTGGATGCCCAGCGCCACCATGTCGATGGCATCGTCGGCGTTGATGGCGCCCTTCTTGGCCTTGGACCCCTTGTCGGCGGTGGCGGAGAACTGGCCCTTGGTCAGGCCGTAGACGCCGTTGTTCTCGACGATATAGGTCATGTTGACGTTGCGGCGCATGACGTGGGCGAACTGGCCAATGCCGATCGAGGCGGAATCGCCGTCGCCCGAAACGCCGAGATAGACCAGGTCGCGATTGGCCAGGCTGGCGCCGGTCAGCACCGAGGGCATGCGGCCATGCACCGAGTTGAAGCCGTGGCTGGCGCTCAGGAAATAGTCCGGCGTCTTGGACGAGCAGCCGATGCCCGACAGCTTGGCGATGCGGTGCGGCGGCAGGGCCAGCTCGAAGATCGCCTGCACGATCGAAGCGCTGATCGAATCGTGGCCGCAGCCGGCGCACAGGGTCGAGACCGAGCCCTCGTAGTCGCGCCGGGTGAAGCCCAGCGCGTTGACCGGCAGCTTGGGATGGTGGAGCTTGGGCTTGGCGATGTAGGTCATGGCAGCTTCCTGGCGGGCGATCCGACGCCCTCGACTTCGGCAATGGCCTGGGTGATGAAACGCGCGGTGATCGGCGTGCCGTCGTAGTTCAGCACCGGCACCAGCCGCACCGGGTCGATGCCGATCTCGTTGACCAGCAAGCTGCGCAGCTGGGCATCGCGGTTCTGCTCGACCACATAGACCCGGTCGTGCTGGGCGATGAACTCCTCGACCTCGGCGCTGAACGGGAAGGCGCGCACCCGCAGGGCGTCGAGCGCGATGCCCCGTTCCTGCAGCTGTGCCAGCGACTCGCGCATCGACGGGCTGGTCGAACCGAAGAAGATGACGCCGTGACGGGCCGGCTGGACCGCCTTGATCAGTTCGGGTGCCGGGACCAGTTGCTTGGCGGTTTCGAACTTGCGCAGCAGGCGCTGGACGTTGCGCACATAGACGGCGCCCTCTTCCGAATAGCGCGCATATTCGTTCTTGGTGGTGCCGCGGGTGAAGAACGCGCCCTTGCTGGGGTGGGTGCCGGGATAGGTGCGATAGGCGATGCCGTCGCCGTCGACGTCGAGATAGCGGCCAAATTCCTTGCCGGCCTCCAATTCCTGCGCCGTCATCACCTTGCCGCGATCGAGCTTGCGCGCGGGATCCCAGTCCAGCGGCTTGCACAGCCGCTCGTTCATGCCGATGTCGAGATCGGTCAGCACGAAGATCGGCGTCTGCAGCCGCTCCGCCAGGTCGAAAGCGGCAGCGCCGAACTCGAAGCACTCGCGCGGATCCTCCGGGAACAGCAGCACATGCTTGGTGTCGCCGTGCGAGGCATAGGCGCAGGAGACGATATCGGCCTGCTGGGTGCGGGTCGGCATGCCGGTGGACGGCCCGCCGCGCTGCACGTCGATCAGCACCGCCGGAATCTCGGCGAAATAGGCCAGGCCGATGAACTCGGTCATCAGCGAGATGCCGGGGCCGGAGGTCGCGGTGAAGGCGCGCGCGCCGTTCCAGCCGGCGCCGACCACCATGCCGATCGAGGCGATCTCGT
>CAYWLS010000028.1:0-51571 GCA_964458605.1 uncultured Hyphomicrobiales bacterium | reverse complement strand
ACCAGAACGGCGCCAAGAACCCCAAGGCCCACCTGCAGAAGGCGGTGGACATGGACACCATCCTGAACGCGCCGATGATCGCCTCGCCGCTCGGCCTGTTCGACTGCTGCGGCGTGTCCGACGGCGCGGCCGCGGCCATCGTCACCACGCCGGAGATCGCCAAGGCGCTGGGCAAGAAGGACCTGATCAGCGTCAAGGCGCTGCAGCTCGCCGTGTCGAACGGCTCCGAATCGGGCCACAATTCCTGGGACGGCAGCTACTTCCACACCACCCGCATCGCCGCCAAGCGGGCCTACGAGGAAGCCGGCATCAAGGCCCCGCGCAACGAGGTCTCGATGTTCGAGGTGCACGACTGCTTCTCGGTCACCGAGCTGGTCACCATGGAGGACCTGTTCATCTCCGAGGAAGGCAAGGGCTGGCAGGACGTGCTGAACGGCTTCTACGACGCCGACGGCAAGGTGCCGTGCCAGATCGACGGCGGCCTGAAGTGCTTCGGCCACCCGATCGGCGCCTCGGGCCTGCGCATGCTGTACGAGATGTACCTGCAGCTGCAGGGCCGCGCCGGCGCCCGCCAGCTCAAGGATCCGCGCATCGGCATGACCCACAATCTGGGCGGCGCGCCGCGCGAGAACGTCTCGAGCATCTCGATCATCGGCCGCTACGAGTAACGGCAAGACACCGAGAACCCGGCCTGCACCAACAGGCCGGGTTTTTCTTTGGGCAAGCCGCGCTCGAAGCGGCGCGCCAATAAAGACGTGGGGAGAAAACGCATGGCCGAATTCGCCATCGACAAGAAGCATATCGGGCACAAGTTCCAGCCCTTCACCACCACGGTGGAGGCGGGCAAGATCAGGCTGTTCTGCAAGGCGATCGGCGAGGAAAACCCGATCCACAGCGACGAGGCGGCGGCCAAGGCAGCCGGCTATCGCACCATCGTCGCGCCGCCCACCTTCATCACCGCCGTCACCAACGACGATCCCAACAAGGGCGGGCTGCTGAAGCTGATCGACGTCAATATCGGCTACATCCTGCATGGCGAGCAGCACTACGAATATTTCGCGCCGATTTACGTGGGCGACAAGCTGACCTGCCAGCAGAAGATCACCGACATCTACGACAAGAAGGGCGGCGCGCTGTGGTTCGTCGTCAACGAGATCGACGTCACCGACCAGGCCGGCAAGCCGGTCGCCAAGGCGCGCTCGATCACCGTGGTGCGCAATCCGACGATGCAGGGCAAGTGAGGGAGGGCAAGATGGTCGCGATTCCCAGATACGATTCGGTCAAGGTCGGCGACGAGCTGCCGCCGCTCAAGCTGCCGCCCGTCAGCCGCCACCAGTTGGCGCTCTATTGCGGCGGTTCGGGCGACCACAACCCGATCCATGTCGATATCGACTTCGCCAGGAAGTTCGGCCAGAAGGACGTGTTCGCCCACGGCATGCTGTCGATGGCGTTCCTGGGCCGCCAGGTCACCGCCTTCGCGCCGCAGACGCAACTGCGCAAGCTCGGCACCCGCTTCTCGGCCATCACCTGGGTCGGCGACGAGATCACCGTCACCGGCAAGGTGGTGGGCAAGCGCGAGGAGAACGGCGAGAAGCTGATCGACCTGGAAGTCAACTGCATCAACCAGCACGGCAAGCCGACCCTGCAGGGCAACGCCACCGTGGCGGCGGCTTAACCAACAAGAAGGAGAACAACCATGGGTCAAATGGACGGCAAGGTGGCGATCGTCACCGGCTCGGGCCGCGGCATCGGCCAGGAGATCGCGTTCCGCCTGGTGCGCGACGGCGCCAAGGTGGTGATCAACGACATCGACGAGGCGCCGGCCCGGGAGACCATCGCGGCGATCGAGAAGATGGGCGGCAAGGCGGTGGCCTGCAACGGCGACGTCGCCAAGCCCGATTTCGGCGACCGCATCGTGCAGACCGCGGTCGACGCCTTCGGCGGCTGCCATGTGATCGTCAACAACGCCGGCTACACCTGGGACAGCGTGATCCAGAAGATGACCGACGAGCAGTGGTACGCCATTCTCGACGTGCACCTGACCGCGCCGTTCCGCATCCTTCGCGCCTTCCAGCGCCACTTCAAGGACGCGGTGGAGAAGGAGCGCGCCGAGGGCAAGCGCATCGTGCGCAAGGTGGTCAACATCTCCTCGACCTCCGGCGTCAACGGCAACGCCGGCCAGTCCAACTACTCGGCCGGCAAGGCGGGCATCGTCGGCCTGACCAAGACCCTGGCCAAGGAGTTCGGCCGCTACGACGTCACGGTCAACGCCGTGGCGTTCGGCTACATCCAGACCCGCCTGACCAAGCCGCTGACCGAAGGCGAGAGCGGCACCATCGAGGTGCAGGGCCGCCAGGTGAAGATCGGCGTGCAGGGCGGCCGCATCGCCGCCATGAACCAGATGATCCCGCTGGGCCGCGGCGGCCTGCCCGAGGAGGCGGCCGGCTCGGTCTACCTGTTCTGCTCGCCCGACAGCGACTACGTCTCGGGCCAGTGCCTGGTGGTCAACGGCGGGCTGTAAGCAACCGTCGCCCGCGGCCCGTCGAGGCCGAGGGCGCGACGACGAGAAAGATCGTCACCGCGGCCCGTCGCTGTCGATTGAGGGAAAAGCGTCACCCCGGAAGCGCGCTACTGAGCGAAGCGAAGGCGCGCTATCCGGGGCCCATGTCGATCCAAACGACGGCCTTCATTGTCGAGCAGTGGGCCCCGGCCCTCGCCCAAAGGATTGGGCGCGGCCGGAATGACGATCGGTAAAGCTGTGCTTCCGTGGTGACGCGCGTTTTGCGTGCGGCTACTGTGCCGCCCGGGGGCCATCATGAAAATCGGCATCGTCGGCTGCGGCATTGGCGGCATGGCCAGCGCCATCCTGCTGGCGGCGCGCGGCCACCAGGTCACGGTGCTGGAGCGCTTCGCCCGGCCGCGGCCGCTGGGTGCGGGCCTGCTGCTGCAACCCACCGGGCTTGCGGTGCTCGACCGGCTGGGGCTGGGCGAGCGGGCGCGGGCGCTGGGCGCGCGCGTGCAGGGCATCAAGGGCCTGACCGCCGGCGGACGCAGCGTGCTGGCGCTGGACTATGCCGAGCTGGGCGAGGGCTGCAGCGGCTTTGGCATCCATCGCGGCGTGCTGTTCGACCTGCTGCATGGTGCGCTGGGCGCCGGCACGGCGACGCTGGTATGCGAGGCGGAGATCGTGGCCCTGGACAGCCAGCCCGATCGGGCGACGCCGATCGATGCAGCCGGCCGCCGCCATGGGCCGTTCGATCTGCTGCTGGTGTGCGATGGCGCCCATTCCAGCCTGCGCGGCCGCTATGCCGCGCTCGGCGCCGACCCGTCCTATCCCTGGGGCTGCGTCTGGGCCACCTTGCCCGATCCGGACCGCCGCTTCGCCGACTGGCTGCACCAGCGCTTCCGCTCCACCACGGTGATGGCCGGCGTGCTGCCGGTGGGCCGCGATCCGGCCCATCCGCAGGCGCCATCCTCGGTCACCCTGTTCTGGAGCCTGCGGGGATCGGCGATGGAGGATTGGCGGCGCGGCGACTTCTCTGCCTGGCGCGCCGGGCTGGCGGCGCTGTGGCCCGAGCTGGCGCCGCTGCTGGAGCGGCTGGGCGGTCCGGACGATTTCACCCAGGCACGCTATCGCGATGTCGCCCTGCGGCGCTGGCGCCAGGGACGGGTGCTGTTCCTGGGCGATGCCTGCCACGGCACCTCCCCGCAGCTCGGCCAGGGGGCCAACCTGGCACTGCTCGACGCCTGGACCCTGGCGCGCGCGCTGGAGCGCAGCGGCCCGGATACGGTCGAGGCGGCGCTGGACGCGGTCGAGCGCCGCCGCCGCCGGCAGGTCGATTTCTATCGCCAGGCCAGCCGCTGGCTGACGCCGTTCTACCAGTCGCGCTTGGCGCCGCTGGGCTGGCTGCGCGACCTGGCGTTCGGTCCGGCCTGCCGCTTCGGCCCGACGCGGCGGTTCATGCTGACCACCCTGGCCGGGCTGCGCCGCTCCTGGTTCGCCAGCCAGCCATTCGATGCGGCCCAGGGCTTCGATCCCGACGCCGATTGACGCAGGCGTCGCGCAATTTGCCGGGCCATGCGTTAGAATTCGCGGCAATGGATACGGAAACGACGACAGGGCTGGTAGCGCCGCCGCCGCCGGAGAGCATGGCGGACCGCGTGGTCTTGCTGCGCGGCAGCGCGCTGATGGCCGGCCTGCCGCCCGACCTGGTCAGCGCCATCGCCGAGGAGATGGAATTCGTCCGCCTGACCGGCGGCGCGGTGCTGTTCAACGAGGGCGAATCCTCCGACGCGCTGTTCTACGTGTTCCGCGGCTGTATGGGCGTGTTCGAGAAGGAGCCCGATGCGCTGACCGGCAAGGACGAGTTCCGTCTGATCGCCGAGGTGTCGGCCGGCGAGACGGTGGGCGAGCTGTCGCTGATCGCCGGCCGCAAGCATTCCGCCACCGTCGCCGCGCTGCGCGATTCGGAGCTGTGGCGCCTCTCGCGCGGCGCCTTCGAGCGGCTGACCGCGACCCATCCCGAGGCCACCGCCCATCTGCTGCGCTTCATCGTGGCGCGGCTCGACCGGGTGATCCGCCACGAGAGCGCGCCCCATCCGCCGCGCAGCTTCGCGCTGGTGCCGATCGGGCCGGGCGTGCCGGCGGCGCGCTTCGCCGTGCTGCTGTCCGACGCGCTGCAGCGGCTGAACGGCGGCGCCGCGGTGCAGGTGCTGACCGGCGAATCGGCGGGACGCGACGTGGACTGGTTCCACCGCGTCGAGACCGAGCATGCCTTCGTGATCTACCTGGCCGACGCCGCGGCGACCAACTGGACCGGCATGTGCCTGCGTCAGGCCGACCGCATCCTGCTGCTGGGCATGCTCGACCAGCGGCCCGAGGGCGGCGTGCCGCCGGCGATGTCGGCCGACCGGCTGTTCCAGCCGCGCCGCGAACTGGTGCTGCTGCGCCACAAATCGGAATTGCCGCCGGGCAGCTCGGCGCCGTGGCTGAAGGGCCAGCCCGATCTCAACCACTATCACGTGCGGCTGGGCGTCAATCGCGACTACGATCGCCTGGCGCGGCTGATGACCGACCGATCGGTCGGCGCGGTGTTCGCCGGCGGCGGCGCACGCGGCTTCGCCCAGATCGGCGTGGTGCGCGCGCTGTACGAGAACGGCGTGCCGATCGACCGCATCGGCGGCACCAGCATGGGCGCGCTGATCGGCGCCGCCTTCGCCGGCGGGCTGGACTGGAAGCACGTGCGCGACATGTTCCACAAGGCCTTCGTCGCCACCAACCCGTTGAGCGACTACACCTTGCCCTTCGTGTCGCTGTTCGCCGGCCGCAAGGTGACGCGGCTGCTGCGCGAGGCCTATGGCGAATTCGAGATCGAAGACCTGCAGCGGCCCTATTTCTGCGTCGCCGCCGACCTGACCGCCGGCAAGCCCGAGGTGATGCGGCGCGGCAAGCTGTGGGCGGCGCTGCGCGCCTCGATCTCGCTGCCCGGCATCCTGCCGCCGATGATCCATGACGGCCACATCGTGGTCGATGGCGGCGTGATCGACAACCTGCCGATCGAGATCATGCGCGGCCAGGCCCAGGGGCTGGTGATGGGCGTCGACATCGAGACCGCCGGCGCGATCTCGGCCGGCGAGGGGGTCGAGCAGCCGTTCTCGGCCTGGGAGTTCCTGCGCCGGCTGATCTGGCGGCGCGGCGAGACCCTGCCGTTCCCATCGATCGTGCGCATCCTGCTGCGCTCGGCCCTGGTGTCGAGCGACGCTTCCTCGGCCATGCATCGCTCCGCCGCCGACCTGGTGTTCCGCCCGCCCACCGGCCATATCGACCTGCTGGACTGGAAGGCGCTCGACCAGATGATCGAGGTCGGCTACCGCCACGCCATGGACAAGATCGCCAAGCTGCGCGACCAGCCGGTCGCCAAGACGCTTTATCTGGGGTGACTTCTTCACCTCTTCCCCTGTGGGAGAGGTCGACAGCTCGAGCGCGAAGCGTGAGAGCGGGCGGGTGAGGGGGCAGCCAAGTCCTGGCTGTGCGCACCACACGACTCGTCACCCGGCCAAGCGCTCATTCGCCGCGCAGGGTTGGTGTGGCGGCTGCGCGCAAATCGACATGAGCGCGCGAGCCGAGGCCCATCTCTCGGCACAAAAGGCCGAGCTGGATCGACATGGATCCCGGCTCTCGACCGCAGACGGTCTCGGCCGGGATGACAAATCCCCTAGGAATTCAGCCCCTTCAGCGTCTTGCCGATGATCTCGTCGGCGCGCGCCCACACCATTTCCTTCCAGTTGTCGGCGGCCGGGTAGAAGCGCTCCTTCATGTAGGCCTTGAACTCCTTGCCCTGCGCCGAGTTCAGGTCGCCGTGGGCATGGATCCAGTTGTCCTGGCGCACCGCGTTCAGCACTTCGGGCACCGGATAGGTGCCGTATTCGATGGCGATGCCGGTGACCTCGGCATAGGGCGCTTCCTGCGGGAAGGCGTCGGCCATCACGCCGACCACGATGGCCGAGGTCGAGGTGCCGCCCTCGGGCGAAGTGACCTGGTCGCCGTACCATTGCTGGCTGCGTTTCATCATCGGCGAGCCCGGATCGCCCACCGCGATCAGCTCGCCGTGGCCGAACGGACCCAGCCCGGTGTGGAAGTCGATCAGCGCGATCTTCTTGGCCTGGCCCAGTTCGCGCCGGATGATGCGGCGGATGGTCTGGTTCGACCAGGTCGGCTTGTTGCCGCCGTAGAACACGCCGTCGGCGTGGCGATACTGGCCGCCGCTCACCGCCTGCTGGAAGCCGAACGCGCCGTGCTTCTGGATGTAGCTGTCCAGCACCTTCTGCGCTTCGGCCAGGCCGGCGTCGTCCCACTTCCGCGGCTTGATGGCGGCGGCAATCTCGTCGTAGCCGTCGTTCTTCGGATAGGCCTTGGAATGGTCGACGAAGTTGCGGTTGAGATCGACGTTGTCTTCGTTGACGCGGCGGATCCAGGCGAAGCCGTGCGGATTGACGGCATGGATGATCAGCAGCCCGGTATCGGGCGGCAGCTTGTTGGCCTTGCCCGAGCGCAGATAGGAGATCTGCGCGCCCGAACCGCAGAAGCCCTCGACGCCATGGGTCGCCGAGGTCAGCACCAGCATCTTGGAAGCGTCGCGCGGTCCCAGCCGCGCCACGTCGGTGAACAGCCGCTCGCCGCCCGGCCCGCGCGTCGGGTTCTTGTACGAGCGCATCGAGCAGCCGGCGGCAGCGGCGGCGGCAAAGAATTTTTCGCGCGCTTCGGCGTAGGTATTGGAGAAGTTCTGGACCACGGACATGTTGCTTTCCCCGTTCGGTTATTTGGTTGCGTCGATCAGGCCGCATCGGTGCGGCCGGTTCAAGCCCGCTACCGCGTCATTCGCGCAGTCTATTGGTCGTATTGCACCAGGGCGGTAATCGGCACCTCGACCGCCTTTCGGCCATTGAGAAACGTCAATTCGATGATGCAGCCGGCGCCCACCACTTTTCCGCCAACTTTCTCGATCAGCTTCACCGCCGCGGCCAGGGTGCCGCCGGTGGCCAGCAGATCGTCGAGGATGACGACGCGCTGGCCCGGCTTGATGGCGTCGGCCTGGATTTCGATCGTGTCCTGGCCGTATTCGAGTTCGTAGGTGTGGCCGACCGTCTTGCCCGGCAGCTTGCCGCGCTTGCGCAGCATGACGAAGCCGCAATCCATGTGCAGCGCCAGCGGCGCGGCCACCAGGAAGCCGCGCGATTCGATGCCGGCCAGGACGTCGGGCTTGTATTGCCGGATCGCGTCGGTGAGCTGCGCGATCGCCGCCTGCCAGGCACGCGGATGCGCCAGCAGGGTGGAGATGTCGTAGAAGAGGATTCCGGGTTTGGGGAAATCGGCGATGGTGCGGATATGGTGGCGCAGATCCATGGCGAGGGGCAACGCGCAAGCTGACGGGAATGCCATGTTAGCGCTGCAACCGCGGCGCACAAAGCCGTTGTTGCGGCGCGACGGCGATGCCTGTCGCGGGCAGTTTCGGGTTGCTCCCATGGGCGGCGATGGACACAATGGCCGGCCATGGAACGCGACGATGCCTAATCGCGCGCGGCCGTCCGTGTTGCGTCTGGCCGCCGCACTCGCAATCGCGCTCGCATTCGCCGCGTCGTTTGCGTCGCAGCCGCACGCCCAGACCGGTGCTCCGGGCAAGCCGGCGGCGCCGGCCAAGCCGTCGGTCGCCCCGCCGCCGGGCACGCCGACGGCGCCCGGCGCCACGCCGTCCAGCGCACCGCCCGCCGCCGACACGCCCACCGCCAGGTCGCCCGCCGGCAACGCTGCGCCCGATGCGGCGCCCGCTGCGCCGCCGCCCCAGGCCGCGCCCGCCGGCAGCGCCGCGCCGGCGACCGGATCGCAGGGCGGCGCGGGCAAGGCGCCGGAGCGGGTGGTCCGCATCGGTACCAACGCGGTCAATGGCCTCTATTTCCCGACCGGCGGTGCGTTGTGCCGCATGCTGACCCGGCCGCCCAACCCGAGCGCCATCCGCTGCCTGGTGGAGAGCACCAGCGGTTCGACCGCCAATGTGCGCGGCCTGCGCAACGGCGATCTGGAGTTCGGCATCGTCCAGTCGGACTGGCAGTACTACGCCGTCCAGGGCAATGGCGTGTTCAAGGCCAACGGTCCGGTCAGGGAATTGCGCGCGGTGCTGTCGCTCTATCCCGAATCGCTCACCGTGCTGGCGCGCCAGGACAGCGGCATCGCCGATTTCGAGCAGATCAAGGGCAAGCGCATCGCCGCCGGGCCGCAGGGCTCGGGCCAGCGCATCCTGTTCGATACGCTGGTCGCGGCCCATGGCTGGCGGCTGCAGGACGCCGGCACCCTGACCGAGGCGACCGACGGGCAGGCCGCCGAGGCCTTCTGCAACGGCACGGTCGACGTGGTGGTGATGATGACCCATCATCCCGCGCCCTTCGTGCAGGACATGATCTCGCGCTGTCACGCGCGCTTCGTGCCGGTGGCGGGACCGGCGGTGGCCAAGCTGATCAAGGACCGGCCTTACTACGCGCCGTCGGCGATTCCGGCCGACGCCTATCGCGGCCTGGAAGGCGACACCCAGACCTTGGGCGTGCGCGCCACCTTGGTGACTTCCGCCGCCGTACCCGACGACGTGGTCTACGCGCTGGTCAAGTCGGTGTTCGACAATCTCGACCTGTTCATGGCCCAGCATCCGGGCCTCGGCGGGCTGAAGCGCGAGGACATGGTGAAGGCGGCGCTGACGGCCCCGCTGCACGAGGGCGCCAGGCGCTATTTCCGGGAAAAAGGCCTGCTGCCGTGAAATGGTCGGAGTGAGAGGATTCGAACCTCCGGCCCCTAGCTCCCGAAGCTAGTGCTCTACCAGGCTGAGCTACACTCCGTCCGATCGGCCGCGGCATCCAGGCGAAGGCGCCCGGAATTGGTTCCGGGCTCGGTTGGGGCCGTGGCGGGGCATGGTTATAATGCCCGCTGCCTTGGCCTGCAAGGCCGCATTCGGCCCGGATTCCCGGGATTTCGGAGGACAGGATGAGTGTGATCGTGCGCGAATGGCGCGGCCGGGCGGCGCCCGGCAAGGCGGCCGCCTATCCGCGGCATTTCCGCACCAACGTGCTGCCCGCGCTGCGCGGCGTGGCCGGCTTTCTGGGCGCGCGGCTGCTGCGCCGCCGCCTGGCCGCCGCCGCCGATGGCGGGACGGTGGAGTATACGGTGCTGACGCGCTGGTCCTCGCTCGACGCCATCAAGGCCTTCGCCGGCGCCGATATCGAGCAGGCGATGGTCGAGCCCGAGGCGGTCGCCGCGCTGGTCGATTACGACCGCACCGCCAGGCATTACGAGGTGCTGCAGGAGACGTCGGTAGAGGGGTGATTTCTTTCGTCGTCGCGAGCGAAGCGAAGGACCATGCTTGGTCGCAAACGGCCTATCGCGTCGAAGCAAGACGCCTCGCTGCCCGCGTCATGACGAAAATCAGAACCCGCGCTCGATGCTGAAATCGACCACGTCGAGAAAGGCGCGCTTCTCGACCGAATCGGGGAACAGGCCCATGGCGTCGCGCGCCATGCGACCGTAGTGGCGGGCGCGGTCGAGCGTGTCGCTCAGCGCGTTGTGCTTGGTCATCAGCGCCACGGCGTGCTCGAGATCGCTTTCGCTCTGCTCCAGCTTCTCCATGGCGCTGCGCCAGAAGTTGCGTTCCTCCTCGTCGCCGCGGCGGAACGCCAGGATCACCGGCAGGGTGATCTTGCCCTCGCGGAAATCGTCGCCCAGCGCCTTGCCCAGCGTGGCCTGCTTGGCCGCGTAGTCGAGCACGTCGTCGACCAGCTGGAAGGCGATGCCGATATTGGTGCCGTAGCTTTCCAGCGCCTCGCATTCGGCGGCCGGCCGGCCGGCGATGGCGCCGCCCACCTGGCAGGCGGCGGCGAACAGCTTGGCGGTCTTGGCCTCGATCACCTCGAGATAGGCCTGCTCGCCGGCCGCCGTGTTGTTGGCGGTCTGCATCTGCAGCACCTCGCCCTCGGCGATCACCGAGGAGGCTTGCGACAGGATGCGCAGCACTTCGAGCGAGCCGACCTCGACCATCAGCTCGAAGGCGCGGGTGAACATGAAGTCGCCCACCAGCACGCTCGACTTGTTGCCCCACAGCGCATTGGCCGAAGGCTTGCCGCGGCGCAGGTCCGAGCCGTCGACCACGTCGTCGTGCAGCAGGGTGGCGGTGTGGATGAACTCGACGCAGGCGGCCAGCAGGATGTGGTCGCGGCCGCGATAGCCCGACAGCCGGGCCGATGCCAGGGTCAGCAGCGGCCGCAGCCGCTTGCCGCCCGCTTCCACCAGATGTCCGGCCACTTGCGGAATGAGACCGACCTGCGACTGCATGCGGTCGAGGATCGCCTGATTGACCAGTTCCAGATCGCCGCCGGCGATGGCCAGCAGCCCGTCCAGTCCGGACGGCTTGCCCTTGCGTTTCTCGTCGAGGCTGACAACGACGGCCATGCGATCTATCCTGCCGCGGCGATGGGGAATTCAGCTTCTTTAACATAGGCCCGGACCACAACCGGTCAAGCGCGGCCGGTTGGCGACTTTGCGGCGAAGGGCCGCACGAGCGGCAACTGACGCCTGTATCGCGCATCGTCGCGTCGCGGGCAAGCGGCGCGGATCGCGCCGGCGTTCGGTGATGCGGTCGGGGATTGCGCTTGGGGATGTGATGGACGATTCGGGCATCAGCGAGGACGCCCTGCTCGACGGTCGGGTGCGGCTGCTGCAGCCGCGCCAGGGCTATCGCGTGGCGATCGATGCGGTGATCCTGGCTGCCGCCATCGAGGCGGAGGAGGGCGAGACCATTCTCGACGTCGGCTCGGGCGTCGGCGCGGCGTCGCTGTGCCTGGCGGCGCGCGTGGCGGGTTGCCGCGTGGTCGGTATCGAGGTGCAGCGCGAGCTGGCGGCGCTGGCCTCGCGCAACGTGCAGCTCAACCGGATGGAGGGTCGGGTCGAGACCATCGTCGCCGACATTGCCAGGCGCATGCCGCCGCGGCTGGCGCCCGGCACCTTCCACCACGTCATGACCAATCCGCCGCATGTGGCGGCCGATGAAGGCACCGCGCCGCCCGATCCGTCCAAGGCGATGGCCAATATCGAAAGCAGCGCCGACCTGGCGGCCTGGCTCGCTTTCTGCCTGATCATGCTGCGGTCCCGGGGCAGCCTGACGATGATCCATCGCGCCGACCGGCTGGGCGAGATCCTGGCGCTGCTCGAGGGCAAGGCCGGCGAGATCGTGGTGTTCCCGCTATGGCCGGCCGACGGCAAGGCGGCGCGCCGGGTGCTGGTGCGGGCGCGCAAGTCGGTGGCGACGCCGCTGCGCCTGGCGCCGGGGCTGGTGCTGCACGAGGCCGGCGGCGCCTATACCGTCGCGGCCGAAGAGATATTGCGTCACGCCGCCGCGCTCTACATATAAAGACCATGGGCAAGCTGAAATCGATCCTGACTCTGGAGCGCTGGCGCAATCCGCCGCCGGTGGTGGCGGTGCTGCGGCTGAGCGGCGTGATCGCCCCCAGCGGCGGGCTGCGCGGCGGGCTGTCGATGGCCGGGCTGGCCGGGCTGCTGCACCGCGCTTTCAGCCTGCGCGGCGTCAAGGCGGTGGCGCTGAAGATCAATTCGCCGGGCGGCTCGCCGGTGCAGTCGGCGCTGATCGCCGCCCGCATCCGCGCCATGGCCGGCGAGAAGAACCTGCCGGTCTACGCCTTCATCGAGGACGTCGCGGCCTCGGGCGGCTACTGGCTGGCCAGCGCCGCCGACGAGATCTGGGCCGACGCCAACTCGGTGGTCGGCTCGATCGGCGTGATCTCCGCCAGCTTCGGCTTCGAGGACTTCATCGTCCGCCACGGCATCAAGCGCCGCATCCACACCTCGGGCACGCACAAATCGATGCTCGATCCGTTCCAGCCCGAGATCCAGGAAGACGTCGACCGGCTCAAGGCGTTCCAGGCCGAGGTCCACGAGAACTTCAAGCAGCAGGTGCGCAGCCGGCGCGGCCTGAAGCTGAAGGCCGACGAGGGCACCCTGTTCTCCGGCGAGTTCTGGAGCGGAGCCAAGGCCAAGCAGATGGGCCTGATCGACGGCATCGGCGAACTGCGCGGCGTGCTGCGGCGCAATTACGGCGAGCGCGTTCGGCTGCGCGTCGTCACCCCGCCCAGGCGCATGCTGATCACGCGGCTGCTGGGCCGCACCGAAGCGCCGGTCGAGACGGTTCCCGGCGAACTGGGCGGCGCGCTGGGGTTGGACCTGGCGCGCGGCCTGGTCGCGGCCGTCGAGGAACGCGCCTGGTGGAGCCGCTACGGGCTTTAGCTTCGCCATCCAGAGCGCAGCGAAGCATCTTTTCTCAACAACGCTGGCTTGGCGCGGCAAGATGCTTCGCTGCGCTCAGCATGACGGCTATTTGAACCACAGCGCCAGGGTGTAGCGCGTGCCCGCATCGATGCGGCGCACGCCGTGGCGCAGGTGGCGGCCGGGGAAGGCGATCAGCCGTCCGGTCCGGGGTTTGCCGGCGAAGTCGATGCCTTCGAAGAAGGTCTCGCCGCCGCTGAAATCGTCGTTGAGATAGAGGATGGCGGCGAAGCGCGTCTGGGCGCGGCGGTTGTCGAGATGGGCCGGCTGTGCGCTGCCCGGGGGCCATACCGTCAGTTGGTGGGTATCGAGCGCCATCGACTGGCCGGTTCCGACGCCGACCAGCGCCACCGCCTTGCGCGCCAAGGCCTCGGCGGTGGGCTGGCGCGGCCGGTCGATCACCCGGCCGGAGAAGATCGAATCCTCCCATCGGCTGGCCAGCGCGGCCATGTTGGCCGCCGTCCAGGCCACCAGCTCGGCGCATTGCGCGGCGCCGGCGAAGCCGTCGAAGCTCAGTATGTCGCCGGTGGCGGGCAAGCGGCAATCACCAGACCGTTTCCAGGATCGCCTTGACGTCGGCCTCGCTGCGGATCGGCTGCGGGTTGGTGCGCACCCAGATGTTGTGCATGGCCGCGCGGGCCACATCGTCGAACTGCTCGCGCTTCAGCCCGACGTCGCGCAGCCGGCCGGGCTGGCCCAGCGCCGCGATCAGATCGGCGACGCAATCGGCGGCGCTGTCGTTGGGGCGGCCGAACGCCTCGGCGATCATCCTCTGCTTGGCGCCCGTGGCCGGCTCGTTGTAACGCAGCACCGCCGGCAGCATGACGCAGGAAGTGTAGCCGTGCGGCACGTCGGCGGCGCCGCCCAGCGCATGGCCGATGCCGTGGCTGGCGCCGTAGGGGATGCGGTTGATGCCGGTCGAGGCCAGCCACACCGCGATCTGGCTGTCGAGCCGGGCATCCAGGTCGTCGGGCCGCTCCTTGTTGCGCGGCAGGGCGGTGCGGAACAGGCGCAGCGCATGAAGCTGGGTGGCGTCGGTGAAGGGCTGCGCCTCGCTGGAGCAGATGCCCTCGATGGCGTGATCGACGGCGCGGATGCCGGTCGACAGCCACAGCCATTCCGGCGTGTACACGGTGATGGCGGGATCGAGGATGACGCTGAGCGCGCCGATATATCTGCCGGTATAGGCGTCCTTGATCTTGCGCCGGGGGTCGGTGCAGCCGCCCAGATTGGAGAACTCCGCGCCCGACAGGGTGGTCGGCACCACGATCTGCCGCATCGGCGGATCCTTGACCGCCGGCGTGCGGCGCGTGCCGTCGGCATTGACCTGGACATGCAGCGCCGACATCGCCTCGACGTCGTCCACGTCCTCGGCCAGGCAGATCAGCATCACCTTGACCGTGTCGATCGCCGTACCGCCGCCGATGGTGACGATCAGGTCGGGCCGGGCGGCGCGCGCGGCCCGCGTGGCCTCGATCACGCTGTGGCGCGGGGTATGGGCCACACACTGGTCGAACGTGCCGGCGTGACGCGGCCCCAGCGCCCTGACGATGCCGGCGATGGCCTGGGTGTTGCGGTTCAGGCTCTTGCTGGTGACGATGAACAGCCGTTTGGCGCCCAGCCGGTCGGCCTCCTGCAGCACGGCCTCCGCCGTCGGCACGCCGAAGATCACCTTGTCCTGGGCCAGGAAATTGTATTGGCCGCGTTGCATGTCGCCTCCCAAGCCTGTTTTGCCGTCAGTGTGGCATGGCAGGACGGACCCGCAAGCGGCTTGACCGCCGGCCGATCCGGTCGCACAAACGGGGCGATGCTGATGCGTTTGCTGCTGATCGCCGCGCTGGCGGTGCTGGGCTATTTGGTCTGGCGCCGGGTCCAGGCGTTCCTGAACGGCCCGTCCAGTCCCGGCCAGGTGCGCAAGACCGCCGACGGGCAGGTGCTGAGCGACATGGAGAAATGCCGGGTCTGCGGCACCTATGTCGCTTCCGGCATCGGGCGCTGCAACCGGCCCGACTGTCCGCGGCGCTAGCACAGGCCGGCGCTGCCGGGCCCGGCCGGGCGGAAAAAGCGCAGCAAAACCGCGCGCTTGCGCCTCACGGCGAGAGAGCCCGTCAGCCTTGACCCGGCCCCGCCCGGCACCCTATTTTGCCGCACCGCAAAAGCCCGGAAAAACCGAGCCCAGCCATGTCGACCGCGCCTCATGCCACCGCGTCGTCGCCGGATTTGTCCGTCGCGCCGCCGCCCCGTTCGTTCCAGGAAGTGATCCTGCGCCTGCAGGATTACTGGGCCCGCCAGGGCTGCGTCATCCTGCAGCCCTATGACGTGGAGATGGGCGCCGGCACCTTCCATCCCGCCACCACCCTGCGCGCGCTGGGCGGCAAGCCGTGGAAGGCGGCCTATGTGCAGCCCTCGCGCCGGCCCAGCGACGGCCGCTACGGCGAGAACCCCAACCGGCTGCAGCATTACTACCAGTACCAGGTGATCCTGAAGCCCTCGCCGCCGGACATCCTCGATCTTTATCTGGGCTCGCTGCGGGCGCTGGGCATCTCGACCCGGCTGCACGATCTGCGCTTCGTCGAAGACGACTGGGAGAGCCCGACCCTGGGCGCCTGGGGCCTGGGCTGGGAGGTGTGGTGCGACGGCATGGAGGTGACGCAGTTCACCTATTTCCAGCAGGTCGGCGGCATCGAATGCAAGCTGGTGTCGGGCGAGATCACCTACGGCCTGGAACGCCTGGCGATGTACCTGCTCGATTGCGACCGCGTCTACGACATGCCGTACAACGATCCGCGATCGCCCACGCCGGTCACCTATGGCGAGGTGTTCCTGCAGAACGAGCGGGAGCAATCGGCCTATAATTTCGAATATGCCGACACGGCCATGCTGTTCCAGCACTTCAAGGACGCCGAGGCACAGTGCAACGCGCTGCTGGAGAAGAACCTGCCGCTGCCGGCCTACGACCAGTGCATCAAGGCCAGCCACAACTTCAACCTGCTCGATGCGCGCGGCGTGATCTCTGTCACCGAGCGCCAGGCCTATATCGGCCGCGTGCGGGCGCTGGCCAAGGCTTGCTGCGAAGCCTGGCTGAAGAGCCAGGGCGAGGACGCCTGACATGGCCGAGCTGCTCTTCGAATTGCTGTCGGAAGAAATCCCCGCCCGCATGCAGGCGCGCGCCGCGGAAGATTTGCAGCGGCTGGTCACGGATGGGCTGAAGGCCGCCGGTCTGTCGTTCACCAAAGCCGAAGCCTTCGCCACGCCGCGCCGCCTGGCGCTGGTGGTGGACGGCCTGCCCCTGGCGCAGCCCGATCTGCGCGAGGAGAAGAAGGGCCCGCGCGTCGGTTCGCCCGAGCAGGCCCTGCAAGGCTTCCTCAAGGGCGCCGGGCTGGCGTCGATCGACCAGGCCGAGAAGCGTGATACCGGCAAGGGCGAGTTCTATTTCGCGGTGATCGAGAAGAAGGGCCGCGCGGCGGCCGAGGTGCTGCCCGGCCTGCTGCTGGCGGCGCTCGAGGCGCTGCCCTGGCCCAAATCGATGCGCTGGGGCAGCGGCGCCAAGCGTTGGGTGCGGCCGCTGCATGGGGTGATCGCGCTGTTCGACGGCCGGGTGCTGAAGGGCCAGGTCGAGCCGGGCGGCGCCATGGCGCCGGTGGCGTTCGGCAACAAGACCTTGGGCCATCGTTTCATGAGCGCGGGCTGGATCGAGGTGTCGTCCTTCGCCGACTACCAGGCGAAGCTGCGCCAGGCGCATGTCATTCTCGACGCCGCCGAGCGCAAGGCGATCATCAGGCAGAAGGCCGAAGCCCTGGCCTCTGGCGTCGGCGTGGTGCTGCGCCAGGACGAGGGCCTGCTCGAGGAGGTGGCCGGGCTGGTCGAATGGCCGGTGCCGCTGGTGGGCGCCATCGACGCCGCCTTCATGGACGTGCCGCCCGAGGTGCTGATCACCTCCATGCGCGCGCACCAGAAATATTTCGCCTGCCTGAACAAAGACGGCTCGCTGGCGCCGCGCTTCGTGGTGGTGGCCAACACCGAGACCGAAGACGGCGGCAAGACCGTCATCGCCGGCAACGAGCGCGTGCTGCGCGCCCGCCTGTCCGACGCCAAGTTCTTCTGGGATCTCGATCGCAAGACCCGGCTGGCCGATCGCGTGCCGGCGCTGGGCAACATCGTGTTCCACGCCAGGCTGGGCACGGTGGCGGACAAAGTCGACCGCATCCAGGCGCTGGCCGATGCGCTGCTGCCCTATGTGCCCGGTGCCGATGCCGATCTGGTGCGCTCGGCCGCCACCCTGTGCAAGGCCGACCTGGTCACCGGCATGGTCGGCGAGTTCCCCGAGCTGCAGGGCGTGATGGGCCGCTACTACGCGCTGGCCGAGAACGAGAAGCGCGAGGTGGCCGACGCCATCGCCGAACACTACAAGCCGCTCGGGCCCGGCGACGTGGCGCCCAACAAGCCGATCTCGATCGCCGTGGCCTTGGCCGACAAGATCGATACCCTGACCGGCTTCTGGAGCATCGACGAGAAGCCGACCGGCTCCAAAGACCCGTTTGCCCTGCGCCGCGCCGCGCTGGGCATCATCCGCACCGTCCTGGAGAATGGCCTGCGCCTGAAGTTGCGCAAGGCTTTCACCGCCGCCAAGGCGAGCGACAGGAATGCCGACGACCTGCTGTCCTTCTTCGCCGACCGGCTGAAGGTGCATCTGCGCGAGCAGGGCGTGCGGCACGACCTGATCGCCGCGGTGTTCGCGCTGGGCGGCGAGGACGATCTGGTGCGGCTGGTGGCGCGGGTCAAGGCGCTGCAGGAATTCCTCGGCACCGATAACGGCAAGAACCTGCTGGTGGCCTACTTGCGTGCCGCCAATATCGTGCGCGCGGAAGAGAAAAAGGATAAGGCCGGCTATTCCGGCGCGGTCGATGCCGCGCTGCTGAGGGAGCCGCAGGAGCAGGCGGTGGCCCGGGCGGTCGATGCCATGCTGCCGCGCCTGGACAGGGCGTTGCAGGCCGAGGATTTCGCCGCCGCCATGGGCGCGCTGGCGGAACTGCGCGGACCCTTGGATGCGTTTTTCGACAAGGTGACGGTCAATGCCGAGGACAAGGCGTTGCGCGCCAATCGTCTCAATCTGCTGACGCGTATCCGCCAGGCCATGGACCGGGTGGCGGACTTTTCCAAGATCGAGGGCTAGCAATGACCAAATGGGTGTACGGGTTTGGCGACGGCAAGGCCGAGGGCCGCGCCGACATGCGCAACCTGTTGGGCGGCAAGGGCGCCAATCTGGCGGAGATGTCGTCGCTCGGCCTGCCGGTGCCGCCGGGCTTCACCATCACCACCGAGGTCTGCACCTACTACTACGCCCATGGCAATGCCTACCCGCCCGAGCTGAAGGCCGAGGTCGATGCGGCGTTGGCGCGGATCGAGGCCAGCGTCGGCGCCCGGTTCGGCGACGCGGACAACCCGCTGCTGGTGTCGGTGCGCTCGGGCGCGCGCGCCTCGATGCCCGGCATGATGGACACGGTGCTGAACCTCGGCCTCAACGACGTCACCGTGCAGGGCCTGGCCAGGCGCTCGGGCGATCCGCGCTTCGCCTTCGATTCCTATCGCCGCTTCATCCAGATGTATTCCGACGTGGTGCTGGGCGTCGACCACCACCATTTCGAGGAGATCCTCGAGCTGGTCAAGGAAGACCAGGGCTTCAAGCTCGACACCGAGCTCAGGGCCGAGCACTGGCAGGACATCGTCAAGCGCTACAAGGCCAAGGTCGAGAAGAAGCTGGGCAAGCCCTTCCCGCAGGACGTGCGCGAGCAGCTTTGGGGCGCGATCGGCGCGGTGTTCGGCTCGTGGATGAACCAGCGCGCCATCACCTATCGCAAGCTGCACAACATCCCGGAAAGCTGGGGCACCGCGGTCAACGTGCAGGCCATGGTGTTCGGCAACATGGGCGAGGACTGCGCCACCGGCGTCGCCTTCACCCGCGATCCCTCGACCGGCGCCAACATGTTCTACGGCGAATACCTGGTCAACGCGCAGGGCGAAGACGTAGTGGCCGGCATCCGCACGCCGCAGAACCTGACCGTCGAGGCCAAGCAGGCGGCCAAGGCCAGCGCGCCGGCGATGGAAGAGGTCATGCCCGAGGTGTTCGGCCAGCTGGTGAAGATCCGGCAGACGCTGGAGAAGCACTATGCCGACATGCAGGACATCGAGTTCACGGTGCAGCAGGGCAAGCTCTACATGCTGCAGACCCGGAACGGCAAGCGCACCGCCAAGGCGGCGCTGAAGATCGCCTGCGACATGGTGCGCGAGGGGCTGATCGACAAGGAAAAGGCGATCGCCCGCGTGGCGCCGTCCTCGCTCGACCAGTTGCTGCATCCCACGCTCGATCCCAAGGCCGAACGCAAGGTGATCGCGCGCGGCCTGCCGGCCTCGCCCGGCGCCGCCTCCGGCGCGGTGGTGTTCACCGCCGACGAGGCCGAGAAGCGCAAGCAGAAGGGCGAGAAGGTCATCCTGGTGCGCATCGAGACCAGCCCCGAGGACATCCACGGCATGCACGCCGCCGAAGGCATCCTGACCTCGCGCGGCGGCATGACCAGCCACGCCGCGGTGGTGGCGCGCGGCATGGGCCGCCCTTGCGTGGCCGGCGCCGGCGATTTGCGCATCGACTATGCCGCCGGCACGCTCTCGGTGCGCGGCGTCGCCGTCAGGGCCGGCGAGGCCATCACGCTCGACGGCTCGACCGGCGAGATCATGCTGGGCGTGGTGCCGACCATCCAGCCCGAATTGTCCGGCGACTTCGCCGAGCTGATGGCCTGGGCCGACCAGATCCGCCGCCTCAAGGTGCGGGCCAATGCCGAGACGCCGCTCGACGCCTCGACCGCGCGCAAGTTCGGCGCCGACGGCATCGGCCTGTGCCGCACCGAGCACATGTTCTTCGACAACGAGCGCATCGTGGCGGTGCGCGAGATGATCCTGGCCGACGACGAGGCCGGAAGGCGCGCCGCGCTGGCCAAGCTGCTGCCGATGCAGCGGCGCGATTTCGTCGAGCTGTTCGAGATCATGGCCGGCCTGCCGGTCACCATCCGCCTGCTCGATCCGCCGCTGCACGAGTTCCTGCCCAAGAGCGACCAGGAGATGGCCGAGGTGGCGGCCTCGCTCAAGGTGCCGGCCGACGAGATTCGCGCCCGCGCCGCCAAGCTGCACGAGTTCAACCCGATGCTGGGCCATCGCGGCGTGCGGCTGGGCATCTCCTATCCCGAGATCTACGAGATGCAGGCGCGCGCCATCTTCGAGGCGGCGGCGCAGGTCAGCAAGAAGGGCGGCGACACCGTCGAGCCGGAGGTGATGATTCCGCTGGTTGCCACCAAGCGCGAGCTCGACCTGATGAAGGCGGTGGTCGACAGGGTGGCCAACGAGGTGGCGTCCGCCAGCGGCATCGCATTGCGCTACCTGGTCGGCACCATGATCGAGCTGCCGCGCGCGGCGCTGCAGGCCGGCCAGATCGCCGAGACCGCCGAGTTCTTCTCGTTCGGCACCAACGACCTGACCCAGACCACCTTCGGCCTGTCGCGCGACGACTCGGCCTCGTTCCTGGAGAAGTACCAGCAGCGCGGCATCTTCGAGCACGACCCGTTCGTCACGCTCGACACCGACGGCGTCGGCGAGCTGATCAAGATCGCCGCCGAGCGCGGCCGTCGCACCCGCGCCGACATCAAGCTCGGCATCTGCGGCGAGCATGGCGGCGATCCGGCCTCGATCCATTTCTGCCATCACGCCGCGCTCGACTACGTGTCGTGCTCGCCCTTCCGCGTGCCGATCGCGCGGCTGGCGGCGGCGCAGGCGGCGCTGGGCCTGGCGGCGACCGGCGACTAGGCCGGATCCATCGCCAGCCGGGCGGCGCTTTCGATCGCCGCCCTTGCTTTTTTGCCCGTGACGGAAATTTGATCTGCGGACCGGCCGCGCATGGCTGCGGCGCCGGCCAATTGCGGCAACCATGGCCCGGCGCATCGTGGCGCCGCTTGCGTGCAAGCGGAATAGTGGTCTGGGCGGGGCACTTAGCCTGTGCATCGTCACTTGCGCCGGTCGAGTGCCAGCGGACGCATTTGCCTTATTGTGCCGTCAGCCATGTCGGGGACGTGGCGTCACTATGCGTATGAAGCGCCGCTGCGGGTTTGACGCCGCGCGCCATAGGGCCTAGCTTTTTTCCAGGCAATCGTTCGATCCTGCAGCGCAAGAACGGCGATCGCGCAACTCCAGTTAGCGTTCTCAAAACGGCTCTCGCCTCGGGGAAAGCGACAGCTAACGGAGGTAGCGATGCACAACACCGCGCTCAAGCGCCACCTCAAGCGATCTTCCTTCCATTTCATCGCCCGCGCCCATGCCACGCCGCGCTGGCAAGCCATCGCCCAGGACGGACTCGACGCCATCGAGAAGGTGGTGGCCACCTTGAACGACATCAGCGCCGCCGCGCTATGGGCCGCGGCCGCGACGCCCGACAGCGAATCCACCTCGGACGCCCATGTCGTCTATATGCGGGTGATCGACGCGGCCTATCGCGCCGCCTATGTCGGCCTGCCGTTCCGGCCCAACGGCCAATGCCGCTTCGAATTGCTGGCGACGGACAAGGACTACCGGCCGATCGGGTTGCGCGGACCGCTGTTCGCCGGCCTGGCCAACGAGAACGCGCTCAAGGCCAATGACGGCGCGATGAACTGAGGCCGCCGTTCCCCTCCGATCGCCGGCGCGGTGCCGGGCGATCCCTGCCGTGCCTCAGATTTCCACCACGCTGCCCAGTTGCACCACGCGGTTGGCCGGGATGTTGTAGAAGGCGGTGGCCCGCGCCGCGTTGCGCTGCAGGAAGGCGAACACCTGGGCGCGCCAGCGCTCGAAGCCGGGATCGTCGGCAGCCGGCACGATATCCTCGTTGCCCAGGTAGTAGGTGGCCTTTTCCGGATCGATGTTCAGGCCCAGCCGGCTGCACAGCTTCAGCGCCACCGGCACGTTGGGGCTCTGCATGAAGCCGTAATGCACAATCAGCCGGTGGAAGTCGGGCGCCAACTCGGTCAGTTCCAGGCGGTTGAGCGTCGGCACGCGCGGCTGGTCCTCGACCACGATGGTCAGCAGCACCACCCGCTTGTGCAGCACCTGGTTGTGCTTGAGATGGTGCAGCAGCAGGGTGGGCGCTTCGGAGCTGGTCGGCGTCATGAAGATGGCGATGCCGGGCACGCGCGTGACATGGGACTTGTCGAGCCGCGCCAGGAACGGCGTCAGCGATTCGCGGATCTCCGACAGATGGGCCGACAGCTTCTCGCGGCCCGACCGCCAGATGCCCATGATCGAGAAGATGCACGCTCCCACCAGCAGCGGATACCAGCCGCCATCGGCGATCTTGAACAGGTTGGAGCCCAGGAACGCGATGTCGATGGCGAAGAAGAACAGTGCCAGCATCAGGGCCAGGATCGGGTTCCAGCCCCACCGCCGCGCCACGAAATAGGCCAGCACGGTGGTGATCACCATGTCGGTCGAGACCGCCACGCCATAGGCCGAGGCCAGCCGTTCCGACGACTGGAAGCCGATCACCAGGCCCAAGGTGGCGATCATCAGCATCCAATTGATCGCCGGCACGTAGATCTGGCCGATATGGTGGCTGGAGGTCTGGATGATGGTGAAGCGCGGCAACTGGCCCAGTTGCATGGCCTGGCGGGTCAGCGAGAAGGTGCCGGAGATGATGGCCTGCGAGGCGATCACCGTCGCCATGGTGGCCAGCGCCACGGTGGGATAGAGCGCCCAGCCCGGCGCCAGGTTGTAGAACGACTGGTCGACCTTGGACGGGTCGCTGAGGATCAGCGCGCCCTGGCCGTAGTAGTTCAGCAGCAGGCAGGGCAGGGCGAGCGCGAACCAGGCCAGCCGGATCGGGGCGCGGCCGAAATGGCCCATATCGGCGTAGAGCGCCTCGCCGCCGGTCACCACCAGGAACACCGTGCCCAGGATGACGAAGCCGATCAGCCCGTTGCCGGTCAGGAACTGGATGGCGTGGAGCGGGTTCAGCGCCCACAGCACCTCCGGCGCGTTGAGCAGCCCGCCGATGCCCAGCACCGCCAGCACCAGGAACCACAGCACCATGACCGGGCCGAACAGTCCGCCGATCTTGCGCGTGCCGCGCCATTGCATGGCGAACAGCACCACCAGGATCACCACGGTCAGCGGCACCACCAGATGGTCGAAGGCCGAAGTGGCGACCTTCAGGCCCTCGATCGCGCTCAGCACCGAAATCGCCGGCGTGATGGTGCCGTCGCCATAGAGCAGGCTGGCGCCGAACAGACCCAGCAGCATCAGCACGTGCTTGCGCGATCGCTTGGGCGAGCGCCACGGGTTGAGCAGCGCCACCAGGGCGATGATGCCGCCCTCGCCGCGGTTGTCGGCCGACAGGATGAACAGCAGGTATTTGACGGAGATCACCAGGATCAGCGACCAGGTGATCAGCGACAGCACGCCCAGCACGTTCTCCGCGGTCGGCGCCACGCCGTGCTCGCCCAGGAAGCACTGGCGCAGCGCGTAGAGCGGGCTGGTGCCGATATCGCCGTAGACCACGCCCAGCGCGGCCAGCGCCAGCGCCGCGATCGATTCGCGATGTTCTTCCTCGCCGCCGCCGGCCTCGTCCTTGCGCACCCCGTTGCCGCCACCTGGCGGCATGGCGGCCAGCGGCACGCCGGGGGCCGGCGCCGCGGTCACCTCGACCGAGACGGCGCCCTGCACCGAGCGCGGATCGAGAGTCTCGACCGAGGCGGTCGCATCGGGTCTGGCTGTCGCGCCGCTGTCCTTGGGCTGGCCGTCGCCGGCGCCGGCGCCACCGACCGACACGCCGTCGCCGGACTGGGGGGCGATGCGAGCAGAACTGCCGGTCTGCGTGTCGCTGTCCTTGGCGTCGGCCGCATTGGCGGCATTGGCCGTAGCCGCGGCAGGGGTGCCGCTTTCAGTCGCCATCGGGCTTCGGGTCCGTGTTGTCGGAAATCGGGTGAAGTGTCGCTACGTATCGGCCAGCCTAGCGTTCCTGCCCGGGCCGGCGCAATGATCGGCCGGGGTTTTACCCTCATTCCCCGGCGCTGTCTTGCGCCGAAATGCCGCCGGCTTTTGCCAGTATTGTCAATGGCTTGATCCTGGAAGTCGGGGCCGGGCCGACGATCCGCCGGTGGAAAACCCGCGATTGGGGCAGGGTTGATTGCCGCTCGCCGAGGGCGATGCAACAATCGGGTCCCAAGGAGCGCTTGGCGCTTTGTAGCCGACAACCGGGATAGGGGGGATCGTCCGTGGCGCCGACCGACAGCAATTGCGTGTTCTGCAAGATCGTGGCGGGGCAGATCCCGTGCTTCAAACTCTACGAGGATACCGACACGCTGGCCTTCCTGGACATCAACCCGGCCAACGAGGGCCATGCGCTGGCCATCGCCAAGGGCCACTGGCCGACGGTGCACGATATCCCGGCCGAGGCGCTGGGCCAGGTGGCGGCCACCGCCAAGAGAGTGGCGGCGGCGGTGCGCAAGCTGCTGGCGCCCGACGGCATCAACCTGATCCAGGCCAACGGCCCGGGCGCGGCGCAGTCGGTGCCGCATTTCCACATGCACATCATGCCGCGCAAGCTGGGCGACAATTTGGCGATCAACTGGGGGCTGGTGCCCGGCGACATGGCCAAGCTCAAGGACCTGCACGCCAGGCTGCTGGCGGCGATGTAGGCGGTTCAGCCTGGCGTCGCTTCCGCCTCCGCTTCCGGCAGCCGCACCCAGTCCGGCACGTCGGGCCGCAGCGCGGTGCCGGCGGCGTCGAGCGGACGCTGGGCGGCCTGGGCGGCGCGCACGGCTTCCACCCGCAGCAGGGCGATGGCGCGGCCGTCATGGCCGGAGCGCATCTCGCCGGCATCCTTGCCGTCGAAGGTGATCGGCGTGCCCGGCGGCGGCGTGGCGCCTTCGACCCGCACCGGCAGCAGCCGCTTGCGCACCAGGCCGCGATACTTGGTGCGCGCGGTCAGCTCCTGGCCCATGTAGCAGCCCTTTTTCCAGTCAATGCCGTTCAGCTCGTCGAAGCCGCATTCCAGCAGCAGCGCCTTTCCGACCGGCAGGTCGCGCCCGCCATCCGGCACGCCCAGGTCGAGCCGCCGCATCTCGTAGTCGGCGCGCTTGCCCAGACCCAGGCCCTTGGCCGACAGCGCCAGCTCGATGCGGTCGGGCGGCAGCAGCACGCGCGCGCCCAGCGCCGCCAGGCGCGGATCGACGAAGGCGACGCCGCCATCCAGCGCCAGCGCAGCGCCCGGCCGTGCCGCCAGGCCGAGCTTGTCCGCCGCACCGTCGCCCCAGGCCAGCGCCACCGTCCACTCCGCGCTGGCATCCCGCAGCGCCACCTTGGAGCGCAGCTTGTAGAGCGACAGCTTCTTCTGCAGGTCGGGCAGGCGCTCGCGCTCGACGTCGATCAGCAGGGTGTCGTTATGGGCGGCAATGAAGAAATCGTGCAGATAGCGCCCCTGCGCCGTCAGCAGAGCGGCATAGACGGCGTGGCCGGCATCGACCTTGGCGACGTCGTTGGACACCAGCCCCTGCAGGAACGTCACGCGATCCTCGCCGGCGATGGCCAGCACGCCGCGGTCTTGGGCCAGAACGTATTGGGCAACCATGCACGACACCCTCGATAGGACTTATTCCTATCATGTGGTGGGAAATGGTTCACCGGCAAGACGGCCAGCCTGCCGCCGGTAAGCCCCCCGCTGGCAAGCCCGTCGCCTTGTTGCTAAAACAGGCCATGGCAGAAACCTTTGACCTTGTTATCCGCGGGGGCATTGTCGCCACCCCGTCGGGCATTGCGCCGGCCGATATCGGCGTGCGCGGCGGCCGGATCGCCGCCATCGGCAGCCTGAGCAATGCCGCGGCCGCCGAAACCTTCGACGCCACGGGCCTGCATGTGCTGCCCGGCGTGATCGACACCCAGGTGCATTTCCGCGAGCCGGGGCTGGAGCACAAGGAGGATCTGGAAAGCGGCACGCGCGGGGCGGTGCTGGGCGGCGTGACGGGCGTGTTCGAGATGCCCAACACCAGCCCCTCGACCCTGACCGAGGCCGATTTCGCCGAGAAGATGCGCCGCGCCAAGGGCCGCGCCTGGTGCAACTACGCCTTCTACATGGGCGGCGCGGCGGAGAATGCCGAGAAGCTGCGCAGCCTGGAGCGCCAGCAAGGCTGCAGCGGCGTCAAGGTGTTCATGGGCGCCTCGACCGGCACCCTGCTGGTGCCCGACGACGCCACGCTCGAGCGGGTGCTGATCAACGGCAATCGCCGCATGGCGGTGCATTGCGAGGACGAGCCGCGGCTGAAGGAGCGCAAGAAGCTGGCCGAGGTGCCGGGCGCCACGGCGCATCTGCATCCGGTATGGCGCGATGCCGAATCGGCCCTGCTGGCGACCAAACGTCTGATCGGCCTGGCGCGCAAGCACGGCAGGCGCGTGCATGTGCTGCACGTCACGACGGCCGAAGAAATGGATTTCCTGGCCCAGAATCGCGACATCGCCACGGTCGAGGTGCTGCCGCAGCACCTGACCTTCACGGCGCCCGAATGCTACGACCAGCTCGGCACGCTGGCGCAGATGAACCCGCCGATCCGCGAGGCGCGGCACCGCGAGGGGCTGTGGCGCGCCATCGACCAGGGCATCGTCGACGTGATCGGCTCGGACCACGCGCCGCACACGCTGGAGGAGAAGCGCAAGCCCTATCCCAATTCGCCGTCGGGCCTGACCGGCGTACAGACCCTGCTGCCGCTGATGCTCGACCATCTCAACGCCGGCCGGCTGACCTTGGCGCGGCTGGTCGACCTGACCTCGGCCGGGGCAGCGCGCATCTTCGGCCTGGCGCGCAAGGGCCGGATCACGGCCGGCTACGACGCCGATTTCACCATCGTCGACCTCAAGGCCAAGCGCGAGATCACCAACGAGTGGATCGCCAGCAAGGCCGGCTGGACGCCCTATGACGGGATGACCGTGACCGGCTGGCCGCGCGCCACCGTCATCGCCGGTCGTTTCGTCATGCGCGACGACGAGCTGGCCGGCCCGCCGGCGGGCCAACCGTTCGCCTTCATGGAAACCTTGCAAGGGGAGAGCTGAGGAATGAGCTTCAAGGCACTGGTGCTGGACAAAGGCGCGGACGGCAAGGTGGCGGGCGCGCTGCAAAGCCTTGAGGACGATCGGCTGCCGGCGGGCGACGTGACGGTCACGGTCGAGTACTCGACGCTCAACTACAAGGACGGGCTGGTGCTGACCTCCGGCGGCGGGCTGGTCAAGATCTGGCCGCATGTCGGCGGCATCGACCTGGCCGGCACGGTCGAGCAATCCAGCAACGCCAACTTCAAGCCGGGCGACAAGGCGGTGCTGAACGGTTACCGCGTCGGCGAGCTGCATTGGGGCGGCTACGCCACAAGGGCGCGGGTCAAGGGCGAATGGCTGGTCAAGCTGCCCGAGGCGATCTCGACCAGGCGCGCCATGGCGATCGGCACGGCGGGCTATACCGCGATGCTGTGCGTCATGGCCTTGCAGAAGCATGGCGTGACCAAGGACAAGGGCGAGGTGCTGGTCACTGGCGCCGCGGGCGGCGTCGGCTCGGTGGCGGTCGCCATCCTGGGCAGGCTGGGCTACGCCGTGGTGGCGGCCAGCGGCCGGCCGGAGCTGGAAGCCTATCTCAAGGATCTCGGCGCCAGCAGCGTGATGCCGCGCGAGGAGCTGACCGGCGCGCCCGACCGGCCGCTGCTCAGCGAGCGCTTCGCCGGCGTGGTCGACACGGTGTCGGGCGTGATGCTGGCCAAGGCCCTGGCCCAGGTGAAATACGGCGGCGCGGCGGCGGTGTGCGGCCTGGCGGCCGGCCCGGCCTTCCCGGGCTCGATCCTGCCCTTCATCCTGCGTGGCGTGTGCATGTACGGCATCGATTCGGTGATGCTGCCGATGGCGCCGCGCGTCGAAGCCTGGCAGCGCCTGGCCACCGACCTGCCGCTGGACAAGCTCGATGCCATGACCGAGCTGGCGCCGCTCAGCGGCCTGATGCCCTATGGTCCCAAGATCCTCAAGGGCCAGGTGCGCGGCCGGCTGGTAGTGGACGTGAATAGCTGAGCATGACCAGAAAGGTCGTCACCCCGGCCAAGCGCTCATTCCGATGAGCGCGAGCCGGGGTCTATTTCTCGACACACGACGGCCGTGTTATGGATCGACATGGCCCCCGGATAGCGCGGCGCTTCGCGTTGCTCAGCGGCGCGCTTCCGGGGTGCCGGCATTTTTCGCAGCCAATGCCTGATCGCCTGCCGCCGCTCAGGGGCATCGAAGCCTTCGTCGCGGCGGCGCATGCGCTGAGCTTCACCCAGGCGGCGGCGCAGCTCAACCTCTCGGTCTCCGCGGTCAGCCGGCGCGTGGCGGCACTGGAGGATGCGCTGGGCATCGCGCTGTTCCATCGCTTCAACCGCACGCTGCGCCTGACCACGGCCGGCCGGCGCTACCTGGCGGCGCTGGAGCCGGCGCTCGACCGGCTGCAGGCGGCGTCCGACGCCGTCAGCCCGCCGCGCCAGCGCCAGCTTCTCAAGCTCGACGTGCTGCAATCCTTCGCCGTGCTGTGGCTGCTGCCGCGGCTCGACCGGTTCCACGCCGCCCATCCGGGGATCGAGCTGCGCTTGAGCACCACCGGCGGCAAGCCCGATCTGGGGCGCGTCGATGGCGCGATCCGCATCGCCCAGGCGCCGTCCCCAAGCGGCCATGGCGGCACGGCGGGCGACCGGCTGTTCGGCCTGCGCTGCACGCCGGTGGCGACGCCGGCGCTGGTCAGGGGCAAGCCCGGCCTGTGCAATCCCGACGACCTCGCCCACCATCCGCTGCTGGGGCTGGTGCGGCCGCGCGGCTTCTGGGAGGCCTGGCTGAAGGCGGCCCAGGTGGCGCCGTTCAGGGCCAAGGGCATGGCGCGGTTCGATTCGCTGCACCTGCTCTACGAGGCCGCCGCCAACGGCATGGGCGTGGCGCTGGCCTTCGACCGGCTGGTCGAGCCCTATTTGCGCGACAAGCGGCTGGTGACGCCGTTTGCGCTGACGGTACCGCTCGACTACAGCTACTGGCTGCTCTACCGGCCCGGCGCCGCCGCGCGCAAGCCGCTGGCCGCCTTCCGGCGCTGGCTCAAGGCCGAGATCGCCGCCCCGACATAGCCGGAGCAGATCGGTTGCGTTTTGCGCAAGCGATCTTGCGATAGTCTCGCTGTCGCGGCGCGGCGGCCGGCCGCATCATCGCGCCATGGACAGTCTGGCATTCCCGACCGAATTCGGCCCGCTGCCGCGCAACTCGCCGTTCCTCGACATGGTCGGACCGGTGCTGTGCCGCCGCCGTGGCGAGGGCATCGAACTGGCGTTGCGCATCGAGGAACGCCACTGCAACAGCCGCGGCTACGTGCATGGCGGGCTGCTCACCGCCATCGCCGACCAAGCGCTGGGCTACAATATCGGCGTCATGGGGTTGCGCGATCCCGGCCTGACCCTGGTGACGGCGTCGCTGACCATCGATTTCCTCGCCTCGGCCACGATCGGCGACTGGCTGAGCGTGACGGTCGAAACGTCGTCGTGCGGCAAGCGGCTGGGCTTCGCCAATTGCTATCTGACGGTCGGCGACAGGCGCATCGCGCGGGCCAGCGGCGTGTTCTCGGTGGTGCCGCGCAAACGATAACGTCGGCCCGTGCGCAGCCAAAGGCCTTGCCTCGACAGCGAGGCTGCCTGCAAGGCGGCAAGGTGCTTCGCTTCGCCCGGCACGGCGGAATTATTTGTATTTCTGCATCAGCGCGCCGAACTCGGCGTGGCCGACCGACTCCTTGGCATAGGTGAAGGCGGCATCGTCGGTGGCCAGCGGCTTGAGCGTGTTGCGCAGCCAGCCATAGCTCGACTGCATCAGGCTGCCGCCCAGGGAGATGCGGCGTATGCCGGTCTTCTTCATCTCGGCCAGCGGCGGCAGTACGCCGGCCAGCACGCCCGACAGGTTGATCGGCCCCGCGATCGCCTGCGCCAGTCTTGTCGCCGTGGCGGCATCGCTGGGGCCGGGAATGAAGGCGCATTTGGCGCCGGCGGCGATATAGGCATTGGCGCGGCGCACCGCTTCCTCGAAGCACTGCTCGGCCGTGCCGAAGCGCTTTAGATAGGGATCGGTGCGGGCGTTGAGCACGAAATCGGGCAGGCCGGCCTGCCTGGCGGCCTCGACGCCCGCCTTGATGCGCGCCACCGACAGCTCGAAATCGAACAGCTTGCCCTGGGCGGCGTCCTCGATGTTGCAGCCGACGATGCCGGCGGCGATGGCGCGCTTGACCGTCTCGGCGACGGCCGCCGGCTCGGTGCCGTAGCCAGCCTCCAGATCGGCGGTCACCGGGATCGGCATGCGCCGGGCGATCTCGCCGCAGATCTCCAGCATGCGGTCGCGGCTGATGAACTCGCCGTCGGCGAAGCCATAGGCGAAGGCCACGCCGGCAGAGGTGGTGGCCATGGCCTTGAAGCCGGCCTCGGCGATCAGCGCGGCGCTGCCCATGTCCCAGGCATTGGGCAGCACGAAGCAGCCGCTCTGGTGCATGCGGGCGAATTGCGCGGCCTTTTCCTGTTGCGACGGCATGATGTCCTCCCCGGTCGATTGGCGCCAGTGAAGCAACTTGGTCGGGCGCGCGGTATCGTATCTGGGAATGACTGCCTGCACAGGCTTGCAAGGCGCGAGTTCAGCGCAGCGGCGCCGGCAATTCGCTGGCGGGGCGGAACCAGGCGCTGTCCTCGCTGGCCGCGATGCGCTTGTGGAAATAGATGTGGCGGGCGAAGGCGCGCATCGGCGCGGTGCGCAACGCCTGGTCGAGCAGCCGGTTGGGCGGGGCGGTGTCGAGCAGGCGCCGCAGCGCCGCCTTGGGGCATAGCCCGGCAGTTCGCGCGCCAGCGCCGCGCTGGGTTCGGGGCCGCCGGCCAGCAGGTGGTCGGCGATCGCCTGGGCCGCGCGCCGGCCGAAGCGCAACGCGTTGTGGATGCCGCCGGCGGTCAGCGGCGAGACCATGCCGGCGGCGTCGCCGATCAGCATCACCTTGTCGGTGGCCAGCGGCCGCACCAGCCCGCCGCAGGGGATGGGGCCGCCGCGCCGACCCAGCAAGCGGCGCCGGCTGAATTCGAACAGCGGCTCGAGGCGGTCCAGCAGCGGACCGAGGGCTGGCCGCTTGCCGCGCGATACGGCCAATCCGACCTGGATGCCGTGCACGCCCGGCACCACCCAGCCGATATAGCCGGGCGCGATCCGCGAATCGAGCAGGCAGTGCAACAAGCCGTTATCGGCACCGCCGAGATCGCCGCCGAGATCGCCGCCGAGATCGCCATCGAACTCGATCTCGCTGCCGACCAGGAAGTGGCGGTTCAGGCCCAGCCCGGCGGCGCGCGCCACCGCCGAGCGCGGCCCGTCGGCGCCCAGCAGGTAGCGCGCGGCGATATCGCCCAGCGCCAGCAATTCGCCTTCGCGCCGAAAGCCGCCAAAGGCGCGGCCGGCCATGATCGCGACGCCGGCCTCGCGCGCCTGATCGGCCAGCCAACGCAGCAGGTTGGGCGTGTCGGTGGCGAGGAAGTAGTAGCCCGGCGAGTGCAGATCGACCGCGCGCAGCTTGGGACCGTAGAGCCGCACGCCGCGCACGGTGCGCGCCAGGCGGCGCGGGAAATCCAGCTCCTCGGCCGCTTCCTTGACCAGGATGCCGGTCGAGCGGACCCGGTCGCCGACGTCGTGCTTGCGCTCCAGCAGCGCCACGCGCAAGCCCAGCAACGCCGCGCTGCGGGCGGCGATCAGCCCGGCGAAGCTGCCGCCCACCACCACCAGATCGTAAAGCCGGCGATTGCCCATGATGTCCCTGCCACATCATTGCGGGTCGGCATTGCGGCCGATTTGCGGCGCCCGCTATCGAGGCACCGCTATTTGTGCGCCGCTATTTGGGCTCGCTCTTGCTGTCGTAGCGCTTGGTCCATTCCGCCAGGATGCGGTCGCGATTCTGCGCCATCCACGCCAGGTCGATCTTGATCAGCTTGCCCTGCAGGTCGTCCGGCATGAAGGGCAGCGGCGGCGCGATGCGGGGCGTGGCGAGCAGGGGCGAGCCCGCGGCATGAAGCGCGATTGCGGCAGGGCCGGCGCTCCAATCGAGGAATTTCTGCGCGGCCTCGAGGCTCTTGCTGCCCCTGACGATGGCGCTGCCCTCGATGTCCCAGCCCAGCCCTTCGCCCGGCCAGATCAGGTCGATCGGCGCGCCCTTGGTCTTGACCTCCGCGCCGCGCGCATCGGCCGACAGGCCGATGGCGTATTTGCCGGCCCCGGCCTGGCGGCAGGGACGCGAGCCGGACTGGGTATAGACGGCGATATTGGCGTGCAGCGCGTCCATGAATTTCCAGCCCGCCTCCTCGCCCATCTGCTGCAGCCAGCCGGCCACGATCATGTAGCCGGTGTCGGACGCGGCGGGGCTGGGCATGGCGATCTCGTTGCGATAGCGTGGATCGACCAGATCCTTCCAGGTTTTCGGCGCCGGCAGCTTCTTCTCCTCGGCCTCGGCGGTGTTGAAGCAGACCACCGCGGCATGGGCATCCATGCCGACCCAGCCCGGCGGATCGGCGCTGTCGCGATAGGGCGCCGCCACCGCGCCGAGCCCGGCGGGTGCGTAAGGCTCGAGCAGGCCAAGGCCGTTCAACGAGGTCAGCGCCGTGCCCGACAGACCCCACACCACATCGGCGCGCGGATTGTCTTTCTCGGCGACCAGGCGGCTGGCCAGCGCAGCGCTGGAATCGCGCACCACGGTCAGCTCGATGCCCTTGACGTCGGCCTCGAACTGCTTGCGATAGGCGTCGATGCGATCCTGCTCCAGCGGCGTGTAGACCGTCAGCCTGGTCTGGGCCTGGACGGGCGCGACAAGCAACCAGGCCGCGGCAGCCACCGCCGCAGCGCGCGCAATCCAGCCCAGCTTCATCGTGTCTTCCTCTTGCCTCAGCCGTCGACCATCGCCGCCGGCGCCGATTGTACAGATTTCGGCTTCGGAGCGAAGCGCCTCGGCTGCCGGTTTTGGCGGCAGGCGCCGGTCAGCGAATGCGCAGCCTGCGCAACAGCGGCGCAAAATGCGCCAGGTCCGGCGTCGGCAGGCCGGCCACCTTGCCCTGTTCGTCCCACTGGCGCAGGCGCACCGCGTCGGCAGCGTGGGGATCGGCGGCGAAGGCTTCGGCCGGGTCGGCGGCCATCGAGCCGCCCTGCAGCGCCAGGCTGCGCACCGAGACGGCGACAGGCGGGCGAAGCAGCCCGGATCGGTGGCGCACAGATAGCGCTTGGCCGCGACATGCAGGCGCACCGGCTCGCCGACGGCGGGCGGGAAGCGGCGCGCCAGGCAGTCGGCCCCGCTGTGCTCGTGCCGCTGGTCGATGCCGGCCTTCATGGCCTTGCCTTAGCCGCTCGGCGGCACGGCGCCGATATCGTGCAGCAGCGCCGCCGCCACCAGCGCCGGTTCGGCCTGCGACTTTTCGGCGAACAAGGCGCATTGCAGGGCGCGCCCGAACCGGCTGACGCGCTCGCCGCAGACGGCCTGCGAGCCGGTGCGCAACACGTCCATAAGTTGATCGACGACATCCATGGCGGGAGGCCCGGTCTGGTGCGGGGCTTGTCCGACATGCTAGCGTGCGCCAAATCTGTCGCAAACGCATGACGTGAAAGGTCGACCCATGGCCACGACGACAATGGCGCGTCCGCAGACACCGTCGCAGGGCGAAGGCACCAACAACCTCGAAGCCTTCTGGATGCCGTTCACCGCCAACCGGCAGTACAAGAAAAAGCCGCGGCTGATGGTCGGCGCCAAGGACATGCACTACACCACCCATGACGGCCGCCAGGTGCTGGACGGCACGGCCGGCCTGTGGTGCTGCAACGCCGGCCACGGTCGGCGCCAGATCGTCGAGGCGATCCAGAAGCAGGCGGCGGAGATGGATTTCGCGCCGACCTTCCAGATGGGCCATCCCAAGGCCTTCGAGTTCGCCTCGCGCCTGACCGCGGTGCTGCCGGGCGACATGGATCACGTGTTCTATACCAATTCCGGTTCCGAGGCGGTCGATACGGCGCTGAAGATCGCGCTGGCCTATCAGCGCGCCAAGGGTCAGGGCACGCGCACAAGGCTGATCGGCCGCGAGCGCGGCTATCACGGCGTCGGCTTCGGCGGCATCTCGGTGGGCGGCATCGTCTCCAACCGCAAGACCTTCGGGCCGCTGCTGAACGGCGTCGATCACCTGTCGCACACCCATCTGCCCGAGAAGAACGCCTTCACCCGTGGCCAGCCCGAGCATGGCGCGCATCTGGCCGACGAGCTGGAGCGCATCGTCGCGCTGCACGACGCCTCGACCATCGCCGCCGTCATCGTCGAGCCGATGGCCGGCTCGACCGGCGTGCTGCTGCCGCCCAAGGGCTATCTGCAGAAGCTGCGCGCGATCTGCGACAAGCACGGCATCCTGCTGATCTTCGACGAGGTGATCACCGGCTTCGGCCGGCTGGGCGCCGGCTTCGGCGCCGAATATTTCGGCGTCCAGCCCGACATGATGACCGTGGCCAAGGGCATCACCAACGCCGCCGTGCCGATGGGCGCGGTGTTCGCGCGCAAGCACATCTACGACGCCTTCATGCAGGGCGACGAGCAGATGATCGAGCTGTTCCACGGCTATACCTATTCGGGCCATCCGCTGGCCTGCGCCGCCGGCATCGCCACCCTGGACGTCTACCAGCAGGAGGGGCTGTTCCAGCGCGCCGCCGAGCTGGCGCCGTACTGGGAGGATGCGGTGCATTCGCTGAAGGGCGTGCGCGGCGTGATCGACCTGCGCAATCTGGGGCTGATCGCCGGCATCGAGCTGGAGCCGATCGCCGGCCGGCCGACGGCGCGCGCCTACGAGTGCCTGGTGCGGGCCTACGAGAAGGGCCTGCTGATCCGCACCACCGGCGACATCATTGCCCTGTCGCCGCCCTTGATCATCAGCAAGCAGCAGATCGACGAGCTGTTCGCCATCCTGCGCGACGTGATCAAGAGCGTGTTCTAGAGCCGGGCGCGCAGGGAGCGGACGACATGAGCAAATTCGGCCGATGGCTGGCCATCGCCATGCTGCTGGCGCTGGCGGCGTGCGGCAAGCCGACCAAGGAAGAGCTGCTGCGCAAGTCGGAGAACGTCAAGACCAAGGCCGAGCTGCAGGCGGTGCTGGGCCCGGCCGACGACATCACCAAGGTCGGGCCGCTGGAGACCTGGCGCTACAAGGGTTCCAACGGCGACGTGGTGTTCATCATCACCGGCGACACCGTGCAGCTGCAGGCCACCGACACCAGCAGGAACAGGTAGCGGCGCGCGAACCGCCACGGAGCTTTGGCATGAAGGTCGTCATCACCGGCGGCGCCGGGTTCCTGGGCAGGAAGCTGGCCCATCGCCTGCTGGCCGAGGGCCAGTTGACCGGCCCGTCCGGCAAGCCGGAGACCATCGAGGAGCTGGTGCTGTTCGACACCGGCTTGGCGCCAGCCGGCGCGGGTTTGGGCGCGGGTTTGGGCGAGGGTTTGGGCGAGGGCGACGGGCGGGTGCTGACCGTGGCCGGGGACATTGCCGATCCCGATCAGGTGGAAAAGCTGATCGGACACGACACCCATTCGGTGTTCCATCTCGCCGCCGTGGTGTCGGCCGGCGCCGAGGCCGATTTCGATCTCGGCTACAGCGTCAATCTCGACGGCACGCGCAACGTGCTGGAAGCCTGCCGCCGGCTGCAGCGGCCGGCGCGGCTGGTGTTCGCCTCCTCGATCGCGGCCTATGGCGGCGAGCTGCCGGCCACCGTGACCGACGCCACGGCGCTGACGCCGCAGACCTCCTACGGCACGCAGAAGGCGGCCGGCGAATTGCTGCTCAACGACTATTCGCGCAAGGGCTATCTCGACGGAAGGGCGTTGCGCCTGCCGACCATCACCGTGCGCACCGGCCGGCCCAACAAGGCGGCCTCGACCTGGGCCAGCTCGATCGTCCGCGAGCCGCTGTCCGGCGTCGACGCGGTCTGTCCGGTGCGGCCGGACAGCGCCATGGCCTGCCTGTCGCCGCGCCGGGTCATCGACGCCTTCATCCGCGCCCACGAACTGCCCGGCGATGCCTTCGGCTTCTCGCGCAGCCTGCTGCTGAGCGGCATCTCGGTGACGGCGGCGGAAATGGAAGCGGCCATGAAGCGCAACGCCGGCAACCGCAAGACCGGCCGGGTATTGTGGCAGCCGGACGCCGCCACGCAGAAGATCGTCGACGGCTGGCCGCGCGCCAGCCACGGCGCGCGCGCCGAGCGACTGGGTTTCACCGTCGACCAGTCGATCGACGAGATCGTGCAGGCCTTCGTCGCCGACGATCTCGACGACCAGATCAGGAGCATTTCCTCATGAGGAGCAAAGCCGCGCTGCTGGCCGTCGGGACCGTGCTGGCGGCTATTGTGATGGGCGCCGGGCTCGCCCTGGCCGATCAGCAAGGCGTGCTGGCGCCGGGCGCCAGCGTCGAGGTCGATAGCGACGCCGACAGCTTCTCGTCCTTCTTCTTCTGGCACGACGCCAAGAAGAGCGAGACGGTCGAGGTCATTGGCCCCGGCGCCAGCGGCACCGTGGTCAAGCAACTGACCATCGATCCCAACCAGCGCGTGGGCTATTCCGCCAGCTATCACGGCAAGAAGGTCAAGCTGCAGAACAAGGGCGACGCGCCGGTCAACTACAAGGTCGACTAGAATCCGACCAGCACGTCGAACCCGCCATAGACCATGCGCTTGACGTCGAACGGCATCTTCTTGCCGTCCATATGCAGGCGCGGATCGGCCATGACCTTGGCGTTGACCTGATCGCGGTGTTTGCGCGATTTGTAGGAAATCCAGGAAAACACCGGAACCTCGCCGCGCTTCAACGCGAGATTGGCCGAAAACGGCACGCCGAATTTCACGGCGATGTCCTCGCCCACGCATTCGCGATACTCCAGCGCGCCATGCTCGCGCCACACCTTGGCGGCGACGGTTGCCAGCTTGCGATAGGCGGCGAGGTTCTTCTTCGGCAACGGCAAGACGAAGCCGTCGACGTATTTCGCGGTGACCATTGGACTACTCCCTGCTGTGAAGAGTGGCGGCCCTCAAGGCCGCATCTGGAACGAGGCCTTGCCCGGCGTCCGCAAAGGCGCGGCCAGGTTGGCGAATTCGCAGGCGAGTTTGCGCGTGTCGCGCGGATCGACGATCTCCTCGATCCAGAACGCCTCGGCCGAGCGGAACGGCGAGCGCAGCTTGTTGAGCCGGTCCTCGATCTCGGCCAGCTTGGCCTTGGGATCGGGCGCGGCGGCCAGGTCGGCGGCATAGGCCGCCTCGATGCCGCCTTCCAGCGGCAGCGAACCCCAATAGCCCGACGGCCAGGCATAGCGATAGGACACCCGGCCGCTGTTCTGATGCGCCGCGCCCGCCACGCCGAAAGCGTTGCGCAGGATCACCGTGCACCACGGCACCGTGCTCTGGTAGATCGCCGACATGGCGCGCACGCCGTGGCGGATCACCGCCGACTGCTCGGCCTCCAGCCCGATCAGGAAGCCCGGGCAGTCGAACAGGTTCAGCACCGGCAGGTGGAAGGTCTCGGCCAGGTCGACGAAGCGCATCACCTTCTGCGAGGCGTCGGCGGTCCAGGCGCCGCCATAGTGGTACGGGTCCGAGGCCATCACCGCCACCGGCCAGCCGTCGAGCCGCGCCAAGCCGGTCACCACCGAGCGGCCCCAGTGGCGACCGATCTCGAAGAAGCTGTCCCTGTCCGCCACCGCCTCGACGATCGGGCGGATCTTGTAGACCTTGCGCCGGTCGCGCGGCACGACGTCGAACAGGAATTCCTCGCGCCGGCCGGGATCGTCGCTCTGAGGGCCACGCGCCGGCAGCTCGAACACCGAGGACGGCAGGTAGGAGAGAAACCGGCGCGCCCTGGCGAAGGCGTCTTCTTCGGTCTCTGCCGCATCGTCGACGGCACCATTGGACGTGTGAATCTTCCAGCCGCCGAGCTGCTGCTTGTCGAGATCCTGGCCCAGCCGCTTCACCACCGGCGGACCGGCCACGAACATGGCGGCGATGTCCTTGACCAGCACCGAATAATGCGCCGCCGCCAGCCGCGCCGCGCCCAGCCCGGCGACCGAGCCCAGGCCCAGCGCCACCACCGGCACCGTGCCCATGTTCAGCACCGGCCACTCCCAGCCCTTGACCTGGGGTACGTTGGCGCGACCGGTGGTCTCGATGGTCTTGACCGAGCCGCCGCCGCCGGAGCCCTCGATCAGCCGCACGATCGGCAGGCGGTACTGATTGGCCATCTGCTCGGCCATCAGGTTCTTCTCGCGGATGGTGGCGTCGGCCGAGCCGCCGCGCACCGTGAAGTCGTCGCCCGACACCATCACCGGGCGGCCGTCGATGCGGCCGCGGCCGAACACGTTGTTGGACGGGGTGAGCTGCTTCAGCGCCTGGTTGTCGTCGTACTCGGCGCGGCCGGCGATGGCGCCGATCTCGTGGAACGAGCCGGGATCGAGCAGCTTGTCGATGCGCTCGCGCACGGTGAGCCGGCCGCCGTCGTGCTGGCGCCTGACCTTGTCCGGCCCGCCCATCTGCTGCGCCATCGCCTGGCGGCGGCGCAGCTCGTCCATTTCCTTCTGCCAGCTCATGGCGCATTCCCTCGATTCCGGTCCGGTCACGGTAGCCATTGGACCGGATGGGGACAACAAGCTTGCCGTTTATACATGAATACGTATAATAATATAGTGGAGCAAAAGCCGAGACCGGCTTTGTGGGTCCGCCCGCCGCGCCTTGAAGGCGCTGCCGAGATCGGTTCAGCGTCATGTCGGTCAGGCGCTCTATGCCGCCCAGTGCGGCGAGGAATATCCGTCGATCAAAGCCTTGAAGGGATTCGGCGGCCGCTCGGTGTTGGAAATCGTCGCGTCGCAGGAGGGCGATGCTTATCGTGCGATCTATACGGTGCGCTTTGCCAGCGCCATCTACGTGCTGCACGCGTTCCGGAAGAAATCGAAGAGAGGATTGCCGCACCGAAGGCCGATATCGACCTGATCCGGCGTCGCCTGGCGGCTGCGGAGCAGGATTATCGTGAAAGGCAAAGCTGATGGCCAAGAAATCCCGAATTGCAATCGAAGAGGGCAGCGGCAATGTGTTCGCCGATCTGGGCTTCGCCAAGGCCGGGCGCGAGCAGCTCAAAGCGCATCTGACGCTGCAGATCTACCGCTTGATAAAGAAGCGCAAGCTGACGCAAGCGGCTGCCGGCGAAATTCTGGGCATCAAGCAGCCGCACGTGTCCAGCCTGATGCGCGGCCAATCCGGCGCGTTTTCGCTTGAGCGGCTGATGGAATTCCTGACGGCCTTGGGCCAGGACGTGGAAATCACCGTCAAACCGACCCGGCGCGGGCAGGGCGAAATGTCGGTGATCGTCCGCTGACTGAATCTACGCCGACTGGTCGTGCTCGGATTGAGCATCGATCATGCCATCGATCAGATTGGCGCTGCCCAGCGCGTCGAGGTCGATGCCGCCCGGTGGCCGCGCCGGCGTCAGCGACGCCACCAGCCGGGCGAAGGCGGCTTCCTGGTCGCGGCGCAGCTTCTCCGCTTCGGCGACGGTGACGGCGGCGAAGCGCAGCTTGCTGCCCGGCGTCAGCTGGCCGACGCGCGGCAGCTCGGCCGAGGCGACGGTGGCGATCTTGGGATAGCCGCCGATGGTCTGGTGGTCGGCCAGCAGCACGATCGGCGTGCCCGCGCCGGGCACCTGGATGCAGCCGGTGGCGATGGCGTCGGACACGATGTCGGCACCCTTGCTGTGTTCGAGCCTGGGCCCGTCGAGCCGCAGGCCCATGCGATCGGCCTCCTTGCTGACGACGTAGCCGCTGGCGAGGAAGGTCGCGCGCGCATCGTCGGTGAAGAAATCCTGCTGCGGTCCCCACACCACTTTAATGGGGCCGTCGCCATAGGGCATGGGCGAGGTTGCCGCCAGCTCGCTGCGCGTTGCGACCTCGTTGCGCGCCAGTGGCAGCGCGTCGCCGGCGGCGAGCTTGCGGCCGGCGAAGCCGCCCAGGCCCGCGCGGGTATAGGTGCTGTGGCTGTTCATGAACGGCTGAACAGCGAAGCCACCCTCGATCGCCAGATAGGCATAGGCCGCGCCGCTGACGAAGCCCAGCTTCAGTACCTGGCCACGGTCGAGGCGATGGCTCTGGTTGACCGTCAGGGGTTTCTCGGCGCCGTCCTGCAGCAGGGCCAACTGGATGGCGCCGACCGCCGCCACGCGGACGCTGTCGGCGGCGACCTCCAGGGTCGGGCCCATGAAGCCGATCTCCAGCGCGCCCATCCCTTGGGCATTGCCGACCAGCGCATTGGCCAGGCGCAGCGCCAGCGGATCGATGGCGCCAGCCACCGGCATGCCCAGCGCCTGGGCGCCGAACCGGCCCAGATCCTGCAGGGTGGTGAACAGGCCGGGCTCGCGCACCAATAGGGCCGCGCTCATCGCCCCACCTCGAGCGCATCATGATCGAACGCGCCGGCCTCGACGGCGCCGGCGATGGCGTCGAAGCGGGCGCGGTCGATGCGGGCGAACACCACCTCGTCGCCCGCCGCCCACAGGATCGGCTGCGGCCGGCGCAGGTCGAACAGCGCGATCGGCGTGCGGCCGATCAGGTGCCAGCCGCCCGGGCTTTCCCAGGGATAGATCGCGGTCAGCGCCTGGGCGATAGCCACCGAATTCTTCGGCACCCGCACGCGCGGCTCGCTGCGGCGCGGCAGCTCCAATTCCCTGGGCAGGCCGCCCAGATAGGCGAAGCCCGGCATGAAGCCCAGCACATAGGCGAAGAAGGTGGCGCCCAGATGCCGCTCGATCACCCGATCGCGCGACAGTCCGGTGCGCTCAGCCACCTCGTCGAGATCGGGCGCCAGCTCGCCGTCGTAGCACACCGGGATGCGCCAGCGCCGGCCGGCCGCGCTTTGGGTGGCGTGGGCCTGCGCCAGCGCCAGCACCGGTGCCTCCAGGTCGTAGCGGCTGGTGTGCAGCGGATCGTACTGCACCATCAGCGAGCGGAAGGTGGGCACGGTCTCGACCACGCCTTCAAGACCGCCCTCGGCCCGCGCCTGGGCGATGGCGCGGTGCAGGGCCATGACCCGAGCGTTGGTCGGCCGGTCGATCGTGTCGCCGAATTCGACGACGAAAGCGCCGTCGCCGGCGGAGAGCAATTTTATCGTCACGTAGCGAATCGCAATCCTTGAACTGTCAGGCATGTTAGCGGATTGGCGTTGCATTTGTCGGCACTTCGACTAGGACTTTTGCGCCATCTGGCGCTTTGGGGGGAGCGGACATGAAAATCGGTTTGGGCATGGCGATCGCGCTGCTGGTCGTGGCGACGGCGGCGCGGGCGGAGACGCCGCTGGAGCGCGGCACCTATCTGGTCAACGGCATCATGGGCTGCGGCAACTGCCACACCCAGCAGGGGCCCAAGGGTCCGCTGCCGGGCATGGACCTGGCGGGCGGCATGGAATTCAAGGACCAGGGCATGCTGGCCTATTCCGCCAACATCACCCAGGACAAGGAGACCGGCATCGGCAACTGGACCGACGCGCAGATCGCCACCGCGATCCGCGAAGGCAAGCGTCCCGACGGCAGCCTGATCGGGCCGCCCATGCCGTTCGGCCAGTATCGCAAGATTTCCGACAGCGACATCGCCGCGGTGGTGGCCTATCTGCGCACCGTCAAGCCGATCGCCAACAAGGTGAAGGCCTCGAAATACGATTTCCCCTTGCCGCCGGCCTGGGGTCCGCCGGTGACCTCCGTGCCCGACGTGCCGCGCGACAGCAAGGTCGCCTACGGCGCCTACCTGGCCGGACCGCTCGGCCATTGCGTCGAATGCCACACGCCGATGAACAAGGACATGAGCTTCGACTTCGAGCATCGCCTGGGGGCGGGTGGGCTGGAGATTCGCGGACCGTGGGGGCTGTCGCTGTCGGCCAACATCACGCCCGACCAGCAGACCGGCATCGGCAAGTGGACCGATGCGCAGATCAAGCGCGCCATCACCCAGGGCATCCGCGCCGACGGCACGCCGCTCAACCCGCCGATGGGCTTTGCCTATTACGCCAAGATGAGCCAGGCCGATCTCGATGCGGTGGTGGCCTATCTGCGCTCGCTGAAGCCGGTGCACAACGCGGTGCATTGAGCGAGGCGCTGACGGCGATTCCTCAGGCGAAGTCGCGATCGGACGGCTGATAGGGATTGCCGTCGGGATCCTGGCCTTCGCAGCGGGTCAGGCCGCGCCCGCTCATCATCTTGCCCAGCCTGGTGCCGCGCGCCACCAGTGCCGCGCGCAGCTTCGCGACATCGCGGGCGTGGAAGACGATCTTGGGCGGGCGCCGGCCGGGGCTGGCCGTGCCGTTGTGCAGGGCGATGCCGCAGGCGCCGGCATCGAATTCCCGGTAGCCCGTTTCGTCGACGCGCAGCTTCAGCCCCAGCACGTCGCGGTAGAATGCCGTGATGCGCTCCAGGTTGGGGGTGAAGATGACGATGCGGCTCATGGCCAGCTTCATGGCCGCGATTGTAGTCCGGCCGCGCCAAAGGCGCTGGAGCGGATCACGATCGGACGCAAGCGCGGCAACGCTTCCATCCGATCGCGTGAATCCGCTCTATTCCTCAAGTGTAGAGCAAATTCACACCTTTTGACGCAATCCGGAACGATTCCGTCAAAAGGTGATTTGCTCTAGGCTTGCCCAGGTGCAGGAGGATGCCATGGCCAACACGATCAACCTCAACTCCGACCTGGGCGAAAGCTTCGGCGCCTGGAAGATGGGCAACGATGCCGCCATGCTGGGCATCGTCAAGTCGGCCAACGTCGCCTGCGGTTTCCACGGTGGCGATCCCACCGTCATGCGCGAAACGGTGAAGCTGGCCAGGGCCAATGGCGTGTCGATCGGCGCGCATCCCTCGTTTCCCGACCTGCAGGGCTTCGGCCGGCGCCAGATGAAGCTCGGCCCGGCGGAAGTCGAAGCCCTGATCGCCTACCAGACCGGCGCCCTGATGGGCATCGCGGCGGCCGAGGGCGTGCGCGTGACCCACGTCAAACCCCATGGCGCGCTCAGCAACATGGCCTCGGTCGAACCCGATCTGGCCACAGCGATCGCCCGCGCCATCAAGGCGGTCGATCCGACACTGATCTTCCTGGCCACGGCGCAGTCGCAGATGTCCAAGGCCGGGCGGAAGCTCGGTCTGCCGGTCGCGGAGGAGGTGTTCGCCGATCGCACCTACGGCGACGACGGCAACCTGACGCCGCGCTCGAAGCCCCATGCCATGATCCACGACGCGCGGCAGTCGCTCGACCATGTGCGGCGCATGGTCGAGGAGCAGGCGATCTTCTCCCTGTCCGGCAAGAGGATCCCGACGCCGATCGATTCGATCTGCGTGCATGGCGACGAGGAGACGGCCGTATCGGTGGCGCGTGCCGTGCGCGATGGGTTGGAGGCCGCCCAGATCCGCATCCTGCCGCTGCCGGAGGTGCTGACGGCGCGGTAAAAAGATACGCGGCCGGCTGCGGAATCCCGCCACTTCCGCCACTTATACTCGCGACTGATGTTAAGAATGATTTGCAATATATGGCCGGTGCCGCTAGTCTCGCCGCTCTTTTCACGGCGCGGGGCGGAACATGTTGAAGCAGGTCATCGTGGCGGGTCTGGCGCTGGCGCTATGGGGCGCCCAGGCGCAGGCCAAGGAAATGCCGATCGGCGAGCACAAAGGCCAGCAGGGCATGGATATCGGCGCGGTCTATCTCCAGCCGGTGGAGATGGAGCCGGCCGGAATGATGCTGGACGCGGCCAAATCCGACATCCATCTCGAGGCCGACATCCACGCCGCCAAGGGCAACGAGAACGGCTTTTCAGAAGGCGACTGGATGCCCTATCTGGTGGTGCATTACACGCTGACCAAGGTCGGCGGCCAGACGCAGAGCGGCGAGCTGATGCCGATGGTGGCCGATGACGGTCCCCATTACGGCGACAACGTCAAGCTGCAGGGCGCGGGCAAGTACAAGCTGAAGCTCACCATCGAGCCGCCCAGCGCCAATCCGCACGCCCATTTCGGCCGCCACGTCGACAAGGAAACCGGCGTCGGTCCATGGTTCAAGAAATTCGAGCTGGAATACGAGTTCACCTTTGCCGGTACCGGCAAGAAGGGCACGTATTGATCGTGACGACAGCAATGGCGACGTGGGCCGGCGCGCTGGCGCTGGCATTGCTGCTGGCGGCGGCCGTTCCGGCTGCCGCCCAGGACATGCCGGCCTTCAAGGTCGAGATGAAGGACGGCGCCATCGCGCCCGACCGCATCGAGGTCGAGCAGGGCAAGCCGTTCCGGCTCGACGTCACCAACGCCGGCTCCGGTCCGGCCGAGTTCGAGAGCAACGAATTGCACAAGGAGAAGGTGCTGACCGCCGGCGGCAAGGGCTCGCTGATCTTCCGCAGCCTGTCGGCCGGCACCTACATCTTCTACGACGACTTCCATCCCGATGGCGGCAAGCTGACGCTCATCGTGAAGTAACCGAACGTAAAAGCAACCGCGGTCTAGCCGGCGCCATGATCGCCTCGCCCAATCACCACGCATTGCCGCGCCTGGGTTCAGCTCTGCGCCTGGTCCTGGCGCGCGCCGGCGACTGGCTGCTGCGCCACCAGCGGCACATCCGCCGCCTGCAATGGGCGATCATCGCGGTCTATGTCGTGCTGGTGGCGGCGCCGGCCTTCCTGCCGCTGCCCGACCGCACCGCCCATGTCTGGAACAACCTCACCGTGCTGGCCCAGTTCGCGTTCTGGGGCATCTGGTGGCCGTTCGTGCTGCTCAGCATGGTGCTGGTCGGCCGCTCCTGGTGCGGCTTCTTCTGCCCCGAGGGCGCGCTGACGGAGATCGTCTCGCGTCGCGGCAAGGGCCGGGCGGTGCCGCGCTGGATCACCTGGCCGGGCTGGCCGTTCGTGGCCTTCGCGCTGACCACCATCTACGGCCAGATGGTCAGCGTGTACCAGTATCCCAAGCCGGTGCTGGTGATCCTGGGCGGCTCGACCCTGGGCGCCATGGCGGTGGGCTTCTTCTACGGCCGCAACAAGCGGGTGTGGTGCCGCTATCTGTGCCCGGTCAACGGCGTGTTCGGCCTGCTGGCCAAGCTGGCGCCGGTGCATTTCAGGGTCGATCACGACGCCTGGGGCGCGTCGCAGGCGCGGCACGAGCGGCCGCGGGCGGTCAATTGCGCGCCGCTGGTGCCGATTCGCACCATGGAAGGCAACTCGCTCTGCCACATGTGCGGACGCTGCAGCGGCTTCCGCGACGCCATCGCGCTCGAGCCCCGCGCGCCCAATCGCGAGATCGTCGAGCAGGGCGGGCTGGCGCACGGCGTCCACGGCGCGCGCGCCGAGCGCTGGGAGACGGTGCTGATCCTGTTCGGGCTGATGGGCATCGCCGTCGGCGCCTTCCACTGGAATGCCAGCCCCTGGTTCGTCGCCGGCAAGCAGTGGATCGCCGAGTGGCTGGTCAACCACGACATCGTCTGGCCGCTCGAGGCGACGCTGCCGTGGTGGCTGCTGACCGACTATCCGGCGCAGAACGACGTGATGAGCCTGCTCGATGGCGCGCTGCTGCTGGCCTATATCGGCGCCACGGCGCTGGCCATGGGCCTGGCGCTGGGCGGGCTGCTGGCGATCGGCACGCGCGTCCTGGGACGCTGGTCGTGGGCCCGCTTCCACCACCTGGCGCAGGCGCTGATCCCGCAGGCCGGCGTCGGCGTGTTCCTCGGCCTGTCGGCGCTGACCGTGACCCTGCTCAAGGGCGAGGGGCTGGCGATGGGCTGGATCGGCCTGCTGCGCGGCTTCATGCTGGCCGGCGCCACTTCGTGGTCGGCCTGGCTGGGCTGGCGCGTGGCGCGACGCTACGCCGGGTCCGCTCCGGCGCTGACGGCCGGCGCGGCGGTGCTGGCGGCGGCGGCGCTCAGCGATCTGGCGTGGGCTCTGCTGTTCTGGGTGTGGTGAGGCCGGCCGGCTCGCCCAGCATCTCGCGGCGCCGCTGTTCGAGCTCTTCGCTGTAGCGCCGCAAGGCGTGCAGCTCGGTCAGCAGGCCCAGCACCTTGCGCCGCTCGCGGTCGTCGACCACCGCCAGCGCATCGGCTTCCTGCCGCTCGAACACCGCCATGGCTTCCTGCACGTTCATCTGCGGCAGCAGCATGTCGGTGCGGTGCGTCAGCAGCTTCTCGATCGGCTCCGACGGCTCCTGCGTCACGGTGTGCGCCTCGGACACCACGACGATGCCGGCATAGCGGCCCTCGCTGTCGACCACGATGACCCGCTGGGTCGAGCCCAGCGGGAATTCGCGGCGGAAGGTTTCCAGGCTCATCGAACCGGGCACGGTGCGCAGGTCGCGGCGCATCAGCCGGCCGACCGACAGGGTACGGATCCAGCCGATGTCGTGGGCGCCGCGAATGGTCTCGCCGCGCAGGTGGAAGCGCCAGGTGGCGAAGGAGTAGCCGAACAGCAGCCGCACCGTCAGCGAGGAGATCGCCACCGCCAGCAGCGCGCCGCTGGTGACCTGGAAATCCGACGTCATCTCCAGCGCCAGGAAGGTCATGGTCATCGGCCCGCCGATGATCGCCGCCGCGGTCGCTGCCATCGCCACCACGCCGTAGGTGATGGGATCGAGCGGGGTCGAGGGCGTGGCCAGCGAGATCGCCGAAGCGAACAGCGAGCCGCCCACCACGCCCAGCAGCAGCGAGGCGAAGAACAATCCGCCGCGAAAGCCGCTGCCGATCGAGACCGCCGATGCCAGCGATTTCAGGGCCAGCACCAGCACCAGGGTGGTGACCGGCAGGGTGACGGTGAGGTTGACATGCACCGCGCCGTGCCCGGAGGACAGCACCATGGGCGAGATCAGCGCCAGCCCGCCCACCACCATGCCGCCCAGCACCGGCCGCACGAAGGGCGGGATATGCAGGCGGCGCAGGCCGATCTCGATCAGGCTGACGCCGCGCATGATCAGGATGCCGTACAGGCCGCACACCAGGCCGAGCGCGCCGAAGGCGAAGTAGTCGAGCGTGCCGATATGCGCCACCGCCTCGACGCCGCCGAACAGCGAGTTGCCGATCAGCCAGCGCATCATGAAGGTGGAGAACAGCGCCGCGGTCAGCACCGGCGCCAGGCTGGCGATCGAGTAGGTGCCCAGGATCAGTTCGAAGCCGTAGAAGGCGCCGGCCAGCGGCGCGTTGAAGGCGGCGGCGATGCCGGCCGCCGCGCCGCAGCCCACCACCATGCGCAGATCGGCGCGGCGCAGGCGCAGCCACTGGCCGATGCGCGAGGCGATGCCGCTGCAGATCTGGGTGTAGCCCGCTTCCAGCCCCACCGAGGCGCCGCCGCCGTTGGAGATCAGGTTCTGCAGGCCCAGGATCAGGCTGTCGCCCAGCGACATGCGCCCGCCATGCAGCGCATTGGCTTCGATGGGATCGATCGGCTGGCGCCAGCCGCGCCACAGGCCGATCAGGATGACCCCGCCCAGCACGATGCCGGCGATCGCCGGAATGGCCAGGACCAGGCGCGGATCGATGTAGCTGGAGGAGGTCAGGCGCACCCCGGCGGGCAGGCCGAACAGCAATTCGTGCAGCTTCTGCACCGTGAAGCTGATCAGGCTGACGATCGCGCCCGATATCACGCCGATCAGCGCCGCCAGCGCGATCATGCCGGGCTCGGTGGTGCGGACCAGCGCGCGCAGCTGAGCCAGCGATTCCACGGTGAAGCCCGACGATGGCAGCCGCATGAGGCGCGGTCTCCGTAACGAGGTGAAACAGGGGCGCCGCAGCGGCAAAAATGTCCATGCGGCTGGGGAGGGTATAGGCCAACCCTGCGCCCGGCGCACCGACCAAGGTGACGCATCGGCCCTGCGGGATTGGCGGGACTGGCAGGAGGACCCTGTCAGGAAGGCCCTGTCAGGAAGGCCCTGTCAGGACGGCCCCGTCGGGACGGCCCCCTCGGGACGGCCCCCTCGGGACGGCCCCGGCAGGACGGCTTCAACTGCACCGCCCGGTCGGTTTTTGCTCAGGCCTCCAGCCGCAGCACGCCCAGCGCGACCAGTTCGCCGGCCACCCGGCGCACGGTCTGCCGCGTTTCCGCCTCGGGCTTTCCGGAGGTTTCGCTGATGTGCCGGGCGATGCTGCCCAGCGAGCGCTGGCCGTCGATCAGCGCCATGACCTCGGTCGAAGCCGGCTCGGGCGCGATGTCGCCCTCCGCCCGGCGCACCATCCAAAGGCCGCGCTCGCGGTCCAGCTCGTAGCGCACATTGGGCTTCAATCGGGGCACGCGGCCCAGGTCGGAATCGTCGCCGGTTGCCTGCCCAGTTGCTGGCATCGTCGTCTCCTTCGATCGTGGCTCTGCCGGGATAACGGGAGGCGGCGAGCGGCCGTTCCGAGCGGCATCAGCCGCCTTGCAGCTTGCCCAGCAGCGCCAGGGCGCCGCCGGCCAGCGCTCCCAGCACCAGGATCGACAGCAGCCCGGCCGCCAGCACCCTGCCGCCCGAGGCCATGACGCTGCGCAGATTGACCGACAGGCCCAGCGCCGCCATCGACACCACCGTCAGGCCGGTCGAGACCTGCTGCAGGCCCGCCACCGCCGCGCCGGGGACCAGGTCGAGCGAGCGCAGCGTGGCCAGGCCCAGGAAGCCCAGGATGAACCACGGCACCATGGTGTGCAGCCGCCGCACCGCGCCGCCGCGGCCGGCACGGGCGCCCAGCAACACCACCACCGGCCCCAGCATCAGCACCCGCATCAGCTTGACCGTGGTGCCGATCTGGGCGCTCAGCAGGCCGATCGGCACGGTGGCCGCCAGCACCTGCGGCACGGCGTAGACGGTCAGGCCGGCCAGCACGCCGTATTGCCACTGGCTGAGGCCGAACAGCGACAGGCTGGCCGGCAGCAGCAGCACCACCGCGATGCCCAGCGCGGCGGTGAAGGCGATGGCCGAGGCCACGTCCCGCGAATCGGCCTCGATCACCGGCGCGGCGGCGACGATGGCGGAGTTGCCGCAGATCGAATTGCCGCAAGCCACCAGCGTGGCCAGCCGGTCGGGCAGGCCGAGCAGGCGGGCGATGCCGTAGCTCGACAGCAGCGCCAGCGCCACCACCATGGCGACGACGCCGATCATCGCGCCGCCGGCGCTGCCGATGGCGGCGAAGCTGGTCGAGGCGCCCAGCAGCACGATGGCGACCTCGAGCAGCGGCTTGGCGGCGAAGGCGATGCCGGGGCCCAGGCGGGGGCCGAGTCCGAACAGCGTATGCAGCGCCGTGCCGAGGATGATCGCCAGCACCAGGCCGTCGATCCAGGGATAGGGCGTGGCCAGCGCCTGCAGGCGCTCGCCGAGCTGGGCCGCCAGCGCCACCGCGGCCGCGGCCGCCAGGCCGGGGGCCAGCCGCCGGACCGTAGGGATGCCGATCATTCGTCGTCTCCGCCAATCGTGCTGCGGCAGATCTAGGGCCGGCTGATGTCCTGTTCCATAGAATAATCCATGATATTCTATTCGATATAATCGAATGGATGACCGATGACCCTGGAACAGCTTCGCATTTTCGTGGCGGTGGCCGAGCGGCAGCACCTGACGCGGGCGGCGGCGGCACTGGGGCTGACGCCCTCGGCGGTCAGCGCCGCCATCAAGGCGCTGGAGAGCGCCCACGACGTGCGGCTGTTCGAGCGGGTCGGTCGCGGCATCGAGCTGACCCGGCTGGGCGAGGCGTTCCTGGCCGAGGCGCGCGCCACCCTGGCGCGGGCCCGCTCGGCGCAGGCGCTGCTGAGCGATATCGGCGGGCTGAAGAAGGGCGCGGTCGACATCCAGGCCAGCCAGACCATCGCCAATTATTGGCTGCCGCCGCGGCTGATGCGCTTCCGCGCCCGCTATCCCGGCATCGCGGTGCGGCTGGTGATGGGCAACACAAGCACCGTGACCCAGGCGGTGGTCGAGGGCAGCGCCGAGCTGGGCTTCATCGAAGGTTCGATCGACCAGGCGGCGCTGTCGGTGACTCCGGTGGCGCAGGACCGGCTGGTCGTCGTGGTGCCGGCCGACCACCGGCTGGCCGGCGCGCGACGGTCCGCCCTGCGCAAGGCGGTTGGCAGCCTGGATTGGGTGATGCGCGAGAGCGGCTCGGGCACGCGCTCCGAATTCGAGGCGGCGCTGCGCGGGCTGGGCGTCGATCCGGCCGGGCTGCGCGTAGCGCTGACCCTGCCGTCCAACGAGGCCGTGCTGAGCGCGGTGCGCAGCCATGGCGGTGCGGCCGCGCTATCGGCGGCGGTGGTGCAGCCATTCGTGGAGAACGGGCAGCTTGCCGCGCTGGACATCGCCCTGCCGTCGCGCAGCTTCACCGTGCTACGCCACAAAGAGCGGCGCCTGTCGCGCGCCGCGGCCGAGCTGGAGCGGCTGTGCCGGCAGGGCTGAACGATGGCGTGCGGAACATTGCTGCGCCGATCCCGTTTGAGTCTGTGTCGGCCACGCGATCGCAAGCCGCGCAAACGGAGCAAGCCATGGAAAGCACGATCGTCGCCTGTTTCTCGACCCGCCGCGATGCCGAACTCGCCATCGAACATATCGTTCAGCAGCACGGTATCGACCGCGCCGACGTGTTCGTGCGGGCCGCCGGTGCCGCCAACAGCGCCGGCCAGCGCGCCGCCGGCGCCGATACCCAAAGCGGGCATCGCGACAGCGCCGCGCGCGGCCCCGATCTCAACGGACCGGTCGAGGTGTCGGTCGACCTGCATTCGCAGGACGACGCGGCGCGCGTCGAAGGCGCGCTCAAGCAGGCCGGCGGCACCCGATTGGGCACCAACTGATTCATCATCGCAGCGCATCGTGGCCAGACCGCGTAAGTTCACCCTCTCGCGCCCGAACCGCAGGCCATCACGGGAGCGTCGCAATAATTGGGTGGAAATGGGTGGATCAATAGCGAAGCGGCCATTCAAACCTCCGGCGGAGAGGCCGGCGTGGGCGGCGCATCGAAATAGGCCGCCAGGATCGCCTCGACCCGCGCCAGCAGGGTGGCGTCGCCCTCGCGCAGCGCCGGCAGCACGGCGCGCTTCTCGGCCATGTAGCCGCGCGCGAAGGCGGGATCGCGTTGGGCGACGCTGGACAGGTTGTCGATGATGTCGGCCAGCTTGACGGTCTTGGCCTCGACCGGCGCGGCGGCGAGCTGGGCCTTGACCAGAAGCTTGCGCTGGGCGCGGTCGCCATCGGCCGGGCCAGTGGTGTCGGTCAGCGCCGCGACGTAGCGGGCCACCGTGGCGCCGAAGCGGCGCTCGATCTCGGCCAGCGCCACGCCGGTATCCTCGACCGTATCGTGCAGCAAGGCGGCGCATTCCATCTCGAGCGTGTGCGGCACGCTGCACACCGTCGCCCACACCGCCAGCGGATGGTTGATATAGGGCTCGTCGGTGAATTTGCGGGTCTGGCCGCGATGCGCCGCGGTGGCGAACAGGCGGGCCTGCTCGACCAGATCGGTCTGGCTCATGTCGTGACTCCGGTGGGCCTGCGGGTGGCGCGGCCCGGTCGGTATCGTCGAATGATAGCGGGGAATGGTGCTGCCGGACAGGATTGAACTGTCGACCTCTCCCTTACCAAGGGAGTGCTCTACCACTGAGCTAC
>CAYWLS010000027.1:0-60655 GCA_964458605.1 uncultured Hyphomicrobiales bacterium | reverse complement strand
ACGCCGCAGAACATCGTCATCGGCGGCGCCGCCGGCGCCTTCCCGCCGATGATCGGCTGGGCGGCGGTGACCGGCGATGTCGGCTGGGCTTCCGTGGCGCTGTTCCTGCTGATCTTCATGTGGACGCCGCCGCATTTCTGGGCGCTGTCGCTCTACCGCCGCGGCGACTACGCCGCCGCCGGCGTGCCGATGCTGCCGGTGGTGGCCGGCGAGGCGGAAACCAAGCGGCAGATGCTGGTCTACACCGTGCTGCTGCTGCCGGTATCGCTGGCGCCGACCCTGCTGGGCGTGGTGGGCTGGATCTACGGCGCCCCGGCGCTGCTGCTCAGCATGGCCTTCGTGGCGTTCGCCGTGCGGGTGCTGCGCAGCGCCGACATGAAGCCGGCCCGCCAGATGTTCGGCTTCTCCATCCTCTATCTTTTCCTTCTGTTTGCCCTGTTGCTGGTCGACCGGGTGTTGGCATGACGGTGGACATCGTGAGCCCGGATCAGGATCGCAAACCCGAGCGCCGCAAGCGCAGCGAGATGCATCGCCGCCAGCGCGGCAAGAACATCGCCGTGATGCTGCTGCTGGTCGGCATGGTGGCGCTGTTCTACGTGCTGACCATCGTGCGCATGGGCGGCAGCGGAGTGACTCCGTGACCGTGGCGCCCGATCTTGCCCGTCGCAACCGGCGCCTGATGTGGGCGCTGGTCGGCGGCTTTGTCGGGCTCACCGCGCTGGCCCTGGTGTCGGCGCCGCTCTACCAGCTCTATTGCGCTGTCACCGGTTATGCCGGCACGCCGGTCAGCGTCGCGGCCGCCGCCGCACCGGTGGTCGACCGCCAGGTGACGGTCAGCTTCAACGCCGACACCGCGCCGGAACTGCCGTGGCGCTTCGCCGCCGTGCAGCCCAAGCTGACGGTGCGGCTGGGCGAGCGGGCCACGGTGCATTTCACCGTCACCAACAGGGGCTCGCGTCCGCTGGTCGGCAAGGCCGTGTCCAGCGTGCCGTCCGACACGGTATCGGCCTATGTCGACCAGCTGCAGTGCTTCTGCTCGACCGAGCAGCTGCTGCAGCCGGGACAGACCGCCGATCTGGCGGTGACGTTCATGATCGATCCCGCGCTGGCCCAGGATCCGGGCCTGCGCGGGCTGAAGGAAATCGCGCTGTCGTATATGTTCTTCGCCGCCACTTCCGATCACGCCCGATCGCTGCTGGCCCAGGCGCAGACGGCGGGCGCGAAGCGATAGAGATCGAGGGATAGGCCGCCCGGCGCGGCCGCAGGGAATGGAGAAGGGGAAGACATGAGCGCAGCAGCACAGAAGCATCCGTACCATCTGGTCGATCCCAGCCCGTGGCCGCTGGTCGGCGCCGCCTCCGGCGTGCTGCTGGCGTTCGGCGGGGTCACCTTCATGCATCCGGACATTTTCGGCCCCGGGGCGCAGCCCTTCCTGGTCTCGCTGGGCGTGCTGAAGCTGCTGCCGGGTTTCGCGCTGGTGCTGCTCACCATGTTCCTGTGGTGGCGCGACGTGATGCGCGAGGGCGAGTACCAGGGTTTCCACACCCCGATCGTCCAGATCGGCCTGCGCTACGGCATGATGCTGTTCATCGCCTCGGAGGTGCTGTTCTTCGCCGCCTTCTTCTGGGCCTTCTTCGACGCCAGCCTGTTCGCCAGCGACCCGATCCAGTTCGCCCGCGTGCAGGCCAATGGCGGAACCTGGCCGCCCGCCAGCATCCATCCGTTCAACCCGTTCGACCTGCCGCTGATGAACACGCTCATCCTGCTGCTGTCGGGCACCACCGTGACCTGGGCGCACCATGCGCTGAAGGAAGGCGACCGCCGCGGCCTGATCCAGGGCCTGGCCTGCACCGTGGCGCTGGGTCTGACCTTCACCTGCATCCAGGCCTACGAGTACAGCCACGCCGCCTTCGGCTTCCGCGAGAACATCTACTCGTCGGCTTTCTTCATGGCGACCGGCTTCCACGGCTTCCACGTCATCGTCGGCACGATCTTCCTGGCGGTGAACCTGGTGCGCGCCATTCGCGGCCATTTCCAGCCGAACCACCATTTCGGCTTCGAGGCCGCGGCCTGGTACTGGCATTTCGTCGACGTGGTCTGGCTGTTCCTGTTCATCGCCATCTATATCTGGGGCGCTGGCGGGGCCGAATACGCCCACCACTGACGCGGGAGCGACATGAGCGAAAATACGGGGGGCGGCGACTGGCCGCCCCTTTCGCCTTTAAAGACCGGCCTGGCGCAGCGCTGCCCGCGCTGCGGGCAGGGCAAGCTGTTCAAGGGCTTCCTGACGGTGGTCGATCGCTGTTCGGTCTGCGGGCTCGAGCTGCAGGCCCATGACAGCGGCGACGGTCCCGCCGTGTTCATCATCTTCATCCTGGGCTTCATCGTGGTGCCGCTGGCGCTGTGGGTGGAATTCCGCTTCGAACCGCCGTTCTGGGTCCACCTGCTGATCTGGCCGGTCGTGCTGTTGGGCGGCACGCTGGGCCTGCTGCGGCCGCTCAAGGCCATCATGGTGGCGCAGCAGTACCGCCATCGCTCGACCGAAACCGAATTGGGTTCATGACAACGCAACGCCGCTTCCGCTTCGCCCTGTGGCCCACCCTGTTCACGGTGCCGGCCGTGCTGCTGATGCTGGCGTTCTCGATCTGGCAGCTCGAACGCCTGTCGTGGAAAGAGGACCTGCTCGACAAGCTGCACACCCGCACCACCGCCCAGCCGGTGTCGCTGGCGCAGCTGAGCGGCGATCCGGCCAAGGACGAATACCGCCAGGTCCGCCTGCGCGGCCATTTCGACCACGGCCACGAGCTCGATCTGATCGCCCGCAGCCTCAACGGCAATGTCGGCTACCAGATCGTCACGCCCTTCGTGCTGGACGACGGCTCGGGCGCCGTGCTGGTCAATCGCGGCTGGGTGCCCGACGACAAGCGCGACCCGGCCAGCCGCGCCCAGGGCCAGATCGAGGGTCCGACCGAGGTGGTGGGTATCGTGCGGCAGAGCCAGAAGCCGGGCTGGATCACGCCCGACAACGACCCGGCCAAGAACGTCTGGCTCTATGTCGACGTGCCGGCGATGCTGCAGGCGGCCACCGTGGCCAGGGCCGCATCGCCCTACTGGATCGCCGCCGGCGCCGCGCCCAATCCCGGCGGCCTGCCGATCGGCGGGCAGACCCGCATCGACCTGCCCAACGACCACCTGCAATACGCCATCACCTGGTTCGCCTTCGCCGTCACCTTGACGGTCATCTACCTGGTCTACAGCCGCAAGCTGGCGCTCAAGGAGCAGGGCGGAGAAGGATCGTGACCAGCAACGCGATGAGCGCCTACACCGCGCTCGAGGCGCGCTTCCGCCGCGTCGGATTGCTGGGCGACAGCATGGCCATGCTGGGCTGGGACCGCTCGGTAATGATGCCGGCGGGCTCCGGCGCGGCGCGGGCCGAGCAGGTGGCGGCGCTGGAAGTGGTGGCGCACGAGACCCTGGTGGCGCCTGACATGGCCGACCTGCTCGACGCGGCCGGCCAGGCGCGGCTCGATTCCTGGCAGCAGGCCAATCTGCGCGAGATGCGCCGGCGCTGGATCCACGCCACCGCGCTGACGCCGTATCTGATCGAGGCCCGCACCAAGGCGACCGCCCAGAGCGAAATGATGTGGCGCGAGGCGCGGGCGCGCAGCGACTTCAAGCTGCTGCTGCCCTATCTGCAGACCGTGCTCGACATCACCCGCGAGATCGCCGACGCCAAGGCGGCCGCGCTGGGCTGCTCGCCCTACGACGCGCTGCTCGACGAATACGAGCCGGGCGGCAAGTCGGCCCGCATCGACGCCATCTTCGCCGAACTGGAATCCTTCCTGCCCGCCCTGCTGCAGCGCGTGCTGGAGCATCAGGCCGGCCGGCCGGCCCCGCTGCCGCTGCCGGGGCCGTTCCCGGTCGAAGCGCAGCGCGTGCTGGGCGTGCAGCTGATGGAGGCGATCGGCTTCGACTTCACCAAGGGGCGGCTCGACATCTCGCTGCATCCCTTCACCGGCGGCGTGCCCGACGACATCCGCATCACCACGCGCTACGACGACGCCGATTTCGCCCGCTCCCTGATGGGGGTGCTGCACGAGACCGGCCACGCCATGTACGAGGCCAACCTGCCGCCGCACTGGCGGCACCAGCCGGTCGGCAATGCCCGCGGCATGACGATGCATGAGAGCCAGTCCCTGCTGCTGGAGATGCAGGCCTGCCGCAGCCGGGAGTTCATCGCCTTCGCCGCTCCCAAGATGCGCGCCGCCTTCGGCGGCGGCGGCGCGGCGTGGTCGGAGGACAATCTGCACCGGCTCTACACGGTGGTGAAGCCGGGCTTCATCCGGGTCGACGCCGACGAGGTCAGCTATCCGCTGCATGTCATGCTGCGCTACCGGCTGGAGCGGGCCATGCTGGCGGGCGATCTGAAGCTGGCCGACCTGCCGGAAGCCTGGAACGCGGGCATGAAAAAGTCGCTGGGCATCGAACCGCCGGACGACCGGCTGGGCTGCCTGCAGGACATCCACTGGCCCGACGGGGCCATCGGCTATTTCCCGACCTACACCATGGGCGCGCTGGCCGCGGCCCAGCTCTTCGCCGCCGCCTGCGCCGAGAACGACCGGATCCTGCCCGGGCTCGCCCATGGCCGTTTCGGGCCGCTGTTCGACTGGCTGCGCGCCAATGTCCATGGCAAGGGCTCGCTGCTCGACACCGACAGCCTGCTCGAGGAGGCGACGGGCCGGAAGCTCGGCACCGAAGCCTTCCGCAAGCATCTGGAGCGACGCTACCTCGCGGCCTAGACTGGGCGGCAAAAGGGGAGGGGAGCCGTGCTGCAAATCAGGCCCAACTGCGAGTGTTGCGACAAGGACCTGCCCAACGGCGCGTCCGACGCCACGATCTGCACCTTCGAGTGCACATTCTGCGCCGAATGCGCCTATGACCGGCTGGGCGGGCAGTGCCCCAATTGCGGCGGCGACCTGGTCAAGCGGCCGACGCGTCCGGCTGCGCTGCTGGCCAGGTATCCGGTCTCGGCCGAGCGGGTGCGCAAAGCCCACAAGCAATGCGCCTGAACCCCACCCTTCCGCTTGCTTGCGGCGGCGCGTGGCGCGGCGTACATTGATTGTGGCGTTCTTGATATTCTTAAGGTAATTCAGTGCGTTACATCAGCACCCGGGGTCAGGCGCCGGCGCTGCCGTTCGACGAGGTCCTGCTGACGGGGCTGGCGCGGGACGGCGGTCTTTACGTGCCCGAATCCTGGCCGCATTTCTCCGCTGCCGAGATCGAGGCGCTGGCCGGGCTGCCCTATGGCGAACTGGCCGCGCGCGTCACCTGGCCGTTCGTCTACGGCACGATGGAGCGCGACGCCTTCTTCGCGCTGATGCAAGAGGCCTATGCCGGGTTCGACCACAAGGCGGTGGCGCCGCTCAAGCAGCTCGGTCCCCAGGCCTGGGTGATGGAGCTGTTCCACGGCCCCACCCTGTCGTTCAAGGATTACGCGCTGCAGGTGCTGGGCCGGCTGCTCGACCAGATCCTGCGCAAGCGCGGCCAGCGCGTCACCATCGTCGGCGCCACGTCGGGCGACACCGGCTCGGCGGCGATCGACGCGGTCAAGGGCCGCGCCGCCATCGACATCTTCATGCTGCATCCCAAGGGCCGCGTCTCCGACGTGCAGCGCCGCCAGATGACCACGGTGGCCGCCGCCAACGTGTTCAACATCGCCGTCGAGGGCAATTTCGACGATTGCCAGGACCTGGTGAAGGCCTGCTTCAACGACCTGGCGTTCCGCGACCGGCTCAGCCTGACCGCGGTGAACTCGATCAACTTCGCCCGCATCATGGCGCAGATCGCCTATTACTTCTGGGCCGCCGTCGCCCTGGGCGCGCCCGAGCGCAGACTGGGCTTCGCCGTGCCGACCGGCAATTTCGGCAATGTCTATTCCGGCTATGCGGCGCGCGCCATGGGTCTGCCGATCGAGCATTTCCACGTCGGCTCCAACCGCAACGACATCCTGACCCGCTTCTTCGCCAGCGGCACGATGAAGATCGAAGGCGTGGCGCCTTCGCTCAGCCCCAGCATGGACATCCAGGTGTCGAGCAATTTCGAGCGCCTGCTGTTCGACCTCTACGACCGCCAGGGCGCGGCGGTGGCCGAGAGCATGGCCAATTTCCGCAGGACCGGCAGCTTCGCCGTCGGCGCCAATGCGCTGGCCGCCGCGCGCAAGCTGTTCTCCGGCTACCGGCTGGACGACCGCGAGACATTGGCGGCGATGGCCGCAATCCGCCGCGAGCACGGCGAGATCGCCGATCCGCACAGCGCCATCGGCATCAGCGGCGCGCTGCTTGCATCGGCCGACATGCCGGTAGTGGCTCTGGCCACGGCCCATCCGGCCAAATTCCCCGATGCGGTGCGCCAGGCGATCGGCGTCGAGCCGGCGCTGCCGCCGGCGCTGGCGGATCTCGGCGCCCGGCCGGAACGCTGCGCCGACCTGCCCAACGATATCGCCGCCTTGAAGGATTACATGCTGCGCCACGCCAGCCTGAAGGGAGCCGCCTGATGGCGCGCGACCCCGTGTCGGTCACCGCCCCGGTCACCACCTCAGTCACCACCCAGGTCACCACCTTGGCCAACGGGCTGCGCGTCGCCACCGACCGCATGGATCATGTCGAATCGGCCACGCTGGGCGTATGGCTGGACAGCGGCACGCGCTACGAGGCGCCGCGCGTCAACGGCATCGCCCATCTGCTCGAGCACATGCTGTTCAAGGGCACCGCCACGCGCAGCGCCCGCGCTCTGGCCGAGGAGATCGAGGCGGTGGGCGGCTCGATGAACGCCTATACCGGGCGTGAGACCACCGCCTTCCACGCCTCGGTGCTGAAGGAGGATGTGGCGCTGGCGGTCGACCTGATCGCCGACATCCTGCAGAACTCGCTGCTCGATCCGGGCGAACTGGCGCGCGAGAAGACCGTGGTGCTGCAGGAGCTGGGCCAGGCGCGCGACACGCCCGACGACCTGGTGTTCGACCATCTGCAGGAGACCGCCTTCCCGCATCAGGGCATCGGCCGGCCGGTGCTGGGCACCGAGGCCACCGTCAACGGCATCGCCCGCGCCGATCTGGCGGCGCATCTGGCCGAGCATTACGGCACCCATCGCATGACCCTGGCGGCGTCCGGCCGGGTCGACCACGACGAACTGGTGCGGCTGGCCGAGCGCTTCTTTCCCGGCAACGCCACCGGTCCGGTGCAGCGCGCCACGCCGGAGCCGGCGCGCTATGTCGGCGGCGAGCTGCGCGACGGGCGGGAATTGGAGCAATCCCATCTCACCCTGGGCTTCGAGGGGCTGGGCTATCGCGATCCGGATTTCTACGCGCTGGCGGTGTTCTCCACCCTGTTCGGCGGCGGCATGTCCTCGCGCCTGTTCCAGACCGTGCGCGAGGAGCGCGGCCTGGTCTACAGCATCTATTCCTTCTCCTCGTCCTACGCCGATGGCGGGCTGTTCGGCATCTATGCCGGCACCGGGGCGGAGGAAGTGGCGCAGGTGGTGCCGCTGGTGTGCGAGGAATTCGCCCGCGTCGGCCAGGACGTCACCGAGGCCGAGGTGTCGCGCGCCCGCGCCCAGCTCAAGGCGGCGACCCTGATGGGGCTGGAGAGCACCTCCAACCGCTGCGAGCAGTTGGCGCGGCAGATGCTGATCTGGGACCGCCCGCTCAGCACCGAGGAGGTGGTGGCGCGCATCGAGGCGGTGGATCGCCAGGCGGTGCGCCGCGTGGTGGAACGACTCCTTAAATCGCGGCCCAGCGTCGCCGCGCTCGGCCCCCTGGCAGGGCTGGCGCCCGTCGACGAGATCGCCGCGCGCCTGGCGGCATAGGCGCGAAGGCGGCGGGGAGGGAAGCGATCATGTTTCGCCTGTCCGATGTCCCGCTGTCGCTGATTTCCATGCCGCGCCTGAACGGCGCGCGGGTCTATCTGCGCGCGCCCCATGCCGACGACTGGCGCGAATGGGCCGAGCTGCGCGCCGCTTCCCGCGCCTTCCTGCAGCCCTGGGAGCCGACCTGGCCCGAGGATTCGCTGACTCGCGACGCCTATCGCCGCCGCCTGCGCCAGCAGATGCGCGAATGGCGGGCCGGCGAGGGCTATGCCTTCTTCATGTTCCTGCGCGAAACCCGCCAGCTTGTCGGCGGCATCAATATCGGCAACGTGCGGCGCGGCGTGGCGCAATGCGCTTCGCTGGGCTACTGGATGGGCGCGGGCTTTGCCGGCCACGGCCACATGAAGGACGGCGTGACCGCGATCATGCCCTTCGTGTTCGAGGAGCTGCGCCTGCATCGGCTGGAAGCCGCCTGCCTGCCCGACAACGAGCCCAGCAAGGGCGTGCTGCGCGGCACCGGCTTCCGCGAAGAGGGGCTGGCGCGGCAATATCTGCGCATCAACGGCAAGTGGCACGACCATGTGCTGTTCGCCCTGCTGCGCACCGAATACGAAAGCAAGACGGCGGGACGCAAATAGCATCAATCATGCCGGGCGCAGCGAGGCATCTTGCTTCAAGGCGACAGATCGATGTCGTCGAGATAAGGTGCTTCGCTTCGTTCAGGACGACGCGGCGTCAGTTGGCTTTCGGCTTGAAGCGGAAGCGGCAGACCTGGCCGCCGCGCACCATGCATTCGGCGTGCTCGACCTCGGCGCCGGTGGCGCCGCGCAGCAGCGCCAGGTCGAACTCGCACACTTCCGGATGCGCCGCCGCCAGATGGTGGTACAGGCAGTTGGACGCCTCGATGGTCGGCGTCGGCTGGTCGGCGGCGGCTTCGGCTTCGTAGCCCAGCTCGGTCATGGCGCCGGCCAGGCGCTGCACCCTGGCAGCCAGCGTATCGGCGCCGCCGCCCGCCGCACCGAGTTGCGCCGCGCCGAGCTGGGCCGCCGCGCTCTCGCCCATCTCCCGCATGGTGTCGCGCAGGCCCGCCGTGCCGACGCTGCGCTTGACCGCCTGGATCAGGAAGTCGGCGAACCAGGAATATTTGCGCGGGAACTGCTCCAGCCCCTTGTCGCTCAACTGGTAGAGCTGCTCGGGCCGGCCGCCGGTCGGCCGGGTCGCGCCGCGCTGCACCAGCCCGTCGCGCTCCAGGGTGGTGAGGTGCTGGCGCACGGCGTTGCGCGACACCGCCAGCCGGTCGGCCAGCTGGTCGACGGTGATGCCGTCGCGCTCGCGGCGCAGCAGGCCAAGAAGGCGGCGCTGGGGCCTGTTGTCCAAGGTCATCCTGCCCTTTATGCCGCCGCGATGGCAAAAATGCAACTTTTAAATGTTTTAACCAAAATAACTTGTTTAAGTAACGACACCGGCCTAAGCTCCCGGCGTTTCGCAGCTTTCAAAAGAGGAACGCCATGACGCAATTATCTCGCCGTTTTGTCGCCAGCGCCGCTTTCGGCCTGGCCGCCGCCTTCGCCCTGCCGGTGGCCGCCCACGATCCCGCCGTCCACGATCCCATCGGCCATGCCAGCCACGCGCCGCAACTGGCGGCGCTCAGCAGCAAGGCGGTCGACACCCAGATGGCGTTGCGCGACCTGTGGCTGGGCCACGCCTTCTGGGTGCGCAACGTGGTGGTCGCCGCGCTGGCGCACGACGCGGCGGCCCTGCAGAACGCGGAAGCCCAGGTGGTGGAGAACGCCAAGCAGATCGCCACCGCCTTCGAGCCGATCTACGGCAAGGCCGCTGCCGACAAGCTGTTCGGTCTGCTGGCCGGGCACTGGACCGGGGTCAAGGCCTATCTCGATGCCAGCCTGGCGAAGAATGCCAACAAGCAATCGGCGGCGATGGACCAGATGACCAGGAACGCCACCGACATCGCCGTGTTCCTGAGCAGCGCCAATCCCAACCTGCCCAAGGACGCGGTCGAGGGCCTGCTGATGGCGCATATCTCCCACCATGTGTCGCAGATCGAGGAGCTGCAGGCGCATAAATACGCCGACGAGGCCAAGACCTGGGCCCAGATGAAGGACCACATGTACGCCATCGCCGACGCGCTGACCGGGGCGGTGGCCAAGCAGTTCCCCGACAAGTTCTGATCGTTGGTCGCCGGCGGTATCGCTGCGGCGCTCCCCCGCGCGATCTTCCGGCTATCGCAGCCGCCGGCCGCTTGGGCCGGCGGCCTTTTTTATGTCAGCGCCGCGCCTTGCGGGCCTGCTTGCCGCGCGCGCCCGAGCCGCTCTTGACGCCGCGATAGACCCTTGTGTGCTGCAGCTTGTTGGGCAGCGGCGCCGTGCCATGGACGATGGCGGTTCGCGCGCCGTCGCCGCCGGGCAAGCCGAGATCGGCCTCTTCCAGGCGGCGGATCTCGTCGCGCAGCCGGGCCGCTTCCTCGAACTCCAGATTGGCCGCGGCATCGCGCATGCGCTTCTCCAGATCGGCCAGATGCGCCTTGAGGTTGTGGCCCACCAGATGCAGCACGTCGCTGTCGCCGGTATCGACCGTGTAGTGGTCGCGCTCGGCCACGCTCTGCAGGATCTCGCCGATCTGCTTGCGCACCGAGGCCGGGGTGATGCCGTGCGCCTCGTTATAGGCGGTCTGCTTGGCGCGCCGGCGTTCGGTCTCGTCCATGGCGTATTTCATGGCATGGGTGATCTTGTCGCCGTACAGGATCACCCTGCCGTCGACGTTGCGCGCGGCGCGGCCGATGGTCTGCACCAGGGAGGTGGGCGAGCGCAGGAAGCCCTCCTTGTCGGCGTCGAGGATCGCCACCAGCGCGCATTCGGGGATGTCCAGCCCCTCGCGCAGCAGGTTGATGCCGACCAGCACGTCGAAGGCGCCCAGCCGCAGATCTCTGATGATCTCGATGCGCTCCAGGGTCTCGACGTCGGAATGCAGGTAGCGCACCCGCACGCCGTTCTCGTGCAGGTACTCGGTCAGGTCCTCGGCCATGCGCTTGGTCAGCACCGTGACCAGCACGCGCTGGCCTTTCTTCATGCAGTCGCGGCACTCGGCCAGCAGGTCGTCGACCTGCTTGGCCACCGGGCGCACGATCACCACCGGATCGATCAGCCCGGTGGGCCGAATCACCTGTTCGGTGAACACCCCGCCGGTGCGCTCCATCTCCCACGGGCCCGGCGTGGCCGAGACGAAGGTGGAATCGGGCCGCATCTGGTCCCATTCCTCGAATTTCAGCGGCCGGTTGTCGATCGCCGAGGGCAGGCGGAAGCCGTACTCGGCCAGGATCGACTTGCGGTTGAAGTCGCCGCGGAACATGCCGCCGATCTGCGGCACGGTGACGTGGCTTTCGTCGACGATCAGCAGCGCGCCCTCGGGCAGGTACTCGAACAGGGTGGGCGGCGGCTCGCCCGGCTTGCGCCCGGTGAGATAGCGCGAGTAGTTCTCGATGCCGGCGCAGGCGCCGGTGCTGGCGATCATCTCGAGGTCGAAATTGGTGCGCTGCTCCAGCCGCTCCGCTTCCAAGAGCTTGCCGGCGTTGCGGAATTCCTCCAGCCGCTTCTTCAGGTCGATCTTGATCGCCTCGGCCGCCTGGTGCAGCGTCGGCTTGGGCGTCACGTAATGGCTGTTGGCGTAGATCGTCACCTCTTGCAGCGACGTGGTCTTTTCGCCGGTCAGCGGATCGAATTCGTGGATGCTCTCCAGCTCGTCGCCGAACAGGCCGAAGCGCCAGGCGCGGTCTTCCATGTGCGCTGGGAACAGCTCGACCGTATCGCCGCGCACCCGGAAGGTGCCGCGGAAGAACGCCGCGTCGTTGCGCTTGTAGGCCTGCTCGACCAGGCGGCGCAGCAGCGCGCCGCGCTCGACCCGCTGGCCCACCCGCAGCTTCAAGGTCATGGCCTCGTAGGTCTCGGGCGAGCCGATGCCGTAGATGCACGACACCGAGGCGACGATGATCACGTCGCGCCGCTCCAGCAGCGCCCGTGTCGCGGAGTGGCGCATGCGGTCGATCTGTTCGTTGATCGAGGAATCCTTCTCGATATAGGTGTCGCTGCGCGGCACATAGGCTTCGGGCTGGTAGTAGTCGTAGTAGGAGACGAAATATTCCACCGCATTGTCGGGGAAGAAGCTCTTCATCTCGCTGTAGAGCTGCGCCGCCAGGGTCTTGTTGGGCGCCATGATCAGGGTCGGCCGCTGCACCTGCTGGATGACATGGGCCATGGTGAAGGTCTTGCCCGAGCCGGTGACGCCCAGCAGCACCTGGTCGCGCTCGTTGGCCTTCAGGCCGGCCACCAGCTCCTTGATCGCCTGTGGCTGGTCGCCCGAGGGCTCGAATTCGGAGGCGATCCTGAAGGGCTGTCCGCCGCTCGGCAGCGCCCGGCGCTGGCCCATGAACATGGGCAGGGTCGGGGGAACGATCGAGGTAGCGGGCAGTTTTTCGGGGGCGCTCATGGCACAATTTATATGGCGCATGGCCTGTGAAATGCGAGTCCCTGCCCAGCGTTTGCGCCTCTGGCGCCGGCCGCCGCCCTGGCCTAAGGATAGCGGAAAACCGCCGAAATTCCGCACCGTGCTAGCATTCTGCCCGTGTTCGATCCCTATCTCGCACCCGATCTGATCTATGCCGCGCTGGCCGTGTTCACGGCCGGCCTGGTGCGCGGCTTTTCCGGCTTCGGCTCCGCCATGGTGATGGCGCCGGTGCTGGCGGCGCTGTACGGCCCGACCGTGGCGGTGCCGATCGCGCTGATCCTCGACCTGCTGCTGGCGGCGCCGGTGCTGCGCGACGCGGTGCGCCATATCGAGCCGCGCCGCATCGGCGTGCTGACGGCGGCGGCGATCGTCGGCATTCCCGGCGGCACCTTCCTGCTGCTGCACCTGGAGGCGCAGACCCTGCGCATCGCCATGTCGCTGGCGGTGCTGTCGGCGGTGCTGCTGCTGACGACCGGCTGGCGCCACAAGGGCAGCCCGCATCTGGGCGGCACCGTCGTCACCGGCCTGGCCAGCGGCGCGTTGAACGGCGCGATCGGCATGGGCGGCCCGCCGGTGATCTTCTATTTCCTGTCCGGCGCCGATGCCGCGGCCAAGATCCGCGCCAGCCTGAACGTCTATTTCGCCCTGATCGATATCGGCTCGCTGGCGGTGCTGGCGGTGGCCGGCCAGATCGGCGGTCCCGAGCTGATCCGCTCGGCGCTGCTGCTGGTGCCGCTGCTGCTCGGGCTGTGGGTCGGCAGCCAGATGTTCCACCGCGGCGGCCATCGCTTCTACCGGCCGGTCGCCATCGCCATCCTGGCCGGCGTGGCGCTGGGCAGCCTGGTGTTCTGAGCCGAGGAATCAGGGCGCGATGATGCGCTCGAACATGCGGCGCAGCTCGGCCTCCAGTGCCGCGTCGCCGAGCTGCAGCGGGCCGGGCGCCAGCAGGATGGCATTGTTCAACGTGCCGTAGAGCGCCTGCAGGGCGAAGCGGATGCGCGCCGCGCGCTGTTTCCGCCCGGCGCCGGAGCCGGCCAGCTTGTCGACCATGGCGTCGGCGATGGCGTGGCCGCGCGCCTTGAGCGGATCCCACACCGTGGCGTCGCGCATGCTGGCGCGGATGGCGGCGCGCAGCAGGCCGCGCCGGCGGCGATAGGACTGCAAGGTCATCGCCACCAGCCGCTCGATCGCGGCCTCGGCCGGCGTCGCGGACAGGATGTCGAACAGCGCCGCGCCGTCTTCCACCGTGGCGGCGATCAGGGCGCGGAAATAGGCGTCCTTGTCGGCGAAGCGGAAATAGAACGCGCCCACCGAGCAGCCGGCGGCGGCGGCGATCTCGGCGATCGACAGGGTGTCGAAATCGCGTTGCTCGACCAGCCGGATGCCGGCCTCGATCAGCGCGTCGCGGGTGGCCCGGCTGCGCGCCTGCTTGGCCGGCAGGGCGAATTCGGCGGCCTCGACCGGGATGGGGGCTTGACTCATAGCTGGATCCTAGTTCAGATTCAGATTAATCACAAGGGAGGAAGCCATGGCGGATGTGTCGGTGCGTCGTCTCACCAGCGGCTGCGGCGCGGAAATCTTTGGTGTCGACTTGGCGGGCGAGATCGGCAACAGCCAGTGGCAGGCGGTGCGCCAGGCCTTCGTCGATCACGGCGTGATCTTCTTCCGCGACCAGGATCTGACGCCGGAGCAACACCTGGCCTTCGCCCGGCGCTGGGGCCGCATCGACATCAACCGATTCTTCACCCCGGTGCCGGGCCATCCCGAGATCGCCGAGGTGCGCAAGGAGAAGGACCAGCGCAGGAATATCGGCGGCGTCTGGCACACCGACCATAGCTACGACGCCGAGCCGGCGATGGGCTCGATCCTGGTGGCGCGCGAGCTGCCGGAAGAGGGCGGCGACACGCTGTTCGCCAGCATGTATGCCGCCTACGACGCGCTGTCGGACGGCATCAAGCGCACCCTGCACGGCTTGCGCGCGGTGCATTCGGCCGAGCAGGCCTTCGGCGAGAAGGCGGCCTATCGCCAGGACGACAATGGCCACAAGCGCTTCAACAATCCCCATCTGGTGGGCGCGGAGGTGTCGCATCCGGTGGTGATCCGCCACCCCGAGAGCGGCCGGCCGGCGCTCTACGTCAACCGCTCCTTCACCCTGCGCTTCGAGGGCTGGACCGCGGAGGAAAGCCGGCCGCTGCTGGAATTCCTCTACGCCCACGCCGTGCGGCCCGAATTCACCTGCCGTTTCCGCTGGGCGCCGGGCTCGGTGGCGTTCTGGGACAACCGCGCCACCTTGCATTACGCCGCCAACGACTATCACGGCCACCGCCGGCTGATGCACCGCATCACCGTGGCGGGGTCGAGCCTGGAGGCGGCGCGGGGTTAAGGACAAGCCGAACAGCTTTCGACGCCGGTATCTCCTACATGTTGATCGCTCGATGGTTGTGGCACGTCGCGCCGCATGATCCAATGCGAGTGCATGAGTTGGTTGGAGATCATCGCCGTCGCGCTGGGTATCATCAATGTAGCGCTGATCATTGGGCGGTCGGTGTGGAACTACCCGTTCGGCCTGCTCATGGTGGTGCTCTATGGCAAGATCTTCTTTGACGCGCAGCTCTATTCTGACGCTTTGCTTCAGGTGTTTTTCTTCATCGTGCAAATTTACGGCTTGTTCGATTGGCTTAACGCACGGGAAGGCGACGGCAAAGTTGCGATTCGTTTTCTTTCGGCACGCTGGCGCGTTTTAACGCTATTGGCTGCCACGATCGCGTGGCTGGCCTTTGGCTTTGCGATGCGGCGGTGGACTGATGCCGCTTACCCCTATTGGGATTCCGCGATCGCAGCGGGGAGCGTCGCGGCACAAATTCTGTTGGCTCGACGTTTCGTAGAGAACTGGTTGCTGTGGATTGCGGTCGATCTCGGCGCCATCGGCTTGTTTGTCGTCAAAGACTTGCATCTCACGGCCGGGCTTTACGGCCTATTTCTATGCATGGCGATCGGCGGATTGTGGGCATGGTGGCAAACAATGCGTGGCCGACCGTTTATCCCGGCAACGCCATGACGCACGGCTTCCTACTCGGCAAGTTCATGCCGCCGCATAATGGTCACGTGCTGTTGTGCGAATTTGCTGCAGCTTACGTCGATACGCTAACTATCTTGGTGTGCAGCCTGCCGGACGACCCGATTCCTGGAGCGTTGCGCCACCGCTGGATGAACGAACTGTTTCCCCGCGCTCGCGTGGTGCATCTCGATCGAGCAAACGTGCCGCAGGCGCCGGAAGACCATGCAGAATTTTGGAATATCTGGCGAAATATTGTGCGTGAGTTCGACGGCCAACCGATCGATCACGTCTTTGCTTCGGAGAGCTATGGCCATCGCCTGGCGCAGGAAGTAGACGCTCGTTTCGTGCCGTTCGATATTGCACGGTCGGCGGCACCGGTGTCGGGCACAGCAGTGCGTGCCGACCCGTTTTCCAACTGGCGTTATTTGCCGCCGCCGGTGCGGGCGCATTTCGCCAAGCGCGTCTGCGTGTTCGGTCCGGAAAGCAGCGGGAAGACCACGCTGGCAAACGACTTGGCCAAGGCGCTCGACACGATTTGCGTTCCCGAATACGGCCGCATCTATACCGAAAACTTCGGTGTCGACTGTAACGCCGGCGATTTGCGACGCATCGCCGAGGGGCACATCGCAGCAACCCAGGCTTTGCTCAAACACGCCAACAAGTTGCTGATCTGCGACACGGATCCAGTGCTGACCGCGCTATGGTCACAAATGCTGTTGGGCAGGCGTGATCCTGCGCTCGATGGTTTCGCCGACCATGCAGATCTATATCTGCTGACCGACATCGACATGCCGTGGGTCGATGATGGCACGCGCTATTTTTCCGATACAATGCGACGCAAGAAGTTCTTCGATTTGTGCCGCGCCGAGCTTGAAAGGCGGCAGTTGCCCTATGTCCTGGTCAGCGGTTCGCCGCCACAGCGTTTGCAAGCTGGCTTGGCGGCAATCGACGCGCATTTCCTTGGCTTAAGGCGCTAGCATCACTCCGCCGCTTCCTTCTTCGCCGCCGCCTTGCCGTAACCGCCGCCGCCGGGCGTCTCGATCACGAAGATATCGCCCGGCTGCATCTCGGTGCGGTCGGTCGGCCCCAGGGTTTCGACCTTGCCGTCGCTGCGGATGACGTAGTTGCGCCCCGGCGCGCCGGGCTCGCCCCCATGCAGGCCAAACGGCGGCAGGCGTCGCCGGTTGGACAGGATCGACGCGGTCATCGCTTCCAGGAAGCGCAGCTTGCGGATGGCGCCGTCACCGCCGCGATGGGCGCCGTTGCCGCCCGAGCCGTGCCTTATGGCGAAGCTCTCCAGCCGAATCGGGAAGCGCCACTCCAGCACCTCGGGGTCGGTCAGTCGCGCGTTGCTCATATGGGTGTGCACCGTCACGCCGTCGTAATCCGGCCCGGCGCCCGAGCCGCCGCACACCGTCTCGTAATACTGGTACCTGTCGTTGCCGAAGGTGAAGTTGTTCAAGGTGCCCTGGCCCGAGCTTTGCACGCCCAGCGCGCCGTACAGCGCCTCGGTGATCGCCATCGAGGTCTCGACATTGCCCGCCACCACCGCCGCCGGATATTGCGGCTTCAGCATCGAGCCGTCGGGGATGATCAGCGTGAGCGGCTTGAGGCAGCCCGCATTCATCGGGATGGTGTCCTGCACCAGGGTGCGGAACACGTAGAGCACCGCGGCGCGGCACACGGCCGAGGGCGCGTTGAAATTGTTGGGCAGTTGCGCGCTGGTGCCGGTGAAATCGACCGTGGCGGCGCGCGCCTGGTGATCGATGGTTACGGCCACCTTGATGATGGCGCCGTTGTCCATCTCCATGGTGTAGCTGCCGTCCTTCAGCACGCCCAGCACGCGGCGCACCTGCTCCTCGGCATTGTCCTGCACATGGCCCATATAGGCGCGCACCACGTCGAGCCCGAACTCGTCGACCATGCGGCGCAGCTCGGCCACGCCGGTCTCGTCGGCCGCCACCTGCGCCCGCAGATCGGCGATGTTCTGCTCGGCGTTGCGCACCGGATATCTGCCCGAGGCCAGCAGCGCGCGCATCTCCGCCTCGCGGAAGCGGCCGGCCTCGACCAGCAGGAAGTTGTCGATCAGCACGCCTTCTTCCTCGACCACCCTGGAGTCGGGCGGCATCGAGCCCGGCGTGATGCCGCCGATATCGGCGTGGTGGCCGCGCGAGGCGACGAAGAAGAGAAGATCCTTGCCGGCGCGGTCGAATACCGGCGTGATCACCGTGACGTCGGGCAGATGCGTGCCGCCGTTATAGGGCGCGTTCAGGACATAGACGTCGCCGGGCTTGAGGCGATCGCCCTTCTCGCGGATCACCGCCGCCACGCTCTCGCCCATCGAGCCCAGATGCACCGGCATATGCGGCGCGTTGGCGATCAGCCTGCCTTCGATGTCGAAGATGGCGCAGGAGAAATCCAGCCGCTCCTTGATGTTGACCGAATAGCTGGTCTTCTCCAGCACCGTGCCCATCTGCTCGGCGATCGACATGAAGCGGTTGTTGAAGATCTCCAGCATCACCGGATCGACTTCGGTGCCGATCGCTGCCTGGCGCTTCAGCGCCACCACCCGGCGCATCACCAGGTGATTGAGCGGCGTCAGTTCGGCCTGCCAGCCCGGCTCGACGATGATGGTGGCGATCTTTTCCACGATCATGGCCGGCCCGTCGATCCGGTCGCCCGGCAGCAGGTCCTCGCGGTCGTAGGCCGGCGTCTTGTGGGTCTGGCCGCCGATGAAGGTCTCGACCGTGTCGAGCGCCTTGAGCAGTGCGGTGCGCCGCGTCGCGATCTCGCGCTCCTGCGCCGCCTGGGTGTGGCCGATGGCTTCGATGGAAATGGCCTCGACCACATGCGCCTTGTTGTCGACGATGAAGCCGTAGCGCTGGCGATGCGCCGTCTCGAAGCCGGCGACGATCCCGGCGCGGTCGCCGAAATCCACCACCAGCGAAGAATCCGTGCCGTCGTAGCGCAGATGCACCTTGCGCAGGATTTCGATGTTTGCCGGGGCGATGCCCTGGGCCAGCATCTCCTGCCGGCCGTCTGCGGCCAGGGCGTCCAGCCGCTGGGCCAGCTCGGGCACCAGCCTGTCCTCCAGCTTCAGCTCGACCGATTGCTGGCGGATAGCGCGCAGATCGGCCAGGCCCATGCCATAGGCCGACAGCACGCCGGCCAGCGGATGCAGCAGCACCGTCTTCATGCCCAGCGCGTCGGCCACGGCGCAGGCATGCTGGCCGCCGGCGCCACCGAAGCAGTTCAGCGCGTATTCCGTCACGTCGTAGCCGCGCTGGATCGACACTTCCTTGATCGCGTTGGCCATGTTCTCGACCGCGATCTTCAGGAAGCCTTCCGCCACCTGCTCGGGCGATCGCGTGTCGCCGGTGGCGGCATTGGCCTGCTTGGTCAGGGCGGCGAATTTATCGCGCACCACGGCTTCGTCGAGCGGCTGTTGGCCGTCCTTGCCGAACACCTTGGGGAAGAACTTCGCTTGCAATCTTCCCAGCATGACATTGGCGTCGGTCACCGCCAGCGGCCCGCCGCGCCGGTAGCAGGCCGGGCCGGGATTGGCGCCGGCCGAATCGGGCCCGACGGAGAATTTGCGGCCGTCGAAATGCAGGATCGAGCCGCCGCCCGCCGCCACGGTGTTGATCTGCATCATCGGTGTGCGCATGCGCACACCGGCCACCTTGGTCTCGAAGGCGCGCTCGTATTCGCCGTTATAGTGCGACACGTCGGTCGAGGTGCCGCCCATATCGAAGCCGATGATGCGATCGAAGCCGGCCAGCTTGGCGGTCTCGACCGCGCCGACCACGCCGCCGGCTGGGCCCGACAGGATGGCGTCCTTGCCCTGGAACACGCGGGCATCGGCCAGCCCGCCATTGGACTGCATGAACATCAGCCTGGCGTCGCCCAGCTCCGACGCCACCTGGTCGACATAACGACGCAGGATCGGCGACAGATAGGCATCGACCACCGTGGTGTCGCCGCGGCTGACGATCTTCATCAGCGGGCTGACCTCGTGGCTGGCGGAAATCTGGGTGAAGCCGATCGCGCGGGCAATCTCGGCGACCTGCTTCTCATGCTGGGGGAAGCGATAGCCGTGCATCAGCACCACGGCCAGGGAACGGAAGCCGCGATCGTACAGCGCCTGCAAGTCGCGCCGCGTCTTGCCGGTATCGAGTGGCGTCAGGACTTCGCCGTGCGGCCCCAGCCGTTCGTCGATCTCGACTACCTGATCGTACAGCAGCTCGGGCAGCTCGATCTTCAGGGCGAAGATATAGGGCCGCGTCTGGTAGCCGATGCGCAGTGCATCCTTGAAGCCGGTGGTGATGGCCAGCGCGGTCGGCTCGCCCTTGCGCTCGAGCAGCGCGTTGGTGGCGACGGTGGTGCCCATCTTGACGGCATCGATGCTGGTGCCGCCGTGCTCGCGCAGCAACTCGCGAATGCCCTGGACGGCGGCATCCTTGTAGCGCTCGGGATTCTCCGACAGCAGCTTGTGGGTGAGGATGCGTCCGTCTGGCGCACGGCCGACGATGTCGGTAAAGGTGCCGCCGCGGTCGATCCAGAATTGCCAGCCCGGATTGCTTGTTCTGTTCATGGTGCGATGCTGCCAAAGCGCGGGGCGTTGCGCCATCCCGCCCTTGAGCCGGGGCGGCGCGGCGGCTTTGCATTGGGCGCGGTTGTGGGGCGCCCGCCGGCCCGCTACAAAACGCCATGGGAATTCTGGGGAAAGTCGTCGGCGGGGTGGCGGGGTTCGCCCTCGGCGGGCCGATCGGCGCGCTGCTGGGCGCCGCCGCCGGCCATGCCATCGACGAGATGAGCGAGCCGGACCAGCAGCAGGTCCAGGACGGCACCAAGCAGATCGCCTTCACCATCGGCGTGATCGCGCTGGGTGCCAAGATGGCCAAGGCCGACGGTGTGGTGACGCGCGATGAGATCGCCGCCTTCCGCCGCATTTTCGACGTGCCGCCCGACGAGGTGAGGAATGTCGGCCGCATCTTCGACCTGGCCAAGCGCGACATGCGCGGCTTCGAGCCCTATGCCCGCCAGGTCGCCGGGCTGTTCCCCGACAATCCCGAGATCCTGGAGAAGCTGCTCGAAGGCCTCTACACCATCGCCCAGGCCGATGGCGTGGTGCATCCGGCCGAACTCGGCTATCTGCGCCAGGTGGCCGCGATCTTCGGCCTCGACGCCAGCCGCTTCGCCCGCGCCGAGGCGGCGGCCGGCGGCGCGGCCGATCCCTATACGGTGCTGGGCCTGACCCGCGCCGCCAGCGACGAGCAGATCAAGTCGGCCTGGCGGGCGCTGGTGCGGGAGAACCACCCCGACCGGCTGGTGGCGCGCGGCCTGCCCGAAGAGGCGATCGCGCTGGCCAATCGCGAGGTGGCGGCGATCAACGCCGCCTATGACAGGATCGCGCGCGAGCGGGGCATCAAGTGAATGTCGTCGGTCTTCGGGCCGGTGCCCGATCCGGGCGCGTCCGGCGATCGACGCGCATCGTGTTTGCGCGGAGCGTCTAGTCATGCGTGCTGGTGATCTGGGCATTACCCTGTTCGTGATGCTCCTGTGGGGCCTCAACTTCGTCGTCGCCAAGCTCGGCCTGCAATACGTGCCGCCGATCCTGTTCGTGGCGCTGCGCTTCCTGGTGGTTGCCATCCTGCTGGTGCCCTTCGTGCCGCTGCCGCGCGGCCGGCTCAAGGGCATCTTCACCCTGGCGGTGCTGCTGGGCGTGCTGCATTTCACCTGCATGTTCAGCGGCATGAAGGCGCTCGACGCCGGCACCTCGTCGGTGGTGGTGCAGCTTCAACTGCCGTTCTCGGTGATCCTGTCGGCGCTGATCTTCAAGGACAGGTTCGGCTGGCGCAGCGTGGTCGGCATGATGCTGGCCTTCGTCGGCGTCATCCTGATCGCCGGCCAGCCGCGCCTGTCGGGCAATTTGTTCTATGTCGGGCTGGTGGTGGCGGCGGCGCTGTTCTTCGCTTTGGCCAACATCCAGATGAAGCGGCTGGGCGACGTCAACCCCAATGCCATCAACGCCTGGATGGCGGTGTTCGCCGCGCCCATGCTGTTCGGCGCCTCGGCGATATTCGAGAGCGGCCAGATCGCAGCCCTGGAGTCGATTTCCTGGCCGTTTCTGGGCGCGCTGTTCTACCAGTCGGTCGTCATGGTGATCGTGTCCTACGCCTTGTGGTATGGCTTGTTGCGACGCCATCCGGTGGGGCAGGTGGTTCCTTTCATGCTGTTGCAGCCGATCCTGGGCGTGCTGTCGGGCTGGGCGCTGCTGGGCGAGCCGCTGAGCTGGGAGATCGTGCTGGGCGGCTTGCTGACCCTGGCCGGCGTCGGCGTCATCGTGGTGCGGCGCGCGCGGGTCAGCGAGCCGCGGGTCGGTTCGGTGAACTGACATGGCGCCGGGCGCAGCGGGCAGGGGCGCGGCGCGACCGGCGATCGCCTCCACCGCCTTGCGCGACGATCGCCGCCAGCCTCTCCCTGCGCTTACCGGCATTCGCGCCTTTGCCGCTTTCGGGCCGATCCTGTGGCACGCCCAGCATTTCGCCGACCGTTTGCTGCCGGTGGCGCGGCACGGCTATCTGGGCGTCGATTTCTTTTTCATGCTGTCGGGCTTCGTGCTGGCCTATGTGCACGGCGCGGAGATGCGACGGCCCGACAGGCTGGCCTATGGCCGGTTCCTCGGGCTGCGGCTGGCCCGCATCTGGCCAGCCTATGTCGCCGTGTTGCTGGCGGTCGGCGCCGCCGTCGCCTGGCGCGGCGGCTTCGATCCGCTGCGCTTCCTGCTGCATCTGCTGATGTTGCAGAACTGGGGACTGACCAACCCCGACGAGTTCAACTGGCCCGCCTGGTCGGTCAGCGCCGAGTGGCTGGTCTACCTGCTGTTCCCGCTGTTCGTCCTGGGACTGGGCCGCGCCGGCCGCCGCGCGGCGCTGTTGGGCATCCCCGCGCTGGCGGCCCTCCTGGCGGCGGCGTTTCTTGCCGCCGGCTATTCCCACCTCAATGCCACCGGCCCGATCGGCTTGTTGCGCGCCGTCGTCGGCTTCGCCATCGGCATGCTGCTGTGGCGGCTGTTCGTCGAACCGCAGGCGCGGCGCTGGAATTGGGCGGCGACCGGCGTGGCGGCGCTGCTGCTCCTGGTCCTGCTCGCCATCGCCAGTCCCGCCCGATCGATCGGCGATTTTCTGTTCCTGCCGGTGTTTGCGGCATTGCTGCTGTCGCTGGCCTTCGCGCGCGGTCCGCTGGCGGCGGTGTGCCAGTGGCGGCCGGTCGTGTTCCTGGGGGCGGCCTCCTATTCGATCTATCTGGTGCATTTTCCGCTGCTGTTTCTGCTTGCCGCCTGGCTGGCGCCGCACCGGGCCGCGCTGCCTGCGTGGGTCTATGCGGCGATCGGCATGGCGGCCGCGATCGCCGCGGCCACGGTCGTGGGCATCGCGCTTCACCTGGCGGTGGAAAGGCCCTGCCGACGCTGGCTGCGGCATCGGTTAGGATATGCCGATGCGTGAACGAGCTTCGCCCAATCATGGACCGCGTCCGCAGGACACGCCGATCGACATGCTGGTGCTGCACTACACCGGCATGAAGAGCGCCGCCGAGGCGATCCAACGGCTGTGCGATCCCGAGGCCAAGGTCTCGGCGCATTACGTCGTCGAGGAAGACGGAACGGTATGGCGGCTGGTGGAGGAAGCCAGGCGAGCCTGGCATGCCGGCGTGTCGTGCTGGCGCGGCCAGCGCGACGTCAATAGCCGCTCGATCGGCATCGAGATCGTCAATCCCGGCCACGAATGGGGCTATCGCGATTTTCCGGCGGCGCAGATGCAGGCTGTCGCGCAACTCTCTCGCGCCATTCTCGGACGCCATCCGATTCCAGGCCGCAACGTGGTCGGCCACTCCGACGTTGCGCCCTTGCGCAAGCAGGATCCGGGCGAGCGTTTCGACTGGGCCTTTCTGGCGCGTCACGGCATCGGTCTGTGGCCGGTGCCCGAAGCTGCGCCGGCGCCGATCGGCGACGCCCGCGCCCTGCTGGCGCGCTACGGCTACGATCTTGAGCCCGGCAATGGCGAAAATCGCACCGCGGTCGTCGCCGCCTTCCAGCGTCATTTCGTGCCGGAAGCGGTGAGCGGCCGGCTCGACCCGGCCAGCCTTGCCGTGCTGGGCGGCCTGATTGCCGCCATTGCCGATTGACCCCGGCCCGCGCCCGTCATACCTAACCGCTGGGCCAGATGGTCGGATGGCCGCGGCAGAAATGCCGAGGAAAGTCCGGGCTCCACGGAAACACGGTGCCGGGTAATGCCCGGCGAGGGCGACCTCAGGGAAAGTGCCACAGAGAACGGACCGCCCAGGCCTTCGGGCCGGGTAAGGGTGAAAAGGTGCGGTAAGAGCGCACCGCGAGGCCGGTAACGGTCTTGGCATGGCAAACCCCACCGGGAGCAAGACCAAATAGGGACGACAGGCCGGGCAACCGGCGGGCGCGTTTCCGCGTTGTCGTCCGGGTCGGTCGCGCGAGGCGCCTGGCGACAGGCGTCCCAGAGGAATGGTCATCACCCGCTCCGGCGGGGACAGAACCCGGCTTACAGACCATCTGGTCCAAACTTTATCCAAACTTTATCGTCGTTCAGGCTTGTCCACAGTTTCTTGCGAACAAAATACGAACATCGTAAGGTGGCTGCCTGTTGTTCGACGGACTCAGGAGGCGATTCAAACGGCTTGAGGTGGTGCTATCATTATTTGCCCACACCCTTTGCGGGATGGGGATAAGCGGCCTAACCACCTTGATTTACCTGCACTTCCCATTGACTCCCATATAAGCCCATGTTATCCCATCTGATCCCAAATCGGTCAGGCGTGGCTAAGGGATAGGTCTGTCCACTTTGGGACAGAAATTCGCGGCGAGGCTTTGGGGGAGTGGGATGGGGCTGTTCCTATCCACATTCTTGATGCGCATGGACAAGAAGGGCCGCGTGTCGGTACCGGCGTCCTATCGCGCTGCCTTGGCCCAGGATGGCTCCTCGGCGATTTTCGCCTATGCCTCGCCGGTGATGGCCGCCATCGACGTGCGCGGTCGCGCCGACTTCGAAGCCCTGCTGGGCGAACTGCGTCGCCACAGTGTCGCCAATCTCGGGCCGGATGTTGCGTTGCTGGGCGGCGGCGAACCCAGTCCGGACCAGATCCTGGCCGCTGCGGCTTGCGAGATTCCGTTCGACGGCGAGGGGCGTATCGTTCTACCCGAGGCGTTTGTCAGCCATGCCGGCATCACCGAGCAGGCGACCTTTGCCGGGCGCGGCGGGTTCTTCCAGATCTGGTCGCCCGAGAATTACGCGGCGCGTCAGCAGGAAGATCTCCGCCTGGTTCGCGAGCGTCTCACCGCGGGCAGGAGTCAGGCCACGTGAGCGGCTCGGGCGACAATCTCGCCACATCGGCAGGACCTGCCGCGATCTCTGCTGCCCATCGACCCGTCCTGCTGTCCGAAGTGATCGATGCGCTGCAGCCGCGCGACGGGGCGATCTATGTCGACGGCACTTTCGGTGGCGGCGGCTACAGCCGCGCGCTGCTCGATGCGGCGCGCTGCGCGGTGTGGGGCATCGATCGCGATCCCGACGCCATCGCCTCGGGCCGCGCGCTGGCGGCGCAATACGACGGCCGCCTGGCGCTGATCGAAGGCTGCTACGGCGACATGGACAATCTGCTGGCCGAACGCGGCGTCGACGCGGTCGACGGCATCGCGCTGGATCTCGGCGTGTCGTCGATGCAGCTCGACCAGGCCGAGCGCGGCTTCTCTTTCCGCGGCGACGGGCCGCTCGACATGCGCATGAGCAGGAGCGGGCCGAGCGCCGCCGATCTGGTCAACCACGCCGACGAGCGCGAGCTGGCCGACATCATCTTCAAGTACGGCGAGGAGCGCCACGCCCGCCGCATCGCCCGCGCCATCGTCGCGGCGCGCGCCCAGACGCCGATCGAGCGCACCGCGCAGCTGGCCGAGATCGTTGCCCGCGTCGTCGGTCGCGGCGATGGCCGCATCCATCCCGCCACCCGCACCTTCCAGGCGCTGCGCATTGCGGTCAACGACGAGCTGGGCGAGCTCGAGCGTGGCCTGCGCGCCGGCGAGAAGCTGCTGCGCCGGGGCGGCCGGCTGGCGGTGGTGTCGTTCCATTCGCTGGAAGACCGGCTGGTCAAGGATTTCATGCGCCAGCGCGCCGGCGCCATGCCGCGTCCCTCCCGCCATATGCCCGCGCTGCAGGCCGTCTCGCAGGCCACGCTGAAGCTGGTCGGCCGCAAGCCGATCGTGCCCGGCGAGGCGGAGGCCGCGTCCAATCCCCGCGCCCGCTCCGCGCGGCTGCGCGTCGCCGAAGCGATCGGCGCCCCCGACCGGGGAGGCGTCGCATGATCAGTCGCGGCGTCGTCGTCTGGTTGGGCATCGCCATCTTCACCGGCATTTGCCTGTTCCTGGTGAAGTACCAGGTGCGCCAGCTCGAGGAGCGGCTGCTGGCCCTCAACGAGCGGGTCGTCGCCAACCAGGACGCCACGCATATCCTCAAGGCCGAGTGGGCCAACCTCAACGACATCGGTCGCATCGATCAGCTGAGCGTGAAGTTCCTCAAGCTGCAGCCGATGTCCACCGCCCAGCTCGGCACCGTCGAGTCGCTGCCGATGCGGCGCGAGCCTCTGGCGCCGCCCGCCATGCCGCAGGCAGTGCCCGCCGCGCCGTCGCCGGTCGCCCAGGCTGCGCCCAGCGTCGTTCCCGCCGGCGCCACGCCCGCCGCCGCCACGCCTGCTGCCGCGCCTGTCGTCGTCGCGCCGCCGATGGCGCAGGCGGCGCCGAACAAGCGCTACGACAGCATCGACCAGCTGCTGAAGAACGGAGCGCCGCAATGATCGGCCGGCTGTTCCGCGGCAAGCAGGACGACGGCGCGCCGCTGGCCCGGCTGGTGCGTCATCACCGCATCGGCGTCAACGTCGCCGGCGATGCCATCGAGACCGCGCGCAATCGCCTGGCGCTGGGCGCCGGCCTGTTCGCGCTGGCCTTCGCCGCCGTCAGCCTGCGCTTCGTCGACCTGACCCTGCTGCGCGACGGCGCCGAGCCGGCCATGACCGCGGCGCCCGGCGGCAGCGGCACCGACGCCGACCGCGCCGAGATCGTCGACCGCAACGGCGTCGTGCTGGCGGTGTCGATTCCCACCGAATCGCTGTTCGCCAATCCGCATATCGTGCAGGAGCCGGACGAGGCCGCGCGCAAGCTCGCCGGCGTCCTGCCGGACGCCGATGTCGCCGACCTCGCCGCCAAGCTCAAGGCGGACAAGAGCTTCATCTGGATCCGTCGCAACCTGACGCCGCCGGAAGTGCAGCGGGTCAACGCGCTGGGCATCCCCGGCGTCGATTTCCAGCGCGAGGACCGCCGCGTCTATCCCGAGGGCAACCTGACCGCGCATGTCGTGGGCTATGCCGGCGTCGACAATATCGGCCTGGCCGGCGTCGAGCAGTATTTCGACAGCACGCTGCGCAACGGCGATCCGGTGACGCTGTCGATCGACATTCGGCTGCAGCGCATCGTGCGCCAGGAAATCGAAGCGGCGATGAAGAAGTTCGACGCCGTCGGCGCCGCCGGACTGGTGATCGACGTGCATAGCGGCGAGATCCTGGCAATGGTCTCGCTGCCCGACTTCGATCCCAACGTTTCGCGCAGCATCGACGACATCTCGCGCTTCAATCGCGTGACCTTGGGCGTGTACGAGATGGGCTCGACCTTCAAGCTGTTCAACACGGCGATGGCGCTGGACAGCGGCAAGATCACCATGAACACCAGCGTCAACGCCTCCGCGCCGCTGCAGATCGACAAGTTCACGATCCACGACGACCATCCGCAGAGCCGCTGGCTGACCGTGCCCGAGGTGATCAAGTACTCGTCCAACATCGGGTCGGCCAAGATCGCCGAGGAAGTCGGCATCGACGCCCAGCGCGCCTTCTTCGACCGCATCGGCTTTCTCAAGCCGATCAAGATCGAGCTGCCGGAGAGCGCCTCGCCGCTCTATCCCAATCCGTGGCGCAAGATCAACATGCTGACCATCTCCTTCGGCCACGGCATGGCGGTCACGCCGCTGCACCTGGCGATGGGCGTGGCGGGCGAGATCAACGACGGCGTCATGGTTCAGCCGACGCTGCTGCGCCGCCTGGGCGCTCCGGCCGAGGGCCAGCGCATCATCACCGCCGCGACCTCGCGCAACCTGCGCCAGCTGATGCGACTGGTGGTCGAGGACGGCACCGGCAAGTTCGCCGAGGTGCCGGGCTACGTCACCGGCGGCAAGACCGGCACGTCGGAAAAGGTCGGCGCCCATGGCGGCTATCGCAAGAAGTCGCTGCTGTCGACCTTCGTCGGCGCCTTCCCGATGACCGATCCGAAATACGTGATTCTGGTCAGCATCGACGAGCCCAAGGGCAACAAGGAATCCTACGGCTTCGCCACCGCCGGCTGGGTGGCGGCGCCGGCCTTCGCCAAGATCGTCCAGCGCATGGCCGCGCTCTATCTGGTGCCGCCGGTCAACGATCCGACCTCGATCCTGCCGTCGCTGATGCCGCGCAAGAACGCGCCGGCGGCGCCGCACACCAACACGCCCGGCGCCCCGCCGCAGGCGGTCCCCGCCGCCAAGGCCAACCAGGGAGGCCCCGCTGTTGCGTCTAACTGAGCTGCTCCGCGCCAGCCATATCGCGCCGCCGCCCGCGGTGGTGCCGGCCGGGTCCGATCCCGACATCGCCGGGCTGACCGCCGATTCGCGCGCCGTGCAGCCAGGCTTCCTGTTCGCCGCGCTGCCGGGCAGCAAGCTCGACGGCAGCAGCTTCCTGGGCGAGGCGGCAAGGCGCGGCGCCAGCGCCGCGCTGGTCGGCACTAGCGCCGCCATCGCCGGCGAGCAGCCGGCGACGATGATTTACGACGCCAATCCGCGCCGCGCTCTGGCGCTGTTTGCCGCTGGTTTTTATGGGGTACAGCCGCGTCGTGTGGTTGGCGTCACCGGCACCAGCGGCAAATCTTCCGTAGCCCACTTCACGCGCGAGATCTGGCAGCGCCTGGGCCTCAAGGCCGGCAGCCTCGGGACCCTGGGTCTCGTGTCGCCCGGCCTGACGCGTTCGGGCAGCCTGACCACGCCCGACGCGGTGGCGCTGCATCGCGACCTGGCCGAGCTGGCGCACGCGGGCGTCGATCACGTCGTGCTCGAGGCTTCCAGCCACGGGCTCGACCAGTTCCGGCTCGACGGCATCGGCTTCGCCGCCGCCGCCTTCACCAATCTCTCGCGCGAGCATCTCGACTACCACCCGAGCATGGAAGCCTATTTCCAGGCCAAGAGCCGGCTGTTCGCCGAGCTGCTGGCGTCGGACGGCACGGCGGTGATCAATGCCGACAGCGAGCAGGCGGCGGCGCTGTTCGGCATCGCCGCGCGCCGCAGCCTGCGCACCGTGGATTTCGGCCGCAATGGCAAGGAGCTGCGTCTGGTCCGCTCGCGCCCGACCGCGCATGGCCAGCACGTCGTGCTCGAGGTGCTCGGCCGCAAGCTGGAGAGCGAACTGGCGCTGGTGGGCGACTTCCAGGTCTACAACGTGCTGGCGGCGCTGGGCCTGGTGCTGAGCGAAGCGGTGGATGTCGATGCCGCGCTGGCAGCGCTGCCGCTGCTGCGCGGTGCGCCCGGCCGCCTGGAACTGGTCGGCGCCACGGCGCAAGGCGCGGCCGTCTATGTCGATTACGCGCACAAGCCGGATGCGCTGGAGACCGTGCTGAAGGTGATGCGGCCGCATACCGCCGCCCGGTTGGTGGTGGTGTTCGGCTGCGGCGGCGATCGCGACCGCGGCAAGCGACCGGTGATGGGCGCCATTGCCGCGCGGCTGGCCGATCGCGTGATCGTCACCGACGACAATCCGCGCTCGGAAGACGCCGCCGCGATTCGCGCCGCCATCCTGCAGGGTGCGTCCGGCGCATCCAATGTCGTCGAGATCGGCGACCGTCATGAAGCCATCGTTCGCGCCATCGCCGGCCTGGCGCAGGGCGACGTGCTGCTGATCGCCGGCAAGGGTCACGAGCAAGGGCAGATCGTCGGCGACCGTGTCCTGCCCTTCGACGACGTGCAGGCGGCGCGTCAGCTGTTGAAGGGGGCGGCATGATCGACATCGCCCCTACCGATACGCTGTGGAGTGCCCGGGAGGCGGCGGCGGCCACCGCGGCGCGCCTGCAGGGCGACAGCGACTGGCAGGCCGGTGGCGTATCGATCGATACCCGCACCCTGCAGCGTGGCGACCTGTTCGTGGCGCTGCACGGGGCCACGGATGGGCACCGCTTCGTCGGCGCGGCCCTCGACAAGGGCGCCGCCGCGGCGCTGGTCGATCGCCGTCCCGACGATGTGGTGGCGGATGCGCCGTTGCTGCTGGCGGCCAATACCCAGACTGCGCTGGAAGCGCTGGGCCGCGCCGGCCGCGCCCGCAGCCAGGCGCGCTATGTTGCCGTCACCGGCAGCGTCGGCAAGACCAGCACCAAAGAGGCGCTGCGTCACGCGCTGTCGGCCCAGGCGCCGACCTCGGCCAGCGCCGCCTCCTACAACAACCATATCGGCGTGCCGCTGACCCTGGCCCGCGTGCCGCAGAATGCGCGCTATGCGGTGATCGAGATCGGCACCAACCATCCGGGCGAGATCGAGCCGCTGGCGCGCCAGGCGCGGCCGCATGTGGCGATCGTCACCACCGTGGCGGCGGTGCATCTGGAGAATTTCGGTTCGGTCGAGGAGATCGCGCGCGAGAAGGCCGCGGTCATGGCCGGCATGAAGGGCGGCACCGCGGTGCTCAATCGCGACAACGCCTATTTCGACGCGCTTTCCGGCTATGCGCGGGATTACGGCGTGGCGCGCATCGTCAGCTTCGGCCGCCATGCCGAGGCCGATATGCGCCTGCTCGACAGCCGGCGCACCGAGACCGGCAGCCAGGCATGGGCGCGCTATCACGATCTGGAATTCGCCTATCGCATCGGCGTGCCCGGCGAGCACTGGATCCTGAACACCCTGGCCGTGCTGGCCGCAGTCGACGCGCTGGGCGGCGATTTCGTCATGGCTGCCCGGTCGCTGGCGGCGGTGGCGGCGCCGGCCGGTCGGGGCGCGCGTCATCGCGTGGCGCTGCCGGGCGGCTCGCTGGAACTGATCGACGAAAGCTACAACGCCAGCCCGACCTCGATGCGCGCCGCCTTCGCCGTGCTGGCCCAAGCCATGCCGGGCCCGGGCGGCCGGCGCATCGCCGTGCTGGGCGACATGCTGGAGCTTGGCCCCGACTCGCCCGCGCTGCATGCCGGTCTGGCCGGCGCGCTTCGCGAGGCCCGGGTCGATCTGGCCTTCACCTGCGGCGCCTTGATGGAAAACCTCCACGACGCGCTGCCGGCCGCGATGCGCGGCGCCCATGCCGCAAATTCGGCGGCATTGCTGCCCCTTGTCGGCCAGGCGTTGCGCGCCGGCGACGTCGTCACGGTCAAAGGCTCGCTGGGCTCGAAGATGAAGCCGATCGTCGAGGCGATTCTCGCCCGCTCCAACGGCAAGGGAGGGCAGGGCTGATGCTGTACCACCTGCTTGCCCCGCTGGCGGACGATTTCGCCTTCTTCAACCTGTTCCGCTACATCACCTTCCGCTCCGGCGGCGCGCTGATGACGACCCTGATCGTCTGCTTCGTGTTCGGCCGGCCGCTGATCGAATGGCTGCGCAGCAAGCAGCAGCTTGGCCAGCCGATCCGCGAGGACGGTCCGGAGACGCATCTGCTGACCAAGAAGGGCACGCCCACCATGGGCGGCTTCCTGATCCTGCTGGCGCTGTCGGTGGCCATCCTGCTGTGGGCCGACCTGGCCAATCCTTATGTGTGGATCGTGCTGATGGTAACGGTCGGCTTCGGGCTGATCGGCTTCGTCGACGACTATCTCAAGGTCACCAAGCGCAACAGCCGCGGCGTGCGCGGCTGGGTCAAGCTGGTGGCGGCCTTCGCCATCGCCGGGGTGGCCGGCTGGCTGGTGATGCGCCTGGCGCCGCCGGGTCTGGCTGGCCAGGTGGCGGTGCCGTTCTTCAAGGGATTCCTGATCAATCTGGGCTATTTCTTCATCGTCTTCGCCGTGCTGGTGATGGTCGGCGCTTCCAATGCCGTCAACCTGACCGACGGGCTGGACGGTCTGGCCATCGTGCCGGTGATGATCGCCGCCGGCGTGTTCGGCCTGATCTCCTACCTGGTCGGCAACGCGGTGTTCGCCAACTACCTGCAGCTCCACCCCGTGCCCGGCGCGGGCGAACTGGCCGTGTTCTGCGCCTCGATCGTCGGCGCCAGCCTGGGCTTTCTGTGGTTCAACGCGCCGCCGGCCATGGTCTTCATGGGCGACACCGGCTCGCTGTCGCTGGGCGGGGCGCTGGGCGCGATCAGCGTCGTCACGCGGCACGAGATCGTGCTGGCGATCGTCGGCGGATTGTTCGTGTTGGAGACCGTCTCGGTCATCGTGCAGGTCGCCTCCTTCAAGATGACCGGCAAGCGCGTGTTCCGCATGGCGCCGCTGCACCATCACTTCGAGAAGAAGGGATGGGCCGAGCCGACCGTGGTGATCCGCTTCTGGATCATCGCCTCCATCCTGGCCCTGGCGGGCCTGGCAACCCTGAAGCTGAGGTGATCGCATGATCGATCTTGCCTTCCTGCAGGGATCGAAATTCGCCGTGCTCGGCCTGGCCCGCTCGGGGCTGGCGACGGCGCGCGCCCTGCAGGCGGCGGGCATCGCGCATCTGGCCTGGGACGACGATGCCGCCAAGCGCCAGCAGGCGGCCTCGGCCGGCTTGACCGTGGCCGATCCGCTCGGCGCCGACTGGTCCGGCATCGACGCGCTGCTGCTCAGCCCCGGCATCCCCCACACCTGGCCCAAGCCGCATCCGGCGGCGGCGCTGGCCAAGTCGCACGGCAAGCCGATCCTGGGCGACATCGAGCTGCTGATGCGCGCCCAGTCGGCCATTGGCGCGCGCGCCGGCCAGGATCGTCCGCGCTTCGTCGGCATCACCGGCACCAACGGCAAGTCGACCACCACCGCGCTGATCGGCCATGTGCTGGCCCAGGCCGGCCGCAAGGTCGAGGTCGGCGGCAATCTCGGCCGTCCGGTGCTGGATTTCGCCAGGCTGGGCAAGGACGGCATCTATGTGCTGGAGATGTCCTCCTACCAGCTCGAGCTGATCGAGCAGGGGCGTTTTGACGTTGCTGTGCTGTTGAACATCACGCCCGACCATCTCGATCGCCATGGCGGCATGGCGGGCTATGTCGCGGCCAAGAAGCGCATCTTCCTCAACCAGGCCAACAGCGATGCCGCCGTGATCGGCATCGACAGCGCGCCAAGCCGGGACATCGCCGCCGGCCTGATCGCGCAAGGCCATCGCGTGATCCCGATCTCCGTCGGCCAGCGCGCCGAATGGGGCGTGTGGGCGCAGGACGGCATCCTGTACGACGAGATCGACGACAACGGCTTCACGCTCGACCTGAAGCCGGTCCTCACCCTGCCGGGCGCCCATAACTGGCAGAATGCCTGCGCCGCCTTCGCCGCCTGCCGCGCCCTGGGGCTGGACGCCGAGGCGATCGCCGCCGGTATCCGCAGCTATCCGGGCCTGGCGCATCGCCAGGAGCGGGTCGCGGTGCTGGGCGGCATCCCCTATATCAACGACAGCAAGGCGACCAATGCCGACGCCACCGAGAAGGCGCTGGCCAGCTACGACACGATCTACTGGATCGCCGGCGGCCGCGCCAAGGAAGGCGGCATCGAATCGCTCAAGCCGCTATTCGGCCGCGTGGTGCATGCCTTCCTGATCGGCGAGGCCAGCGATGAATTCGCCCGCACCCTGCAGGGCAAGGTACCGTTCAGCAAGGAAGGCGACCTGGCGCACGCGGTGCGCGCGGCGCACGCCATGGCGCAGCGCGAACGCCGGCAGGGCGCGGTGGTGCTGCTGTCGCCGGCCTGCGCCTCGTTCGACCAGTGGCCCAATTTCGAGGCGCGCGGCGAGGGCTTCCGTGCCCTGGTGAGCCGGCTGGAAGAAGGTGCCGCATGATCACCTTCTCCCGCAGCGATATCGGCGCGCCGGTGCGCAAGCTGGTGCAGGGCGTCGCCTTCTCGCGCGCCGATACCAGCGTGATCGGACGCTGGTGGTGGACCGTCGACCGCTGGATGCTGGCGTCGATCGTCGCCATCCTGGTGTTCGGCGTCATCCTCACCATGGCGGCCAGCCCGCCGGTGGCGGAGCGGCTGGGCATCGATTCGTTCCACTTCGTGCGCCGGCAGTTGTTCTTCCTGCCGCTGGCCCTGATCGTCACCCTGGCGATCTCGATGATGAACCCGCAGCAGATCCGCCGCTTCGCCACCGTCGTGCTGCTGGTCAGCCTGGCGATGCTGGCGCTGACCCTGGTGATGGGCGCCGAGATCAAGGGCTCGCGCCGCTGGCTGTCGTTCGGCCCGCTGTCGATCCAGCCGTCGGAATTCGTCAAACCCTCCTTCGCCGTGGTGGCGGCCTGGCTGTTCACCAAGCGCAAGCTGAACAAGAAATTTCCCGGCTTCCTGCTGTCGATCGGCCTGTTCGGCGTGATCATGGCGCTGCTGATCCAGCAGCCCGATCTGGGCATGGCGATCGTGCTGTCGACCGTGTGGTTCGCCCAGTTCTTCCTGGCCGGCCTGTCGATCTGGTTCGTGGCGGCGGGCGCGGTGGGCGGCGTCGGCAGCGTGATCGGCGCCTATTACACCTTCGCCCACGTCCACAAGCGCGTCGATCATTTCCTCAATCCCGATGTCGGCGACAGCTACCAGATCAACACCGCGCTGGAAGCCTTCATGAATGGCGGGCTGTTCGGGCGCGGTCCGGGCGAGGGCACGGTCAAGGCGCTGCTGCCCGATGCGCATACCGACTTCATCATGGCGGTGGCGGGCGAGGAATTCGGCCTGATCGTCTGCCTGATCATCGTCGGGCTGTTCGCCTTCGTCGTGCTGCGCGGCATGAGCCGGGCGCTGCAGGAGACCAGCCTGTTCCTGATGCTGGCCTCGAGCGGGCTGGTGATCCAGTTCGGCCTGCAGGCGCTGATCAACATGGCGTCCACCTTGAAGCTGATGCCGACCAAGGGCATGACCCTGCCGTTCATCTCCTATGGCGGCTCCTCGGCGCTGGCCACGGCGGTGGGCGTGGGCATGCTGCTGGCGCTGTCGCGACGGCGCGGCGGCATCGGAGAGATCGAATGAGCGCCGCCCCGAACAGCGCGCCGATCGTGCTGGCCACCGGCGGCACCGGCGGCCACGTGTTCCCGGCCGAGGCGCTGGCCAGCGAACTGGCCGCGCGCGGCCACAGCCTGGCCTTGATCACCGACCGGCGCGGCCGGCAGTGGAAAGGCGCGCTGGCCAATTTCCCGATCCACGCCATCCGCGCCGCCAGTCCTTCGGGCGGCCTGGCCGGCAAGCTGCGCGGCGTGGTCGATCTGGGGCGCGGCTTCTTCGAGGCCCGCAGCGTGCTGCGCCAGATGGCGCCGGCCGCCGTGGTCGGCTTCGGCGGTTACGCTTCGGTGCCGACCATGATGGCCGCCACCATGGCCCGCATCCCGACCGTGCTGCACGAGCAGAATGCCGTGCTGGGTCGCGCCAACCGCCTGCTGGCCAACCGCGTCGATCGCATCGCCACCGCCTTCGCCAAGGTCGAGCACGTGCCGGCCGGCCGCGCCACGCTGGTCGGCAATCCCGTGCGCGATGAAGTGCGCGCGCTCTATGGCCGCGGCTATACGCCGCCCGCGCCGACCGGCGCCATCAATATCCTGATCACCGGCGGCAGCCAGGGCGCCACGGTGTTCAGCAAGATCCTTCCCCAGACGCTCGAGATGCTGGCGCCGGTGCTGCGCTCGCGCCTGCGCCTGGTCCAGCAATGCAGATCCGAAGACCTGGAAGCGGTCAGGGCGGCCTATGCCGCGCTCGGCATCGAGGCCGAGCTCGCTTCCTTCTTCGCCGATATCCCGGCCCGCTTGGCCGGGGCCCACCTCGTCCTCGCACGGGCAGGGGCGTCAACGGTGGCGGAATTGACCGCTTCAGGTCGTCCGTCCATCCTCGTCCCCTATCCCCACGCCACGGACGACCACCAGACCGCCAATGCACGGGCGATCGACGAGGTGGGCGCTTCTATCCGCGTTGCCAACGCGGACTTCACGCCGGACTGGCTGGCCCGCACCCTGGGCGAGCTGGCGGCCGAGCCGGCGCGGCTTGGCCGCATGGCGGCGGCGGCCCATTCCCTGGGCCGGCCCGATGCCGCGCAGCGCCTGGCCGAGCTGGTCGAATCGCTGCTGCAGAAGGCGCCGGTGGTGGCGGGAGGTGCCGCATGAGGGCCCTGCCGCTATCGATCGGCACCATCCATTTCGTCGGCATCGGCGGCATCGGCATGAGCGGCATCGCCGAGGTGCTGCACAACCTGCACTATGTCGTGCAGGGCTCCGACATCGCCGAGAACTACAACACCAAGCGGCTGGCCGACGCCGGCATCCGCATCATGATCGGCCATCGCGCCGAGAATGTCGGCCAGGCCCAGGTCGTGGTGGTGTCGTCGGCGGTCAAGGCGGACAACCCCGAGGTGCTGGCGGCCCATGCGCGTCACATCCCGGTGGTGCGGCGCGCCGAGATGCTGGGCGAGCTGATGCGGCTGAAATGGTCGATCGCGGTCGGCGGCACGCACGGCAAGACCACCACCACCTCGATGGTGGCGCAACTGCTGGTCGCGGCCAAATACGATCCCACCGTGATCAATGGCGGCATCATCAATGCGCTGGGCACCAACGCCCATGTCGGCTCGGGCGACTGGATGGTGGTGGAAGCCGACGAGTCGGACGGCTCGTTCCTGCGCCTGCCCGCCACCATCGCCGTGGTCACCAATATCGACCCCGAGCATCTCGACCATTACGGCAGCTTCGACAAGGTGCGCGACGCCTTCGCCCAGTTCGTCGAGAACGTGCCGTTCTACGGCTTCGCCTGCCTGTGCGTCGACCATCCCGAGGTGCAGGCGCTGATCCCGCGCGTCTCGGACCGCAAGATCATCACCTACGGGCTGAACGTCTCCGCCGACGTGCGCGCCGCCAATCTGCGGCTCGACCGCCACGGCGCCGATTTCGACGTGATCGTCACCAATCGGGCCGCCAACGAGAGCCGCACCATCGCCGGGCTGCGCCTGCCGATGTTCGGCCGCCACAACGTGCAGAACTCGCTGGCTGCCGTCGCGGTGGCCGCCGAGATGGGCATCGAGGACGAGAGCATCCGCCAGGGCCTGGCCGGCTTCACCGGCGTCAAGCGCCGCTTCACCAAGACCGGCGAGGCCCATGGCATCACGGTGATCGACGATTACGGCCATCACCCGGTCGAGATCGCCGCGGTGCTCAAGGCGGCGCGCCAGGGTTACGGCGGGCGGGTCATCGCCGTGGTGCAGCCGCATCGCTATTCGCGCCTGGCGCAGCTGCGCGACCAGTTCGCCGCCTGCTTCGCCGACGCCGACGTGGTGATCGTGGCCGATGTCTACGCCGCGGGAGAAGCCCCGATCGAGGGCGCCAACCGCGATGCGCTGGTGACGGCGCTGCGCCGTGCCGGCCAGCGCGAGGTGATCGCGCTGGATCAGCCTGCCGACCTGCCGGAGATCGTCTGGCAGGTGGCGCGGCCGGGCGACCTGGTGGTTTGCCTGGGCGCGGGCAGCATCACCAACTGGGCCTATGCCCTGCCGGCGGCGCTTCAGACCATTGCCAACGAGCGCGGCGGCCTGCGCTCGATCGCCAACACCAATACGGGGCACGCCGGATGATGGCCGCCGAGCGCCTCAGCCCCCGCCTGATCGAGCGCCTGCCCGCCGTGCGCGGCCGGCTGACCGAGAACGCCTCGCTGGGCGCGGTGACCTGGTTCGGCGTCGGCGGGCCGGCCGACGTGCTGTTCCGCCCCGCCGATCGCGACGATCTGGTGGCATTCCTCAAGGCCAAGCCGGCCGATATTCCCGTGACCGTGATCGGCGTCGGTTCCAATCTGCTGGTGCGCGACGGCGGCGTGCGCGGCGTGGTGATCCGGCTGGGCCGCGGCTTCGTCGGCATCGCCGCGCGCGACAACCGCATCCACGCCGGCGCCGCGGCGCTCGACCTGGCGGTGGCGCTGACCGCACGCGATCACGGCCTGGCCGGGCTGGAATTCCTGTCCGGCGTGCCGGGCACGATCGGCGGCGCGCTGCGCATGAATGCCGGCGCCTATGGCGGCGACGTGTCCCGCGTGCTGGTTTCGGCCGAGGCGGTCGACGGCCGCGGCCAGATCCACACGCTGTCGCCGGCGGACATGAAGTTCGGCTACCGGCGCAGCGCCACGCCGGCCGATTGCATCTTCACCGGCGCCGTGCTGCAGGGCACCCCGGGCGACCGCAACGCCATCGCCCAGCGCATCGTCGAGATCGAGAACGAGCGCCAGGCCAGCCAGCCGCGCAGCAAGACCGGCGGCTCGACCTTCGTCAATCCGCCGGGCCTGCGCGCCTGGGAACTGATCGACCGCGCCGGGTGCCGGGGCCTGAGGATCGGCGCCGCCCAGGTGTCGGAGAAGCATTGCAACTTCCTGATCAACACCGGCAACGCCACCGCCCATGAGGTGGAATCGCTGGGCGAGGAAGTGCGTCGCCGCGTCTTCGCCGACAGCGGCGTGCGGCTGGAATGGGAGATCAAGCGCATCGGCGAATTCGGCCCGGCGCAAAAGCCGGTGATCGCGGGGGTGGGCGCATGAGCCGCAATCCGGCGATCGCCCCCCAACCGCGCCGCGTCGCCGTGCTGATGGGCGGCTTCTCCGCCGAGCGCGAAGTGTCGCTGGTGTCGGGCCGCGCCTGCAGCCTGGCGCTGCGCGAGGCCGGCTATCGCGTCATCGACGTCGACGTGCAGCGCAACCTGCGCCACCTGCTCGATGCGCTGGTCCCGGCCGAAGGCGAGGGACCGGAGGTGGTGTTCAACGCCCTGCACGGGCGCTACGGCGAGGACGGCTGCATCCAGGGCGTGCTGGAGATGGCCGGCCTGCCCTACACCCATTCCGGCGTCATGGCTTCGGCCATCGCCATGGACAAGGAGATGGCCAAGGCGGTGTTCCGCGCCAACGGCCTGCGCGTGCCCGAAGGCGGCGCCGTGGATCGCGCCGTGTTCAAGCGCGGCCATCCGCTGCCGCCGCCCTATGTGGTGAAGCCGGTGGCCGAAGGCTCCAGCGTCGGCGTCGTGATCGTGCACGAGGGCGCCAATGTGGCGGTGCCCGACCTGTCGGGCTGGAGCTTCGGCGACCGCGTCATGGTCGAGCGTTACATTCCCGGCGTCGATCTCACCGTCGCGGTGATGGGCGACAAGCCGCTGGCGGTTACCGAATTGCGGCCCAAGCGCGGTTTCTACGACTACGAGGCCAAATACACCGAAGGCGTCACCGAGCACGTGATCCCGGCCGACGTTCCCGAGCCGGTGGCGCGCGAGGCCATGCGCATGGCCGAAGTGGCGCATCGGACGCTGGGTTGCGCCGGCGTGTCGCGCTGCGACTTCCGCTTCGATGCGCGCCAGCCGGGCCTCGACGGGCTCTATCTGCTCGAGATCAACACCCAGCCCGGCATGACGCCGCTGTCGCTGGTGCCCGAGCAGGCCAAGCATCTGGGCATCGATTTCCCGCATCTGGTCAGCTGGATGGTGGAGCAGGCGCTATGCCGGCCGTGAACGACATCGACGTGCGCGCCAAGAAGCGCGCCCAGCAGGCTCGCCGTCTGGCGGCGCCGGCCGATGCCGCGCGCAAGCCGGCCAAGCGGGGGCGCAAATCCGTCGCCACCGGGGCGATGCGGCGCGGCGGCCTGGCCGCGCTTGCCATCGTGCTGGCCGGGGGCGCGGGCTTCGGCGGCTATTTCGCCTGGCGTCACGGCGGCACGGCGCTGAGTTCGCTGGGCGCCGCCGTCTCGGGCTGGCCGGAATTCGCCGGCATGACGGTGCAGGACATCACCGTCGATGGTCGTCGGCTGGTCAGCCGGGAAGCGGTGATGGCCGCACTCGACGTGCATGCCGGCCAGTCGATGCTGACCTTCGACCCCAAGCTGGCGCGCCAGCGGCTGGAATCGATCGAGTGGGTGGAATCGGCCATCGTCGAGCGCCGGCTGCCCAGCATGATCTACGTCAAGCTCAAGGAGCGCGCCGCGGTCGCGTTGTGGCAGCGCGACCGCGACTTCGTGCTGATCGACCGGCAGGGCCGCGTGGTGCGCACCGTCGATCCCAACTACTACGGCTATCTGCCGCTGATCGCCGGCGCCGGCGCGCCCGAGCAGATCACCGCGCTGTCGCTGCTGCTGCAGGAAGTGCCGGAGATCGGCCGCCGCGTGCGCGCCGCGGTATGGGTCGGCGAACGGCGCTGGAACATCACCCTCGACAACATGGTGCAGGTGATGCTGCCCGAAGAGGACGCGGCGGCGGCGCTCAAGACCCTGGCCGAACTCGACAGGAAGCAGCAACTGCTGTCGCGCGACGTGTCGGTGATCGACCTGCGTCTGCCCGACCGCATGGTGGTGCGCCTGGCCAATCCGCCGGAGCCCGCCGACGCCAAGGGCGACAAGAGCAATTCAAGCCCCGCCAAGAAGCCGGCGGCCGGCAAGACAACGTGAGTGGAGCGTAACGTGAAAACGAAGAACGGCATCATCGCAGCGCTCGACGTCGGCAGTTCCAAGGTGAGCTGTTTCATCGCCCGGGTCGACGGCGCCTCGGGCCTGCGCGTGGTCGGCATCGGCCACCAGCCCTCGAGCGGCATCCGCGGCGGCAACATCGTCGACATGGAGGCGGCCGAGCAGGCCATCTCCTCGGCCGTCAACGGCGCCGAGCAGATGTGCGGCGAGCGGGTCGAGGAGGTGGTGGTGGGCGTCGGCGGCGGCTATCCCGCGTCGCACACTTTCGGCGTCGAAGTGGCGATCAACGGCCACGAGATCGCCGACCGCGACATCCGCCGCGTGCTGAGCCAGGTGCACCTGCCGGCCGAGACGTCCGATCGCGAGCTGATCCACACCATGCCGATCGGCTACTCGATCGACGGCCGCAGCGGCATCCGCGACCCGCGCGGCATGTATGGCGAGCGGCTGGGCGTCGACGTCCATCTGGTGACCGCGGCGGCCGGTGCCATGCGCAACCTGGGCGTCTGCGTCAAGCGCAGCCATCTGGAAATTGCCGAGCGTTGCGTAACGCCGTTCGCCGCCGGCCTGGCGTGCCTGGTGCAGGACGAGATGGATCTGGGCGTGACGCTGATCGACATGGGCGGCGGCACCACCTCGATCGCGGTGTTCTACGACGGCAACCTGATCTACACCGATTCGATCCCGGTGGGCGGCAACCATGTCACCAGCGACATCGCGCGCGGCCTCAGCACGCCGCTGGCCGATGCCGAGCGCATGAAGATCCTGTACGGCCGTTCGGTCGCCAAGCCCAACGACCAGTACGAGATCATCGACGTGCCGCTGATCGGCGAACAGGAGCACACCGAGCCGAACCATGTGCCGCGCTCGATCCTGGTCGGCATCATCCGGCCGCGCCTGGAGGAGACTTTCGAACTGGTGCGCGGACGGCTGGAATCGAGCGGCGTCGACAAGCTGACCGGCCGGCGCATCGTGCTCACCGGCGGCGCCAGCCAGCTCGACGGCGTCACCGAATCGGCCGCTCAGATCCTCAACAAGCAGGTGCGCTCGGGCCGCCCGGTGCGGGTCAGCGGTCTGGCGGAAGCCACCGGCGGGCCGGCCTTCTCGGCCTGCGCCGGCCTGCTCACCTACGCGCTGCGGGCGCAGGGGCATGGCGTGCAGCCTCAGGCCCAGCATGGCGGCGAAAGCGAACACAGCCGGTTCAGCCGGCTAGGGATGTGGCTGCGTGAGAACTTTTAACGACAGCGAGCGCGTTCGGCGCAAGCGAAGACGTCGCGAGCGGCGGGGGATGGCCTGTTGGGGCCCTCCGCGCCGTTCCAAGGGGAGTTTCCGGATCGAACCGGATCGAGAACTGCCAATAGCGCAAACGAGTTACGAGTGGAGAGACAAATGACGATCACCTTCAGCAATCCGCAACGTGAACCCGACATGAAGCCGCGCATCACCGTCATCGGCGTGGGCGGCGCCGGCGGCAATGCCGTCAACAACATGATCAGCGCCGCCATCGAGGGCGTGGAATTCGTCGTCGCCAACACCGACGCCCAGTCGCTGGCCCAGTCGCTGGCGGAGCGGCGCATCCAGCTCGGCAAGACCATCACCCAGGGTCTGGGCGCCGGCGCACGGCCCGATGTCGGCCGGGCCGCGGCCGAAGAGACGCTCAACGAGATCATCGAGAACCTGCAGGGCAGCAACATGGTGTTCGTCGCCGCCGGCATGGGCGGCGGCACCGGCACCGGCGCAGCTCCGGTGATCGCGGCGGCGGCCCGCGAGCAGGGCATTCTGACCGTCGGCGTGGTGACCAAGCCCTTCCAGTTCGAGGGCAATCACCGCATGCGTACCGCCGACACGGGGATCACCGAACTGGAGAAGTACGTCGACACGCTGATCATCATCCCGAACCAGAACCTGTTCCGGGTGGCCAACGAGAAGACGACCTTCGCCGACGCCTTCAAGATGGCCGACGACGTGCTGTGCACCGGCGTGCGCGGCGTGACCGACCTGATGGTCATGCCGGGCCTGATCAATCTCGACTTCGCCGACATCCGCACGGTGATGAGCGAGATGGGCAAAGCGATGATGGGCACCGGCCAGGCCGAGGGCGAGAACCGCGCCCGTCTGGCGGCCGAGGCCGCCATCTCCAACCCGCTGCTCGAGGACGCCTCGATGAAGGGCGCCCGGGGCGTGCTGATCAATATCACCGGCGGTCTGGACATGACCCTGATGGAGGTCGACGAGGCGGCCAATCGCATCCGCGACGAGGTCGACCCCGACGCCAACATCATCTTCGGATCGACCTTCGACCAGGCGATGCAGGGCAGCATGCGGGTCTCGGTGGTGGCCACGGGGATCGCCGCTTCGGCGGCGATGCAGCCCAAGACCACCATCCTCAGCCTGGGCGCCAATGCCGCCGGCTCCGCTTCGCTGCGCGCTCCGGCCGCCCGTCCCGCCGCCGCTGCGGCTACGGTCGGCATGAGCGCCATGCCGGTGCAGCCGCTGGCCGCCCAGCCGCAACCGGCGCCTCAGCCGATGGCGCCGCCCGCGCCGCGGCCGGCCATGATGGCCGAGCATGCGGTCGAGGTGGAGGACGAGGAGGAGCTGTACGAGGACGAGCCGGTCCAGCCGGAGGCGCAGCGTCGCGTGTCGACGCAGGATCTGCTGGCCAGCGACTGGCGTACGGCATCGCGCGGCGAGCCGATGCGCCCGATGCAGGCGCCGATGACGGCGGCTGCCGTAACGCCGCCGCCGGCGCCGGCCCATGTCCCGCAGATGTCGGCCATGCCCGCGGCGCCAATGGCCGCGCCGATGATGCCACGCGCCATGCGCCAGCCCGAGATGCGGGCTCCCGGTCCGGCAGAGGCTTATACCAGCGCCGCCACGGCCCACGCCCTGCATCCGCAGGTCGCGCCCCAAATGGCGCCGCAGCCCGTGCCGCCGCCGGTGCCGCCCGCGCCGCCGGTGACCCAGGTCGCGCCGCCGCCGGCGGCGCCGCAGCCCCAGCCGGCCAAGGGGCCGAGCCTGTTCCAGCGCATGACCGGCGCTGCCCGGCGCGAGCCGGCGCAGCCGCAGGCGGTCGCGCCGCCGGCGCCGCAGCCGCAACCGGCGCCCGCGCCGATGCCGGCGCCCCAGCCGGTGGCCGAAACCCGGCCGGAGCCGAAGATGCGGCCGACCCAGCCCAAGCTGGGCGGCCTCGATCCGACCGAGCGCTTGCAGACGGCCCGGGCAGAAGAGGACATGCTGGACATCCCGGCCTTCCTGCGTCGTCAAGCCAACTGAACGCGCGGTAAGGCGATAAACCGGGCAAAAATGCGGGCCGCGTCTCTTGAATCGAGGCGCGGCCCGCTTCTTTTTCGCCGCAGGAAAGGCTCGTGCGCCCCTATCGGCAAGCCCCCGGGCTCGTGCTATAACCCCGCCACGCCGGAGGGCTGCAAGCCACGGCCAATTAGCCCCAAATCGCAGGGAGCATGCATAGCGTGATGGCGGTCGGAAAGATTGCGCCGGGCCTGATGGCGCTGGCTTTGGCAGCGGCTCTGCTGGCAGGCTGCGGTAGCTCCAAGAAGGACGAGGACAAATACGTCGAGGCGCCGGTCGAGAGCCTCTACAACGACGCCCTGAACAACCTCAGCGCGCAGAAATACGCCTCCGCCGCCAAGGGCTTCGAGGAAGTCGAACGCCAGCATCCCTATTCGGTGTGGGCGGTGAAGGCCGAGCTGATGGCCGCCTTCTCCTATTACCAGGCCAACAAATACGACGACGCCATCGTGGCGCTGGATCGCTTCATCCAGCTGCATCCGGGCAACCGCGATATCGCCTACGCCTACTATATGAAGGCGCTGTGCTACTACGAGCAGATCTCCGACGTGGCGCGCGACCAGCGCACCACGGAACTGGCGCTGGCGGCGCTGCGCGAGGTGGTCCAGCGCTTCCCCGAGACGCGCTACGCCCGCGACGCCACCTTGAAGATCGACCTCGCGGTCGACCATCTGGCCGGCAAGGAAATGGAGATCGGCCGCTATTACGAGAATCAGGGCCAGTACGTGGCCGCGATCAACCGCTATCGTACGGTGATCGACAAGTACCAGACCACCAGCCATGTGCCCGAAGCGCTGCATCGCCTGGTCGAATGCTATCTGGCGCTGGGCGTGCGCAACGAGGCGCAGATGGCCGGCGCCGTGCTGGGCTACAACTTCCCGGGCAGCGACTGGTATGCCGACAGCTACTATCTGCTGGAAGGCAAGGATCTGCGGCCCAAGCGCGACCAAGGTTCTTGGCTGTCGCGCACCTGGAACTACATCTTCTAGCCGGGCGATGTCGCTCGGGCTGCCATGCTCACCGAGCTAAGCGTCCGCGACATCGTGCTGATCGAGCGGCTGGAACTGAAGTTTCCCGCCGACAAGGGCGCTGGGCTGGCGGTGCTGACCGGCGAGACCGGCGCCGGCAAATCCATCCTGCTCGATGCGCTGGGGCTGGCGCTGGGCGGCCGCGGCGACAGCGGCCTGGTGCGCCACGGTGCGGCCCAGGCCAGCGTCGCAGCGGTATTCGAGCTGCCGTCCGGCCATCGCGCCATGGCGATCCTGGCCGATCAGGGGCTCGACGCCGGCGACGGCAGCCTGGTGCTGCGCCGGATCATCGGCGCCGATGGCCGCGGGCGCGCCTTCATCAACGACCAGCCGGTGTCCGTCGGCCTGCTGCGCCAGATCGGCGATACGCTGGTCGAGATCCAGGGCCAGTTCGAGCAGCATGGCCTGCTCGATCCCGCCAACCATCGCGATCTGCTCGACGGCTTCGCCGATCACGGCAAGAAGCTCGAGGCGGTCGCGGCAGCGTGGCGCGCTTGGCGGCAGGCGGAGGCTGCGCATGCCGAGGCCCAGGCGGCGCTGCAGCGCGCCCAGGTCGAGGAAGACTATCTGCGCCACGCGGTCGACGAACTGGATCGTATGGACCCGCGGGACGGCGAGGAGCGGAGCCTGGCCGAGGAACGGCAGTTGCTGCGCCATGGCGCGGCGATCGCCGAGGCGCTGGAACAGGCGGCCGCCGAACTGGCCGCCAATCGCGGCGTCGCCGGCGCGCTGCGGGCTGCCCAGCGCATCCTGGAGCGCAATGCCGACAAGGCGGCTGGACGATTCGATACGGCCTTGCAGGCACTCGACCGTGCCGCGGTGGAGACCGACGAAGCCCTGGCCCAGATCGAGGCGCTGCAAAACGCCATGGAGGCCGATCCCGGCCGTCTGGAAGCGGTCGAGGAGCGGCTGTTCGCCCTGCGCGCGCTGGCGCGCAAGCACAATGTCGAGATCGAGGGCCTGCCGGGGTTGCGCGAGAAATATGCCGGGCAGCTGGCTGCCATCGACGGCGGCACCGGTCGCCTGGAAAGCCTGCGCAAGGTGGCCGAGACGGCGCGCAGGGCCTATGCCGCAGCTGCCCAGGCGCTGACCGCCTCGCGCCACAAGGCGGCCTCGGCCCTGGACAAGGCGGTGCAGGCCGAGCTGGCGCCGCTCAAGCTGGACAAGGCCAAATTCCTGACCCGGCTCGAGCCGCTGCCGGAAGCCGACTGGGCCGAGCACGGCGCCGATCGCGTCGCCTTCCTGGTCAGCACCAATCCGGGCGTGCCGCCGGGGCCGCTCAACAGGATCGCCTCGGGCGGCGAGCTGTCGCGCTTCATGCTGGCGTTGAAGGTGGTGATGAGCCGGTCGAGCGACGCCGCCACCCTGGTGTTCGACGAGGTCGACAGCGGTATCGGCGGCGCCACCGCGGCAGCGGTGGCCGAACGGCTGGCAAGGCTGGCCAAGAGCCGCCAGGTGCTGGTGGTGACCCATTCGCCGCAGGTCGCGGCGCGCGGCGACCGGCATTGGCGCATCGGCAAGCGCGCGGTCAAGGGACAGGCCATCACCGAGGTAGCGTCGCTGGACGAGGCTGGCCGGCGCGAGGAGATCGCCCGCATGCTGGCCGGCGCGGAGATCACCGAAGAAGCGCGCGCCGCAGCCAAGCGTCTGATGGCTGCAAACTGACGGCACCAACTTGCTATAGTCCACGCCAATGGCCAAGAAAGCAGCGAAAAAGAAACCCAACCCGCTGAAAGCCGTCGAGGAGCTCGACCTGCTCGAGGCGTCGGCCGAACTCGCCCATCTGGCGCGCGAGATCGCCCGGCACGACCGCGCCTACTATGAAAAAGACGCGCCAGTCGTGTCCGATGCAGAATACGACGCGCTGCGCCAGCGCAACAACGCCATCGAGGCCCGTTTTCCCGAGCTGGTCCGCGCCGACAGCCCGAACAAGCGGGTCGGCGCGGCGCCGGCCACTGGCTTCGCCAAGATCCGGCACCTCAAGCCGATGCTGTCGCTGGACAACGCCTTCAGCGACCAGGACGTGGCGGACTTCCTGGCGCGGGTGCGCCGTGTGCTCGACCTGGCCGACGCCACGCCGATCGAGCTGGTGGCCGAAGCCAAGATCGACGGGCTGTCGGCCAATCTGCGCTACGAGGACGGCGAGCTTGCAGTGGTCGCCACACGCGGCGACGGCAGCGAGGGCGAGGACATCACCGCCAACATGCGCACCCTGGCCGATGTGCCGAACAAGCTGAAAGGCAAGGCGCCCAAGCTGATCGAGATCCGCGGCGAGGTCTATATGGAGCGCGAAGCCTTCTTGGCGCTCAACCGGCGCCAGGAGGCGGCGGGCGAGAAGGTGTTCGCCAATCCCCGCAACTCCGCCGCCGGATCGCTGCGCCAGCTCGACGTTTCGGTCACCGCGTCGCGGCCGTTGCAATTCTTCGCCTATGCCTGGGGCGAGAGCCAGGGCTACGAGCCTCAGTCGCACTGGGCCTTCCTGCAGCAGCTCAGGGCCTGGGGCTTCAAGGTCAATCCGCTGACCCGCAAATGCCGCGGCCTGGAACAGGCCCTGGAATTCTACCGCGAGATCGGCAACCGGCGCGCCGACCTGCCCTACGACATCGACGGCGTGGTCTACAAGATCGACCGGGTCGACTGGCAGAAGGATCTGGGCTTCGTCAGCCGGGCGCCGCGCTGGGCCATCGCCCATAAATTCCCCGCCCAGCAGGCCCAGACCGAGCTGGAGGACATCGTCGTCCAGGTCGGTCGGACCGGCACGCTCACGCCGGTTGCCGTGCTGAAGCCGGTCACGGTGGGCGGCGTGGTGGTGACGCGCGCCACCCTGCACAACGCCGACGAGATCGAGCGGCTGGGCGTGCGCATCGGCGACACGGTCAACATCCAGCGCGCGGGCGACGTGATCCCGCAGGTGCTGGGCTATGTACCCGAAAAGCGGCCGAAGAACGCCCGGCCGTTCCATTTCCCCAAGCACTGCCCGTGCGAGCTGCACACCGACGTGGTGCGCGAGGAAGGGGCGGTGGCCTATCGCTGCAGCGGCGGGCTGGCCTGCCCCTATCAGCAGGTGCAGCGGCTGCACCACTTCGTCTCGCGCCTGGCTTTCGATATCGAAGGGCTGGGCGGCACCCATATCGAGAACTTCCATGCCGACGGGCTGCTCGACGTGCCGGGCGACATCTTCCGGCTGGAGCAGCGGCGCGCCGAACTGCTGGAGCGCGAGGGCTGGGGCGAAACCTCGGCCAACAAGCTGCTGGCGGCGATCGATGCGCGGCGCAGCATCTCGCTGGAACGCTTCGTCTACAGCCTGGGCATTCCCATGATCGGCGAGGCCACGGCCAAGAACCTGGCGCGGGAATACGGCACCGCCGATGCCTGGCTGGAGGAGATGCTGCAGGCGGCCAAGGAGCGTGCCGGCAACGCAGAGGCGAAGAAAAAGGAACGGGCGGCCGAGGAAATCGGCCCCGCCTATGGCCGGCTGGTCAACGTGCCCGATATTGGCATCACCACCGGCGATGCGGTGGTGAATTTCTTCGCCGAGAAGCACAACGTCGCCGTGGTGCGCGACCTGCTGAAGCAGATCGAGGTGCAGGAAGCCCAGCGTCGCGCCGCCGCGGCCGGGGGCAAGCTCGACGGCAAGACGGTGGTGTTCACCGGCACGCTCGAGACGCTGTCGCGCGAGGAAGCCAAGGCGCAGGCCGAATCGCTGGGCGCCAAGGTGGCCGGCTCCGTGTCCAAGAAGACCGATTATGTGGTGGTCGGCGCCGATGCCGGCTCCAAGGCCAAAAAGGCCGAGGAGCTGGGTGTGACGATGCTGAGCGAGGCGGAGTGGTTGAAGCTGGCGGGGGAATAGATTTCGTCATGCCGAACGCCGCAAAACATCCTGCTTCGCCACGATAGGCTGGTAGCGGCGGGAAGATCCTTCGCTTCGCTCAGGCGATTCGGTAATCCCGTCTTACAAGGATGACCGCGTGATCGGCGCCGTCGCCTGTTCCAGCCACGTCCTGGTCTGCGCATCGACTCGCGGCGACAGCTTGCGCCATACCCGGGCGTGATAGGCGTCGAGCCAATCCAGCTCCTCGCGCGTCATCAGCGACGGCTCGACCAGGTTGCGGTCGATCGGCGCCAGGGTCAGCGTCTCGAATTCGAGGAACCTGGCGCCGTTGCTGCCGGCATCGTCCAGCCTGGCCTCGCGCACCAGCACCAGGTTCTCGATGCGGATGCCGTAGGCGCCGGTCTTGTAGCAGCCGGGCTCGTTGGAAACGATCATGCCGGGTCGCAGCGCCACGCTGGTGGCCGCTTTGGAAATCCGTTGCGGCCCCTCGTGCACGGCGAGGTAGCTGCCCACGCCATGGCCGGTGCCGTGCTCGTAATCCAGCCCGATCGCCCACAGCGCGCGGCGTGCCATGCCGTCGAGCTGGGAGCCGGTGGTGCCGGCGGGAAAGCGGGCGGTGGCGATCGCGATATGCCCCTTCAGCACGCGGGTGAACCGGTCGCGCATTTCGGCGCTGGGCGTGCCGATGGCGATGGTGCGCGTCACATCGGTGGTGCCGTCGGGATATTGCGCGCCCGAATCCAGCAGGTAGAGCGAATTGGGCTGCAGGCGCGCGTTGGAGCGCGGCGTGGCGCGATAATGCACGATGGCGCCATTGGCGCCGGCGCCGGAAATGGTGTCGAAGCTCAGGTCGCGGCACAGCGGACTTTGCCGCCGGAAGGCCTCGAGCCGGTCGGAGGCCTCGATCTCGCTCAGCCGGCCGGACGGCGCCTCGCGCGCCAGCCAGGCCAGGAAGCTGGTCAGCGCCGCGCCGTCGCGGCGATGGGAGCGTCGGGTGCCGGCGATCTCGACCGGATTCTTGCAGGCCTTGGGCAGGGTGGTGGGATCCATGTCGCGCAACACGCGCGCCCCGGCGGCTTCGAGCCGCGCGGCGATACCCCAGGGCGCGGCCCCGGGATCGAGCAGCACGGTCTGGCTGAGCGCGCCGGCGCGTTCGAGCTGGGCGTCGAGCGCGGCCGGGGGATGCACCGTGACCTTGTTGCCGATGTGGCGCAGCGCCGCCTGGGTCATCTTGCGCGCATCGATGAACAGATCGACCGTGGCATCGGCGTTCAGGATCGCAAAAGACAGCGGCAGCGGCACGTGCGGCACGTCGCTGCCGCGCAGATTGAGCAGCCAGGCGATCGATTCGGGCTGGGTCAGCACCGCGGCGTCGGCCTTGGCATTGCGCAGCGTCGTTGCCAGCTGCTCCCGCTTGGTCTCGGCCGAGACGCCGGCATAGGCCAGGTCGTGCGGGACCACCGGCCCCAGCGGCGGCGGCGGCTGGTCAGGCCACACCGCATCGATCGGATTGCGTTCGAGCGGAACCAGCTCGGCGCCGGCCTTGGCGCAGGCGGCGGCAAGCCGTTCGATCTCGTTGATGCTGTGCAGCCAGGGATCGAAGCCGACGCGTTTGGCCGGCGACAGGTTTTCCGCCAGCCAGCGGTCGGGCGACACGGTGGAGAGCGGCTGCGGGGCGAACAGCGCCGTATCGACCTGGTGGGTCACCTGCAGGGTATAGCGGCCGTCGACGAAAATGGCGGCCCGGTCGTCGAGCACGATGGCCATGCCGGCCGAGCCGGTGAAGCCGGTCAGCCAGGCCAGGCGCTGGGCGCGCAGGGGAACGTATTCGCCCTGGTGTTCGTCGGCGCGAGGCACCAGGAAGCCGCTGACGCTCTGGCGCGCCAGTTCCTGACGCAGCGCCTGAAGGCGTTCGGCCGGCGGAATGGCGTCCTCCAGACCGTGCGACTGGCTGGCCAGTCGGTCGCGCGCCTGTTTCAGCGTCTGGCGCAGGCCTGGATCGACGTCCGGCGACACCAGTTCGAGCCAAGTCGGTCCCTCGAAACCCTCCGGAGCGGCGGCGATGCCCGCCAGCAGCGAATCCAGCTCCTTGGTCGAGGTCGAACGGCCGTGTTCCTGGAGCAACCGAACGGTCTCGCTCAGCCTATCGTCGGGCGTACTCGTCATACAGAAAATCCTCGCTGAGCAAAGCCTAGGCGCAGCCATCTGTTCGCACAAGGCTTCAAAAGAGCCAACTGAATCAGCCGATTAGATAGATATGACGATTTGATAAAGATATGCATGTCAAGCAATGCTGCTTCGCAGCATTTCTTCTAATGCTTACGGCAAAAAGCGCTATCTATCTTTCCGTCGCGCGGTCGACGCCGGATGGGCCGACGCCCCCGCGATGTTTCAGGGACGACTGACAATGACTTCCGCTATCGAATATTCGGTGATTTGGGATGCGACCGCTCCCAAGGCGCCGGCCAACCAGCAGGGTTTCGAGGCCTACGACGTGGAGCGCATCGTCGCTTCCGCTCATGCCGCGCGCGCCGCGATGATCAGCGACGCCTTCGCGCAGCTGGGCAAAAAGTTGGCGCAGGGCCTGCGCAGCTTGCGCGCCGCGCAGAAGCGCCGCGCCGCCGCTGGCCAGCTGCTGGCGATGGATGATCGGCTGCTGCGCGATATCGGGCTGACCCGTGCCGAAGTGCCGCTGGTGGTGTGCGGCCTGGCCTCGGGCGAGGCGCCGGACGTGTTCGCCAATGCCCATGGGCTGGCGCGCAATACCCAGGCCAACGAGAACAGCCGCAACCACGCCGCGTAACCGGTAGGTGTGGTTCCGAGCGGAAAGGGCGGTCTTCGGGCCGCCCTTTTTGCTTTCCCGGTCGCGCGATCGCTAGCCGCGCATCATCAAGGTGACCCAGTCGCCGCCTTCGATCCGCTTGGCCAGCGTGATGCCTTCGGCGCGATAGGCATCGGCGACCATGTCCTCCTGCCGCGCCAGCAGGCCCGACAGCACGATATGGCCGCCTGGCGCCAAGCCGCGCGCCAGCCGCGGCGCCAGCTCGACCAGCGGCTGGGCCAGGATGTTGGCGACGATCACCTGGAACGGCGCGCGCCGGGCGATCTCGACGTGATCCAGGCCCTCGGCCTGCACCGCCACGATGCGATTGGCGACGCCGTTCAGTCGCGCATTCTCCTCCGTTACCTGCACCGCGACCGGATCGTTGTCGCAGGCCACCACGCGCCGGCGCGCGGCATGGGCCAGGGCGATGGCCAGGATGCCCGAGCCGCAACCGACATCGATGGCGCGCCCGATCGGTTCGCCGGCGGCGATCTCGTCGATCGCCATCAGGCAGCCTTGCGTGGTGGCATGGGTGCCGGTACCGAAGGCCATCCCCGGATCGATCTGGATGCCGACATGGCGACGGGGCACCTTGCCCTGATGGAACGAGGGATAGATGAAATAGCGGCCGATGGTGAAAGGCAGGAAGGAGCGCTGGTTCTCCGCCACCCAGTCCTGATCGGCGATCTCGCCAAGGCTCGCGACCGGTGCCGGGATGGCGAAAGCCTCGGCCACCGCCTGGATCACGCGGTCCAGCAGCCGCCGTTCCGGCGCCGTCTGGCAATAGGCTTCGACCCGCCAGTCGATGCCCTCGCGCAGTTCGGTCGAGGCCACCGCGGCGTCCTCGCCCAGGGTCTCGCTCAGCGCGACCTCGAAAGCCTCCCGGGCGCGCTCGGGCACCACGAGTTCCAGTTTCCACACCACCGCCTGCCCCCAATCGCCAGCCTTCCGCCGGGCTGGCCGATACGATCGCGCTTCCTACCTCAGGCTCGCGCCACGAAACTGGCCAGCACCTTCTTGCGCCCGGCCTTGTCGAATTCGATGTCCAGCTTGTTGCCGTCGATGGCCGCGATGCGGCCGTAGCCGAATTTCTGGTGGAAGATGCGTTCGCCGAGATCGTATTCGACTTCCTCGGTCTCGCTGGCCGTGACCTCGGCCTCCAACTGCATCGGCGAGCGACGGCGTGGACCGCGGCCGGCCATCCCGCCGCCATATCCGCCGCCGCTCTTGGCGCCGCCCCAGCCCCAATCGTCGAGCGAGGCCGAGCTTTCGCGCAAGCCTCCGTAGTGGCCGGCCGAGTAGGAGCCGTACAATCCGGCATCCGAACGCATCTCGACATGCGCCTCGGGCAGTTCCTGGATGAAGCGCGAGGGGATGCAGGACTGCCACTGGTTGAAGATGCGCCGGTTGGCGGCGAAGGAGACGAAGGCGCGCTGCTTGGCGCGGGTCAGCCCGACATAGGCCAAGCGGCGCTCCTCCTCCAGCCCGGCCACGCCGCTTTCGTCCAGCGCGCGCTGGTTGGGGAACAGGCCTTCTTCCCAGCCGGGCAGGAACACGGTGTCGAATTCCAGCCCCTTGGCCGAGTGCAAGGTCATGATGTTGACCATGTCGCCGCTTGAATTCTCGTTGTTCTCCATCACCAGGCTGACATGTTCGAGGAAGCCCTGCAGGTTCTCGAATTCCTGCATGGCGTTGACCAGTTCCTTGAGGTTCTCCAGCCGGCCCGGGGCCTCGGGCGACTTGTCGTTCTGAAGCATCTCGACATAGCCGCTTTCCTCCAGCACCGTCTCGGTCAGCTCGGCGTGCGGCATGCCGTCGATCAGCGCCCGCCAGCGGTCGAAGCCGTTGATCAGTTCGGTCAGCGACTTGCGCGGCCGGGGCTTGAGCTCGTCGGTCTCGATCAGCCGGCGCGCCGCTTCGGTCAGGGAGATGCGCTGCGCCCGCGCCGTCTCGCGCAATGCCTTCAGCGCCGAATCGCCCAGGCCACGGCGCGGCGTGTTGTAGATGCGCTCGAACGCCAGGTCGTCGTCGGGCTGGATCGTGACGCGCAGATAGGCCAGCGCGTCGCGGATCTCCTGGCGCTCGTAGAAGCGCGGGCCGCCCACCACGCGATAGGGCAGGCCAAGCTGGATGAAGCGCTCCTCGAACTCGCGGGTCTGGAAGCCGGCGCGCACCAGGATGGCGATGTCGGAAAGCCTGTGCTGCTTGCGCTGCAAGGCCTCGATCTCCTCGCCGACCGCGCGCGCTTCCTCGTCGCCATCCCACACGCCGCGCACATTGACGCGCTCGCCTTCCTGCGCCGAGGTCCACAGGGTCTTGCCCAGACGGCCCTCGTTGTTGGCGATCAGGCCGGAGGCGGCGCCCAATATGTGCGGCGTCGAGCGGTAGTTGCGTTCCAGGCGGATGATCCTGGCGCCGGGGAAGTCGGCCTCGAAGCGCAGGATGTTGCCGACCTCCGCGCCGCGCCAGCCATAGATCGACTGGTCGTCGTCGCCGACGCAGCAGATGTTGCGATTGCCCTGGGCCAGCAGGCGCAGCCACAGATATTGCGCCACGTTGGTGTCCTGATATTCGTCGACCAGGATGTAGCGGAAGCGGCGATGATAGTCGGCCAGCACTTCCGCATTCTGGGTGAACAGGGTCAGGCAATGCAGCAGCAGGTCGCCGAAATCGGCGGCGTTGAGCTGCTGCAGCCGCTCCTGGTACTGGCGATAGATCGACGTGGCGCGGCCGTCGGCGAAGTCGCCGCCTTCCTCGACCGAGATCCTGTCCGGCGTCAGGCCGCGATCCTTCCAGCGCTGGATGGTGTGGACCAGCACGCGGGCCGGCCATTTCTTGTCGTCGATGCCCTCGGCTTCCAGCAATTGCTTGAGCAGGCGGATCTGGTCGTCGGTGTCGAGGATGGTGAAATTGGGCTTCAGGCCGACCAGCTCGGCATGCCGGCGCAGCATGCGCGCGCCCACCGAATGGAACGTGCCCAGCCACAGCCCGTCGGCGGCGCGGCCGATCAGCCCGGCGACGCGGTCGAGCATCTCGCGCGCGGCCTTGTTGGTGAAAGTCACCGACAGGATCTGGCTGGGGAAGGCCTTGCGGCCGATCAGGATGTGGCCGATGCGCGAGGTCAGCACCTTGGTCTTGCCGGTGCCGGCGCCGGCCAGCACCAGCAGCGGCCCCTCGGTGTGTTCGACCGCCTCGCGCTGGGTCTCGTTCAGCCCGTCCAGATGGCGGCTGGCCATGGCCGGCGTAGCCCGATCCGCCGCGGCATCGCGCGGGGCGTCGGGGGGAGACGCATCGGCCAGGTCGAAGGGGTCGGACATAGCCAATTCTATAGCACCACAGGTGCCATCGAGCGACTGTCGATGAAGGCAAAACTGGGGCGATAGACGACGATTTCCACAAATATCTCAGTAGTTTGCTCGCAAGGTCGGTCGCTACCATTTCAGGATGCTGCGCTGGTTCGTCATTGCTGTTCTGGGCGCTATGATTTTGGCGACTTGGGCATCCGCGCGCGCCTAGGAATTAGAGGTGGTTTGCGATACGGCAGGCAATCGGCTCGAACTGGTTTCGCTGATCCCCGATCGCAGCAATGCCGACGAATCATTCGGCTTCGTCCATCTGCCCGGCGATCGCGCAACAGCACTTCCGTCTTACGAGACATACGAATGCGATTTCGCCGATGGCCGCTCTGTCCGCGTAAAAACTTATGCTGATCCCGGTAGGGCTTGGGGCATGTGTGGGGCCGATCCGGCCAATCACCTGAGCGTTTGGATAGACCAGCGCAAGTACCTTTCCGGTGACATCTACTCCGCGTGCTTCGGCGGTAATTTCCTGCGACTTTTTGTCGGCGAGGCAGAGGTGGAGGTTTGCAGGCCGGGTGACCGAGACGAGCAATCCGCGGTCAGCGGCGTGCCCAATGTTGAATGCACACAGGACTCGATTTCCAACCTGCCGATCGATAGGCGTGAATATCCGCTGCCGTCGGATAATTGGCCGACGCCCGGAACGGTGCTGTTTACTACTGCGCTTGATAATTCATTATGCGCGCGGTTCGCGATGCCGATGAATGGCATTGTCGATGACGCCGCATCGGCCTTCTTGTATCGGCAGCCGATCTGGCATTTGCTGTCGCGGGAATACATTGAATCCTTGGAGTGGGCCGAGTTCGATTTCGACAATGACGGTCAGGTCGACCTCGTCATACGCGTTCGATACGCGGACTCTATGGGTGCCGGTGACACTTTTTATTTATTTCGCGCCGATGATAGGGCGATTCGTTCATTTATCGATCGGCGTCCAATTTTAGATCGCTGGGCGTGGTCGGTTCTAGACGCAACGGAAAGGACACTTCGTTGGGGGCATGGACTTTTGGCGCAATGAATTGAATGTCTCCGAAAGGTTTCTTGCGACTGGCTTTGACATATTTTTGCGGCGCCATCTCGACGCCGCTTTGGCCGATTTCAGGGCCAAGTTCGAAAACAGTCGCACTATGCGCAAGAAAAAGTTCGGCCATTTCATTATGGATATTAGGTTCCGCGAACGGCTGTCTTTCGCGCTCGGCCGCCGGTTCGACTACCATTTTCTCGCGCCGTATTTCGTTAACGGCGAGGTCGTTTTCTTTGCGACTAGGCCCTACTGGGAGGATCCCGGCTGGGCGGTGATCGCCGTCGATCGCGACTTGCAGCCCAAAATTATCTGCGAATTCCGGATCGCGCCGAAAAACCGCTAGCGCACCACTAAGCAGTTTGCCTTTGCTCTCAAAGCATTAGAATCTGTCCGCACCAAACGTGGGCATGCCGTGACCTTCTGGATCGTCGCCGTCTTCATCGTCACCTATATCGGCATGGCCACCGGCCAGGTGCCGGGGTTGAAGCTGGACCGCGCCGGCATCGCGCTGCTGGCGGTCGTGCTGCTGCTGGCGCGCGGCGCCATCCAGGTCGGCGATATCGGCCGTGCGGTCGATGCCGCCACCATGCTGCTGCTGTTCGCGCTGATGATCATCTCCGCCCAGTTCAGCGCCGCCGGCTTCTACGACTGGTGCGCCGCGCGCATCACCTCGGCCAGCCGCAGTCCTACCGTGCTGCTGGTGGTCACCGTGCTGGTGGCCGGCGGCCTGTCGGCGATCCTGGCCAACGACATCGTGGTGTTCGCCATGACGCCGCTGCTGTGCCGGGGGCTGGTGGCGCGCGGCCTGGATGCGCGGCCGTTCCTGATCGCGCTGGCCTGCGCCGCCAATGCCGGCTCGGCCGCGACGGTGATCGGCAATCCGCAGAACATCCTGATCGGCCAGGCCGGCGGGCTGGATTTCTGGCGCTTCCTGCTGGTCTGCGCGCCGCCGGCGCTGGCCGCCATGGCGGTGACGATCGGCGTGGTGCGCTGGCAATGGCGCGGCGCGCTCTCCGCCAACACCCGGCCCGCCACCGCGCCGGCGGTGCGTTTCGACGTCTTCCAGACCGACAAGGGCCTGCTGGCGGTGGTGGCGCTGATCCTGCTGTTCACCACCGATTGGCCGCGCGAGATCGGCGCCCTGGTGATCGCGGGCTTTCTGCTGCTGTCGCGCAAACTGTCCAGCCGCGACATGGTTGGCGCCGTGGACTGGCACCTGCTGCTGCTGTTCGCCTGCCTGTTCACCGTGACCGCCGCCTTCGCCGCCACCGGCTATACCGAGGCGGCGTTCCACTGGGCCCAGGCGCAGGGCTTCCTGCCCGATCGCCTGTCGGTGCTGGGTCCCCTGTCGCTGCTGATCAGCAACACCGTGGGCAACGTGCCGGCCGTGATCCTGCTGCTGACGGTGTGGCCCTCGCCCACGCCCCAGGCGCTGTACGGGCTGGCGCTGCTGTCGACCCTGGCCGGCAATTTCCTGATCGTCGGGTCTTTGGCCAATATCATCGTCGCCGAGCGGGCCGCCGGCGTGGGCGTGCGGCTGCGGTTCTGGGATCACGCCCGATCCGGCGTGCCGGTGACCCTGCTGACCATGGCGGTGGCGATGCTGTGGCTGTTCCTGGGCGGCTGGTTGCCCTGGTAGGTGGGCGCAGGCATAGTCGTCGTCCAGCAGGCGAGGAAACGACAATGACCAAGGCATTCGCTTCGCAAGCCGACCTGGCCGACAAGAAAATCACCTTCACCAAGCTGGCCGACAATGCCTATGCCTACACGGCCGAGGGCGATCCCAATACCGGCATCGTGATCGGCGAGGACTCGGTCATGGTGATCGACGCCCAGGCCACCCCGGTGATGGCGCAGGACGTGATCCGCCGCATCAGGGAGGTCACCGACAAGCCGGTCAAATACGTCGTGCTGAGCCACTACCACGCCGTGCGCGTGCTGGGCGCCTCGGCCTATGGCGCCGACTATGTGATCGCCAGCGAAGCCACCCGCGAGATGATCGCCGAGCGCGGCCAGCAGGATTACGATTCCGAAGTGCAGCGCTTCCCCCGCCTGTTCCGCTCGGTCGAGACCGTGCCGGGCCTGACCTGGCCCAACCTCACCTTCACCGACCGCATGACCTTGTTCCTGGGCAAGACGGAAGTGCAGATCATCCATGCCGGCAAGGGCCACACCAAGGGCGACACCATCGTCTGGCTGCCCCGGGAACGGGTGCTGTTCTCGGGCGACCTGGTGGAATACGGCGCCACGCCCTATGCCGGCGACGCCCATCTGCAGGAATGGCCGGCGACCCTGCAGAAACTGCGCGATCTGAAACCCGTCGCGCTGGTGCCCGGGCGCGGCGATGCGCTGACCACGCCGGAGGCTGTGGAAGAGGGCATCGCCGGCACGCAAGCCTTCATCACCGCGCTCTATGAAGAGGTCGGCAAGCACGCCAAGGCCGGCCGCTCGCTGAAGCAGGCCTATGACGGCGCCATGGCGGCGCTGGGGCCGCGCTACGGCAACTGGGTGATCTTCGAACACTGCATGCCGTTCGACGTGTCGCGCGCCTATGACGAGGCCAAGGGCATCGATCATCCGCGCATCTGGACCGCCGAGCGCGACATCGAGATGTGGCAGGCGCTGGAACAGGCCAGGTAGCCATCGCAAAACGGGGGACGGCGTGGGCACCTATACCAATCCGATCTATCCCTATGTCAGGCCGGCCGAGCTGGCTGTCGGCGGCACGGCGCCCGCAACGCCGCGCCGCCCGGTGGTGATCGTCGGCGCCGGTCCGGTCGGGCTGACCGCGGCGATCGACCTGGCGATGCAGGACATCCCGGTGCTGGTACTGGACGAGGACGACACGGTCAGCAAGGGCAGCCGCGCCATCTGCTGGTCCAAGCGCACGCTCGAGATCTGGGACCGGCTGGGCGTCGCCACGCCGATGGTCGAGAAGGGCGTTACCTGGGATACCGGCAAGCTGTTCGTCGGCGACAGGCTGGCCTACAGCTTCGCCCTGACGCCGGAGGCACATCAGCAATTCCCCGCCTTCATCAACCTGCAGCAATATTACGTCGAAGAATACCTGGTGAAGCGCTGCGGCGAGCTGCCGGATATAGAGTTGCGCTGGAAGAACAGGGTGGTGGGGCTGCAGGCGGCAAGCGATGGCGTCACCCTGGAGGTCGAAACCCCGGACGGGCGCTATCGGCTGGCCGCGCAATACGTGATCGCCGCCGACGGCGTGCGCAGCACCATCCGCCACGCCATGGGCCTGGAGTTCCCCGGCCAGGTGTTCGACGACCGCTTTCTGATTTCCGACGTGCATATGAAGGCCAGCTTTCCCGCCGAACGCTGGTTCTGGTTCGACCCGCCGTTCCATCGCGGCCATTCGGTGCTGCTGCATCGCCAGGCCGACGACGTTTGGCGCATCGACTTCCATCTCGGGCCGGATGCCGATCCCGAGCGCGACGCCCGGCTCGAGGCGGTGACGCCGCGACTGAAGGCAATGTTGGGCGAGCAGATCGTCTTCGACTACGAGTGGGTCAGCGTCTATTCCTTCACCTGCCGCTGCATGGAAAGCTTCGTGCACGGCCGCGTGCTGTTCGCCGGCGACGCGGCCCATGTGGTGTCGCCGTTCGGCGCGCGCGGCGGCAATTCCGGCGTCGCCGATGCCGACAATCTGGCGTGGAAGCTGGGTCTGGTGCTGCGCGGCCAGGCTTCGCCCCAACTGCTGCAGAGCTATTCGCAGGAGCGGGTCCAGGCGGCGCGGGAGAATCTGCGCCACTCCACGCGCAGCACCGATTTCATCACGCCCAAGAACGAAGCCAGCCGCACCCTGCGCGATGCGGTGCTGTCGCTGGCGCCGGAGTTTCCCTTCGCCCGCGCCCTGGTCAATTCGGGACGGCTGTCCACCCCCACCGCCTATCGCGGCTCGCCGCTGGTGACGCCCGATGAAGAGCCGGAGGACTGGAACGGCAATACCGGTCCGGGCGCTCCTTCGGTCGACGGACCGGTGGCGTCGGGCGGCGATCTGGGCTGGCTGCTGGACCGGCTGGGCGGTCGTTTCACCTTGCTGGTATTTGCCGAGCGCGCCGCCGAAATCGATCTGCGCATGGTGGCGGCCTGTGAAGCCATGACCGGCCCCGTCAAGCTGGCGCCGTTGCTGGTGACCCGGCGCGGCGCCAGTTCCGAAATCGCCTGGCCGGTGGCCGAAGATATCGAGAACGTGCTGTGGCAGCGTTACGACGCGCGGGCCGGCACCCTCTATCTGATCCGGCCCGACCACCACGTGGCGGCGCGCTGGCGCCAATTCGACCGGGGCAAGGTGGCGCTGGCGCTCCGCCGCGCCGTCGCCGCCGACTGATCTTTTGCAGGAGCTTGCCATGGCCCAATTGCGCGTCGACCCGGCGCTTGCCGATCCCGACGACTTCTACAGCGCGCTGGTCGATTGCTATCGCGATCTCGACGAGCGGCGCACCGGGCTGTTCAACGCCCGGCTGATCCTGCTGCTGGCCAACCAGATCGGCGACCGCGCGGTTCTGGAAGAAGCGCTGCAGCGCGCCCGCGAGGGCGTCTGACATGGCCGATCGCAAATTGATCGTGCGTGCGGCGCGGTCGGCGGATTGCGAGGCGATCCACGAAATGCTGGGAGCGCTGGCCGCATACGAGAAGGTCCCGGGCGCCAACAAGGCGACGCCGGATATCCTGCGCCGCGACGGCTTCGGCCCGCAGCCCCGATTCGAGGCCATCCTGGCCGAACTCGGTGGCGAGCCCATAGGCTTCGCGCTGTGGACCTCGAACTACTCGACCTGGGAGGGTCGCGCCGGCATCTTCCTCGAGGACATCTTCGTCTACGACCATGTCCGCGGCCAGGGCGCCGGCCGCGCCCTGCTGGCGCGGCTGGCGCGGATCGCCCGCGATCGCGGCCTGGGGCGCATCGATCTCAACGTGCTGACCTGGAATCCGGCGCGCGAATTCTACCGGCGCCTGGGCGTCGACCATCTGCACGACTGGGTGCCCTATCGCGTACGGGGCGAGGCGCTGGACCGGCTGGCCGGCGAAGACGGCCAGCGTTAGAGCCGCTCGGGAACGGCCGCGCCGCCGTGCCGCCGTCGACAGGCGATGGCTCTAGGTAGTGGACTCATAAAGCGCGGATGATCAGGCGAGAGGAAGTGAGCAGGA
>CAYWLS010000026.1:0-61547 GCA_964458605.1 uncultured Hyphomicrobiales bacterium | reverse complement strand
TGGCTCACAGAATCACAAAGCCCTCGAACGCGCGAGGGCTTTGTCAGCAGTCTGAGGGCGCCCTGAGGCGCCCTTTTTGTCTCGCGGATGTCGTGGCTAGCGCATCTGCTGCTGCGGCGGCACCACGATCGGCGCCTGCGGGTTGGCGGCGCCGCCAGGTTGCGGAGCGGGTTGCGGTGCCGGCTGCGGCTTGGGCGCGGGCTTTGCCGGCGGCTTGGCAGCAGGCGCCGGAGCGGGGCTCGGCGCCGGCTTGACCGGCGGCTTGGCGGGCTGCTTGGGCGGCTGCTTGGGCGGATTGGCCGCCGCGGCGATCTCCTGGGGCGTCAGGACGCCGTCCTTGTTGGCGTCGAGATTGTTGAACACCTTGGTCCAGTAGGCGGCGAGCTCATTGCGCTCGATGAACCCGTCCTTGTTGGCATCGATTTCGGCGAACTGCTGATTGAAGAACGCCACCTTCTGCTGGTAGCTGGGCTGGCCCTGTACCGGCTTCTGGTCGGCCTTGCCAGCGAGCATCGCGAATTCCTCGCGCGAGATCTTGCCGTCCTTGTTGGCGTCGAGCTCGGTCATGTACCGGTCGACCTGCTTCTTGACGAAATCCTCGCGTTTGACCGACTGGCGGGCAATCTCGGCTGCCCGCTGGGCGATCGCCGCCTCTTCCTCGGTGAGAATGCCGTCATGGTTGGTATCGGCCCGGTCGAAGGTCTTGCCGGAGAAGTCCATGAACTCCTGGCGGCTGATGAAACCGTCCTTGTTGGTGTCCATCGACTTGAAGTCGCTTTGCATCTTTTCTTTCACTTGCGCGGCGACATCGGCGGGAGCGTTGGCGCCCAGCACCGAGAATTCCTCGAAGCTGACCTTGCCGTCCTTGTTGGCGTCGAGCCGGTCGAAAGTGTTGAGGTCGTTGTCGATGAACTGCTGGCGCGTGACCTGTTGCGGGGTCTGCGGCACTTCCATGTCGGCAACGGTCACCTTGCCGTCGTGGTTGCGGTCGAGCTGGGCGAAATTCGCCTTGAAGGCCTTCTCCGCTTCCTCGCGCGTGACCTTGCCGTCCTGATCCGCGTCGAGCGTCGTGAACTGGTCGTTCAGGAAACGGCGGCGCTGCTCGATGGGCGGCAGCTCCTTGTCGTTGGCGTCGACATAGGGCGGTTCGGCGAGCTTGAGGAACTCCTCGCGCGTCAGCGAGCCATCCTTGTTCGTGTCGAGCGCATCGAAAAACCGCATGCGGTATTTCACGAATTCTTCTTCGCTGACCGCGCCGTCGTTATCGGTATCCATGTCCTTGAGCGCCTTGGGCAGCTCCTTGGGCGGCGTGTTTGCGGGTGGGGTCGCGGCTGGCGCCGGTGCCGGCGCAGGGGCGGGGGTCGCAGCCGGGGGCTTCGCAGGCGCGGGGGCAGGCGTTTGCGCGATCGCCAGCCCGGGCAGACCGCCAGCGACCAGAAGCGCGCTCAGCGTTCCGGTCAGCAAGATCTTCATATTGACTGCTCCATTGAGGGTCATCGCTGCGCGAACATCGACGCTTGCGGCAGCGCAGCGTGTATTAGGCCAAGCCGCATCGGTGTCAACCCCTCGCTGCCCAATATGTCAAATAAAGGGCGGGCCTGGATGCCTCGTTTAGAGGCGACGAGGCAAGCCAGCCGAGTCCATGCCATGCCCACTCAATACGTCCGGCAAATCAGTTGCATCAATTTTGCAAATCAGCCATGGTTACCGCGACTGGTCAGCCAGCCCCAAGAGCAGGCGAACGGTCGCGGGAGGATTTGCGGTTCGCCGCCTATGACAAGCTTTCGGCACGGCCGTCCTGCATGGCCGCCGTCAAAGCCTGTCGTATTTCCTCTCGGCAATTTGCGTCGGGACGGGAATATGCAACCAGCTACAGTCGCAAGCGGCGGTTCGCAGTCGTTGTTGAGCGTGCGCAATGTGTCGGTCCGATTCGGCGGCATCGTCGCGCTGGATGGCGTCTCTTTCGATGTAGCACCCGGCCAGGTGGCCGGACTGATCGGGCCAAACGGCGCCGGCAAGACAACGCTGTTCAATTGTTTCAGCCGGCTCTACACGCCCAATTCCGGCGACATACTGTTCGACGGCGCCAGCATCCTCAAGCTGCCAAGGCACCGCATCCCGGTAATCGGCATCGGGCGCACGTTCCAGAACGTGGCGCTGTTCGATTCCATGACCGTTCTGAACAATGTGATGGTCGGCGCGCACAGCCAGACGCGCGGCGACTTCCTGGGCGATGCGCTGGGGCTGCGGCGTCTGCGTGAGCAGGACGTGAGCTTGCGCAAGCGGGCCATGGAACTGATCGATTTCATGGACATCACCGCCTTCGCTCACTGGCCCGCCGGCGGCCTGCCGTTCCCGATCCGCAAGCGCGTCGAACTGGCGCGCGCGCTTGCCGCCAGACCCAAGCTGCTGCTGCTCGACGAGCCTGCCGCCGGGCTCAATCACGACGAGATCGACGTGCTGCGCAACCAGATTCGACGCCTGCGCGACGTGCAGAACGTCACCGTGCTGCTGGTCGAGCATCATATGGCGCTGGTGATGTCGGTGTCCGACAAGGTGGTGGCGATCGATTTCGGGCGCAAGATCGCCGAGGGCACGCCGGCCCAGGTGCAGCGCGACCCGGAGGTCATCCGGGCCTATCTGGGGACGCAGAACTGATGGCGACATTGCTGGAAGTGAAGGACCTGCAGGCCTACTACGGTCAGACCAAGGCGCTGCACGGCGTGTCGTTCGCGCTCGAGGAAGGCGGCATCACCACCTTGCTGGGGGCGAATGGGGCAGGCAAAACCACCACGCTGCGCTCGGTCTGCAACATGGTACGCACGTCGGGCCACATCGTGCTGGCGGGCCAGAGCATCGAGAACAAGGCTACCGAGGAGATCGTCCGGCTGGGCGTGGCGCATGTGCCCGAAGGCCGCGGTACCTTTGTCAACCTGACGGTCGAGGAGAACCTCAGGCTGGGCAGCTACGTGCGGCGCGACAAGGCCGCCGTGCAGGCCGATATGGATCTGGTGTTTCGGTACTTTCCCCGCCTGAAGGAACGTCTGCAACAGCAGGCCGGCACCCTGTCGGGCGGCGAGCAGCAGATGCTGGCGATCTCACGAGCTCTGATGCTGAAGCCCCGGCTGATGCTGCTGGATGAGCCGTCCTTCGGCCTGGCACCGCTGGTCGTGCAGGAGATCTTCCGCATCATGCGCCGCATCAACCAGGAGGAGAAGGTCAGCATGCTGCTGGTCGAGCAGAACGCCGCCCTGGCGCTCGACCTGGCCGACCATGCCTACGTTCTGGAGACGGGGCGGGTCGTGATGTCGGGCTTGGCGGCCGACGTCAAGAACGATGAGGGAATTCGTCGCTCGTATCTCGGTTACTGAGCGGCACGGAAGGACAGCCGATGGATCTTCTCATTCAGCAAGTCACGTCGGGCCTGGCCAATGGGGCGATCTATGCCAGCGTGGCGCTTGCTCTGGTGATGATCTTCACGGCCACCGAGCATCTGAATTTTGCCCAGGGCGAAATGGCCATGTTCAGCACCTATCTGGCCTGGACGATGATCGATGCCGGCGTGCCGTACTGGGTCGCCTTCCTGGCCACCGTGGCCATTTCCTTCGTCGGCGGCGTGGTGATCGAGCGAGTGGTGCTGCGGCCCCTGCACAATGCGCCGATCCTGGCTTTCGTCATCGTCTTCATCGGCCTCCTGGTGATCTTCAATTCGCTCGCCGGCTGGATCTGGAGCTACGTCATCAAGGAATTCCCCAGCCCATTCCATTTCTCGACCGGAACGTCGCTGATCGGTCCGCACCAGCTGGGGGTGGTGGCGGTGACGCTTCTGGTCCTGACCGCGCTGTTCCTGTTTTTCCGCTACACGCCGCTGGGCCTGGCGATGCGGGCTGCGGCGCAGAATCCCGTGTCCGCCCGGTTGGTCGGTATCCGTGTCGGCTGGATGCTGGCGCTGGGCTGGGGCCTGGCCGCGGCGATCGGTTCGGTTGCCGGCATGATGGTGGCGCCGATCGTGTTTCTCGATCCGAACATGATGAGCGGCATCCTGCTCTATGGTTTTGCTTCGGCGTTGCTGGGCGGCATCTCAAACCCGGCTGGCGCCGTGGTCGGCGGGTTCATCCTCGGCGTGATGGAGAACCTGCTCGGCACCTTCGTCATCGGCAACGAACTGAAACTTACCTTCGCGCTGGTGATCGTGATCGGCGTGCTGACGTTCAAGCCCAGCGGGCTGTTCGGCAAAGTCCGCGTGAAGAGGGTGTAGCCATGCCGCTCCTGCACAGCAAGAATTTCTGGGTCGGCATCGCCGTTCTGTTCGCCGTACTGCTGCCCTGGGCGTGGTTCGCCAGCGACTATCGCATCTTCCAGTACACGCTGGTGCTCATCTATGCGATCGCGCTGCTGGGGCTCAACATCCTGACCGGCTACAACGGCCAGATCTCCCTCGGTCATGGCGCGTTCTACGCGGTGGGCGCCTACACGGCGGCCATCCTGATGGACAAGTTCGGCGTGCCTTACTACGCCACGCTGCCGGCCTCGGCGCTGGTCTGCCTGGTGGTGGGCTTCCTGTTCGGCCTGCCGGCGCTGCGCCTGGAGGGCCACTACCTGGCGCTGGCCACATTTGCGCTGGCGCTGGCGGTGCCACAGCTCCTCAAATACAAGGCGCTCGAGGAATGGACTGGCGGCGTGCAGGGCATCGTCATCATCAAGCCCGATCCGCCGTTCAATCTGCCGCTCAGCCAGGATGCGTGGCTCTACTATTTCACCCTGGTCGTGTTGCTGTTCCTGTTCTGGGCCGGCCGCAACTTGTTGCAGGGGCGTTCCGGCCGCGCCCTGGTCGCGATCCGCGACCATCACATGGCCGCCGATACGATGGGTGTGAACAGCGCACTGTACAAATCCTTGGCCTTCGGCGTCAGCGCCATGTACACCGGCATCGCCGGCGCCCTGGGCGCCATTGCCGTGCAATTCGTGGCCCCCGACAGCTTCAACATCCTGGTCTCGATCAGCTTCCTGGTGGGTGTGGTGATCGGCGGCCTGGCAACCATCCCGGGCGCTATATTTGGCGGTATCTTCATCGTCTACGTACCCAATATCGCGGACAGCATCTCCAAGGCGGCGCCGTGGGCGATCTACGGACTGGTATTGATTTTGTTCATGTATCTGATGCCGTTCGGCGTATGGGGCGCTGTCGTGCGGATCATCAGGTGGCTGGAAAATTCCCGCAAAGCTGCCAGAATGGCCAAGTAACAATCAATGTATGGAAAACCATCTAGGGAGGTCACAGGAATGAGCATCACCAGGCGTAAACTTTTAGCCAGCGCCGCCGCGATCGGCGTCGCCGCCGCCGTGCGTCCGGGCTTCGCCGCCGGCAAGTACGATCCCGGCGCCACCGACAAGGAAATCAAGCTGGGCGGCATCCACCCGTTCAGCGGTCCGGCCTCGGCCTATGGCACGATCGGCAAGGCGATCGGCGGCTATTTCGACAAGGTCAATGCCGAGGGCGGCGTCAATGGCCGCAAGATCAACTGGCTGGATCGCGACGACGGCTACAGCCCGCCCAAGACGGTGGAAGTGGCGCGCCAGCTGGTCGAACAGGACCAGGTTCTGCTGATCTTCAATTCGCTTGGCACGCCGCCCAACACGGCGATCCAGAAATACATGAACGCCAAGAAGGTGCCGCAGCTGTTCGTTGCCACCGGCGCTTCGCAATGGGGCAAGCCCAAGGAATTCCCCTGGACGATGGGCTGGCAGCCGACCTACGCCGACGAAGGCGCGATCTATGCCAAGTACATCCTCGACAAGGTCAAGGATGCCAAGATCGGAATCCTGGTCCAGCACGACGACTACGGCAAAGACTACGTGGACGGCTTCAAGCGCGGCCTCGGCGCCGAGGGCATGAAGAAGCTGGTCAAGGAAGTGACCTACGAAGTCACCGATCCGACGGTCGATTCGCAGGTCATCCAGCTCAAGGACAGCGGCGCGAACGTGTTCTTCAACGTGACGACGCCGAAGTTCGCCGCACAGGCGATCAAGAAGGCCGGCGAGATTGGCTGGAAGCCGCTGCACTTCCTCAACAACGTGTCGGCGTCGGTGTCGGCGGTCATGAAGCCGGCCGGGTTCCAGAACGGCCAAGATATTGTCACCGCGAATTATGCCAAAGATCCGACCGACCCGCAGTGGCACGGTCACCAGGCCTACATCCAGTGGCTGGACTGGATGAAAAAATACTATCCATCTGGTAATACGGCGGATGCCTTTAATGTTTACGGTTACAATGTAGCTCAGACAATGGTTCAGGTGTTGAAGCAGTGCGGCGATGATCTGACCCGGGCCAATGTCATGAAGCAGGCAGCCAACCTCAAGGCGCTCGATCTGCCGATGCTGCTGCCCGGCATCAAGATCCGCACCAGCCCGACCGACTTCTATCCGATCCAGTCGGTCCAGTTGCAGGCCTTCAAGGGCCAAACCTGGGAATTGTTCGGCGACATCCTCTCGGCCGAAAGTTCGTAGGCGCAAGTCCTTCGACCGTACGACAAGAGCCGCCGGCGCAAGCCGGCGGCTTTTTTCATGCGCAAAACGGTTCGCAAGGCATAGCACGATTCGCTTGCCATGCGCCCGTCGCCTCCTATCATCCGCGTCCCCGTGCCCGCGCTGTTGCGGGCACGTCCAGTCCAGGAGTTTAGTGGCAATGCGTTTGGTACAGGTGGCGCTCGGCGCCATGGCGATCGCGCTGGCGGCGGCGCCGGCGATGGCCCAGAAGAAGTACGATCCCGGCGCCAGCGACAGCGAGATCAAGATCGGGCATTCGATCCCCTATAGTGGCCCGGCTTCGGCCTACGGCACGATCGGCAAGGCGATCGATGCCTATTTCAGGAAGATCAACGACGAAGGTGGCGTCAACGGCCGCAAGATCGATTTCATCTCGGTCGATGACGGCTACAGTCCGCCCAAGACGGTCGAGGTAACGCGCCAGCTGGTCGAGCAGGAGAAGGTGCTGCTGATCTTCAACACCCTGGGCACCGCGACCAACACGGCCATCCAGAAATACATGAATGCCAAGAAGGTGCCGCAGCTGTTCGTCGCCACCGGCGCTTCGAAGTGGGGCGATCCTGCGCACTACCCTTGGACCATGGGGTGGCAGCCTGACTACGCCACCGAAGGCGCGATCTATGCCCGCTACATCCTCGAGCACAAACCGGATGCCAAGATCGCCATCCTCTACCAGAACGACGATTTCGGTAAAGACTACGTCGATGGCATGAAGCGCGGCCTGGGCGACAAGGCCAAGCAGATGATCGTGGCCGAGGCAAGCTACGAAGTCACCGATCCGACCGTCGAATCGCAGATGATCCAGTTGAAGAGCTCCGGCGCCGACGTCTTCTTCAACGTGACGACGCCGAAATTCGCCGCCCAGGCGATCAGCAAGGCCGCCGATCTGGGCTGGAAGCCGCTGCACTTCCTGGTCAACACCTCGGTAAACATCAAGACCGTGCTGGCGCCCGCCGGCCTGGAGAATTCCGTTGGCATCATCACCGCGGAGTACCGGAAGGACCCGGCCGATCCGCAATGGGCGGACGATGCCGGCGTCAAGGAATGGAAGGCCTGGATGGCGAAATACGCGCCCGACGCCAATATCGCCGACCAGAACTATGTCTACGGCTATTCGGCGGCGCAGGTGATGGTCCAGGTGCTGAAGCAGTGCGGTGACGATCTAACGCGCGCCAACGTGATGAAGCAGGCGGCCTCGCTGAAGGATTTGCAGCTGCCGATGCTGCTGCCGGGCGTGAAGATCAACACCAGCCCGACCGACTATTTTCCGATCGAGACGGTTCGGCTGTCAAAGTTCAACGGCCAGGCTTGGGAGCTGTTTGGCGACGTGATCGAGTCCAGGCGCTAGCCCGAACGCGCTGCGGAAAAGGCCGCCGGAACGATCCGGCGGCCTTTTTCATGACCATGCGCTATTGCTGCTGACGCGGTTGGGGCGTCTGCGCCTTGGCCTGCCGGGTTCGGCACTCGCCAGGCGTCAGCTTGCCGTCGCCGTTCTTGTCGCAGCGCGCGAACAGGGCATCGCCAGCGGCGAAATACTCGTTGCGGTCGATCACGCCGTCCTTGTTGACATCCAGCCGGTCGAACAGTTTGGCCGTGCGACTGGCTTGCTTGTCGGCCTTGGCCGGATCGCTGGCGGCAGCGTTGCGCCGGCTGTTCAGGCGCTGGGCGGTGGTATTGAATTCGTCCCGGCTGATAACGCCGTCGTGGTTGGTATCGACGCGCTGGAACAGGGCGTCCTGGCCGACCCGGAACTCGTCGTGGTCGATAAAGCCGTCCTTGTTGGTGTCGAGCGCGGCCAGGATCTTGGCGCCGCGCGGCGCAATGGGGGCCGCGGCAACGGCTGGCACGGCGAAAGCCAGCAGACTGGCCGAGGCGATCAGCAGGGAAATCGGGCGCATCTTGCTTGTTCTCCGATCAGACAGCGCCTTGCGGTATTGCGGGCGCTCTGGATTGCCATACGAGGCTGCTCGCGCAGACATCCCCAGCTCGATAAAAATACAACCAATGCGCGCATTTTGCTCGAGCCGGGCAGCCGGTATACTGCGCCGGATCGTCTGCAAGTAGTTGGAAGGACACGCGTTATGGCCGGGTACGATTTCGATCTCTATGTCATCGGGGCAGGCTCTGGCGGGGTACGCGCCAGCCGGATCGCGGCCCAGAACGGCGCGCGAGTCGGCATCTGCGAGGACAGCCGGGTCGGCGGCACCTGCGTGATCCGGGGCTGTGTGCCCAAGAAGCTGCTGGTCTACGGCTCGCACTTCGCCGAGGAGTTCGAGGACGCCCGGGGCTATGGCTGGACCGTGGGCGAGACCAGCTTCGACTGGGCCACACTGATCGGCCACAAGGACAAGGAGATCGACCGGCTCAACCTGATCTACAAGAAGCTGCTGGCGGATGCCGGTGTGGTGCTGCACGAGGCGCGCGGCCGCCTGGTCGACGCCCACACCGTGGATGTGGGCGGCCAGCGTTTCACCGCCGAGCGTATCGTGATCGCCACCGGCGGCCACCCGGTCAAGCCGCCGATCAAGGGCTGCGAACTGGCTTTCACCTCGAACGAGGCCTTTCACCTGCCGACGCTGCCGCCGCGTATCGTGGTTGTGGGCGGCGGCTATATCGCCGTCGAGTTTGCGGGCATTTTCAACGGGCTGGGGGCGGAGGTGACGCAGGTCATCCGTCGCGAGCATGTGCTGCGCGGCTTCGATGAGGAAGTGCGGACCACCCTGCAGCACGAACTGACAAGAAAGGGCATCATTTTCCGTGCCAACACCGAGATCGTCGCGATCGAACAGGGCGAGGGCTTCCTGCGCTGCCGTACCGCCGCGGGCGAGGCGATCGAGACCGATGCGGTGATGTACGCCACCGGCCGCGTGCCCAACACGCGAAATCTTGGCCTGGCGGAGGTCGGCGTCACGCTCAACAAGGCCGGCGCCATCGCCGTCGACGAGTGGTCGCAAACCACGGTGCCGGGCATCTACGCCATCGGCGATGTCACCGATCGCGTCAATCTCACGCCGGTGGCGATCATGGAAGGGCACTATCTCGCCAATACGCTGTTCCTCGGCCGGCCGATGAAGCCCGATCACAGCAACATCCCGAGTGCGGTGTTCAGCCAGCCGCCGGTCGCCACCGTCGGTCTGACCGAAGAACAGGCGCGACGCACCTATGGCGAGGTCGATATCTACGCTGCCAACTTCCGGCCGATGAAATACACCATGTCCGGCCGCCACCAGCACAGCTTCATGAAGCTCGTGGTCGATGCCGCCACCGACAAGGTGGTGGGCGCGCACATGGTGGGCGACGACGCGGCGGAGATCATCCAGGGCCTGGCGGTTGCCATCAAGGCCGGCGCCACCAAGCGCCATTTCGACACCACGGTCGGCATTCATCCGACCGCGGCGGAGGAATTCGTCACCATGCGCACCAAGCGGGCGCCGCCGCATGCCAAGGCGGCGGAGTAGGACAGGTCGGACGAAAAGCCCTGTGCTGTCGTACCGCCGCCACAGACAATCGGCCGGTCGTTTGGCGGAAAAGGAAGGAACGACAGTCGCTTAGCGCCGGTCGGGACAATCCGCGGCAAGGCCTGACTTGCTCCCTGCAACGGGCGCTTTCGCTGGCGTGGGCCGGCAAAAAATCGTATAGCCATGGTCCCTTAACCCAGGGTTTGGCGGAAAGGCTTTAACAATGGCACTCGGGCTTGGACAGAAATCGACTTCCGGAAACGTCGCGGGCGGCAGCCGTGCGCGTAACTGGTCGCTCGATAGCTGGCGCGACAAGCGGCTCGAGCAGTCGCCCGTCTATGACGACGCCACGACCCTGGAGAAGGCGGAAGAGCGGCTGCGCCGCTATCCGCCACTGGTTTTTGCAGGCGAAGCGCGCCGGCTGCGATCGGCGTTGGCCAAGGTGGCGGAAGGCAAGGCTTTCCTGCTGCAAGGCGGCGACTGCGCGGAAAGCTTCGCCGAGTTCTCCGCCAACAACATCCGCGACACCTTCCGCGTGCTGCTGCAGATGGCGGTGGTGCTGACCTATGGCGGCGGGCTGCCGGTGGTCAAGGTCGGCCGCATGGCCGGGCAGTTCGCCAAGCCGCGCTCGGCGCCGACCGAATCGATCGATGGCGTCGAACTGCCGTCCTATCGCGGCGACATCATCAACGGCTTCGATTTCGAGGAGGGTGCGCGCAAGCCCGATCCCGAGCGCATGGTGCAGGCCTACAACCAGTCGGCCGCCACGCTCAACCTGCTGCGGGCCTTCGCTCAGGGTGGCTATGCCGACCTGCACCAGGTGCATCGCTGGAATCTGGGCTTCGTCGCCAACTCGCCGGCCGGCGAGCGCTACGCCGATCTGGCCAACCGGCTGGACGATACGCTGGCGTTCATGGCGGCCTGCGGCCTGACGTCCGACACCACGCCGCAAATTGCCGAAACCGATTTCTTCACCAGCCACGAGGCGCTGCTGCTGCCTTACGAGCAGGCGCTGACCCGCGTCGATTCGACCACCGGCGACTGGTACGACTGCTCGGCCCACATGCTGTGGATCGGCGACCGTACGCGCCAGCCCGACAGCGCCCATGTCGAGTTCCTGCGCGGCGTCCGCAACCCGCTGGGCTTCAAGGCCGGCCCGAGCCTGAGCACGGACGATCTGCTGCGCCTGATCGACACGCTCAATCCGGACAACCTGCCTGGCCGCATCACCATCATCAGCCGCATGGGGGCGGGCAACGTGGGCAAGAAGCTGCCGGCGCTGCTGCGCGCGGTGCAGCGCGAGGGCAAGTCCGTGGTGTGGTCCTGCGATCCCATGCACGGCAACACCATCAAGTCGGTGACCGGCTTCAAGACCCGCCGCTTCGACCAGATCCTGTCCGAGGTGCGCGACTTCTTCGCCGTGCATCGCGCCGAGGGCACCCATCCCGGTGGCGTGCATTTCGAGATGACCGGCCAGGAAGTCACCGAATGCGTCGGTGGCGCCCAGGCTATCACCGAGGAGCGGCTGGGCGATCGCTACCACACGGCCTGCGATCCGCGGCTCAATGCCAGCCAGGCTCTGGAACTGGCCTTCCTGCTGGCCGAACAGCTGAAGGCCGAGCGGCTGGATGGCGAGCGCCAGGCCACGGCGGTCGTCGGGCTCTAATCGATCTGTCGGGGGAGCAGGCGATGCATCCCAAGAGCGACGAGGTCGCACGCTTCTCCGACAGTTATTTCCTGCGCAGCAAGGAAATCGTCGGACGCTTCGGCGACGCCCAGGTCACCTATGCGGTGTTCATGCGCCGCCCGGTGGTATGCGCGCCGCGCCTGGCGCTGGAATGGCTGCAGGAGATGGCGCGCCAGCGCAACACGCGCTTCGACATCGAGCTTCGGTATCCCGAAGGCAAATGGGTCGGCGCGGGCGAGCCGATCATGTACATCACCGGCTCGTTTTACCATCTGGTCGACCTGGAGACCCTGCTGCTGCAGAAGCTGGGGCCGGCCTGCGTCGCGGCCTACAACGCCTACCAGATGTGCGCCGATCTGCCGAAGATCGCTTTTCTGGCGATGGACGCGCGACATTGCGCCGGTACGGAAATGGCCGAACTGATGGCGTACGCCGCCTCGGTCGGCTCGCAGCGAGCGCGGCGCAAGGCCGATGCGGTGGGCTTTGTCGGCACCTCGACCGAGGATGCCGCACATTTCTTTGGCGGGACCAAGGGACTGGGGACCATGCCGCATGCCCTGATCGGCTATGCCGGCTCGACCGTCCGGGCGGCGGAGATGTTCGCCCAGACCTTCGCCAGCGAGCCGATGACGGTGCTGGTCGACTATTTCGCGCGCGAGGTAAGCGACGCGCTTGCGGTGTGCCGTCGCTTCCCCGATATCGCGGCAGCGGCCAAGCTGTCGGTGCGTATCGACACGCCTGGCGGTCGGTTCATCGAAGGACTTGACCCGCCGGCATCCTACGCCGTGCTGGAGCGGCATGCGCCGCGCTCGATTCGCGGCTATCGCTCGGAAGAAGAATTGCGCTATCTGGTCGGCACCGGTGTCTCGGCCGCGGCCATCTTCCATCTGCGCGAGGCGCTCGACGGACAGGGCTTCGACAAGGTGCGCATCGTCGCCTCGTCGGGTTTCAGCCCGGCCAAATGCCGCGTCATGGCCGAGGCCAACGCGCCGATCGACGTGATCGGCACCGGCTCCTACCTCCCCAGCCGCTGGGCCGAGACCTACGCGACTGCCGATATCGTCGAATATGACGGCGTGCAGCGGGTCAAGGTCGGCCGCGAATTTCTACACAGGCGCAAATAGCAACCATGTTAGAGTGATTGCCCTTTCAGGCAGGGTGATCGCACGTCCATGGTCGCGTTGGCCGCACTTCCGACTGGCACGTGGCGTTGGCGGCAGGCTCTGCTCGCCCTGGCCTGGATCGGCGGCATCGCATCGGTGCTGCTCTACGGCGTGCGTGTCTATTTCCGGCTGCGCTACTACGGCTATTTCGCGCCGTTCATCTTCGACGATGCGTTTTTCTTCACGCGTTACGCCGACATCTTCCGGCACAGCCTCGTGTTCGGCTGGAACCTGGGCGAGGGGCCGGTCTACGGCAATACCTCGCAGACCTACCAGTTGCTGGTCGCCCTGGTTTACTGGCTGCTGGATGGCAATGCCGTTCTGACGTTGACGCTGTGCTCGACGCTGGGCGCGGTCGCCTATCTCGTCGCGATCCCGGCCGCCTATCTCGCCGCTTCGACAAGCCGCGATCCGACAGTCAGGGCGATCGGCGTCGGGCTGGCGGTTCTGTTCGCTGCCTTCGATTCCCAACTCGAATTCCTCAGGACAACGGCGATGGAGAGCGGCTGGGCGATGAGCCTGGTGGCGTTCAGCCTGTGGGCGACACTGCGCCTGGCGCCGCAAGCGCGGGATCGGGCTCGTATCGCGCTGGTCGCTGTGCTGATCCTGCTGGTCTATGCCACCCGGCCCGATGCCGCGCTGGTGGCGGTATCGGCGCCGCTGGGCCTGGCCGTAGTGACGCGCGATCGCGACCAGCGCTGGGCCGGTCTGGTCGCCGGCCTTCTCGGGCTGGCCCTGATCGCCCTGTTCATCGGCGCCTGCTGGCTTTACTACGGCGACCCGCTGCCGCTGGCGTTCGCCGTCAAGAACACCTGGCTGACCCAGCTCTCGACGGTCAACTACGAGGAATTCATCGGCACCAACTGGAGCTATGCCAGCGTGGCGATCACGCTGCGCGTGCCCGAAGCGATTCTGTTTCTGGCTTCGCTGTTCCTGCTGCGTAGCATGAAACCGGCGCTGCGCGCCGCTTTGCTCGGCGCGCTGCTGTTCTGTTTTTATCACTACGTCGCGGTGCTGCCGATCATGGGGGCGTTCGGGCGCTACTATGCGCCGGCAATGCCGGTGTTCCTGGTGGCCGCCTTGCTGGCGGTGGAGGCGATCATCGCGCGCAGCGGACTGGTTGACGGCCCGATGCGCATCGACCTGCGCGGCGCGGCGCTGCTGCTCGCGCTGTCGCTGCTGTTGGCAGACAAGGTCTATCCGATGATGCGCAACGAGCGCGAACTGTTCATGGATGCAATGGTTCAGCCCGACGAGCGCAACACGGCGCGCGGTTCGCTGCTGTATGCAGCCGACAATTTCTATTTCTTCAACAACGACAACTCGGCGCTGCGTCGCCTGGGCGATGCGCTGATCGCCAACAACTGCGTTATCGCGACCACCGAAGACGGGGTCTTGTCGACTTATCTGGGGACGACCAGGCTGGTCGATATTTCCGGCCTGCATGACCGCCACGACGCCCATCGCGGCTTTTCGGCGGATCGTTTGCTGCTCGTGCAGAAGCCTGACATCCTGGTGATGCCCCATCCGTTCTACACCCAGTGGAACAAGGATCTGGCCAGTCACCCTGCCTTGGCGCGGAACTACGACATGGACCCGCCGCTGGGCGGCGACAGGATTCCGGTCGGTTTCCGCCGCGACAGTGCCTGTGCCCAGCGGGTTCACGCCATTCTCTATTCACGGTAGCGGATTGGACGCGCACGCCACGCCAAGGCCCTGATCGTATTGGATTTTCGGGAAAGGGTTGCGCGCCCGGCGCGATCGGCGGTTTTGATCTAAAGTCGCGGATCGGGGCGGCAATCTGGTCTCCGCGATAGGCCTTCCATCTGGTCCTGATCCGCTCTAGCTTGCGCCGCTATCCCGTTGTTTTTGGCGATTTCTCTGCGATGACCGACACGCTTGCCCTTGCCCTGGCCCAAATCAATCCGATGGTCGGCGACGTGCCGGGCAATGCGGATAAAGTCCGTCGTGCCCGCACCGAGGCCAGGCGGCTGGGTGCCGATCTCGTCGTGCTGCCGGAACTGGCCCTGTCTGGCTATCCGCCCGAGGATCTGGTGCTGAAGCACGCCTTCCAGACGGCGTTGCGCCAGCAGGCCGAAGCGCTGGCGGCGGAAACCGCCGATGGGGGCCCGGCGGTGTTGCTGCCCACGCCCTGGGTCGAGGAGGGGAAGCTCTACAACGCGGTGTTGCTGCTCGAGGGCGGCGCCATCGTCGGCAAGCGCTTCAAGGTCGACCTGCCCAATTACGGCGTGTTCGACGAGAAGCGAGTGTTCGCTGCCGGCCCGATGCCTGGGCCGCTGTCGTTCCGCGGCATTCGTCTGGGTGTGCCGATCTGCGAGGACATCTGGAAACCCGACGTGGTCGAGTGCCTGGCCGAGACCGGCGCGGAAATGCTGATTGTTCCCAATGGCTCGCCCTATGAACTCGACAAGACCGACGTGCGCCTGCAGCTGGCGGTCGAGCGCATCGCCGAGAGCGGCCTGCCATTGGCCTATGTCAATCAGGTGGGCGGCCAGGACGAGCTGGTGTTCGACGGCGCCTCCTTCGTTCTGGGGGCGGATCGGATGCTCAAGGCTTCCTTGCCCGCCTTCCGCGAGGCGATCGCCCTGACGCGCTGGCGGCGCGGCAATGCCGGCTGGGTATGCGAACCCGGCGAGCTGGCCCAGCCGATCGACCGCATCGAATCGGTCTATCAGGCGATGATGCTGGGCCTGCGCGATTATGTGAACAAGAACCGCTTCCCCGGCGTGGTGATCGGCCTGTCGGGCGGCATCGATTCGGCCATCACCGCGGCGGTGGCGGCCGACGCGCTGGGGCCGGAGCGGGTGCTGACCATCATGATGCCGTCGCCCTACACCAGCCAGGACAGTCTCGACGATGCCGCCGACTGCGCCAAACGCCTGAACATCAGGCTCGACAGCGTGTCGATTGGCCCGGCCATGCAAGCCTTCGAACAGATGCTGGCGCCGATGTTCGCCGGCCGTAATGCCGACATCACCGAGGAGAACGTCCAGGCCCGCGCCCGCGGCGTCACGCTGATGGCTGTGTCGAACAAGTTCGGCTCGATGGTTGTGTCGACCGGCAACAAGTCGGAAATGTCGGTTGGCTATTCCACGCTGTATGGCGACATGTGCGGCGGCTATTCGGTGCTGAAGGACGTCTACAAGACAATGGTTTACGCCGTGTCCCACTGGCGCAACGCGCATCGGCCGCATGGCGCGCTGGGCCCGGAGGGGGTGGTGATCCCCGAGCGCATCCTGACCAAGGCGCCGACCGCCGAGTTGCGGCCGGGTCAGAAGGATCAGGACAGCCTGCCGCCCTACGACGAACTCGACCGGATTCTCAATGGCTTGATCGAGCGCGACCAGGGCGTCGATGAACTTGTCGCCCAGGGCGAAGACCGCACCACCGTCACACGTGTCTGGCGCATGCTGGAGAACGCCGAATACAAGCGTCGCCAGGCTCCGCCCGGCGTGAAGATCGGCCCGCGCGCTTTGTCGCGCGACCGGCGCTATCCGATCACCAACGCCTTCCGCGGTTAGCGTCATGGGTGCGGTCAAGGTGCGGTTCGCACCCAGCCCGACGGGCCGCCTGCATGTCGGCAACATACGTGTGGCGCTGGCCAACTGGCTGTTCGCGCGCCGTGAGCGCGGCCAGTTCGTGCTGCGGCTGGACGATACCGACCTCGAACGGTCGACCGCGGCATTCGCGCAAGGCATCCAGGACGATCTGCGCTGGCTGGGGCTGGACTGGGACCTGCTGCGCCACCAGTCGGAACGCTTCGATGCCTATGCCGCCGCAGCCGAGCGTCTCAAGCGCGACGGCCGGCTCTATGCCTGCTACGAGACCCCGCAGGAACTCGACTTCAAGCGCAAGCGCCTGCTGGCGCAAGGCAAGCCACCGGTCTATGACCGCGCCGGTCTGCGGCTGAGCGATGAGGACAAGCGCCGGCTCGAGGGAGAGGGGCGCAAAGCTCATTGGCGCTTCCTGCTGCGCGACGAGCGGGTGGAATGGGTCGACCTGGTGCGCGGCGCGCAGGACGTCGACGAGGCCAGCCAGAGCGATCCGGTGCTGGTGCGTGCCGACGGCACCTATCTCTACACCTTGCCCTCGGTGGTCGACGATATCGACTTCGCCATCAGCCATGTGGTGCGCGGCGAGGATCACGTCACCAACACCGGAACGCAGATCCAGTTGTTCCAGGCGCTGGGCGCGCGGCCGCCGATCTTCGCTCATCTGCCGCTGCTGACCGATGCTTCGGGCGCCGGGCTGTCCAAGCGCCTCGGCAGCCTGTCGATCGCCGATCTGCGTGGCCAGGGCGTCGAGCCGCTGGCCTTGGCGGCGCTGCTGGCGCGGTTGGGCACATCCGATCCGATCGAGCCGGTCGAAAGCCTGCAGACCCTGGTCGACAGCTTCGACTTCGCCAAGGTGGCGCGCGCTGCTCCGCGTTTCTCGCCCGACGAACTGTACGCCCTTAACGCACGCACCTTGCATCACATGGGCTATGCGCAGGTTGCCGAGCGGCTGGGCGAAATCGCCGCCGGCGCGGACGAGGACTTCTGGCTGGCGGTGCGCGGCAATCTCGCCACCCTGGCCGACGCGTCGGACTGGTGGCAGGTGGTGAAGGGTCCGCTGAAGCCGGCCATCGAGGATGCCGCCTTCACCACCCAGGCGGCGGCGCTGCTGCCGGCGGAACCGTGGAGTGCGGCAAGCTGGAAGAGCTGGACCAACGCCGTCTCGTCCGCCACCGGCCGCAAGGGGCGTGCGCTGTTCCATCCGCTGCGCCTGGCGCTGACGGCGCGCGACCATGGACCGGAGATGCAGAATTTGCTACCGCTCATCGGCCGCGTGCGGGCCGAAGCCAGGCTGCGCGGCCAAGTGGCTTAGCGGAGACGGCCTGAGCCGTCTTTTTTCATCTGGGGATCGGCCGTGACCTTGCGTATTTACAACACGCTGACGCGACAGGAAGAGGAATTCGTTCCGCTCGATCCGTCCAACGTGCGCATGTATGTCTGCGGCCCAACGGTCTACGACTTCATTCATATCGGCAATGCCCGGCCGATCGTGGTGTTCGACACCCTGTTCCGGTTGCTGCAGCGGCTCTATCCGCGCGTCACCTATGTCCGCAACATCACCGATGTCGAGGACAAGATCATGGATCGCGCCGCGGAGAACGGCGAGACCATCGAGGCGCTGACCACGCGCACCGCCAACGCGTTCCACGCCGACATCGCCAAACTCAATGCGCTGCCGCCGACTTTCGAGCCGCGCGCCACGCAATACATCGCTCATATGCAGGACATGATGCGCAGCCTGATCGACAAGGGCCATGCCTATGTCGAGCAGGGCCATGTGCTGTTCTCCGTACCCAGCATGGCAGACTACGGGCGTCTGTCGCGCCATAGTCGAGACGAGCTGGTCGCCGGGGCGCGGGTTGAAGTGGCGCCATACAAGCGCGATCCGGCCGACTTCGTGCTGTGGAAGCCGTCGAATCCCAGCCAGGTCGGTTGGGACAGTCCGTGGGGCCGCGGTCGGCCGGGCTGGCATATCGAATGCTCCGCCATGAGTGGCGGGTTGCTGGGCGACACGTTCGATATTCACGGTGGCGGGCTCGACCTGATCTTTCCGCACCACGAGAACGAGATCGCCCAATCGCGCTGCGCCCACGGCACTTCGATCATGGCCCGATACTGGATGCACAATGGCTACGTGCTGTCGGGCAACGAGAAGATGTCCAAATCGCTGGGCAATTTCTTCACCCTGCACGAGCTGCTCGACGAGTTTCCCGGCGAGGCGGTGCGCTACCTGCTGCTGTCGGGACATTACCGTCAGCCGCTCGACTTCACCCGGGAAGGGCTGAAGCGCGCCAAGGCCTCGCTCGACCGGCTGTACCAGGCGCTGCGCCTTGCCGAAGCTGTCGACAGCGCCGCTGCGGCGGTGCCGGAGGCGGTGGAGCAGGCACTGCAGGCCGATCTCAATACGCCGCTGGCGATCAGCGCCTTGCACGATGCCGCCAACCGGCTGAACAGCGGCGATGCCACGGCACGAGCCGAACTGCTGGGCGGCGGCCAGGCGCTGGGCATCCTGCAGCAGGATCCCGAGAGCTGGTTCAAGGGCGGGGTCAACGGCGGACTGGCGGACAGCGAGATTGATGGTTTGATCGCCGCGCGCAACGCCGCGCGCAAGGCGAAGGATTTCGCCGAGGCCGACCGTATCCGCAAGACGCTGGCCGAAGCCGGCGTCGTGCTGGAGGACGGGCCAAAGGGCACGAGCTGGAAGCGCGGCTGAACCGATTTGCGCGGCAATTTTCGCCAATCCCACGGTCGTTGGCGAAGCTAGTGTGCAGCCAACGGCTTAGGCCGGCATGCTCAGTCGTTGATTCACGCTGTGTCGGGCTAAAATGCCGTGCGCGAACAAGGGTTTGGGCGCGCGCGTTGACGCCGCACGCTCGCAGGTGCAAAAAGAGCTGGCAAAACAAGGGCCTGTTGTCATGAGCCAAGACGAGAACCGCGTCTATCTGTTAGATACCACCCTGCGCGACGGTGCGCAGACTCAAGGGGTCGATTTCAGCGTCGCCGACAAGGTGGCGGTTGCGGAAGCGTTGGACCGGATTGGCGTCGACTATATCGAGGGCGGCTGGCCCGGCGCCAACCCGACCGACGACGATTTCTTCGCCGATCCGCCCAAGCTGGAACGGGCGACGCTCACCGCCTTCGGCATGACCCGCCGGCCGGGCCGCAGCGCCGCCAACGACCCCGGCCTCAATGCGATCCTGGGCGCCGGCACCAAGGCCGTGTGCATGGTCGGCAAGACCTGGGACTTCCATGTCGACGTCGCGCTGGAAATCTCCCACGACGAGAACGTGGCCATGATCGCCGACTCGATTGCTGCCGCCAGGAAGCGCGGCGTCGAGGAGGTGATGTTCGATTGCGAGCATTTCTTCGACGGCTACAAGGCCAATCCGCAATACGCCCTGCGCTGCGCCAAAGCCGCCTACGACGCTGGCGCGCGCTGGGTCGTGCTGTGCGACACCAATGGCGGCAGCCTGCCCGACGAGGTCGAGCGCATCGTCGGCGAGGTGGTCAGGCATATTCCCGGTAGCCACCTGGGCATCCACTGCCACAACGACACCGAGAACGCGGTCGCCAACTCGCTGGCGGCTGTCCGTGCCGGCGTGCGCCAGGTCCAGGGCACGATCAACGGCCTGGGCGAGCGCTGCGGCAACGCCAACATCGTCGCGCTGATCCCCAGCCTGATGCTGAAAATGGGTTTCGACACCGGCATCAAGCCGGAGGAACTCGAACATCTGACGCATCTGTCGCGCATGTTGGACGACCGGCTGCACCTGCCGTCCAATCGCGGCGCCGCCTATGTCGGCGAGCGCGCTTTCGCCCACAAGGGCGGCCTGCACGTTTCGGCGGTGGAGAAGGATCCGCGCACTTACGAGCACATCGAGCCTTCCCTGGTTGGCAACAGCCGCCACATCGTTGTGTCCGATCAGGCAGGCCGGTCCAACATCCTGGCGCGGTTCCGCGAAATCGGGCTGGAGATCGATGCCAATGCGCCGGAAGTGCCCAAGCTGCTCGACTTGATAAAGCAGCGCGAGAACGAGGGCTATGCCTATGACGGCGCATCGGCGAGCTTCGAGCTGCTGGCGCGCCGCATGCTGCACAGCGTGCCCGACTTTTTCGAACTCAACAGCTTCCGTGTCATCACCGAGCGCCGCTTCAACGCCCGTGGCGATCTCATCACCCAGTCCGAAGCCACGGTGAAAGTGGCGGTGGGCGAGGAATGGGCGATGACCGTGGCCGAAGGCAATGGGCCGGTCAACGCGCTGGACGAGGCGCTGCGCAAGGCGCTGGTGCCGCACTATCCCACCCTGGCCCCGGTCAGCCTGATCGACTACAAGGTCCGCATCCTCAATCCGCACGGCGGCACCGCCGCGATAACCCGCGTGATGATCGAGAGCCAGGACGATGCCGGCCATCGCTGGACCTGCATTGGCGTGTCGAGCAACGTGATAGACGCCTCCTTCAACGCGCTTTACGACATCATCACCTACAAGCTGTTCCGCGACGGCGTGGTGCCCAAGGGCCAGCAGCCGGGCAGCGCCGCGCCGCTGCGCGCCCGTCCGCTGTAAGCCGCATGGCCGGTACCGATCGCAGCCGCGGCGGCCCAAGCGGCGGCGACAGCATGGCCCTGGCCGAGGGCGCGCCGGTCGTAATTCTGGTAAGGCCGCAGATGGGCGAGAATATCGGTGCCGCCGCCCGCGCCATGCTCAATTGCGGCCTGACCGAACTGCGCCTGGTGGCGCCGCGCGACGGCTGGCCCAACGAAAAGGCGCGCGCCGCGGCGTCCGGCGCCGACAGCGTCATCGACAATGCCGGGCTGTTCGACGATCTGGGCGCGGCGGTGGCCGATCTGCAGCGCGTCTATGCCACCACGGCGCGGACGCGCGATGCCCAGCAGCGCGTTCTGACCGCGCGCCAGGCCGCCGCCGAAATCCACGGCGCCAGCGGCCAGCGCTGCGGCGTGATCTTCGGACCCGAGCGCACCGGGTTGACCAACGACGATGTGGCCTTTGCCGACACGGTGATCACCGTGCCGCTCAATCCAGCCTATGCCTCGCTCAATCTCGGCCAGGCCGTGTTGCTGGTCGCCTATGAATGGTCGCAGCTGGTGTTCCAGCCGGCCGAACAGGCGATCGAAGACGACGGCAGGCTGCCGGCCACCAAAGCCGACATGCTGAAACTGTTCGAGCACCTCGAGCGCGAGCTGGACGACAGCGGCTTCCTGCGCGTGATCGAGAAGCGCCCCAGCATGGTGCGCAACATCCGTACCACCCTGCAGCGCGCCCAGCTTACCCGCCAGGAAGTGGCCACCTTGCACGGCATGATCCGCGAACTGTCCAGCAAGCGCCGCCGGGAAGGTTAGAGCGCTATTTTCGATTTGCCCCTTCTTGCTCGCCAATCCAACTTGTTATCGCAGAAGTCAGAGCGCTTTCATTGCCCGAGCCGACAAAAGCGTGGCCGGCGCCGGTAAGGCGGACTTGCTTGTATTTTGCGGAAACGTATTGCGCGCGCGATGACGCCAGGTTGACATCAGCGGTAGCCAGTTTGGCGTCAAGCGGATGACTGATCCCTGTGGGGTCGCCGAACACGTCCAAAGCCGGTATCGGAAGGCGTCCTGCGTTGGCAGTGGTGTTGAACGGCGCTTCGCCGTAGTCCCCGGTCGAAATCAATACCACGCCGGCAAAACCACTTGCGCCGTCCTGGGTCAACATCGTGGCGGCAATTGTTGTGCCCATGCTGTGCGCGACAAGATAGATCCGTTTGACGCCATGTTCCTGGCGCAGGAAGTCCGCGGCCGCCTTGATGGTCGCGCTGGCGGCGGGATAGATCGACTTCATCTCCGCCAATTGAAGTTCCGGCGTTACGTTCTCGATCTGCGTCGTCGTCGGCAGCTGGACGGAGATCGTGTGATAACCGGCGGCGCGATTGAGCGCCTTGCGCATAGGCCCCGCGACGTAGCCATCGGCTTTCTGGCCGCGTCCGGGCACCAGGACGATTCCGATCGGATTCTGACCGCCGTCGATGTACAATGATCCCGCAGGCGGCGCGGCGAGAGAAATATTTGCGCTGAGCAATCCAAACGCAATGCCAAGCATACCAATGACAAGGCGCATCGAAGCCTCCCCCGGTACATGGAATATAAAATAATACTAGTCTTCGGATTGTGGTTTCAAGGCGCCGGTCGAAATACCGGGTGATCAAAGGTTAAAAGGCCGAGGCGATCGCCACGTAGCGGCCGAACAGCAGGCGCAGTTCGGCGATCTCGCCTTCGCCGACATCGCCGTCGAGCAGCGCGCGCTCCAGCGGCCGCAGGCGCTTCTTGATCTCGGCCGGTGTGCGTTCGCTCTTGAGCAGCGCGATCAGCATCTCAAAGCTGGTGACTTCGCGGCCGCGCCGGCGTGGCGGCTGGTACTGGTTGGGCTGGGCGGTCGGAGAGGCGGCTGGCGGGGAGGCGACGGCGATGGCGCCAACGCCCAGCAGGCTGGCCCAGTCGGCGTCGGCAGCCTTGACCATGGCATCGGCGCGACGCGCCGCGGCCAGGGCTTCGCCATCATGGGCGCTGCCTAGCAATTCGAGGATCTTGGCCAGTTGCCGGCGATTGACGGTCATGCGGGACGCCGCGGAGAACGATGCGCCATCGTGGCCGATCCGTCGTCCCTTGGGAAGCGCCGGCGGCGAAAGTCCGAACCAGGAAACTACTCCGCCGCCGCGGGCACCATGTCCAGCGCGGCCCAGACGTCGAGCAGGGCGTGCACCAGGCGGTTCATCATCTCGTCGGTATGCAGCGGAGTGGGGGTGATGCGCAGCCTTTCCGTGCCGCGCGGCACGGTCGGGTAATTGATGGGCTGCACGTAGATGCGGTGGCGTTCCAGCAACATGTCGCTGGCCCGCTTGCAGCGTTCGGCATCGCCCACGAACAGCGGCACGATATGGCTGACCGAGGGCATGACCGGCAGGCCGACCGCCTTCAGGCGCGATTTCAAGGTGGCGGCGCGCTCCTGGTGCAGCTCGCGCACCTCGTTGTGCTCCTTGAGCCAGCGCACCGAGGCCAGCGCGCCGGCCGCGATAGAGGGCGGCAGGGCGGAGGTGAAGATGAAGCCCGAACCGAAGCTGCGCACGAAATCGATCAGCTCGGCGCTGCCGGTGATGTAGCCGCCGATCACGCCGAAGCCCTTGGCCAGTGTACCCTGGATGATGTCGACGCGGTCCATGGCGTCGTCGCGCTCGGCCACGCCGGCGCCGTGGCGGCCATACATGCCGACGGCATGCACCTCGTCGAGATAGGTCAGCGCACCGTAGCGCTGCGCCACGTCGACGATCTCGTTGATCGGCGCGATGTCGCCGTCCATCGAATAGACCGATTCGAACGCCACGATCTTGGCCGCTTCGGGATCCTCGTCGCGCAGGTGCCGCTCGAGATCGGCCACATCGTTGTGCTTCCAGATCACGCGGCCGGCGCCGGAGTGGCGGATGCCGGCAATCATCGAGGCGTGGTTGTAGGCGTCGGAGAAGATGATGCAGTTGGGCAGCTTGGCGCCAAGGGTCTGCAGGGTGGTTTCGTTGGCGACATAACCCGAGGTGAAGATCAGCGCAGCCGGCTTGCCGTGCAGGCTGGCCAACTCGCGCTCGAGCAGCACGTGATAGTGGTTGGTGCCGGAGATGTTGCGCGTGCCGCCCGCGCCGGCGCCGGTCTCGCGCAGCGCCTGCTGCATGGCGTCGACCACGGTCTGGTGCTGGCCCATGCCCAGATAGTCGTTGCTGCACCATACCGTGACGGTTTCGATCTTGCCGTCGCGATGGTTCAGCGCCAACGGGAACCGTCCGGCCTGGCGTTCCAGGTCGGCAAATATGCGATAGCGGCCCTCGCGCTTGAGGTCGTCCAAGGCCTGGCGAAATATCTTCTGGTAATCCATCACTTCGATCCGAACGCGGCTCCCCAGCCAATTTCCGGCCCGCCACCCGGCAAGCTCGGCAAATATCCAAGCCCGCCCCGTCGCAAGCCTTGATTTATATCAGTAAAACAGACCTTTGACGCAGACGCATTGCCGCACGGCAGGGCTTCGCCCCAAGCGGACCGGTTTGCGCGGCCCTGCCGCCCAACGGATGCTGCGCCGCCGGGCCCCCAATCGCTAACAGTTTGATCGGGAGCGATATTCCCCGATGTGTCGACCTTAGCCGATGGCCACGCCCTGCGCCTTGAGGTCGGCCAGGGCCCCATCCAGGGCCCGGTGCGTGCGAGACAGCAACTCTTCGATCTCGGCCTTGCTGATGATCAAAGGCGGGGAGAATGCAACGGTATCGCCCATATTGCGTACGATGGCTCCGTGCGCCTGGGCGTGGCGCGACACCGCCGCGCCGGCGCCGGCGGTCGCCGCGAACGGCTCCTTGGTGTCCTTGTTCTGCACCAGCTCCAGCGCCCCCAGCAGGCCGATGCCGCGTACCTCGCCAACCAGCGGATGGTCGGCGAATTTGCGCAGCCCCGACTGCAGCGCAGGCGCCACGTCGCGCACATGACCGACCAGGTCGCGCTCGTCGTAGATCTTCAGCGCCTCGACCGCCACCGCCGCCGGCACAGGGTGGCCGGAATAGGTGAAGCCGTGGCCGAACACGCCGATCTTCTCGCTCTCCGCCAGCATGGCCTGCCAGACTTTCTCGCCGATCAGGATGGCGGAGATCGGCAGGAACGAGGCGGACAGCGCCTTGGCGCAGGTCAGGATGTCCGGCTTGATCCCCAGTGTCTGGCAGCCCCAGTAGCTGCCGGTGCGGCCGAAGCCGCAGATCACCTCGTCGGCGATCAGCAACAAATCGTATTTCTTCAGCACCGGCTGGATTTTCTCGAAATAGGTGCGGGGCGGCACGATCACGCCGCCCGCGCCCATTACTGGTTCGGCGATGAAGGCGGCCACGGTGTCGGGCCCTTCTTCGAGGATTTTCCGTTCCAGCGAGGCGGCAAGCCGGGTGGCGAAATCCTCCTCCGACTCGCCCGCCGCCGCATAGCGATAGTGATGCGGGCAATCTGTGTGCAGCACGTTGGCGATCGGCAGGTCGAAATCGCGGTGGTTGTTGGGCAGGCCAGTCAGGCTGGCCGACGCAATGGTCACGCCGTGATAGCCCTTGATGCGCGAGATGATCTTCTTCTTGTTGGGCCGGCCCAGGGCGTTGTTGTAGTACCACACCAGCTTCATGGCCGAATCGTTGGCTTCCGACCCGGAATTGGCGAACAGCACGCGGGCCATCGGCACCGGCGCGCGCTGCAGCAGCATCTCCGACAATTCGATGATCGGCTCGTGCGATTTGCCGGCGAAGGCATGGTAGAACGGCAACTGCTTCATCTGGCGAGTGGCGGCATCGACCAGGCGCTGGTTGTCGAAGCCCAGCGAAGCCGACCACAGCCCGGCCATGCCTTCGATATAGTCCTTGCCCGAATCGTCCCACACCCGCACGCCCTCGCCGCGTACCACCACCATCGGCCCCTCGGTCAGGTGCTTCTTCAGATGCGTGTAGGGGTGCACCACGGCGGCGATGTCGCGCGCCTGCAACGAGTTTCCGGACGGCGAGAAGGTCATTGGCTAAGCTCCATGCGGGATCGCGCGCGAGGCGAGCGGTTGCGCGCATGGTACGCCATCGCCGCGCGTCGGCAACCGTCGCGATCTACCGCGTCGGCAGGGCTGACCTGTGGTAGCGGCGGCCGGGGCAGCGATCATGCGTTTGTTGTGCGATCCGAGCACCGCGCCGATCAGTGCGGTGCATGCGGCCCATGCCGGACCGGGCAGGGCGGGCCATCGGCCATGCGCCGATCACGCAGATGTGCGTTCGGCGGGCGGCTCGGCGTTCTAAGCCTTTGAGTTTCCTGTCTGCGATTGACTCGTCCGGCGGAGTGTTCTACCGCTGTTACACCTGAGAGAACCGGCGTCAACGGCCGGGCTTTCGCGACCTCGTCCCCTGGACGAGGAGGGATGCTTTATACAAGGGAGAACATCCGATGAAACTCGGACTAAAAGCGCTTGCGTTCGCGGCGGGTGCGCTCGCGGCCACGGCGCTGGTCAATCCGCCTGCCTTCGCGCAGGGAAAAGTCTTCAAGTGGGCTAACGACGGCGACGTCAATTCGATGGATCCGTATGCCCGCAACGAGACCTTCCTGCTGTCGTTCCTGCAGAACGTCTACGAGCCGCTGATCCGTCGCGACGGCGAGATGAAGATGCAACCGGGGCTGGCGACTTCGTGGCGCCTGAAGTCCCCCACGGTGTGGGAGTTCAAGCTGCGGCAGGGCGTGAAGTTCTCCGACGGCACGCCGTTCACGGCCGACGACGTGGTGTTCTCCTACAACCGCGCCTCGACCGGCGGTTCGAACATGAAGGGCTACTTCCTGTCGGTGAAGGAAGTGCGCAAGGTGTCCGACGACACCGTCGAGGTCGAGACCAAGTATCCTGATCCGTTCCTGGCCGACAAGCTGGCCGGCATCATGATCATGTCCAAGGTGTGGGCCGAGAAGAACGGCGCCGCTGAAGCGGTCGACCTGACCAGCGGCAAGGAAAACTTCGCCACCCGCAACGCCATGGGCACCGGGCCGTTCATGCTCAAGCTGCGCGAGCCGGATTCCAAGACGGTGCTGGTGCGCAATCCGAACTGGTGGGACAAGACCACGAAGTTCAACATCGACACCGCCGAGTTCTACGTAATCCCGAACGCGGCGACCCGCACCGCGGCGCTGCTGTCACATCAGGTCGACTTCGTCTACACGGTGCCGCCGGCCGACGAGGACAAGCTGAAGAAGGATCCGGCCGTCAAGGTGATGGCCGGCCGCGAGACCCGCGTGGTCTATCTGGGCTTCGACCAGGAGCGCAACGAACTGCTCGAGTCGAACATCAAGGGCAAGAACCCGTTCAAGGACGTGCGGGTGCGCCGCGCCTTCTGGATGGCGATCGACGAGAACGGCATCGCCCGCAGCGTGATGCGCGGCGACGCCTATCCCGTGGCATTGATGGTCGGTCAGGGCATCAGCGGCTACTTCAAGGATCTCGACGTGAGGCCGAAGTTCGATCCGGCCGCCGCCAAGAAGCTGCTTGCCGAAGCGGGCTATCCCAACGGCTTCGAAGTCGGCATGGACTGCCCCAACGACCGCTACGTCAACGACGAGGCGATCTGCAAGGCGGTGGTCGCCATGCTGGCCAAGATCGGCGTCAAGGTGAACCTGCTGGCGCAGACTCGCTCCAAGTACTTCGCCAAGATCCTGCGCAAGGGTGACTTCACCCAGGGCCAGACCAGCTTCTTCATGCTGGGCTGGTCGCCGGGTTCGACCTACGACGTGGTCGACGTGTTCCAGCAACTGGTCGAGACGCCGAGCGCGCAGAAGAAGGTTGGCGCCTTCAATCCGGGCGGCTACTCGAACAAGCGCGTCGACGAGCTGACCGACATGGCGGCTCAGGAGACCGATGCCAAGAAGCGCGAAGCGCAGATGCGTGAGGCGGAGAAGATCCACCGCGACGAGGTGGGCCACATTCCGCTGCACCAGCAGGCGATCGTGTGGGCTATGAGCAAGAACGTCGATGCGGTTCAACGCGCCGACAACATCTTCATGCTCTATCACGTCAACATGAAGTAAAGGTTCGCCAATGAGCGAATGGCGGTCCGGACCGCAGGGTCCGGGCCGCCACATTTGACGCGCAGCGATGCTGGCATTCATCATCCGTCGCCTGCTGCAGGCGGTCATCGTGATGCTCACGGTGGGCGCGATCGCGTTCAGCCTGTTCCACTATGTCGGCGATCCGATCAACTCGCTGGTCGGCATCGACACGCCGATGGAGGATCGGGTCAAGCTGCGCCTGAAACTGGGCCTGGACGATCCGGCCATCATCCAGTTCGCCCGCTATATGGGCGATGCCGTGCAGGGCAAGTTCGGCCTGTCCTATCGGCTCAGCCGGCCCGTCATGGACGTCATCAAGGAGCGCCTGCCAGCCACCCTCGAGCTCAGCTTCGTGGCGGCGATGGTGGCGCTGATTGTCGGCGTCGGCCTGGGCGTGTTCACCGGGCTCTATCCGCGCCGATCGCTCAGTCGATTCTTCCTCACCGTATCGCTGGTTGGCGTGTCGTTGCCGCCATTCCTGGTCGGCATCCTGCTGATCATGGTGTTCTCGGTCGCCTGCACCGGCTGGGCCGATAGCCTGGGGCTGGGCAACGGCGTTTGCCTGCCATCTTTCGGTCGCGGCGACACTGTCAATATCGGCGGCTGGTCGACCGGTTTTTTGACCGCCTCCGGTCTGAAGGCGCTGATTCTCCCCGCCATCACGCTCGGCCTGTTCCAGCTGACGCTGATCATGCGGCTGGTGCGCTCGGAGATGCTGGAGGTGATGCGCACCGACTACATCAAATTCGCCCGCGCCCGCGGCTTGAGCAACCGGGCCATCAATCTCGGTCACGCGCTGAAGAACACGCTGGTGCCGGTCATCACCATCACCGGCCTGCAGCTGGGCGGCATCATCGCCTTCGCGGTCATCACCGAGACGGTGTTCTCCTGGCCCGGCATGGGGCTGCTGTTCATCCAGTCGGTCCAGTCGGTCGACATTCCGGTGATGGCGACCTACCTGTTGCTGATCGCGCTGTTCTTCGTCGTCATCAACCTGATCGTCGATATGCTGTACTACGCCGTCGATCCGCGACTGCGCGCGGTCGGCGCGGTCAAGGCGGGAGGCTAGGGAATGGCCTCGCGCATCGGATCGGCCCTGCGGCGCGCCTACGACAGCGACGTCGCCTACAGCTTCCGCCAGTCGCCGATCGTCGTCGGCGCGGCGATCATGGTCACGATCTTCGTGCTGGCCTCGATCTTCGCGCCGTTGATCTCGCCGATCGATCCGCTCGACCTGGCGCAGATCAGCATCAGCGACGGGCTCAAGCCGCCCGCCTGGCTCGATGGCGGCGACTGGAACTTCGTGCTGGGCACCGACGACCAGGGCCGCGACCTGCTCTCGGCCATAATCTATGGCACTCGCCTGTCGCTGTTCGTCGGCCTGATTTCCGTGCTGCTGTCGATGGTGATCGGCATCACCCTGGGGCTGATCAGCGGCTATGCCGGCGGCGCGGTCGACGCTTTCATCATGCGCGTGGCCGACGTTCAGCTGACCTTTCCGGCGATCCTGATCGCGCTGCTGATCGACGGTGTGGCGCGCGGCATCCTGACCGGCCCGCAGCACGAGGAACTCGCCATGTTCGTGGTGGTGATGTCGATCGCGCTGTCCTACTGGGTGCAGTATGCGCGCACGGTGCGCGGCTCGGTGCTGGTGGAGCGCAACAAGGAGTACGTGCTGGCGGCCCGCGTCATCGGCTTGCGTCCCTCGCTGATCCTGTTCCGCCACATCCTGCCCAACGTCATGGGGCCGGTGCTGGTGGTCGGCACCATCAACCTGGCGCTCGCCATCATCACCGAGGCGACGCTGAGTTTCCTGGGCGTCGGTTTGCCCGCCACCCAGCCGTCGCTGGGCCGCCTGATCTTCGAGGGCAACAACTTCCTCAATTCGGGCGAATGGTGGCTGATCGTGTTTCCCGGCGTGGCGCTGGTGCTGGTCGTGCTGTCGGTCAACCTGCTGGGCGACTGGCTGCGCGATGCTCTCAACCCGAAACTGCGGTGAGGGAACCGGAATGAACCCCGCCGCCACCCAGCCGCTGCTCGAGGTTCGTCACCTCAGGGTCGAGTTCCCGACCAGGCGCGGTACGCTGCTGGCGGTCGACGACGTGTCGTTCGACATCGCGCCGGGCGAGGTGCTGGGCGTGGTGGGCGAATCGGGCGCCGGCAAGTCGCTGACCGGCGCCGCCATTATCGGTCTGCTCGAGCCGCCCGGCCGTATTGCCGGCGGCGAGATCGTGCTCGAGGGCCAGCGCATCGACAACCTGCCTTACGAGCAGATGCGGCGTATCCGCGGGGCCCGCATCGGCGCCATCTTCCAGGACCCGCTGACCAGCCTCAATCCGCTCTATTCGATCGGCCGGCAACTGGTCGAGACCATCCAGACCCATTTGCCGCTGGACGACGCGCAGGCCAAGGCCCGCGCCATCGATCTGCTGAAGGAAGTGGGCATTCCCGGCGCCGCCCAGCGCATCGACCATTATCCGCACCAGTTCTCCGGCGGCATGCGGCAACGCGTGGTGATCGCGCTGGCGCTGTGCGCAAATCCGCGCCTGATCATCGCCGACGAGCCGACCACCGCGCTCGACGTCTCGATCCAGGCCCAGATCATCGCTCTGCTGAAGCGGCTGTGCCGCGAGCACGGCACGGCGGTGATGCTCGTGACCCACGACATGGGCGTGATCGCCGAGACCGCCGACCGTGTCGCCGTCATGTACGCGGGACGCATCGCCGAGATCGGGCCGGTGCGCGACGTCGTGCAGAACGCCAAGCATCCTTACACCGTGGGGCTGATGGGCTCCATCCCGGCGATCGGCGGACCGCAGGGGCGCCTGACCCAGATCGAAGGCAATATGCCGCGTCTGACCGAAATTCCGCCCGGCTGCGCCTACAACCCGCGCTGCCCGCATGCCGGGCAGCGATGCTTGGCACAGCGCCCCGAGCTGATGCCCGCCGGCAGCGCCATGGCGGCATGCTGGCTGTACGATGCCGCCGGCACCGGACCGGCCGTGGCGCGGGGCAAAGCAGCGGAGCCGGCCAATGCCTGATGCCCTGCCGCCGCGCAATCCGTCCGGCGCGCCCGACCCGCAGGGCGCCGCCGATACGCTGCTGGAGGCGCGCCATCTGACGCGCTATTTCGACGTCTCGCCGCCCTGGCTCAATCGGGTGCTGGAACACAAGTCGCGCCAGATCGTGCGCGCGGTCGACGACGTCAACTTCAAGATCGCGCGTGGCGAGACCCTTTCCCTGGTGGGCGAATCCGGTTGCGGCAAGTCGACCATCGCACGCCTGGTGGTCGGGCTTTACGCCCCCACGGCCGGTGAGATCGTGTTCGAGGGCCGGGTCATCGATCGTCGCGTGCGCCGGGCGGAAATGTCGGCGATGCGTCGCCGCACGCAGATGATCTTCCAGGACCCGTTTGCCAGCCTCAATCCGCGCTGGCGGGTGTTCGACATCATCGCCGAGCCGATCCGCGCCTTCAAACTGGCGCAAAGCAGGGCGGCGATCCGCGATCGGGTGGGCGAGCTGTTGCGCCAGGTGCGCCTGACCCCGGCCGACGGCATCAAATTCCCCCATGAGTTCTCCGGCGGCCAGCGCCAGCGCATCTCGATCGCCCGCGCCCTGGCCAGCGAGCCCGAGTTCCTGGTGTGCGACGAGCCGACTTCGGCGCTCGACGTGTCGGTTCAGGCTCAGATTCTCAACCTGATGCGCGATCTGCAGCGCAATTTCGGACTGACCTACCTGTTCATCTCGCACAACCTTGCCGTGGTCTACAACATCTCCAACCGCGTCGGGGTGATGTATCTGGGGCGGCTGGTCGAAGTCGGGGACACGCGCACCGTGTTCTTCCGACCCAAGCATCCCTATACGCGGATGCTGCTCGACACCATTCCCGACCTGGCGATGTCCGGGCGCGAGCGCATGCCGGTCGCCGGCGAGGTGCCGAGCCCGCTCAATCCGCCGACCGGCTGCCCGTTCCATCCGCGCTGTCCCTTCGCCAATGAACGTTGCAAGGTCGAACGTCCCAAGGACTTTCCCATCGAAGGCGGCCTGGTGGCCTGTCATGGCATCGAGGAGGGGCGCATTCCGATCGAGCAGCGGCCCGGTTGAGCTCTGCGGCTGGCGCTCGCCAGAACTTTGATCGATGTCATTGTTTGTTGCCGTGTAAGAGGGCAGTCTTGGCGCCGGAATAAGGAGAGAAAAACCCATGGGCTACAAGACGATATTGGTCAATTGCGACACCTCCCCGACCACCGAGAAGCGCATCGAGCTGGCTTCCGAGATCGCGCAGAAGAACGATGCGCATCTGGTTGGCCTGTTCGTGCGCGCCAATGTGGTGCTGCCGGCTTATATGGAGGCCGGAATCGGCCCCGACCTGATCGTGCTGCAGGAGAAGCGCGGCAAGGAACAGTCGGCGGCCGCCAAGGCGATCTTCGAACGCGTCGCCCAGCGTATGGGCGGCAGCTACGAGTGGCGCGACACCGGCGGCGACGTCTATGACCAGACTTCGATGCAGGCGCGATATTCCGACCTCGTGGTGATGGGCCAGTTCAACCCCGAACTCGACGATCCGGACATCATTCCCGACCTGGCCGAGACCGTGATGATGGATTCGGGCCGGCCCGTGCTGGTGCTGCCGTATATCGGCGTCAAGGGCAAGGTAATGGGCGGACACGTGCTTGTCGGCTGGAACGTCAGCCGCGAAGCCAGCCGCGCCGTGGTCGATTCGCTGCCCTTTCTCAAGGCTGCCAGCGCCGTCACCGTGCTGGCGGTCAATCCCAAGTCAGGCGCACGCGGCCACGGCGAACAGCCGGGTGCCGACGTGGCCCAGTTCCTGGCCCGCCATGGCGTCAAGGTCACCGCGTCCTACACCGTAGCCGACGACATCGATGCCGGCGACGCCTTGCTGTCGCGCGCCGCCGACGTCAATGCCGACATGATGGTGCTGGGCGCCTATGGCCATTCGCGGCTGCGCGAGATGGTCATCGGCGGCGTCACCCGCAAGGTGCTGGGCACCATGACCGTGCCGGTGCTGTTCAGTCATTGATGCGGTCCGTCATGGATCGCGGCACGGGGCCCGCCGGCTTGGCGGGCCCCGTTGCGTTTGGGCGCCGCTCGCCGGCGGTGGCGCCATGATTGTCGTGTTTGGCTCGCTGATCGCCGACCTGCTGTTTGCCGTGCCTCAATTGCCGCGCGCGGGCGAGACGGTGGTGGGCCGCGACTGCCTGGTGGCGGCTGGCGGCAAGGGCGGCAATCAGGCGCTGGCCGCCGCCCGCGATGGCGCGCCAGTCGCCATGGTCGGTGCGGTGGGCCGCGATGGGTTTGCCGAGCTGGTACTGGGCGGGTTGCGAGCCGCTCGGGTCGATCTTTCCTGCATCCAGGCGGTCGAAACGCCGACCGGCTGCGCCGCGGTGGGCGTCGATCCTGGCGGCGCCAACCAGATCATGGTGGCCGCGGGCGCCAATGCGCTGGCGTGCGCCGAACAGGTGCCCGATGCGCTGCTGGCGCCGGGCAACTTGCTCCTGCTGCAGATGGAGCTGGATCGCGATCAGACCGAGATGTTGGTTGCGCGAGCCCGCGCTCGCGGCTGTCGCATCATGCTGAACCTGGCGCCCGCATTGCCGATCGCCGAGGCGGCGTTGCAGCACGTCGACTGGCTGCTGGTCAATGAAGTCGAAGCGCAGGCCCTGGCCACTCGGCTTGGTGTGCCGGATGCGGCGCCGGGCCGTCTGGCCGGTGCGCTCGGCGTGGCGGTGATCGTGACTTATGGCGCCGCAGGGGCAGTGGGCAGCAGCGGCGGACGACTGTGCCGCGTGCCGGCTTTGCCGGTCGAGGTCGTCGATACCACTGGGGCGGGCGATGCCTTCGCCGGCGTGCTGGCGGCGGGACTGCATCGGGGCCTGGATCTCGATCTGGCGCTGCGCCGCGCTGCAGTAGCCGGCAGCCTGTCCTGCACCGCCCGCGGCGCTCAGGCCGCCTTGCCCGGTCGGGCGGCGATCGAGGCCGGCCTGGCGCGCCTGCCGGCGGCTTGACCGCCCGGCCCTGACCGCTAAGCTCGGCTCCAACCTACCACTGGCAGGAGATCGTTCATGGCCATCATCAACCGCATCGCCGAGTTCCACCGCGAGATGGAAGGCTGGCGGCACGACATCCATCGCCATCCCGAGACCGCATTCGAAGAGAACCGCACGGCGGATGTGGTGGCCAAGAAGCTGCAGTCTTTCGGCATCGAGGTGCATCGCGGCCTGGCCAAGACCGGCGTGGTCGGTGTGCTGCGGGCAGGCTCGGGCAAGCGGGCGATCGGCTTGCGCGCCGACATGGATGCGCTCGACGTGCACGAGACCAACACGTTCGGCCATGCCTCGACCATTCCCGGCAAGATGCATGCCTGCGGCCATGACGGCCACACCACCATGCTGCTGGGCGCCGCCAAATATCTCGCCGAGACCAAGAACTTCGACGGCACGGTCTATTTCATCTTCCAGCCGGCCGAGGAGAACGAAGGCGGCGGCCGGGTCATGGTGGAAGAAGGGTTGTTCGACAAATTCCCCTGCGAATCTGTCTACGGCATGCACAACATCCCGGGCATTCCGGTCGGCCACTTCGCGGTCCGGCCCGGGCCGATGATGGCCGCCTACGACATCTTCGAGATCACCGTGAACGGCGTCGGCGCCCATGGCGCCATGCCGCACCAGGGCATCGACCCGGTGCTGGTCGGCTCGCAGATCGTGGTGGCCCTGCAGGCCATCGTCGCCCGCTACACCGACCCGATGGACACCGCCGTGGTCAGCACCACGCAGTTCCATTCCGGCGATGCCTGGAACGTGATCCCGCAGACCGCCGTGCTGCGCGGCACGGTGCGCACCTTCAAGAAGGAAGTGCAGGACCGCGTGCAGCGCCAGATCGAGGAGATCGGCCGCAACGTCGCCGCCGCTTTCGGCGCCACCATCGGCTGGCGCTACGAACGGCGCTATCCGGCTACCATCAACAGCGAGCTGGAGACCGAGATCGCGGCGCGCGCCGCCGGCACGGTGGCGGGCGAGGGCAAGGTCAACCGCAACCCGACCCCGGCGATGGGCTCGGAGGATTTCGCCTTCATGCTGCAGGCCAAGCCCGGCTGCTATATCTGGGTCGGCAACGGCGACCGGCCGGGCTCGTGCATGATCCACAACCCCGGCTACGACTTCAACGACGAGATCCTGCCGCTGGGCGCGTCCTACTGGGCGACCCTGGCCGAGCAGGTGCTGTCGAAGGACGCCACGGTGCGCAAGGCGGCGGAATAGCCGCTGACCGCAAGCGAAGCAGAAAGGCCCGCCCGACCGGCGGACCTTTCTGTATTCAGTCGGTTCGGCGGTCGACGGCGCGCGGGTCGAGCGCGTCCTGCAGCCCGTCGCCGACGAAGTTGAACGCCATCACCGTCAGGAAGATCAGCAGGCCGGGGTAGACCGCCAGCGCCGGCGCGCTCCAGATCAGCTCCTGGGCGTTGCTCAGCATGTTGCCCCACGAGGCGTTGGGCGGCCGTACGCCCAAATTCAGGAAGCTCAGCACCGATTCGAACAGGATGATGTTGCCGATCGACAAGGTGGTGGCGACGATGATCGGCGAGGCCGAGTTGGGCAGGATGTGGCGCAGCACGATATGCAGCGGCCGCGCCCCCAGCGCCCGTGCAGCGCGCACGAAGTCGCGCTCGCGCAAGGACAGCGCCATGCCGCGCACCAGCCGCGCCACCGTGGTCCAGCCGGCGAACAGCGAGACGATCAGCACGATCTGGTACAGCGACATTTCCGGCGACTGGGCGATCGAGGCGGGAATGCCCAGCTTGGTCAGGTCGACCGCCGCCAGCACGATCAGCAGCGGCAGGATCGGCAGCGCGATCATGGCGTCAGTGAAGCGCATCAGCAGCGCATCGGCCATGCCGCCGGCATAGCCCGCGGCCAGCCCGACCGCGGCGCCCAGCACCGCCGAGATCACCGCCGCCGCCAGCCCGACCGACAGCGACACCCGCCCGCCATAGAGCAGGCGCAGGAACAGGTCGCGGCCCAGTTCGTCGGTGCCCAGCCAGTATTGCGCCGAGGGCGGTTCGAGCCGCTGCAGCAAATCGACCGCGTCGGGATCGATGCCGCGCCATTGCGCGATCGGCCCGGCCAGGATGGCGAGCAGCGCCATGACCGCCAGCAGCACCAGCGAGGCGGTGGCGGCGGGATGGCGCCGGAAGCGGCGCCAGAACTGGCGCCAGGGCGAGGCATGGCGCGGCGCGAGGTGCTGGGTCGGGTCGGCGTGAATCGAGGCGGCCATGGCGTCAGCCCAGCTTGATGCGCGGGTCGAGCCAGGCATAGCCCAGATCGGCCGCCAAATTGGCCAGTAACGTGGTCAGCGTCGCCAGCAGCAGGCCGACCAGGGCGAGATTGTAGTCGTTGCCCATGATGGCGTCGTAGATCGCCTTGCCCATGCCGGGCCAGGCGAAGATGGTCTCGGTGATCAGCGCACCCGACAGCAGCCCGCCGAAGGACAGCGCCAGGATGGTGAGGATCGGGATCATGGCGTTGCCCAGCGCGTGGCCCCAGACCACGCGCCGCTCGGGCAGGCCCTTGGCGCGGGCGGTGCGCACGAAATCCAGCCGCAGGCTCTCGATCATGGCGGCGCGGATATAGCGCGTGTAGTGCCCGACGCTGACCAGGGTCAGGGTCAGCACCGGCAGCGCCAGGTGGCGCAGCCGGTCGACCAGCGCGGCGAGGAAGCCGGGCATCGCATCGTCGCTGCGCATGCCGGAGGCGGGCAGCACGCCCCAGGCCACCGCGAACAGCATGATCAGCAGCAGCGCCAGCCAGAACGGCGGCACCGAGATGCCGGCGAAGCTCAGCAGGTTGATGGCGGTGTCGCGGCCGCTGCCCGGCCGGCGCGCCCCGGCGATCGCCAGCGGAAAGGCCAGCGCCACCGACAGGGCGAAGGACAGGCCCATCAGCAGCACGGTGTTGCCCAGCCGCGGCACCAGCACCTCGATGGCCGGAATCGAGAACGAGCGCGAATAGCCGAAATTGCCCTGCACCGCCTGGCCCAGCCAGGCCAGGTAGCGTTCGACCAGGCTGCCGTCCAGGCCGTAGACGGCGCGCAGCCGGGCGGCATCCTGCGCCGTCATGCGCGGATCGGCATTGACCAGGATGTCGATCGGATCGCCCGGCATCAGGCCGATCAGCAGATAGACCACGAACGACATCGCCAGCAGCACGAGCAGGATCTGCACCAGCCGGTTGGCGATGTAGCGTGTCATGGATCGAAGCTTAGCGTGCGGCGAACTGGCGGCAAGGCCGCGGCCTGTCGCAGCGGGAGTTGGAGGCGGCGCTCAATTGCGCGTGTCGTGCCACTGCTCGATCCACAGCGTGGTGCCGTCGGACTGGCCGGTCGGCACCACGCCCTTCAGCCATTTGGGCAGGATGAACGGATCGGCGCGGAAATAGAGCGGCAGCACCGGCAGCTCCTCGTCGTAGATGCGCTGCATCTGCGCCGCCAGGGCCTTGCGCTTGGCGGCATCCAGCTCGACGTCGAATTGGTCCAGCACCTTGTCCATCGCCGCGCTGCGGAAGGCGGGGTAGTTCTGGCCCGACCAGTTGTTGGCGGCGCTGGGAATCTCCTGCGAATGCAGGGTGGGGCGCGGCGGCGTGTCCGGCCCGCTGACCCAGGCATACATCGCCATGGCGCCGAAGTCGCGATGGTCGAGATTGTCGGAGAACACCCGCGGCGGCAGCGCCTTGAGCCGGATCTCGACGCCGATCCGCTTCCATTGCGACTGCAGCACCTGCTGCACCAGCTCGCGCACCCGGTTGCCGGCGGTGGTCACCAGCTCCAGCGACAGTTTCTGGCCGGCGGCATTCGTGCGCACGCCGTTCTGCAGCTTGAATCCGGCCTCGTCGAGCAGCGCCGCCGCCTTCTTGGGGTCGTAAGGATATTTCGGCACGTCCGGCGAATAGTTGGGATCGAGCGGCGGCACGAAGCCGTCAGCCACCGGCTGCTTGCCCTCGAACAGCTTCTGCACGATGGTCTGGCGGTCGAGCGCATAGAGCAGCGCCTGGCGCACGCGCTTGTCCTGCAGCAGCTTGTTGTCGAGGTTCAGGTCGATGTGCTCGTAGATCAGGCTGTTCTTGTAGATGTAGTCGAAGCGGTCGCGGTTGCGCTTCTCGAAGGCCAGCGCCTGGTCGAGCGACAGGCCCAGCTCGCCCAGGATATAGTCGATGCTGCCGGACAGCAGGTTGGCTTCCAGCGCCGCGGTGTTCTCGACGATCTTGAACACGATGCGCTTGAAATGCGGCTTCTCGCCGTACCAGTAGGGATTGGGCGCCAGTGCGATGCTGACGCCGGGCGTCGCCGCGGCGATGCGATAGGGGCCGAAATACAGGCCCGGATTGGTCGTATCCGTCTCGAACTTGGAGCGGTTGTGGTATTGCGCCGGGTCAGCTTCGAAGATCCGGCGCTCGATATGGGCCGGCATCGGCGGCGGGGCGTAGCTGTTGTAGTTCCACACCACGCGGTCGATATGCAGGGTGAAGTTGCGCTCGTCCGCCACGTCGATCCGGGTGATGTGGTTGAAGTAGTCGGCGGCGGCGACGCCCGATTGCGGATGCTTGCCGACCTGCCAGGAAAAGACGACATCGTCGGGCGTGACTTTCGCGCCGTCCGCCCAGCGGGCGTTCTCGCGCAGGGTGAAGTGCACGGCCATGCCCTTCTTGCCGTCGGGCAGGTCCTCGATCCTGACCCGGCCGTTGTCCATGCTCGGCACTTCGGTGCACAGCAGGCAGACCTGCTTCCACTCGGCGTCGAAGGCGGTGAGCGGGCGCATCACGGCATTGATCACCAGGGTGCGCGCCAGGGTCGAGCCGATCAGCGGATTGAAGGTCGTCGGGTATTGCGTCATGCCGACGATCAGGTCGTCCTTGGCCTGGGCCGCCGCAGCGGCGCCGAGCAGGGCGACGGCGACAAGCAATGCCTTGGCTAGCGATAGGACTCGAACCAACCGAGACTCTCCTCGCTCGTGCCGCTGGGCCGGTATTCGGCGGCGACGTAGCCGTCATAGCCCATGTCGTCCAGCGCCGCGAACACGTTGGCGAAATTGATCTCGCCGGTGCCCGGCTGGTGCCGGCCGGGCGTGTCGGCGAACTGGACGTGGCCGATGCGATCCTTCAGCCGGCGCATGGTGGGGATCAGGTCTCCTTCCATGACCTGCATGTGATAGATGTCGTATTGCAGATGCAGGTTGGTCCGGTCGGCGCGCTCGATCACGTCCATCGCCTCGTCGGAGCGGCTGACCACGAAGCCCGGCATGTCGCGCGTGTTGATCGGCTCGAGCGCGATGTCGATGTCGTGGCGGGCCGCCGCATCGCAGGCATATTGCAGATTGTCGACCAGGGTATCGAGGCAGCGCTTCCGGTCGGCGCCCTTGGGCACGATTCCGGCCAGCGCGTGCAGGCGAGGGCAGCCCAGGGCGCGGGCGAAAGTGATGCCGGTGCCGACGGCGGCGCGGAACTCGGGGATGCGATCGGGCAGGCAGGCCAGTCCGCGATCGCCCGCCGCGAAATCGCCGTGCGGCAGGTTGATCAGGACCACGTTGGTCTGGCTTTCGTGCTGGGCGACGGCGATGTCCTCGAGCTTCTCGCCGTCGGGGAACATGAATTCGACGGCGTTGAAGCCATGGCGCTTGGCCATGGCGAAGCGTTCGAGGAACGGGACTTCGGTGAACAGGAAATGGAGATTGGCGGCAAAACGCATCAGGCGCGCCGCATCAGCCGCGTGCGGGTGCGGGCGTCCGCGGCTTGGCGCCGCCATGCGTCGCCGACCATTCCTCCGGCTTCTCCAGGAAGGCGCGGGTGACTTCGAGGGCCTTCTTGTCGAAATATTTGTGCTTCTCGGCCGCCTCCAGCACGTCCCACCAGGTGGCCAGCGAATGCAGCTTCACGCCCATCACCGCCAGGCTGTCGAGCGCCTGCGGGAAGATGCCGTATTCGAAAACCACGAACACGTCGCTGACCTTGGCGTCGGCCTTGCGCAGCGCTTCGACGAAGGTGACCTTGCTGCCGCCGTCGGTGGCGAGATCCTCGACCAGCAGGGTGCGCTGGTTCTTCTTCAGTTCGCCCTCGATCTGCGCCATGCGGCCAAAGCCTTTGGGCTGTTTGCGCACATAGACCATCGGCTTCTTGGCCTTGTCGGCCAGCCAGGCGGCGAAGGGGATGCCGGCGGTCTCGCCGCCGGCCACGACGTCGATGCGGCTCCATTTGATCTTCTCGTCGATCACCTTGTGGCCATGCGCCATGATCTTGCTGCGCGCCTCGGCGAAGGAAATGATCTTGCGGCAGTCGATATAGACCGGGCTGGCGCGGCCGGAGGTGAAGATGAAGGGTTGATCGGGGCGGCAATGCACGGCCTCGATCTCCAGCAGCAGCTTCGCCGTATCGCGCGCGGCGGCCAGTTCGGTCTTGCTGCGGGTCGATTTCTTCTGAGCCATTTGCCGACACCCCCAACCGGGCCGGCGACACGCCGGCCGCAAATTCCGGTCTTCCGACCGTCCGCCTGCCACGCTGCGACGCAGCTTTCCCCGCAACAGGCGCGCACGTTCTTAGCACAACCTCTATGGCCGGCAAGGGTGCTAAACGCTTAGCCCTGCTCAAAAATTCCGCATGGCCCAGTTGTGCGCCGCAGCACGTCAATCCTGCGGTGCGGTAGTGCCGGCACCACGTCTCCCGCGGTGTTCCATCCGTCCCCGATGAAGGGTTATCGAGTTTTGGCAAAGGCTTTTGCCAAACTCTACATCCTGTTCGACAAGAAGCAGCGCCACCCCTTGGCAGGTCAAGGCACCCAGCACCTCGCCCAGCCGCGCCCGCAAGGCGGGCGCCAGACCCAGGCCCGGCTCGTCCAGCAGCACCAGGCGGGGTGCGCCAATCATGGCCCGGGCCAGGGACAGCATCTGCTGCTGCCCGCCGCTCAATTGCCAGCTGGGCGCGTCGGCGCGTTCGGCCAGCTCGGGGAACAGCATCAGGGATCGGCGGACCGCCGCCGCCCGGTCGCCCTGGCGGCAGGCCGCTTCGAGCGTTTCGCGGGCGGTCAGCCCGGGAAAGAGGCCGCGGTGGTCCGGGCAGTAGCCCAGCCCGGCCCGCACCCGGTCATGGGTCAGCCAGCCCGTCACGTCGCGGCCGGCCAGGCTTACCCCGCCGCTGGCCGGCGCCAGGCCCATGATGCCCATCAGCAGGGAGGTCTTGCCGGCGCCGTTGTCGCCCAGCACGGCGAGCGACTCTCCGGGCGGCAGCCGCAGCGAAATGTCCTGGACCACCGGCACGCCGCCGCGCCGCACGGTGAAGGATTGCAGCTCCAGCAGCGGGCTCATCGCGCACCGCCGAAGAAGCGTCCAAGTCCGGGATCGGCGCGCAAGGTTGCCGGCTCGCCCAGCGCTTCGATCCGGCCCCGATCGAGACAGCAGAGCCGGTCGGCCAGGGCGACGGCGAATTCGATATCGTGCTCGATCACCAGCAGGGCCAGGCCCTGGACGCGCCAAGCCGACAGCGCCGCCAGCAGTTGGCGACGCGCCTCGACACTCATGCCGGCGGTCGGCTCGTCCAGCGCCAGCAGCGCCGGCCGCGCCATCATGGCGCGGGCGATTTCGATCAGCCGCCGTTGGGCGGGTGCCAGCGATTCGCTGGCGACCGTGGCATGATCGGCAAGGTCCAGCGACTGCAGCAGAGCCATCGCCGCGCCGCGCGCCGCGGCCAGATCGCCCATGTGCTGGGCGCCGCTGGCCACGGCATCGAGTGCGGCGAGCCCGGCCGGCAGATCGCTGGCCTGGAAACTGCGCGCGATCCCCAGGAGCGCCCGCGCCGGCGCATCGCTTCGGGTGATGTCGGCGCCGCGCCACAGCAGGCGCCCGCGATCGGGCCGTTCGGTGCCGCATACCAGGTTGAGCAGCGTGGTCTTGCCGGCGCCATTGGGACCGATCACCACCAGCGCCTGACCGGCATGCAATTCGAGCGACACGCCGTCGACGGCCACGACGCCGCCGAAGCTCTTGTGGAGTTCCTGCAGGCGCAGCTCCGCCTCGCGCAGCGGAGCCGGCGCCTGCCGCGGCGCCGTCGTCCAGCGCGGCGCGATCCTGCCGGTCAGCGCCGCATCGAGCAGCCCGGCCAGGCCTGCGGGCATGACGATCAGCATGAACAGCAGTGCCGCCCCCCACAGGAACAGATACCAGTTGCCGGCAAAGCGCAGCGCCTCCGGCAGCAGCACCAGCAGCAAGGCGCCCAGCAAGGCGCCGCTCACCTTGCCGCGGCCGCCGATGGTCGCGGCGGCCAGCAGATTGACCATCAGCGTCAGCTCGGCCACTTGCGGCGACACCACGCCCGATAGCGGTGCATAGAGCGCGCCGCCCAGCGCCGCCAGCGCTGCGGCGAAGCAGAAAGCGCCGCGCTGCCAGGTAGAAGCGCGCAGGCCAAGCGCCGCGGCCGCCCGCGGCGTGTCGCGCAGGGCGAGGCGGCGCAACGTCGCCAGACCGCCGCCGCTTGCCCAGTAGGCAAGCGCAGCGACGATCGCCATGCCGGCGACGATGGCGGCGAGAGCAGCGTTGTCGGTGGCCGTCATCCCCAGCCAGCGCGGCGGGGTCGACAGGATCAGCCCGTTGGCGCCGCCGGTGAGGCCATCGAGATTGATGGCGGCCAGCAGCACCAGCATGGCCAGCGCCAGCGAGGCCAGCGCCAGATAGTGCGAGCCCAGCCGCAGCAGGGGCAGGCTGCACAGCGCGGCAACGAGGATGGCCGTGGCGATCGCCGCGGGCAGGGCCAGCGCCATTTCGCTCACGCCGTGGCCATTGAGCAGCGCCACCGCATAGGCGCCGATGGCGAAGAACGCGCCCTGCGCCAGGGACAGCACGCCAAGCTCGCCGAACAGCCGCTGATAGCCGACGATAGCAATGGCGTAGCAGCCGGCCAGTCCCAGCAGGCGCCACTGATAGGCGCCGGCCGCCAGCAGGCCGTAGCCGAGCGCCGCGACCAGGATCGCGATGCTGGCGACTTGATCGCGCCGTCGGGCGGAGACCGGTTCGATCACGCGCGCTCTCCGGCCAGTTCCCCGAACAGGCCTTGCGGGCGCAGCCACAGCACCAGCAGCAGCGCGCCGTAGAGCGCCGCTTCGGCCGCCGGCTGCGATACCAACGCCGCCACCGCCACTTCGAATATGGCGATGGCCAGCGCGCCCAGCACGGCGCCGCCGATCCGGCCCCAGCCGCCGATCACCACCGCGATATAGGCCTTCACGATCAGGTTGGCGCCGTCGTAGGGCGTGACGAACTGCAGCGGCGCCAGCAGCAACCCGGCCGCGCCGGCCAGCGCCGCGGCCAGCGCGAAGCTGAGGGCGATCATGCCCCTTGTGTCGATGCCGATCGCCTCGGCCATCTGCGGGTTCTGGGCCGTGGCGCGAAGACGCCGGCCGAGCTGGGTTCGCCGCAGCAGCAGATGCGTGCCGCCGAGCAGCGCCGCAGCCACCGCGATCGTCGCCAGCATCTGCAGGGAAGGCGCGGTGCCGGGCAGCAGGCCGGGCCCGCGCTGCGGCGCGGCGCCGAACAGGTTGAGAGCGGCGTTCTGCAGCAGCAGCCCGACGGCGATGGTGGAAACGTAGATCCCGGTCGGCGGCCCGCGTCGCAGCGGGAAATAGGCCAGCAAGGACAGCACCAGTCCCAGCGTGCCGGTCGCCAGCAGCACCAGCGGCGCCAGCGCAAGGCCGGGCCAGTGCAGCATCTGGGCCAGCGACACCGCGATGAAGCCGCCCGCCATCACCAGGTCGCCATGGGCGAAATTGACCGCGCCGACAGCGTTGATCACCAGCACGAAGCCCAGCGCCACCAGCGCGTAGCCGGCGGCCAGCGCCAGGGTGCCGAGCGCCAGTTGCGTCATGGCCTACGGGCTGTCGGGGTAGCGCGCGACGATGGCCGGCACGCGCGTCTTGCCGTCGAAGCAGACGATCTGCGCGTCATGGGCCATGTTGCCCTTGCCGTCGGAGCGGTAGGTCATGGCCAGGCCTTTATAGGCGTGGCTGGCGAGATAGGCGCGCACCGCCTCGCCATCCTTGGCGCCGGCCAGCAGCGCTTCGATCAGCATCGTGGTGCCGTCGTATTGCGCCACGGCGAAGGCATCGGGATCGGCGCCGAACTGGCGCCGGTAGTCGTCGGCAAAACGCTTCATTTCGGCGCTGCCGCCGGAGATGGGCGAGGAGGCGGTCTCGGCGCACACGCCGGCCAGCTCCTGCGGCTGCAGCAGCGCGGCGGTGGCCGGCTGATGCATGGCCGAGCCGGCGACGATCGGCAGGACGATGCCGGCGTCGCGCGCCTGGCCGATGGCCAGCGCGGTGCTGGGCGCGTGCAACTGCAGGATCAGCACGTCGGCGCCCGCCGCCATCGCCTTGCCCAGCGCCGGCAGGATGTCCTTCACCGAGGTCGACAGGCCTTCGTCGTAGACCAGCGGCGTTCCCAGGGCAGCGAACTGGCGCGCCAGCTCGTCGCGCCCGGACTGGCCATAGGCCGTGGTCTGGTAGAGCAGCGCCGGCTTCTTCTTGCCCAGCTTCTCGATCGCGTAGCGCGCCTGCGCCTTCTTGACGGTGCCGTCGCCGGGAAAGAACCGGAACACCCACTCGCTGCCCAGTTCGGTGATCTTGGCGGTGCCCGAAATGGTGATCAGGGGCAGCTTGTGGCGCTGGGCCAGCGGCAGCAACGCCAGCATCTGCGTGCCCAGGATCGGCGCCACCACTGCCACCGGTCGGTCGCCCAGCGCCCGTTCGAAGCCGGTTACGGCGCCCTCCGGCGCGGCGCCGGTATCGATCACGTCGGGCGCCAGCTTCAGCCGCGCCTCGGCGTCTTTCAGCGCCAGCAGCGCGCCGTTCTTCTGACTGGTGCCTTCCAGCGCCACGAAGCCGGTGATCGGCACCAGGACGGGCAGGGTGGTTTGGGCCTGGGCCTGACCGGCGCCAGACAGAACGCCGAGCAGGCAGCCAAGAATACAGGCAGAAAGGCGGATCGACATGACGGGCTCCCTTGCGCTGGCATGATCCAGATCAGGTTCGATGGGTCTGCTCTCAGCCCGGCATCGCCGGGCACCCCAGCCGGGGCCGACTTTGGAAGGGGCGGTCGCCGCTGTCAATCCGTCCGGCGCGCCCCGATCCTGGCCAAGCCCTTGGTAAGATTGAGGGATGAATGGCGGGAGCCGGTCGTATAACGTGATGGCGCGCAATCGTCGTGGCTGGAAACGCTCCCGCTGCAGCAGGGGCGGGCGATCGGCGACCGCGATAAAGGATTGGCGTCGCAACGGTGGATAGCGAGCTGGACATCGATCTGAAGGCGCTTGTCGGAGGCGACAAGCAGGCCTGGGACGGGTTTTGCCGGCGCTATGCGCCGGTGATTCACGGGGCGGTCCGCCGCGCCTTCGCCGGCGGGCGGCCTGGCCAGGACGACGTACTGGATGCCGCCCAGGAAGTGTTCGTGCGGCTGTGCCGGGACGATTTCAGGCTGCTGCGGGAGTTCGATCCCGACCGTGCCAAGCTTTCGACCTGGCTGGGCGTCATCGCCTACAGCGCCGCGGTCGACTGGCTGCGGCGACGGCGCAGCGGCATTGCCCTGGACGACGTGCCCGAATCGGCCCTGTCGGTCCAGCAACCCAGCCATGAGCGTCTGATCGTCCCGCCGGGCCTGTTGACCGAACGCCAGGCGCTGGTGATCAAGCTGCTCTACGAGCGGGATATGGAAGTGGCGGATATCGCGAAATTGCTGCGAATCGATGCCCAGACGGTGCGCAGCACCCACCACAAGGCCCTATTGCGGCTTCGGGAGCATTTCGGCGCCGCAAAACGAGGCGGTCGGGAGGATGGCAACGGGGATGAACCGGCGCCCGGTACCGTATAGGGGATAAGGATTTAGGCCATGAGCGACCCATTCACCAAGGACGAAGGCAAGGCCCTATGGCGGCAGGCGATGGCGCTTGCCCAGCCGGCCCCGGCCATGCCGTCCGTTTCGGCACTGGATCTGGCCGCCTGGCTGGACGGTCGGGCCGATCAGGCTTTGGTCGCCCGGGTCGAATCGGCGCTGGTGGCCGATCCTGTTCTACTGGATATGGCGCTGGCGGTGCCCGATGCGGCGCTGGACGCTGACGCCGCGGCCAGCGAGCGGGTGTTCGTACGCGCCCGAACCCTGGTCGCGCCCAGGGTCAAGCCTGCGGCCAGGTCCGGCGGCTGGCTGGGCGGGTTCGCCCGCTGGCGGCGCACGGCCGAGTGGGCGATGGTCGGGGTGTCGCTGATGGTGGCGGTGGCGACCGGCTTGTGGATCGGCGGCGATTTCGGCGATAGCCTGGCAGCGCAGACCGCGAGCCTATCCTTGTTCGGGGACGATGGCGGCAGCTACAGCGGATTGCTGTCCTCGAACGAGGATCTGTGACATGCGCGCCCGACTGCCCTGGATCCTGTTTGCCATCTCGTTGACCTTGAACCTCGCCATTGCCGGCGCGGTGCTGTGGCATCTGTGGAAGGCGCCTGATCGCTTCGCCGATCGCGCGCCGGTGATGCAGGCAGCCAGGGGTTTGCATCTGGACGGCGCCCAGCGCGAGAAATTCGATCTGTTCCGCAAGACGGTGCGCCAGTCGTTCGAGGACATGCGCAAGGACGTTCGGCCGCTGCGGCGCGAACTGCTGAGCCAGATGGCCAAGCCGCAACCCGATTTCGACGCCATCGACAAGCTGATCGACCAGATCGGCGACGAGCAGGGCACCGCACAGAAAGCCATGGTGCGCGCCTTCGCCGATTTCCACGCCAGCCTCACTCCCGAGCAGCGCCATGAATTCCGCAAGCGGTTGCGCGAACGCGCCGGAGGCCGGCTGCTCGACGCCATCGTCAATCCGGGCGGCGACCGGCCCGGGCCGGGACGGCCGCGGGGTCCGGGTGGTCCCGGTGGCCCCAGCGGTCCGCCGCCGGCTGCTCCGCCGACCCCATCGGCGCCAGCGCTGCCGCCTTCCGCCACGCCGTCGCCGGCCGCTCCGGCCAAATAGCCATTGCCATCGCGGAGACCTGCCATGGATCGAAGCGATATCTTCCCAGCCAGCGCCGCCGTCGCCGTAGCGGCGGCATCGGTCGCAGCCCGGGCCGCGCCCAGCGCCGGAACCGTGCCGGGCGACGATATCCGGCACCTGCTGTCGCGCACCGGCTTCGGTCCGACGCCGAGCGAACTCGCGGTCCTGGCCGGGCTGGACTATCCGCAGGCGGTCGACCGCATCCTGGGCACGATGCGGGCCCAGGCGGCGCAGAAGCTGCCCGATTTCATGAGCGAGTCGCCGGCCGACCTGATCCGCATGCGGCGGGAGATGCGCGCGCCGGCCAACAGCGCGACGTCATCCGGCAAGCCGCCGTCGATCCTGCCCAAGGTCGCCATGGTGATCCGCCAGCAGGCGCTCGACGCCAAGCGCTGGTGGTACGACGAACTGGTCTCCACGCCATCGCCCTTCACCGAGCGCATGGTGATGTTCTGGCACAACCACTTCACCTCCTCGGTGCAGAAGGTGCGCTACGTGCCGGCCATGCTGCGTCAGAACGAACTGTTCCGGCGCGAGGCCGCCGGAAATTTCGGCCGCCTGCTGCATGCCGTCGCGCGCGATCCCGCCATGCTGATCTATCTCGACGGTGCCACTTCCCGTCGCGGCCAGCCCAACGAGAACTTCGCGCGCGAGCTGATGGAGCTGTTCACGCTGGGCGAGGGCAACTACACCGAACAGGACATCAAGCAGGCCGCGCGCGCCTTCACCGGCAACTCGATCGATCGGCAGACCGGCCAGTATCGCTTCTATCCGGGGCTGCACGACGACGGCGAGAAATACGTGTTCGGCGCCAGCGGCGACTTCGACGGCGATCAGGTCGTCGACATGCTGCTGCGCAATCCGCGCACGGCGGAACTCGTGGTCAACAAGCTGTGGCGCGAATTCGTGTCGCTCGCGCCCGATCCGGCCGAGGTCAAGCGCCTGGCTGCCGTGTTGCGCAATGCCAACTACGAGATGAAGCCGCTGCTGCGCGAACTGTTCCTGTCGGCAGCGTTCCGCGATCCCAGGAATCGGGGCGTGCTGTTCAAGTCGCCGGTCGAGATGGTGGTGGGAACGGTCCGGTTGCTGCAGTTGCCGGTCGAGAACAAGACCAAGCTGGTCGCCGCCGCGCGCGCGCTGGGCCAGGATCTGTTCGACCCGCCCAACGTCAAGGGCTGGCCGGGCGGCGAGGCCTGGATCACCACCTACACCCTGGTGATGCGTCAGCAGATCCTGCAGCGCGTCGTGCAGGCCACCCAGGTCGCCATGTACGACCGGCAGATGAAGCTGATGGCCGACCAGCAGCAGATGCAGACGCCGATCGAGGGCCGCTCGTTGCGCGACGTGCCCATGGTCATCAAGGTGCCGGACAGCTTTGCCCGCATCGACGTCGCCGGCCTGGCGAAAGTCATGCTGCCGGCAGCGCCGCTCGAGCCGGTCGACCCGTCGATGCCGTTGGGCGAGGCGATGGCCAGGCTGATGCTCGATCCGGTCTACCAGTTGAAGTGAGGGAGGCCGCCGTGATCCGGATTTCCCGCCGCCGTTTCGTCGCCGCCGCCGCTGGCGCCTCGGGCCTGCTGCTGGCGCGTCCCCTGCTGGCTGCGCCGGGAACGCCCCTGGCGGCCCCTTCGCCGGTCGGCCCGCAATGGGATCGGGTGCTGCTGCTGGTGCAGTTGCAGGGCGGCAACGACGGGCTGAACACCCTGGTGCCCTACGACGACCCCAGCTATCGCAAGCTGCGGCCGAGCCTGGCGATCGCGCGCGACCAGGTGATGCAGCTCAACCAGAATGTCGGGCTGCACCCGGCGCTGAAGGGCCTGATGCCGTCGTGGCAGGACAGGGACCTGGCCGTGATCCAGGGCGTGGGCTACCCGCAGCCCAACCGTTCGCATTTCCGCTCCATCGAAATCTGGGACACCGCCTCGGCCAGCGCCGAGACCTTGAGCGAAGGCTGGGTGGCGCGCGCCTTCGAGGGCACCTCGCGGCCGGCCAATTTCAGTTTCGACGCGGTGGTGGTCGACAACAATACCCTGCCGGTATCGGGGCCGCACATGCAGAGCATCGTGCTGCGCGATGTCGCCCAGTTCGTGGCCCAGGCCAATCGCATGGCGCAGATCGGGCCGGAGCGCAGCGGCAACCCGGCGATCAGATACCTGCTGGGCGTGCAGGCGGAGATCCATCGCGCCGCGATCAGCCTGCGCGACCGCATGCGCGATGCGCCCGAACTGCCGGTCGCCATGCCGCAAGGGCCGTTCGGCCAGGAACTGACGCTGGCCGCCAAGCTGATGCTGTCGCGCACGCCGCTCAACACGGTCAAGGTCTCGCTGGGCAGTTTCGATACCCATGCGCGCCAGCGCGAGGCCCATGAGCGGCTGTTGACGCAACTGGGCGAGGGACTGGCCGCGTTCCGCGACTGCATGAAAAAGGCCGGGCTGTGGGACAAGGTGGTGGTCATGACCTATTCCGAGTTCGGCCGGCGCGCCAACGAGAACGGCAGCGGCGGCACCGATCACGGCACCGCCTCGGTGCAGTTCGCGATGGGCGGCAAGGTCAAGGGCGGGCTTTACGGCCAGCAGCCTTCGCTGACCGATTTGAGCGAGGGCGACGTGAAATATGCCGTCGACTTCCGCAACGTCTATTCCACGGTGGCGCGCAACTGGTGGGGATTGCCGCGCGACCTTTACTACGGCCGCGCCCGGACGCTCGATTTCGTCTGAGCCGCTACAGGCCGGTGGCGCGGCGGATCAGCGGGAAATACAGGCCATAGGGCAGCAGCCGCAGCAGCTTCAGCACGCTGGTGAAGCGGTGGGGGAAATGAATCTCGAAGCGCGACGACGTCAGGCCGCGCAGGATCGCCCCTGCCGCCTGTTCGGACGAGATCAGCGCCGGCATCCTGAAATCGTTCCGGTCGGTGAGCGGCGTCTTGACGAAGCCGGGGTTGATCACCTGCACCTTGATGCCGCGCGGGCCGAGGTCCAGGCGCAGGCTTTCCGCCAGGTTGATCAGCGCCGCTTTGGTCGGACCGTAGGCCGCGGCCTTGGGCAGGCCGCGATAGCCCGCGACGCTGGCGACGATGGCGATGTGTCCGCTTCCCGCCTGCAGCATGGGCGCGGCGATCGCCGCCACGCAGTTCAGGGTGCCGATCAGGTTGGTCTCGATCATGCCGCGCGCGGCGCCGAGATCGAGTTCGAAGCCGCGCATCGGCCGGTAGGCGCCGGCGGCGAGCACGGCCAGATCGATGCCGCCCCAATCGGCCAGCAGCCGCTGCACGGCGGCCTCGACCGTCGCGGCATCGGCGATGTCGAGCGGCATGGCCAGATGGCCGGCGCCGGGCAGTTCGCCGACCAATTGCTGCAGCGAAGCGGCCGAGCGCGCCGAGACGGCCAGGCGCGCGCCGGCCTGGGCCAGGGCGCGGGCGGTCGCCGCGCCGATGCCGCTAGAGGCGCCGGTGAGCCAGACGCGTTTGCCGTCGAATCCGTTCATGGCCGATTATACGCCGCGGCGCCGGCGTCGGGTCAGTGGGCGCCGGGCTTGTGGATGATCGGCTTGTGCTGGGCGCGGGCGCCCAGGATCTGCTCGCGCACCGCCGGCCGGTTGGCCTCGACCTGGATGTACCAGAGCAGGAAGCCGGAGCCCACTTTGACTGCCGCCGGCAGCAAGCCATAGGTGACCAGCAGCGGCCAGGTGGGGCTGGGCGCGTTGGGCGTGTAGCCCATGACGGCCAGCAGCGGCAGGGCAATGCCGCCGCCGATCGCGGTCATCAGCTTGGTGGCCATGGCCCACAGGCCGAAATATTTGCCCGATTCGCCCTGGCTGTCGGAAACCTCGTTGTGGATGACGTCGGCCAGGATGGCCGGCGGCAGGCCGTAATCGGAGCCGAGGCCGAACCCGGCCAGGGCGCAGATGAACAGATAGGGCACCACATCGCCCTGGCCCAGGAAGCCGGCGCACAGCAGGCCGATCGCGCTCATCACCACGCCGCACAGCCAGGCGAACGACTTGCTGCTGCGCCGCGCCACCCACAGCCAGGCCGGCACGCTGGCCACGCCGGCGCCGAAATAGGTCAGGATGAACCAAGTCACGTTCTGGCTGGAGCCGACCACGTCGTCGATGAAGAACAGCACCACCGAGGCGGCGATCGCGACCGACGTGCCGTTGACCAGATAGACGGTCAGCAGCAGGCGGAAGCGACGATTGCGCACCGGGGCGGCGAAATCGCGGATGAACGAGCCCGTGTTGTGCTGCACCACCGGCGGCGTCACCGCGCGCGGCGAGAAGAACCACACCACGATCGAGGGAATGATCAGGATCGGGATGAACCACAGCGCCAGCGTCTTGTAGCCGTCGACTTCGCCCAACTTGCTGGTCAGCATGACCGGCAGGGCCGAGCCCAGCAGCAGGCCGGCGATGCCGAATACCTCGCGGGTCACCGTCACGCGCGTTCGCTCGTGATAGTCGTAGCTCAACTCCGCGCCCAGCGCCTGGTAGCTGATGGTGATGCCGGAATAGCCGAAATGGGCGATCACCAGCATGATGGTGAGGTAGACCAGCAGCGCGCTGGGCTGCAGATCGGGCGGCGCGAACACGCCATAGAAGCCCAGCGCCAGGATCGGCACCGAGACGATCGCCATCTTCATCCGGCCGTCGCGGCGATGGGTCAGTTTGTCGGAAAAATAGCCCAGTACCGGATCCTGAACCGCATCCAGCGCGCGGGTGAACAGGAAGATGGCGCCCAGCAACTCGAGATCGACGGCGAATTGCTTGCCGTAGAAATGCGACACGTTGAGGACGATGGGCAGGGCCGCCATGGCCATCGGCAGCTGCAGCGCCGAATAGGCCGCCAGGCGCCACAGGCTCAAGGGTTTGGTCGGCGTCGCCGGGCTTCCGCTCTGGGCGGTCAATTGCGGCCTTTCAATGGGTTAGGGCCGCTCATCTTTCAGCTCTCGGGGCGCCCACAGCCGACATTAAGCATGAACCAATTCGGCCTGCAAGACATCGGTCCGGCCGGTGGCGAAGCCGGCTATGCAATAGGCCAGGTAGTATCGCCACATGCGCATGAAGCGGTCGTCGAAGCCCATGCCGCGCACCTTGTCGCGCATCGCGTCGAAGCGCTCCAGCCAGGCGGCCAGGGTGCGGGCATAATCCTTGCCGAAGGCATAGGCGTCGGCCAGCCGCAGCCCGGCGCGATGGGCCTGCTCCTCGATCTTGGCCGGCGACAGCAGCATGCCGCCGGGGAAGACGTGACGCTGGATGAAATCGGTGCCGCGACGATATTGGGCGAAGGCCTTGTCGGCGATGGTGATGACCTGGACCAGCGCCTTGCCGCCGGGCTTCAGGTGCCGGCGCAGCGCGGCGAAGTAGTCGGGCCAGTAGCGCTCGCCCACCGCCTCGATCATCTCGATCGACACGATATGGTCGAAACGCCCTTCGACGTCGCGATAGTCGCGGAAATCGATGTCGACGGCGTGGGCCAGATCGGCCTCGACCATGCGCTGGCTGGCATGGTCGTGCTGGCGCTGGGAAATAGTGATGGCCTTGACCCTGGCGCCGCGTTGCGCCGCCATTTCGGCGAAACCGCCCCAGCCGCAGCCGATCTCCAGGATGGTGTCGCCCTGGCGCACGCCCAGCCGGTCGAGGATGCGGGCATATTTGGCGCTCTGCGCCGCTTCCAGCGAACGCCGCTCCTCGCCCTCGTACAGCGCCGAGGAGTAGGTCATCCCGGGATCCAGCCACAGCGCATAGAATTCGTTGCCCAGATCGTAATGGGCGCTGATGTTGCGCCGGGCGCCCTGGCGCGAGTTGTCGCGGCGCAGATGCAGCAGCCGCCACAGCGTGCGGCGCCACCAACTGGCCTGCAGGGTGGCCTCGATGTGATCCTGATTGGCCGCTGCCATGGTCAGCAGCGCCGCCAGGTCGGGCGTGTCGCACAGCCCGTCCATATAGGCCTCGGCGAAAGCCATGTCGCCGCCGCGCAGCATGCGCGAGAACAGCGACCAGTCCTTGACCGTGAGCTCGGCTTTGGGGCCCGCTGCGACGCCGACATAGCGACGGGTAGTGCCGTCGGGCAGATGCAGGGTCAGCTCGCCGCTGTGCAGCTTGTGCAGCGCCGCCAGCAGGGCGCGAGCGGCAAACGGCATGTGCTTGTCCGGGGTGGCGGTCATCGGCTCAGGGTGCGGCTGGGCGGCTCGGGCTTGCGATAGAACCGTGCTTTTTTAAACCAGATTTTGGCCGCCTGGTAGTGAATCAAGGCTACCACCGACAGGCTGGCAAGGGGATGACGCAGCAACGCGGACAGCAGCGAAAGGCTGCCGAGCGGCCGGCGTCGGCTATCGACATAGGTCACCAGCATCGGGCCCAACCCCTGACCTTCGGGCGCATCGTGATAGTGGATATCGGCACGCATGCGGCGCGAATCAAGACGGAACCGGAAGCGATAGAAGCCCTCGACCGGCAGGAACGGCGAGACATGGAACAGCTTGCGGGCCTCCAGCCAGTCGGTCGGCGCGATCGGTCGGGCGTCCTCATGCGCTACCAGGTAGTGATGATGCTCGCCGAAGGTGTTGGAGACATCGGCCAGCACCGCGCGCAGGGCGCCGGCGCGGTCGTGGCAGAACCAGAAGCTGACCGGATTGAACACGTAGCCCAGCAGGCGCGGATGGCCGTGCAGCACGATGTCACCGTCGGCGGCCTGGCCCAGGCCGTGGCTCTCCAGGATATCGCGCATCCAGCGTTCCAGGTCGCTGCCGTCGCGCGGTCCGAAATCGCGACGGTACAGGCTGACCAGGTTGAAGCGGTCGAGCGACAGCAGCGGGCGGGAAAGCCGGTCGAGGTCCTTGAGGTTGAGGCAGAAATAGAGCGCGCAATAGGAGAACTGGTTGACGCGCGGCCGGCTGCGGCGATGGAAGATTCGTCCCAGCGCCAGTCCGCCGGCGATGGCGGCAGTGGTCGATCTCGCGCGCCGCCCGGGCGCGCCATCGATGGCGCCCATCAATCCTCGGCTTGCGTCAGCCGTTGCCGCGGCAACCCGGTCACAGTGTCGGGCAGGGGAAGGGGCGGGGCAATGCCGATCTTGCCGGGCTTTCGCGTGCGGCGCGGCTCGTCGGCCCAGGGACGCCGCACGCCCAGCGCCTGGGCCACATCCAGGCCCGAGGACAGCGCCGCCTCGTGGAAGCCGTAGCCGAAATAGCTGCCGCAGAACCACGAGCGATGCGCGCCCTGCAGCCGCGCCAGCTCGGCCTGGGCGGCGAAGGCGGCGCGATCGAACAGCGGATGGGCATAGGCGAACTCCGCCAGCACGGCGGCGGGGGCGGGTTCGCGACCGGGATTGTTGGAGACGAAGATCGGCCAGCGGCGCGGGATGTTCTGCAGCCGGTTCATCCAGTAGGTGACGGCGACCGGCGCATCCGGCTGCGTGGTCCGGTCGAGCGGCGCGACGAAGTTCCAGCTCGACCACACGCGCTGCCGCCGGGGCATCAGGCCGGCATCGGTGTGCAGCACGGTGCGGTTGGGCGCGTAGCGGAAGGCGCCCAGGAGGCGCCGCTCCAGCGGCGTCGGCTGGTCCAGCATGGCCAGCGCCTCGTCGGCATGGCAGGCCAGCACCACCTGGTCGAAGCGATCGACCTGGCCCGCGCCGTCGCGCAGCTTGACGCTATGCGTGCTGCGCTCGATGCGTTCGACGCCATGGCCGAGCCGGGCGCGTGCCAGCAGCGGCGCGGCCAGCTTCTCGACATAGTGCCGGCTGCCGCCGCTCACCGTGCGCCAGCGGCGCTGGCGCCAGATATTGAACAGCCGGTGCTTGGCGAAGAAATCGACGAACTGTCGCAAGGGAAAGCGCAGGATATCGTCCAGCGAACTCGACCAGATGCTGGCTGCCAGCGGCTGCAGGTAGCGTTCGGCGAACCAGCCGTCCAGGCGGTGCCGGGTCAGCCACTCGCCCAGCGGCATGTCGGCGGGCGGCAGTTCGCGCGCCAGGCCGAGGCCCAGCCGGTTGAAACGCAGCAGGTCGCGCAGCATGGCGCGGAAGCGCGGATCGAGCAGATTGGCCGGCTGGCCGAACACCGCCAGGTCGCCGCTGCCGTATTCGAAAGCGCCGTCGCCCAGCGACACGGCGAACGACATGTCCGAGCTCTCGGTGGCGACGCCCAGATGCGCGAACAGCGCCGTCAGGTCGGGATAGTTGACGCGGTTGTAGACGATGAAGCCGGTATCGACGTCGATGTTGCGGCCATAGGCACGGGCGCGGAAGGTGTTGCTGTGGCCGCCCAGCCGCGCGCTTTTCTCGTACAGGACCACCTCGTGCTGGCGCGCCAGCAGCCAGGCCGCGCCCAGCCCGGCGACGCCCGCGCCGATCACGGCGATCTTCATGCCGCGCTCTGCTTCAGGCTGGCGAAGGCGGCCAGCGCGCGCTTGCGCGCCGCGTCGTGGTCGACGATCGGCCGCGGATAGGTCCGGTCCAGCTCGACGCCGGCCCGGGCCAGGGTGGCGGCATCGGCGCGCCATGGCGCATGGATCGCCTCGGGCGGCAGCTTGGCCAGCTCCGGCACCCAGCGCGCGACATAGGCGCCGTCGCGATCGAAGCGCTCGCCCTGCAGGACCGGGTTGAAGATGCGGAAATAGGGGGCGGCGTCGGCGCCGCTGCCGGCGATCCATTGCCAACTGGCCGCGTTGTTGGCGAGATCGGCATCGACCAGCGTGTCCCAGAACCATTCCTCGCCCTGGCGCCAGTCGTGCAGCAGGTGCTTGATCAGGAAGGAGGCGGCGATCATGCGCACGCGATTGTGCATCCAGCCGGTGTGCCACAGCTCGCGCATGCCGGCATCGACGATCGGATAGCCGGTGCGGCCACGCTGCCAGGCCGTGAGAGCCTTGGCGTCGTGGCGCCAGGGGAAGCGGTCGAACTCCCGCCGCAGGTTGCGCCGCGGCAGGTCGGGACGGTCATGCAGCAGATTGTAGCTGAACTCCCGCCAGCCCAGTTCGGAAAGGAACTTGGCCGCGGCGCGCGCCTGGGCGTCCCGATCGTGGCGCGCCGCCTCCAGCGCATGCCAGATCTGGCGCGGTCCGATCTCGCCGAAATGCAGATGCGGCGACAGCCGCGAGGTCGATGGGCGGCTCGGGATGTCGCGCTCGCCTTCGTAACGGATCAGCGCATCGTCGACGAATTCGGCCAGACGGCGCCGCGCGCCGGCTTCGCCCGGGGCCCAGCTCTGGCGCAGCCCGTGCGCCCAGTCCGGCCTGTGCGGCAGCAACCGCCATGCCTCGAGCCTGTCGCTGGCCGGAAACTTGTCCGGCGCCGGCAGTTGGCGCGGGCGGGGCAGGGGCGCTTGCGGCGGCGGCGCCGACAGGCAGGCGCGCCAGAACGGGGTGAACACGGAGAACGGACCGCCCGATCTGGTCAGCACGCTGCCCGGTTCGAACAGCAGGGCGGCGTTGAAGCTTCGCGCTTCGAGCCCCTTTTCCCGCAGCGCCATTTTCATGGCACCGTCGCGCTCGCGCGCGAAAGGCTCGTAGCAGCGATTCCAGAACACCGCGCCGGCCCCGGTCTGCTCGACCAGGCGCCTGACTTCGCGATCCTGCCGGCCGCGCCGCAGGATCAGCCGATTGCCGTGCTTGGCGATGTCGGCCGACAGGGCGGCCAGGCTGCGATGCAGCCACCAGCGGCTGGCGCCGCCCAGGCGCCAGGCATCCGGCGTCTCGTCGTCGAGCACGTAGACGGGAATCACCGGCCCGTGAGCTAGGCCGGCCTGCAAAGCGGGGTTGTCGGCGAGACGAAGGTCCTGGCGGAACAGTACAAGCGCGGGCGTTTGCATACTCCGCCAGGATCAAGTTGCGTTCGTAGGAGAACGGATGTTCTACGCAGCCCTGGCGGGCATGGATCAATCCTCGATTTCCGGCGAAATCGGCAGGGGAATCAACCGTGGAATCAACCGTCTGTACGGCCCGGCGCGGCGCAGCGCAGCTGCGGCAGCGCCTGGAAGGCGGTCAGGTTGGCGGCCACGGTGAAGGGCCCGAAGCTGGCGACCAGGCGGCTGATCACGCCGTTGCGATGCAGCAGGATATGGGCGGTGAACAGCGGCTTGCCGCTGGCGCGGCTGAAGGACACCAGCAGCGGATAGGCCGGCGCGCCGATGCGATCGATCAGCGCCGCATCCTGCGGCCGCGGCGCGATCTGCTCGGCGCCGACGCGCTGGACGTTCACCTCGACCAGGTTGGTCACCACCTCGGCGTCGAAAGCCTCGACGGTGAAATTGGTCTCGCCTCTTTGCAGGTGATCGAGGATGGCATCGATCATGCGCTGCGGCAGCAAGGTGCCGCCGGGCAGGTCGAGCGACTCGGGCCCATTGGGCGCACTCAGATTGGCCTTGCCGCCATTGGGGCCGACCGCCACCGCGCCGCCGCGCTGGCTCTTTTCGCCGTTCATGACGCGGTCGAGCTTGTAGTCCAGCGCCCGGCCGGTGCGCGACTCGCTGGCATGCAGCACCGAGTTGACCTCGTAGCGCAGGGTCTGGGTCAGCGCCAGGGCGACATTGACGTCACGCTCGAAGCTGCGGCGCTGGCAGCCGTCGCTCAGGCGCTGGCGGGCGCTGCCGATCTGCGGTGCGCGATCGCCGGCGCCGGCGGTGATGCTGTATTCGGCCTGATAGGGCACAAGCTCGGCGGCGCGGCCGGCCAGCGGCGCGGCGATCAGGGCGGCGACAACGGCGGAAGGCAGAAGCGAAGCGGACAGGGCCATGGTCGGACGCTGCGGTCCGAACATGGCAAGGTCAAGGCGACTGGGGCCGCGGCCGGCGGCGTCGCAAGGTCCTCAGCGGCGCGGCCTGGTCTTCAGGCTGGCACCGGCCAGGGCGGCGCCGAACACGACGAAGGCGCCGGCCACAAGGGCGAGAAAGAAGATTTCAGCGCTTTGCATGGCAGGTCTCCGATTGCCGATGGCAATTGCTACTTCGCCGCGCGCGCGGGCGCGTTGATTGCAATCAATCGCGGCGTTCGGCCGCAATCCCGGCGGTCGCCGGCCCTCGCCGCGGCGACTTCGATCGGCTGGGCATTGCCAAGCGCTCGTCTGCGCTCTTAAATCGATTTCAAGAGGATCAGGAGGACGCCATTCCCGATACGACGAATGCGGCTTGGGATTTGCCGCCCGAACAGACCGGGCCGGCAGCCTGGTACGGGCCGGACATGGAGCGTCGCAGCGACTGGCTCGTGCCGCTCGATGCACAGGACATCGCCGAAATAGACGCTGCCGTCGCGCCGCTGGTCGCGCGCCAGGCCGACATCGCCAGCATCACGCGCGCCGATTTTCCGCTGCCGCGACTGTCGGCCAAGCTGGAGCAGGTCCTGCAGGCGCTGCTGCATGGCCGCGGCTTCGCCGTGATGCGCGGCCTGCCGATCCAGCGCTACGACATGCGCCAGGCGGCGACCGCCTTCTTCGGCATCGGCGCCTATCTGGGCAATGCGCGTTCGCAGAATGCCAAAGGGCATGTGCTGGGCCACGTCAAGGATCTCGGCCTCGATGTGAAAGATCCCACTGTCCGCATCTACCAGACCCACGAGCGGCAGACCTATCACACCGATTCCTGCGACATCGTCGGGCTGCTGTGCCTGAAGACGGCGCGAAGCGGCGGGCTGTCGGCGCTGGTCAGCTCGACCACGATCTTCAACGAGATGCGCCGGCGCCGGCCCGACCTGCTGCGGCTGCTGTTCGAACCCGTTGCCACCGACCGCCGCGGCGAGGTGCCGGCCGGCATGAAGCCCTATTTCGAGATTCCGGTGTTCAGCTGGTACCAGGGCTACCTGACGGCGATCTATCAGCGCCAGTACATCGAATCCGGCCAGCGCTTCGCCGAAGCGCCGCGCCTGACGCCGCAGCATACCGAGGCGCTCGACCTGTTCGATTCGCTGGCCAACGACCCGGCGCTGAACATGCACATGGAGTTTCGTCCGGGCGACCTGCAGTTCGTGCACAACCACACGCTGCTGCACGACCGCACCGGCTTCGAGGACTGGCCCGAGCCGGATCAGCGCCGCCACCTGCTGCGGCTGTGGCTGGCCGCGCCCGGCGCGCGGCCGCTGCCGGCGGTGTTCGCCCAGCGCTACGGCAAGGTCGATATCGGCGATCGCGGCGGCATCATCCTGCCCAGCACCACCTCGATGAACGCGCCGCTCGAAGCGGTGTGATCCCGCGCCGAAACGGCGCCATCGTCAATCGCCGAGACGGCGACGCCGTCAATGGAAGTCGTGCGATTTGATCGGGATGCGCACGTCGCGCGGATGGCCGCCGCGCCGGCGCAGGCGGCGGTCGTCGGGCGGACCGCCATGGGCGACGCCGTCGCCGCCGCCCAGCTCCGGCACGATACGATCGCGTGCCCGTTCGAAATCCTCGCGCCCCAAAGTGTCGAGCAGCGGCGACAGATCGACCAGGCGTTCGGCGACCAGATGGATCACCAGCCCTTCGCGCTGCAGCCGGCCTTCGGCCTGCACCAGGCGGGCGGTCATCACCTCGCGGCGATAGCGCTCGAACACGTCCGGCCACACCACGATATTGGCGATGCCGCACTCGTCCTCGGCGGTGATGAACACCACGCCGTTGGCGCTGCCCGGCCGCTGCCGCACCAAGGCCAATCCGGCCACGGCGATGCGCTTGCCGACGGCGATCTTGTCCAGCCGGTCGCTGGTGACGATGCGCAGCCGGTCGAGCGCCGGGCGCAGCAGCTTGAGCGGATGGCAGCGCAAGGACAGGCGCAGCGCGTTGTAGTCGTCGACCACGTGTTCGCCCAGCGCCATGCCGGGCAGGGCGACCGCGGCCTCGCGCTGGATCTCCATCCCGTCGGTGCCATCGGCGAACAGCGGCAGGCGCTGGTCGCGCAGCCCGCGCACCGCCCATAGCGCCGCTCGGCGGTCCAATCCCATCGACTGGAAGGCATCGGCCTTGGCCAGCTTCTCGAGCGTGCGGCGGTCGAGCCGGCTGCGCTGCCACAGTTCCTGCATGCTGCGATAGCCGGCGCCGCGCCGTGCTACCAGGCGGTTCATGTCGTCTTCGCTGCAGCCGTCGACCTGGCGCAGGCCCAGCCGCATGGCGCATAGCGGCGTGGTGCGGCCGCGCGGACCGGGCCGGATGGGGAAGGTGAGCTGGCCCGCTTTATCGGCCAGCGGCGGTCCGGCCGGTTCCAGGGTGCAGTCCCAGTCGCTCAGGTTGACGTCGGGCGGCCGCATCTCCACGCCATGCTCGCGCGCGTCGCGCACGATCTGCGCCGGGGCGTAGAAGCCCATCGGCTGGCTGTTGAGCAGCGCGGCGGCGAAGGCGTCGGGATAGTAGTGCTTGATCCAGGACGAGACATAGACCAGCAGCGCGAAGGAGGCGGCGTGGCTCTCGGGGAAGCCGTATTCGCCGAAGCCCTTGATCTGGTTGAAGCAGCGCGCGGCGAAATCGGCGCTGTAGCCGTTCTTCACCATGCCGTCGATCATCTTGCGCTCGAACTTGCCGATGTCGCCGGTGTGGCGGAAGGTGGCCATGGCGCGGCGCAGCCGGTCGGCCTCGGCCGGGGTAAAGCCGGCGGCGACGATGGCGATCTTCATCGCCTGTTCCTGGAACAGCGGCACCCCCTTGGTGCGCTTCAGGACGTCCTCGAGCGCGGGCGATTCGTAGGTGATCGGCTCGATGCCGTCGCGCCGCCGCAGATAGGGATGCACCATGTCGCCCTGGATCGGGCCGGGCCGCACGATCGCCACCTCGATGACGAGATCGTAGAACTCGCGCGGCCGCAGCCGCGGCAGCATGGACATCTGCGCCCGGCTCTCCACCTGGAACGTACCGAGGGAATCCGCCCGGCAGAGCATGTCGTAGACCGCCGGGTCCTCCTGGCCGTGATCCGAATCCTCCTTCCCCTGGCGGAGGCTCGCCAGCGTCTCGACGCGGCCGTAATGCTTCTTCATGAAGTCGAAGGCGCGGCGGATGCAACTGAGCATGCCGAGCGCCAGAACGTCGACCTTCATCATGCCGACGGCGTCGAGGTCGTCCTTGTCCCATTCGATATGCGTGCGCTTCTCCATCGCCGCGTTCATCACCGGCACGGATTCGTCCAGCCGGTCCTTGGTGATGACGAAGCCGCCGACATGCTGGGAGAGATGGCGCGGGAAGCCGATCAGCTCCTTCGACAGCCGGAGCACCTGGCGCATCGTCTTTTCCTTCGGGTCGAGCCCGGCACGGCGCGCATGCTCCTCCTGCACGCCCTCCGACGTCCAGCCCCAGGTGGTCGAGGCGAGCGCCCCGATCGTGTCGTCGCTGAGCCCGAAGACCTTGCCCACTTCGCGGATCGCCGAGCGCGTGCGGTAGGTGATCACCGTCGCCGCGATGCCGGCGCGCTCGCGCGAATATTTCCTGTAGATATGCTGCATCACCTCCTCGCGCCGCGAATGCTCGAAATCGACGTCGATGTCGGGCGGC
>CAYWLS010000025.1:0-65702 GCA_964458605.1 uncultured Hyphomicrobiales bacterium | reverse complement strand
GATTTGGGAATCCACAATCGATTCAATCACACCGAATCAGACTCTAGAGCAAATCACCTTTGGCGGAATCGCTCCGGATTCCGTCAAAGGTGAGAATTTGCTCTACACTTAAGGAATAGAGCGGATTCACACGATCGGATGGAAGCGTTGTCGCGCTTCCATCCGATCGTGATCCGCTCTACGACGTTTCGCGAACCGGGCGGAAGCGTCGTGACGCTTCCGCCCGGTTCGCGCTCAAGCGCGCAAGACCCAATCGATTGGCGGCCTGGCGAATGCATGTTCGGCAGGCCGGCGGACCGCACATTCCAGTCCCAGCCGCAGCGATGCGCCTGAAGTCTTGAGGGCGGGAACGGCTATCGAAAAGGAAGCCCGGACGTCAGGCCGATGCCCGGGCCTTTTCCTTGTCCACGATCTCGCGCGCCATCTCCTTGAGCTGGCGCGTCTGCACCTTGCCGGTGCCGGCGGTCAGCGGCAGTTCGTCGATCAGGACGATGCGCTCGGGCCGCTTGTAGGAGGCGAGGATGGGGCGGGCGAAGTCGGCCAGTTCGCCGACATCGATTTTCCGCCCCTCGCGCGGCACCACGAAGGCGACGCCGATCTCGCCGGTGGTGGCGTCGGCGATGCCGACGACCGCTGCGGCCTCGACCGCCGGATGGCGCTTCAGCACGCTCTCGACCTCGAGGGTGGAGACGTTGAAACCGTTGTGCTTGTAGCCGTCCTTGAGCCGCGAGATGAACTTGAAATTGCCGTCGGGACGCTCGTAGCCGGCGTCGCCGGTCTTGAACCAGCCGTCGGGCGTGCGCGCGGCGGTGGTTTCCTTGGGCTTGTTGTAATAGCCCGGCGTGACGTTGTAGCCGCGCACCTGCAGCTCGCCGGTTTCGCCCACGGGCAGCGGCTTGTTGGTTTCCGGATCGGCGACGCGGACCTCCATGTCCGGCATCGGCCGGCCGTGGGAGTTGTAGATCACCTCCGGCGGATCGCCGGGCAGGCTGCGCAGAGTGACGCTGGCCAGCTCGCTCATGCCGTAGGTGGTGTACATCTGGTGCATGCCGAACTCTTCGATGGCGCGTTTCATCACCGCCGGGTCGTTGGTGACGATGGTGCCGGTGCGCACCCGCGACAGGTCGAATTCCTTGAAGCGCGGATGGCGCAGCATCTTCTCCAGCATCACCGGCATCAGGTAGATCACGCTGCAGCGCTCGTCCTGGATCAGGCGCAGCGCCTTTTCCTCCTCGAAACGGTCGTCGAGCACGATCGCGGCGCCCTGCGCCCACATGGTCAGCACGCCGTTGACGTTGGACAGGATGCCGAACAGCGGCATCACCAGATAGAGCCGCTCGTCGGGATGCAGCGCAAATCGCGGACCGTGATCGTAGGCCTTGCGCCACACGATATGGGTCAGCACCACGCCCTTGGGCAGCGCGGTAGTGCCGGAGCTGTAGACGATCATGGCCGGCTGGCTGATGTCGGTTTCCATCGGCGGCATCGGCAGGCCGGCGGGCGCCGGCTGGGACCAGTCGACCACGCCGGCCAGCTCTGCCGGCGGCTTGTCCAGGCTGACCACGCGGCGCAATTCGGGGAAGGCCTGGCAATGCAGACCATCCGGCGCCGGCTTGGCCAGCTCGGGGCAGAGCTTGGCGACGTCGCCCAGGAAATTGCGGAACCCGCCCGGGCCGGGCACCAACAGCACCCGGGTGTCGGACTGGCGCAGCTGGTAGTCGATCTCGTCCTGGGTCAGGCGCGTATTGAAGAACGCCGCCACGCAGCCCATCTGGGCGGCGCCCAGCCAGTACCACAGCGCCTCGGGACGATTGGGCATCCACAGCCCGATCTTGTCCTGCTTCCTGACGCCCAGCGAGGCCAGCCGGGCCGATGCGCGATCGACCTCCTGCTTGACCTGGGCGAAGGTCCAGCGTCGACCCTCGAAACACACGGCTTCGCGGCCGCCCGCGGTTTGCGCCAGATAGGCAAGCGCCTGGGCGTAGGTCTTGTCCTTGAACGGGTTCATGACTGAGGTCTCAACGCAGGTGGCAGGCGGCCCAGTGGCCGGGCTTGATCTCGCGCAACTCGGGGATCCTGGTCTTGCACTCGGCGACCGCCACCGGGCAGCGCGTGTGGAAGCGGCAGCCGGAGGGCGGGGCGATCGGGCTGGGCACGTCGCCCTTGAGGATGATGCGCTTCTTGCGGGTCTTGCGCGGGTCGGGGCGAGGGACGGCCGACAGCAGCGCCTCGGTATACGGATGCAGCGGATTGGCGAACAGCTCCTGGCAGTCGGCCAGCTCGACGATGCGGCCCAGATACATCACCGCGATGCGGTGGCTGATGTGCTTGACCACCGACAGGTCGTGGGCGATGAACAGGTAGGACAGGCCGAACTCTTCCTGCAGGTCGGTCATCAGGTTGATGACCTGGGCCTGCACCGAGACGTCCAGCGCCGACACCGGCTCGTCGCCGATGATCAGCCTGGGACCGAGCGCCAGCGCGCGGGCGATGCCGATGCGCTGGCGCTGGCCGCCGGAGAACTCGTGCGGGAAGCGCGCCATCTGGTCGGGCCGCAGCCCGACGCGGCGGAACAGCTCGGCGACGCGGGTGCGCTTCTCGTCGCCGCTGGCCACGCCGTGCACCGTCAGGGGCTCGCCGACGATGTCGCCCGCGGTCATGCGCGGGTTGAGCGAGGAGAACGGATCCTGGAAGATGATCTGCATCTGACGCCGGTAGGGCTGCATGCCGCGCCGCGACAGGTTGGCGATCTCCTTGCCTTCGACCTTGATCGAGCCCGCCGACGGCTGGATCAGCTTCATGATGGTGCGGCCGATGGTCGACTTGCCGCAGCCCGACTCGCCTACCAGGCTGAGCGTCTCGCCGTGATTGATATGGAACGACACGCCGTCCACGGCCTGGACGTATTTGGCGTTGCGACCGAACCAGCTCTTGCCGACGCGGAAGTACTTCTTCAGCCCCTCGACTTTGAGCAGCGGGCCGCGCTGGGCGGCAGGGGCGGTGGCTTGGGTAGCGGGGGTCATTTGGCGATCCGTCGATTGCGCGTTGATGGTCGGGCGGCTGGCGGCTTACGGCCGAACCGGCACCGGACTGTTCCAGCAGGCGGCCCAATGGCGCGGCTTCTTCTCCTCCAGCGGCGGCACAAGCTGGCGGCAGACATCGGTCGCCTTGGGGCAGCGCGGCGCGAAGGCGCAGCCCGGCGGCAGGTCGGCCAGCGCCGGCACCGTGCCCTCGATGGCATAGAGCCGCCGGCGCGGCGCGTCGGCGTCGAAATCCATGCCCGGAATGGCCTGCAGCAGACCCTGGGTATAGGGGTGGATCGGATCGTCGAACAGGTTCTGGACGTCGGCTTCTTCCACCTTGCGGCCGGCATACATCACCGCTACCCGGTCGGCGGTCTCGGCGATCACGCCCAGATCGTGGGTGATCATGATGATGGCGGTGCCCAGCTTCTGCTGCAGCTCCTGCATCAGCTCCAGGATCTGCGCCTGGATGGTGACATCGAGTGCGGTGGTCGGTTCGTCGGCGATCAGCACCTTGGGGTTGCACGACAGCGCCATGGCGATCATGGCGCGCTGGCGCATGCCGCCGGACAGCTGATGCGGGTAGTTGTCGATCTGGCGCTCGGCCTCCGGGATATGCACAAGGCGCAGCATGTCGATGGCGCGCTGGCGGGCCTGTTCCTTGGTCATCTCCTCGTGCAGCAGGATGGTCTCGATGATCTGCTGGCCCACGGTCAGTACCGGGTTCAGCGCCGTCATCGGCTCCTGGAACACCATCGCGATGTCGCCGCCCCTGATCTGGCGCATCTCCTCGTCGCTCAGGTTCATCAGGTCGCGTCCGTCGTACAGCACGCGACCCTGCTCGACGCGGCCCGACCGCTCCGGGATCAGGCGCAGCACCGACAGGGAGGTCACGCTCTTGCCGCAACCCGATTCGCCCACCAGCCCCAGCGTCTCGCCGCGGCGCACTTCGAACGACACGTCGTTGACCGCCGGTACCCTGCCCGACCGGGTGAAGAAGACCGTCTTCAGCCCCTGCACACGCAGGATCGGTTCGCCCTGGTCCAGGCCCGCTGCACCGCCCGCATCGGCAGGGGAGGCGGCCTTGTTCGGCCCGGCATTCTGCAACATCGAATTCATCGGCGCTCCCTAGACATTCGCTCGATTCGGCCCACGGCCAATTCTGCCCGATCGCTTTGCGGCGCGGGCAATTCTTCATTTGACACAGTGATACAATTGATCGCAGGTTCACGGATACAATTATTTTTGAATGTACCGAATTTTGCTGGTACATAACTCGGCCAAATCGGCACAGAACCGATCATCGCAACAGGGAGGAGCCTATGAAACGGTCATTTTCGATGTCCCGGCGGCTGCGCACTGGCTTGGCAGCCGGTCTGCTGGCCGGTCTAGCCGCGTGGGCTTCGTCCGCTGCCGCGCAGTCCAACCGCGACATCGTCGTGGCGACGTCGATTCTCAGCCAGCACAACGATCCGACGGCTGTTGTCTCGACCGCCGACTACATGGTCGACGACATGCTGTACGACGGTCTGATCAATATCGGCGGCAAGGGCAAGTATCCGGCATTGGCCGAGAGCTGGACCATCAGCCCCGACGGCAAGCAGATCGACTTCCACCTGCGCAAAGGCGTCAAGTTCCACAACGGCGACCCGTTCACGTCGGAGGACGTCAAGTTCACCTTCGAGCGCATCATCGCGCCGGACAGCACCCACGCCTACCGTCGTGGTTTCGTCGACTCGATCGATCATGTCGAGACGCCCGATCCTTATACGGCGCGCTTCATTCTGAAGAATCCGTGGCCCGCGTTCTTCACCACGGCGCGCTACGGCCTGGCGCATATCATTCCCAAGAATTATTACGAGAAGGTCGGTCCTGCCGGCTTCCAGGACAAGCCGATCGGCACCGGTCCGTTCAAGTTCGTCGCCATGAAGGCGGGCGAGTGGACCAAATTCGAGGCCAACGAGAACTACTGGGCCGGTGCGCCCAAGATCAAGACCGTCACGGAACGGTTGGTGGCCGAACCGTTTACGCGTTACGCGATGATGGAGCGCGGCGAGGCCGACATCGCGACCAGTATCACCGGAGCGTTGCTCGACAAGGTGCGCGCCAACAAGGACATGCGGGTGATCCTGTCGCCCTATGCCGGCGTCTCGGGCATCCTGTTCAACAAGGCGGTGTTCCCCGAAGCGGCCGACAAGCGCGTTCGGCTGGCCGTGGCTTACGCCATCAATCGGCAGGCGATCGCCAAGAACGTCCTGGGCGGGGTGTGCGAACCGGCCACCAGCATCTTCTCGCCTGGCACCTTCGGCTATCTCGCGGGCATCCCGCTCATTCCGTACGATCCGGAAAAGGCCAAGGCGCTGCTGAAGGAAGCCGGTTTCAAGCCGGGCACCAAGGTCACGTTCACCTATCACACCCAGTCGTTCACCGCCTTGCCGGGAGCGCCGCAGGTGCTTGAAGCGATCGCCGGCAATCTCGAGGCGGTAGGCTTCAAGATCGAGCGGCAGAGCGTCGATACCGATGCCTGGATGTCGATGATGCACGGCGGAAAGCAGCCTGGAATCTTCTACGCGCCGTCCGGCACGCCCGACGACGGCGGCGAACTGATCAACACCTGGTTCTCGACCAAGTCGGTATGGACCAACCACAGCATCCAGGTCCCCGAATACGACCAGATCTTCAAGGAGCAGCAGCAGGACCCGGATCCCGAGAAGCGCAAGGCGCTGCTCAACAAGTTTGCCAAGCTCGAGCAGCAGAACGTCGAGATGGTACCGTTGCTGTGGTGCGCGACGCCGTATGCTGTGGGCAAGCGAATCAAGGAGTGGCATCCCGCGATGGGTAGCGGCTACAACCTCAATCTGGACGAACTGGAACTCAATTAAGGCCGGCTCAACGCCCGCACGGGAGGAAACATGGATATGTCGCGCGCATTCAAATGGCGGCCAGCCGCCATTCTGGGCTCGGCTTTGGCCTTGACGCTGGCCCTGTCGGTTCCGGCCAGCGCCGAGCCGAAGGGCAGCGTGGTGGTGGCCACGGCCATCCTGGCCCAGCATGCCGATCCCACTTCGCTGGTGTCGACAGCCGACTACATGATCGACGAAATGCTGTTCGACGGCCTGATCGACCTGGGCGCGAAGGGCAAGTATCCGGGCCTGGCCGAGAGCTGGACCATCAGCCCCGACGGCAAGCAGATCGATTTCCACCTGCGCAAGAACGTCAAGTTCCACAACGGCGACCCGTTCACCGCCGAGGACGTGAAGTTCACGTTCGAGAAGATCCTGGCGCCCGACAGCACCCATTCCTATCGCCGCGGGTTCCAGGACTCGATCGATCGCGTCGAAGCCGTCGATCCCTACACCGCCCGCTTCGTCCTCAAAAACCCCTGGCCGGCGTTCTTCACCACGGCGCGCTACGCGCTGACCCATATCGTACCGAAAAACTACTACATGAAAGTCGGTCCGAAGGGCTTCCAGGAGCACCCGATCGGAACCGGTCCGTTCAAGTTCGTCGACCTGAAGGCGGGCGAGTGGACCAAGTTCGAGGCCAACGACAAATATTGGGGACATGTTCCCACGGTCAAGTTCGTGACCGAGCGCCTGGTGGCCGAGCCGTTCACCCGCTATGCAATGCTGGAGCGCGGCGAAGCCGACATCGCCACCGGCCTGACCGGCGCGCTGCTCGACAAGGCGCGCAGCAACAAGGACATGAAGGTGATCCTGTCGCCCTATGCCGGCACCTCGGGCATCATGTTCAACAAGAAGGAGTTCCCGGAGGCCGCCGACAAGCGGGTTCGTCTGGCCGTCGCCTACGCCATCAACCGCCAGGCCATCGCCAAGAATATCCTGGGCGGCATCTGCGAGCCGGCCAGCACCATCATCACCCCGGGCACCTTCGGCTATCTCGACGGCGTGGCTCAGATTCCGTACGACCCGGCCAAGGCCAAGGCGTTGCTCAAGGAAGCCGGCGTGAAGCCCGGCACCACCGTGCCGTTCGTCTATCACACCCAGGCCTTCGCCGCCCTGCCGGGCGCGCCCCAGGTGCTCGAAGCGATCGCCGGCAACCTCGAGGCGGTCGGCCTGAAGATCGATCGCAAGAGCGTCGATACCGACGGCTGGATGTCGATGATGCGCGGCCACAAGGCCTACGGCATCTTCTATACGCCCTCCGGCACGCCCGACGACGGCGGCGAGCTGATCAATACCTGGTTCGCGTCGAACTCGGCCTGGACGCCGCAAAGCGTGCAGAACCCCGAATACGACAAGATCTTCAAGGAACAGCAGCAGATGTCCGATCCGGAGAAGCGCAAGGCGCTGCTGCAGAAGTTCATCAAGCTCGAGCACGAGAACTTCGAGATGGTGCCGCTGCTGTGGTGCTCCACGCCGTACGCCGTCACCAAGCGCGTCAAGTCGTGGTCGCCGGCGGTGGGCAGCGGCTACTACCTGAACCTGGGCAGCCTGGTGCTGGCCAACTAGTCGAAAGATCCGGCCGACCCTGCGGCAAGCGGGGTCGGCCGCCGATAGCGGGCCGGGCGCTACGGCGCGAATTGCCCCGCGACGAGGCTGCCGGACGGAACGATCCGGCCGATATGGGAGGAAGCGAAATGAATCTGTCGCCGCGCCGCAAATTGCAGAACCTGCTGGGTGCTGCCGCACTGTCGCTGGCGGTCGGTCTTTCGGCGCCGGCCTGGGCCGAACCGAAGGGCTCCGTGGTCATCGCGCTGCCGGCGCTCAGCCAGATCTTCGATCCCACCGTCATGGTCGGGGTCAACCCGCACGAATCCTACGATTTCGTCTTCGACGGCCTGCTCAACAACGGACCGAACGGAAAGTATCCGGCGCTGGCCGAAAGCTGGACCGTCAGCCCCGACGGCAAACAGATCGACTTCCACCTGCGCAAGGGCGTCAAGTTCTCCAACGGCGATCCGTTCAGCGCCGAGGATGTCAAATTCACCTTCGACCGCATCCTGGCGCCCGACAGCACCCACGCCTATCGCAAGGGGTTCGTCGACTCGATCGACCATATCGAGGTGGTGGATCCCCATACGGCGCGCTTCGTTCTGAAGAACCCGTGGCCCGGCTTCTTCACCACCACGCGCTATGCGCTGACGCCGATCGTGCCCAAGGGCTACTACGAGAAGGTCGGTCCCAAGGGCTTCCAGGAGAAGCCGATCGGCACCGGCCCGTTCGTGCTGGTCGGCATCAAAGCCGGCGAGTTTTCCAAGTGGGAAGCCAAGCCCGACTATTGGGGCGGTGCGCCGCACGTCAAGAACGTGACCCAGCTCGTGGTCAAGGAGCCGTTCACCCGCTACGCCATGCTGGAGAAGGGCGAGGCTGACATCGTCGCCGGCGTCACCGGTCCGCTGCTGGAAAAGATCAAAAGCAACCCCAAGATCAAGGTGATCTTGGCACGCTATACCGGCACCTCGGGCATCCTGTTCAACAAGGATCTGTTTCCGCAGGCCGCGGACAAGCGGGTCCGCGTCGCCGTCGGCATGGCGATCGACCGCAAGACGATCGCCGACAAGATCGAGGGCGGGGTGTGCCAGCCGGCCACCAGCATGTTCACCCCGGGCACCTTCGGCTATCTCGACGGCCTGCCGCAGGTTCCTTACGATCCCGCCAAGGCCAAGGCGATGCTGGCCGAAGCCGGCATCAAGCCAGGCACCCCGGTCACCTTCACCATCCAGACCGAATCGTTCTCGGCCCTGCCCAATGCGCCGCAGGTGCTGGAAGCCATGGCCGGCATGCTCGAGGCGGTCGGGTTCAAGGTCGAGCGCCAGAGCGTCGACAACAATGCCTGGCTGTCGATGATGCGCGGCCACAAGCCGACCGGCATCTTCTACGCGCCGATCTCGATCCCGGACGATGGCGGCGAGGTGATCAATTCCTATTTCATCTCCAAGTCGGGCTGGACGGCGCAGAGCATTCAGGTGCCGGAATACGACCAGATCTTCTCCGAGCAGCTGAAGAGCTCCAATATGGACGAGCGCAAGAAGATCCTGCAGCGCTTCGCCAAGCTGGAGTCCGAGAATCGCGAAGATATCCCGCTGCTCTGGTGCGATACGCCGTTCGCGGTCAATACCCAGCGCATCAAGTCCTGGCAACCGGCCCAGGGTAGCGGCTACCATACGACCATGCGGAACCTGGAACTGAAATAGCCGAAGCAATCATCGGGCGGGGCAACGGCGCCGCCCGACTCAAAAGCGAGGGAAAAGAGCGTGTCGACAAGGTTCATCGTGGAAAGGTTGATGCAGGCGCTGCTGACGATCCTGCTGCTCAGCATCATCGTGTTCGCGCTGGCGCGGCTGTCGGGCGATCCGGTCAACCTGATGGCGCCGATGGAAGCCAGCCCGGAGGACATCGAGCGCATCCGTGCCTCGCTGGGGTTGGACAAGCCGCTGCTGGTGCAGTACTGGATCTTCATCACCCACGCGCTGCAGGGCGATTTCGGCCAGTCGATCAAGTGGGACCGCTCGGCGGCGCAGATGCTGGTCGAGCGCTTCCCCGCCACGCTGATCCTGTCGATCACCTCGATGATCCTCGGTACGATGATCGCGCTTCCGGTCGGCATCTGGTCGGCGGTCAAGCGCGACACCTGGTTCGACAATGTCGGCAAGATCGTCGCGCTGGCCGGCCAGAGCATGCCGACCTTCTGGTTCGGCATTCTGCTGATCCTGTTCTTCGCGCTCTACCTGCCGATCTTCCCGACCTCGGGCTACGGCATCGACGCCCATCTGGTGTTGCCGACCGTAACCCTGGGAGCGTTCGTGGCCGCCTCGATCATGCGCGTGACGCGCTCGGCCATGCTGGATGCGCTGGAGACCGACTATGTCCGCACCGCGCGCGCCAAGGGCGTGCCGGAGTGGCGCGTCATTCTGGTGCACGCGCTGAAGAACGGCTCGATCCCGATCCTCACCATCACCGCGTTGCAGGCCGCGACGGTGCTGCGCGGTGCGGTGGTGACCGAAACGGTGTTTGCCTGGCCGGGCATCGGCAAGGTCGCCATCGATGCCGTGTACGGCCGCGATTTCCCGCTGGTGCAAGGATCCGTCATGATGATGGGCGTGATTTTCCTGGTGGTTAACCTGTTCGTCGACGTGATCTACGTCTTCCTCGACCCCCGCATTTCCTACGCCAAGCGATGACCCTCGAACTTCCCATGGTTGCCACCACCAAACCGTCGCTGCGGCAACGAGCCAGCAAGTACTCGTTCCTGCTGCGCTCCGTGCCGGCGCTGTTCCTGCTGCTGGTGCTGCTGTCGGCGGTGTTCGCCGACTACATCTCGCCCTACGATCCCAATCAGCAGGACCTTGCCAATCTGCTGTCGGGCCCGAATTGGGATCACTGGATGGGCACCGATTCGCTGGGCCGCGACGTGCTCAGCCGCATCTTCTACGGCGGCCGCGTGTCGCTGCTGGTCGGCGTGGTCTCGGTGACGTTCGCCGCCATCATCGGCGTGCTGCTGGGCATCGCCTCGGCCATGGCCAATCCGACGATCGGCGAGGCGATCATGCGCATCACCGACCTGTCGCTGACCTTGCCGGGCATTCTGATCGCCCTGGCCGTGGCCGCGACCGTCGGCCCCAGCCTGACCAACGTCATCCTGATCATCGCCTTGCTGTATTGGGGCCAGTTCGCCCGCATGGCGCGCGGCGAAGCGCTGTCGATTCGCGAGCGCGACTACGTGCAGGCCGCCTATGCCATCGGCTGCAACCCGATGCGCATCCTGTGGCTGCATATCCTGCCCAACCTGGTGAACACCATCATCGTCATGAGCACCCTGCAGGTGGCCGCCGCCATCCTGCTGGAATCGACCCTGTCGTTCCTGGGCGTGGGCGTGCCGCCGCCGACCCCGACCTGGGGCATCATGATCGCCGAGGGCCGGCCCTATGTCGAACTCGGCTGGTGGAGCGTGACCTTCCCGGGCCTCGCCATCATGGGCACCGTGCTCGCCGTCAATCTGCTCGGCGATACGCTGCGCGATCGCCTCGATCCCAAATTCGCCAAACGCGCCTGATATCCGCGAGCGCGGGCGTTCGGCCCGCGCTCGCGGACGGCTGCCATTCATTCAACGGAGGAAGAGCGTGAGCAAGCTTCTGGACGGCAAGGTCGTGCTGGTGACCGGCGCAGGTCGTGGCATCGGCCGCGAGATCGCCGTCGCCATGGCGAAGAACGGCGCCAAGGTGGTGATCAACGATCTGGGCGCTACCGATCGCGGCGAGGGGGCCGACACCGGGCCGGCGGGCGAGGCAGTCAAGGCGATCAAGGACGCCGGCGGCGAAGCCGTGGCCAACGGCGATTCGGTGGTCAGCTGGGACGGCGCGCATCGCATGGTGCAGCAGGCGCTCGATTCGTTCGGCCGCATCGACTGCGTGGTCAACAACGCCGGCATCCTGCGCGACGTCATCTTCCACAAGATGGAAGAAAAGGACTGGGACGCCGTGGTCGGCGTTCATCTCAAGGGCAGCTTCAACGTCGCCCGTGCCGCAGCGCCGCACTTCCGCGAGCAGAACGGCGGCAGCTACATCCACATGACCTCGAACTCGGCGCTGATCGGCCAGAACGGCCAAGCCAACTACATCGCCGCCAAGCTGGGCATCGTCGGTCTGGCCAAGGGCATCGCGCTCGACATGCAGCGCTTTGGCGTGCGTTCCAACTGCATCTCGCCCTCGGCCTGGAGCCGGCTGACCGGCACCGTGCCGGTGGAGACCGAGGCGCAGAAGGCCCGGCGCGCCAAGATCATGGCCATGACCCCGGACAAGATCGCACCGCTGGCCGTCTACCTGGCGAGCGACGGCGCCAAGGACGTGTCGGGCCAGATATTTGCCGTGCGCCAGAACGAGATCTTCATCTTCAACCACAATCGGCCGATCCGGTCGGTCCAGCGCAGCGACGGCTGGACGCCCGACAGCGTGGCCGACCACGCCATCCCGGCGCTCAAGCCCTGGTTCACGCCGCTGCAGCGCTCGGGCGAGGTGTTCAGTTGGGATCCGGTATAAAGCTCGTCGCCCCGGAAGCGCGAAGCGCTATCGGGGCCATGTCGATCAAACGAAGACCTTTCACGTGTTGGGAAATAAGCCCGTCACGTGTTGGGAAATAAGTCCGGCCAAGCGCGCACGGGAATGCGCGCTTGGTCGGCGACGAACTTCAGATCACCGTCTCGCGCAGGCGAGGCGTGCTGCTCAGCAGGCGATTGAGCACGTCCAGGCCCTTGTGCAGAACGTCCGGATTGAAGCTCGGATTGAGCGAAACGCGCACGCCATGCATCGAGGTATCGCGGGATGCCAGGAAGTTGTCGGCCGGAACCACCGACACGCCGTCGTTGCGCGCTGCGGCGGCGAATTCTTCGGCGCTCCACTGCTTGGGCAGCATGAGCCACAGATAGAAGCAGGCGGCATTGGAGCGGACCTGATGGCCCTTGAGCAGCCTCAGCGCGGCGCGGTTCAACCGCGCGCTCTCCTCGAGATTGCGCTGGGCGATTTCCTGCGCCCGGCCGCTCGAGATCATCTGCGATACCAGTTCCGCCATCAGCGGCGAGGCGCCCAGCACATTGGCGTGGAACACGCTCTGGATCATTTCCAGCATGTGCGGCGGAGCGCTGAGGTAGCCGATACGGAAGGCCGGGCTCAGCGTCTTGGAGACGCTGGTGATGTACACGGTGCGGTCCGGCAGCAGGGTGGCGATCGGCGCCGGCCGGTCGCTCAACGCGCTGCAGGCCGCATCGTCCTCGATCAGGGTCAGGTCGTGGCGGCGAATCACCTCGGCGACCCGCTGGCGGCGCTCGGCCGACATCAGGGCGGTGGTCGGATTGTGAACGGTGGGCTGCAGGTAGACCAGCCGCGCCTCGGTCGCCTCGGCCATCTGGTCGAGCGCTTCGGGGATGATGCCTTGCTCGTCCATCGCTACCCCGCACATTTCGAGGTTGTTGATGGTCGACAGCGCCTTGAGGCCGGAATAGGTGACGGTCTCGGTCAGCAGCTTCTCGCCGGGGCCCGCCAGGGCATTGAGCGATAGCGCCAGGGCCTGCTGCGCGCCATTGCAGATCAGCACGCTGTCGGGCGGGACTTCCATGCCGCTGCGCGCGATCCAGGCCGCCCCTGCCGCGCGATGACTGAGGAAGCCGGCCGCCGGCGGGTAGCGGTGCATTGGCAGCAGGTCGGCGCGGTCAGCCAGTTCGCCGAGCGACTTCGATACGGCCTCGGCCAGGTCTGCCACCGGCGTGCGATAGCAGGCGAGATCGACCGCTCGCGCATCCATTTGCGGGATGACGCTGGCCGAGTTGGTCTCGTCGCGCGAGCCACTGACGAAGGTGCCGCGGCCGACTTCGCCGCTGACCAGTTTGCGCTTCTTGGCCAGCGTGTAGGCGCGGCTGATCGTGCCGACGGTCACGCCGAGCTTTACGGCGAGATCGCGCTGCGGCGGCAGCTGTGCGCCTGGCGGCAGTTCACCGCCGTCGATCGCTTTGGCGATCGCTGTTGCGACAGCCAGATAGCGGGGCCCCTCAAGCTTGCTGATATCGGGTATCCACATTTGTGTCGCGTGCTCCACTGCAACTCAGCAAAATTGCTACCATGACAACTTAGGACATTGACAGTGCTTTGTACCAATCTATAGGATTAATGCACCGTGACATTCCTTTGTGAGTCTAGCGCAACTTTGCCAAGGATTCCATAGAGCTTGCCGCGCCGTACGCGAGGAACCGCGTATTGTCGCTCAAAATAAATAAGTAGTGCAATACGGTGTCAGGGAGGGAGCCGGCAATGAAACCAGTCAAATTGTCCCGTTTTATCGCAGCAACATTGGCCGCTGTGGTTATTTTGACCGCCGGCGGCAGCTATGCTGCCGATCGCGTCGTCAAGGTGGCTCTCGGCAGCACGTCCTTTGCCTGGTTCCCGCTCTACGTCGCCATTGGCGCGGGCTACTTCAAGGACGAGGGGCTGGACGTGCAGCTCGTCAACACGCCGGCCAATTCCACCCCGGCGGCCGCGATGATCAACGGTTCGGTCGATATCGGCGGCCTTGGGCTGCAGACCGCGTTCAACGCCATCGACAAGGGCCAGCCGATCAAGATCCTGACGCCCATGGTCACCGAGTACACCTCGACCATGTTCGTGCGCAAAGGCGAGATGGAGAAGGCGGGCATCACCCGCAATTCGCCGCTGGTCGACAGGATCAAGTTCCTGGTCGGCAAGAAGCTGGCCACCACGGCGATCGGCGCCGGCCCGCACCTGATGTACCGCTATCTGTTCAAGAAATACCTGAACGGCGCGGATGTCGACAAGATGTCCGAGGTGGTGCCGATCGGCGATTCCGCCCCGACTCTGGCCGCCATGAAGCGCGGCATCATCGACGTGTCGTGCTTCTCGCCGCCGGTGCCCGAAAAGGCCGAGGCCGACGACATCGGCGAGGTGCTGATCGATTTCATCGGCGGCGACGTTCCCGACATCAAGGGTTCGATCTACGTCGTGCTGGTGGTCACGCCGGACAAGCTCAAGACCGACGGTCCGATGGTGGCGGCGTTCGTGCGTGCGCTCGACCGGGCCGACCAACTGGCGCAGAAGGACATCATCGCCGCCGGCAACGCCGCCAAGGTCATCATGGGGTCGATGGAATCGGACCTCTACAACCGCGGCGTCCGGTCGATGGGCCCGGCATTGCCCAAGACCGCCGTGACCGCGATCCAGGGGCTGCAGACCTTCAAGGACGTGCTGGAGGCTGCGGGCTACAAATTCGACCATCTCGACGTCAAGGACATCACCGTCAACGACTTCGTCGAGCAGGCGATCAAGGCCAAGAAGTAGCGAGCAGGCGGGCGGGCGACCGCCCGCCGACCGGAACAACAATCGCAGTGGAGGAATCGAAATGGACAACCCGATGCAAACCGGGCGGTTGCTGCGGCATGGCCGCAACCTGGTGGCGGGACTGGCGCTGGGCGCGGCGATGCTGCTCGGCCAGCATGCCGCCCAGGCCGCCGACAAGCTTAAAGTGGTGCTGAGCAGTACGTCTTTCGCCTGGCTGCCGCTCTATGTGGCCGATGGCGCGGGCTACTTCGCCAAGGAAGGCCTCGACGTCGAGATCGTCAATGTCAAGGACGGCGCCGTCGTGGTGACCGCTATCCTCAACGGCGATGCCGATATCGCCGGCGTCGGCGGCAATTCGGTGTTCGCCGCCCGCGCCGCTGGCCAGCCGATCAAGATGCTGACGCCGATGAACACCGAATACACCTCGACCATCTTCGGCCGCAAGGACGTGTTCGAGAAACTCGGCATCAACGAGAAATCGACCCTCGAGCAGAAGATCACTGCGCTCAAGGGCCTCAAGCTGGGCGTGATCTCGTTCAACGGCGGCCAGCACACGATGTTCCGCTTCCTGTTCGCCAAATATGCCGGCGGCGCCGATATCGACAAGGCGGCGCAGATCGTGCCGATCGGCGATTCCAGCAACACGCTGGCCGCCATGAAGCGCGGCGCCATCGACGTCTCGGCGTTCTCGCCGCCGGTCGCGGAGAAGGCGGTGGCCGACGGCTACGCCACGATCCTGATCGACACCATCGGTGGCGACGTGCCGGAAACGCGCGGCATGGTGTTCACCGGCATGGCAGTGACCGAGAAGGCGCTCAAGGACAAGAGCAAGCAACTGGCGGCGTTCGTGCGCGCCATCAACGATGCCGACAAGCTGATCCAGTCCGATATCGTCGCCGCCGGAAACGCGGCCCGCAAGCACATGGCGGCGATGGATTCCGACCTCTATGGAATCGGCATCAAGGCCATGAAGCCCGCTTCGCCCAAGGACGCGCTGACGCCGATCGAGGGACTGAAGAAATATCGTGCCCTGCTCGCGTTCGGCGGCCAGGCCTACGCCCAGGGCGATTTCGATTTCGACGCCGCCGCCGCCAACGACTTCGTGCGCGACGCGCTGGCCGGCAAAAAGTGAGGAGGGTGCCGCGCGTGCAGCGGCGCCGAGGAGAACGGGCGTGAATCCATATATCGGCAAGACCTATGGCCAGGCGCTCGACCATCTGGTCGAGCGGTTCGGCGATCGCGAAGCGCTGCTGTTCGAGGGCAGGCGCTACGGTTTCGCCGATGTGCGGCGCGAGGCCGATCGCGCCGCCGCGCGGCTCAAGGCGCTGGGACTGAAGCCCGGCGCCAAGGTCGCGCTGTGGATGCCGAACCGGCCCGAATTCATGTGGTACTGGTTCGGCGCCGCGCAGTCGGGCCTGGTGGCGGTATTCCTCAACACCCGCTTGCGGCGCGACGAATTCGTCTACCAGATCGGCCAGTCCGACGCCGAGGTGGTGATCGTGCCGGGCCGGCCGGCGTTTCGCGACTTTCTCGGCGAACTGGTCGGCGCCTGTCCCGAGCTGGCCGTCAACCCGGCCGGCGCGCTGAACAGCGCCACCTTCCCCAAGCTGCGCGCGGTGGTGACCTGCGATCCGCCGCCCATGCCGATGCCTGGCGTGCTCGACTGGTCGCAGCCGGCCGATCTGCCGGTGCCGGCACGCACCGACAACGCCGATGCGCCGGCGCTGATCGCCTATTCCTCCGGCACCACGGCGCTGCCCAAGGGCGCGATGCTGACCCATTGCATCTGGCGCAAGGCCTTCGATGGCGGCGACCTGATCGGCATCGGACCCCAGGACGTGCTCTATCTTTGCGTGCCGCTGTTCGGCGTGCTGGGCTCGCTGAACGGCGTGCTGTCGTTCTGGAGCCACGGCGCGCGCATCGTGATGGACGAGCGTTTCGAGGTGAATCGTTGCCTGGCGGCGCTGGAGCACGAGCATTGCACCGCGCTGCACATGCTGCCGGCGATGATCGATGCGCTGGTGTCGCACCCGCATTTCAAGGATGCCAAGCTCAACCTGCGCACCGGCGTGGTGCTGAGCAGCGATCCGGCGATCCTGCGCCGCGCCGCGGAGGAATTGCATGTCGGCGGCGTGGTGACCGGCTACGGCCTGACCGAATCGACCGGCCTGGTGACGCGCTGCCGCTGGACCGAGTCGCTGGAAACGCGGTTCACCGACCAAGGCAAGCCTTTGCCCGATTGCCTGATTCGCGTGGTCGATCCTGATACCGGCAAGGACATGCCGCCGGGCGAAGCGGGCGAAATCTGGATCGGCGGCTACTCGGTGATGCCGGGTTACTACAACAAGCCCGAGGAGACCAAGCGCAGCATCACGCCGGACGGCTGGCTGCGCTCGGGCGATCTGGGCATTCTGAGCGCCGACGGCCGGGTCAAGTTCCTGCGCCGCGTCAAGGACGGCTACAAGCACAAGGGCTTCAACGTCTCGACGCCCGAAGTCGAGCGCGTTGCGGCGCAGCATCCGGCGGTCGGCCAGGTCGCGGTGGTCGGCGTGCCGGACAAGATCCACGGCGAGATCGGCGTCGCTTTCGTCATCCCCCGCACCGGCGCGCGCTTCGAGCCGCAATCGCTGTCGGAGTTCCTGGCGCCGCGCCTGGCGTCGTTCAAGCTGCCGGCGCACGTCTTCTCCATTGACGCCTTTCCTGTCACCGGCGGCACCGAGAAGATCCAGAAGTTCAAGCTGCGCGAGATCGCCATCGAGCGTCTGGCGCAGCGCGGTGCGGCCTGATCGTCCGCCCGATCGACCCTGTAATTTCATTCAACGCGTTGGAGATCGTCATGCAAGTCGAGCTGAGCCCGCATCTGGACGCCATCCGCGGCCGCGCCCGCGATGTGGCAAATTCCGTCACCAGCAAATACGCCGCTCAGCACGACCGCGAATATTCCATGCCGATGGAGACGATGGCGGCGCTGAAGGAAGTCGATCTGCTGACCATCTGCGCGCCCAAGCGCCTGGGCGGCCAGGAGACCGGCATGGTCAACATGGTCGATCCGCTGGCCTTCCTGCTGGTGGTCGAGGAACTGGCGCGCGTCGACATGTCGACGGCCCATTGTTTCCAGGTCCATTCGCATACCAGCCAGCTGCTGTCCTTCGCCGGCAAGCCCGAGCAGCAGGATCGCTGGTTCGCGCCGACCTTCGAGCGCGGCGGCATCCTGTCCTGGACCGGCGGCGAACCCGGTCGCACCGCGCGCGGCCAGTACAGCATGCTGTCCGAAGCCACCCGCCGCCCGGACGGATTCGAACTCAACGGCATCAAGCAGTACGGCACCAACGCCTCGGTCGGCTCGTGGAACGTCGTCACCGTCAGCCTGCCCAACATGGATCCCGCCGAGGGCTTCCTGATGGTCATGATTCCGCATGGCGCCAAGGGCTTCAACGTCGACGAGACCTGGTGGCGGCCGACCGGCATGCGCGCTTGCGTCAGCCCCAAGCTGATCCTCAAGGACCTGTTCGTACCCGATGCGGATATCGTGCAGGGCCCCGGCTTCTATCCCAAGAGCAAGCTGGGCGCGCGCTGGCACCTGGGATTCGCGGCCAGCCATCTGGGCGCGGCGCAGGGCATGCTCGATTTCGCCATCGACTACCTGCCCAAGCGCGGCACCGCCGGCAACCCGCACAGCCAGCGCGCCATCGGCGAGATGACCATGCGCATGGCCGCAGCCCGCAACATGGTCTACCAGGCCGCCGCGCTGTGGCAGGCCAAGAAGGTCGCGGATGCCGAACAGTACTCGCTGATGGCCAAGCTGTACGCGATTTCGACCGCGGAATGGATGATCAACGAGACCATCCGGATCGTCGGCTCGACGGCGCTGCTCGAGACTTTCCCGCTCAATCGCATGATGCGCGACGTGCACGTGCACAGCACCCATGCCAATCTGCACAACACCGCCCAGTCGATCGGCAAGGCGGTGCTGGGCATGAACTACGACGCCACGGAACAGCAATAGAAGGCGGCAATAGCGCGACCGTAGCCCGAAGGGCGGGAGGCAGACATGCTGGAATATCGCGGCATCACCAAGAAGTTCTACAAGCGCGGCAACGAGGTCGTGGCGCTGCGCAATCTCAGCTTCACCGTGAACAACGGCGAATTCCTCTCGGTGGTCGGCCCGTCCGGCTGCGGCAAGTCGACCTTGCTGAACCTGGCGGCGGGTTTGAGCGCGCCGGCGGGGGGCGAGGTGCTGTACGACGGCCAGCCGGTGACCGGCATCAACACAAGAGTGGGCTACATCACCCAGCGCGACAACCTGCTGGAGTGGTCGACGGTGTACGACAACATCGTCATCGGCCTGCGCATCCGCAAGGTGCCGCGCCGGCAGCAGGCCGAACTGGCCGACCGCTACCTGCGCCTGATGGGCCTGACCGACTTCGCCCACCACTACCCGATGGAGCTGTCGGGCGGCATGCGCAAGCGCTGCTCGCTGGCCCGCACGCTGATCTACTCGCCCGACATGGTGATGATGGACGAGCCGTTCAGCGCGCTCGACGCCCACGTCAAGATGATGATGCACGACGAGCTGCTGCGCATCTGGGACGCCGAGAAGAAGACCATACTGTTCATCACCCACGACCTGACCGAGGCCATCACCTTGTCCGACCGCATCGTCGTGCTGTCGGCGCGGCCGGGCACGGTCAAGGCGGTGATCGACATCGACCTGCCGCGGCCGCGCGACGCCTTCCTGCTGCAGACCACGCCCGAGTTCATCGAAATCTACCGCCACGTCTGGGATCTCCTGCGGGACGATATCCGCAAGAGCGAAGCGGCATAGGAGGCTGCCATGGTCGACAGTTCCATTCCGCTCAGCACCAAGAAGCAGGACGAACTGCAGGAGCGCCGCATCAACCCGGTGGCGGCGAAGCTCAAGCTCTACGCCGCCCGCTTCGTGCTGTTCGCCATCTTCATCGCCCTCTGGGAAGCGGGCGTGCACTACAAGGTGATCGATCCTTATTTCACCAGCCAGCCCAGCGAGATCGCCAAGCGGCTCTACGGCTGGGCGGTCGGCGGCCAGCTGGTCCAGCACGTGCCGATCACCATCTTCGAGGCGTTCGTGGGCTTCGTCCTGGGGACGGTGATCGGCGGCGTCACCGGCTTCATCTTCGGCTGGTTCGACAAGGTAGCCGACCTGCTCGATCCCTTCATCATCGCCATCTACAGCCTGCCCAAGGTGGCGCTGGCGCCGCTGTTCATCCTGTGGTTCGGCATCGGCATCGAGACCAAGATCGTGCTGACCGCCACCATCGTGTTCTTCCTGGTGTTCTTCAACACCTATGCCGGGGTGCGCGATACCAGCCGCGAGCTGGTCGACATCATCCGGCTGATGGGCGCCGGCACGCTCCAGGTGCTGTGGCGGGTGGTGCTGCCCTCGGCGCTGACCGTGATCTTCGTCGGCCTGCGGGTCTCGGTGCCTTACGCGCTGATCGGCGCGGTGGTGGGCGAGATCATGGCGTCGAACCGCGGCATCGGCTTCCTGCTGACAAACTCGACAGGACAGTTCGATACCGCCGGCGCCTTCGCCGCGCTGGTGCTGCTGGTGATCATCTCGACCGCCTTCAACGCGCTGATCGTTGCGCTGGAAAAATACCTGCTGCGCTGGAAAAAGACTCAGCGCTGATCGGCGGAGAGGGTTACCCTCGACCCCATGAGTGGGGTCGAAGCGCCGGCACAGTTGCCGCCGCCATTGTTGCGTGAGCGTATCGGGGCGGCGCTGTTTCTGGGTGCCGCCATCGTGGCCACCATCGGCATCCTGTCGGGGCAGCGCGTCGTGGTCGACGTCGCGCTGCTGCCGATGCTGGCCTTCCTGCTGCTCGAATTGCGCGGCATGCCGCCGATTCAAGCCGGTTCGGCCCTGCTTCTGCTCGGCACCGGCGTGACCATGCTGGCAATCCACGGCGGCATGCTGGAAGGGTTGATGGCGGGCGGTCGCGGCGCCATGGACCTGCTGTTGCTGTTCGCCGGCGTCACGTTCATGCAATACCCGGCCGTGCACAGTCCCTCGATGCGGCGGCTGAGCGCCTATGTCGCCAACCAGACCCCGGGCCGGCGCTATCTGGCGCTATCGGTCTCGGCCCACATACTGGGCTCGCTGATCAACCTCGCGGCACTGGCCCTGCTGAGCGGCACCTTCGCCCGCCCGATGCAGGACGACACGCGCCGGCGGATGGTCGGCGCCATCATGCGCGGCTTTTCGACCGCATCGACATGGTCGCCGTTCTTCATCGGCATCACCGTGATCCTTACCGTGCTGCCGCAACTGAGCTGGAGCGAATTCGCGCCATGGGGCGTTGGGCTGGCCGTGATGCAACTGGCCACCGGCTTCTTCTGGGATCGGCTGCGCAATCCGCGCCGCTCGATGCAAGCGGAGGTCGAGACGGTCGGCGGCATCGGCTTGGCGCTGCGGCGCATCGCGCCGCTGGCCGTGCTGCTGGCCGCCGTACCGGTCGGCGCCGAACTGGCGCACTTGCCGATGTCGGTGGTGATCGTGCTGTTCGTGCCGGTGATTTCCGTGCTGTGGCAGGCGGCGATCATGCGGGGCGGGCGACGCGAAGCCGCGCAAACCGGCGCTGCGGTCGAGACCGGAGACTTCCGCGGCATGGTGACCAGGGTCACCACCGGGCTGGCCGGCATGCGTACCGAAGTCCTGATGTTTCTCGGCGCCAACATTTTGGGGCAGGGCACATCGCGGCTGTTCGAGGGACCGCAGATCGCAGCCTGGTTCCAGTCGGCCGGCATGACCGGCTGGGTGGCGATCGCGCTGCTGCTGTCGGTCATGACCGGTTTCGCCGCCGCGGCAGTGCATCCGGTGGTGCTGGTGGTACTGGTGGGGCAGGCGATCGCACCGCAGGCGGTGCATCTGGCGCCCAGCACCATGGCGCTGGTAATGGCGGCCACCTGGGCCCTGGGGGTCAGCGTCTCGCCGCTGTCGGGCTTGACGCTTTACGTATCGCGGGTGTCGCGACAGAAGCTTTTGCAGACTTCGCTGATCGGCAATGGCGGCTACGTGCTGGTTGCGACCGTCATCTGCATCCTGTTCATCGGGCTGCACGAAGAACTGATGAGGGCATTGGGCGGCGGATGAACGCCGCCCATACCGGGAGCGGATAACTAGCCGTCGATGAGCGCGATCACTTGGCCTTCGAGCACGTCGTCGCCTTCGGCGACGCGGATCTCGCGGATCGTCCCTGCTTCGGGCGCCAACACCGGGATTTCCATCTTCATCGATTCGATCACGACGATCTGGTCCTCGGCCGCCACTTTCTGGCCGACGCTTGCCTCGACCTTCCAGATTTTCCCGGTGATTTCCGATTTGATTTCCGACGCCACGATTCTTCTCCTTAATTGGCCGTCCAATTGCAGATCAATGTACCCATTTTTCTCTAGGACAATCTACAAGAATTGTTACACTCAGCGGGGCAAAAGCTCCAGGAATCTGCAGCTTTCCGGCATTTCCGGCAATAATCGCCCCGGTTGCTGCGGCGGGCGCCAATACCTGTCTGTGGACATCCTCGGTTAAATGGTTGAACCAATAACGGCGGCCGGCTAATCTTGCTTCGCCTGCGGTAAAGAGCCGTCGAGACCGGCTGAGCGGGCGCGGGCGGAATCGGAGAATTTCCGGACGGTCGGGCGCGGGAAGGAACGTAATGAGCAAGCGATTTGACGGCCGGGTGGCCGTGGTCACGGGTGCGGCGCGCGGCATCGGCGCGGACGCTGCGGCGCTGTTTGCCGAGGGCGGCGCCAAGGTGGTGCTGTTCGATCTCGACAAGGCGGTCGACGAGACGGCGAAGCAGATCGCCGCCGAGCACGGCGTCGAGGCCTGGGGCGCGACGGTCGACATCACCGATGGGCGCGCCACCGAGGCGGCGATCGAGGAGGCGGCCAAGCGCTTCGGCGGCGTGCACATGCTGGTCAACAATGCCGGCATCACGCGCGACAACTTGGTGCACAAGATGACCGAGGAAGACTGGGACCAGGTCATGGCGGTGCATCTGAAGGGCAATTTCCTGTGCACCAAGTTCGCGCAGAAATACATGGTGCAGCAGCGCTTCGGCAAGATCGTCAGCCTGTCCTCGACCGCCGCGCTGGGCAATCGCGGGCAGTTCAACTACTCGGCCGCCAAGGCGGCGATCCAGGGCATGACCCGCACCCTGTCGATCGAACTGGGGCCGTTCAACATCAACGTCAACTGCGTGGCGCCGGGATTCGTCGACACCGAGATGACGCGCAAGACCGCGCGCCGGCTGGGCCAGGATCCCGAGGACTACAAGGCGGCCCGCGCCAAATCGATTCCCATCGGGCGTGTCGGCGTGCCGCGCGACATCTCCAACGTGATCTGCTTCCTGTGCAGCGAGGAGGCGTCCTACGTCTCCGGCCAGATCATCTATGTGCGCGGCGGGCCGGAGACCCGGCGATGAGCGCAGCCGAAGCCGTCAGCGCCGGGCCGATCCGCTGGGTCGACAAGACCTTCGCCGAGGCCGTCGATTGGGCGGCAGCGACCAACCCCGACAACGAAGCGGTGGTGTTCGGCGCCACGCGACTGAACTATCGCCAGTTGGCCGGGCGCATCCGCCGTTTCGCGCGCGGGCTGGTGACGCTGGGCGTGCGGCCGGGCGATCACGTGTCGCTGTGGATGCCCGACTGCATCGACTGGGTGGTGGCGCGCTGGGCGGTGCCCTATCTGGGGGCGGTGTTGGTGCCGATCAACACGCGGTTCCGCGACAACGATGTCGGTTATGTGCTGGGCCAGTCGGACAGCAAGTTCTTGATCGTCGACGAAGGCTTCGCCAATGTCAGCTATCTCGACATATTGGAGCGCATCGCGCCGGACTTCCGCCGCCAGCAGCGCGGCGCCTGGGCGGTCAAGGAACTGCCGCAACTGCGCGCGGTGATCGGCCGCGGTGCGGGCATCCCCGCCTGCATGACGCCCTTTGCCGAGGTCGAAACCCTGGGGGGTGCGGCCGAGGAAAAGCTGCTGGACGAGTGCAAGGCGCAGGTCAGGCCGCAGGACGTGGCGCAGATCCTCTACACCTCGGGCACCACCTCGTTTCCCAAGGGCGCGATGGTGCGGCACGGACCGATCCTGCAGAACAACTACAACACCATCGAACGCTTCAACATGACTGCGGCGGACCGCTACCTGACCGCGGTGCCGCTGTTCAGCGCCACCGGCACGTCCTACACGCTGTCGACCCTGCTGTGCGGTGCGGCCATGGTGATCATCGATCGCTTCGATGCCCGCAAGTTCTGCCAGACGATCGAGCAGGAGAAGATCACCTTTTCCTTCTTCGTCGACGCCATCGTGCACGATTTGCGCGAATATCGGGATCGCAAGCAGCACGACCTGTCGAGCCTGCGCACCGGCACCGGCGGGCCGCTGTCCGGCGAATCCTTCCGCTTCGTGGTGGAGGAATTGGGTGCCGGCGAATTCACCAATGTCTACGGCATGTCGGAGACCTCCAACGCGATCTGCCGCTCGTTCTGGCACGAGCCGCTGGAGCTGAAGCTGCGCACCAACGGCAAGCCGGTGCGCGGCGTCACGGTGCATGTCGTCGACGTCGACAGCGGCGAGGAGCTGCCGCCGGGCCGCACCGGCGAGATGTGCATCGAGGGCTATACGGTGATGGCCGGCTACTACAAGAAGCCGGAGGAGAACGCCAAGGCGTTCGATGCGCGCGGCTGGCTGCACACCGGCGACCTGGGCGAGTTGACCGAGGACGGCTACGTGGTCTTCCGCGGCCGGGTCAAGGAGATGATCAAGCCCGGCGGCTTCAACGTGGCGACGCAGGAGATCGAGGAGTTCCTGCTGTCCTGTCCCGGCGTCAAGCAGGCGGTGGTGGTCGGCGTGCCCGATCCGCGGCTGGGCGAGGTGGCCTATGCCTATATCCAGCCCAAGGATGGCGAGACGCCATCGCCCGAGGACATCATCGCGCGCTGCAAGGACAGCATCGCCGGCTACAAGGTGCCGCGCCATGTAGAGATCGTCAGCGAATTCCCGTTCACCAGCACGGGCAAGATCAAGAAACTGGAAATGAAGGAAATGGCGCGTCTGAAGGTACAGCCCGAGCGGGCTACCGCAGCAGCGCAGTAACGCAAAACCACCGAGCAGGAAAGGAAGCTCCGAATGTTCGTCGATCCCGAAGTCGCTTTGAAGAGCGACAAGATCCAGGCCCTGGCGGAACAATCCGTCACCACCTTCCGCAGCCGTGCGCCGGAATACGACCGCACCGCCAGCATGCCGACCGAGAACATCAACGATCTGTTCAAGGCCGGCTGGCTGACCTGCGCCGTGACCAAGGAAACCGGCGGCATGGGCTCCAACCTCGACACCGAGGACCCGGCCACCTACCTGCAGGCGATCCGCGTCACCGCGCGCGGCTGCTCCTCGACCGCGCACTGCCTGCAGGTCAACAACCACACCGCCTGGATTCTCGATGCCATGGGCACCGACTACCAGAAGGAGAAATACGTCAAGCCGGGCCTGAAGCGGCCGATGCTGGCGTCGTTCGTCGGCTCCGAGCCGACCCGCAAGCACATGTACATCATGAGCACCACGGCCAAGCCGGACGGCAAGGGCGGCTACATCATCAACGGCGTGAAGAATTACGCCACCAACGGCCCGACCATGGACTTCGCGGTGATCTTCGCCTCGGTCGAAGGGGTGAACGACTATCAGAAGAACCATCTGATGACGATCATCGAGACCAAGCAGGAAGGCGTGCGTATCGACAACGAGTGGTACCGTCCGCTGGGCATGCGCGGCGCTGCCAGCCCGGTGATCTATCTCGACAACGTCAAGGTCAAGAAGGAAGACGTGCTGGGCGGACCGGGCGACTATCCGCGCATGCGCTGGCAGGGCAAGTATCATCTGGGCTTCACCGCCAACTATCTCGGCACCGCCGAGGGCATGTTCGAATGGTATCGCGACTATGCCCAGAAGAAGGGCAAGGCCAAGGATCCGATCATCCTGATGCGTACCGGCGAGATGAAGATCCAGCTCAACGCCGCCCAGTCGCTGTTCCACGACGCCATCCGCGCGTGGAAGACCAAATCGGTGGTCGAGGCCGAATTGCTGTCGATGAGCGCCAAGTACACCGCTGCGCACACCGCGCTCAATCTGGCCCGCTCCATCACCGAGGGTGCCGGCTCGACCGCGCTGTTCGAAGAGTTCCCGCTGGGTCGCATGATCCGCGACCTGCAGACCCATATCCTGCACGCGGGCCACGACAAGACGGCGCAGATCGTCGGCCAGTCGCAGATGGGCGGCGAGTTCGACTCGACCCTGCAGCGCTAAAATTCCCGGTCGGCGGGCGGCGCTTGCTATAGTGCCGTCCGCCGCAACGGGGGACGAGGATGAATTTCGCGCCGATCAAGACCCGCCGCGTGTTCGAGGAGGTCATCGACCAGTTCCGCGAACAGGTGCGTAGCGGCGTCTTGCGGCCGGGCGACAAGCTGCCGGCCGAGCGCGAACTGGCGCGCCAGTTCCAGGTCAGCCGCAACGCCATACGCGAGGCTCTGCGCACGCTCGAGGTGGCTGGCTTCATCGAATTGCAGAAAGGCGCCAAGGGCGGCGCCTTCGTGCGCGAGATCGACTCGCGCCTGATCGCCGATTCGATGCTCGATCTGCTGCATCTCGGCCGCATCACGCTGGAGCACCTCACCGAGGCGCGGCTATGGATCGAATCGATCGTGACGCGGGTCGTTTGCCAGCGGGCGACGGAGGCGGACTTTGCCGCGCTCGAGGCCAATATCGAACTCGGCGTCGAATTGCTCAAGGCGGGCCGGCTGCGCGAGAAGGTGGCGGTCAATATCGACTTCCACAACATCCTGGCGCGCGCCACCCAGAACCCGGTGTTGATCCTCAACATGCAGATGCTGATGGATCTGACCACGCACTTCGCGCGCAGCGCCGAGCCTGACACCGACGAGTACCATATCGAATGGCGCCGGCGGCTGCTGAAGCTGCTGCGCCGGCGCGACGAACAGGCCGCGGTCGAAGCGATGGAAGAGTTGCTGCTGCGGCTGCAGAAGCGCTACTACACCCTGGCCGCGGAACGGCTGAAACGAGACAAAAATGGCGGCCGGCCCGAAGCCTATCCGGTCGGCGCGTAGTTTTTCCCGAAAGGACGATGAACATGGAATTCAACGGCAAAGTCGCCTGGGTGCTGGGCGCGACCGGCACGTTGGGCCGGCAGGTCTGCCTTGACCTGGCGGCCAAGGGCGCCACCGTCTATGCCTCCGGGCGCGACGCCAAGAAGCTCGAGGCATTGGGCAAGGAAGGCAAGCTCAAGCCGCTGGCGGTCGATATCACCGATCGCAAATCGGTCGACGCGGCCGCGGCCAGGATCGTGGCCGAAGCCGGCCGCATCGACATCCTGGTGAACTCGACGTCGCTGTCGCTGTTCGGCGATTTCCTGACCCTGGACGACGACATCTGGATCAAGGTTCTGCAGACCAAGCAGCTCGGCTACATGCGCACCGCCCGCGCCGTGCTGCCGCAGATGCGCAAGCAGAAGGGCGGCGTGATCGTCAACGTCACCGGCAAGGGCGGGCGGGCGCCGCGCGACGTGCATCTGCCGGGCTGCTCGGCCAATGCGGCGCTCAACCTGCTGACCAAGGGCCTGGCCATGACCTACGGCAAGGACGGCATCCGCGTCGTCGCCGTGTCGCCGGGAGTGATCGATTCGCCGCGCCTGGCGGCGATCCGCAACTCGACCAACGACCGCAACAAGTTCGACCAGGGCGCGTCGGACAAGGCGATCCAGGGGTCGAACTACATGGGCCGGCTGGGCACGGCGGAGCAGGTGTCGGCGGCGGTGCTCTATGCCGTGTCCGACCGCGCCGGCTTCACGACCGGGACCGTGATCGAGGTGGACGGCGGGGGCTGACGCTCCTGCCGCGTGCCGGCGGCTTGGCGCGGACCTTGGTCGCCGCGCCCCGCCGCAGCGCTGCCGCGGCCGGCGGTTCGGCAAAGGGCTTGAGATTCTCGTAACGGCTGGTCACCAGCTTGAGCATCGCCGTCATTTCGGCCACGGCGGCGTCGGGATCGCGGCTGCGCAGGTGCTTCATCAGGCGCTGGCGCGATTCGTGGATCACCTCGCCGTCGCCCGGATCGATGCGGCTGGCGAAATAGCGCATGATGTCCATCAGCATCGCCATGTTCAGGATCAGCACCGGATTGCGCGTCGCCTGGGCCATCAGGTTGTGGAACTCGATATTGACCTCGACCCGCTCGCGCTGACGACCCTGCAGCAGCAGGCGCCGGGCGCGCGCGATGTTGGCGTCGAGCCGGTCGAAATCCTCGGCGCTGCCGGTCTGGCAGACGATGCGGGCGATCACCGATTCGATCCAGATGCGCGCTTCGGTGAGCTGGTGGGCGGTGATGCGGCCCAGATGCAGCATGTCCTGCAGGGAAGCGGCGATCACCTTGGGGTCGCTGGCGGTGATGAAGGCGCCGCCGCTCACGCCCTTGCGCAGCTTGACGGTGCCGGCGATCTCCAGCACCCGCAGCGCCTCGCGTACCGCATTGCGGCTGACGTCGAACTGCAGCGCCAGGTCGCGCTCGGCGGGCAGCTTGTCGCCCGGCTTGAGCTGGCCCGACACGATCTGCTCGCGGATTTGGGCCACGACCTCTTCGAAAATGCGACGGGCTTTGACGGGAGCGAACAAGCGGTTCCTGCAACGGTTGCCGCAGGCACCATACACAATCGCCGACTGTGATGCGACCGGACGATCGGATAGCCGGTGCCCCGGGCTGGCCGGGCCCCGGCATTCTGCCTGTCTGCTCAGTCGGCCAGCGACGGCAGCGCCGCTGCGTTGCGGCCGGCGGTCCAGCCGCCAACGAAGCATTCGGCCAGATTGCCGCCGCCCATATAGACGTGGCCGAATTTGCTGCCCAGTTCGCCCGCCGAGTAGAGGCGGGGGATCGCCTCGCCGAACGGATTGAGGATCTGCTGGTGCACGTTGTGCACCGGGCCGCCCTGGGTGTTGATCACCACCGGGTAGACATGGCCCCAATAGAACGGCGGCGTCCTGATCGGCACCATGCTGTCGGGCTGTCGGCCGAAATCTGGGTCGTTGCCCTGCGCGCAGTTGGCGTTCCACTCGGCCAGGGTCTTGTCGAGCGCCTTCTGCGGCACGCCCATGCTCTTGGCCAGTTCGGCCACGCTGTCGGCGCGGTGCAGGATGCCCAGCTCGACTTCCTTCAGGTTGTCCGCGCTCCACTGGTAGTCGTAGTCGCGGCTGTTGGAGATGGCGCGGGCGATCGGATACATCTTGCGTCCGTCCTCGTCGAACACGACGAAGCCGGGGATGCGCGGGAATTTCTGCTGCTTGAAATCGTAGGCATCGAACGGCCGCACGCCGGTATCGCCCGGATAGGGCGGGTATTCGTCCATGAAACGGCGGCCGTTCTGGTCGACCACGATCCAGGCCATGCGCGCCAGCGCCTTCTGCGACACCGGCTTGCCGGCGGCATCGGTGACGCCCAGATCGGACACCTGGTCGAGCCGGCCCGGCGTCCACATCGGCACCGCCTTCATGTAGAAGGCGAGCGGGAAGTTCGGGTCGGGATGTTTCATGCCGTAGGGGCCGTGGTAGTGCCACATGTGCCACAGATCGGCGCCCACTTCCTGGGCCATGCGGATGCCGTCGCCGGTATTGCCGACGAACGAGCCGGTCAGCACCGGCTGCGCCTGGAAATACTGGCGCTTCATCTCCTCGCTGTGCTCGTAGCCGCCGCAGGCCAGGATCACCGCCTTGCGCGCCCGGATGCGCTCGGCCTTGCCGTCGATGGTGGCGGCCAGGCCGACGATCACCCCATCCCTGTCGCGGATCAGCCGGTCGGCCGTGGCGTTGTAAAGCACCGGAATGTTGCGCGCGACGACGTTGTCTTCCAGCACCTTGAACAGCTTGGTGCCTTCCTTGATGCCGCGGATGGCGCGATAGCCTTTGGCGCCGTCCAGCGAGGGCACGCGGGCGATCTGGCAATAGGCCAGCGACTCGTAGCCCGGGAAGGGATAGTTGCCCAGCGCCGGCGTGACGGTGACTTCCGCCCCATTGGTCTTGGCCAGTCGCCGCACGTAGTCGGGCACCTGGAACATGCCCTCGGCCAGGGCGCGCATGATGTTGTCGGGCGTGCGCCCGCCGCTGGTGGCGAGCAGGTACTGGTAGCCCTGCTCGACATCGAAGCAGACCCGGATGCCGCCGGCGGAAACCGCCGACAGGCCGCCCGGATCGGGCATTTTTTCCAGCACCAGGGTCTTCGCCCCGGCATCGTGGCTTTCAATGGCGGCGACACCGCCGGCAGCGCCAAAACCCACGACGATGACGTCGGTGACGCGATCCCACTGCGACATTGGTACTATCCGTAACGCTATGGGATCAGGGATCGACGCGATGCTTGAATTCCGGCGCGTCGCCGGGATGGCGCTCCAGCACGGAGATGATCAGGTCGCGCGTCTCGGCCGGCCGGATGATGTCGTCCAGCAGGCCGCGCTCGGCGGCCAGGTAGCCGTTGCCTTCCTCGAGCACCTTCTGCATCAGCTCGGCGCGCAGCTTTTCGGGGTCGGCCGATTCCTTGATCTTGCGGCCATGCACCAGCTCGACGCCGGCCGCCGGGCCCATCGCGTCGAAGAACGAGGTCGGCCAGCCGACGATGGCGTCCGGGTTCATGGTCTTGCCGCCCATGGCGATATAGGCCAGGCCGATCGCCTTGCGCACCACGATGGTGATCTTCGGCACGGTGGCGCCGATCACCGAATTCAACATGCGCGAGGCCAGGCTCACCATGCGCTGCTTTTCCATGTCCGGACCGACCAGGAAGCCTGGCGTGTCGCACAGGAAGATCAGCGGGATGTGGTAAGCGTCGCACAGATCGATGAACTTGCGCGCCTTGCCGCCGGCTTCGTGGTTCAGCGCGCCCGCCAGGTGCATCGGGTTGTTGGCGACGAAGCCGACCGGCCGGCCCTTGATGCGGGCGAAGGCGGTCAGCAGGTTGCGGCCGTAGAGCGGGCGATAGACGAACAGCTCGCCGCCGTCGACCATCATCTCCACCAGCGCCTGCATGTTGTAGCCGCGGCGGTGATTCTCGGACACCAGCGAATCGATCTTTTCCTTGCCCTCGGGGGTGTCGACCGGCGCGGGACGGGGCTCGGCCACCGGCGGCAGTTCGTAGCAGCTCGACGGCATGAAGGAGAGATATTTGCGGATCGCCAGCAGCGAATCCTTTTCGTTGGCGCCCAGATGGTCGGCCTGGCCGGTCACCGCGGCGCTGAGCTGGCCCGAGCCGATGTCTTCGCGGGTGACATCGAGGCCGATGCCGACCTTGACCACCGGCGGGCCGGACATGCCCATGAAGCCGGTACCGTCGACGATGGTGATGAAGTCGGATTGCTGGCCGGTGAAGGAGGGACCGCCGAAGCAGGCGCCCATGAAGCAGGCGATGGTCGGCACCCGGCCGGACAGCCGGAAATGTTCGCGGAAACGGTTGCCCACGCCCGCCGCGGTGGCGCCGTTGATCTCCTGGAAACGGCCGGCGCCGGCCTCCATCAGGGCGATATAGGGCTTGCGGTGGCGGTCGGCCAGTTCGCGCACGCGCGCGGTCTTGGCCTCGCCAACGCGCCCGCGCGTGCCGGCCAGGACGGTGGGATCGTCGGAGCTGACATAGACGACGCGGCCATCGATGGTGCCGGAGCCGGCAATCAGGCCGTCGGCCGGCGAGCGGTCGTAAAGGTCAGGATGCTGGCTGCGCGCCAGCACGCCGATTTCCTGAAACGAGCCCGGGTCGAGCAGGATTTCGATGCGCTCGCGGGCCGACAGTTTCTCGGCGCGCTGCGACTGGGAATTCTTCTTGTTGACCAGGCCCCGCTCGCGACCCTTCTTGCGGCGTTGCTCCAGTTCGTCGATCAGTGACTTGTCCATTGCTTTCTTCCGCCCGTGTTTATCGCTGCCGGCGCTGATATGGCAGCGCTTTCCCCGTCAGGACGTTCGTCCGTCCCTTGTGGCCAGCCGGCGGTTGCGCCGGCGGCTCATCTTTAAACGCCATGGCGACTCATGGCAATCGATATAGATACAATTCAGTCCAATTGATCCATTTCGAGCGATTCTTTTGTCGCAAGGCGGCACTTTATGGCAGCGCCGCTCACGTAAGCAAGCCGCATCGTCCCGAAGGCAGTAAAAACCGCAGCTTTATTGGCATTCGGGGCGAGCATTCGTACGATGACGCTGGCGCCGCGCCGAACCGGAGTCGTTAGAATTCCACTGCGAGCCGAGGTGCCGACGACCCACAAAGCAGCATAGCAGCATGGATTTTTGAACTTTGCCTTGATTGTTGCAATGCACGAAGCGACAATTCGTTCGACTTGTATCAAAACACAGTCGTCGCTGCCTGCGGTCCGCCGCGGGAGGACCGGCGACGTCGCGAGTTAAGGGGCTGGAAACCATGGACTTCGCCATCAGCGAACGGCAGCAGGAACTTGTCAATTCGGCGCGCGAGGTCTACGAGCGCAAGCTCAAGCCGTTCATCGACAACAACGATGTCCATTCGGCCGACGGCACCCGCAAGTTGCGCAAGGAAATGGCGCATTACGGCCTGCTCGGCGTCAACATGCCGCCAGAGCTGGGCGGTTCGGGCCTGCCGCTGCTCGACACCCTGCTGCTGACCCAGACCCTGCAAGCCTGCAATTCGGCGCTGGGCAGCATCGCTCACCGCTCCTCGACCGGTGCGGTCGGCGCCATCGCCAAGCTGGGCAACGACAAGCAGAAGGAGCTGGTCAAGCGCTCCAACAGCGGCGAGATCGGCATCTCGATCGGCATCACCGAGCCCGAAGCCGGCTCCGCCGCCACCGAGATGAAGACCAAGGGCAAGATCGTCGGCGACCATGTCGTCATCAAGGGCCACAAGCAGTTCGTCAGCGCCGTCAGCGCCAACGACTACACCGTACTGTATTGCCGCCTGAACGACACCGGCAGCGCCAAGGACATCGGCGCGGTGATCGTGCCGCACAGCGCGCCCGGCTTCACCCGCTCCAACGGCACCGTCAACATGGCCGACGAGCTGCTGTTCGAGCTGTATTTCGACGACTGCAAGGTGCCGGTCGAGAACATCCTGATTCGCGAGAACGCCTTCGGCAAGCTGATCAGCATCTACAACGCCGAGCGTCTGGGCAGCATCTCGCGCATGCTGGGCTCGGCCCAGGCGGCCTACGAATACGCCCTGGCCTATTCCAAGGAACGCAAGCAGTTCGGCCGTGAGATCAGCGATTTCCAGGGCATCCAGTGGATGCTGGCCGACATGCGCATCAAGCTCGATGCCGCCAAGCTGCTGACCTATCGCGCCGCCGCCGGCGCCGGTGAAACCGGCCTGCCGGATCGCCTCGAAACGTCGATCGCCAAGGTCTACACCGCCACTGCCGCCAAGGAGATCTGCGACGACGCGCTGCAGATCCTGGGCGCCAACGGCTACACCAAGGACTATCCGATGGTGCACCGCTATACCGAGGTGCGCGGCGGCTCGATCTACGGCGGCACGGTGCAGATCCACAAGAACATGATCGCGGCCCAGCTGCTCGACCGGCGCAACGACCAGCGCAAGAAGTAAGCGCCGCCAGGCGCTCGCCCGACGTTTGTCATTTCTCCATCACGAGGATTCCATGAGTCAGATCAGCGCCGCTGATTTCAAGAAACTCTATGACGCCAAGGCGCGCGACTGGGCGCTGTTCGACGTGCGCGAGAAGGGCGAGACGGTCGACGGCCATATCTTCGGCGCCTCGACCCTGCCGCGCCGGCTGATCGAGTTCCGCATCGCCGAGCTGGTGCCCGACCGCAACACGCGCATCTTCGTCTATGGCGGCGGCAAGGACGAGCGCGCGCCGCTGGCGCTGAAGACCCTGCACCGGCTGGGCTACAAGAACGCGCAGGAAATCGCCGGCGGCCTGCCGGCCTGGGAAGCCGCCGGCGGCGAGGTGATGACCGGCACCAACGTGCCGTCCAAGGATTTCGGCGAGATGATTCATGTCGTCGAGCACGTGCCCAGCATCTCGGTGCAGAAATATGCCGAACTGCTGAAGGAAGGAAAGCTGATCACCTGCGACGTGCGCACGCCGGAGGAATTCCTCGGCGGCCATCTGCCGGGCGCCGTGAGCTGCCCCAGCTTCGACATCGCGCTGAAGGCAGCCGACCTGGTGAAAGAATATCCCACGGTGATCGTCAACTGCGCCGGCCGCACCCGCAGCATCATCGGCGCGGCCAGCCTGGTCAATCTGGGCTTCAAGAACGTCTACGCGCTGGAGAACGGCACCTCGGGCTGGCTGCTGGAAGACGGCAAGCTCGAGAAGGGCGAGGCCAAGCCGGTCGGCGCGCCCAGCGCCGACAGCGTCAGGCGGGCGGAAGAGGCTGCCGCCAGGCTGGGCGCCGAACATGGCGTGCGCCATATCGGCCACGACGAGTTGAACAAGCTGCTGGCGGCGCGTCACGACAGGAACATCTATCTGTTCGACGTGCGTCCGCTGAAATCCTATCAGGAAGGCCATATCGACGGCACGCTGTCGCTGCCGGGCGGGCAGGCGGTGCAGCGTACCGACGATTTCGTGCTGGTGCGCGACGCCACGGTGGTGCTGATCGACCAGAACGAGGCGCGCGCCATGATGACGGGCTACTGGTATCGCCGCATGGGCATCGAAAAGGTGTTCGTGCTGAAGGGCGGTGTCGAGGGCTGGACCGCCGCCGGCGGCAAGCTGGTGGCGGGACGTCAGCATCCCAAGGCGCTGGGCTACGACGAGGCGCTGGCCAAGGTGGTCAGGCTCAAGCCCGAGGCGGTCGACAAGATGCTGCGCGAGAAGAAATGCGTGCTGCTCGATGTCGGTGCCAGCCTGCAATACGCGGCCGGCCACCTGCCGGGCGCCTTGTGGCGGCCGCGCGGCTGGCTGGAGATGATCGTCAAGGACGTGGCCAAGCCAGAGGATCAGGTCGTGGTCACGGCTTACGAGCAAGGCCAGGCGGTGTTCGCCGCCGCCACCCTGCGCGATATGGGCTATGCCAACGTCGTGGTGCTGGACGGCGGCACCAAGGCCTGGCGCGATGCCGGCCTGGCGCTGGAGAAGGGCAAGCCGAAGGAAGTCTTTGGCGGTCCCGACTACTGGCTGCCGCCCTACGAGCAGGGCCGCGAGGGCATGATTCGCTACCTCGATTGGGAGATCAAGCTCGGCCACAAATACGAGAAGCATGCCCAACAGCGCGGCCATTCGGGCCATGTTGGCTGAGCAGTCATCGCCGTCGGCCGCCCCGCAGTCGCATCCGTTGGAGCAGCGGCTCGAGGCGAGCGCCCGGATACTGCAAACGCCATGCGGCGAGGGCTATATCGCCTGGCGCCACTGGGGCACGCGCGGGCCGGCGATCTTCCTGCTGCATGGCGGATTCGGTTCTTGGAAGCATTGGCTGCGCAACATCGAAGGTCTGGCGCAGGGCCATCGCGTGTTCGCAGCCGACCTGCCCGGCCTGGGCGACTCGCCCGCCGCGCCGCTGCCGCACACGGCGCCGGCGCTGGCCCGGTATTTTGCCGAGGCGGTGCGCCAACTCGATCCCGGCCCGCAGCCCGCGCTGTTGGCCGGTTTCTCGCTGGGTTCGTCGATCACTGCCCACGCCGCCGCGCTGCTCGGCGACAAGGCCGGGGCGCTGGTCGTGCTGGGCGCTTCGGGCATGGGCGAGATGTGGCAGAACAAGACCCATCAATTGACCAAGCTCAGCCGCAGCATGAGCCTGGAGCAGGTGCGCGACATCGTGCGCGGCAACCTGGCGATCTCGATGATCCACGATCCGGCCAAGATCGACGACCAGGCGATCGACGTGCAGCGCCATCTGCTGGCGCAGAAGCGCACTCTGCTCGGCATGCCGATCTCGACTTCCACGACGATGTTCGATGCTCTCGACCAGGTGGCCGGCAAGTCCACCATGCTGTTCGGCGAGCACGATTGCTATATGAGCCCCGACGTGCCGGGCTGCCTCGCGGCGATGGCACGGCGCTATCCTGCGCTCGCCACCGTCATGGTGGCGGGGGCGGGACATTGGGTGATGTACGAGGAGCCCGAAGCGGTGAACCAGGTCTTGCTGAACGCGCTGGCGCAAGGAGCGCGGCAATGAATTCGACCACCACTCCAGCGACCAATCCGTTTGTCGGCATGACCACCGGCCAGGCGCTCGGCAAGCTGGCCGAGCAGCATGGCGATCGCCTGGCGCTGTCGTTCCACGGCCGCGACTGGAGCTTCGCCCAGATGCGGCAGGAGATCGACCGCGCCGCGCGGCGTCTCTACAGCATCGGCATCCGCGCCGGCGACAAGGTGGTGGTGTGGCTGCCCAACCGCCCCGAGTTCCTGTGGTACTGGCTGGGCGCCGGCCAGATGGGCGCGGTGGCGGTGACCTTGAACACCCGGCTGAAGCCGGAGGAGTTCACCTACCAGATCGACCAGTCCGACAGCAAAGCGGTGATCGTGCCCGGCGGCACCGAGTATCGCGACTTCCTGGGCGACCTGGCCGGAGTCTGCCCGGAATTGCTGGCCGGCATGCCGGGCGATCTGCATTGCGCGGCGCTGAGCAAGCTGCGTCATGTCGTGGCGCTCGATCCGTACGACGCGAAGTTCAGGGGCGTCACCGACTGGTCGAAACCGGCGGGCGAATTGCCGCCGGCGCCGCCGGCGCAGGATCCGCTGGCACCCTCGCTGATCGCCTACTCGTCCGGCACCACCGCGCTGCCCAAGGGCGCCATGCTGAACCACAGCGTGTTCCGCAAGGCCTGGGACCACGGCGAGCGCTTCAACCAGACCAGGGACGACCGGCTTTATCTGTGCGTGCCGATGTTCGGCATCCTCAGCAGCATCAACGGCGTGCTGACCTTCTGGTCGCGCGGCTCCAGCGTCATTCTCGACGACCAGTTCGACGCGCAGCGCATGCTGGAAAATCTTCAGAAATGGAAATGCACGGCGGTCTACGTGCTGCCGCTGATGATCGACAAGATGCTGGAACATCCCGATTTCGGGAAATACGACCTGTCGCGCCTGCGCACCGGCATCGTGCTCAGCATCGATCCGGTGGTGTTCCGCAAGGCGGCCAACCAGCTCGGCATGCGCGAAGTGTTCACCTCTTACGGCATGACGGAAACCTCCTCGGCGGCGACGCGCACCTATTGGCACGAGCCGCTGGAAGAGCGCATCACCGCCCACGGCAAGCCCTTGCCCGATATCGAGGTGCGTGTGGCCGATCCGGACACCAATGCCGTGCTGCCGCGCGGCGAGGAGGGCGAGATCCAGGTGCGCGGCTACAACGTCACCTTGGGCTACTACAACAAGCCCGAGGAGACCAAGCGGGCCTTCGTCGACGGCTGGTTCAAGACCGGCGATCTGGGCATCCATCGCACCGACGGCAGCATCAAGTTCCTGCGTCGCGTCAAGGACGGCTACAAGCACAACGGCTTCAACGTCGCCACGGCCGAGGTCGAGGCGGCGATCCGCCAGCACCCCGAGGTGCTGGATGCGGCGGTGACCGACCTGCCGCATGCGCGCTTCGGCGCGATCGGCGCGGCCTTCGTCATTGCCAAACCGGGCGCCAGCCCCAGCGAGCAGGCGATCCAGGACTTCCTCAAGCCCAAGCTGGCCTCGTTCAAGCAGCCGGCCCATGTCTTCATGGTCGCGGAATTCCCCGTCACCGCCGGCACCGGCAAGGTGCAGAAGTTCAAGCTGCGCGAGCTGGCGCTGCAGCGATTGGGCGATTCTCAGCAACGGCAGGCATCGTGAACAAATTCGCCGGCATGACCTATGCGCAGGCCATCGCATACATGGCCGAGAGCTTCGCCGACCGCGAGGCGCTGATCTACCGCGACAAGCGCTGGCGCTTTCGCGACGTCAAGAAGATGGTCGACCGGGCGTCCGGTCGCCTCGCCACCTTGGGCCTGCCGACCGGCAGCAGCATCTCGATCTGGCTGCCCAACCGGCCCGAATACCTCTGGTATCTGCTGGGCGCGGCGCAGATGGGTCTGGTCCCCGTCATCCTCAACACCCGGCTGCGCACCGAGGAGTTCGCCTATCAGCTCGGCCAGTCCGACAGCGGCGCGGTGATCGTGCCCGGCGCCGGCGCGTTCCGCGACTTCCTGGGCGAGCTGGCGGCGTTGTGCCCGGAGCTGCGGCAGAAGCGGAGCGGAGCGCTCGACACCCAGGCGCTGCCCAAGCTGCGCCACGTCATCGCGCTGGACGACTACGATCGCGCCGCGCTGCCCGGCGTCACCGACTGGTCGGACGGGCTGGAGCGGGACTGGCCGCTGCCGCCGATGGCGACCGATCCCGACAAGCCGGCGCTGATCAGCTATTCCTCCGGCACCACGGCGCTGCCCAAGGGCGCCATGATCACCCATTGCGTGTGGCGCAAGGCCTATGACATCGGCACGCCGATCGATCTGACCAAGGACGACAAGTTCTATCTGGCGATCCCGATGTTCGGCTCGATGGCCAGCATGAACGGCGTCTATCCGTTCTGGATCCGCGGTGCGGCCGTGGTGCTGGCCGATCGCTTCGACGCCGAGCAGGCGATGGCCGACTGGCAGAAGGAGCGCTGCACCACCACCCATCTGCTGCCGCCGATGATCACCGCACTGCTCGAGCATCCGCGGCGCAAGCACTACGATCTGTCCTCGATGCGCGTCGGCCTGGTGCTGAGCAACGATCCCGACATGCTGCGCAAGGTGCCCGAACGACTCGGCATCCCCGGCATGCTGACCGGCTTCGGCCTGACCGAGACCACCACGGTGCTGACCCGCAACCGCTGGGACGATCCGCTCGAGGCGCGGCTGGAGACCCAGGGCAAGCCGCTGCCCGACATCGAGATCAAGATCGTCGATCCGCAGACCGGCGCCGCCCTGCCGGCCGGCCAGAGCGGCGAGATCTGGGCGCGCGGCTATTGCGTGATGGCCGGCTACTACAACAAGCCGGTCGAGACCGCCAAGGCGATCGACCCGGACGGCTGGTTCCACACCGGCGACCAGGGCTTCCTGACCGAGGAGGGGCGGCTTACCTTCGAGGGCCGGCTTGGCGACGGCTACAAGACCAAGGGCTTCAACGTGTCGCCCGCCGAGGTCGAGCTGGTGCTGCGCCGACATCCCAAGGTCGCCAATGCCGCGGCGGTGGGTATCCCCCATCCCGAACTGGGCGACCAGGGCGTCGCGTTCATCGTGCCGCGCGCCGGCGAGAAGCCCAACGAGGCCGAACTGCTGGCCTTTGCCAAAGCCAACCTGGCGTCGTTCAAGGTGCCGCAGCATGTGATCTTCGTCGACAGCTTCCCGCTGACCTCGGGCACCGACAAGGTCCAGAAATTCAAGCTGCGCGAGATGGCGGCGCAGGCCCTGGGTGTCGTCCTGCGCAAGACGGGAACCGGCCGATGACCGCTCATGTCCATCCCGTCAACCCCTATGAAGGCCTGACCTACGGCCAGGCGGTGGCGCGGCTGGCGAGCGAACATGGTCAGGAACTCGCCCTGGTGTTCCGCGACCGGCGCTGGACCTTTGCCGAGGTCAAGGCCGAGATCGACCGCGCGGCGCAGCGGCTGGCCTCGCTGGGGCTCAAGCGCGGCGATACGGTGGCGCTGTGGATGCCCAACCGGCCCGAATTCCTGTGGTACTGGATGGGCGCCGCGCAGAGCGGCCTGATCGCGGTGTTCCTCAACACTCGCTTGAAGCGCGACGAGTTCCTGTACCAGATCGCCCAATCCAAGAGTCGGGCGCTGATCACCGCCGGCAGCGGCGCCTTCCGCGATTTCGTCGGCGAGCTGGCCGCGGCTTGCCCCGAGATCGCGACCGGCCAGCCCGGCGCGCTGAATGTCGCTGCGCTGCCCGATCTGCGCCACCTGATCGCGCTTGACAAGCTGAACCAGCCGGTCGCGGGCGTGACCGACTGGTCGACGCCGCCCGCACCCGGCGCACCGGCCCCACGGGAGGAGAATCCCGACCGGCCGGCGCTGATCGTCTATTCCTCCGGCACCACGGCGCTGCCCAAGGGTGCCATGCTGAGCCATTGCATCTGGCGCAAGGCCTATGACGGGGGCGTGCGCTTCGAGATCACCCCGCGCGACCGGCTGTTCCTGTGCGTGCCGCTGTTCGGCGTCATGGGCTGCCTGAGCGGCGTGCTGATGTTCTGGAGCCACGGCGCCGGCATCGTGCTGGAAGAGCGTTTCGATCCCACCCGTTGCCTGATGCTGGCCGAGCGCGAGGGCTGCACCTGCATGCACCTGCTGCCGGCCATGATCGAGGATTTGCTGGCCCATCCCGCTTTCCCGACCACCGATCTGTCGCGGGTGCGCGCCGGCATCGTGCTGAGCAACGATCCGGCCGTGATGCGCAAGGCGGCCGACCGACTGGGCGTGAAGGGCGCCTCGTCGGGCTACGGCATGACCGAAACCACCGGGCTGGTGACCCGTGCCTGGCTCGACGCGCCGCTCGAGCAGCGCCTGAAATCGCACGGCACGCCGCTGCCGGGCTGCCAGATCAGGGTGGTCGATCCCGACACCGGCCGCGACGCGCCGGTCGGCCAGACCGGGGAGATCTGGGTCGGCGGCTATAGCGTGATGAAGGGCTATTTCAACAAGCCCAAGGAGACCGCCGAGGCGATCACGCCGGACGGCTGGCTGCGCACCGGCGACGCCGGCCACATGAACCCGGACGGGTCGCTGACCTTCCTGCACCGGCTGAAAGACGGCTACAAACACAACGGCTTCAACGTCGCCACGCCGGAGATCGAGATGGCCATGCTGCAGCACCCGGCGGTGGGCGCGGCGGCGGTGGTCGGCATCCCGCACGACCGCTATGGCGAGATCGGCATCGCCTTCGCCGTGCCCAGGCCGGGCGCGGCGCTCGACACCGACGATCTGATGGCCTTCCTGCGTGCCCGGCTGGCCTCGTTCAAGCTGCCGGCGCATATCGTGGCGGCGACTGAATTCCCGCGCACCGCCGGCACCGACAAGATCCAGAAATTCAAGCTCAAGGAAATCGCCTTGCAGCGTTTCGGCGATCCCGCCGCACCGCAGGCGCGACGGGCGTAGGGCAAGGCAAAGCAAGGTAGGGCAAGGCACGATGCAGGGGTTGACCGAGTTCCACGACGATATCCGCGCCCGCACCCGCGACGTGGCCGTCAATGTCACGGCCCGGCATGCCGCCAAGCACGACGCCGCCTATTCGGTGCCGATGGAGACGATGCAGGCGCTGCACGGCAACGGCGTGCTCAATATCTGCATCGACCGGAAGCTGGGCGGCGCCGGCACCGGCATGCTGACCGGCGTCGATCCGCTGGCCTATCTGCTGGTGATCGAGGAGCTGGGCCGGGTCGACATGTCGGCCGCCCATTGCTTCCAGATCCAGGCCCATACCTGCCAGCTCTTCACCGCCGCCGGCACTGCCGACCAGAAGGAGCGCTATTTGCGCCCGGCTTTCGAGCGCGCCGCGCTGTTCTCCTGGACCGGCAGCGAGCCCGGCCGCACCGCGCGCGGCCAGTACAACCTGATCTCCGATGCAAGGCGCACCGCGGGCGGCTACGTGCTGAACGGCACCAAGAACTTCGCCACCCTGGCCAATGTGGCGGCCTGGAACGTGATCGCCGTTACCGTGGCCGACCTGCCGTCGCCGGACAATTTCCTGCTGGTGACGGTGCCGCAAGGCGCCAAGGGCTTCGTCGTCGACGAGGCATGGTGGCGGCCCACCGGCATGCGCGGGGCGGTCAGCCCCAAGCTCGAGTTGAAGGACATCGCCGTGCCCGACCGCGACGTGGTGCAGGGGCCGGGCTTCTATCCCAAGTCGCAATTCGGCGCCCGGCTGCATCTGGGCTTCGCCGCCAACCATGTCGGTGCGGCGCAGGGCATGCTGGACTTCGCGATCGGCTATCTGCCCAAGCGCGGCACCGTCAACAGCCCGCACAGCCAGCGCAGCATCGGCGAGATGACCATGCGCATCGAGGCGGCGCGGCAGATGGTCTATACCGCCGCCGCGATGTGGCAGGGCGCGCCGCGCCAGGGGGCGGCGGAATACGCGCTGATGGCCAAGCTGCTGGCGATCGCCACCGCGGAGTGGATGGTCAACGAGACCATCCGCATCGTCGGCTCGACGGCGTTGCTGGAGGAATATCCGCTCAACCGATTCGCCCGCGACGTGCATGTCCATTCCACCCATGCCAACCTGCACAACACGGCCCAGGCCATCGGGCGCGGCGCTCTGAACATGAACTTCGACGCCACGGCGCAGCAGTAACACTCACGGACAGCCGGTGGCCGCCGAAACGAAACCGCTCAGCCCGCCCTCCAATGCCGCCGCGTGGCCGGGCGGATCGGGGCGATGGCGTCGCTACGGCCGGCGCCTGGCCGGCGTCGCCTGCCTGTTGTGCTGCAGCTTCGCCGTGCTGGAGGCTTTGCTGCCTGGTCGCCATTTCGATGCCGTGGCGGTCGCGTTCCTCTATTTCTACATCGTCCTCGATCCCGGCAATGTCCGCCGCTCCCAGGCGCTGATCGCCCTGGCGCTGGCGGCGATCGGCCTGATCGCCGCGGCCGCGCACGGATTGTTGCTGGACATCGTCTGGCAAGGCAGTCGCAGCACCCTGGTGTTCATGCTGCTGTTCGCTTCGGTGACCCTGCTGCAATACCCGGCGACCCATAGCCCGGCGATGACGGTGGTGCGGCGCCTGATCGGCGGCCTGTCGCCGGGGCGGCGCTATCTGTGGCTGACCCTGGCCAGTCACTTCCTGAGCGCGGTGACCAACTTCGCCGGTTTCTCGCTGCTGTCCAGCTTCATCGTCGGCAACCGCGATCCCAAGATCAATCTGCGCCTGTCGCTGGCTCTGACGCGCGGTTTCACCATCGCCTCCACCTGGTCGCCGTTCTTCCTCGGCATGGCGGTGGTGGTGTCCGTGATGCCGCATCTGCGCTGGATCGACATTGCCGTGCCCGGACTGCTGCTGGGCGTGGTGCTGACCTTGCTGGGCTTCGCCATGGACCGGCCGGAAAACCGTCGGGCGTCGATGCCGGCCGAGGCGGATGAGCCGGCGCTGCCGCCGCTGCCGCGCGCGGAAGGGCGTGCCGGGCTGATGCGCATCGTGGCGCTGTCGGTCGGCCTGGTCGTGGCCGTGGCGGTGTTCAATGCCGTCACGGGCGTGCAGATGTCCGCCACCATCGCCATCGTGGTGGCTGTTTTTTCCCTGGTCTGGCTGGTCGCACTGCGCCGGCGCGGGGTGCGAGGCGAGGACGGCGCGCCGCTGGCGCCTCGCGCCTATGGCACCAGCCTGATCGACAGCGTCAGTACCTTGCGCGGCATCGCCGTCCTCTTCATCGGCGCCAACATGTTTGGCCAGGGCATCGCCAGCGTGTTGGACGGCCACATGCTGGTCGATGCTGCCGGCGCGATCGGCATCACCGGGGTGTTGTGGATACCCTTCCTGCTGGTGGTGATCGCCATCGGCTCCTCGCTCGGCCTGCACACGGTCATTCTGATCGTGGTGTTCGGCCACACCCTGCCGATCGGCGCGCTCGGCATTTCGGAGCAGACGCTGGCGCTGGTATTCCTGACCAGTTGGGGGATCGGCGGCGTGCTGTCGCCGCTGTCCAACATCACGCTCTACGTTGCCCAGATTCTGGGCATGTCGAGCTGGACCTATTCGTGGCGCGACAATGGTCCCTATTGCATCGCAAGCATCGTCGTCGCCTCGATCGTCATCATCGCCTTCCAGATGCTGACGGGGGGCGCATGACCGGGCGGGCCGATACCGCCGTGCTGCGGTCCGAAATCCTGCCGCGCGGGTGGCGCGCGGCCTGGCGCCTCTGGCTGCCCGGGCTCGGCGCCCTGGCTTGCCTGTTGTGCTGCGTCTTTGCCGTGCTCGACGCACTGTTCCGCGGCGCCGGCTTCGACCGGCTGTCGGTGGCGTTCCTGGTGCTCTACATCGCATTGCAGCCGCGCAAGGTGCTGCGCTCGCAATGGATCATGGCATTGCTGCTGATCGCCGCCGGCATCCTGCTGGCGGCGCTGCATCACAGCGTAGCGGCGGCGCTGTGGCAGGGCGGCCGCGGCACCTTGATGTTCATCCTGCTGTTCGCCTCGGTCACCTTGCTGCAATACCCGGCGCTGCACAGCCCGTCGATGCAGGTGGTGCGCGCCATCGTCACCAGCCTGCCGCCTGGCTGGCGCTATTTCTGGCTCAGCCTGGCCAGCCATTTTCTCAGCGCCATCACCAATTTCGCCGGCTTCGCCCTGCTGGCCAGCTTCGTCGAGGGTAGCGCCGCCGGCAATCTGCGCCGGCGCATGGCGCTGGCCCTGTCGCGCGGCTTCGTCGCCGCCTCGAGCTGGTCGCCGTTCTTCCTGGCCATGGCGGTGGTGGTGTCTCTGATGCCCAATTTGCGCTGGCTCGACGTCGCCGTGCCCGGCCTGGCCATCAGCCTGTGCTTCATCCTGTGGGGCTCGCTGTGCGACCGGTTCGATGCGCGCGCCGGCGACGATGACGGCGTCCGTACCGGCCGGCGGATCGAAGGCCGCGGCCGGGCCATGCTGCGGCTGGCGCTGCTGTCGGGCATCCTGGTCGGCGGCGTGGCGGCGCTCGATGCGATCCTGCACGTCTCGATGTCCGCCACCATCGCCATCGTGGTCACGGTGTTCTCGCTGGGATGGTTCCTGCTGCTGGCGACCAGCCGGTCGCCCGCCGCGCCGGCCGTCGGCGCTGGGGAGTACCGCCGCAACCTGGTCGAGAGCGTGGCCGGCCTGCGCGGCCTGTCGGTGCTGTTCATCGGCGCCAATATCTTCGGCCAGGGCGTGGCCGCGGCGATCGACGGGCAGATGCTGGTCGAGGCCGCCTCGCACATCGGCATTGCCGGCGTGCTGTGGATTCCCTTCCTGCTCGGCATCATCGCCACCGCATCCCTGTTCGGCCTGCATGCGGTGATCCCGATCGTGGTGATCGGCCATACCCTGCCGCCGGCCACCATCGGCCTGGCGCCGGCCACCCTGGCGCTGATCATGCTGACGAGCTGGGGCGTGGGCGGGGTGGTGTCGCCGCTGTCCAACCTGACGCTCTATGTCGGCAACATGCTGGGCGTCTCGAACTGGCGCATGGCGTGGCGCGACAACGGCCCCTACGGCCTGGGCTGCCTGGTCATCGCCTCGGCGGTCATCATGGCCTTCCAGGCGCTGGCAGGCGGCGCATGATGGTGCAGGACACCATGCGTGCGAGCGCGTTCAACTTCGCCTTCCGCCAGAAGGCGGTTGCTACCACCTTGACGGTGATCTTCCTCACCACCCTGCTGGGGCTGTTCGTCGATTCGCTGGCGATCAAGCTGGTGGCGGGGGCGGGCTACCTGGTGTTCGTGGCGGTGGCGGTGGTCGACGGCATCCGCCGCGACTACTATTTCGTCGGCGCCGCGCTGGGCCTCAGCCTGCTGATCGTGCTGCTGCAGGACCATCCCTGGCCGGTGATCTTCCACGCCATCCTGATGGCGTCGTTCTTCTCCACCTTCCTGCTGGCGCTCAACATGCTGCGCGATGCGGCGCGCACCTCGCCCGCGGTGCGGCGCTGCGGCAACTATGTGATCGCCCAGCCGCCCGGCCGGCGCTACGCCGCGCTGACCTTCACCGCCCATGTCTTCGCCGTGATCCTGAACTACGGCGTGGTCAACCTGCTCGGCACCATGGTCAAGCGGGCCAATACCCTGGACAGCGCCGGCGGCGACCTGCGGCGCTTCAAGATCCGCGAGAAGCGCATGATGCTGGCCATCCTGCGCGGCCAATGCACCATGGTCGGCTGGTCGCCGCTGTCGATCCTGATCGCGCTCACCGTGTCGCTGATCCCCGGCCTGACCTGGGCGCAGGTGGCGCCCGCCGGGGCGATCTATTCGGTGCTGTTCCTCGGTGTCGGCTGGCTGATGGACCGCATCGAATGGCGCCCGGCGCCCGGCAGCGCGCCGCTGGCGCCGCCGCCGGCCGGCGGTTTCGCCGCCGCGGTGCTGCCGATGCTGGTCATCCTGGTCAGCATCATCGTTCTGGTGGTGGGCGCCAACTGGCTGTTCGGCATCTCGATGGTCGGCGCCATCATGCTGATGCTGCCGGTATTCGCCTTCGCCTGGATCGGCCTGCAATTCGCCCATTTGCGGCCGCGCCTGACCGGCGCCATGGTGCTGCGCCGCATGGCCCGCATGCCGATGCGGGAATTCGCTTCGGCCCGGTCGGAGACCTTCATTCTGAGTTCGGCCGCCTATATCGGCACGGCGCTGTCGGCGCTGATCCCCGAGGATGCCGTGCTGAACCTGATCACCCAGCTTCACCTGCCGTGGCTGGCATTGGCGATCATCCTGGTAGCGGTGATCGTCGTCACCGGCCAGTTCGGCATCAACGCGCTGGTAATGATCACCCTGCTGGGCGGCTCGTTGCACCATCTGCCGGTCGCCGGGCTGCCCTCGGTGCTGCTGGCGGTGGCGCTGCTGGGTGGCGCCTCGCTGTCGATCGCCTCCTCGCCCTACGGTACGCCGGTGGTGCTGATCGCCGGCATGGTCGGAACCACGCCCGAGGAGATCGGGCGCAAATGGGACGGCCGGTTCACCGCCATCGCCTTTGTCGTGTTGTGCCTTTACCTCGCGGCGCTGTCGCTGTTGACGTGACGCGCCGCAGCGCCTATCGACCGGAACAATTGTCGAGCAAGAGAACGCCATGTCCATGACCAACAACAAGCAGCCGATCGAGAACCTGTCGCCCGTGGTGTCGGACGAGGTCAAGACCACCACCTGCTACATGTGCGCTTGCCGATGCGGCATCAAGGTGCACCTGAAGGACGGCCGCATCCGCTACATCGAGGGCAACAAGAAGCACCCGATCAACAAGGGCGTGCTGTGCGGCAAGGGCTCGGCCGGCATCATGCAGCACTATTCGCCGGCGCGGCTGCAGAAGCCGCTGCTGCGGGTGGGGGAGCGCGGCAAGGGCGAGTTCAAGGAGATCGAGTGGGACGAGGCGCTGGGCATCGCCACCCAGTGGCTGAGCGAGATCCGCCACGACGATCCGCGCAAGCTGGGCTTCTTCACCGGCCGCGACCAGAGCCAGGCGCTGACCGGCTGGTGGGCGCAGCAATACGGCACGCCCAACTACGCCGCCCATGGCGGCTTCTGCTCGGTCAACATGGCGGCGGCCGGGCTCTACTCGATCGGCGGCAGCTTCTGGGAGTTCGGCGAGCCGGATTGGGACCAGGCGCGCTACTTCATGATGTTCGGCGTCGCCGAGGATCACGACAGCAACCCGATCAAGGCCGGCCTGGCCAAGCTCAAGGCGCGCGGCGCCAAATACGTCGCGATCAACCCGGTCAAGACCGCCTATGCCGCGATCGCCGACGAATGGGTCGGCATCCGCCCCGGCACCGACGGCATCTTCGTGCTGTCGCTGGTGCACGAGCTGCTCAAGGCCCAGCAGGTCGATCTCGATTTCCTGGTGCGCTACACCAACGCGCCGTGGCTGGTGATCGATGCGCCGGGCAGCGCCGATCACGGCCTGGTGGTGCGCGACGACAAGGGCGTGCCGCAGTGCTTCGACCGGCACGGCAATTGCGTCGCCTCGGCGCTGCGCGCCGACGTGGCGCCGGCGCTGTCGGGCCGCATCGAACTCCCTGACGGGCGCAACGCGCGGCCGGTTTTCGAGGTGATGGTCGAGCGCTATCTCGACCCGCAATACGCGCCGGAAAAGGCCGCCGAGATCACCGGCGTGCCGGCCGATGCCATCCGCCGTTTGGCCGCCGAACTGGCCCATGCCGCCTTCAAGCAGCAGATCGAGCTGCCGGTCGCCTGGACCGACTGGGCCGGGCGCAAGCACGACAAGATGATCGGCCGGCCGGTGTCGATCCACGCCATGCGCGGCATCTCCGCCCACAGCAACGGCTTCCAGACCTGCCGCGCCATCCATGTGCTGCAGATGTTGCTGGGCGCCATCGATACGCCGGGCGCGTTCCGCTACAAATCGCCCTATCCGCGGCCATGCCCGCCATCGGTCAAGCCGGCCGGCAAGGCCGGGCAGGTGGTGGCCGGCAAGCCGATGCCCGGTCCGCCGTTGGGCTTCCCGATGGGACCGGAGGACTTGCTGGTCGAGCCCGACGGCACGCCGCGCCGCATCGACGGCGCCTTTTCCTGGGACGCGCCGATCGCCGCCCACGGCATGCTGCACATGGTGATCCGCAACGCCTGGGCCGGGAAACCCTACGAGATCGATACGCTGTTCCTCTATATGGCCAACATGGCCTGGAACTCGTCGATGAACAGCGCCGAGACGGCGCAGATGCTGACCGACAAAAAGCCGGACGGGTCCTATCGCATCCCGCGCTTCATCTATGTCGACGCTTTCTATTCCGAGACGGTCGCCTATGCCGACCTGGTGCTGCCGGACACCACCTATCTGGAGCGCTGGGATTGCATCTCGATGCTCGACCGGCCGATCGGCAGTGCCCATGGCCCGGCCGATGCCATCCGCCAGCCGGTGGTCAAGCCGGACCGCGACGTGCGGCCCTATCAGGACGTGCTGCTGGATCTGGGCGCGCGGCTGGGCCTGCCCGGAATGACCAGGCCGGACGGCACGCCGCAATTCCCCGGCGGCTATGCCGATTATCTGGTCAACCACCAGCGCGGCCCCGGCATCGGACCGCTGGGCGGCTGGCGCGGCGAGCAGGGCGAGAAGATCGGCAAGGGCGCGCCCAATCCCAATCAGCTCGAGCGCTATATCGAGAACGGCTGCTTCTGGCAGCACGAACTGCCGCACGAAGCGCAATACTACAAGCACGCCAACAAGGCCTATCTCGACCACGCCGTGGCGATGGGATTCATGGCCGAGCCCAACCAGATCGTGCTGCAGCTTTATGTCGAGCCGCTGCAGAAGTTCAAGCTGGCGGCGCAGGGCCACGGACCCGTCCAGCCGCCCGACCACATGCGGGCGCGCCTGGCCGAGTGCTTCGATCCGCTGCCGGTCTGGTACCGCCCGTTCGAGCAGCAACTCACCGCCGACAACGAGTTCCCGTTCTACGCCATCACGCAGCGGCCGGCGGCGATGTACCATTCCTGGGGCTCGCAGAACGCCTGGCTGCGCCAGATCCACGGCTCCAACCGGCTCTACATCAATCGCGGCACCGCCAGCGGGCTGGGCATCGCCGACGACGACTGGGTGCATCTGACCAGTCACCACGGCAAGATCACCTGCCAAGTCAAGCTGATGGAAGGGGTCAACGACCGCACGGTGTGGACCTGGAACGCCATCGGCAAGCGGTCGGCGGCCTGGAATCTGGACGCCGACGCGCCCGAATCGCGGCTGGGTTTCCTGCTCAACCACCTGATCTCCGAGCTGCTGCCCGAGGAACAAGGCCATCGCGGCCTGAACAGCGATCCGATCACCGGCCAGGCCGCCTGGTACGATCTGCGCGTGCGCATCGAGAAGGCCGACATCGCCACCGACCATAGCGAGCCGGTGTTGCCGACCTTGGAGTTGCCCCCGCATCTGCCGAAGCGGCCGGCGATCCTGCGCTACGGCAAGGCGCTGGGCGAACGCATGATGAAGGGAGGCCGCCGATGACCAGCCTGCCGTCGACCCCGCCACGCCAAATGGGCCTGGTGATCGACCTCGATACCTGCGTCGGCTGTCATGCCTGCGCGGTGAACTGCAAGGAGTGGAACACTGGCGGCACCGCCGGCCCGCTGCCCGACTTCGATCCCTATGGCGCCGAAGCCGCGGGCGTGTGGTTCAACCGCATCCATAGCTTCGAGGCGGGCGAGGGAGCGCTGAGCCGAACGGTGCATTTCCCCAAATCCTGCCTGCACTGCGCCGAGCCGGCCTGTGTCACCGTGTGTCCGACCGGGGCGTCCTACAAGCGCGCCGAAGACGGCATCGTGCTGGTCAATCCCGATACCTGCATCGGCTGCAAGCTGTGCTCCTGGGCCTGCCCCTATGGCGCGCGCGAATACGACTACGATGCCGGCATCATGAAGAAATGCACCCTGTGCATCGACCGCATCTACAACGAGAACATGGAAGAAGTCGACCGCGTACCGGCCTGCGTGGCGACCTGTCCGGCCTCGGCGCGCCATTTCGGCGACCTGGCCGACCCCGAAAGCAAAGTGTCCAAGCTGGTGGCCGAGCGCGGCGGCTTCGACCTGATGGCCGAGCTGGGCTACAAGCCGACCAACAAATACCTGCCGCCGCGGCCGCGCGCCCATGAAGCGGGCAACTGCAGCAGCCCCAGCCATGCCTTGTCGGCGCCCGAGCCGGCGACCGGCGTGGCGGGCTGGCTCGACCGCCTGCTGTCGCGCTGAGGACCCCGTCATGCATCCGGCATTTTCCGTCATCTTCTTTACCGTGGCCTCCGGCGCGGGGTATGGCCTGCTGTTCGTGTTGGCGCTGCTGATCGCCTTCGGCCTGGTCTCGCCCGATCTGTGGACCGGCCTGATCGGCTTCGGCATCGGCTTTGCGCTGGTGACGTTCGGCCTGCTGTCCTCGACCTTCCATCTGGGCCGGCCCGAGCGGGCTTGGCGGGCCTTCAGCCAGTGGCGCAGTTCCTGGCTGAGCCGGGAAGGCGTGTTCTCGGTCGCGACCTATGGCCCGACCGGGCTGCTGGCGCTGCTGTTCACCTTCTTCAGCCCGGCGCAATGGCCGCTGACCGTGCTGGGGCTGCTGGGCGCGCCGCTATGCGTGGCGACCGTGGTGGCGACCGGCATGATCTATCGTTCGCTCAAGCCGATCCATGCCTGGTGCAATGGCCGCGTGGTGCCGAACTACCTGATCCTGTCGCTGGGCACCGGCGCAGTGCTGGCCGATGCGGTGCTGCTGGCCACGCAAGGATCGGCCCGCACCGCCATCGTCGTGGCCACGGTGGTGGCGGGGCTGGGCCTGCTGGTCGCGCTGCTGGCCAAGCGCGGCTATTGGCGCTTCATCGACACCGTGCCGGCGGCCAGCACGCCGGAGAGCGCCACCGGGCTGGGTCATCTGGGCAAGGTGCGTCTGTTCGAGGCGCCGCATACCCAGGCCAATTTCCTGATGAAGGAGATGGGCTATCGCGTGGCGCGCAAGCATGCATTGAAGCTGCGCTTCATCGCCCAGGTGGCGGGGCTGCTGGCGCCGGCGCTGCTGGTGCTGCTGGGCCTGGTCCTGCCGCTCTGGGCGGCGTTGACGCTGACCCTGGTTGCCGCCGTGCTGGCCCTGATGGGCGCGCTGGTCGAGCGCTGGCTGTTCTTCGCCGAGGCCAAGCACACCGTCATGCTCTATTACGGCGCTCCCAGCGCCTGACGGGAACCGCGCCGCGAGAGCGGATCACGATCGGATGGAAGCGCGACAACGCTTCCATCCGATCGCGTGAATCCGCTCTATCTCTCTAAAGTGTAGAGCAAATTCACACCTTTTGACGGAATCCGGAACGATTCCGTCAAAAGGTGATTTGCTCTAATCGCTGCAGCGCGGTTTGAAGATTTTGCTGCGCATCCAGGGCATGGCGGCGAACAGTACTTGCGCCGCCAAGCCAAGCATCAAGGGCGGCCGCGCGTAGTTGGCGAAGTGTTGGGCGAGCGATCGCTGCAGCCCGATCGTGGCTATCGCCGTATCCGCCGCGATGATCAGCACGAATGCAATGATGCCCATGGTTACGCGCTCGGCCGCGCGCGACGGCACGCGAAAACGGCGCACCAGCCAACCGCATACGATCCAGCACCAGGCGAGGATGATCGGCAACTCGATCGCGACGCCGGCGAACTCGCCCAGGTTGGGCTCGATCAGGCGGGTGCGGACCGCTCCCAGCGCGAAGGCCGCGGCAAAAACCAGAAGGAAATAGAACGCCCCGGCTTTGATCGCGACTTTCATGGTCTCATCGGTCGAATAGGCGGCCAAAATAGCATCCACCGGGCTGGCCGGCTTGGCCTAGTATCGGTGCGAAACCGGGGAGGAAAAAATGTCGCGATTGAAGGACAAGGTCTGCATCGTCACCGGCGCCACCAGCGGCATCGGCAAGCGCACCGCGGAGATCTTCGCCGAGCTGGGTGCCAACGTCGTGATCGCCGGCCGGCGCGAAGCCGAGGGCAGGTCGGTCGCCAAGGCGCTAGGCGAGCGCGGCGATTTCGTGCGGACGGACGTGACCGATGAAGCGCAATTCAAGGCGCTGATCGAGTTCGCCATGGCCAAGCACGGGCGCATCGACTGCCTGTTCAACAATGCCGGCGGGCCAGCGCCGGTCGGCGGCATCGAGACCATCCCGGTGGCGGGCTTCGATGCCGCCATGGCCACCTTGGTGCGCTCGGTCATGCTGGGCATGAAGCTGGTGGCGCCGGTCATGATGAGGCAGAAGAGCGGCAGCATCATCAACAACGGTTCGGTGGCCGGTTCGCGCACCGGGCTGTCGTCGTCGATGATCTATTCGGCAGCCAAGGCGGCGGTGATCCATCTGACCAAATGCGTTGCCATGCAGTTGGGCGAGCAGAACGTGCGGGTCAACTCGATCTCGCCGGGCGGCATCGCGACGGGGATCTTCGGCAAGGCGCTCGGCCTGTCGGTCGACAAGGCCGAGCAGACGGCCGAGGCGGTCAAGACGGGGTTGGCCAAGATGCAGCCGATCCCGCGCGCCGGCCTGCCCGAGGATATCGCCTGGGCGGCGGTGTTCCTGGCCTCGGACGAATCGAGCTTCGTCAACGGCCACGACCTGATCGTCGATGGCGGCGTGGTGGGCGGCCGCCAGTGGACGCCGCATCAGGAAGCGCTCAACGGCATGCGCAAGGCGTTCGGCATCGAGGGGTAGCAGACCGACAAAGAAAAAGCGCCGGACGGATGGCGTCCGGCGCTTTGCATGAGGGGGCCGTTGTCGCGCTACCCGCGCGGCTCGGCCGATTGCATCGAAGGGGGCGGCGCGTATCCCGGCGACACTGGCGTCGTGGTGGTGGTGATCGATTCCGGCGGCGCCGATCCGTTCATGGCGCTCTCGGTCATCACGCTGCCTTGCGGCGAGAGCATCACGCCAACCTGCTGGCCGTTCTTCATGCCGATGGCATGCCAGAAATTGTCGCAGCCTTTGGCGAAGCCGCTGAGATTGGTATAGCCCGCCGCGCGCATCTTGGCGGCCGCCTGGTCGGCGGTCGAACCGTCGATGCGGTCGCCCGGCATGCAGTTGCCCTGGGCCGCCGCCACGCCCAGGCCCAGACCCGGCGCCACAGAAATGCCGATCGCGGCGGCAGCAACGATCAAGGCCGATTTGCGAATCATCGAAAAACCTCCGTCCGATTTAGGTCCGGTAAGACCTGTGGGAACAACGTGACCGGACCGATCCGGTTCCGTGCCCCGATCCGAAGCGTGCGAGGGGATCGGCGGAAATGCGCGGCGGAATCGCGGCGGAAGAAAGAAAAATTGCGGCTGAGACCGTGCTGCCCGAGGCTGCTGCGTCAGCTTCGCAGCAGCGTCCGCCCGGGCCTCGCACCTGTCTCGTCGCCGCTCTGCCAGACGGTCGATCCGTTGACCATCACCGTCTCGATGCCGGTGGCGGGCCGATCGGGATGATCGAAAGTGGCGCTGTCGATGATCGTGCTTTTGTCGAACAGCACCAGGTCGGCGAAGGCGCCGGCGCGGATCGCGCCGCGGTCGGTCAGCTTGAACTGGGAGGCCGGGCGACCGGTCATGCGGTGCACCGCCTCGGGCAGGCTCATCAGCTTCTCGTCGCGCGCATAATGACCCAGCACGCGCGGGAAGGTGCCCCACAGCCGCGGATGGGGAATGCTGTCCCACGGCAGGCCGTCGGAACCGATCATGGCGCCGGGATACTGCATGACGCGGCGCACGTCCTCCTCGCTCATCTGGAAGTAGATCGCGCCGGCTGGCGATACGGCTTTGGCCGCCTCGACCCGCGACAGGCCAAGTTCCTTGGCCACTTCGTCGAGATCCTTGCCGGAGAATTCAGGCCGGCCCTTGCACCAGGTGATGGTCACCTTGTCGGCCGAGCCGACATAATCCGGCAGCATCACGGTAGACGAGGCAATGTAGGGATAGACGTCGAAACCCAGTTCCTGATGCTTCTGCAGCCGTGCGATCAGCGCCAGGGTCTCCACGGTGCGGCCGAAATTGGCGCGGCCCGCCGTCTTGTGGTGGGAGATCACCACCCGCACGCCGGCATCGCGGCCGATCTGTGCCGCTTCGTCGATGGCGTCGAGCACGTGTTCGCGCTCGTCGCGGATATGCGCGGTGTAAAGGCCGTCGTCCTTGGCCATCACCGACGCCAGCGCCGTGACTTCGGCCGTGGTGGCGGCGCGGCCCGGCGGATAGAACAGCCCGCTCGACAGGCCGATGGCGCCGGCCGCCATCGCCTCGCGCAACTGGTCCTGCATGGTTGCCAGTTCGGCGTCGCTGGCCGGCTTGTCCAGCTCGTTCATGGCATTGGCGCGCAGCGAATTGTGGCCGACCAGGATGGCGACGTTCAGTGCCGGCGGCGCCTTGGCCAGCCGGCCGACATAGTCGGCCACGGTAGGGAAGGCGGTGTCGCGGTCGCTGACGAACCAGTTGTCGGGCGCGATCTCGGCGCGTGTGTAGGGCGCCATGGAGAATCCGCAATTGCCCACCACCACCGAGGTCACGCCCTGGCTGGCCTTGGCCGGCACTGCCGGCCGGTCCAGCACATAGCGGTCGTCATGGGTATGCACGTCGATGAAGCCGGGGGCCAGCGCCTTGCCCTTGGCGTCGATCTCCCGGTCGGCCGCCATGCCGCCCAGATCGCCGGTCGCGACGATGCGGTCGCCCGCGATGGCGACATCGCCCCTGACCGGCGCCGCGCCGGTGCCGTCGTAGATCTCGGCGTTGCGGAACACGATGTCGGCGCGCGCCATGGCGATCTCCCTGGTCAGAGCGGTTTGCTCATATGCACGGCGACGCCGCGCTCGTTGGCTTCCTCGCGGTCGATGCGGTAGCCCAACCGCCGGTATAGCGCGATATTCTCGACAAACAGCTTGTTGGTATAAAGCCTGATCTCGCCATGGCCCTGCGCCCGGGCCAGATCCTCGGCTAGCGCCAGCAGGCGGCGGCCCAGACCGCGGCCCTGGTGCTGCGGCAGCACGGCGACATTCTCGATCAGCAGGTGGTCGGGCTGTTCGATGGTCTCGATCAGCGCCGCCAGTTGCCCATCGATTTCCAGCAGGTCGAAGCGATGGTGCCGCACGACGTGATCGTAGTCGGCGGTCATCGGCTTGGCCTCGCGGCCGGTGCGCGCCACCCATTTGGCGTAGGCGATGCGGGTCAGGGCGCGGATCGCCGCGGCGTCCTCGATCCGGGCCTGACGCAGCGCGATGGTCGCCATGGGCGGGCGTTCGTCAGGTCAAGGTTTCGAACAGGCGCAGCATCAGCCGGGTGCGCTCCTCGAGCGAGGAATAGTAGATCTGCTCGTAGTCGGTATGTGCGCCCTTGCCGTCGGGTCCCAGCCCGTCGAGGGTCGGGATGCCCAGCGCCGCGGTGAAGTTGCCGTCGCTGCCGCCGCCGGTCATCGGCACGTCGGCCAGCTCGAAGCCCAGCTCCCGGGCGCAGTCGCACGCATGCTCGAACAGTCGGGCGATCCCCGCATCCTTGGTGAAGGCCGGCCGATTCATGCCACCCAGGATCTCGAGCCTGACATCAGGATCGTAGGGCTTCAGCCCATGGATGCGCCCGACCATTTCCTCGCCGGAAGCCTTGTCGGGCACGCGCAGGTCGATGGTGGCCTCGCAGAATTGCGGTACCACGTTGGTGCCGGTGCCGCCCTTGATCGTGCCGACATTCAAGGTGATGCCGCGGGCGAAATCGGTCATCGCCTCGATATCGAGGATCTGGCGCGCCATTTCCTTAATGGCGCTGCGCCCGTCCTGCGGCCGCACGCCCGAATGCGACGGCCGGCCGACGGTCTTGACGGTGAAGCGGCCGACGCCCTTGCGCGCAGTGACGATCCTGCCGCCGTCGCGCGCCGGCTCCATCACCAGCGCGTATTTGTGCTTCACCGCCTCGGCCTCGATCAGGTCGCGGCAGGTATTGGAGCCGACCTCCTCGTCGGGCACGAACATGAAGGTGACCTTGAGCCTGGTCTGCTGGCCCAGCCGTACCAAATGGCGATAGGCGTAATAGGCGAGATAGGCGCCGCCTTTCATGTCGTAGATGCCGGGACCGAAGATCGCATCGCCCTCGCGCCGCACCTTCAGCGCGCCGTCGAGCAGGCCGATCGGATGCACCGTGTCGACATGCGACAGCACCAGGATGCCGGGCTCCTCGCCCCACGGCGTGCGGGCGATCAGCACGTCGCCGAAGCCGTCCTTGCCCGGCTGGCGCTCGACCTGGGCGCCGATCTTGCGCATGTCGCCTTCGACGCGATCGACCATGCGGTTGACCGCCGCGGCGTCGCTCGATGGGCTCTCGATGCCGACCCATTCCACGATCCCGGTCAGGATTTCGTCGGCATCGAGCGGGATGGCGTTGCTGCGCGGCGGCGAATTGGCGTCCATGGCCAATAGCTTAGCAATCCCTTGACCGGCCTGGCGAGGCGGGTTAATAAACCAACCAGTTGGTCTATTAGCGAAACAGCCATGGCTCGCCCGCGCCTTGTCGATCTCGCCCCCGGCCGGCCTGCTACAAGCGAGCGCCTGCTGATGGAGGCGGAAAAGCTGTTCGCCGCCCAGGGCCTGGCCGGCGTCGCCCTGCGCGACATCGGCCGGGCGGCGGCGCTGTCCAACGCGGCGCTGCTGCACTACTACCCCAGCAAGGAAAAGCTCTATCGCGCCGTGCTCGACCGGGTGGCGGCGGATATGGAGCAGGCGGTGGCGCCGGCGCTGCGCAGCACGGCGCCGCCGGCGGTGCGCTTCGAGGCGCTGTTCGAGGCCTTCGCCGACTGGCTGGAAGCGCAGCCCGACCGGGCGCGGCTGGTGATGCGGGAGCTGACCGAAAACGTCGAGCGCATCGCCACTGCCCGGCATTTCGCCATGACCAGGCTGATCGAGGGCATGAGCCAGGTGATCGTCGACGGCCAGCGCGCCGGCGTGTTCCGCCGCTGCGACGCACCGCTGTTCGTGTTCCACATGATCGGCTCGCTGTCCTATTTCGCCAACGGCCTGCCGACCATCGCCGGCATCGTCGGCCGCAAGCCCGGCCCGCTGTGGCAGGCGCATCGCCGCCAGGCCCTGGCGCATCTGCGCCGCGCCCTGCTGCAGGACTAGAACAACGACGGGAGGGACCGATGGACCACGCGACCCAGGTGCGGCTGATCCGCGCCGCGCTCGACCAGTTCGAACGCAACGCCGCCGACATGCAGGGCGAGGAGAGCTTCGTCGCGCTCGACCGCTATCTCGATCCCGAACGCTGCCGGCGCGAGGTCGAGGTGTTGTTCCGCCGCATGCCGCTGGTGGTGTGCGCCGCCTCGCAGGTCGGCCGGCCGGGCGATTGCCTGACGCACGATCTTTCCGGCCGGCCGATCCTGGTGCTGCGTGGGCGCGACGGGGTGCTGCGCGCGTTCCTCAATGTCTGCCGCCATCGCGGCACGCGGCTGGTGGCGGCAGACCAGACGCAATGCAAAGGCACCATCGTCTGCCCGTACCATGCCTGGACCTTCGCCCATGACGGCAGGCTGGTCGGCCTGCCGCACGAGGAAGGATTCCCGAGCCTGGACAAGGCCGCCAACGGGCTGGTCGAACTGCCGGTCTACGAAGCCGCCGGGCTGGTCTTCGTCATGCCGGCGCCGCCGCAGAAGGAATTCGATTTCCAGGCCTGGCTGGGCCCGGTCGGCGCCGATCTGCGCCGCTTCGGCTTCGACGGCGCGGTGCGCTACCACCCGCGCCGCTTCGAGCGCCGCATGAACTGGAAGATGATGTTCGACGCCAATCTGGAGACCTATCACTTCCGCTTCGCCCATGCGCGCACCATTGCCCCGATGTTCGGCGACAACAAGGGCGTGTTCGACGTGTTCGATCCGCATATGCGCATGTTCCTGCCCAAGGCGCGGACGGTCGAACTGAAGGGCACCGACGAGTCGCAATGGGACATACGCTGGGCCGGCAACGTCATCTACACCCTGTTCCCCAACACCATCGTGCTGGTCGAGCCGGACCACGCCGTGGTGATGACGGTGTGGCCGCAGGGACCCGAGCATGTCGTGCTCGACTCGATGGCGCTGGTGCCGGAGCCGCCGCAGACCGACAAGGCGCGCGACTACTGGAATCGCAACATGAAGATCTTCTGGGACGCGCTGGACGAGGATTACGACATGATGGAGTCGATGCAGTCCACCCTGCGCTCGGGCGCCAACGAGCGGCTGCGCTTCGGCCGCTTCGAATGGCTTTCGACCCGCTTCCACGACATCGTCGAACGCGAGATCGCCTGACCGGCGCTCCCGTCACGTCTGTCCGATCAGCGGCGTGCCGGTGATGTCGAGCTCGATCTTGTCGCGATCGCCCGGCCAGTCGACCGGCGTCGCTACGCAATGCGCCTGCGGTTTGTCGTCCGGGCCGACGACGGCGACGAAACCAGCCGCCACGCGCTGGCCGTCGACCGACACCCGCGCCTGGGCCAGCCATTGGCCAACCATCCTGGCCTGCTCGGCGGGCACGATGACGAACCCGCACAGCCCGATCTTGCCCTTCTGGTCGAAGGCCATGAGCCTGGCGTTGCGGCCCTCGAACCGGCGCTTGCCGTCGGCGATCTCGGCCGGTTCGACATAGACGTTGCGATAGCCGGCGCTATCCGGGCCCAACGCCTGGTCGGGCAGCGGCTGAACGGCAAGGACGTCGTGCCTGATCCAACCCAGTCCCCAGGCCAGGCCGATCGCGGCCGCCACCACGATGACCAGGGCTGCGGCGCGCCGGACCGAGCGCATCAGGCGAGAATGGTGGTCAGCCCGCCATCCACCACCATGGTCTGGCCGGTGATATAGGCCGAAGCGTCGGAAGCCAACAGCACCAGCATGCCGTCCAGGTCCCTTGCGTCGCCCCAGCGGTGGGCGGCGGTGCGCTGTTCGAGCATGGCGGTAAACTCCCTGTTCTGCTGCAGCACCGTGTTGATCTCGGTACGGATATAGCCGGGCGCGATGGCATTGACCGTGACGTTGGGCCCCAGCTCGGCCGCCAGGGTCTTGGTCAGGCCGACGATGCCGTGCTTGGAGGCGACATAGGCCGCCACCGTGGCGCGGCCCAGCACGGCCATTACCGAGGCCAGGTTGATGATGCGGCCGTAGTTGCGCGGCAGCATGAGCCTGGCCGCTTCGCGCGCCACGACGAAGGAAGCGTTCAGGTTGGTGTCGATGATGCGCTTCCAGTCCGCCGTCGCCGTATCGACGATCGACTGGCGGTGCATGATGCCGGCGTTGTTGACCAGGATGTCGAGTTTGCCATGCTCCTCGACGATGCAATTGATCGCCTTGGTCACGGCCGGCTCGTCGGTGACGTCGAAGGCAGCGATGCCGGCGCGGCCGCCGGCGCTGCGGATTTCGTCGGCCGTATTCTGCAGGTCGGCGGCTTTGCGCGCGTTGATCACCACCGTGGCGCCCTGCGCGGCCAGTGTGCGCGCCATGTGGCGGCCCAGCCCGCGCGAGGCGCCGGTCACCAGCGCCACCTTGCCCGTGAGCGAGAACATATCCGACATCGCATCATCCTCCCTGCAGGCGATGCTATCACAGGAAGCGGTTGCAGCCAGGCCGGCGGGCCGCCAAGCTGCGGCCACAGTGTGGGGAGGAAGCGACAATGGCGAACGACAGGAAAGTGGCGATCGTGACCGGCTCGGCCACCGGGCTGGGCGCAGCAGCGGCGCGGATGCTGGCCCGGCAGGGCTGGGCGGTGACGATCAACTACACCAAGAGCAAGGCGGAGGCCGAGCAGACCGAAGCCGAATGCCGCAAGCTGGGCGCCGACACCCTGCTGGTGCAGGCCGATGTCGCCGACGATGCCGATTGCCGGCGCATGGTGCAGGAAACCATCGACAAATGGGGACGCGTCGACGGGCTGATCAACAATGCCGGCATCAGCAAGTTCAACACCCACGCCAATCTCGACGGCGTCGACAAGGACGACTTCCTGCGCATCTATTCGGTCAACGTGGTGGGCGCCTACCAGATGGTGCGGGCGGTGGCGCCGCACATGAAGAAGCAGGGCAGGGGATCGGTGGTCAACATCTCCTCGGTCGCCGGCGTGATGGGCATCGGTTCGTCGGTGCCCTATGCCGCTTCGAAGGGCGCGCTCAACACCATGACCTTGTCGCTGGCGCGAGCGCTGGGACCGGAGATCCGCGTCAACGCGGTCTGCCCCGGCTTCATCCAGAGCCGCTGGCTGCGCACCGGCCTGGGCGAGGCCACCTACGAGAACGTCAAGAAGCAGCAGGAAGAGAACACGCCGCTCAAGCATGCCGGCACGCCGGAGGACATGGCGGAGGTGGCGGTATGGTTCATCACCGGTGCCGGCAATGTCACCGGCGAGGTGCTGATCTCCGATGCCGGCATGCATCTGGCGGGCTCGCCGCTCAAGGCTCGCTAGCTTGTCCTAGAATATTGATTTTTATCGGAGAATCGCCCAGTTGACGCTCTCGTTGGTGGTCTCAGTCCCTATACGTTTCGTATAGGGACTGATGAACGGATATGACAAGGAACGGCGCGGAGGAGAAGTTGGCCGGATCCCATCGGCAGCGTAGCGCGATCGCTCTGCCCCCGGGTGGAGGAGTAATGCCGAACTCGTTCTGCTCGCATTCGCTGTCGCCCTGACCGGCATCGCGACCGCATCGCTTCCCGTCACGGTCCAGGCCGCCAGCATTCGTATCGATCCTAACGGCGTGCCATGAGCGTCGCGAGGCCTTCTGTTGGTGGCGCTCCTGCTGGCCAGCGTACCGACAACAGCGGTGGTTACTCAGCCGGCTTTCGCCATCGGTGGCGCGATGGACCCCAACGTGTGACCTAGGCGCCTGACCGTCTCTATGACGGCAGTTCGTTGCCCCGGCCGATATTGCGGATGATCTCGGCCAGATGCGGCTTGCGCTCCAGCAGCGCGCGCCGATAGGCCTCCAGCCCAGTCAGCAGCGCGCCATTGCGCGCCATCAGCTCGTCGGCGAATTCGACCATGCGCGTGTTGGGCCAGGCATGGTTGCGCAGTTCGAGCAGCGCCAGGAAGGCCTCGCGCTCGCGGCCGGGATTGGGCTGGGCCAGCAGGATGGCGGTGGCCGCGGTCGAGCGCGAAATGCCGGCATGGCAATGCACCAGCAGGTGTCCCTCGCGACCGGCGCTGTCCAGCGACAGGCCGAAATCCAGCAGCTTCTTCACATCGTCGCGGCCGGGCGCCTGGAAACCCGGATAGCTGGCCACGATGTCGTCGAAGCGCAGGGTCAGGCGCTCGTGGCTGGGATAGAAGCGGAACGCATCCGGCTCCGGCTCCTGCGGGTCGATGATCGACAGCACATGGCTGACGCGGGCATCGCGGAACTTGTCGAGCTCGGGAATGCCGCAGATCGTGACGTCGAAGGGGACCAGCGAACGGACCATGCCGTCGATCCTCGCGTGTTCGTACCATGAGCCGGGATTGGTGGGCGCGACAGGGATTGAACCTGTGACCTTCCCCGTGTGAAGGGGACGCTCTCCCGCTGAGCTACGCGCCCGACGCGCTGCGATATACGGGGCCGCGGCGGCCCTGTCAAGAAACCCGCGGCAGTGCGGCAAGGCCGCGCAAAGCCTGGGGCAGGGCCGAGAACCGGTCGATCAGCACATCGGCGCCGAAGCTGGCCGCCGGCTCGATGGTGTAGCCCCAGCTCACCGCCACCACCGGGATGCGGGCGGCCTTGGCGGCCTGCACGTCGTGGATCGAATCGCCCACCATCACGGCCCGATGGGTGTGGCGCTCGATCCGCCGCAGCAGATGAAGCAAATGGCCGGGGTCTGGTTTGCGTACGGCGAATGTGTCGGCGCCGGCGACGTCGTGGATGAAGCCGCTCAAGCCCAGCGCCTGCAGGATGTCGCGGGCAGGCCGCTCGAACTTGTTGGTGCACACCGCCATGCGGATGCCCTGGCCGTGCAGCTCGGCCAGGATCGCCGCCACGTCGGGATAGAGCGTGGTGCGGCCGATCGGATCGGCCTGGTAGTGATCGATGAAGCGGCGGGTCAGGCGCTGCAGCGTCGATTCGGTCAGATCCTGGCCGCGCAGGCGGAAGGCCTTGGCCACCATAGCCTTGCCGCCTTCGCCCATCAGGTTGCGCGCGGTCTGGTCGTCGATCGGCTCGAAGCCCTGCTCGACCAGCACCCGGTTGACCGCCGCGCCCACGTCCAGCGCGCTGTCGATCAAAGTTCCGTCCAAATCGAAGATGATGGTGTCGATATCGATATTTGCCATGGGCCATACATGCCCATTGCCGGCGGCGCGGGCAAGCCCGCCGATCCGTCGACAAGCAGGCGGGCCGATGTGCATGGCGCGGCCGGGGGCGATATGGCATTGTCGTTGGTCTTCAATGTCTTGCCCGAATATCCGCCGAGGATCGTTGTTGCCGCCGTGCCGTCCAGCCCCCTAGCCGTCCTGGTCCTCGCCGCCGGCGCCGGCACGCGCATGCGCTCGGCCCGGCCCAAGGTCCTGCACGAACTGGCTGGCCGGTCGATGATCGGCCATGTCCTGGCCAATATCGCCGCGCTCAAGCCGCAGCGTATCGTGGTGGTGATCGGCCCCGGCCAGGAGGCGGTCCGGGCCGCGGTCGCGCCGCATGCGGTGGCGATCCAGCCCGAGCCGCGCGGCACCGCCGACGCCGCCCGCGCCGGCCTGGCCGGGCTGGGAAAGGCGGAGGCCGCGGGCGACGTGCTGATCGTGTTCGGCGACACGCCGCTGGTGTCGAGCGCCACCCTGCGCAGCCTGGTGGCGCGCCGGCGCCGGACCGGGGCGGCGGTGGCGGTGCTGGGCTTCCGGCCCGCCGATCCGTCGCCCTACGGCCGGCTGGTGACCGATGCCAGGGGCGACCTGCTGGCGATCGTCGAATCGAAGGAGGCCGATGCCGCGCAGCGTGTCATCGGCCTGTGCAATTCCGGCGCCATGATCGTCGATGGCGCGCTGCTGCCCGGGCTGTTGCGTCAGGTCTCCGACAGCAACCGCAAGAAAGAATACTACCTGACCGATCTGGTCGGGCTGGCCCGTCGCGCCGGCAAGCGGTGCAGCTATGCCGAAGGGCCGGCCGAGGAGTTTCTCGGCATCAACACGCGAGCGGAACTGGCGGCGGCCGAAGCGGCGCTGCAACGCCGGTTGCGGGCCGAGGCGATGGAACGGGGCGTGACGTTGGTCGATCCGCACAGCGTATGGCTGAGCTTCGACACCCGGCTGGGGCGCGACGTGGTGGTCGAACCCGGCGTGGTGTTCGGGCCGGGCGTGACGGTCGAGCAGGACGCGACCATCAGGGCTTTCAGCCATATCGCCGGCACGCGCATCGGCAAGGGTGCGGTGATCGGGCCGTTCGCTCGGCTGCGGCCCGGCACTGTGCTGGGCGAGGCCGTGCATATCGGCAATTTCGTCGAGCTGAAGGCGACCACGATGGGCAAAGGCGCCAAGGCCAACCACCTGGCCTATATCGGCGATGCCGCCGTCGGCCGAGCCAGCAATATCGGCGCCGGGGTCATTACGGTAAACTACGACGGTTACGGCAAATACCGCACCGAGATCGGCGCGGAGGCGTTCGTCGGCTCGAATGCCGCGCTGGTGGCGCCGGTCAGGATCGGCCGCGGCGCCAATATCGGCGCCGGCAGCGTGGTGGTCAGCGACGTGCCGGCCGACGCCCTGACCATTGCCCGGGCGCGCCAGCGCGACATCCCCGGCCGGGCGCCGGCGGTGCGGGCGCGCAACAAGGCCAGGGCGCAGGCGCACAAGGCGGCCGCGGCGAAGCGGCAATAGGCGAAACGCAAACAGCAGGGCGATCGGCCCGACGAGGCTCAAAGCATGTGCGGCATCATCGGCATTCTCGGCAAGCAACAGGCGGCGCCGCTGCTGATCGACGCGTTGCGGCGGCTGGAATATCGCGGCTACGACTCGGCCGGTATCGCCACCCTGGTCAACGGCCATATCGAGCGCCGGCGCGCCGAGGGGCGGCTGGACAGGCTGGCGGCGCTGGTCGAGCGCCAGCCGCTTGCCGGCACCACCGGCATCGGCCACACCCGCTGGGCGACGCACGGCAAGGCCACCGAGCGCAACGCCCATCCTCACGCCACCGGCCGGGTGGCGGTGGTGCATAACGGCATCATCGAGAACTTCCAGGAGCTGCGCGAGGAAGCCGAAGCCCAGGGCGTGGCCTTCGAGACCGACACCGACACCGAGGTGATCTGCCAGCTGCTGACGCTCTATCTCGAGCAGCAGAAGTCGCCCGAGGAATCGATGCGCCTGGCGATGGAGCGGCTGCGCGGCGCGTTCTCGCTGGCGGTGATATTCGCCGGCCGCTCCGATCTGATGATCGGCGCGCGTCGCGGCGCGCCGCTGGCCGTGGGCTATGGCGAGGGCGAGATGTTCCTGGGCTCCGATGCTCTGGCGCTGGCGCCGCTGACGCGCCAGATCGCCTATCTCGAGGAAGACGACTGGGTGGTCTGTACCCAGGACAACGCCCGCATCTACAACGACGGCAAGCCGGTCAGCCGCGAAGTCAAGCAGACCGCCCTCACCGGGGCGATGATCGGCAAGGGCAACTATCCGCATTTCATGCTCAAGGAGATTTGCGAGCAGCCGGCGGTGATCGGCGACACCTTGCAAAGCTTCATCGATCCGCTGACCCGCCAGGTCACCCTGCCGTCGCTGCCGTTCGATTTCGCCAAGGTGCCGAAGGTGACCATCGTCGCCTGCGGCACGGCCTATCTGGCCGGACTGGTGGCCAAGTACTGGTTCGAGAAGATCGCGCGCCTGCCGGTCGAGATCGATGTGGCCTCGGAGTTCCGCTATCGCGAGGCGCCGATGCCGGAAGGCGGGGTGGCGATCGCGATTTCCCAGTCGGGCGAGACGGTCGATACCCTGGCGGCGGTGCACTACGCGCGCAGCCAGAAGCAGCGGGTTCTGGGCGTGGTCAACGTGGCGGAGAGCGCCATCGCGCGCGCATCGGACACGATCCTGCAGACCCTGGCCGGGCCGGAGATCGGCGTGGCCTCGACCAAGGCCTTCACCACCCAGCTCACCGTGCTGGCCTGCCTGGCGATCAAGGCGGCGCGCGACCGCGGCCATCTGACGGCCGAGCGCGAACAGGCGCTGTGCAATGCGCTGATCGAGGTGCCGGCGCTGGTGACGGCCGTGATCAATCGGGAAGAGGAGGTCAAGCGCATCGCGGCCGAAGTCGCCAAGGCGCGCGACGTGCTGTTCCTCGGTCGCGGCCCAGCCTATGCGATCGCGCTGGAGGGCGCGCTGAAGCTCAAGGAGATCTCCTACATCCATGCCGAAGGCTATGCGGCGGGCGAGATGAAGCACGGGCCGATCGCGCTGATCGACGACAAGGTACCGGTCATCGTCATGGCGCCGCGCGACGACGTGTTCGACAAGACCGCGTCCAATGTCGAACAGGTCGAGGCGCGGGGCGGCCGGCTGGTGCTGTTCTCCGACGCCGCCGGACTGGCGCGGCTGGGCGGCAAGGCGGTTGGCGCGATGGCGCTGCCCGATCTCGATCCGTTCGTGGCGCCGATCCTCTACGCGGTGCCGGCGCAACTGCTCGCCTACCATGTGGCGGTGCTGAAGGGCACCGACGTCGACAAACCGCGCAACCTCGCCAAGAGCGTTACGGTCGAATGAGGTCGGATTGCTTGTGCTGAAATGAAAAGGGCGCCCTGAGGCGCCCTCAGACCGCTGACAAACCCCGCCGAATTTCGGCGGGGTTTTTGTTTTGCCGACGA
>CAYWLS010000024.1:0-68444 GCA_964458605.1 uncultured Hyphomicrobiales bacterium | reverse complement strand
TCGACGTGACCCCGCTGTCGCTGGGCATCGAGACGCTGGGCGGCGTGTTCACGCGGCTGATCGACCGCAACACCACCATCCCGACCAAGAAGAGCCAGACCTTCTCGACCGCCGAGGACAACCAGACCGCCGTGACGATCCGGGTGTTCCAGGGCGAGCGCGAGATGGCTGCCGACAACAAGCTGCTGGGCCAGTTCGACCTGGTCGGCATTCCTCCCGCGCCGCGCGGCATGCCGCAGGTCGAGGTCACGTTCGACATCGACGCCAACGGCATCGTGCAGGTCTCGGCCAAGGACAAGGCCACCAACAAGGAGCAGCAGATCCGCATCCAGGCCTCGGGTGGCCTCAGCGAGAGCGACATCCAGCGCATGGTCAAGGATGCCGAGGCCCATGCCGGCGAGGACAAGAAGAAGCGCGAGCTGGTCGAGGCCCGCAACCAAGCCGAAGCCCTGATTCACTCCAGCCAGAAGAACCTGGCCGAGCACGGCGACAAGGTGCCGGCCCAGGACAAGGCGGCGATCGAAGGCGCGGTCGAAGCGCTGAAGGCCGTCACCGCGGGCGAGGACGTGGCCGAGATCAAGGCCAAGACCGAGGCGCTGGCGCAGGCCGCCATGAAGCTGGGCGAGGCCATGTACAAGGCCCAGCAGGCCGAGGCCAATGCCGGCGCCCAGCCGGGCGGCGGCGGCGAGCAGCCGCAGGCCGGCGCCAATGGCGGCAAGGACGAAAAGGTCGTCGATGCCGACTTCGAGGAAGTGAAGGACAACAAGAAGGCGTAAGGCCGCTTGTCGATATAACGCTACCGCCGCCCCGTGCCCGGAAGGTTCGGGGCGGCGTCGTTTCCAACCGGATCACGGGCGCGGGGGAGTGCCTGCCGGTCAGCATCAAACGGGGCGTGACTGTCCATGTCGGGTCAGGACTATTACGAATTGCTGGGCGTGGGCCGGACGGCCAAGCCCGAGGACATCAAGAAGGCCTATCGCAAGCTGGCGATGGAGTGCCATCCCGACCGCAATCCGGGCGACAAGGTCGCCGAGCAGCGCTTCAAGGACATCAGCCACGCCTACGACGTGCTGAAGGACGACCAGAAGCGCGCCGCCTACGATCGCTACGGTGCTGCGGCGTTCGAGAATGGCGGCGGCGGCCCGGGGCGCGGACCCGGCGGCTTCGACTTCAATTTCGGCGCCGGCTTCGCCGACATCTTCGAGGAGATGTTCGGCGCCATGGGCGGCGGCGCCGCGGCCGGGGCGCGCCGCCAGCAGCAGGCGCGCGGCGCCGACCTGCGCTACAACCTGGAACTGTCGCTCGAGGAGGCCTATGCCGGCACCGAGGCGCGCATCCGCGTGCCGACTTCGGTGGCCTGCGAATCCTGCCACGGCTCGGGCGCGGCGTCGGGCTCCAAGCCGGTGACCTGCCCGACCTGCCAGGGCCGCGGCCGGCTGCGCGCCCAGCAGGGCTTCTTCACCGTCGAGCGCACCTGCCCCGGCTGCCAGGGCGCCGGCAAGGTGATCGAGAATCCCTGCCGCGCCTGCTCCGGCCAGGGCCGGGTGCGGCGCGAGAAGACCCTGCAGGTCAAGATCCCGGCCGGCGTCGAGGACGGCACCCGCATCCGCCTGGCCGGCGAAGGCGAGGCCGGCATGCGCGGCAGCCCGGCCGGCGATCTCTACGTGTTCCTGGCGATCCGGCCGCACGAGATCTTCCAGCGCGACGGCGCCAACGTGTTCTGCCGCGTGCCCATCCCCATGACCACTGCCGCGCTGGGCGGCGCCATCGAGGTGCCGACGCTCGAAGGCACGCGCGCGCGCATCAACATCCCCGCCGGCACCCAGAGCGGCCACCAGTTCCGCCTGCGCGCCAAGGGCATGAGCGTGGTGCGCTCCTCGGTGCGCGGCGACATGTACGTGCAGGCGGTGATCGAGACGCCGATGAACCTGACCGCCAAGCAGCGCGACCTGCTCAAGGAATTCGAGAAGGCCGGCGGGTCGAAGCCGACCAGCCCCGAATCGGACGGCTTCTTCTCCCGCGTCAAGGAGCTGTGGCGCGATCTCAGCGAATAGGCTCCCCACCCGTTCGGGTGGGGACGGCGCGCCGCCGCCCGGCTAGACTGGTCCGTGACGCCGCCTGGCGCGAGCGGCCCATCCCTGTCCCCGAGGACCCCATGCCGATCCTTCGTCTGTTCGCCGCGACGGCCCTGTTGCTGGCGGTCGCCCTGCCCGTTCACGCCCAGCAGCATTGGCTGATCGGCTCGTGGAAGGGCAGCCTGGGCGGCATCACCACCAGCAATCCCTACGGCACCGAACGCACCTTGAAGATCGTCTCGGTCGACGGCAGCACCGCCAAGGGCCAGTGGATCGGCCCGACCGGCGCCCAGGGCGTGGCGGTGACGGTGAACGGCGACAGCGTCAGCTTCGCCACGCCCGGCGGGCTGGGTGCGTCCTATCGCCTGACCCACAAGGGCAACGCCCTGGACGGATCGTGGCAGGGCACCAGCAGCGGCAAGAGCGGCTCGGTCAACCTCACCAAGCAATAGCCGCCCGACGGCAGCGCGCACTGGCGCTGCCGCCGCCCGTCGTGCTTTGCTGGCGGGCATGACGCAACGAGCATCGCTGAAGATCTTCGCCGACGGCCGCAAGCGCTGCGGCTGGCTGAGCGAGGACGAACTCTACATCGCCTATCACGACAGCGAATGGGGCGCGCCGCACGAAGACGAACGCGCCCTGTTCGAGCTGCTGTGCCTGGAAGGCCAGCAGGCGGGCTTGAGCTGGCTCACCGTGCTGCGCAAGCGGCAGAACTATCGCCAGGCCTTCGCCCGGTTCGACGCGCGCAGGATCGCCAAGTTCGGCGCCGCCGAGGTCGAGCGGCTGCTGCAGGACCAGGGCATCATCCGCCATCGCGGCAAGATCGAGGCCATCCTCGCCAATGCCCGGGCGCTGCTGGCGCTGCACAAGCAAGGCGGCAGCCTGCAGGCGATGGCGCTCGCGGCGCTGGGCGGCAAGCGGCTCAAGCGCCGGCCCAAGGCGCTCGAGAACATTCCCGCCCAGACCGATGCCAGCAAGGCGCTGTCCAAGGCGCTGCTGGCGGCCGGCTTCAAGTTCGTCGGTCCCACCACCTGCTATGCCTTCCTGCAGGCTTCGGGCTTCGTCGACGACCATGTGCAGGGCTGCATCTGCAGCAAATAGCGGCTATCGTCGCGCCTCAACCGGACGAGGCCCGAGATGAAGCTATGCGTGGTGGGCGCCGCGGGGCGCATGGGACAGATGCTGGTGCGCCAGATCGCGCAGCACGAGGATTGCACCCTGGGCGGCGCCACCGAGCGGCCGGGCGGCAACGCCATCGGCCAGGATGCGGGCGCGCTGGCCGGCATCGGCCGCTTGAACGTCGCCATCACCGACAACGCCGAGCAGGCGATCGGCGCCTGCCAGGCGGTGATCGATTTCAGCAGCCCGGCCGCCAGCCTGCGCCATGCCGAGATCGCCGCCGCCCGTGGCGTCGCCATGGTGCTGGGCACCACCGGGCTCGACGCCGAGGAGGACGAGGTGGTGCGCCGCGCCGCCCAAAGCGTGGCCATCGTCAAGTCGGGCAATATGAGCCTGGGCGTCAACCTGCTGACGGCGCTGGTGGCCAAGGTCGCCGCCACCTTGGGCGCCGACTACGACATCGAGATCGTCGAGATGCACCACAGGCACAAGGTCGATGCCCCGTCGGGCACGGCGCTGATGCTGGGCGAGGCCGCCGCGCGCGGTCGCGCCGTCAGGCTGTCCGAGGTGGCGCAGCGCGGCCGCGACGGCATGACCGGGGCGCGGCGCAAGGGCGATATCGGCTTCGCCTCGCTGCGCGGCGGCGACGTGGTGGGCGATCACACCGTGATCTTCGCCGGGCCGGGCGAGCGGCTGGAGCTCAGCCACAAGGCGGCGTCGCGCGAGATCTTCGCCAACGGCGCCATCCGCGCGGCGCTGTGGACGCGCGGCAAGGCGCCCGGCCTCTACGGCATGAACGACGTGCTGGGACTCTGATAGCGGCGCGGCGCCTGGCCGCCCGCAAAGCCCAGGCGCCTGGCCTTGGTCGGATCAAGCTGCGATCCGCGCCATCTCACGCCAGCGCCCGCTTCCATCGCCCCGGCAGTGAATAAAGATCGTCACCCCGGGCGAGCGCGAGCGAGACCCGGGGCCCATCTTTCAGCCTGTCGCGGCCGGCGTTTGGATCGACATGGATCCCGGCTCGCGCTGGCAGGCTCGCTTGGCCGGGACGACGAACGGGTATCGGCTCCTTGTTGCCTGACCGGTCGCCGCCTCACGCCAGCGCCCGCTTCCATCGTGCCGGCAGCCGGCCGGCGACGCAGGCGATGCCCAGGAAGACGGTCGCCATCGCCGGCAGCGCCAGCCAGGGCAGGCTGGCTCCGAACAGCCGCCTCCAGCGCCGCCGCCGCGGGCGGGATCAGGAACGTCACCAGCAGCGCGTTGGTCGGGCCGCCCCGCACCAGCAGGCGAAAATAGATCAGATAGCCCAGCACGGTGGTGAACAGCGCCATGCCCAGCAGCGCCGCCCAGGTGGGAAGCGAGACATGCAGCGTCCAGGGCCGGTCGACCAGCAGCGCCAACGGCAGGCCCAGCACGGCGGCGCTCATCACCTGGCTGGCCGCGATGCTCACGACCGGCAGGCCGCGGAAGCGCAGGCCCCAGATCGCCGCCAGCGCGTAGCTGAGCGCCGCGCCCAGCCCCGGCAGCAGCGCCCACCAGGGATAGCCGGCCTGGCCCAGCGCCGCCGGTCCGGCCAGCAGCGCCACGCCGGCGATGCCCAGCGTCACGCCGATCAGGCGCAGCGCGCCGGCGCGCTCCTCGGCCACCAGCAAGGGCGCGATCAGCGCGCTGAACAGCGGCGCGGTGCTGTTGAGGATCGCCGCCATGCCGGCGCCGATCCATTGCTGGCCCAGCACGATCAGGCCGAACGGCAGCAGGTTGTTCAGCACGCCCATCGCCAGGAAGTCGCGCCATGTCCGCCAGCCGCGCGGCAGGCGCTGGCGCGCCGCCAGCAGCACCGGCGCGAAGATCAGCCCGCCCAGGCCGAAGCGCGCCGCCGCCACGCTGAGCGGCGGCAGGTCGAGCAAGGCCTGGCGTGCGAAGCAGAACGAGGCGCCCCACAGCACCGCAAGCGCCAGCAGCAGCGTGATATCGGTCCTGCGCATCGTCGCCTCCCGTCGGGAGCGCACGATGTGCCACGCGCGCCGCGGCCGGCGCTATCCGGAGATTGCGGCCAATCGCGCCGGCCAGGCGATGGGCGTCCTTGCGACGAGTGTCTTTGCGACGAGTGTCTTTGCGACAAGCGTATTGGGCCGATCGGGATCGGATGACGCGCCGCAGCGCCTGGGCGCAATCCTGTCGATCCGTGCTGTTCTCGAAACGAGGAGCGAACGCGCCGCTCTAGTCGCGCGGCGGCGCGGTCGTCAGCAGCCGGCACGGCGGCACCGCGGCGGCGGCGGGCTGCAGCACGGCCATGGCGCGGCGGCGGCCGCGATCGATCAGCACCAGCCCGGCGGCGATGCAGGCGAAGGCCGCGATATGGCGCGGCGCCAGGCTCTCGCCGAAGAACAGCGCGCCCCAGGCCATGGCCAGCGCCGGGTTCAGGTACATCACCATCGACATCATGGTCGGCCCGTGCCTGGTGGTGATGCGGAACACCAGGATGGTGCCCAGCGCCGTCGCCACCACGCCCAGCGCCAGCACCGCCAGCAGCGCCTCGTCGGGGATGTCGAGTGTCCAGGGCCGCTCCCAGCCGGCCGAGATCGGCGCCAGCACCAGCGCCGACAGCAGCGCCGTGGCGGCGGCCGCCTGGTCGGGCGACGCGACGCGGGCGAAGGAGGTGTAGATCGTGCCGCAGGCCCAGCACAGCGCCGCGCCCAGCAGCAGCAACTCGCCGAACAGCGCCTCGTTCTCGTGGCCCAGCGCCGCCGGTCCGACCAGCAGCACGATGCCGGCGAAGCCCGACAGCGCGCCGACCAGCTTCATGCCGTTGAGACGCTCGCCCGCGCGCTCGCCCTTGGAGAAGAAATGGGTGATCAGCACGGTCCATACCGGCATGGTGCCGACCAGCACCGCGCTCAGGCCGCTGGCGACGTAGTGCTGGCCCCAGGCCACCAAGGTGTAGGGCGCCGCGTTGCCGACCAGCGCGATCAGCAGCAGCGGCAGCCACACCCGCATCGTGCCGCGCCCGAGCCGGGGCAGATGCGAGCCGCGCAGATAGAGATAGGGCACCAGGCAGGCCACCGCGACCGCCATGCGGCCGATCACCAGCGCCACCGGCGGCACGCTTTGGCCGGCGAACTTGATCAGCGGCCAGGACAGCGACCACAGCACCGACAGCAGCAGAACCCAAAGGAAGGGGCGGCTATTCACGACCGGCCGCCCGGTTGGCCAGGCGCGTCAGCCCCGCGGCGCGGGACGCGGGCCGTTGCGCTGGCGGTCCAGCGCCCGGCGCAGCGCGGCGGCCAGTTCGCCCCGCTCCTCGGCGGTGAGGAACGAGCCGACGCTGAGGCGGCGCTGGCGCGACGCCAATACGAGTTTGCTGTCGTGCGCAGGGGGATTGTCGATCTCCACCCGCAGCCAGTAGGGCTCGAAGCTCCAGCGCAGTTCCTCCCCGTCCGGGAACCGCCGCCTGACTTCCAGTGCGTCATCGGTCAGGCGCAGCGTTTCTATGAGTTGGGCGTTACGGTAATTCAACCGGAAGAAGAAATAAAGTAGACCGACGTCTAGCCCCATAAAGCCAAAGATCGGCCAGGCGCCGGAGAAGTAGAACACCGCCCCGACCGTAAGATTGGCGGCGATCACCACCGCCATCAGGATGCGGAAGCCGCGCGCGCTCAGGCTGCGATGCGGCACCAACTCGGCGTCGAAATAGCAAACTTGCCGGTCGTTCGGGTTCATGGCTATTGAATACCCTAGAATAGCGGTTTGTTGCGATCCAGCAGCCGGCGGCGCGACCGGTTCGCAGTCGCCGTCCTTTCACATAGCGCACCGCCAGACCCTACGCCAGAGCAAGGCACATGCCCCGACTGACCCGCGCCGAGATCGACCGGTTCTATGCCCGCCTGCAGGCCGCCAACCCCGAACCGCGCGGCGAACTGCACTACAGCAACCCGTTCACCCTGCTGGTGGCGGTGGTGCTGTCGGCCCAGGCCACCGATGCCGGCGTCAACAAGGCCACCCCGGCGCTGTTCGCCCTGGCCGACACGCCGCAGAAGATGGCGGCGCTGGGCGAGGCCAGGATCGCTGCCTTGATCAAGACCATCGGACTCTACCGCACCAAGGCCAGGAACGTGGTCGTGCTGTCCAGGCTGCTGGTCGAGAAATTCGACGGCCAGGTGCCGCAGGACCGCGACGCGCTGGTCACCCTGCCCGGGGTCGGCCGCAAGACCGCCAATGTGGTGATGAACATCGCCTTCGCCCATCCCACCATCGCCGTCGATACCCATATCTTCCGCGTCTCCAACCGCACCGGGCTGGCGCCGGGCAAGACGGTGGAGAAGGTCGAGGCGCTGCTCGAAAAGGTGACGCCGGACAAGTACAAGTTGCATGCCCATCACTGGCTGATCCTGCACGGCCGCTACGTGTGCAAGGCGCGCAAGCCCGAATGCTGGCGCTGCATCGTCGCCGATCCGTGCAAGTTCGGGCCCAAGACGCCGCCGCCCGAAGCGGCGCCGAAGAAGCTGCCGGTGAAGAAGGTGAAATAGCCGGACCGTCGTCCCGAGCGAAGCGAAGGACCTTGCATCGCCGCAAAAGACGGCTGCCGAGGAATACGCCTGCCCCAGCAGGATGCTTCGCTTCGCCCGGCATGCCGGGGAATTACTTCGCCGCCACCGTCTTCTTCTGCGCGGCGATGGCGGCGATGCAGGGATCCTGGGCCACCGCATTGGCCTTGGCATCGCGGGTCTCGACGTGGCGCACCTGGAAATCCTTGTCCAGGCGATAGAGGAACAGCTCCAGCACGCAGGCCTTGCCGGTATAGCGCCATACCTGGGCCGGATTTTCCTCGCGCTTGAAGCCGGGCTCGCCCAGCAGGGCGACCACCTGGGTGGCCGACAGACTCTGCAGCCGCGAGGGCGGACCCGAACCGGTGGCGGGCGCATAGGCGATGCCGCTGCCGGCCAGATTGCCGGCGCCGCCGGTGATGCCCTGCTGGTCGTCGGCGGTGCAACTGCCCAGCGCCACCACCAGCAGCGCGGTCAGGGTGAGAAGGAAAGGCGGACGGCGGGCGGCGGGACCGGCGGATAGCTCAGCGGATAGCGCGGCGCAGGACGGGGCGCGCGGCGATGTCCAGCCGGACATTGCCGCCTCGTTCGCGCCGTCGCCGGGACTGCCCCAGGCGACGCCGCCATATGACTCGCGTCTATCCCCCATGACGCAAGCTATCCCCCTCTTGCCGCCATCTCCTCAGCCGGTCGCCCCGTCGGCCGGTCGATTCGGCCGGTCGCGTCGGCCAATCGATTCGGCCAGTCGATTCGGCCGGTCGATCGATCTCCTCGCGCGGTCAGCTTTCCGCACGCCGGCCTTCGGCCTGGCTGTTGTGGGGGCGGCTGCCATTGCCGCCGCCGATATTGAGGCCCTGGCCGGCGGCGCTGCCGCTGCGCTTGGCTTCCTCGGCGCTGACCATCTGGATGTCGCCGCTCAGCTGGCCGCCGCATTCCACTTCCAGCATGCCGTAGCGGATCTTGCCGGCGATCTTGCCGGTCGAATGGATCAAGAGGCGGCCGCGTACCGTCAGGTTGCCCTCGAAGGTGCCGCTGATCTCGGCGCTCTCGATCTCGGCATTGCCCTTGAAATAGCCGCCGTTGCGGATCTCGATCGCCTTGGTGTCGCTCAGCGTCGCCTCGACGCGGCCCTCGACCACCAGCATGTCGCAGGTATTGATCTCGCCGCTCAGCATGATGTCGCGGCCGACCAGCAGCTTCTTGCCCTCGTTGCCTGACGCGGTAGCGCTGCTCGACGGCGCGGCGGCCGGCGGCGGCGGGGCGGCGGGGCGCTGCGGCGCGACCGGCTGGGTCGGCGCGGCGGCGGCAGAGGCGTCGGAGGGTCGCTTGGGAATGTCGAATTTGGGTTGCACGGGCGCCACCAATGTCGTTGGAACGGGAGGAACGGAAGTCTGCGCCGCCGGCGGCGAGCCGCTACGCAGCTTGAGCGGTGGCAGATCCGCTTCCGCCGCCGTGGAATCGGATTTGGGCGAATCGGGCTTCTTGCGACCGAACATCAACTACCTTCACGCAGTGGGATCAGGGATAGGGACGCTGCCTTCGGACCCGGCCGCAGGGCGTCGCTGAACGTATAAATAGCACGTTCCGCCGCCCGGGGCGAGTCGGGATGATTCGGCCGACACCTTGTTTTCGCCACAAAGGCGCGGGTTTTGAGGCACCGCGCGATGCGCCCCAAGACCTCTCAGCCGGCGCGCGCGACGGCGCGGCCCCGCAGGCGCACCAGGTCCCAATAGACGTGGACCATGTAGGCGGTGGCGATCAGCGGCGCGATCAGGTTGATCACCGGAACGGTCGACAGGAAGGCGATGGCGGTGCCGGCCACGGTCAGGCGCAGCGCATAGGGCCGGCGCAGTTGGCGCGCCTCCTCCACGCTGAGGCGACGGAACGCCACCTGCTCGAAATATTCGCGTCCCACCAGCCAGCCGTTGACGACGTAGAACATCAGCGGCACGAACGGCGCCAGCACCACGGTCAGCGCCATCAGCGCCCACACCAGCAGCAGCACCAGGTTGACCAGCAGCAGCAGGCCGGCGAAGCGGATGCCGACCCACAGCCCGGCCCAGAAGCCCATGCCCGGCGCCTTGGGCAGGTCGGGATAGTGGCGCGCCTCGACCGCGTCGGCGACCTCGTCCAGGAACAGCGAGATCACGATGCCGACCACGATCGGGAACAGGAAGAAGGCCAGCACCACCGAGCCCGTGCCCAGCAGCCAGGACACCACCGAATCGAGCCAGCCGATGCTGACCAGGTGCATCCAGTGCAGCGCCAGGCTGATGCCCAGCACCAGCAGCACCAGGAAGCCCAGCGACACCAGCAGGGTGAGCCAGATGACGCGGCGCAGGCGCGGATCGCCCAGCTGCTCGACGGCTTTGACCAATCCAGAGAACATCTCGACTCCGATCAGGGCTTGTGCTGTCGCAAGGAGCCGATGACAGATAGGCAAGCCCGGCCTGCTTGTCGAGGGGCCGCCTTGTCGAGGGGAGAGCGGCGGCTATACTCGCGCCGCAATCGGTACGGAGCGCAGCCCCTATGTCCGCCAATTCTTCCCTCGCCGTGGTCGGCATCGGCAACGCCATCGTCGACGTCATCGCCCAGGCCGACGACGCCTTCATCGCCAGCCGCAAGCTGGACAAGGGCGGCATGCGGCTGATCGATGCCCAGGAGGCTGAGGCGCTCTACGCGGCAATGGGGCCGGGCATCGAGATGTCGGGCGGCTCCTGCGCCAACACCATGGTCGGGGTGGCGCTGCTGGGCGGCGCGGCGGGCTATGTCGGGCGCGTGCGCGACGACCAGCTCGGCCAGGTGTTCGCCCACGATTTGCGCGCCGCCGGCGTGCGCTTCACGTCGCAAGCCGCCCAGGACGGCCCGCCCACCGCGCGCTGCCTGATCCTGGTGACGCCGGACGCGCAGCGCACCATGAACACCTATCTGGGCGCCTGCATCCACCTGCAGCCCGCCGACATCGACGCCGCCGAGATCGCCAGGGGCGAAGTGCTCTATATCGAGGGCTATCTGTGGGACCAGCCGCCGGCCAAGCAGGCCTGCCGCAAGGCCATGCAGATCGCCGCCGATGCCGGCCGCGAGGTGGCGCTGACCCTGAGCGACGCCTTCTGCGTCGATCGCTGGCGGGCGGAGTTCCGCGAGCTGGTGGCCGGGCCGGTCGACATATTGTTCGCCAACGAATCGGAGATCCTGTCGCTCTACCAGGTGAGCGACTTCGACAGCGCGCTGCAGATGGTGCGCGAGGATTGCCGCATCGCCTGCCTGACCCGCTCGGAAAAAGGCTCGGTGATCGTGCGCGGCGAGGAGGTGCATGTGATCGACGCCATGCCGCAGGGCCGCGTGGTCGACACCACCGGCGCGGGCGATCTCTACGCCGCAGGCTTCCTCTATGGCTATCGCCAGTTCGGCGACCTGGCGTTGGCCGGCAAGATCGCCAGCCTGGCCGCCGGCGAAGTGATCGCCCATGTCGGCGCCCGGCCGCAGCAGGATCTGAAGGCGCTGATGCGCAGCAAGCTGGGCGTCAAGTGACGCCGGAAGCGGCGCGCGCGAAGCTCACCTGGGCGCAGCGCTGGGCGGCGTGGAAGCAGGCGGCCGCGGTCTATCGCAATCCGCGCATGCTGGTGATCCTGGGCATGGGCTTCGCCAGCGGCCTGCCGCTGCTGCTGACGCTCTCGACCCTGTCCTACTGGCTGTCCAAGGTCGGCGTCGACAAGACGGCGATCGGCCTGTTCTCGCTGGTCGGCATTCCCTACGCCTTCAAGTTCGCCTGGTCGCCGCTGGTCGATCACCTGCGCATCCCGCTGCTGGGCCGGGCGCTGGGACGGCGGCGCAGCTGGATCCTGCTGACCCAGATCGCCCTGGTGGTCGCCATCGTGGCGATGGGCTGGACCGATCCCCAAGTCGATCCGTTCGCCACCGCGGTGGCGGCGCTGGCGGTGGCCTTCCTGTCGGCCACGCAGGACATCGCCATCGACGCCTATCGCATCGAGATCCTCGACGAGGACGAACAGGGCGGCGGCGCGGCGGCCACCCAGCTCGGCTATCGCATCGGCCTGCTGGCGGCCGGCGCGGGTGCGCTGGCGCTGTCCGACGTGGTGGACTGGCGATTTGTGTTCGCCGCGCTGGGCGTGCTGATGGCGCTGTCGATGCTGGTCACCCTGGCCGCGCCCGAGCCGCGGCTGCCCGCCACCGCTGCATCGGGGTCCGCGACCATGCCGCCGCTGCTGCAGCGGCTGAAGGAGATGGTGCTCGATCCGCTGATCGATTTCACGCGGCGCCCGGCCTGGGTGGTCATCCTGGCCTTCGTGCTGCTCTACAAATTCGGCGACGCCATCGGCGGGGTGATGGCCAATCCGTTCTACAACGAGCTGGGCTTCACCGGGCTGGAGATCGCCGCCATCAGCAAGGTGTTCGGCGTCGTCGCCACGCTGGCCGGCGTCGCGGTGGGCGGCGTGGTGGTGGCGCGCTACGGCGTGATGGGCGGGCTGCTGCTGGGCGGCATCCTGCAGGCCGTCACCAACCTGCTGTTCAGTCTGCAGGCCGTGGTGGGCCACGACAACGCCATGCTGGCGGTGTCGATCGGCGCCGACAATTTCACCAACGGCATCGGCTCGGCGGCGTTCGTCGCCTATCTGTCGCTACTCTGCAACCGCGCCTTCACCGCTACGCAATATGCGCTGCTGACCTCGTTCATGGCGGTGGGCCGCACCATCCTGGCCTCCGGCGGCGGCTGGCTGGCCGACCACACCGACTGGGCCAGCTTCTTCGCGCTCACCGCGCTGCTGGCCATACCGGGTCTGGCGCTGCTGCTCTATCTGTGGCGGCTGGAGCGCAAGCACGGTGCCGCGCAACCGGCCTAGCCTGGCAGCGGAATTGCCCTAAACTCGGGGGCCATGTCGATCCGCAATCTCGACCGGCTGTTCGCGCCCCGCTCGATCGCCCTGATCGGCGCCTCGCGCGACGAGAAATCCGTGGGCGGCGTGCTGGCGCGCAACCTGCAGCGCGCCGGATTCGCCGGCGAATTGTGGTTCGTCAATCCCAAGGCCGCCACCATCGCCGGCCGCGCCGTGCATCGCGACATCGCCGCCCTGCCCGAAGCGCCCGACCTGGCAGTGATCGCCACCCCGCCCGACACGGTTGCCGGCATCGTCGCCGAGCTGGGCGGGCGCGGCACCAAGGCCGCCGTGATCATCACCGCCGGCTTCGGCGAGGGCCGCGACCGCGAAGGCGTGCGCCGCCGCCAGGCCATCCTCGACGCCGCAAGGCCGCACATCCTGCGCATCGTCGGCCCCAACTGCCTGGGCATATTGGTGCCGGGCATGGGCATCGACGCTTCCTTCTCGCACCTGGCGCCGGGCAAGGGCGGGCTGGCCTTCGTCACCCAATCGGGCGCGGTGATCACCGCCATGCTGGACTGGGCGGCGCCGCGCGACATCGGCTTCTCCCATGTCGTGTCGCTGGGCGACATGGCCGATGTCGATTTCGGCGACATGCTGGACTGGCTGGCGCTGGACGGCGCCACCGACGCCATCCTGCTCTATATCGAGACGGTGCGCGACGCGCGCAAATTCATGTCGGCCGCCCGCGCCGCGTCGCGCGCCAAGCCGGTGATCGTGGTCAAGGCCGGGCGCAGCCGCGCCGGCCGCCGTGCCGCGGTGTCGCATACCGGCGCCATGGCCGGCGCCGATGCGGTGTACGACGCCGCCTTCCGCCGCGCCGGCATGCTGCGCGTGGCCGATCTCGACGAGCTGTTCGAGGCCGCCACCACCTTGAGCACCGGCAAACGCATCCATGGCGACCGGCTGGCGATCTTGGGCAATGGCGGCGGCCTGGGCGTGCTGGCCACCGACGCGCTGGAGGAGGAAGGCGGCAAGCTGGCCGAGCTGGACGACGCCACGATCGCGCGCATGAGCGCGGTGCTGCCCAAGGGCTGGTCGCGCGGCAATCCCATCGACATCATCGGCGACGCCGACGCCGCCCGCTACGTCGCCGCGCTCGAGGCGCTGCAGGACCAAGCGGCGATCGACGCGGTGCTGGTGCTGAACGCGCCCACCGCCGTGGCTTCCAACGACGACATCGCCCGCGCCGTGGCCGCGGCCGCCCCCAAGCTGCCCTGGCCGCTGCTGACGAGCTGGGTGGGCGCGGCCACCGCCGGGCCGGCGCGGCGCCATTTCCTGGCCGCCCATCTGCCCAGCTTCGAGACGCCGCGCCAGGCGGTGCGCGGCTTCATGCATCTGGTCAACTTCCAGCGCAACCGCGAAGCGCTGATGCAGACGCCGGTCTCGGCGCCGCAGGAGGTGCGCATCGACACCCAGGCGGCGCAGGGCGTGATCGACGCCGCGCTGGCCCAGGGCCGCACCCTGCTGAGCGAGCCGGAAGCCAAGCGCGTGCTGGCGGCCTGCGGCATTCCCGTGGTGGCCACCGAGGTGGCGCGCGATCCGGCCGAGGCCGGCCGGCTGGCAGCGAAGATCGGCGGGCCGGTGGCGCTGAAGATCGTGTCGCCCGACATCACCCACAAATCCGATGCCGGCGGCGTGGCGCTGAACCTGGCGCCCGCCCAGGTCGAGACGGCCGCCGGCTACATGCTGGAGCGGGTGCGCCAGCACGCCCCGCAGGCGCGCATCGAGGGCTTCGCGGTGCAGGCCATGATCCAGCGCGACATGGCGCTCGAGCTGATCCTGGGCATGAGCGTGGACCCGGTGTTCGGCCCGGTGCTGCTGTTCGGCCATGGCGGCGTGGCGGTCGAGCGCATCGCCGACAGCGCGCTGGCCCTGCCGCCGCTCAACATGGCGCTGGCCTACGACGCGATGCGCCGCACCCGCGTGTTCCGCCTGCTCGAAGGCTATCGCGCCCGCCCGCCGGCCGCGCTCGACGCCATCGCCGCCACCTTGATCGCGATCGGCCAGGCGGTGGTCGAGCTGCCGCAGATCGCCGAGTTCGACATCAACCCGCTGCTGGCCGACGCCCAGGGCGTGCTGGCGCTCGATGCGCGCATCAAGGTGCAGGCGGCCGCCGGCCGGGACGGCCAAGGGGACGGCCAGGGGGGCGACCAGGGAGGCGAGAAGCGGCTGGCGATCAAGCCCTATCCGCGCCAGCTCGAGCGCCAGATCGCGCTGCGCGACGGCAGCGCCGCCATGCTGCGGCCGATCCGGCCCGAGGACGAGCCCACCTTGCAGGCCACGTTCGACCGGCTCGACAAGGAAGACGTGCGCATGCGCTTCTTCGCGCCGCTCGGCAGGCTGCCGCATGTGCTGGCCGCGCGGCTGACCCAGATCGACTACGACCGGCAGATGGCTTTCGTCGCGGTGCGGCCGGCCATGCAGGGCGGCGGCGACGAGGGGCTGGGCGTGGTGCGCATCGCCATCGATCCCAACCACGAGCGCGGCGAATACGCGGTGGTGGTGCGCTCCGACCTCAAGGGCTCCGGCCTGGGCTACCTGCTGATGATGGCGATCATCGACTACGCCCGCCGCCAGGGCCTGCGCGAGATCTTCGGCATCGTGCTGCGCGAGAACGAACGCATGCTGCGCATGGCGCGGCAGCTCGGCTTCACCGTGCAGGGCGTGGCCGACGACCCCAGCCTGGTCGAGGTGCGGCTCGCCCTGAGATAGGACCGCTGGCAGCCTCGCCACGCTCCCAAAAGGAGGGCGCACCGACAGGGTGCGCCCCGTGGGGGACTATCGCTTTGCGGCGGCCATTCCAACGGCATGCGGTTACGGGGATGTGACAAAGCGCTTCAGCCTTCCGCTTCCAGCGCATAGCCCGCCGCGCGCACGGTGCGGATCAGGTCGGGCTTGTCGTCGATGTTGAGCGCCTTGCGCAGGCGGCGGATATGCACGTCGACGGTGCGCGCCTCGACATAGACGTCCTTGCCCCACACCGCGTCGAGCAGCTGCTCGCGGCTGAACACCCGGCCGGGATGCTCCAGCAGATGGCGCAACAGGCGGAATTCGGTCGGGCCCAGATGCACGTTCTTGGCGCCGCGCGACACGCGATGCGCCACCAGGTCCATGCGCAGATCGGCATAGCTCAGCATCTGGTCGGCCAAGGCGGGACGAATCCGGCGCAGCACGGCGCGGATGCGCGAGATCAGCTCGGTGGGCGAGAACGGCTTGGCGATGTAGTCGTCGGCGCCGGCATCCAGCCCCCGCACCCGGTCGCCTTCTTCCCCTCGCGCGGTCAGCATGATGATCGGCAGGTTGGCGGTCGGCGCCTGGCGGCGGATCTGCCGGCACACCTCGATGCCCGACATCAGCGGCAGCATCCAGTCGAGCAGCACCAGGTCGGGGCGCGCCTCGCCGATCGCGGCCATCGCCTCCTCGCCGTCGCGGGCCACCGCCACGGCGAAGCCGGCGCGCTCCAGATTGTAGCGCAGCAGCTCGACCAGTCCCGATTCGTCCTCGACCACCAGGATGGCGGGCTTGATCGCGCTCGCGTTGCTCATGGCCGTCGCACCGTCCATCACCGGACCTCGGCCTTGGCATAGGCGGTGGTGTCGCCCTTGGGCCGCTGCTCATTCATCTCCACGCCGCGGATCTTGAAGTGGATGATCTCGGCGATGTTGGTGGCGTGGTCGCCGACGCGCTCGATGTTCTTGGCCATGAACAGCAGGTGCGTGCAGGGCGTGATGTTGCGCGGATCTTCCATCATGTAGGTCAGCAGCTCGCGGAACAGCGAGGTGTACATGTCGTCGACCTCGGCATCGCGCAGCCAGACCTGGCGCGCTTTCTCGACGTCGTTCTGGCCGAACGCGTCGAGCACGTCCTTGAGGATCGCCAGCACCAGCCGGCCCAGCCGCTCCAGCCCGCCGATGCTGCGCACCGGCGGCATCTCGGCCAGCACCAGCGAGCGCTTGGCCAGGTTGGCGGCGTAGTCGCCGATGCGCTCCAGGTCGGACGAGATCTTCAGCGCCGCGACGATGGCGCGCAGATCGACCGCCATGGGCTGGCGCAGCGCCAGCATGCGGATCACGTGGTGGGCGATGTCGCGCTCCAGTCTGTCGATCTGGGCGTCGCCGGCGATCACGCGCTGGGCGGTGGCGGCGTCGCGCTGGGCGATGGCGTCGAGCGCGCCGGAAAGCTGCGCCTCGGCCAGCCCGCCCATCTGCCCGATCCAGGCGTTGAGCTTCTCCAGCTCTTCGTCGAAGGATTTTACGAAGTGTTCTGCCATGACCTGCTCTCCTACGCCTGGGCCGCTCAGCCGAAGCGGCCCGTGATATAGGCCTGGGTGCGCTGTTCGCGCGGGTTGGTGAAAATCTGGTCGGTCTCGCCGTATTCGACCATCTCGCCCAGGTGGAAGAAGGCGGTGCGCTGCGACACGCGCGCGGCCTGCTGCATGTTGTGGGTGACGATGACGATGGTGAAATTGCCGCGCAGCTCGTCGATCAGCTCCTCGATCTTGGCGGTGGCGATCGGGTCGAGCGCCGAGCACGGCTCGTCCATCAGGATGATCTCAGGATTGACGGCGATGGCGCGGGCGATGCACAGGCGCTGCTGCTGGCCGCCCGACAGGCTCTGGCCGGACTGCTTCAGCTTGTCCTTGACCTCGTCCCACAGCGCAGCACCACGCAGCGCCTGCTCGACCCGGTCGTTCATCTCCGAACCCGAGACGCGCTCGTGCAGGCGGATGCCGAAGGCGATGTTGTCGTAGATCGTCATGGGAAACGGCGTCGGCTTCTGGAACACCATGCCGACATGCCAGCGCAGCATGTTGAGGTCGACCTTGGGATCGAGGATGTTCTGGCCGTCGATCAGCACCTCGCCGGTGGCGCGCTGGTCGGGATAGAGGCTGTACATGCGGTTGAGGATGCGCAGCAGGGTCGACTTGCCGCAGCCCGACGGACCGATGATGGCGGTCACCAGCCGCGCCGGGAACGTCACGTTGACGTTCTTCAGCGAGTGGAAGTCGCCGTAGTAGAAGTCGACGCCGCGCATCGCGATCTTGTTCTCGGCGACGGCATCCAGCGGCGGCTGCGGCGCGGCCGTGGTCTGCGGGATCGGGGTGGTCAGGCTCATCGCAGGGGCTCCATCGCATCCATGGTTGCTTAGCGCCGGCCGCCGTTGCCGGTCAGCAGCCGGGCGACGACGTTGAGGGTCAGCACCGAGAAGGTGATCAGCAGCGCCCCGGCCCAGGCCAGGTTGCGCCAGTCGTCGTAGGGGCTGACGGCGAACTGGAAGATCACCACCGGCAAATTGGCCATCGGCGCGTTGAGGTCGAGGTTCCAGAACTGGTTGTTGAGCGCGGTGAACAAGAGCGGCGCGGTCTCGCCGCTGACGCGGGCCACCGCCAGCAGGATGCCGGTGATGATGCCCTGGCGCGCGGCGCGGAACGACACCGCCGTCACCACTCGCCAGTGCGGCGAGCCCAGGCCGAAAGCCGCCTCGCGCAGGCCCGGCGGCACCAGGTTGAGCATGTTCTCCGTGGTGCGCAGCACCACCGGGATGACGATGATGGCCAGCGCCACCGATCCCGCCAGGGCCGAGAAGTGGCCCATCGGGATCACCATGATCTGGTAGACGAACAGGCCGATGATGATCGACGGCGCCGACAGCAGCACGTCGCAGATGAAGCGGGTGACCTTCGAGACCGGGCTGTGGCGGCCGAACTCGGCCAGGTAGGTGCCGGCCAGGATGGCGATCGGCGTGGCGATCAAGGTGCCCAGCAGGGTCATGATCAGGCTGCCGACGATGGCGTTGGCGATGCCGCCGGCGGAGCCCGGCGGCGGCGTGGTCTGGGTGAACAGATGCAGGCCGAGATTGTTCAGCCCGTTGCTCAGCAGGGTCCACAGGATCATGGCCAGGAAGCCCAGGCCGATCGCCACGGTGACGAAGCACGCGCCCTTGGCGATGCCGTCCTTGAGCTTGCGCGTGCGGTACAGCGCGGTGGCGGCCATGGCTATCTCCCGGCGCGCTTCTCGGCCCGCGCCAGCATCAGCTTGGCCAGCGACAGCACGATGAAGGTGATGACGAACAGGATCAGGCCGAGCAGGATCAGCGACGACAGATAGACGTCGCCGACCGCTTCGGTGAATTCGTTGGCCAGGGCGGAGGAGATGGTGTTGCCCGGCTGCAGCAGCGAGGCCGAGATGCGATGCGCGTTGCCGATCACGAAGGTGACCGCCATGGTCTCGCCCAGGGCGCGGCCCAGCCCCAGCATGACGCCGCCGACGATGCCGCTGCGGGTGTAGGGGACGACGATGCTGCGCACCACTTCCCAGGTGGTCATGCCCAGGCCGTAGCCCGATTCCTTGAGCATCGGCGGCACGGTCTCGAACACGTCGCGCACCACCGCGGTGATGAACGGCAGCACCATGATCGCCAGGATGATCCCGGCGGTCAGTACGCCGATGCCCAGCGGCGGACCGGCGAACAGCGCGCCGATCGCCGGGATCCGGCCCAGCGTGTCGATCAGCAGCGGCTCGATGGTGGTGCGGAAGAACGGGGCGAACACGAACAGGCCCCACATGCCGTAGATGATGCTGGGCACCGCGGCCAGCAATTCGATGGCGATGCTGAGCGGGCGCTTCAGCCAGGCCGGGCACAGCTCGGTGATGAACACGGCGACGCCGAAGCTCAGCGGGATGCCGAACAGCATGGCGATGGCGGCGGTCACCAGGGTGCCGAAGATCGGCACCAGGCCGCCGAAATTGTCCTTCACCGGGTTCCAGGAATCGGTCCACAGGAAGGCGGGACCGAACTTGGCGATGGCGGTCCAGCTGCCCAGCAGCAGCGACAGGCCGATGCCGACCAGCAGCGCCAGCACCAGCCAGGCGGCGGCGCGGGTGACGATCTTCACCGTACCGTCGAGCGACGAGCCCTTGCGGTCGAAGGAACGAACCTCGCTCAAACCGGTCTCCATGGCGTCAGTCGTCACAGTCGCTCTCCCGCCGTTCCGGAAGCGGCGGACGGCATGTCTGCCGCCCGCCCGTCTGCCCGTCGACCGGTCGTCCGGCCGACTAGTTGGCGGCCTTCCACACCGGACCGGCGGAGGTCGCGATGTTCTTGCTCCAGCTGTCGTGGATCAGCTTGACCAGCGAATCCGGCAGCGGCACGTAGTCGAGGTCTTCGGCCATCTTGCCGCCGCTGGCGTAGGCCCAGTCGAAGAATTTCAGCACTTCCATGGCCTTGCCGGCATTGGCCTGCTGCTTGTGCATCAGGATGAAGGTGGCGCCGGTGATCGGCCAGGACGCCGCGCCCGGCTGGTCGGTCAGCAGCAGGGCAAAGCCCGGCGCGCTGTTCCAGTCGGCGCTGGCGGCGGCGGCCTTGAAGGCGTCGGCCTTGGGGGCGACGAACTGGCCGTCATGGTTCTTCAGCAGCACGTAGCTCAGTTTGTTCTGCAGCGCATAGGCGTATTCGACGTAGCCGATCGCGCCGGGCGTCTGCTTGACGTAGCCGGCGACCCCTTCGTTGCCCTTGCCGCCGATGCCGGTCTTCCATTCCACCGAGGTGTTCTCGCCGATCAGGTCCTTCCACTTCGGGCTGACCTTGCTGAGATAGTCGGTGAAGATGAAGGTGGTGCCCGAGCCGTCCGAGCGATAGACCACGGTGATCGCGGTGTCGGGCAGCTTGACGTCCGGGTTCAGCTTGGCGATCGCGGCATCGTTCCACTTGGTGACGTTGCCGAGATAGATGTTGGCCAGGGTGTCGCCGTCGAGCCTGATCTTGCCGGCGTCGATGCCCGGGATGTTGTAGACCGGCACCACGCCGCCCATCACGGTGGGAAACTGGGTCAGGCCGTACTTCTCCAGATCGGCCGGCTTCAGCGGCATGTCAGAGGCGCCGAAATCGACGGTCTTGGCGGTGATCTGCTTGATGCCGCCGCCCGAGCCGATCGACTGGTAGTTCAGGCCGACGCCGGCCTTGGCCTTGTAGGCCTCGGCCCATTTGGCGTAGATCGGATAGGGGAAGGTCGCGCCGGCGCCGGTCAGGTCGGCAGCCTGGGCGGTGGCGCCGAAAGCGGCCAGGCCGATGGTCAGAGCGCCGGCGGCGGCGAGGAATTGCCGGCGCGCCAAGCCGAACAGTGCGTTGGATTTCGACATAGGGAGCTTTCTCCTGGTTAAGGCTGCGGCAGGTGGAGGGAATCCCCTGTGGCGCCGCGCCCCCTGTCTAGTGACCGAGTGGAACCGATTTACTACAATTCCATTACAGTTTGATGAAATAGGCCGGCCGCCGTCACAGATCGGCGGATCGACCAAGATTCCTATTAAGAATCAAACGCTTAATAAGGTGCGGCGGAGCGGCTCAGGCGCTGTGGCGCTGGACCGCGGCAGCCCGGCCGGCCGGCGAAAGCGGCGCCGAGGCCGCGCCCGGGGGAGTAGCCTCCGGCGCGGCCAGCGGCAGGCGCACGGTGAAGCGCGAACCCTCGCCCACCGTGCTGGCGATCTCCAAGGTGCCGCGATGGCGGTTGACGATGTGCTTGACGATGGCGAGACCCAGCCCGGTGCCGCCCAGCTCGCGCGAGCGGGCGGTGTCGACGCGATAGAAGCGCTCGGTCAGCCGCGACAGGTGCTGCGGCGGGATGCCCTCGCCGCGGTCGCGCACCTCGATCGCCACCATCGGCGCGGCGCTGGCGGCGGTGGCGCCCGCGCGCGCCAGACGAACCGTCACCGGCTGGCCGGCGCGATTGTACTTGATGGCGTTGTCGATCAGGTTCTGCAGCACCTGGGCCAGCTCGTCGCGATCGCCGGCCACCGCCGGCAGCTCGGGCTCGACCTCCAGCTTCAGGCTCTGGCCGCGCTGGCGCGCGCGCAGCTCGAACATGTCCATCACCGAACGCGCCACCGCCGCCACGTCGACCCGGCCCGAGGGCTGGGAATGCTCGCGCAGCTCGATGTCGGACAGCGACAGCAGGTCGCTGACCAGCCGCGCCATGCGCTGGGCCTGCTCGTCCATGATCTTCAGGAAGCGCTCGTGCGCGTCCCTGTCGTCCCGGGCCGGACCGCGCAGGGTCTCGATGAAGCCGATCAGGGTCGAGATCGGCGTCCTCAGCTCGTGGCTGGCATTGGCGACGAAATCGCCGCGCATCTGTTCGCTGCGGCGTAGCGCGGTGACGTCGTGGAACACCATCAGCGCCGCCGTCCTGCCCGCGCCGTCGCCCGCGACGCCACTTGCGGCGCCACCCGCGGCGCCACCCGCGGCGCCACCCGCGGCACCGTCGCCCGGCAGCGGCGCGACATGGGCCTGCAGGATGCGTTCGACCTTGCCGCTCAGCACGATCTCCACCGTGGCCGGTTCGAGCGGCGGCGCGTTGCGCTGCTGCAGGGCGGCATCGAGCGCCGCCAGCAATTGCGGCTGGCGCAGCACGATGGCGATGTTGCGTTCGCCGCCTTCGACGCCGAACAGGGCGCGGGCGCGGGCGTTGATCTGGGTGATGCGGCGGGCGCGATCGACCGCGATCAGCGGATCGGGCAGGCCGTCGAGGATGCGCTGGCTGGAGCTGGCCAGCGCCGCGAGCGCGCGCTGCTGCTCGATCCAGCCGCGATGCAGGGCGCTGGCCGCCGCCGACAGCTCCTCGGCCACCACGGCGAGCTCGAAGCGCGGCCGCGGCGGCTCCCTGCCGTCGGCCAGCTGGGCGATGAAGCTGCCGAAGGCGGCGATGTCGCCCAGATAGAGCCGCACCAGCGGCCAGGCGATCAGCGCCATGGCGCCCAGCGACAGCAGCGCCAGGCCCAGCCCCAGCTGACCCAGGGCGACCAGCCCGGCCAGCACCACCGCCGGCGGCAGGCAGACCAGCATGATGGCCAGCATCTGGCGCGAGGGCGACAGGCTGGGACGCGACAGGAAGCGCAGCATGGCCGATCGAATGCGTGACGCCGGTGATCCGCTTCGTGACGGAAACGAAGCGATTGTATCACGCCCGCATGACAGCTTGGCGGCGGGCGCTCAATTTTCGTTCAGCGCCTCGTAGCCCACCAGCGCCGCGCCGTTGACCAGGTCGTTGACCGTGGCGCCCATCTGCACGATCTGCACCGGTTTGCTCAGCCCCAGCATGATCGGGCCGACCACCGTGCCGCCGGCCAGCTGCTGCACCAGCTTGGACGCGATATTGGCGGCGTTCAGCCCGGGCATGATCAGGATGTTGGCCGGGCCGGTCAGGCGGCAGAACGGGTAGAGGCTCTTCATCAGGTCGTGGTCGAGCGCCACGTCGGCCTGCATCTCGCCGTCGTACTCGAAATCGACCTCGCGGCCGTCGAGCAGACGGATCGCCTCGCGCACCCGCTCGGTGCGCTCGGGCAGGCGGCCGCCGAAATTGGAGAACGACAGGAAGGCGACGCGCGGCTCGCTGCCCATCTGGCGCGCCACCGCGGCGGCCTGGCGGGCGATGCCGGCCAGCTGCTCGGAAGTGGGCGTCTCGTGCACCGAGGTGTCGGCCAGGAACACGGTGCGGCCGCGCGCCACGACGATCGACATGCCGAACATCACCTGGCCGCGCTTGCCGTCGATCACCCGCGTCACGTCGTCGAAGCATTCGTTGAAGGAGCGGGTCAGGCCGGTGACCATGCCGTCGGCGTCGCCCGCCACCACCATGCAGGCGGCGAACACGTTGCGGCCCTGGTTGACGCCGCGCTGGGCGTCGCGCCGCAGCATGCCGGCGCGCTGCTGGCGCTTGTACAGCAGGTCGGTGTAGCGCGCGTTGGAGGTCGACAGCCGGGCGTTGTGGATCTCGATGCCCTTGGTGTCGTCGATGCCGATCTGGCGCATCTGCTCGGCCACCTGCTCCTCGCGGCCGATTAGGATCGGCGTGCCGTAGCCAGCGTTGCGGAAGGCGATGGCGGCGCGGATGGTGCGCTCCTCCTCGCCCTCGGCGAACACCACGCGGCGCGGCTTGTTGCGCACCGTCTCGACGATGCGCTGCAGCCAGGCGGTGGTGGGATCGAGCCGGGCCGAGAGCTGCGCCTTGTAGGCGTGCATGTCGATGATCGGCCGGCGCGCCACGCCCGAATCCATCGCCGCCTGGGCCACCGCCGAGGAGATCGCCGAGATCAGCCGCGGATCGAACGGCACCGGGATGATGTATTCCGGGCCATAGCGCAGCCGGCGCCCGGCATAGGCGCGATCGACCTCGTCGGGCACGTCCTCGCGCGCCAAGGCGGCCAGCGCCTCGACCGCGGCGATCTTCATCTCGTCGTTGATGGTCGAGGCTCGCACGTCGAGCGCGCCGCGGAAGATATAGGGGAATCCCAGGACGTTGTTGACCTGGTTGGGATAGTCGGAGCGGCCGGTGGCGACGATGGCGTCCTGGCGCACCGCGCGCACGTCCTCCGGCGTGATCTCCGGATCGGGATTGGCCATGGCGAACACGATCGGCTGCCTGGCCATGCTCTTGACCATGGCCTGGTCGACCGCGCCCTTGGCCGACAGGCCGAAGAACACGTCGGCGTCTTTCATCGCCTCGGCCAGCGAGCGCGCCTTGGTGCGCACCGCATGGGCCGATTTCCACTGGTTCATGCCCTCGGTGCGGCCCTGGTAGATCACGCCCTTGGTGTCGCACAATATGGCGTTCTCGTGCGGCAGGCCCATGCGCTTGAGCAGCTCGATGCAGGCGATCGAGGCGGCGCCGGCGCCGTTGACCACCATCTTGACGTCCTTCAGCGCCCGGCCGGTCAGGTGCAGGGCGTTGATCAGGCCGGCGGCGGCGATGATCGCGGTGCCGTGCTGGTCGTCGTGGAACACCGGGATGTCGAGCAGCTCGCGCAGGCGCTGCTCGATGATGAAGCACTCGGGCGCCTTGATGTCCTCCAGGTTGATGCCGCCGAAGCTCGGCTCCATCATCGCGATGGCCTCGATCAGGGCCTCGGTGTCCTCGCTGGCCAGCTCGATGTCGATCGAATCGACGTCGGCGAAGCGCTTGAACAGCACCGCCTTGCCTTCCATCACCGGCTTCGAGGCCAGCGCGCCCAGATCGCCCAGCCCCAGCACCGCGGTGCCGTTGGAGATCACCGCCACCAGATTGCCCTTGGCGGTGTAGTCGTAGGCCATCGACGGATCGGCGTGGATGCGCAGGCAGGGCGCGGCGACGCCGGGCGAATAGGCCAGCGCCAGATCGTGCTGGGTGGTGAGCGGCTTGGTCGGGGTGACCTCGATCTTGCCGGGCCGGCCGCTGGCATGCATCAACAGCGATTCGTCGTCCAACCCACTTGCTTCGCTGACCATGGCTTCGGTCTCGCGCCGACTGCTCATCCCCTTCTCCAATCCCCGTTACGCTAAGGCAGACTATGCCTTGTCCGTTGCCGCAAAATGCGCCTGTGGCGGCGCGTTATCCCAAGCGGCCATCATGGCGATAAAAAGGACGCCATGCTACGGTCGATAAAGGTTTTTTTCGCCCCTGGACCGATCTCGGACCAACCTCGAACCGACCCTGGACCGCGCCCTGAACCGATCATGCGCCACGCCCTGAACGCCCGGCTCGACAACGCCGCCGACACCCCTGCCGAACCGGCCGACGGTCGGACCGACATGGCTGCGCCGAGCCCAGGATCGGTCCCGGGATCGGTCCCGGGCAATCCGGGGTCGGTCCCGGGCGCCGTGTCGGTCGGGGCCGCGACGCCGATGATGCAGCAATACCTGGCGATCAAGGCGCAGCACCCGGACCACCTGCTGTTCTATCGCATGGGCGATTTCTACGAGCTGTTCTTCGACGACGCCGCCCTGGCATCCAAGGCGCTGGACATCGCGCTGACCAAGCGCGGCCAGCATCTGGGCCAGGACATCGCCATGTGCGGCGTGCCGGTGCACAGCCACGAGGCCTATCTGTCGCGGCTGATCTGCCAGGGCTTCAAGGTGGCGGTGTGCGAGCAGACCGAGGATCCGGCCGAGGCCAAGAAGCGCGGCGCCAAATCCGTCGTGCAGCGCCAGGTGGTGCGGGTCATCACCCCGGGCACCCTGACCGAGGATGCGCTGCTCGACGCCCGCGCCCACAATTATCTGGCCGCGATCAGCGAGGCCCAGGGCGAGCTGGCGCTGGCCTGGCTCGACCTGTCGACCGGCGAATTCGCGGTGCAGACCCTGCAGCCGGCCCAACTGGCCGCCTGCCTGGCGCGGCTGGAGCCCAACGAGCTGCTGGTGCCCGACCGGCTGCTGTCGCGCGAGGCTTTGGCCGGCGCGCTGCAGGAAAAGCAGGCCATCCTGACGCCGCTGCCTTCCAGCCGCTTCGACAGCGACAATGCGCGGCGCCGGCTGGAGACGCTGTTCGGCGTCGGCACCCTGGAAGGCTTCGCCGCCTACGGCCGGGCCGAGATCGCCGCCTGCGGCGCGCTGCTCGACTATGTCGAGCTGACCCAGGCGGGCAAGCTGCCGCGCCTGGCGCCGCCCCGCCGCCAGTCGGCCGGCGACACGATGGAGATCGATGCCGCCACGCGGCGCAACCTCGAGATCGGCCGCAGCCTGGATGGCGGCCGCGCCGGCTCGCTGCTGGCCACCATCGACCGCACCCTGACCGGGCCGGGCGCGCGGCTGCTGGCGGCGCGGCTGGCAGCACCACTGACCGATGCCAAAGCCATCGCCGAGCGGCAGGACGCGTTGGCCTTCTTCGCCGAGGATAGCGGCCGCCGCCACACCGTGCGCCAAGCGCTGCGCCAATGCCCCGATCTGGAGCGGGCGCTGTCGCGCATCGCCATCGGCCGCGGCGGGCCGCGCGACCTGGCCGCGATCCGCGACGGCTTGCGCCAGGGCGCGGCGCTGGGCCAGGGCTTGCGGGCGATGGATCACGGCCTGCCGCGCAGCCTGGTCGAGGCGGCCCAAGCACTCGACGGCCACGATACGCTGGTCGGAGAGCTGGGTCGGGCGCTGGCCGAGGAATTGCCGCTGCTGACCCGCGACGGCGGCTTCGTCGCCAAAGGCTATCGCGCCGAGCTCGACGAGCTGCGCAGCTTGCGCGACGAGAGCCGCAAGCTGATCGCCGCCTTGGAGCAGCGCTATCGCAGCGCCACCGGCGTCAACTCGCTGAAGATCCGGCACAACAACGTGCTGGGCTATTTCATCGAACTGACCGCCACCAACGCCGAGAAATTCGATCCGCAGGCCGCCCAGTTCATCCATCGCCAGACCCTGGCCAGCGCGGTGCGCTACACCTCGGTCGAGCTGGGCGAGCTGGAAAGCAAGATCGGCCGCGCCGCCGACCTGGCCCTGGCCCAGGAGCTGGAGATCTTCGCCGCGCTGGTGGCCGAGGTGAACCAGGCCGCCGACCAGGTGGCGCGCGCCGCCGAGGCGCTGGCGCAGATCGACGTCGCCGCGGCGCTGGCCGAGCTGGCGGTGGACGGCCAGTGGGTGCGGCCGCGCATCGAGGACAACGCCGAGTTCCACGTCAAAGGCGGGCGCCATCCGGTGGTCGAGGCCGCGCTCAAGGCCCGCGAGCACAAGAGCTTCGTCGGCAACGATTGCGACCTGGCGCCCGACAACCGGCTGTGGCTGATCACCGGCCCCAACATGGCCGGCAAGTCGACCTTCCTGCGCCAGAACGCGCTGATCGCCATCCTGGCGCAGATCGGCGCCTATGTGCCGGCGCAGGAAGCGCGCATCGGCATCGTCGACCGGCTGTTCTCGCGTGTGGGGGCGGCCGACGACCTGGCGCGCGGCCGCTCCACCTTCATGGTCGAGATGGTCGAGACCGCCGCCATCCTCAACCAGGCCACCGAGCGCAGCCTGGTGATCCTGGACGAGATCGGCCGCGGCACCGCGACCTATGACGGGCTGTCGATCGCCTGGGCGACGCTCGAGCATCTGCACGAGGTCAATCGCTGCCGCGCCCTGTTCGCCACCCACTATCACGAGCTGGTGTCGCTGGGCGGCCGCCTGCCGGCGCTGGCGCCGCACACCATGCGGGTCAAGGAGTGGCAGGGCGAGGTGGTGTTCCTGCACGAGGTGGCGCCGGGAGCCGCCGACCGCTCCTACGGCATCCATGTCGCCAAGCTGGCCGGCCTGCCGCCGGCGGTGATCGGCCGCGCCGAGCAGGTGCTGCGCACCCTGGAGCAGGGCGAGCAATCCGGCGCGGTGACGAAACTGGCCGAGGACCTGCCGCTGTTCGCCGCCGCACCGGCGGCCGCACCGCCCGCCGCCGCCGTCGCGCCGTCGGCGGTGGAACAGGCGCTGCGCACGGTCGTTGCCGACGAGCTGACGGCCAAGCAGGCACTCGATCTGGTCTACCAACTGGTCGCGCTGCTGCGCGACGGCGAACAATCGTAAAAGGAAGCGCCATGGCCGACATCGAACATCCGCACCGCACGCTCAACGCCTATCTGTTCGCGCCGCTGGGCGCATTTTCCGGCGCGCTCTACGGGCTGGTGCAGTTCACCCTGCTGCCGCCCGACAGCGGCAAGGTCGGCCAGATCCTGATCTATATCGGCGCCGGCCTGTTCTATGGCGCCATCGTCGGCTGGTTCCTGCGCCGCGAACTGGACTGGCATCCCTGGAAATGGCCGGCCTTCGTGGTCGCCGCCGCGGCCAGCTACTGTATCGCCGTGCTGATCTGCATAAATCTCAGCGGCGGCGCCGAGACCGCCCTGGCCAAGGCCGGGATCGGCGCCCTGTCCGGCGCGGTCGGTGCTTTGCTGCTCGATCTCGCCACCGCCGTGCTGTCGCGGCGCGGCCGGCATCTGAAATTCCTGATCCCGACCGCGCTGATCGGCGCCGTGCTGGGCGCGCCGGTGTTTCAAGCGGCCGACGCTGATCAGATTGCCGTGTGGATGGCGTTCTTCGCCGTGTGGCAGGGCGCCTATGCCGGCTGGAGCGCCATGACCCTGTCGCGCCGCGTGTTCGACGCTACCGAATAGGCGACGGCGCGGCCGCGGGACACGCGCCTGTCGTCTCACGGTCCCAGCCCGCGATGGGACGGCAGCGACCAGCCGAAGGCGATGGCCGCGCCGCGCACCAGGAGCGCCGCGGCAAAGCCGATCAGCCCCGCGACATCGGGCGCCACGCCCAACCGCAGCAGCGCCACGAAGCCGCCGGCGCCGATCACCGCGGCGGTGGCGTAGATCTCCTTGCGCAGGATCAGCGGCACTTGGGCGCAGAACACGTCGCGCAGCATGCCGCCGAACACCGCCGTGATGGTGCCCATCACCACCGCGATCGCGGCCGGCGCGCCGTGGCCGAGCGCGCGCTGCGCGCCCAGCACCGAGAACATGGCCAGCCCCAGCGCGTCGGCCCAGAGCAGCGCCCGTTCGCCGCGCGCCACGCGCGGCGCGGCGAAGAACATCGCCGCGCCGACGCCGACGCAGACCTCGACATAGAGCGGGTCGCCGATCCACAGCACCGGGCGGATGCCCAGCAGCAGGTCGCGCGTGGTGCCGCCGCCCAGCCCGGTGACGGTGGCGATCACCGCGAAGCCGAAAATATCGAGCCGGTGCCGCGCCGCGGTCAGCCCGCCCGATACCGCCAGCATGGCGACCGCCACGATATCGAGCCAATGCACCAGCTGGCTGTCCACGCGTTCCCCCTCGAGCGGCGCCCGGTCCGACCGACCGCCGCCATGGCCGATTGTGGCCCGGGCGGCCCCGACGCTACAATCGGCGCCTGCGGCGGGTTGCCCGCAACAGCGGCCGGCCGCCATCGACAAACCCCTGGAAACGCATGAGCCGTCCTTACGAAAAGCTGTACGACCGGCGCGCCATCATCAACCGCAAGGTGCTGGTGGGCGAGATCGACGCGCTGGCCGTCTCGCTGAGCGACGGGTCGGCGCTGCGCATGGCGGCGCTGGCGCGGCTCAAGGCGGCGCTGGCCGAGGGCCGCGCCGAGATCCGCCGCCGCTTCGAGGCCAATGGCGAGGGGCTGCAGGTCACCACCGGCACGGCCTATCTGCTCGACCAGCTCGTCAAGGTGCTGTTCGACCTGACCAACAACCACGTGTTTCCGGCCGCCAACCCGACCGCCGCCGAGCAGATCTGCCTGGTGGCCACCGGCGGCTATGGCCGCGGCGAGCTCTACCCGCAATCCGACATCGACCTGCTGTTCCTGCTGCCCTACAAGCAGACGCCGCGCGGCGAGCAAGTGGTCGAGTACATGCTCTACATGCTGTGGGACATGGGCATGAAGGTCGGCCATGCCACCCGTTCGGTGGCTGAATGCGTGCGGCTGGGCACGTCCGACTACACCATCCGCACCGCGCTCCTGGAGACGCGCTATCTGTGGGGCGTGCCCGGCCTCTATCACGAGTTCCGTCGCGCCTACAACGCATCCTTCCTGTCGGGCGACGGGCGCGACTTCCTCGAGGCCAAGCTGGCCGAGCGCGACGCGCGCCATCGCAAGCTGGGCGATTCGCGCTACGTGGTCGAGCCCAACGTCAAGGAGGGCAAGGGCGGCCTGCGCGACCTGCAGACGCTGTACTGGATCGCCAAATATCTCTATCGCGTCGACGACGTCGGCCAACTGGTCGAGAAGGGCGTGCTGACCCGCGACGAGGCGCGCAAATTCGCCAAGGCCGAGAATTTCCTGCGCACCGTGCGCTGCCACATCCATTACCTGACCGGCCGCGCCGAGGAGCGGCTGAGCTTCGACCTGCAGGCGGAGATCGGCCGGCGCATGCACTACACCGACCACGCCGGCACGCGCGGCGTGGAGCGCTTCATGAAGCACTACTACCTGCACGCCAAGACGGTGGGCGACCTGACGCGCATCTTCTGCGCCGCGCTTGCGGCCGGCCAGCGCCGCAAGCCGCGCCTGGCGGGGCTGCTGCGCTTTCCCCTGCGGGCGCGCCAGATCGAGGGCTTCAAGGTCGAGGGCGAGCGGCTCACCGTGGCCAGCGACGACGCCTTCGCGCGCGATCCGGTGGCGCTGATCCGCCTGTTCCACGCCGCCGAGGAGGCCGATCTCGACATCCACCCCGCCACCTTGCGGCTGGTGACGCAGAATCTGAAGCTGATCGACCACAAGCTGCGCGCCAATGCCGAGGCCAACCGGCTGTTCATGGAGATCCTGACCTCGCCCAAGGATCCCGAGACCGCGCTGCGGCGCATGAACGAGGCCGGCGTGTTCGGCCGCTTCGTGCCGGATTTCGGCCGCGTCGTGGCCCAGACCCAGCACGACATGTACCACACCTATACGGTGGACGAGCACACCATCCGGGCGATCGGCTTCCTGTCGCGCATCGAGAACGGCAGCCTCAAGGAGGACCATCCGCTGTCGGTCGAGGTGATCCACAAGGTGATCTCGCGCCGGGTGCTCTATCTCGCCCTGCTGCTGCACGACATCGCCAAAGGCCGCGGCGGCGACCATTCGGTGCTGGGCGCGGAGGTGGCCAACAATTTGGGCCCGCGCATGGGGCTCACGCCCGACGAGACCGAAACCGTGGCGTGGCTGGTGCGCTACCACCTGGCGATGTCGCACACCGCCTTCCAGCGCGACCTGCAGGATCCCAAGACCATCGCCGACTTCGCCGCCCTGGTGCAATCGCCCGAACGGCTGCGCCTGCTGCTGATCCTGACCGTGTGCGACATCCGCGCCGTCGGCCCCACCGTGTGGAACGGCTGGAAGGCCGCCCTGCTGCGCACGCTGTACTACGCCAGCGAGGAAGTGCTGACCGGCGGCACCCTGGGCGGCGGGCGGCGCGAACGGGTCAAGCAGGCGCAGGACGAAGCGGCCCGGCTGCTGCCCGACTGGGACGCCGCCGAGCGCGAGGAGATCTTCGCCCAAGGCTACCCGGCCTACTGGCTGTCGTTCGACGACGCCACCCACGCCCGCCACGCCGACCTGATGCGCCGCGCCAAGCGCGACAACACCCCGCTGGTGGTCGAGCATCGCGTCGACCGCTATCGCGCCGTCACCGAGGTGACGATCTATACCCAGGACATGCCGGGCCTGTTCTGGCGCATCGCCGGCGCCATGGCGCTGAGCGGCGCCAACATCGTCGACGCCAAGATCTTCACCATGGCCAACGGCATGGCGCTCGACACCTTCACCGTGCAGGACACCGAAGGCGGCGCCTTCGAGCGCTCCGACAAGCTGGCCCGCCTGTCGGCGCGCATCGAGCAGGCGCTGAACGGGCAGTTGCGCATCGCCGAGGCGCTGGCCGGACAGAAGCCCAACTACCCGACCCGCACCGCGGTGTTCAAGGTGCCGCCGCGCGTGCTGATCGACAACGCCGCCTCCAACACCCACACCGTGATCGAGGTCAACGGCCGCGACCGGCCGGGCTTCCTCTATCTGGTGACGCGCACCCTGACCCGGCTCAGCCTGCAGATCTCCTCGGCGCATATCTCGACCTACGGCGAGCGCGCCGTCGACGTGTTCTACGTCAAGGATCTGTTCGGCCTGAAGGTGGTGCACAAGGACAAGCTCGCCGAGATCAAGACGCGGCTGGAGACGGCGCTGCAGGATGCCGACGCGCAGGACCAGACGCCGCAGCCCGAGCCCGACAAGAAGAAATCGGCCAGGCGCGCCGCCGCGGCCGAGTAGTCTCGCCGACCGCAGCGCCCAAGGAGCGTCCCGCGCAGCCGCTCGCCGGTCGCTTCGCCGCCATGCTTGCGACGGCGTCGGGCGATTTGCTTTACTATTCAAATAAACCGGTAGCGTCGAGGGAGGAAACCATGGCCGAACTGACCCAATCCTATGTGCACGGCGCCAGCAATGTGCCGCTGGACTATCGCACCCTGGGCGCCATGTTCGACGCCACGGTGGCGCGCTTCCCCGACCGCGAGGCGCTGGTGGTGCGGCACCAGCAGGTGCGCTGGAGCTATCGCGAGCTGCAGCGTCAGGTCGATGCCTTGGCCGCCGGCCTGCTGGCGCTGGGACTGGAGCCGGGCGACCGCATCGGCATCTGGTCGCCCAATTGCAGCGAATGGGTGGTGACGCAGTTCGCCACCGCCAAGGCCGGGCTGATCCTGGTCAACATCAACCCGGCCTATCGCCTGGCCGAGCTGGAATACGCGCTGAACAAGGTCGGCTGCAAGGCGATCATCGCCGCCGACAGATTCAAGACCTCCGACTATCTCGGCATGCTGAATACGCTGGCGCCGGAGCTGGCCGATGCGCAGCCCAACCAGCTCCAGGCCAAGCGCCTGCCGGCGTTGCGGCTGGTGATCCGGCTGGGCCAGGAACGCACGCCCGGCACCATGAATTTCGCCGAGGTGCTGGCGGCGGGCCGGCCGGCCGATCGCGACCGGCTCGCCGCGCTGCAGAAGACGCTGCAGCCGGACGATCCCATCAACATCCAGTTCACCTCGGGCACCACCGGCTTCCCCAAGGGCGCCACGCTGACCCATTTCAACATCCTCAACAACGGCTTCTTCATCGGCGAGGCGATGAAGCTGACGCAGCGGGATCGGCTGTGCATCCCCGTGCCGCTCTATCACTGCTTCGGCATGGTGCTGGGCAACCTGGCCTGCGTCACGCACGGCTCGACCATGGTCTATCCGGCCGATTCCTTCGAGCCGCTGTCGGTAATGCAGACCGTGCAGGAGGAGAAATGCACTGCCCTGCACGGCGTGCCGACCATGTTCATCGCCGAGCTCGACCACCCGCGATTCGAGGAATTCGATTTCTCCACCCTGCGCACCGGCATCATGGCCGGCTCGCCCTGCCCGATCGAGGTGATGAAGCGGGCGGTGGCCCATATGAACCTGGGCGAGATCACCATCGCCTATGGCATGACCGAGACCAGCCCGGTCAGCTTCCAGTCCGGCACCGACGATCCGCTGGAGCTGCGCGTCGCGACCGTGGGCCGCATCATGCCCCATGTCGAGGTCAAGATCGTCGACGGCGACGGTCGCGTCGTGCCGCCCGGCGTGTCGGGCGAGCTGCTGACCCGCGGCTATTCGGTGATGCAGGGCTATTGGGGCGACCAGGCGCGCACCGAAGAGGCGATCGACAAGGCCGGCTGGATGCATACCGGCGACCTCGCCACCATCGACGCGCACGGCTATTGCAACATCGTCGGGCGGGTCAAGGACATGGTGATCCGGGGCGGCGAGAACGTCTATCCGCGCGAGATCGAGGAGTTCCTCTATCGTCACCCGGCGGTGCAGGACGTGCAGGTGTTCGGCGTACCCGACAGGAAATACGGCGAGGAGATCGCCGCCTGGATCGCGCTCAAGCCCGGCCAGCGCGCCACCGAGGCCGAGATCAAGGATTTCTGCAAGGGCCAGATCGCCCATTACAAGGTGCCGCGCTACATCCGCTTCGTCGACGCCTTCCCCATGACGGTGACCGGCAAGGTGCAGAAATTCGTCATGCGCGACCAGATGAAGGAAGAACTGGGCCTGGCCGAGATCAAGACGGCGTAGCGATACTGCTTGTCGTCCCGAGCGCGGCGTAGGGACCTTGCCTGCGCGGCTCGCTTCCTTACCGGCGAACGTCTTTTAAAGAAACAGAATCCTTCGCGTCGCTCAGGATGGCGGTGAAAGTCACCCCCGTCGAATGCACTACTCCGCCGCCTTGGCCCGCTTGAGCACCGCCTCAGTATCGGCGCCCAGCTTGGGCGCCGGCGTTCCGTAAGCCGCCCGCTTGCCGTCGAACGACAGCGGCGCCACCCAGCTCGTCACGCCGCTTTGCGCGTCATGCTGGATCACGCCGATCGCCGCGGTCTGGGCATGGTCGTGCAGCTCGGCGATGTCGTTGATCGGCGCGCAGGGCACGCCGACCGCTTCCAGCCGGTCGGCCCAGGCTTCTTTGGTGTCGGTGGCGATCACCGCCTGCACCATGGCGATCACCTGCGGCCGGTGCGCCATGCGGTCGGCATTGGTGCGATAGCGCGCATCGTCCGCCCATTCGGGATGGCCCAGCACCGAGGCCAGCTTGGCGAACAGCCGGTCGTTGCCGGCGGTGATCACCAGCGGGCCGTTGGCGGTCTGGAACGCCTGATAGGGCGTCAGGCTGGCATGGCCGGTGCTCTGCCGCTCGGGCAGCTTGCCGGTGGCGGCATAGGTGGCGATGTGCGAGCCGACCCAGCCCAGCGCGGTCTCGAACAGCGAGGTGTTGACCACGCAGCCCTGGCCGGTGCGATGGCGCTGCTGCAGCGCCGCCAGCGCGCCCAGCGCGGTCCACATGCCGGTGCCGAAATCGATCACCGAGGCGCCCATGCGCGCCGGCGGGCCGGACGGATCGCCATTGACCGAGACCAGCCCGCCGAACGCCTGCAGCAGCGGCTCGTAGCCCGGCTTGCCCTCGAGCGGGCCCTTGTGGCCGAAGGCGGAGATGTCGCAATAGATCAGCCGCGGGTTGAGCGCGCGCAGCCGCGCCGGGCCGATGCCGATCTTGACCGGCGCGCCGGGCCGCATGTTGTGCACGAAGATGTCGGCCTCCATCACCAGCGCCTCGAGCGCGGCAAGGTCTTCGGGCCGCGACAGATCCATCACCACCGAGCGCTTGCCGCGGTTGATGGTGTGGAAGGCGATCGCCACGCCATCGCTGGCGAAGGGCGGGCCCCAGCCGCGCGCGTCGTCGCCGCCGGGCTTCTCGATCTTGATCACATCGGCCCCCAGATCGCCCAGGATCTGGCTGGCGTAAGGGCCGGCCAGGTTCTGGCCCAGCTCGATCACCTTGATGCCGTCCAACATCGCCATAATTGGTTCCTCCCGAGCGGCCATCATAGCCTTGCCCGCGCTTCCTAAAACACCTGCGATCGCTTAAACAGAAGCCATGACCCTCGCCCGCGCCGTCGCCCTGGTCGGCGGCTTCACCATGCTGAGCCGCATCGCCGGCTTTCTGCGCGACATGGTGACGGCGGCAGTGCTGGGCAGCGGTCCGATCGCCGACGCCTTCTTTATCGCCTTCCGCCTGCCCAACCTGTTCCGCCGGCTGTTCGCCGAGGGCTCGTTCAACCTGGCCTTCGTGCCGCTATTCGCCGCCACCCTGCACGAGCAGGACAAGGCGGCGGCGCGCGTCTTCGCCGAGGAAGCGCAGGCGGCCCTGCTGGCGTTGCTGATTCCGTTCAGCGCCGTCCTGATGGCCCTGATGCCCTATGTCGTGCTGGTGCTGGCGCCGGGCCTGCACGACCAGCCGGCGGTGCTGGGCTACGCCAGCGAATTCGGCCGCATCACCTTCCCCTATTTGCTGTTCATCTCGCTGGTGTCGCTGCAGGGCGGCGTGCTGAACACGCTCGACCGCTTCGGCCATGTCGCGGTGACGCCGATCCTGCTCAACCTGACCATGATCGCCGCCGCGCTGGGCCTGACCGCGTATATGCCCAATGCCGGCTATGCGCTGAGCTGGGGCGTGCTGGCGGCCGGCGCGATCCAGTATATCTGGCTGGCCATCGTCTGCCGCAACGAGGGCTTCCATCTGCGCCTGGTATGGCCGCGCTGGAATCCGGCCATCAAGCGGCTGGCGCTGCTCACCCTGCCGGCGGCGATCGGCGGCGGCGTGCAGCAGATCAACTCGATGCTGGACACGATCTGGGCCTCGTTCCTGCCGTCGGGCTCGATCTCCTATCTCTACTACGCCGACCGCATCAACCAGCTGCCGCTGGGCGTGGTCGGCATCACCATCGGCACGGCGCTGCTGCCGATGCTGTCGCGCCAGTTGCGCGCCGGCCAGCACGAGGCGGCCATGGCCAACCAGAACCGCGCCATGGAGCTGGCGCTGCTGCTGGGCCTGCCCGCGGCGGTCGGGCTGGCGCTGCTGGCCGAGCCGATCATGCGCAGCCTGTTCCAGCGCGGCGCCTTCGACGCCGCGGCCACCGCCGGCACCGCCGCGGCGCTGGCGGCCTATGCGCTGGGCCTGCCGGCCTATGTGCTGGTCAAGACCCTGGCGCCGGGCTTCTACGCCCGTCACGACACGCGCACGCCGCTCTATATCGCCATCGCCGCCATCGCCGGCAACGTCGCGTTCAACCTGGCGCTGATCTGGTCGCTCAAGCATGTCGGCATCGCCTTGGCCTCGGCGCTGAGCGGCTGGCTGAACTTCACGCTGATGGCCACCATCCTGCGCCGCCGCGGCCACTTCCGGCTCGACGCGCAATTCAGGCGCCGCGCGCCGCGCCTGGTGCTGGCGTCGATGGCGATGGCGGCGGCGCTCTATGGCGGCATGGAATTGCTGCGAGCCCCCCTGAATGGCACCAGCCTGACCGCCATCGTCGCGCTGGCGGCGCTGGTGCTGGGCGGAGCCGCGATCTACGGCGCGGCCGTGCTGGCGCTGGGCGGCATCAAGCTCGGCGAGTTGCGTCGCGCGCTGTCGCGCTCCTCGCGCCAGGCCAAGGCACCGATGCCGCCGGAAGACCTGCCCGACGAGGACTGATCCCCGATTTCGCCGCAATCGGCCGCGCCTTTCCGGGCGAATCGCGGCAGGGGATGGATCGCCGCCGATCGCCGTAAGCCCAGGCAAGGGGGACAACGGTCCACTTACGCTTAGGAGCAGTCAGATGAAAACGTCTTCGATCGCCGCCCTGGTCGGCATTGCCCTGGTCGGCGCCACCGCAGCCTGGGCCCAGACCGCGCCGGATGCCCCGAAGGGTCCGATGCCCCACAAGCCGGGCGAGCATGGCCGCACGATGCACGATCCGCAGCGCGCCCAGCAGCACGCCAAGAATTTCTGCGTCGACCGCTACGCGCATGCGGTGGGCCGCATGGCCTATCTCGAGGCCAAGCTGAACCTCAACGCCACGCAGAAGCCGCTCTACGAGAAATGGTCGCAGACCGTGCTGGCCAGCGCCGGCAAGGATCGCGACGCCTGCACGGCGCGCGCCGCCAACTTCAAGCCCGACGCCGCCAAGCCCAGCATTCTCGACCGCGAGACGCGGCTGGAGCAGATGATGAGCGCCAAGCTCGATGCGCTCAAGGCGCAGCGTCCCTCGCTCGAGGCGCTCTATGCCTCGCTGACGCCGGACCAGCAGGCGCAGTTCAACCAGCCCTTCGAAGGCCATCATGGCTTCGGCGGGCACGGCCGCGGCGGCGACGACCGTCGGCCGCACCGCATGTAGGCTGCGCCCCTCGCGGGCCCGACGCCACGGCCTGAGGCAGCGGCCGGTCCGGATCTCCGGGCCGGCCGTTGTCGTTTTCGGATCAGCGCGTGGCGATCAGGAACAGGCGCGGGAACGCCAGCAGCACCGTGCCGTCCGGCTGCGCGGCATAGGCGCCGGCCAGGGCGGCGCGATAGCGATCGAGATACGCCGCCTGCTCTGCCGCATCGAGCGGCTGCAGGAATGGGCGCAGCCCGGTGCCCTTGAACCATTCGACCAGCGCGTCGATGCCGTCCAGCGCATGGAAATAGGTGGTGCGCCAGATATCGGCGCGCGCCCCCGTTCCGCGCAGCAGGCGGTAATACCAGTCGACCGCGCGGATGCGGTCGCGCCGGTCGGTGCCCTGGCCCCGCTTCGCCGCCCAGCGCGGATCGGCCGCCACTTCGCGCATCAGCCGATGCACCGGCTCCTCCAGGTTGTCGGGCATCTGGATCGCCAGGCTGCCGCCTGGCGCCAGCTTCGCCACCAGGCGCGGCAGCAGGTGCTCGTGATCGGGCACCCATTGCAGCACGGCGTTGGACAGCATCACGTCGAAGGGTCCGCGCGCGTCCCAGCGCGAAACATCGGCCACTTCGAACTGCAGCCGGGGCAGGCGCGCCCTGGCCTGCGCCACCATCTCCGGCGAGCTGTCGAAGCCCTGCACCGTCGCCTCGGGAAAGCGCGCCGCCAGCAGCTCGGTGGAATTGCCCGGCCCGCAGCCGATATCGACCGCCTGGCGCACCGTGGCCGGGGGCAGCGCGTTGAGCAGGTCGAACACCGGCCGGTTACGCTCGGCCTCGAATTTCAGGTATTGCTGCGGCGACCAGGTCATCATCGTCCTCCCATGGCGACGGCGACCTTACGCCATTCCGCCGCGTCCCTGGCCGATGCCGACCATGCGCCCGCGCCGGGGCTGACATGCCCGGAAGAATGGCGCGCGCCTTGACCGGCCGTCCGCGCGGGGCGATAACCCGCGCCGGCCGTCGGCACGCCAAACCGTCGGCCCCGGTCCATCAACGCAGGGGTCCACACCCATGTCTTCCACGCCCATGTCCATGTCCAACGTGTCTGCGGCTCCGGCCGAGACCAAACCGAATTTCCCGCAACGCATCTTCTCGGGCGTCCAGCCCACCGGCAATCTGCACCTGGGCAACTACCTGGGCGCGATCCGCAACTTCGTGCGGCTGCAGAACGACTACGACTGCATCTATTGCGTGGTCGACCAGCACGCCATCACCCTGTGGCAGGACCCGGCCGAGCTGCGCCGCACCACGCGCGAAGTCGCCGCCGCCTTCATCGCCGCCGGCGTCGATGCGCAAAAGCACATCATCTTCAACCAGAGCGCCGTGCCCGCGCACGCCCAGCTCGCCTGGATCTTCAACTGCGTGGCGCGGGTCGGCTGGCTCGACCGCATGACCCAGTTCAAGGAGAAGGCCGGCAAGGACCGCCAGGGCGCCTCGGCCGGGCTCTACGTCTATCCGGTGCTGATGGCCGCCGACATCCTGGCCTACAAGGCCACCCATGTGCCGGTGGGCGAAGACCAGAAGCAGCATTTGGAGTTGACCCGCGACATCGCCATCAAGTTCAACCACGATTTCGGCGTCGAGTTCTTCCCGGTCACCGAGCCGCTGATCCTGGGCGCGGCGACGCGGGTGATGAGCCTGCGCGACGGCTCGAAGAAGATGAGCAAGTCCGATCCGTCGGACTATTCGCGCATCAACCTGACCGACAGCGCCGATGCGATCGCGCAGAAGATCCGCAAGGCCAAGACCGATCCGCTGCCGATGCCGGACAATGCGGCCGATGCCGAGAAGCGGCCCGAGGCCGACAACCTGATCGGCATCTATGCCGCGCTCGACGACCAGGAGCCGGATCAGGTGATCGCCCAGTTCGCCGGCCAGCCCTTCTCCTCTTTCAAGCAGGCGCTGACCGATCTGGCGGTGGCCCGGCTGGGGCCGCTCAACGCCGAGATGCAGCGGCTGATGGCCGATCCCGGCCATGTCGACGGCATCCTGCGCCAGGGCGCCGAACGGGCCAACGCCATCGCCGAGCCGATCCTGAAGCAAGCCTACGACATCGTCGGCTTCCTGCGGCCATAGCACAGCACGGGCGCGGCGGATCGGCGTCGCGCGCAGCGTTCAGGTCTGCGGGGGTCAAACGTCGGGAGCGTTCGAACCGTCAAGGAGTGGGCGATGCGAATTCTGGTTCTGGGCGCCGGCGGCACCGGCGGCTATTTCGGCGGCCGGCTGGCCGAGGCCGGCGCCGACGTTTCCTTCCTGGTGCGGCCGGCCCGCGCCCAGGCGATCGCCGAGCGCGGCCTGGCGATCCGAAGCGCGCTGGGCGACGCCACGCTCAAGGTCAGGACGGTGAGCGCCGCACAGCCGGGCGGGCCCTACGACATCGTGCTGCTGACCTGCAAGGCCTACGACCTCGACAGCGCCATGGATGCCATCGCCGGCGGCGTCGGCGACGATACCGCCATCGTGCCGCTGCTCAACGGGCTGAACCATCTCGACCGGCTCGATGCACGCTTCGGCAAGCCGCGCGTGGTGGGCGGGCTGTGCCAGATCGGCGTCACCCTGAGCCCGGAAGGCGAGATCGTCCATCTCGACAGGCTGCACACCCTGGTTTTCGGCGAGCGCCAAGGCGGCGGCAGCGACCGGCTCACCGCTTTCGCAGAGGCCTTCAAGGGCGCCAGAGCCGAGGCGCGACAGAGCGGCGAGATCATGCTGGAGATGTGGGAGAAGTTCATCTTCCTCTGCGCGCTGGCGGCCATGTCCACGCTGTTCCGCAACAGCACCGGCAACATCCTCAAGGCGCCGGACGGCAAGGCGATCCTGCAGGAATGCTTCAACGAGTGCCGCGCCGTGATGGAGGCCTCGGGCTTCACGCCGCGCGCGCCCTATGTCGAACGCGTGCTCGCCCTGCTGCTGGAGCCCAACTCGCCGCGCCAGGGATCGATGGCGCGCGACATCGCCCGCGGCAACAGGGTCGAGGCCGACCATGTGGCCGGCGACATGGTGAACCGCGCCCGGTCGCTGGGCATCGCCACGCCGCTGCTGCGGGTCGCCTATACCGGGCTCAAGGCCTACGAAGCGGGGCGCGCCGGATAGCATACGCCGGGCGCATCCCGGCCGACCGTTGACCGATATCAAGGCGCCGTTCCCGGGCGCGACCAGCATGTCGACTTCCCTTTCTGGAGATCGTCATGCGCCGTCTCGCCACCGCCATCCTGGCCTTCAGCCTGCTGCCGGCCCTGGCCGGCGCGCAGGACCGCAATCCCTCCGCGCCGATGATGCCCGCACGGCCGCCTCTGGGCGGACCCATGATGGACGGCGGCATGATGGGCAACGGAATGATGGGCGGGATGATGGGTCCCGGCATGACAGGCAACGACCGGATGGGCGGCACGGCCGCCATGCGCATAATGGGCATGGGCGGCATGTTCGGCATGATGGACGATGCCGATTCCCACATCGACGGCCGCATCGCCTTCCTCAAGGCCGAGCTGAAGCTCGACCCGGACCAGACCAAGCTGTTCGAGCCGGTCGAGAAGCTGCTGCGCGACTGGACCGCCCAGTCCGCCGCCCATCCGCGTGGCGCGACGATGATGGCGATGATGCGTCCGGACCTGCCTCTGCCCGACCGGCTGGGCGGAATGGAAACCTTCCTGACGCAGCGGCTGGACGCGGTGCGCAGGCTGAAAGCGGCAATCGGTCCACTCTACGCCACCTTGTCGCCGGCGCAGCGCCAGATCGCCGACCGTTTCCTGCTGCGCATGGCGATGTAGGCGGCCGCGCCTCCTAGTCCGAAGGCGCGAAGGCCTGGCGCAGCGCCGCCGCCGCGCCATCGATGGCGCGTTGCGTGGTGGCGATCACGCCGCCCATGGTGATGAAGCCATGGATCATGCCGCCATAGTCGATGTGGTCCACGGTGACGCCTGCCTCGCGCAGCTTAGCGGCATAGGCAAAGCCCTCGTCGCGCAGCGGATCGAAGCCGGCGGTGACGACATAGGCCGGCGGCAGGTCGGCATGCGAGGCGGCGAACAGCGGCGAGGCGCGCCAGTCGCGCGCGTCGTGTGGTCCGCGCAGATAATGGGCGATGAACCATTTCATCATGTCGCGGGTCAGGAAATAGCCGTCGGCGAACTGCCCGATCGAGGCGAAGCCCATGGTCATGTCGGTGGCGGGATAGATCAGCAGCTGCAGGCAGGGCCGCGCCACCTCGTGATCTTCCTTCAGCGCATCGCGGATCATCAGGCAGACGACCGCCGCCAGATTGCCGCCGGCGCTGTCGCCGCCCAGCGCCAGCCGGTGGCCGTCGATGCCGAGCTGCGCGCCGTTGCGTGCGATCCACTCGGTGGCGGCATAGGCGTCCTCGACCGCGCCCGGGTACTTGCCCTCCGGCGCCAGGCGATAATCGACCGACACCACGGCGCAGCCGGCGGCTTGCGCCAGTTGCCGGCACAGCACGTCGTGGGAATCGATATCGCCGATCACCCAGCCGCCGCCGTGAAAATAGACCAGCGCCGGGATCAGCTCGTTCTCGGCATGACCCATGGGCCGGAAATGGCGCAGCCGGATCGGTCCACCGGGTCCCGGTGCCTCGAGATTGTCGACCCGCGCCATGGCGGGCGGCGGCGGCTGCACCGCCGCGCGCGCCTCGGCCGACTGCCGGCGCGCCGCCTCGGGCGACAAGGTGTGCAGCAGCGGCCGGCCAGCCTTGGCGATCATGTCGAGCAGTGCCGCCACCTGCGGATCGAGCGCCATCGCATTTCCCCCGGTTTCTGGTTCGACGCGATTATGCCGCGCGGGCGCGCGTTCCTGGCAAGGGCTTGATTGCCTTCAGGGCCTTGGCGTCGGCATTTTGCGCCCGCGCCAGATCGCAGGCGCTTTGCAGGTCGAGCCAGAATTGCGCGCTGGTGTTGGTCAACTTGCCCAGGCGCAGCGCCATGTCGGCAGTGACGGCGCGCTTGTCGTTGACCAGTTGATTGACGGCGCGACGCGACACGCCGAGCGCCTTGGCCAGTTGCTCCTGGGTCAAGCCGAACTCGCCCAGGATATCCTCGGCGATGAACACGCCCGGCGGCGTGGATTGGGTCGGCAGCTTGGCGACCATGACGACACCCGATCGGCAATAATTCCCGACCTTGCTCCGATCGCTCTCAACCATGCAAGCGCCGTTGATCGGCGGCAGAGTCCACCTACATGATAGGGCGTTCTCCTCACCGACGGTCCCTGCCACCGCCATGACCTTCGACCCGGAATACCCGCCGCAGCCCGCGCCGCGCCGTTCGTTGTGGCAGCGCCTGACCGGCCGTTTCGGCCGCAGCGGCGGCGCCGGCGATCCCGGCGGCTCGACCGGCTGGCGGCCGCGCTTCAGCCTGCCGCCGCGCCGCCTGGCACGCATCGGCCTGGGCGTGCTGGTGGTGCTGCTGCTCTATTATCCGGTCGGCATGGTGTGGATCCACACCATCGACGACAACCCGGATTTCGCCGGCATCACCGCCGGCCCGGCCCAGAGCAAGATGGTGGCGACCATGGCGGCGCTGATCGACCGCGAGGTCGACCAGCATCGCTGGACCCCCAACGATCCGTTCTTCATCCCGTCCTGGGCGCTGGACAACATGCCCAACTACCAGATGGGCATCGTCGCCGGCCTGTCGCGTATCGCCATCGAGCTGACCGACCATATCGGCCGCTCGCGCGGCACCAGCCAGGCCGATCCCGATCTCGACAAGGCGGTGGGCTTCCTGAAATACCCGGGCGACCGCTGGGTGTGGGATCCCTCGGTGTCGATCTGGCCGCAGCAGCCGGCCGAGGCGCAGTACCGGGCCGCGCGCCGGGCGCTGCTGGCCTACAACGACCGCCTCGCCAGCGGCCAGGCGATCTTCGAGCGCCGCGCCGACAATCTGCAGGCGGCGCTGGAGCGCATCGCCGCCGATACCGGCTCGATGTCGGCGGTGATCGAACAGCATGTGCACAACCAGGGCGGCGACTGGTTCGACGCCAAGGTCGACGACATCTTCTACAACAACAAGGGCCGCGCCTATGCCTACTACCTGGTGCTGCGCGACCTGGGCCAAGACTTCGCGCCGGTGATCAAGGAGCGCAACCTGGAATCGGTGTGGAACCAGATGGTCGACAGCTTCCGCGAGGCGGCGCTGCTGCAGCCCTGGATCGTGTTCAACGGCCGGGCCGATTCGACCGTGCTGCCGGCGCATCTGGTGGGCCAGGGCTTCTACCTGCTGCGTGCCCGCTTCCAGCTCTACGAAGTCATCAACATCCTGCAGAAGTGATCGGCCGGGCGATTCACCGACCGGACGGTCGGTGGCCGGCGCAGGACGGCCGCCCGGTTTATGCGGCGGATTGCCGCAGAATTGGGCGGTTTTCCGCTTGGCTTCACCTCAGCCTTGAACCTGCCGCATAGCGGGCGCAAAACAAACACGGCGCCCCGGGGAGGGCCGCCAAGCCAGGGCCCGCCGTGGAAATCTAGTCGTGGAATTGTACCTGCCCATTGCCGAATTGTCGGTCGATGCCATCGTCCTGGTGGCGATCGGCTTGACGGCGGGGTTCATGAGCGGGCTGTTCGGCGTCGGCGGCGGCTTCCTGATGACCCCGGCGCTGATCTTCATCGGCGTGCCGCCGGCGGTCGCCGTCGCCAGCCAGGGCCCGCAGATCATCGCCGCCTCGATCTCTTCGCTCGACGTGCAGTGGCGGCGCGGCTCGGTCGACGTGCAGATCGGCGCCTTCCTGCTGGCGGGCGGCCTGGCCGGCTCGGCCGCCGGCGTGGCGCTGTTCGCCTTCCTCAAGTCGATCGGCCAGATCGACGTGGTGATCGCCATCGCCTTCGTCGTGCTGCTCAGCGTCATGGGGGGGCTGATGCTGGTGGAGAGCGGCCGCGCCATGTGGCGCCAGCGCGGCAAGACGCCGCCGCGGCGCCGCAAGCTGCACCCCCATTACTGGGTGGCGCGCTGGCCGCTGAAGATGCGCTTCCCCAAGTCGCGGCTCTACGTCAGCGTGTTCCTGCCGCTGTCGCTGGGCTTCGGCGCCGGCACGCTGTCGGGCCTGATGGGCGTGGGCGGCGGCTTCGTGCTGGTGCCGGCCATGATCTACCTGATGGGCATGCCGACCCTGATGGTGGTGGGCACCTCGGCGTTCCAGATCGTGTTCGTGGCCGCCAACGTCACCTTGCTGCAGGCCTGGCACAACCACACCGTCGACCTGATGCTGGCCATGACCATGGTGCTGGGCGGGGTGGTGGGCGGGCCGCTGGGCGCGCGGCTGGCCGGCAAGCTGCCGGCCGAACAGCTACGCGCGCTGCTGGCCCTGCTGCTGGTGATGATCTCGGTCAAGCTGTTCGTCGATCTGGTGGTCACCCCCGAGCAGCTCTACCAGCTGGTCAACACGGGGACCGGCTCGTGAGGACGCTGGCTGCCCTGCCGGTCCTGGCCGCCACGATCCTGGCCGTCGAGGTCCTGGCCGCGCCGGTCCTGGCCCAGCCGCTGCAGCGCTCGATCAGCATCGACCTGGCGCGCGACCAGGTGTCGCTGACCTCCGGCTTCTCCGGCACCGAGGTGCTGCTGTACGGCGCGGTCGACCAGAAGAGCGACATCGTCGCCTATGTCAGCAGCATCGAGCCGGCGCCGCAGACCGTGATCCGCAAGGACCGCGTGTTCGGCATCTGGGTCAACCGCGGCAGCGCCACCTTCACCAGCGTGCCGGTGCTGCACACCGTGGTCAGCACCAGGCCGCTGGCCGATATCGCGCCCGAACAGGTGTGGCGCAACAACCGGGTCAGCTTCGCCGGGCTGGATATCGAGCCCAACGACCCGGCGCTGGCGCCCTATCGCCAGGGGCTGGTGGCCGCCAAGATCCGCCAGGGCCTCTATGCCATCGACGAGAAGGGCGTGAGCTATCCCGACGGCCGGCTGTTCCGCGCCAGCCTGCACTTTCCCGCCACCCTGCCGCCGGGCCGCTACACCGTGACCGTGCTGCAGTTGCGCGAGGGCCGCATCATCGACGCCGCGGTGCGGCCGCTGGTGGTCAACAAGGTCGGGCTGGGCGCCTGGATCTCCAAGCTGGCCCAGGACAACGGCCTGATCTACGGCCTGTTCGCGGTGTTCGTCGCCGCCACCGCCGGGCTGGTGGCGGGCTACGTTTTCCGACGCCATTGACGCCATTGGCGGGCTTGCAACGGGACGGACAAACCGGCCATGCTGGGTCGGTCCCCCAACAACGCGTCCGATCCTCGCATGAGCGACAAGCCGGCTGCCGCCCCTCCCGATGCCGCCACCGAGCGCACCTTCCTGGTGGTGGTCGACGACACGCCCGAGCTGCAGGTGGCGCTGCGCTACGCCAGCCGCCGCGCCAAGCGCACCGGCGGCAAGGTGGCGATGCTCTATGTGATCGACCCGATCGAGCCGCAGCAATGGGCGGCGGTGGGCGAGTTGATGCGCCAGGAGGCCCGCGAGCAGGCCGAGGAAGTGCAGCACCGCTTTTCCGAACTGGTGTTGTCGCTGACCGGCCAGCTGCCCCGCACCATCACCCGTGAAGGCAATCGACGCGACGAGTTGCTGAAGCTGATCGCCGAGGATCCGGGCGTCTCGGTGCTGGTGCTGGGGGCGGCGACCGGTCCGGAGGGGCCGGGCCCGCTGGTCACGGCGCTGGCCGGCAAATACGCCTCCAGCCTGCGCGTGCCGCTGACCATCGTCCCCGGCAGCCTCACCGAAGCCCAGATCGACGCCATCAGCTGAGCGCAGCGGCCAGGCCCCGCCCGGCGCGGATTGTCGCTGAGGAATTGCGGCTTGGCCGGCGATTCGCAGCCATTCGAAGAGTTTGACCCAGTTATTTCCTATGAATTCTGTAAGGTTATTTATCGATATATTTCATTGTACTAGCGTAAAAGACCCCTGATCCCTATATTGAACAGAGGTAAAACTTGCTTGCCATTGGGGGACGATCCCCCTATGTCGGCGGGCGGCTCTCGCCGAGAGATCGCCTAATTCCAGTCCAATTCCGGGCTCCTGATGCGCCCGGTTCGACGAAACAGGAGGCCTGGCATGTTCATCCAGACCGAGCAGACGCCCAATCCGGCGACTCTGAAATTCATTCCCGGTCGTGTCGTGCTGGACGACGGCACGGTCGACTTCGCCAACGCCGAGGCGGCGGTTCGCTCGCCCCTGGCGCGGCGCCTGTTCGAGGTCGAGGGCGTGACCCGGGTCTTCCTGGGCAACGATTTCATCACCGTGACCAAGGAAGCGGCCCTCGACTGGCAGGTGCTGAAGCCTGCGGTGCTGGGCGCCATCATGGAGCACTACACCTCGGGCGAGCCGGTCCTGGCGATGGCGGCGGCCGATCAGCCGGCGGGCGAACCGGCCGGTGACGAGGACGAAATCGTCAGCCAGATCCGCGAGTTGCTGGACACCAGGGTGCGCCCGGCGGTGGCCCAGGACGGCGGCGACATCATCTTCCAGCGTTTCGAAGACGGCATCGTCTATCTGCACATGCAGGGGTCCTGCTCGGGCTGTCCCAGCTCGACGGCGACCCTGAAGATGGGCATCGAAAACATGTTGCGGCACTACGTGCCCGAAGTGGTTGAAGTGCGCGCGGCGGAGTGAACTTCCCGCTCCCTTGACCGTTTAAGCCTGGTTTGGTGCCACGCACGGCGCCAGCGCGGGCTTTTGTTCCGAAATTACAGCAAGGGGCGAGATGCCTAAGCTCGTGCGCTTTTTCGTGTTTGGACGCAAATCCGACGCCACCCCCCTGGCGGCCCTGCTGCTCGGCGCCTTCATCTATTGCGCCTTCGCCGCCTCCCATCACGCCCTGGAAGCGTCCATCCCGCATCCCGCCGAGATGCCCGTCCAGGATGCCGATGCGGTCCTGTCCCTTCAGCTCTCCAGCCTGAGCGACGCCCCCCTGCTGCCCCCGCCGGCCGCCACGCTCGACCCGATCCGGCCGCAGAACCAGATCCAGGCCGCGCCGACCAACGATCCGCCGCCGGCCATGCTGCTGACCGTGCAGCGCACCGCCGAGCTGGCTTCGGTGTTCGATTCCCGCGACTACAGCCTCGACGACATCCGCAGCGGCGAGAAGGCCGTGCCGCCGTTGACCCTGACGCGCCTGCCCCAGGACCTCGGCAAGACGCCGGAGGTCGAGAAGCGCAAGGAGCTGTTCATCCAGGCGCTGCTGCCGATCGTGCTGCAGGTCAACGAGAGCATCACCGCCGATCGCATCCGCCTGCGCTGGCTGCGCGAGGCGATGGAACAGAAGGCGCCGATCGCCAGCGAGGACCGCGCCTGGCTCGACGACCTGGCCGACCGTTACCAGGGCGGCGACGCCACGGTGGCCGATCTCGACGAGCTGTTGAAACGCGTCGACGTGGTGCCGCCCTCGCTGGCCATCGCCCAGGCCATCACCGAAAGCGGCTGGGGGACGTCGTACCCGGCGCGCGTCGGCAACGCCCTGTTCGGCGTGTTCCACTTCGCCGCGCGCAGCGGCAACACCGCGGTCGGCGGCAACAAGCCGGGCACCTTCCAGATGCGCGCCTACGACAATCTCAGCGACGCCGTCAGCGCCTACACGCTCAACCTCAACACGCATCCGGCCTATGCCGCGTTCCGCGACCAGCGCGCCAAACTGCGCCACACCGGCGAAGGCCTGGACGGCTATACGCTGGCCAGCACCTTGCTGCGCTATTCGGAGCTGGGCATGCAGTACATCAACGTGGTGCGGCTGATCATGCGCACCGAGAATCTCAAGCCGCTCGACGAGGCGCGGCTGGATCGGGCCGAGCCGCTCTAGCCTTGGCAACTCACATCATCGGCCGCGGCAGATCGCTGTCGCGCCACAGCCGGTACTGGCGCGCCTCGAACAGCTGGTAGTGCCACCACTCGTTGCGATAGAAGTCCCAGCCGGCTTCCGTCATCAGCCCCATCAGCAGCAGCCGGTTGCGTTGCGCCTCGACCGACACGGCGGCGTCGCCGTGATGGGAGCGCGGCGTGAAGGCGTCGAACGGCGTTCCCATGTCGAGTGCATTGCCCTGGCCGTCGAGCAAGGTGAGATCGACCGCCACGCCGCGCGAATGGGGCGAGCCGCGCCGCGGATCGGCCAGGAATTCGGGATCGGGCGTGTGGTTCCACAGCACCCATTGCGCCTCGCTGGGCCGCAGCGCGTCGAACACGCGCAGCCGGTAGCCCAGCCGCGCCGCCTGCGCTTGCGCGCGCCGCAGCGCTTCCGCCGCCGGCCGCAGCAGATAGCAATCGGCGCGCCGATAGATCGGCCGGCCGGTGATGTTGGCCGCCGTCGCATAGGCCAGGGCGATGTCGAGGTCGAAATCGGGCGGCGCGATGCTCACCAGGTCCATAGGATTCCATCTTCCTGCGTCGGACGACGCGGTCTTGGAACGACGCGGTCTTGCCGGGCCATTCCTAACATGATCGATTGGCGCCGATGAAGCGCGCCGCCCCCGAACCGCTGACCCTTGCTCTCGACTGCGCCTGCTCGGCGCTGTCGGTGGCGCTGGCGCGCGGCCCGGCCCTGCTGGCCGAGGCCTATGAAGCGCCCAGCCAGCAGCAGGCGGCGCAACTGGCGCCGATGGTGCAGGCGGTGCTGCGCCAGGCCAAGGTCAAGCCGGCCGCGCTCGAGCTGATCGGCGTCACGGTCGGCCCCGGCAGTTTCACCGGCATCCGCATCGGATTGGCCTTTGCGCGCGGCCTGGCCCTGGCGCTCGACCGGCCGCTCGCCGCGCGCACCACCTTCGATGCGGTGATCGATGCCTTGCCGGAGCGACGCGACGCCACGCTGCGGCTGGTGGCGGCCATCGACAGCAAGCGCGACGAGATATTCGTCCAGGCCTCGGGCGCGGCGCCGGTCATGCTGGCGCCGGCCGAGGCGGCGGCAGGCCTGCCGCAGGGCTGCTACGGCCTGGCGGGCGACGCGGCGGCGGCGCTGCTGCAGGGATTCGCCGCCCTCGGCCGCCAGGGCGAATGCGTCGTGCTGAGCCAGGCCCCGCCGCGCGCCGGCGCGTTCGTCTCGGTGCTGGCGGCGCAGGGTGCCGATCTGTGGCGCGAGCGCAACGCGCGCGAGGGCATGCCGCGGCCCTACTATCTGCGCGCGCCCGACGTCACCTTGGGCAAGCACAGGCCGGCGCGATGACCGGCACGATCGAGGCCGAGCTGCGTGCCTTTGGCGGCCTGGATCTCGACCGCGCCGCATCGATCCATGCCGCCGCCTTCGCCGCCGAATGGGATCAGCGATGGGACCGCCAGGCCTTCGCCGAGTTGCTGGCCATGCCCGGCGCATTCGGCCTGATGGCGCAACCGGCCGGCGCCGATCAGGCCGCCGGGCTGGTGCTGGTGCGGGTGGCGGCCGACGAGGCGGAGATCGTCACGCTGGCGGTCCTGCCCGAGCGGCGGCGCCAGGGGCTCGGCTTTGCCCTGATGCGGCGGGCCCAGGGCGAGGCGCGCGGCCGCGGCGCCACGCGCATGTTCCTCGAAGTGGCGGAGGACAATTTCGCCGCCCGCAGGCTCTACGCCGATCTGGGCTTCGCCATGGTCGGCAAGCGTCCCGCTTATTACGACCGTGGCGCGCTGGGCAGCGCCGCGGCGATCGTCATGGCCAAATCGCTGGGCTGAATCTCAGGCGCTCTTCTTGCGCACGACCAGAAGGTGGATGTCGCCCGTCTCCGGCTGCAGCGACACTACCTCGTGACCTTCCTGGCGCAGAGAGCGCGGTACGTTGGCGAGGGCCTCGCCCTGGCGCAGCCTGACGATCAATTCGCCCGCGGGCGGGATTTGCGCCAGTTTCAGCTTCACGCGCACGAAGGTCATCGGGCAGACCTCGCCCGTGATGTCCAGCGTTTCGATGCGGCCAGCCTCTTGCATGCAATGCTCGATCAAGTCCCGATGACGCAGATATTACTCGCGGCGCCCGCCATATTCTTGCATAATTGATGCAATTATATTCGATCGCGATATTTTTTAAGCGAGGTCTGCCGTGAGTATTGCCAAGCCAAGCGATACGCTCCTTTCCCTCACCACGCAAATCGTCGCCGCCCACCTGTCCAAGAACGCCGTGCCGATGGGCGAGGTGCCGGTGCTGATCCAACGCATCTACGCCACCTTGAGCGAACTGGGCGGCGAAGCCGGTCCGGCCATCGTGCCGCTGCGCGAGCCGGCGGTGCCGGTCAAGAAGTCGGTGACACCCGACTTCGTGGTCTGCCTGGAAGACGGCTCGCGGCACAAGATGATGAAGCGCTATCTGAAGACCGCGTTCGACATGACGCCCGAGCAGTATCGGCGCAAATGGAACCTGCCGGCCGACTATCCGATGGTGTCGCCCAACTATGCCAGGACGCGCAGCACCCTGGCCAAGAAGTCGGGACTGGGCAAGACGCCGCGCCAGCATCGCAAGTGATGCAAGGCCGGCGGGCTCGCGCGACAGTCCCAACGCGAACGGATCGGTGAAGCTGCAGGCCGTATCGGCGGTGGCCAACGTCAGCTTCTGCCGGGAGTCGAAACCTGCGGCGCCCTTGCCATGCATTCCAGGCGGTGTCGCGAACGTCGCGCAATGCCCCGGATCGGCGACGGCGCGGGCTTTACGGCGGTTTTGCGCGGGCCGCAAGAAGATAGGCGGCGCCAGCCCTTTTGCTTTATACTTTGCCGAACCGAGAACATCGAGCGGGAGCGTTATGCCGTCGCGACTGGAAAAGCGTTGCATCGACAAGGGGCTGAAGATGACGGAGCAGCGCCGCGTGATCGCGCGCGTGCTGTCGGAGTCGATCGACCATCCCGACGTCGAGCTGCTCTATCGCCGCGTCACGGCGATCGATCCGCGGATTTCCATCGCCACGGTCTATCGCACGGTGCGCCTGTTCGAGGAAGCCAACATCCTGGAAAAGCACGACTTCCGCGACGGCCGGGCGCGCTACGAGGAAATGCCGGACGAGCACCACGACCACCTGATCGACGTCCAGTCCGGCAAGGTGATCGAATTCCAGGATCCGCAGATCGAGGAATTGCAGCGCAAGATCGCCGAACGGCTGGGCTACAAGCTGGTCGATCACCGGCTCGAGCTCTACGCGGTGCCGACCGCGAGCAAGCGCGAGGGCGGCGGTGTCTCCTAGCGCTCCATTGGCGGTCGCCGCCGACCGGCCCGCGCCGATCGTCGCCGGCGCGCTGGAGGTTCGCCTGGCCGAGACCGACGCCGAGATCGATGCCGCCCAGGCGCTGCGCTATCGCGTGTTCTACGAGGAGATGGCGGCGCGGCCGACGCCGGAGATGGCCGCGCACAAGCGCGATTTCGACGAGTTCGACAACATCTGCGACCATCTGCTGGTGCTCGATCACAGCCAGGGCGAAGGCGCCCAGGCGGTGGTCGGCACCTACCGGCTGATCCGGCGCCCGGCCGCGGCGCGCATGGGCCGGTTCTATTCGGAGGCCGAATACGACATCGGCGTGCTGAAGGCCATGCCGCGCGAGATCCTCGAGCTGGGCCGCTCCTGCGTCGACCAGGCGCATCGCACGCGGCCGACCATGCAGCTGCTGTGGCGCGGCATCGCCGCCTATGTGTTCCATTTCGACATCGCGCTGATGTTCGGCTGCGCCAGCCTGCCCGGCACCGACATCAAGGCGCTGGCCGAGCCGCTGTCCTATCTCTATCACCACCACCTGGCGCCGCCGGAACTGCGGCCGCGCGCCCTGCCCGAGCGCTACGTCGACATGGCGGTGGCGCCGCCCTCGGCGATCGACACGCGGGCCGCGCTGAAGGCGCTGCCGCCGCTGATCAAGGGCTATCTGCGGCTGGGCGGCTTCGTCGGCGACGGCGCCGTGGTCGACGCCCAGTTCAACACCACCGATGTCTGCATCGTGGTCAAGACCGACCTGGTGACGGAGAAGTACTACAAGCATTACGAGCGCACCGCCGGCGGCGGCGGCGACAACGCCGCCTAGCACCCCATGCTGATCGGCTCGGCGCCCCGCGCCATCCTGCGCATCACCGTCTATGCGCTGCTGACCCTGCCGCTGCTGCCCATCCAGCTGATTCTCAACCTGGCATGCAAGCCGGCCGCGCGCCGGCTGCCGGTCTATTACCACCGCGCCGTCTGCTACATCCTGGGCATCAAGGTCAAGGTACGCGGCGCCATGTCGCCGGCACGGCCCACGCTGTTCGCCGTCAACCACGTCTCCTATCTCGACATCGAGGTGCTGGGATCGCTGATCCCCGGCTCCTTCGTGGCCAAGCGCGAGGTGTCGACCTGGCCGTTCTTCTCCTGGCTGGCAAAGCTGCAGCGCTCGGTGTTCGTCGAGCGCAAGGCCCATGCCGCGCGCGACGGCAACGGCGAGATCACCGGCCGCCTGCAGGCCGGCGACGACCTGATCCTGTTCCCCGAAGGCACCTCGAGCGACGGCACCTACGTGCTGCCGTTCCGCTCCTCGTTCTTCGCCGCCGCCCAGGTGCGCCGCAAGGACGGCCTGCCGATCCCGGTACAGCCGGTGTCGATCGCCTATACCAGGCTCGACGGCATTCCGCTGGGCCGGCACTGGCGGCCGTTCTACACCTGGTTCGGCGACATGAATCTGGGCCCGCATGCCTGGCAGATGGCCGGGCTGGGCGAGGTCGAGGTGATGGTGAACTTCCACCCGCCGGTCGATATCGACCGGCTGGGCGACCGCAAGAAGCTTGCCGCCTATTGCCAGCGCGTCATCGCCGAAGGCGTCGCCGCCAGCAACTCCGGCCGTTTCGAGGTGCTGCCGCCGCCGATGGGCGAAGCGGCGAGCGGCGAGCGGGCGGCCTGAAGCGGCCCGGCCCGCACGGTCAGGAAATCCTCACCTCGATGTCGTCGAACCGCTTGATGCGGTAGATCGCCATCGCGATCGCCCAGCTCAGCGCGAAGATGCCGACGATGGCGAAGCCCAGGAAGCCGAAGCTGTCGCCGACCTCGCCCACCCAGTCCCAGAATCCGCCTTCCAGCCCCAGCCTGTCCGACAGCAGCGCCAAAGCCTCGACGCCGCCGATCAGCAGCGCCACCAGCACCGACACGAAGGTGATGGTGAGGTTGTAGTAGAGCTTGCGAATCGGCTTGACGAAGGCCCAGCCATAGGCGCCGGTCATCAGCACGCTGTCGGTGGTATCGACCAGCGCCATGCCCGCGGTGAACAGCGCCGGGAACGCCAGGATGGTCCACAGCGACAGGCCGCGCGCGGCTTCCGCCGCGGAGATGCCGAGCAGGCCGATCTCGGTCGCGGTGTCGAAGCCCAGCCCGAACAGGAAACCCAGCGGGTACATGTGCCAGCTCTTGCCGATGACGCGGAACAGCGGCCTGGCCATGCGGCCCAGGAAGCCGCCTTGTGCCGCCAGCATGTCGAGATCGGCTTCGAGCAGCGCGCCGCCGCGCCGCACCCGCTGGAAGCTGCGCCACACCGATACCAGGACGACGACGTTGGCCAGCGCGATCGCCAGCAGGAACAGCGCCGACACGGAAGTGCCGATCAGCCCGCCCACGTCGCGGAATTCCTCCAGGCCGGTCTGCAACGCCGCGGTGGTCAGCACGATCAGCGCCGTGGCGACGACCACGATGCTGGAATGGCCCAGCGAGAACCAGAAGCCGGCGGCGATCGGCCGCTTGCCCTGCTGCATCAGCTTGCGCGTGACATTGTCGATGGCGGCGATGTGGTCGGCATCGACCGCATGACGCAGCCCGAATGTGTAGGCCAGCAGGGCAGTGCCCAGCAGCAGCGGATAATCGGCGAAGGCGCTGAGCGCCCAGGCCCAGGCCAGCGCATTGGCCGCGATCAGGATGGCGTAGAGGCCGACGATCCTGGCGCGCAGATTGCCGGCGCGGTCGTCGAACAAGCCGCGCAACCCGCCCATGGATCCCCCGATCGCCACAACACTCGCCCGGCGCCGACCGTAGGCGGCGGCCCGGGGGCGGGTCAATCGACGGCAGCGCAAAACCCCGCGGCTGTGGCGCAATTGCCGGAAGCTGCTGGAAATTTGCGCAGCCCGCCCCGATCTATCGGCGCATCGCCTTGACTCTGCCGGCCGGCCGGGGCCAATAACCGGCCAGACCTCAAGCCTCTCGAAGGGATTTCGCCGCCCGTGAGCCAGCCCGCGCGCAAGAAGCTGTTCATCCGCACCTACGGCTGCCAGATGAACGTCTACGATTCGGCGCGCATGGCCGACGTGCTGGCGCCGCTGGGCTACGAGGCCTGCGCCGCGCCCGACGAGGCGGACATGGTGATCGTCAACACCTGCCATATCCGCGAGAAGGCCTCGGAGAAGGTGTTCTCCGAGCTGGGCCGGCTGCGCGAGCACAAGGACGCCAGGGCCGGGCGCGGCCAGCGCATGGTGCTGGCGGTGGCCGGTTGCGTGGCCCAGGCCGAGGGCGCCGAGATCGTCGCGCGCGCGCCCTATGTCGATATCGTGGTGGGCCCGCAGGCCTATCATCGCCTGCCCGAGATGGTGGCGCGCGCCACCCGCGCCGCCGACCGCGACGGTGCCGAAGGTCGCGGCGTGCTCGACACCGAATTCCCGGTCGAGCCCAAATTCGATTTCCTGCCCCAGCCCAGCGCCCAGGGCCCCAGCGCCTTCCTGTCGATCCAGGAAGGCTGCGACAAGTTCTGCAGCTTCTGCGTCGTGCCCTATACCCGCGGCGCCGAGTTCTCGCGCCCGGTCGCCGACATCCAGCGCGAGGCGCGCCATCTGCTCGAAAGCGGCGCGGTCGAGATCACCCTGCTCGGGCAGAACGTCAACGCCTATCGCGGCGCCGGTCCGGACGGCACGGCCTGGGACCTGGCGCAACTGCTGCAGGCGCTGGCGCGCATCGACGGGCTGAAGCGGCTGCGCTACACCACCTCCCATCCGCGCGACATGGACGAGGCGCTGATCGCCGCCCATGGCGAGATCGAGACGCTGATGCCGTTCCTGCACCTGCCGGTGCAATCGGGCTCGGACCGCATCCTGGATGCCATGAATCGCAAGCATGGGGCCGACGACTACCGCCGCATTGTCGAGCGGCTGCGGCGGGCGCGGCCGGACCTGGCGCTGTCGTCCGATTTCATCGTCGGCTTTCCCGGCGAGAGCGAGGCCGAGTTCGAGGCCACGCTGGCGCTGGTGCGGGACATCGGCTTTGCCCAGGCGTTCTCCTTCAAATACAGCGCCCGGCCGGGCACCCCGGCGGCGCTGCTGGAGGGCCAGGTGGCGCCACAGGTGATGGAAGAGCGGCTGGCGCGGCTGCAGGGCCTGCTGGCCGAACAGCAGCTTGAATTCAACCGCGGCAAGCTCGGCCAGACGATGGACGTGCTGTTCGACCGCGACGGGCGCAAGCCCGGCCAGGCGCTGGGCAAGAGCCCCTATTTGCAATCGGTGTTCGTCGATTTCGGCGCCGCGCTGCGCGGCAGGATCGCCCCCGTGCGCATCGTCGGCGCCTATGGCGTATCCCTGGCCGGCGAGTTGGCGGATACCCGTCCGCCGGCCAGCCACCCAGCGCCCATGGCGGTGGCTTCTTGAGCCGCGCCCCGCACAGCCCGACCAAGCCGGTCAGGCGCGCCGGCATCCGCATGGAGTTCGACGACAACTCGTTGCTGCCCATGCTGTTCGGCGAGCACGACCGGCACCTGGCGCGCATCGAGCAGTTGCTCGACGTGTCGCTGGCCTCGCGCGGCAACAAGCTCAGCATCGAGGGCGAGGCGGAGGCGGTGGCCGCGGCGCGCACCGTGCTGCAGTCGCTCTACAGCCGCATCAAGCGCGGCCTGGCCATCGACATGGCCGAGATCGACGCCGCCATCCGCCTGGCCGATTCGGGCGCGGGCGGCGGCGAGGCGATGGCGATCCGCACCCGCAAGCGCGTCATCATGGCCCGCACGCCCGGCCAGGAAACCTATATCCGCGCCATGAAGAGCAAGGAGCTGGTGTTCGGGCTGGGCCCGGCCGGCACCGGCAAGACCTACCTGGCCGTCGCCATGGCGGTGGCGTTGCACCTGACCGGGGCGATCGACCGCATCATCCTGTCGCGTCCGGCGGTCGAGGCCGGCGAGCGGCTGGGCTTCCTGCCCGGCGACCTCAAGGAAAAGGTCGACCCTTATCTGCGCCCGCTCTACGACGCGCTCTACGACATGCTGCCGGCCGACCAGGTGGTCAACCGCCTGGCCTCGGGCGAGATCGAGATCGCGCCGCTGGCCTTCATGCGCGGCCGCACCCTGACCAACGCCTTCGTCATCCTCGACGAGGCGCAGAACACCTCGCCGATGCAGATGAAGATGTTCCTGACCCGGCTGGGCGAGGGCTCGCGCATGGTGGTGACGGGGGATCTGTCGCAGATCGACCTGCCGGCGGGCACGCGCTCGGGCCTGCGCGACGCGGTCGAGGCGCTGGGCCATATTCCGGCGCTCGAGGTAATCCGTTTCGGCGCCGCCGACGTGGTGCGTCACGACCTGGTGAGCCAGATCGTGCGCGCCTACGATGCGCGCGACGCCGCCGGCAGGCACGAGCATGGCGGCGACAAAGACAAGGCCTGAGCCGCGCGCCCGCCCGATGGCGAAACCGGCGGCGAAACCGGCGGCGAAACCGGCGGCAGGATCGGCAACAGGGCCCGCGACCAGGCCGGTCGCGGTCGAGGTGGTGGTGATGGCGGCGGGCTGGCGCAAAGCGCTGCCCGCTGCAGAGGCCTTGTGCCGGCGCGCCGCCCGCGCGGCCCTGGCGGCCGCGCCGCGCCGCACGCCGCGCGGCACCATCGCCATCGCCCTGGCCGACGACGCCCTGCTGCAGGAGCTGAACCACCAGTTCCGCGGCCGCAACAAGCCCACCAACGTGCTGTCCTTCCCGACCGACGCGGGCGATCCCTTGGCGCCCGGCCAGCTCGGCGACATCGCGCTGGCGCTGCAGACCCTGAAGCGCGAGGCGGCGCAGCAGGACAAGACGCTGCGCCAGCACCTGCTGCATCTGGTGGTGCACGGAACCCTGCACCTGCTGGGCTACGATCACGAGCGGCCGGGTCAGGCCCGCACCATGGAAAGGCTCGAGCGCCAGGTCCTGGCCGGGCTGGGCCTGCCCGACCCCTATCGCCGGCCCGCCGCCCCTATCCGATCGGCGGAGACGCCAAAACGTAATAGAAAACAATAGATTAAGTCGGAAAACGACGTTAGCCCCCGGGGCCGGGCCGTGCTATGGTCGGCGGGCTATGAACCAGATTCGAAGCAAGCCTGCTTCCGAGCCCGACCCCGCGCCCCGCTCCGCCCCGGCCAAACCGACCAGCGCCAGTTCAGCCCCGCGCCCTGCCAGCGGCCCGGCTGCGGCAAACGCCGCCTCGCCCGCCGTCACGCCCGCCGTCACGCCGGTCCCGGGCAAGCCGCTCCGGCCGATCGGCGCCGCCAATTCGGTCGCGGCGGCCGCCGCAAGCGCCGCCTCGACCGCGCCGACCGAGACCCGCGACGAGCGCCGCGACGAGCGCCGCGAGGAGCACCGCCTGCACGGTCTGCGCCGGCTGCTGCACAAGCTGACCCGGCGGCGCGAACCCGAAGAGGTGATCCGCGAGGCCATCGAGGAGCTGATCGAGGAGCCGTCGACCGACGGCGGCATCAACGCCGACGAGCGGGTGATGCTGCACAACATCCTGGCGCTGCGCGACCTGACGGTGACCGACGTGATGGTGCCGCGGGTCGACATCCGGGCGGTACCGGCCACGATGCCGCTCAACGAGCTGGTGTCGATCATGGGCAAGGAAGCCCATTCCCGCCTGCCGGTCTACGCCGCCTCGCTCGACGAGACCATCGGCATGGTCCATATCAAGGATCTGCTGCCCTACTGGAACAGCGGCAAGCGCTTCAATCTCAGCGATATCGTTCGTCGCGTGCTGTTCGTGGCGCCGACCATGAAGGTGCTCGACATGCTGCTGGAGATGCGCCGCACCCACATCCACATGGCGCTGGTGGTCGACGAGTTCGGCGGCATCGACGGGTTGCTGACCATCGAGGACCTGGTCGAGGAGATCGTCGGCGAGATCGACGACGAGCACGACATCCAGGAAAGCGCCACCATCAAGGTGCTGCGCGACGGCACCATCGAGGCGCTGGCGCGCACTTCGATCGAGGATTTCGAGCAGCGCTTCGGCGACGTGTTCGTCGAGGACGAGCGCGACAATATCGACACGCTGGGCGGGCTGGTGTTCTCGCTGGCCGGGCGCATCCCCGAGCGCGGCGAGCTGATCCGCCATCCCTCGGGCGTCGAATTCGAGGTGGTCGATGTCGATCCGCGCCGCATTCGCCGCCTGCGCATCCGCAACCTGCCGCCGCCCCGGTCGAGCGAGGCGCGCGGCAAGTGACAGCCTGTCGATGCGGGCGCCGCATGAGCCGGCGCGCTGGCGCGCCATGCAGCGACCGGCGCGATGGCGCGGCCCGGCCAAGCTCCTCATAACAGCGGCATGATTTCCGCCATCGACCGGTTCTGGGCCCGGCCGCAGGCCTGGCTGCGCAGCCTGCCACGCTGGCGCGGCCGGCTGGCGGCGCTGCTGCTGGGCTGCATCGCCACCCTGGCCATGCCGCCGGTCGATATCGTGCCGGCGCTGCTGGTCGCCTTGCCGCCCCTGTTCTGGCTGGTCGACGGCGCGGACCGGCCGCGCGCGGCGTTCTGGCTGGGCGGCTTTTTCGGCCTGGGCCATTTCGCCACCGGCCTCTACTGGATCGTGTTCGCCTATCTGGTGCCGCCGGCGGATTTCGCCGCGCTGGGCGTGCCTTCGGTGATCGGCCTGGCGGCGCTGCTGGCGATCTTCGTCGGCCTGGGCTGCGCGCTCTATCTCTCTCTGGCGCGCCGCTTCATGGCGCGGCGCCATGCCTGGCAGCGCGTGATGCTGTTCTGCGTCTGCTTCGTGCTGTTCGAGTGGTTGCGCGGCCATGTCATGACCGGCTTCCCGTGGAACCAGATCGCCCATGTGTGGTTCCAGTCGGACACCTTCTCGCAAAGCGCCGCGCTATGGGGCGCCTATGGGCTGAGCCTGGTCACCATGCTGGCCTTCACCCTACCGGCCACCGGTTGGCGCGGCCTGGCCGGCGGCGCGGCGCTGCTGGCGGCGATGGCGGCGGGCGGCGCCTGGCGGCTGTCGGGCGATACCGGCGCCGACCAGCCCGGCATCCATCTGCGCGTGGTGCAGCCCAACGTGCCGCAGGCGGAAAAATGGGAGCCCGCCAACATCGCCCGCCAGTTCCAGGATCTGCTGCGCCTGACCGCCGCGCCGGCCGACCGAAAGCCCACGATCGTCATCTGGCCCGAATCGGCGCTGACCTTCGACGCCGCCAGCAATCCCAATGCCCTGGCCGCGATCGGCACGGTCGTGCCCAAGGGGGGCTACATCCTGACCGGCGCGCCGCGGCTGGCGCGCAGCGCCGACGGCAAGCGCCAGGCCTACAACTCCCTGCACGCTATCGACGATCAGGGCCGGATCGTCGCAACCTACGACAAGTTTCACCTGGTGCCGTTCGGCGAGTACCTGCCGTTGCGCGATATCCTGCCGCTGGAGAAGACCATCGGGCGGGGTTCGTTCGAGGCGGGACCGGGGCCGCGCACCATCGATCTGCCCGGATTGCCGCCGTTTTCGCCGCTGATCTGCTACGAGATCATCTTCCCCGGCGCCGTGGTCGACGAAGCCAACCGCCCGGCCTGGCTTGTCAATGTCACCAACGACGCCTGGTTCGGCTATTCGAGCGGGCCGTTCCAGCATCTGGCCAGCGCAAGGCTGCGCGCCATCGAGGAGGGTCTGCCGCTGGTGCGGTCTGCCAATACCGGCATTTCCGCGGTGATCGACGCCTATGGCCACATCCGGGCGCAGCTCGGCCTCGAACAAACCGGCATTATCGATGAAGAATTGCCCTTAGCCGTCTCCACGACACCGTATGCAATTTTGCAGGATTGCACAGTATTTGCACTAGCGCTGCTAAGCATTTTCTTGGCATTCTGCCCATTTAGAGCAAATAATCGCACCGGATAACGAGCGTTTGTTCGGTTTTGAGATCGTGGTATCTCGTTATCTTGCATACAGTAGTATGTGTTGAATAATACTTTCGTATGTACTCGTGGTCGAGCGGCGGGGCGGGAAACACCGCGCGGCAAGGCAACGCAAAGGGGCTCCAAGAGGCTTTACATGGGAAAACCGCATCCGGTCGACATTCATGTCGGTAGCAGGGTTCGCCAGCGGCGCACGTTGCTGGGCATGAGCCAGGAAAAATTGGGCGACGCCGTCGGCCTGACTTTCCAGCAGATCCAGAAATACGAACGCGGCGCCAATCGCATCGGTTGCAGCCGCCTCTACGAATTCAGCAAAGTGCTCGATGTGCCTGTCGCCTATTTCTTCGAGGACATGCCGGTCAACGTCCTGGTGGGTCGTGGCGGCCGCGGCCGCGGGCGGGGCATGGCCGAAAGTCCGGCCGAATTCCAGGACGAGAAAGACCCGCTGGCCAAGCGCGAGACGCTCGAGCTGGTCCGAGCCTACTACAAGATCGTCGACGGCAAGGTGCGCAAGCGCATCTTCGAGATGGTCAAGGCGGTGGGCGCTGCGTCCGTCGCCAAGAAGGCGCGCGGCTGAACGGCCGCGGCGGCCCGGCGCAAGCCGGGCCGCCTGGTTTTTCCCCGCTGCGACGGCCGGTCGCCGGCTCCTGTCCGACCGGGCCTGTGGCAGCCCTTGATTTTCACCCGCCGTCCTGCAATGAAAGCCCCGCCCGCTTCCGAGGCGCGGACGGGCCGTGGACGAATTTGGACGTCTTGCGACCACGCTAAAAAACGCTAAGCGGATTGGCGGCGCCGTCGATCCCTTGGTCCAGCGATCGAGCGGAGAGAGAAATGGCCGCGCTCAAGGATTTCCTGTTCACCAGCGAATCGGTTTCGGAAGGTCACCCCGACAAGGTCTGCGACCGCATCTCCGACGAGGTGGTCGATGCCTTCCTGGCGGCCGACCCCTATTCGCGCGTCGCCTGCGAGACGCTCACCACCACCAACCGCATCGTCATCGCCGGCGAGGTGCGCGGTCCGCGCGGCCTGGTCGAGAAGACCGGCAAGGTGAAGAAGGAGAAGATCGAGGCCATCGCGCGCAAGGCCGTCAAGGACATCGGCTACGAGCAGAAGGGCTTCCACTGGAAGAAGGCCAAGGTCAGCGTCTACCTGCACGGCCAGTCGGCCGACATCGCCCAGGGCGTCGATGCCAAGGGCAACAAGGACGAGGGCGCCGGCGACCAGGGCATCATGTTCGGCTATGCCTGCAACGAGACGCCCGAGCTGATGCCGGCGCCGATCCAGTACGCCCACAATATCCTGCGCGAGCTGGCGGTGGCCCGCCGCTCCGGCAAGGAGAAGATGCTGGGACCCGACGCCAAGAGCCAGGTCACCCTGCAATACGTCAACGGCAAGCCGGTGCGCGCCACCGCCGTGGTGGTCTCGACCCAGCACAACGAGAAGGTCGACCAGGACGAGGTGCGCGAGATCGTGCGGCCCTACGTGCTGAAGGTGCTGCCCAAGGGCTGGATGTGCGACGACGAGCATTTCTACGTCAACCCGACCGGCCGCTTCGTCATCGGCGGGCCCGACGGGGACGCCGGCCTGACCGGCCGCAAGATCATCGTCGACACCTATGGCGGCGCCGCGCCCCATGGCGGCGGCGCCTTCTCGGGCAAGGACCCGACCAAGGTCGACCGTTCGGCCGCCTATGCCGCGCGCTACCTGGCCAAGAACGTGGTGGCGGCCGGCCTGGCCGAGCGCTGCACCATCCAGCTGGCCTACGCCATCGGCGTGTCCCATCCGCTGTCGGTCTATGTCAACACCCACGACACCGGCAAGGCCGACGAGCAGAAGCTGTCCAAGGTGCTGCAGCAGCTGGTCAACCTGACGCCGCGCGGCATCCGCGAGCATCTGAAGCTGAACCGGCCGATCTACGCGCGCACCTCGGCCTATGGCCATTTCGGCCGCGCGCCGGACAAGGATGGCGGCTTCTCCTGGGAGAAGACCGACCTGGTCAAGGACCTGAAATCGGCGTTCGGCGCCTAAGCCTTTTGTCATGCTGAGCGTCAGCGAAGCATCTTCTCTGGCCCGCTCGATGCGCGACCACTGAGACAAGATTCTTCGCTTCGCTCAGAATGACGGGAATTGCGGCGGCTCCTTGCAGCCGCCGTTTTCATTTACAGCAGAGGCGCCAGCAACCTGGCCGCGCCCGACAGCATGCCGCGATAGCGTCCGATCGGCCGCACCCCTTCGCTGCTCTTGCCGAACAGGCTCTCGATCATCGACGCCACCGCCTCGACCGCATGGGGGCTGTAGACGAAGGTCATGGCCTCGAAATTCAGGAACAGGCTGCGCACGTCCATATTGGCCGAGCCGACCGCCGCCAGCGTGTCGTCGAACACGAACGCCTTCATGTGCAAGGTGGCGCCGCGATAGCGCAGGATCTTGGCGCCGGCGCGCTGCAGCTCGCGCAGATAGTCCATGCGCGCGACATCGACCAGCCGCGAATCGGAGCGGTCGGGCACCACGAAGCGCACGTCCACGCCCAGCTTGGTGGCCAGCACCCAAGCCTTCTGAAGCGAATCGTCGGGCACGAAATAGGGCGTGACGATCCAGATGCGCTTGCGCGCGGCATAGGTCGCCGTCAGCAGCACGGAGAACAGCGGGTCCTCCGGCACGTCCGGGCCGCTCGGCACCACCTGGGCCACGCAATCGCCATTGGCCAGCGCCGCCACCGGCATGCGATCGCGCTTGAACTCCTCGCCGCTGGCGAAGGCCCAGTCGGAGGCGAAGATATGTTCGTAGATGCGAGCGGCCGGACCCTCGATGACGAAGGTCAGGTCGGTCCAGCAATTGTTGTTGTCCGGGTCGACGCCCAGATAGTCGGCGCTGATGTTGCGCCCGCCGCTCCATACCCGCCGCGAATCGGCGATCACCACCTTGCGGTGGTTGCGCAGATTGGCCAGGCCGCGCGGCGCGCCGAAGATCAGTCGGTTGAAGGTCGCCACCCTGGCGCCGGCGGCGCGCAGCGGATCGAGCTTCGATTCGGCCAGATCGATCGAGCCCACGCCGTCCACCAGCAGGCACACTTCCAGTCCCTCGCGGGCGCGCTTCTCGAGCCGGTCGAGCACCTGCTGGCCGATCTCGTCGGCCTCGAAGATGTAGACGCAGACGGAGATGCTGCGCTGGGCCCTGTCGATCACGTCGAGCAGCGCGGTGTAGGCGCTGCAGCCGTCGGTCTGCCACTCGACGCTGTTGCCGTTGGTGGCGCCGGGCAGCCCGAGCTTGCGCAGCAGCCGGTCGAACTCGTTGGTCTGATCCTCCGGCACGGTGGCGTCGCGCGGCAGGTCGAGCCGTTGCTTGCGCCGCCTCAGGCTCTTGGGCAAGGTGCGCCCGGCCAGCAGGAAATAGAGCGGCACCGCCAGGAACGGAATCAGCACCACGCTGAGCGACCACGCCACCGTCGCACCGGGCGACCGGCGGGTGCGCAGGATATCGGGCAGCACCAGGATCGGCAGCAGGATGGCGCCGATCGCGATGGCATAGGTCCACAGGATGTTGATTGTCATGGCTTGCTGGGGTGACCCCTCGCAGTAACGCGCGATGGTACGCGGCGCTCCCGACGCTGTCATGGCCGCTCTGCGGCGCGGCCGAAGTCCTGGCCTTGTCCGGGCGGGCGGGCATAATCGGCGCAAGGAGAGAGGGAGGCGAGATGAACGGCGCGGAAAGTCTGGTGCGGACCCTGGTGGCGGGCGGGGTCGAGGTCTGCTTCGCCAATCCCGGCACCTCGGAGATGCATTTCGTGGCCGCGCTCGACCGGGTCGAGGGCATGCGCTGCGTGCTGGCGCTGTTCGAAGGCGTGGTGAGCGGGGCCGCCGACGGCTATGCCCGCATGGCCGACAAGCCGGCCGCCACCTTGCTGCATCTGGGCCCGGGCCTGGGCAACGCGCTGGCCAACCTGCACAACGCCAAGAAGGCCGCGGTGCCGATCGTCAACATCGTGGGCGAGCACGCCACCTATCACATCGATTACGACCCGCCGCTGGCCGCCGACATCGAAGGCATCGCCCGGCCGGTGTCGCATTGGGTCAAGACCTCGCGCAGCGCCAAGTCCGTCGCGGCCGACGGCGCCGCCGCCATCGCCGCCGCGCGCACCTCGCCCGGCCAGATCGCCACCTTGATCCTGCCGGCCGATACGGCGTGGAACGAAGGCTCGGGCATCGCCAGCCTGCCCGCCATCGCCGCACCGGCCAAGGTGGACGACCAGGCGATCCGGCAAGCGGCCGACGCGCTGCGCAAAGGCGGCAAGGAAGCGATGCTGATGCTGACCGGCCGCGCCTTGCGCGAAGACGGCCTGCTGCTGGCCGGCAAGGTCGCCGCCGCCACCGGCTGCCGCATCCTGGCGCAATGGTCCAATGTGCGCATGGCGCGCGGCGCGGGCCGCGTGCCGATCCTGCGCCTGCCCTATCCGGTCGATGCCGCCATCAACGTGCTGAAGGACGTCAAGCACCTGGTGCTGTGCGGCGCGCGCCAGCCCATCGCCTTTTTCGCCTATCCCGACAAGCCCAGCATCCTGACGGCGCCGGGCTGCGACATCGTCTCCCTGGCGCTGCTCGAGCAGGACCTGGTCGATGCGCTGGAGCGGCTGGTCGATGCGCTGGACGCGCACAATGTGCCGGCAGCGATCCAGCAGCCGAACCTGCCCGCCGCGCCCAGCGGCGCCGTCACCTTGGACAAGATCGCCGCAGCACTGGGCGCGCATCTGCCCGAGGGCGCCGTGGTGATCGACGAATCGGTCACCTCCGGCCGCGGCTTCGCGCCGCTCACTGCCGGGGCGAAGCCGCACGACTGGATCACCAATATGGGCGGCTCGATCGGCTTTTCCATGCCGGTCGGCGTCGGCGCGGCGATCGCCGTGCCCGATCGCAAGGTGGTCTGCCTGACCGGCGATGGCAGCGGCTTCTACACGCCGCAATCGCTGTGGACCATGGCGCGCGAGAATCTCGACGTCACCGTGGTGATCTTCGCCAACCGCTCCTACGCCATCCTCAAGGGGGAGCTGGCCCAGGTCGGCGCCGGCAACCCCGGGCGCAAGGCGATGGACATGCTGAGCCTGGACCGGCCCGATCCCGATTGGGTGGCGCTGGCCAGGGGCTTCGGCGTCGAGGCCAGCCGCGCCACCGACATGGACCAGTTCGGCGCGCAATTCTCCGCCGCCATGAAGCACCGCGGACCGCGCCTGATCGAACTGGTGATGTGACCGCGGGCATGCGTGTTGTCGGCACGATCGCCGTTGTCGGCTGGGGCGCGGTGCTGGTTTTCTGGCTGGTGGTGCTGGTGGTCGCGCCGCTGGGACCGCCGCGACCGGCCGACTGGCTGGTGGGGCTGATCCCGCTGGCCGGCATGGCCGTGAGCTATCTCGCGGTGATGTTCTGGAACCGCGGACCGCGCCTGATCGGCGGCCTGGCGCTGGCCGTCTCCCTGATCGGCCTGGCCTGGATGTGGCACGGCCTGCTTGACGTTGCCGCGCTGATCGGCCATCAGGCGCCCCCGTGACCCAGACCGACCGACCGACCAAAAGCGAAGACACCGCCCGCCGCCGCACCCTCTACGGCCGGCGCAAGGGCAAGCGGCTGCGCCCGGGCCAGCAGGAGATGCTGGACCAGGCGCTGCCGCGGCTGTCGATCGCCCCCCCGGCCGAGGGCGAGAACTTCGATCCCCGCCGCCTGTTCCCCGACAAGCGCGCGGTATGGATCGAGATCGGCTTCGGCGCCGGCGAGCACCTGATCTGGCAGGCCCAGCACAATCCGGAGGTCGGCCTGATCGGCTGCGAGCCGTTCATCAACGGCCTGGCGCGGGCGCTGACCGCCGCGGTGCAGGCCGGCCTGACCAACATCCGCTTCCTGCAGGACGATGCGCGCCTGCTGCTGCGCGCCCTGCCGGAGAAATCGCTGGGCCGGGCCTTCATCCTGTTCCCCGACCCCTGGCCCAAGCTGCGCCACCACAAGCGCCGGCTGGTGGCGAGCCCGACCCTGGACCTGCTGGCCCGGGCGATGGTCGACGGCGCGGAGCTGCGCCTGGCCACCGACGATGCCTCCTACCTGCCCTGGATGGTCGAGCACGCCACCCGCCACCCGGCCTTCGAATGGCTGGCCGAGGGCCCGGCCGACTGGCGCCAGCGGCCGCCCGACTGGCCGCCCACCCGCTACGAGCAGAAGGCGCTGCGCCAGGGCCGGCGGCCGGCCTATCTAAGGCTGGTACGCCGGCCCCGCTGAGCGGCCGAATTCCTGGTTTTTCGCTCTTTTCCGCCGCTCGCGGGCCAGAATCCCCTTGCGAAACCGCCCCTTCTGGCCTAAATGCAGGGCCAACATAGGGTTCGGTGAAACCGGGCCTCAAAAACAAAGGGTGGGCCAAAGGCCCACCCTTCGCTTTTGGAGCCTGTGAAAACGCAAAAAACCAACAGGACAGAAACCGAGCATGCAACGCGACGGCCGGCAAGCCGGCAACCATGACAAGAGCTCGCTGGGCACGATCGAGAAGGCGATCGAACCCACGGTCGCGGCCATGGGCTACGCGCTGGTGCGGGTGATGATGTCGGGCGGCGCCAGCAATCCGGTGCTGCAGGTCATGGTCGAGCGCACCGACGAGCGTTCGATGACGGTCGAGGATTGCGCCGAGATCAGCCGCGCGGTGTCCGCCGTGCTGGATGTCGAGGACCCGATCGCCGGCGCCTACCGGCTCGAGATTTCCTCGCCCGGCATCGACCGGCCGCTGGTCAAGCCGGCCGATTTCGACCGCTTCAAGGGCGAAGTGGCCAAGGTGGAAACGGTCGAGCCGATCGAGGGGCGCAAGCGCTTCCAGGGTCGGCTGCTGGGCGTCGAGAACGGCGCGGTGCTGGTCGGCCTGGACGACGGCGGCCGCGTCGCCGTGCCGCTCGGCGCCGTGCGCCGCGCCAAGCTGGTGCTGACGGACGAATTGCTGCGCGCCCATTACGCGCGCCAACAGCAGGAGCAGGATCAAATGACGATGCGAAAGGCTGGAGCTTAATCATGGCTAAGCAGGCAGTCGCGGCGGAAATGCCGCGCTTGGAAATGCTGCAGGTGGCCGACGCGGTCGCGCGCGAGAAGAGCATCGACCGCGAGCAGGTGCTGCAGGCGATGGAGACGGCGATCGAGAAGGCCGGCCGCAGCAAATACGGGCTGGAGCACGACATCCGCGCCGAGATCGACCGCAAGAGCGGCGAGATCCGGCTGCTGCGTTTCCAGGAAGTGGTCGAGACCGTGGAGAACGAGGCGACCCAGATCTCGCTCGACGCCGCGCAGCGCCGCAATCCGGACGCGCAGGTCGGCGACTTCATCACCGATCCGCTGCCGCCGATCGATTTCGGCCGCATCGCCGCGCAGACCGCCAAGCAGGTGATCACCCAGCGCATGCGCGAGGCCGAGCGCCAGCGCCAGTACGAGGAATTCAAGGACCGCGTCGGCGAGATCGTGTCGGGCGCCGTCAAGCGCGTCGATTTCGGCAACGTCATCATCGACCTGGCCGGGCGCGGCGAGGCCATCATCCGCCGCGACGAGATGATCCCGCGCGAGGTGTTCCGCCCGTCCGACCGCGTGCGCGCCTATATCTACGACGTGCGCGAGGAGCAGCGCGGCCCGCAGATCTTCCTGTCGCGCACCCATCCGCAGTTCATGGCCAAGCTGTTCGCCCAGGAAGTGCCGGAAATCTACGACGGCATCATCGAGATCAAGGCGGTGGCGCGCGATCCGGGCAGCCGCGCCAAGATCGCGGTGCTGAGCCACGACAGCAGCATCGATCCGGTCGGCGCCTGCGTCGGCATGCGCGGCAGCCGCGTCCAGGCGGTGGTC
>CAYWLS010000023.1:0-71597 GCA_964458605.1 uncultured Hyphomicrobiales bacterium | reverse complement strand
TCAGCTTCCCCGGTCCGGACCGGATGGACAACCTCCTGAAAGCTCACAGCTAGCGGGGCCTTCGAGTCGTCAGGCTGGGTTTCCGAAGCCGCGTAGCACCGTCATGCGCAGGCCGGTGACGAATTTGCGGCCATCGAGATTGCCGTCGCGCCGGAGATACTCCAGCAATGCACCATCGGTGATGGCAATGACCGTTGCGGCGAGCTCCTTGGCGGGCACGACCTTGTGGATCAGCCCCGACCGCTGGCCATTGAGTACGATTCTGGTCAGGACCGACTGAACGCGCTTGTAGATTTTCTTTATGACGGCATGCGCGGAGTCGCTGCGATCCTTGAGTTCGATCGACATTAAGATCGGCAACAAGCACAGCTCGGGATTTTCCGCTCCCATGCGCGCGACCCAGTTGATGTACAGGGCTAGCCGGTCCAGTGCGGAGCTTTCTCGGCCGGCAGACAGGCGCTGGAAGATGGGCTCATAGATGCGCTGTTGCGATTCCAGGAGCAGTGAACGCAGGATTTCCGACTTGTCGGTGAAATAGAAATAGATGGCTCCCTTCGAGAGGCCGCAGCGTTGAGCAATGTCGTCGATCGAGGCCGCAAAGTACCCCTTGCTGACGAATAGCTTTCGCGCCGCGATCCGGATCGCGGCCAGGCTTTTCGTGCGCCGTACGGCATTGGGCACGTGCTCGCAGGATTTGCGGCGATCGCGACCGGACCGGCCTGCCTTGGCCGCGCCCTGGGGCTGGGGCGTCCTCCTAGCCATCGAGGCCGAGGGAGCGGGCGATCATGATCTGCTGCATCTCGCTGGTGCCCTCGCTGATGGTAAACAGGCGGGCGTCGCGGAATAGGCTCTCGATCTCGAACTCACGGGTATACCCGTAGGCGCCATGGATCTGCAGCGACTCCCAGGTGACGCGCTGGGCGACCTCGGCGCTGAACAGCTTGGCCATCGACGCCTCCTTCTCCATCTCCTGGCCCTGGTCATACATCCAGGCGGCCCGCAGCAGCAAGCTGCGGCTAGCTTCGATATCCATCGCCATGCGCGCGAGCTTGAAGCGGATGGCCTGGTACTTGGCGATCGGGCTGCCGAAAGTGCGGCGTTCCTTCGCATATTTGATCGCCTTCTCGAAGGCCGATTGGGACACGCCGTTGGAGCGGGCCGCGTAGTCGAGGCGACCCGAGGTCAATACGCTCTGCACATAGCCCAGCCCCTTGCCCAACTCGCCGATCACGGCGTCGGAATTGACCCATGCGTTCTCCAGGGTGAATTGACCGGTGTCCTGGGTTCGATGGCCCAGCTTCTTGATCGGCGAAGCGCGTTTGAAGCCCGGGTTGTTGGTGTCGATGATGAACAGTGAAATGCCGTCGCGGCCCTTGGTCCCAGGCAGGCGCGCCACGATCGTCATGTAGCTGGCGATGGTGGCGTTAGAGGCGAAGATCTTGGCGCCGTTCAGGCGGAAACCGTTGCCGTCGGGCTGGGCCGTGGTGCGCAGATTGCTGATGTCGGAGCCAGTGTCGGGCTCGGTCATGGCGATGCCGCCAATCATGTCGCCCTTGAATGTGGGGGGCAGGTACTTGCGCCGCTGTTCCTCCGAGCCGTAACGCAGGATCGCCTCGGTTGCCACACCGGACTGCGACATGATAGCGCCGCAGAATCCAGAATTCACCCGGCCCAGCTCCTCGATCACCAGCATCGAGGTGATCTTGTCCAAGCCAGCGCCGCCATATTCAGTCGGAAAGTTGATGCCGAGAATGCCCTTGTCCGAGGCCCACTTGAAGATCTCGAGCGGGCAGGTCTCGGTGCGTTCGGCCTCTTTGATCAGCGGCGCCAGGTCACGCTCCGCAGCGCGGCGGATGGTGTCTCTGATTTCGATCTGTTCGGGATTGAATGCGTGATCCATGACGATTGTCCTATCGTGGCGTGATGCGGTGTTTGAAGGAAAAGGTGGATGCCGGCCGTTCGGCCAGCGCAAGCAGGCGCCTGCCGACCATGGCCCGCGTCGCGCGCGGATCGATGACGTCGTCGATCGCCGCCGTGCCGGCGGCTTTATAGGGCCGTGCAATATCTTGGCGAAACTGCTCGACCAGCTCCGCGCGCAGCGCCTCCGGCTGTGCCGAGACCGCGATCTGCTTGGCATTGATGACGTTGACCGCCGGTTCGGGGCCCATCTGCGAGACCGATGCGGTGGGCCAGGCCAGCAGCAGGTCGGGCGACATGCAGGCGCCATTCATGGCGAAGAAGCCCAGCCCGTAGGATTTGCGCAGGATCACCGTCACGGTTGGCACGCTGGCATCGAGGATGGCCGCCAGCATGCGCGCCGCCCCGGCGGCCAGCCCCTCGCGCTCGGCCTTGCCGCCAACCATGAAGCCAGGCGTGTCCACAAGAAATACCAGCGGGATGTGGAAGGCGTCGCTGATTTCGATGAACCGTGCCGTCTTGCGCGCCGCGGCCGCCGGAATCACGCCCGCCTGCACCTTCGGCTGGTTGGCGACAATGCCCACGGTCATTCCGCCGATGCGACCGTAGCCGACGATCATCTGCGGCCCGTTGCCCCGGCCGATCTCGAAGAACGCGCTGTCGCGGTCGCACACTGCCTCGATCACGCGCCGCATGTCGTAGGGCTGCCGCAGATTGGTCGATACGATCGATTCGAGTTCGGGGCATAGTCGGTCGAGCGGATCAGAGGATGCGGCAGCAGGCGGCGGCGAAGCGGTGTTCGACGGGAAATATCCCAGATAGTCGCGGATCGCCTGCATTACGCCCTGATCGTCGGCGTAGACGCCGTCGACCAGGCCCTGCGCCAGCGCGACCTGCGGTCCTCCGAGTTCCTGCTCCGTGGCGCGTTCGCCGATGGCGGCCGCCACGACCGGTGGGCCCGATGCGCCGACCGAGGCCAGCTCCGACATCGGGACGAACTCGGCCAGGCCCGACACGAAAGCCGGCTGGCCGAAGCACGCACCGAGCAGCGCGGATACCTGCGGAATCCAGCCCGACATGCTCTTGACCTGATCGCGGAAATTGGTGGCGAAGGTGCGCGCGGCGAACGACGCGCCCATCAGCTCCTGGATGCGGCCACCCGAAGCTTCTTGCAGCCAGATATAGGGCAACCCCGACTTGATCGCAGCCTGGCGCAGATGCGATTGCTTGACCTCGGCGACCAGGCCGCGACTGCCACCCATAACCGTGGCGTCGTCGGCTGCGACGCACACCAGCCGGCCGTTGATGCGGCCTTGGCCGCACACCAGACCGTCGGCCGGAGTCGAGCGATCGACCATGTCCAGCGATTGTTCCTGGTGGTGCGCTAGCACACCCCATTCGTCGAAGCTGCCAGGATCGAGCAGAAGATCCACGCGTTCGCGCGCCGTGCTCTTGCCACGTGCATGCTCGCGTGCGATCCGCTCCGCGCCGCCCATCACGTGCGCGGCCGCCAGCTTTGCATCAAGCTCGGCTCGCAATTCGTCCCAAGTCGGCATCGTCCTGCTCCTGATTGCCCTGGTATCCATCGCTATGCCGGCCCGCCCGGCAGCGCCGCGTCGAGTTCGATGGCCAAGATCTTGCGATCGATCTTGCCGGTGGGACCCTTGGGCAGATCGGAGCGAAATACGATCCATTTTGGGATCTTGTATTTCGCCAGATGCTGGGCGCAAAAGGTCCTGAGTTCGGCCTCGTCGATCTGGTTCTCGCGCACCACCACCGCGGCCAGTTCGTGGCCGAACAGCGGATCGGGCCGTGGTATGACGGCGACGGCCTGTACCGATGGATGCTGGGCCAGGCATTGCTCGATCTCCGCGGGAGCGATCATCATGCCCCCGCGCTTGATGACGGCCTTCTTGCGTCCGACGATGCGCAGATAGCCCTCTGGCGACAGGCACGCCAAGTCGCCCGACCAGAATTCCCCGTCGCGGAACGCTTCGCGCGTCGCCGCTTCGTTGCGGAAATAGCCCGAGGCTACCGCTGGCCCGCCCACCACCAACTCACCCGATTGGCCGGCAGCGACCGGCGCGCCGTCGTCATCCACCAGCCGCAGCGCGATGCCGGGATAAAGCCGACCACACGTCCCTAGCACCGGCTCGGCGTCCTGGCCACGCGTGTAGCCGGCGATCGGGCGCGCCTCGGTGATGCCGAATATGTCGAAGATCGGTACATCGAAATGGCGGCGGAAGCTCTCGACGGCGCTATCGGTCAACAGATCGCCGCCGGAGAAGGCCCATTGCAGTCCGCGATACCCGCCTAGCCCCGCCGCCGCGGCTTGCGAGAGCATGGCGAACATGGTGGGCACGCCGGGCAGCACCGTGACGCTGCCGCGGCGGCAGGCCTTGATCGCCTCTTCCGGGTGGAATCGCCGCAGCAGCGATACCCGGCCGCCCGCGACCAAAGTGGTAGTCGCGGTCATGATCGATCCGAACACGAAGGCTAGCGGCAGGCCGACCAGGGTCGTGTCGCCGGAGCCGATGCCCCAGTTGTCGATATTGCGGGCGATCGCCCATTGCTCGTGGGCATGGGAGCACACCACACCCTTGGGTTCGCCGCTGGAGCCGGAGGTGAAAAAGATCACCGCCGGATTGTCAGCGGCAACGGCAGCGATCTCCAACGGACCGGCAGGGGCGGGATCCGCCTTCGACGCCTGCTCCAGGGTCGCGGTGCGGGGTTGCCAGCCGGCATCGCCACCCAGATCGAGCGCATCGCACTGGCCGTCGCGTGACACGATGGCGACCGGCCGGCCGATCTGGAGAATTCGCTTCACTTCGTTGGGATTGAGCGCCGGATTGATCGGCATGACGGCGGCGCCCAGGCTGATCAGTGCATAGAACACCGCTAGCCAGTCCGGCTCGTTCTCGAGATAGAGCGCGGCGATGTCGCCCTTGCCAATCGCCAAGGTTTGCAACCACGCTCGATAGCGCACGATGCGCCCCGTCAATTCGCCGGCACTGAGGTCGACCCCTTCGAAGGACAGGACGATGCGCGCCGGGTCGGAGCCCAGCCCGGCAACGATACATGTGGCGAGATTGTGCTCCGGGGTTGCCGGCAACGGCGAATAGGCCTGCTTCATCGTTCCCGCCCTCCCAGATAGCTGTCGACCACCAGGCTGGAGTTGCGGACCTGCTCGGCGGGACCGGAAAGGCGGATCGAGCCGAGCTCGATCAGGTAGGCGAAGTCGGCGATCGCTAGCACCGGCCCGACCATTTGTTCGACGATCAGCACGGTTCGGCCGGCCCGATTGAGTTCGCGCACCACGTCGAAGATGCGCTGTACCAGTTGGGGCGCCAGGCCAAGCGACGGCTCGTCGAGGATCAGCAGGCTGGGATCGGTCATCAGCGCCATGCCGATGGCCAACATCTGCTGCTCGCCGCCGCTCAGCGTTCCGGCGGCCGCGTTGCGCCGCTCGCGCAGGATCGGAAAAGTCTGTTCAACATCAGCAATGCGCTTGGCCACCACATCGGATGCCGCCTTGGCGCTGTGGGCACCGACCAGCAGGTTGTCGTGCACCGACTGGCGCGGAAAGATGGCGCGGCGCTCGGGCACCAGGGCCACGCCGCGCTTCAGCATATCCCAGGGTGGCTTGCCCGCGACGCTGGCGCCGTCGAACAGGATTTCGCCTTGCGACGGCGTCGCGAGGCCGACGATACATTTGACGGTTGTGCTCTTGCCGGCGCCGTTGGGCCCCAGAATGGCCGTGATCGTGCCCTTCTCGACGCCTAGCGAGATGCCGCTAATGACCGGCGGCCCAAGATAGTGGGCACTGATGTTGCGTACTTCGAGCAGCGCGCTCATGAATCACCCAGATAGGCACGCACGACACGCGGATCGCGCCGTACGTTGTCGGGCGTGTCGCACATGATGCTGCGGCCAAAATCGAGCACGGTGATGGAATCGGCTAGGCTCATCAGGAATCCGACATTGTGCTCGACCAGCAGCACCGCCATGCCTGCCGCGGCGCAGCGCTCGATCACCTCGGCCAGCTTGACCAGGTCGACTTGGCTCAGCCCGGCCGCCGGCTCGTCCAGGATCAATACGCTGCCGTCCCCCATCAGGGCGCGCGCCAGCTCGATGAAGCGATGGTCGACATGGGTCAAGGTTTCGACCGGCGCGCCCGCCTTGGTGGCCAGCCCGACCAGGTCGAGCAGCACCATAGCCAGTTTGCGGTAGCGGGCTTCGTATCGCCGTGCGGCGGGCAGCGCGAGCAGGGTTGCCGCCGTACTGCACTGGCTGTCCGCCTGCGCGCCGAGCAGCACATTGTCCAGCGCTGACAGGCCTGGGACCACTTTGGGCGTCTGGAAGGTGCGGGCGATGCCGCTGCGGCTGCGGATATGAGGCGGCTGGCCAGTGATGTCGCGGCCACGATAAAGGATATTGCCGGAATCGACGGGATAATAGCCGCATAGCAGGTTCAGCAGCGTGGTCTTGCCCGAGCCGTTGGGGCCCATCAGCCCGTGCACCGAGCCGGCCCGGACCTGAAGATCTATGTCCGCGCAGGCTTGTACGCCGCCAAAGCGCTTGCTCAACCGGTCGGCCTGGAGAATGACGTCGCCCGCACGGCGCGACGCGTCAGTCGCGCCGGATATTGGTACGGCTGCAGGCGCCACGGCCTGATCGATGTCGGTCGAAGCCCGCCTCGGCCGATTGAGCGTGCGCCTCAGGAACTGGCCGAACGAGCCGGCGATACCCAGCGGCGCATACCAACAGATCGCCATCAGCACGATGCCGTATATAGCCAGCCGCAGCCGGTCGGCGAAATGCAGCAGCTCGGGCAACACGACAAGAATGATCGCGCCAATGATCGGTCCGAACATGGTCGCCGAGCCGCCAAGGATGACAGCGACGAAGAACACTACAGCCAGTTCCAGGCCGAAATTGTCGGGCGAGATATAGCTGTTCGCATGGGCGTAGAGCGAGCCCGCCACGCCTGCCAGCACGGCGCTGATGATGAATACCGCTACTTTCAGCCGCACCACTGAAATGCCCGATCCTTTGGCCGCGGCCTCGCTCAGCCGGATCGCCAGCAGGGCCCTACCGACCCATCCCTGCGCCAGATTGCGGCAGCCGAGAAAGGCGAGCGCGGCTAGCGCCAGAACGAAATAGTAGAAGGACGTGCCTTGCACCGTCCAACCGAACAGGACTATCGGTGGAATGCCAATCACACCCGTGAAGCCGTGCGTTAGTCCTCCCCATTCGATGATCAGCTGCCGCAAAGTGGTCGCGAACAGCAGCGTCACCATGGCGAAATAGAAATGCGCCAACCGCAGGGACGACAGCGCCAGCAGCAGGCCGAGCAGGCTGGCCAGCAGGGCGGCGGCGACCACGCTGGCCAGCCAGGGCCAGTGGGCATCGACGGTCAGCAGCGCCGAGGCATAGGCGCCCACTGCAAACAGACCGACATGGCCCAGCGAGGCAATATGGGCAAATCCCACCACCAGGTTGAGGCCGATGATGACGATGGCGTAGATCGCGATCTTCTGGATCAGGAACAGGTAGTAGGGATTGACCGACGTCAGCGGCGCCAGCAGCAGGACTGCGAAGAAACCGAGCAGCAGCCGGTCCGCCAGTACGCGATCGGACTCCTTGCCGGGCAGGGGCAGCGGTGCCGCCGTGCCTTGCCCCGCGAGCAGGTGGCCGGTATCCCTGTTGGCATGCGTTGTCATCGTGGCTCAGACTTCGCGCGACTGGTAGAAGCCGAACAGTCCCTGGGGCCGGGCAAACAGCACCAGTAGGAACACGGCCAGGGCGATGGCGTCGCGATAGGCGACGCCGGTCACCAGCACGCCCATGGTCTCGACCATGCCGAGAATCCAGCCGCCGATGACGGCGCCCCGGGTCGAGCCCAGCCCGCCCAGTGCGGCCACAATGAAGCCTTTCACCCCGAAGGTCAGCGACAGGGCGGTGTCGGCAAAGATGAACTGGCCAACCAACATCCCGGCCAGCCCCATCAGCGCGCCGCTGATGGCAAAGGCGATCAACGAGTAGACCGAGGGGTTTATGCCGCGCAGCGCGGCCGCGTCGCGATCCTGCGACACCGCCAGCAGCGCCCGGCCGGTTCGCGTGGCGCGATAGAACCAGGTGAGGCCGGCGGCGATGGCGACATTGGTGACAATGATAAGGGTGAATATCGGCGACAGCGAGATCGGCCCGACCTGGATCGCCGCCTCCCTGACCACGGTTGGGAACGCAATGGTCAGCGGCCCCCACAGCAGCACCGCGATGCTGTCGATGGCGATCGACAGGCCCAGCGTGCTGGTGATCCACAGCATCGCCTGGCCGTGCTTCTGCACGGGACGCACTGCTAGACGTTCCTCGAAGGCACCCAGGACTGTCATGGCGGCTATGGTCAGCAGGATCGCCACCGGCACCGCCATGCCTACCGGCCCCAGCAGCCAGGCGCCAATATAGATTGCGAACATCAAGGTGGCGCCCTGGGCGAAGTTGACGACGTTGGTGCCGGAATAGATCACGTTGTAGCCGTGCGCGATCAGCGAGTAGATGCTGCCGATTGCGACGCCACGCAGCAGCGAACTGCCGATGGCCTCCAGCGCGATGTCCAACGTCGTCTCCTTCAACCGGGATTGCGCATGGGATCCTGTCCGGCCTATTTGGTCACCAGATCGTCGAGCCCGTCCTTGTAATTGAGCGGGCTGCAGTTCCCGAGCATCTCGACCTTCTGCATCTGATGATTGTCGGCAGTCGCGGCATAGGTCGCGGCGATGCCGACATAGGAGTGGCTCTCGAGCCACTGCTTGACCTTGTCGGGATCGGCGGCGGAGCCCTCGATCGCCGCCTTCAGCGCGTAGATCGAGTCGTAGGCGATAGCCGGGTAATACAGGGGGAAATCGACCTTGCCCTTGGCAGTGGCGTATTTCTTGCCGAACTCCTCCGCCTTGGCGTTGCCATGAGTCATGTTGCGCAGGCAGACATAGTAGAAAGTTTTGGGATAGGCGTCACGGCCCAGCGCGTCGAGCACCGGCTGCAGGCCGATATTGGGCGGGCCGACATGGTACAGGTCGGTCCACTTCATTTCCTCGATCTTGCGGATAATGCGCACCACGTCGGTCGGCGCGATAGACCATAGATTGAGCACGTTGACGCCCGCGTCCTTGAGCCGCTGCAGCTGCACCGAATAGTCCAGGTCGCCCATGTTGTGCTTTTCCTGGTCGACCACTTCGGCGCCGAGCTGGGTGATGACGGCCTTGGTGTCGGCCATGCCGCCCAGCGCATACGCCGAAGTATCGCCGATTTGGCCGAACTTCTTGCGGCCCAGCTTGTCGATGGCGAACGACACGGTGGCGTGCGCCACCAGGTCGTTCGAGTACAGCACCTGAAAGGCGTAGGGGTATTGCGCCGGCTTGTTCCAGTCGGCAGTGCCGACCAGCGCCAACGCCACCACCTTGCCCTGCGTAAACAGCGGCGCTACCGCCAAGGCACTGCTGCTCAGGGTCGGGCCAACGACAAAGTGCAGCCGCTCCTTCTGGATGAAGTCCTGCGCGATGTTCACGGCGTTGGCAGGCAGGCCCTGATCATCGCGAATTATGACATTTATGTTCCGGCCGCCGATACCGCCGTGACTGTTGATCTCGGCGACGGCGATTTCGACCGCCGTCTTGGTGGCCAAGCCCTGCGGCGCAGCAGGGCCGGAAAGCGGCGCGATCACTCCGATGGTCAGGTCTTCGGCTAGCGCCGGCACCACAACTGCAAACGAAAGGACGAACGCCACGCCCAGAATGGCTTTGCTCTTCATCGTTCTCTCCCTATGCCGTCGCATCGCCGGCGACGTTGCTTCTTTTATTCGCGTCGCAGTCGCAACGCGGCCCGATTGTTTTGCTGCACCATGGGGCGAGCCATCAGTCTTGCAAATACAACCTGACTGGTTAGTATGTTAATGAGCAGACGCGGCTGTCAACGTCGCGGCGTCAGAATTCGATGGTGCTGCGCACCATTTCGGAGCGCCCGCGATGCACAAGATGTTGCCGTTGGTCAATGGTCGTTGCAGACCACAGCGCAACGGGCAGGCCTGCTGGCACGCCAATCGCCGACCAAACCGGTGGAGAGGATTCATGGGGCCGTTGGCAGGCATTAAGGTGATCGAGATGGGAGCAATCGGACCCGTGCCTTTTTGCGGCATGATGTTGTCCGACCTTGGCGCGGACGTGATCCGTGTCGACCGCGTTGAACCATCCGGCCTGGGCATACAGCCCGACACCAAATACCAGATCATCAATCGCGGCAGGCGCTCCATCGCCGTCGATCTGAAATCGCCCCGGGGGATCGATCTGGTGCTGTCGCTGATCGGGCAGGCCGACGCGGTGATCGAGGGCTTCCGCCCCGGCGTGATGGAGCGGCTGGGATTGGGGCCGGAGATCTGCGCCGCAGGCAAACCCAGCCTGGTCTATGGCCGCATGACCGGCTGGGGCCAGGAGGGGCCGCTGGCACAGACAGCCGGGCACGACATCAACTACATCGCATTGACCGGGGCGCTGCACTCGATAGGCAATCACGGCGGCCCGCCGGTCCCGCCGCTCAGCCTGGTGGGCGATTTTGGCGGTGGCGCGCTCTATCTCTGCGTCGGGGTGCTGGCGGGGATCATAGAAGCCAGGGGCAGCGGCAAGGGCCAGGTGGTCGACGCCGCGATGGTCGATGGCGCGGCATCGTTGATGACGCCCTTCATCGGCATGATCGGCGCGGGCATGTGGCAGGAGCGGCGCGGCACCAACGTCGCCGACAGCGGCTCGCATTTCTACAATGTCTATCTCACCGCCGACGACGAGTATGTCGCGATCGGCTGCATCGAGGCGAAATTCTACGCGCAATTCCTGCGCCTGATTGGCTTAGCTGAGGACGCCGAACTGCTGGCCGGCCAGATGGATGCCGCGAGCTGGCCGGACTTCACCGCGCGTATCGCCAGAACAATGCGCACCAAGACAAGGGCCGAATGGACCCGGCTGCTAGAGAATACCGACGTTTGCTTTGCGCCGGTGCTGCGGCCGAGCGAGGCGCCGCTGCACCGACATCTCAAAGCGCGGCAGACATTCACCGAATATGCCGGGGTGACGCAACCGGCTCCGGCGCCGCGTTTCGCGCGCACCCCGGGCACGATTAAGAGTCCGCCTGCTGCCGCCGGTGCCGATAGCGATGAGATCCTGGCCTCGCTCGGCCTCACCGTGGCGCAAGTTGCTGAGTTGCGGCGGGCGCGCATCATCGCGTAGCGGTCAGGTGGGAAGTCGTCAAATAGCCGCGATATGGCAGACCGATGTTTGTCCATCGAGGCGGTAACAAAGAACACGGAAGGCGGAGGGAGCAATGATGTCCAGGATTGGGGTCCGCAGGGACAATCTCCGCTTCGAGGCCGACCGGCTGTGCCGCATCGTCGTGCTGGCAGTTCTGGGTTTACTGGCGCCCTTGGCGGCTGGCGCCGCCCCCAAGGGAGAAATCGTCGTCGCTGGCCCCGTGCTGCGGCAGCAATTCGACCCGACCGCGATTTCTTCCGTTGCCGATTGGCTGGTCACCGACCTGCTATTCGACGGCCTGCTCAATCTCGGTCCCCAGGGCAAGTATCCGGCGCTGGCGGAGAAATGGACCGTCAGCCAGGACGGCAAGCAGATCGATTTCATGCTGCGCAAGGGAGTCAAATTCCACAACGGCGACCCGTTCACCGCCGAGGACGTGAAGTTCACCTACGACAAGCTGCTGGCCGCCGATTCCACGCATGTCTATCGTCGGGCCTTCCAGGATGCACTCGAGCGCGTCGAGGTCGTGGCTCCGGATCATGCGCGCTTCATCCTGAAGCAGCCCTGGCCCGCCTTTTTTACCGCCGGCCGCTATGGCCTGCAGCCCATCATGCCCAAGAGCTACTACGAGAAGACGGGGAAGGCCGGATTCCAGGCCAAGCCGGTCGGGACCGGACCTTACAAGCTGGTCGACCTGAAATCCGGCGAGTGGTCGAAATTCGAAGCCAATACCCAGTACTGGGATACGCCGTCCAACGTTCAGTTCGTGACCCAGCGCCTCGTCAAGGAACCTTTTACCCTGTACGCGATGTTGGAGAAGGGCGAAGCCGACATCGCCGTCGGGCTGACCGGCCCGCTGCTCGACCGGGTGCGGAAAAACCCAAGCTTCAAGGTTTTCTCCGCCCGCTACAGCGGCACCAGCATGATGTTCTTCAACAAGAGCAAATTTCCCGAGTCGGCGGACCGGCGGGTGCGTCTGGCGATCGGCTATGCGCTGAACCGCGCCGGCATTGCCAAGCAGATCCTCAACGGCGTCTGCGAAGTGTCGTCGAGCGTATTCACGCCAGCCACCTTTGGGTTCGTGCCCGGGCTTTCCGGCGTGCCGTACGATCCGCCAAAGGCGAAGGCGTTGCTGGCCGAAGCCGGTGTCAAGCCGGGACGGGAGGTGTCCTTCACCGTGCAGACCGATTCGTTCGGATCCTTGCCCAACGCGCCGCAGGTGCTCGAGGTGCTGGCCGGCAATCTCGAAGCCATCGGCCTGAAGGTCGTGCGCGAGTCCTACGACGTGGCGTCATGGCTGGCCATGCAGCGGGCCGGCAAGCAGCCGGCGGTCTTCTACGTCCCTTATTCGCTGCCGGACGACGGCGGAGAGATGCTGTCCTGGTACATCTCGAAGTCGATCTGGACCACGGGCAACGTTTCGGTGCCGGAATACGATCGCATCTCCGACGAGCAGGCCAAGATAACGGACAGCAAAGCGCGCGAGAAAATGCTGCAGGATTTCGCCCGGATGGAACACGAGCGGCGGGAAACCATTCCCCTGTTCTGGTGCGACTCGCCCTTTGCCGCCGGTCCCCGGATCAAGGCCTGGGCTCCGGCGATCGGCAGTCCCTATACGCTTCATCTGCAAACCGTGAAGCTGGGCAATTGACCGGCAGGTCCGGGTCGGACTTCCTGCGCGACGGCCGGGGCGGCTGCGCAGGGAGCACATCCGGATCGCCGACCCGCCTCGAGGGGCCGCAGCGTAGATCGGTTCAGGACATCAACCGACGCCGAGGCCATAGCGTATCTGGCGACACGCTACGGCGACCGAGTAGCGCTGGCTTTTGCCGGCCGTCGCTATAGCTTCGCCGACGCCAAGCGCGAATCGGATCGAGCCGCCACGCAACTCGCATCGCTTGGCTGCCGTCCGGCAGCAGGGTAGCGATCTGGATGACAAACCGGCCTGCGTGCCAACTGGGCAGTGGCAATTGCGCCTTCCAGTTCTCACTTTTGTCCACTACGGCACGCCAAAGCCGTCCGACTTGAAACTCCCATTCAAGCGCTCCGACGTACCGCTTTCTCGCGGCGCGCGGTTGCGTCCCTGGCGTGCCGCGGCAAATACGGCGGACGATTCCGACGTACGGCGCCGTCGGAACCGTGCTGGTGCGGAAGTCCAGGTCCGGGTCGGCCTATTTCTTCAACACGCCCTCCCAGCGACATCCATAGGTACGCTCGGTCACGATCATGAGCGGCGGATTGACGCTGAGATCGGCCGTCACCGTCAGCAGGACGGTGCCCATGCCGAAATTGGCGGCTTCGTATTTGTCCGGCCCGATCGCCTTCAGGTTTCCCTTCAGGCCACCGGCCGAATTGACCGAAGCCTTGCCGCCCGCCACCGTCACGGTCTGCTCCCGCCCCAGTGAACCGTCGACATTGCTGCACGGGCCGATGTTCTTGCTGCCCGGGTTGAGCCGGGCCTTGAACACGCCGGACTGCTCGGCCATCGCCGCAGCCGACAGGGCAACGCCTCCGACGGCAAGGGCTGCAGCAATCAGTACACGCAACGACATTCTGTTCTCCTCTTCGTATCGTCTGGCGGCGCTTCAAGTCCGCCCTGTTGTTCGACCGCGCAGAACGCGGCAAGCGCAGCGGCGGTCCGCGCAAACTCTCGCCGCATTTTCGCGTCGTCATGATGGGTGCTCGCTGGCGGCATCGCCAGCGCTGATGCGGGTGACAGGCAGCCGCCAGGTCAGAAAATGCGCGATTCGGATAGTGAGCGGCGTTCGCGCGGCCTATCAATGCCCCGCGCCGCGGCAATCTCGTGCGTGGGCGGCGCGTCGCGCCGTATCGCACGCCATTTTCGTGCCCAGCGTCGTGGTTTTCCTGGGCGCCAGCGAGCTGGTCCGCCGGTTCGGCGTGGCCGGCAGCCGCCAGGATCGACGTTTCAACGATCGAGGCTCCATCCTGGGGCTGTTGCGCTGATGCTGGGCTTTGCTTTTTTCCCTGGCGCTGTGGCGGTTCGAGGAACGGCGATGCGGTGCTGGCAGAAGCCAATTCGATCGGCACGGCGCGCGTTGCGCGCGCTTGCTGCCGGCGCCGCACGATAGCCGGTCGATCGGGCTGCTGCGGGAGTATCTGCAGATTCGGATCGATATCGCGCAAGGCGCGGACTCTCGGCCGCAGATCGTCGCGGCGGTGTCTCGCTCCAATGCCACCCAGGAGGCGTTGTGGCAGCAGGCAATGGCGGCTACGGCGGGTGAACGATGGAGTGGTTCCAACCGGGCTTTTTATCCAGTCGCTCAATGACGTTTTCGACAACCAGGAAAAACGCCTGACGGCGGCGCTCAGCGCGGTGCCCGACATCGTGCCGATCTCGCTCTACTGCATTGCCGTTGTCGCCTGTACCTTCGCCGGCTACGCCAGTGGCCTGGAATCGCTGCGTACGCGCATCCCGATCCTGACGATCGCGATCGTCGTGTCGTCGGCAACGCTCCTTGTCCTGGACCTCGATCGACCCACTGCCGGCCTGATCAGGGCGAGCCAGCAGCCTTTGCCGGACACCGCTTCGACCATCGCTTCCTTCGCCGATCGATGAGTCTCCAGGGCCGCGACCGCGCCCGCGGGACGGCGCCGCGGCGGGCGGGATATTTTGCGCGGATCGGATAGGAGAACACGGGCGCAGCCAGTACCAATGCCGCGGCCAGGCCATGGATCGTCGATCGCATGGTGTTGGCCAAATGCAGTTCGATCATGGAGCCATCCGCATGAGACGGGGCCTGCGCAGCTTCATCAGCGTGATTCTGTCGATGGCGATGGCTTCGAGCTGGTGCGCCGGCCGACTGCACGCGCAATCGGCCGATACGGCCAGTGGATTGGGCAAGCCGCAGATCGAGGCGCTGGTGGCGCCGATCGCGCTTTATCCCGATGCGCTGCTGGCACAGGTGCTGATGGCGTCGACCTATCCGCTTGAGATCGTCCAGGCGGCGCGCTGGGCGAAGGCAAACCCGAAAGTCACCGGCAAGGTGCTCGAAGACGCCATGCAGCAGCAGGCCTGGGATCCCAGCGTCAAGTCGCTGACCGCCGTGCCGCAGGTGCTGGCAATGATGAACGACAAGCTGGACTGGACGCAGCAGCTGGGCGACGCGTTTCTGGGTCAGCGCGAAGCCGTCATGATGGCGGTGCAGGAGCTGCGCGCCAAGGCCAAGGCCGCCGGAACGCTGGGCTCGTCGCCGCAGCAGACCGTCACCACGACGACAAGCGGCTCCACGACCTACATCGTCATCGAGCAGGCCAATCCCGAGGTGGTTTACGTACCGGTCTACAATCCGACGGTGGTCTACGGCGCCTGGGCCTATCCGGCCTATCCGCCGACCTACTGGTATCCGCCGGGCTATGTCGCATCCAATCTGCTGTGGTTCGGCGTGGGCGTCGCCGTCGGATCGGCAATCTGGGGCGGCTGCAATTGGGGCCATTACGACGTGAACATCGATATCCACCACTACAACCAGTTCAACCGGACCACCATCAATCAGAACAACTGGCGTCACGACCCGGGGCATCGCCGTGCCGTGCCGTACGGCAATCCGGCAGTGGCGGGACGCTACGGCAAAGGACCGATGCCGAACGCACCGCAGCGCGAGGCCTATCGCGGCCGCGTCGAGCCCAACCGCCCGGGCGTGCAGCCGGCCGGCGTCGGCAGGAACTCCGGTCCGCAGGACGGCGTGTCGGGCAAGCCGATGCGCGCCTATGACGGCATTGGCAGCGGCGGTCAGATCCGGCTGGACAGTGCCAGAGGCGGGCGCAGCCTGGATTCGTCGAAGTCGCGGCGGCCGAGCCAGCCGCGGCGTGATCGGTAGGAGGACGCCATGCCGTTCCAATATCTGTCGAACCGCCTGGCGATGCTGGCCGTGGCGACGAGCCTAGCCCTTGCCGGCCTGTCGCATGCGGTGCTGGCGAAGGGCAGGGCGTTCGCCACCGCAGACAGTGCCGCGCAGGCGCTTTATGAAGCCGCCGGCGCCAACGATCAGGCGCGGATGATCGAGCTGTTCGGCAGCGAGGCGCGGGACCTGATCGTGTCGGGCGATCCGGTGGCCGATCGCCAGGCCGCCGCGGGCTTCGTCGCTGCCTACAAGGAACGCCATTCCCTTCAGGCGCAGGGCGCCGGCAAGGTCACGCTCGTGATCGGCGCCGACGACTTTCCGTTTCCTTTTCCCATCGTCAAGGTGGCGTCGGGCTGGGCATTCGACGTCGCCGAAGGCAAGCAGGAACTGCTGCGCCGCCGCATCGGCCGCAACGAACTCAGCGCCATCGAAGTGATGCGCGCTTTCGTCGACGCGCAACGCGAATATGCCTCCCAACCGCGCGACGGCGCCAAATCCCCGCAATATGCGCGACGCTTCGTCAGCAGCCCCGGCAAGCACGATGGGCTATACTGGCAGGCTTCGGGTTCCGACGCGCCAAGCCCGCTGGGCGAGACGGCGATCAAGGCGATCCACGACGGTTACGAAATCAAGCCCGGCGGTCCCCAGCCGACGCCCTACTACGGCTACTATTTCCGCATGTTGGCGGAGCAGGGCAAGGCAGCACCGGGCGGCGCCTATAGCTATATCGTCGACGGCCGCATGATCGGCGGGTTTGCGGTGATTGCGTTCCCCGCCAGCTATGGCGTGTCCGGAGTGATGACCCTCATGGTGAGTGACGACGGCACGGTCTATCAGAAGGATCTCGGACCCAACACCGCAGCGATCGCTGCGTCGATCAAAGCCTACGATCCGGACGGCAGCTGGCAGGCGGAGTGATGGCGGCTGCCGGTCGGGCTCGGGTGTTTTCCCGGCGTTTCCTCTGGGCATCGTCCCAGGCCGCCGGCGCCTGTCGTCCGGCACGAAACCCAGGCCCTTCCGGGCGTCCGACGATACCGCCTGCCGCGAGATGACGATGTCGGCCACCGCCGGTGCGCTGGCTAGCGCCCGGCTTATGGCGCCTCCCAAGCTCCGCCGGGTTCTCTACCCGCTCGCCATGGGCCCCTAAGGCATCGCCTTTGGAGACCGGATCGTATCGGCGATATATGCCGGCAGATCAATCGCTTGCGCCGCGCATTGAGGAAACTCGTTGCGCTTGCCCCATGGCTGCTCACATCATCGGTTCCAATGGGGCTCCGGGGCAGAATTCTCCTCGGTCTTGCGATCTGTGCGTTGTCGAGCTGGGCTGCGGCGCCGGCCGGGGCGCAGCTCTCGCGCGAGGGTGTGTTCGACTATCGCTGGGACAGCCCGCCGCCCATCGAACTGATCACCACCATCGATATCCAGAAGGCGCTGATCTGGAACGGCTACTACAACGGCATGGCCGACGGATCGTTCGGCAAGCAGAGCCGCGCGGCCGCCATCGGCTGGCAGGAGGCGCATGGCTATGCCGGCACCGGCACCCTGTCGCCGGACCAGGTGATCGAGCTGTTCACCGACGGCGTTCATCTGCGCGATACCATGAAATGGAGCCTGCTGCGCGATCGCAATGTCGGGGTGACGATTCCCTATCCGGCCGCGCTCACCGAGTTCAAGACCGTCGAGCACGTTTCCAGCGGCCTGCGCTACGTGTTCGAGGGCTCGGTCAGCGTCAGCGTGCTGCTGGGCCAGCCGGTGACATGCTCCAATCTCGACCAGCTTTACAAGCGCGAGGTGCAATCGAACGACCGCGAGCGCCAGATCCTCTACCAGGCGCGGCGCGACAACTGGTATGTCGTTTCGGGCACCACCGGCGACCGGCGTTTCTACACGCGAGCGGAATGCCGCACCACCGGCACCGCTGTTTTCGTCATCAACCTGCCGGCCCAGGACGAGAAGCTGGTCACCGTGCTGTTCTCGGCCTTCTCCAACAGCCTGGCGGTGGCGCCGGCGTTGCGCCTGGATGCCGAGCCCAATCCGGTCATCCAGCCGACCGAATCGGGACCGGCGGTGCTGGAAGCGGCGATGCGCAATGCCGGCTCGGGCGCCGAGCCCCGGCGCGAGCCGCCGATCGATCTGTTCGGCAAGACGGCCAATGCCCGCATGGCGCTGGCATCGGGCAACGAACTGCGCCCGCAGGACGTGTTCGAGAAGGCGCGCGGCGCAGTCTATGTCGTCAAGACCGACGAGTCGACCCAGGGTTCGGCGGTGGCGATCAGCGCCACCGACCTGCTGACCAACTGCCACGTGCTGCACGATGCGCGCAGCGTACAGATTCAGCGCGACGGCCAGACGCTCGAAGCCGACCTCGCTTCGCGCAACCGCGCATCGGACCGCTGCGTGCTGCGGGCGCGCAGCCAGTTGCCGAGCTGGGTGCCGATCCGGCCGTTCGCCGACATCAAGGTCGGCGAACACGTCTACACGATCGGCGCGCCGCTGGGGCTGGAGCTGACGCTGGCCGAGGGGCTGGTGTCGTCCAAGCGCGTGTTGGAGCGCGATCGGCTGATCCAGACCTCGGCGCCGATCTCGGCCGGCTCCTCCGGCGGTGGGCTGTTCGATGCCTGGGGCAATCTGATCGGCATTACCACCTTCCTGCTGAAGGATTCGCAGAACGTCAACTTCGCCATCGTCGCCGAAGACTATATGCAATAATGCCGCGATGACCGCCGGGCCCCTATCGCGTTTCACCGTGCTGGATCTGACCCGCGTGCGCGCCGGGCCGGTGGCGGTGCGTTTCCTGGCCGACTGGGGCGCCGACGTCGTCAAGATCGAGCCGCCGGCTGCGGCCGGCGACGGCGACATGGGCGGGCCCCGTCACGGTCCCGATTTCCAGAACCTGCATCGCAACAAGCGCGGCATGACGCTCGATCTGAAGGATCCGGCGGGCAAGGCGATTTTCCTCAAGCTGGTCGAGCGTGCCGACGTGGTGGTGGAGAACTTCCGGCCCGATGTGAAATCGCGGCTTGGCCTCGGCTACGAAAGCCTGAAAACGGTCAATCCGCGCATCGTGCTGGGCTCGGTATCGGGATTTGGCCAGACCGGACCTTATGCCGGCCACGCCGGCTTCGATCAGATTGCCCAGGGCATGGGCGGGCTGATGGCGATCACCGGCACGCCAGGGCAGGGGCCGATGCGTGCCGGCATCGCCGTTGCCGATGTCACAGCGGGCATGAATTGCGCAGTCGGCATCCTCATCGCGCTGCTCGAGCGCGAGAGTTCGGGCAAGGGGCAGTGGGTGGCGAGCTCCCTGTTGCAGGCGATGATCGCCACCTGCGATTTCCAGGCTGCGCGCTGGACCGTGAGCCATGAGGTGCCGGGCCAGGCCGGCAACGACCATCCGACCTCGATCCCCACCGGCGTGTTCGAGACCCGGGACGGCCACATCAACATCGCCGCTTCCGGCCAGCATATCTATCGCCGCCTGTGCGAGGCCTTGGGTGCGCCCGGGCTGGTGGCCGACGAGCGCTTCGCCACCGCCAAGGCGCGCAGCCGCAACCGGGTGGCGCTCAACGCCCTGCTCGAGGCGTGCACGACGCAACACGACAGTGCGGCGCTGGTGGCGCTCTTGAACAAAGCCGGCGTGCCGGCCGGGCCGATCTACACGATGGACCAGGTATTCGCCGATCCGCAGGTCAGGCACCTGAAGATGGCACGGCCCGTCGAGTCCGGCACGCTGGGCGCCATCGAGCTGGTGAGTCAGGCGATCGAGATGAGCCGAACGCCCTTTGAAATGCGCAATGCCGCGCCAGAGCGCGGCGAGCACACCGCAGAAGTACTGGGCGAACTGGGCTACGATGAAGCCGCTATCGCCGATTTGCGTCGGCGCAACGTGATCTGAATACTGGGACATTGCATGACCACCGAGCGACTGATTGCCCACAAGACCGGCCCCGTGGGCTGGCTGATCTTCAACAACCCCGCGCGCCGCAATGCGCTGTCGGTCGATATGTGGGAGGGTATGGCGCCGATCCTCGACGGCTACGCCGCCGATGCCGAGGTGCGGGTGGTGGTGCTGAAAGGCGCCGGCGACAAGGCCTTCGTGGCCGGCGCCGACATCTCGCAATTCGAGAACCAGCGCGCCTCGAAAGAGGCGGTGGCGCATTACGACGAGATGTCCAGGCGTGCGCTGGCCTCGCTGCAACGCATCGCCAAGCCGACCATCGCCATGATCCGGGGTTTCTGCATCGGCGGCGGGCTGAACGTGGCGATGAGCTGCGATCTGCGCATCGCCGCGGCCGACGCGAAGCTGGCCATTCCGGCCGCCAAGCTCGGCCTGGGCTATGCCTATGACGGGGTCAAGAAGCTGGTCGGTCTGGTGGGGCCGGCTTTCGCCAAGGAGATCTATTTCACCGGCCGGCAGTTCGACGCCGCCGAGGCGCACCGGATGGGCCTGCTCAACCGCGTGGTGCCGGTCGAGGCGCTGGACGGCACGATCGAGGCTCTGGTCGCGGTAATCGCGCAGAACGCGCCGCTGACCGTCAAATCGACCAAGCTGTCGGTCGATGCGGCGGTGTCCGACGATCCCTCGGCGCGGCTGGCCGAGGTGCAGGCGGCGGTCGATGCCTGCTTCGCCAGCCAGGACTATATCGAAGGCCGCCGCGCCTTCATGGAAAAGCGCAAGCCCAGATTCAGGGGCGTCTGACCTCGGCCGGCGATGGAAAGCGGCGTCGCCTATGTCATGGGACGGTCGGGTGTCGGCAAGGACACCCTGCTGAAAGCCGCGCGCGAGCGCCTGGCGGGCGAGCCTATCCTGTTCGCCCATCGCTACATCACGCGGCCGGTCCATGGCGACGAGAATTTCATCTCGCTGTCGCCGGCGGAATTCGAACTGCGGTGCCAGCGCGGCCTGTTCGCCATGCACTGGCAGGCCTACGGCAGGTCCTATGGCATCGGCCGCGAGATCGAACTGTGGCAGCGCGCCGGCTGCCTCGTCGTGGTGTCGGGCAGCCGTGCGCATTTCATGGCCGAACTGCGCGGCGATCCCAAGATTGCGCCGATCCTCGTCACGGCATCGCCTGACATGGTTGCCGATCGCCTGCGCGGTCGCGGCCGCGACGACCAGACAGCCATCGCCCAGCGTCTGGCCCGGGCCGACGCTTTTGCCGTTAGCCACCCGCGTCTGATCGAGATTGCCAACGACGGTACGGTGACGGATGGGGCGGGCCGGCTGCTTGCGGCACTTGGGAAGCTGCTGTCGCGCTAGAACGGATCACGATCGGATGGAAGCGCGACAACGCTGCCATCCGATCGTGTGAATCCGCTCTATTCCTCAAGTGTAGAGCAAATTCACACCTTTTGACGGAATCCGGAGTGATTCCGTCAAAAGGTGATTTGCCCTAGACCCGGTACACTTTGCTGGCCGTGCCGCTGAACAATGCGGTCTTTTCCGTTGCCGAGGCGCCTGCCGCGAGCCGCTTGAAGGCGTTCCACAGCACCGCATAGCCGGTGGTGATCTTGTCGACCGGGAAGTTGCTCTCGAACATGCAGCGCTCCGGCCTGAACAGCTCGATGGTGGTGTCGATCCACGGCCGCCACGCATCGGCCAGCGCCTGCGATGTCGGCGGCACCTCGCGCTTGTGGTGGTCGAACACGCCGATGCGCATGCCCAGCCCGCCCAGCTTGACCGAGACGTTGGAGCTGCGCGCCAATTCGGCCATGTTCTTCTTCCAGGCCGCGAAAGTCTCTTCGCTCTTGCCGGCATAGGGGCCGATGCCGAGCGGCCCGCCGACGTGATTCAGCACGATCGGCGTATCGGGGAAGGCGCGCGCCAGATCGATCACCTCGGGCAGTTGGGGGTGGAACTGCCAGGCCTCGAACAGCAGGCCAAGCGGCTTCAGTTGCGCAAAGCCTTCGCGGAACGCCTTGTCGCCATAGAGGCCCTGCGGCGGATGGGTGTGGCTGTTGCGGATCTGGTCGCTGGCGTCCCAGCCGCCGGCGTGGCGGATGCCGCGCAGCCGGCCGTTGCCGGCGGCGATATGGGCCTGCAGGACCTGGCGGGCCCGGGCCCCGGCCTGCAAATTGGCAAAGCTCGAGATCCCGGCGCAGGCGCGGGTCGCGCCGTAGGAGCCGCTTGCCGCCATCGCCGCCACGCCGTTGGCGACCTCCGTTTCCCCAACCGACTTCAGCTCTTCGGGCCCGTCCTGGCGATAGAACGCCAGGCATTCGACGAACACCGTGGCCAGCACGTTGTGGCCGCTTCCGGTGTCGGCCAGCAATTCACCGAGCATGTATCGGTTGTCGGCGCGATCCCACAGATGATGGTGCGGATCGACGATCGGCAGCGCGGGCTCGATGATCTCCTCGCGTGCCTGTTTCGCCAACCACGCCTCGTTCGGCATCACGACATTGCCGATCGGCGCCTGGGTCTTGCTCATGGCTTGGCTTTCCTTTTCTTTGCGGAGCCCCTGGTCGACGATGCCTTGTCCGGCAGCGCCAGCTCGACCCAGGTCGGGGCATGGTCGCTGGTCTTTTCCCAGCCGCGTACGTCGCGATCCACGCCAGCACGGCGCAGCCGTTTGGCCAGCGCAGGGTTGAGCAGCAGATGATCGATGCGCAGCCCGGCGTCGCGGGCAAAGGCGTTGCGGAAGTAGTCCCAGAACGTATAGATGCGTTCCTTCGGATGCAGCTTGCGAATGGAGTCGGTCCAGCCCTGCGCCACCAGCCTGGCATAGGCGGCGCGGGTTTCGGGGCGGAACAGCGCATCGTCGACCCAGCGCTCGGGCTTGTAGACGTCGAGCTCGGTGGGCATGACGTTGAAGTCGCCCGCCAACGCGACCGGCGCATCGAGCTTGACCAGCTTGCCGGCGTATTCGTGCAACCGTTTGAACCAGTCGAGCTTGTAGTCGAATTTCGGCCCCGGCGCGGGATTGCCGTTGGGCAGGTACAGGCAGCCGATGCGGATGCCGTCGATCTCGGCCTCGATATAGCGGCTATGCGTGTCGTCCGGATCGCCCGGCAGGCCGCGGCGCGTTTCTTTCGGCGTCGCCCCGCGCTGCAGGATGGCGACGCCGTTCCAGCTCTTCTGGCCGTGCCAGATGGCGCCGTAACCCGCTTGCTCGATCGCGGCCTGGGGGAATTTCTCGTCCGGCGCCTTGAGTTCCTGCAGGCAGGCCACGTCGGGCCGGGCTTCCTTCAGCCAGCGCAGCAGGACGGGCAGGCGGCCGTTGACGCCGTTGACGTTGTAGGTCGCAAGCTTCATGCCGGCTTCATGCCCCAGGTCGCGGTTGCCGGCCGCTCGCGCCGCATCAGCAATTGCGCCGTACCGGCCGAGGTGACGGCGCCGTGCTGGTTGACCATGGCGATGCTCCACTCGACGAAGCCCAGCGCCCGGTCCGTGACGTCGCGGGTCTTCAGCACCTCGATTTCGGCATGGACGGTGTCGCCCGGCTTGACCGGGGCCTTGAAGGTCCAGGTCACGCCCAGCAGCGCGACCACCGTGCCGTCGATCAGGTCCAGCCGCGAGGCGAGACCGAAAGCCATGCCCACGCTCATCGGCCCATGGGCGATGCGGGTGCCGAACGGCGTCTGTTTGGCGAATTCCTCGTCGGTGTGGACCGGATTGTAGTCGCCGGTCAGGCCGGCGAACCCCATTAAGTCGCCTTCGGTAATGGTGCGGCCGGGCGTGATGAAACGCTGGCCGACGGCGAACTCGCCGAATACGAGACCCATCAGGCGCCCCCTTTGGCGACGATTTCGTCGCGCAGATCCTTGCGCCGGATCTTGCCGGTGATGGTCATGGGCAGGGATTGGCGGAACTCGATCTGGCGGGGATATTCGTGCGCCGACAGGCGCGACTTGACGAAAGCCTGCACGTCGGCCTGCAGCTTGTCGTCGATGGCGGTGCCCTGCCGCGGCACGATATAGGCCTTGACCACTTCGCCGCGCACCTTGTCCGGCACGCCGATCACCGCCACCAGCGCCACCGCCGGATGGCGCATCAGGCAGTCCTCGATCTCGGTCGGGCCGATGCGATAGCCGCCGGAGATGATCACGTCGTCGTCGCGGCCATGGAACCAGAAATAGCCGTCGGCGTCGCGGTGGCCGAGATCGCCGGTCAGCAGCCAGTCGCCGCGGAACTTGTCCCGGGTCGCCTCGGGCTTGTTCCAGTAGCGCAGGAAGAACACCGGGTCGGGAGCCTTGACGGCGATCGAACCGGTATCGCCGGGCTTGACCGGCTGGCCGTCCTCGTCGATGACCTCGACGGTGTGGCCGGGAATGGCGCGGCCCATCGAACCCGGCCGCAAGGCCATGATAACCGCGCAGTTGCCGACAGTGAGGTTGGCTTCGGTCTGGCCGTAGAATTCGTTCATGGTCAGGCCGAAAGTGGTCCGGCCCCAGTCGAGCATCTCCTCGCCCAGGCGCTCGCCGCCGCTGGCGATGCTGCGCATGGCATAGTCGTGTTTGGCTTGCGGGTTGGCGACCTGACGCATCATCTTCAGCGCCGTGGGCGGCATGAAGGCATTGCGCACCTTGTGGCGGGCCAGCAGGGCATAGGCTTCCTCGGGATCGAACTTGGCCAGCCGCTTGGCCACCACCGGCACGCCGTGGAACAGCGACGGCAGCAGCACGTCCATCAATCCGCCGGCCCAGGCCCAGTCGGCCGGCGTCCACATGCGGTCGCCCGGTTGCGGGAAGAAATCGTGCGGCAGCTCGACGCCGGGCATGTGGCCCAGCAGCACGCGATGGGCATAGAGCACGCCCTTGGGGTTGCCGGTGGTGCCGGAGGTGTAGACGATGATCGCCGGATCCTCGGCCGCGGTGTCGACGCAGCGTTGCTGCGAGGAGGCGGCTTCGAGCAGCGCGTCCCAGCCCAGCACCGCGTCGGCGACCCGGTCCTCGATGCCGATCAGCAGCGGCGCGGCGGCGAGCTTGTCGCCCAGGGCGAGGATCTTCTCGATGCCGGCCGTGTTGGACACCACCGCCCTGGCGCCGCTGTCGTTGAGCCGGTACTCGATCGCTTCGGGCCCGAACAGGGTGAACAGGGGCAAGGCAATGGCGCCGAGGCGATAGGCGGCCAGATGGGCGATCAGCGCTTCGGGACATTGCGGCAGCAGGATGCCGATGCGGTCGCCGCGCGCGATGCCGTGCGCCGCCAGCGCATTGGCAAGCCGCTGCGAACGCTCCTGCAGCTGCTCGAAGGTCAGGTTCAGCACCTTGCCGTCGCCGGTCTCGAAGGTCAGCGCCGTCTTGTCGGCGCCGACATGGCGGTCGCACACCGCATCGGCGATGTTGAAGCGCGGCGGGATCCGCCAGCGGAAATTGGCGCGGATGTCGTCGTAACTCTTGCCAGCCAAACCCATGTCTCACTCCCACGCGGGCGCGCCGGGACTTCACTTCTCGAACAGCGCTTCGTCCATCCAATACCGCACGCCCGCAGCGCCCAGATCGTCCCTGTAGCCGGGATACTTGAAGCCGACATTGCCGCCAAAAAAATCGCTGGGCAATATCCGGGTCTGATATTTCACGCCCTCGATATGCACGTGAAAGACGCCGGGCGTGAAGCGGCTGTGCAGGGGCAGGCCGAGAACCTGCTTGATCGACAGGTCGAGGCAGGGCGGGCCGGCGAGGCCTTCCAGCGAATTCTCGAAGCCCGGTACGAAGCGTTCTTGCAGGATGTTGGCGACGGCGTTTTCGATCGCCCGTTTCAGGAACGGATGTCGGGGCGCATAGATCAGCCCCCATTGGTGGAAGTCGCCGCGCCCGCCGATTCCGGTGACGAGGTCGTCCTCCGCGCCGATGATGCGCTGCAGCGGCGTCAGACAATAGGTGTCGATATCCATGTAGACGCCGCCCTGGCTGTAGACCAGCAGGTAGCGGAACAGATCGGCCTTGCCCGCTCCCGGCTTGATCTTGGCGATCGCCGATGCCAGCTGCCGGGAAGCGAAGGAAAAGCCGGCGCAATCGAATGCGGCGACGAAATCGAACATCGCCGCGTCGTCGAAGTACCTGTAGGCGAAGGATTCGTTGCGCGCGATCCAGGAGCTGGCAGCCCGGAACATTGCCGGCGGCACGGCGCGGTCCTTGAAGGTCTGGTAGATGACGCGCGGCACTTTGGTCGTGGCGGAATCCGGCCGCCGCGGCGCCAGCGAAGAGGGAAGCTCCATCGCTATTTCATCGGCCGCTCGGCACGGACCGGACGCAACGCCGCCTGCCGTCCGGCGCCGCGGGTGGAAGGAAGTTCAGGGTCGAGGCGCATATCACCGGTCAAACGCATCGGAGGTCGCCGCCAGGGCAGTATCAGACTGCCTTGGACTGTAGCAGCTTTGCGATCTCCACCGCGAGTTGCTCTTGGTGATAGGGTTTGCTGAGGCGCGGCAGGTCGATGTCGAAGCCCTGAGGCAGGTCGGCATAGCCGGTGGCCAGCAGGATCGGCAGGCCGGGCTTCAGCTCGCGGACCGCCTTGGCGAGCTGGCCGCCGGTCATGCGCGGCATGGAGTAGTCGGTGATCAGAAGGTCGAATTCGCGCTCGCCGCGCAGGATCTCCAGGGCCTTGGCGCCGGAATTGGCTTCCACCACCTCGTGTCCCAGATCCTCCAGCATGTCGACCGTGCTCATGGCGATCAGCACGTCGTCGTCGACCACCAGGATGCGCTTCCTGGCCACGCTCGATTGGTCGACGCTGGCCGCGGCCGCCGGCGCCGGGCGTGCGGCGGTTTCGACGGTCGCCGGCAGCCACAGCTCGGCCCGCGTGCCGCTGCCTTTCTGGCTGATCAGGCGCAGGGAGCCGTTCAACTGTACCGCCAGGCCCTGGATCATCGACAGGCCAAGGCCCGTGCCCTTGCCCAGTTCCTTGGTCGAAAAGAACGGCTCGGTGGCCTTCTTGAGCGTCTCCGCGTCCATGCCGATGCCGGTATCGCTGACCGACAGGCGTACATAATCGTCGGCGGGAATTTCCCGGTCGCCTTCGCTGCGCACCGCGTCCAGCCCGATGGTCAGGCGTCCCCCGTCGGGCATGGCATCGCGCGCATTGACCACCAGGTTGAGCAGCGCCAATTCGACCTGGTTGACGTCGACCAGCGCCGGCGGCACCCGGTCGGGCAGATCGATCTTCAGGTCGATCTGCGGCCCTACCGACCGTTCCAGCAGATCGCTCATGCCGCGCACCAGCTCGACCAGGCTGCAGGCCTCGATGCGCAGATCCTGGCGGCGGGCGAACGCCAGCAACCGCTGGGTCAGGGCGGCGCCGCGCTGGGCGCCCTGCATGGCGCTGTGGATCAGCCGATTGGCCCGCGCATCGTCCCGCAGGTGCTTGCGCAGAATATCGAGATTGGCCATCACCGCCATCAGCAGGTTGTTGAAATCGTGCGCCACCCCGCCGGTGAGCTGGCCGATCATTTCCATCTTCTGCGACTGGCGCAGCAGCTCCTCGGCGCGTTCGCGTTGGGCGATCTCGTCGAGTACCTTGGCATGGGCGCGCTCCAGTTGCTGCGTGCGGCTCGATACCCGCGCTTCCAGGGTCTCGTTGAGGTGCTTCAGGCGCTGCTCCGCCGTCTTGCGCTGGGTGATGTCGGAACAGACGCCGACCATGCGGACGCCGCCGGACGGCTCGCGCACTACGCGGGCGCGGATTTCCGCCCAATGCGTGCTGCGGTCGGGCCAGACCACGCGGTATTCCAGGGCGTGGTCGTTGCCGCTCGCGACACTGTCGGAGACGACCGCCAGCACGGCGGCCCGATCGTCGGGATGGATCGTCGCCAGCATATCGTCGTAGGTGAAATCCTGCTCTGCGGTGCGGCCGAACAATGTCTTGCAAGTGTTCGATGCAGCGAGCTTCCTGCTGTCCAGGTTCAATTCCCAGGAACCCATGCGACCCGCCAGCAGAGCGATGCGCAAGCGCAGCTCGCTCTCGTGAAGCTCGGCCAGGGCCGCACGGGCGTCGAACTGGCGGTGACGGCCCTTGGCCGCGGTACGGGCGATGCTGGCGAAGGTGGTGGGGTGGAACGGGCGTTCCAGGAACGTCACGTTGCCCAGCGCATCGGACAGCCGGGCGGCGTCGGTGTTGCGCTCGACGCCGCCGCCGCGTCGGGTGAGAATGATGAACGGCAGGTCCGACCAGTTCGGCTGGCTGTCGACCCAGGACTTGACGGGGCGCAGGTCGACGAAGCGCATCGCTTCTTCGGTGATGACGGCGAACAGGGCATCCTCGCCCAGCGACCGCTCCAGGTCCTGGATGCTCTGGCAGATCGTACGAGGGATGGCGAATTCCTGCAGCATCGCGGCAGCGACGGCGGCGTCGCGGCCCATCGGCGCGAGAATCAGCGCCTTGGCTTGGGAGCGGTTAGGAATTGTCTTTCCCCGGCATCAGCTTGGCGGAGGCGTTTTCCATGAATACGGGCACGCCGCGCAACACGCCCTGGAACTGGCTGAGCGGCGCCCCCAGCGCCAGACCATGGTTGCCGATGCGAAACTCGCGGATCGTTTCTTCGTGAGCGCCGCTGCGTTTCTTGATGATCGAGACCGCTCGCCGCACCCTGCCGATCGCTTCGAAGTACCGCAGCAAAATCACCGTATCGGCAAGATAGGTGACATCGACCGGCGCTCTCATGTCGCCGACCAGTCCGTGCTGGGCAACGGTCAGGAAGGTGGTGGCGCCCTGGCGGTTGAGGTACTGCAGCAATTCGTGGATATGCAGCACCAGCGATCGCTCTTCGGGCATTGCCGCCTGATAGCCGTTGAGGCTGTCGATCACCACGGTCCTGGCATCGGCTTCGGCAACGCGCTGCCGTACGCGATGGGCGAACTCGCCCGGCGACTGTTCGGCCGCGTCGACCTGCTCGACGTGGAGCGAGCCCGCATCGCGCATCGCTTCGAGGTCGTAGCCCATGGCGCGGGTGCGGTCGAACAGCAGGCCAAGTTCCTCGTCGAACACGAACAGCGCGCCCCTCTCGCCGCGCCGCACCGCCGCGATCAGGAACTGCAGGGCGAAGGTGCTCTTGCCGGTGCCGGCCGGGCCCAGCACCAGCGCGCTCGAGCCCTGTTCGATGCCGCCTCCCAGCAACTGGTCCAACTCGGGGATGTCGCTGGTCATCCGGGGCCGCGCCCGTCGCGACCGGTGTTCGGCCGAGACCAGGCGCGGGTAGACCTTCAGGCCGCCGGTCTCGATGGCGAAGTCGTGATAGCCGCCGCGAAACGGCTGGCCGCGATACTTGGTGACGCGCAGGCGGCGCCGTTCGGCGCCGTAGTCGGGCGCCAGCTCCTCCAGCTTGATGACGCCATGCACGACGCTGTGCACGGTCTTGTCGTTGGTGTCGGAGGTCAGGTCGTCGAGCAGCAGGACGGTGGCGCCCTGGCGCGCGAAATAGTGCTTCAACGCCAGGATCTGCCGGCGATAGCGCAACGAGCCCTGGGCCAGCAGGCGGATCTCCGACAGGCTGTCGAACACCACGCGTTGCGGGCGGACCTGCTGGAACTTCTCGAAGATCGCCCGCGTAGTCTCGCCCAGTTCCAGATCGGAAGAATACAGCAGGCTCTGCTGCTGGTCGGCATCGAACAGGCTCTCCGACGGCACCAGTTCGAAAACATGGATGTTGTCGTCGATATGCCAGCCATGCGATTGGGCGCTGGCCCGCAATTCGCGCTCGGTTTCCGAAAGCGTGATGTAGAGGCAGGTCTCGTCGCGCTTGGCGCCTTCCAGCAGGAAGCTCAGCGCCGCCGTGGTCTTGCCGGTGCCGGGGTTGCCTTCCAGCAGAAAAACGTGCCCGACGGACAGTCCCCCGCCCAGAACGTTGTCCAGTCCAGCGATCCCGGTCTTGGCTTTTTGTCCGCTTTCCTTGGCTTCTTCAGCGGCCATAGACGCTCCATCGGCACTGCCGGCGTTCCGGCAGGAGACGGTAAAACGCCTGACGGCGGGGTTCGCTCCCCGCGGTCGCCAACCGACGGGATCGCCTTGCTCAAGGCTTCAACCGCTGGTCGAAGAATCGCTTCGTTTCCGCGGCGGCCAGCGGCGCGGCCGTGTCGTCGCGGCCCAGCCGGTGGCCCAGATAGTCGTGCAAGGGCATATCGCTGTCGAAGGCGTGCCGGGCGCCGGAATAGACGATCATCTCCAGCCAGTGGGCATCGGGACGCGCTTCCGACTCCCACCGCCGGCAATTGGCCACCGGTGTCCAGTCGTCCTGGTCGCCCATCAGGATCAGGGTATCTGAGACCAGGGGCGAGCCGGGGTGTTCGCAGCCGGGATAGTAGGCCACGGCGGCGGCGAAGGGCCTGCCCTGGGCGCTCGCCATCTTGTCGCGCAGCACCAGGTTCAGGACCGTCCAGCCGCCGTGGGAGAAACCGATCACGCCGATGCGGTCGGGGCGGATGTCGGACAGGCCGCGCAGATAGTCGGCGCCGCGATAGGCGTCCTTGAGCCGTTCGCTGGGCGGCACCAACCCGCCCCGGCTGCAGATGTTCCTGAAGCCGCGCGGCCCGAAACTGTCGATCAGCAAGGCGGCATAGCCCCAGTCGCGCAGACGCTGCGCCCAGACCCGATAGTTGTCCCGCATGCCGTCGCAACCATGCAGTACCACCACCGCCGGCCATGGCCCTTGACCGTTCGGCTGCCACAGCTCCGCGTCGAGATGACTGCCGGGGCCGCCGACATGTTGGGCGTCAAAGCGGGGCTGGGCCTCGGCCTCGACGCTGCCGGCCGCCAGAAATGCAAGCAGGGCCAAGCATAGCAGGCACAGCCGGGCGGCATTGCGCCGGCTATTGCCAAGCAAGGCCGATTCCGCGACCATTCGAGCCGGGTTGGGCCGGGAATCAGCATGAATTCGCCTTGGCAGTCGTTGAGCGATGGCGCTTGGGCGCGTCATTTCAGGTTCTTTCGGCTGTGGCTGCAAAAGCCCCGTCAGGTCGGCGCCATCCTGCCGAGCAGTCCGGCCCTGGCGCAAGCCATGGCCGAGCGCGTCGATGCGGCGGCGCCGGGCGCCGTGGTGGAGTTCGGCGGCGGTACGGGCAGCATCACCAAGGCGCTGTTGCGCAAGAACGCGGCCGATCTGTTCGTGATCGAGCGCGAGCCCGCGTTGGTGACGGTGCTGCAGGAGCGCTGGCCCGATCTGCGCGTGTTCTGCGCCGACGTGCGCGAAGTCAAGGCGCTGATGGCGCAGGTGGACGTGACGCGCGTCAAGGCAGTGGTGTCGGGCCTGCCGCTGCTGTCGATGCCCCTCAATCTGCGGCGCGACATCCTGCGCGCCGCCTTCCAGGTGCTGGCGCCGGGCGGGGTGTTCATCCAGTTCACCTACGGCCGCAAATCGTCGGTGCCCGAGCCGCTGTGCCGGCGTCTTGGCCTCGTCGCGCGCCGCGTCACCTGGATCGTTTCGAACGTGCCGCCGGCGGCGGTGTGGGAATATCGCAGGATCGGCGATCCGCCTCGCGTCCATTGAGCGGCCCGCCATGACCGCCGACATCGTTCGGGAAAACCGTCGCGGCGTGCTGCTGATGGTCGCCAGCATGGCGCTGTTCATCTGCAACGACGCTATCGTCAAGCATGTCGGCCAGGGCATGAGCGTGCCGCAGCTCATCTTCCTGCGTGGGCTGGGCGCGGTCAGCCTGATCGGAACCGCCGTCCTGGTCAGCGGAGCATGGCGGCGCTGGTATGCAGCCTTCACGCCGATCGTGCTGCTGCGTGGCGGCATCGACGCGTTGGCGACGTTTCTCTATCAGCTCGGCCTGCAGCACCTGCCGCTGGCCAATGTCACCGCCATCAACCTGTCGGTGCCGCTGATCCTGACGGTGCTGGCGGTGTTCGTGCTGAACGAACTGGTGGGCTGGCGCCGCTGGCTGGCGGTCGGCGTCGGCTTTGTGGGCGTGCTGCTGGTCGTCCAGCCGACGCCCGACGGCTTCAACTGGTTCGCGCTGCTGACCCTGCTCGCCACCTCGATGCAGGCGGTGAGGGACCTGATCACGCGGCGCATCCATGTCGGCATCCCGTCGCTGCTGATCACCCTGACCAACGCGGTGCTGGTGACGTTTCTGGCCGGGCTGTACGAACTGGGAGCAGGATGGCAGGCGGTGGCGCTGGGCGATGTCGGCCTGCTGCTGGCGGCGGCCTCGCTGCTCAGCGGCGGTTACTGGCTGGTGATCGAGAGCATGCGCCATGGCGAACTCTCGGTGGTGGCGCCGTTCCGCTACACTGCCCTGGTCTGGGCCCTGCTGCTGGGATACGCGGTGTGGCGCGACGTGCCCAACATGCTCGCCAGCGCCGGCATCGTGCTGCTGGTGGGCAGCGGTCTCTACATCCTGCATCGCGAGCGGCTGCGCGCCCGCGCCGCCGCCGCCACAACCGGCTTCAGCGAACCCGCTGCTCGATGACCGGCCACAGATCGGCGCGGTCGATCAGCACCACCATCCAGGGCTGCGTCATGCCCTGCGCGGCGACACGGTTGGAGATCCGTGCCGCGTCGGGGGTGGCTGCTTCCCAGACGATCATCAGCCGGTCGTCGCGCAACGCGGCGGACACCAGGCGCAGGCGGTAACCCGCTTCGCGCCGCTCGCCGCCGCCGACGAATACCGCGATCTGCCGGCCGGTGCGTAGATGGGCCGGCGGCTGGCGATCGAGCCGCTGCCACAGAAGTTGCCACTGGTCCTGGGTACGGATGATCTCGGTGCTTTCGATCCGGCCGCCGCCGTATTGGCCCTGCCAGCGGTCGGCGATCATGGCGTGCGTCTGTGCCGGGAATACCAAGGAGGCGATCAGCCCGGCCAATCCCATCAGCGCCAGGCCGCTGAAAATCCAGTGCCTGCCGAAAAACAGTACCACGTTACGCCACATCGACCGTCCTCGTTGCCCCGAGACGGCAATTCACCATGCCAACGTGGCCGCTTTGCGGAACAATCGTGCAGCGATTTGGGCATCTTTCAGGCGAGTTCGCCGGCGATCGCCTGACGATAGAGCCGGGCCAGCGCCGGTTCGTCCACCGGTCGCGGATTGGAGGGCGCGGTAAGATCGAGCGCTGCCATCGGCGCCAATTGCGCGACATGGTCCGGTTTGACGCCCAGATCCTTCAGGCGATGCGGAATGCCGATGTCCTGGCGCAGTCGCAGCACCCACTCCATCGCACCGGCGAAGGACTGCGCCTTGAGATTCAGATACCGCGCCACGGCCGCCATCTTGTCCTCTATGGCCGGCCGGTTGAAGCCCAGCACATAGGGCATGACCACGCCATTGGTCAGGCCATGATGGGTACCCAGGATGGCGGAGCAGGGGTGGCTGAGCGCATGCATCGCGCCCAGGCCCTTCTGGAAGGCGGTGGCGCCCATCATCGAGGCCGCCATCATGTTGGCCCGCGCTTCCAGGTCGTTGCCGTCCCTGACGGCGCGCGGCAGCCAGTCGGCCACCAGCTTGATGCCCTGCAGCGCGATGCCGTCGGCCATCGGGTGATAGAAGCTGGCGCAATAGGCTTCCAGATTGTGCGACAGCGCGTCCATGCCGACCGCGGCGGTGATGGCCGGCGACAGGCCGACGGTCAGCGCCGGATCGCCGATCACGATCGCCGGCAGCATACGCGGATGGAAGATGATCTTTTTGAGCCGGTCGCGTGGATCGGTGATGACCGAGGAGCGGCCGACCTCCGAGCCGGTGCCCGAGGTGGTCGGCACCGCCACCACCGGCGCCATGCCCGCAACATCGACCCGCGCGTACCAGTCCTCGCGGTCCTCGAAATCGAAGATGCGCCGCGTCTGGCCGACCATCAGCGCGATCGCCTTGGCGGTGTCGAGCGCGCTGCCGCCACCGAAGGCGATCACGCCATCGTGGCCACCCGCGCGATAGGCAGCGACGCCGTCGCTCACGTTCTGCTCGATCGGGTTGCCTTGCAGCTCGCTGAACAGGCCGGTCGGCAGGCAGGCCTGTTCGTTGCGGGCTATGGCGTCGGCGATCATCGGCAAGCCGGCCAGGCCGGGGTCGGTCGCCAGCAATGGCCGCTTCATGCCAAGCGCCTTGCAGGCGTCCGGCAGATCCTTGATGCGGCCGATGCCGAAGCGCACCGCGGTCGGATAGTTCCAGGTGACGGTGAAGCGCGACAGATCGGTCATCAGATGATCTCGAAATAGCGATTGAGCTGCCAGTCGGAGATGTGTTTGCGGCTTTCGCGCTCCTCCCACTCGCGGGTGGCGGCAAAATGCTCGACGAAGGCGTCGCCGAACCAGTCGCGCGCCGACTTCGAGGCTTTGAGCCGCTGCGCGGCGTCCCACAAGGTGGCGGGCAGGGCCATGTCCTTGGGGTGCTTGGCTTGGTAGGCGTTGCCTTCGACGGGCTTGCCCAGCTCCAGCTCGTTTTCGATGCCGTAGAGGCCCGAAGCCAGCGCCGCGGCGACGCCCAGATAGGGATTGCCGTCGGCGGCGCCGATCCGGTACTCGACGCGCTGCGACGTCTCCGTTCCCGGGATCACGCGCAAGGCGCAGGTGCGATTCTCCACGCCCCAGGCCGCCACCGTGGGCGCCCAATAGCCGGGAACCAGGCGGGTGTAGGAATTCACCGTCGGCGCCACCATCGCCAGAAGCTGCGGCATCAGGGCCTGCTGCCCGGCCACGAAATGGCGCATGGTCCTCGACATGCGATGCGGCGCGCGGGCGTCGAAGAACGCGCTCTTGCCGCCCTTGGCCGATTTCAGCGACAGGTGGATGTGGCCGGACTGGCCGGGATAGTCGGCCGACCACTTGGCCATGAACGTGACCATCAGGTTGCGCTGCTGCGCCAGCACCTTGGTAAAGGTCTTGAAAAGGGCGGCCTTGTCCGCCGCGCGCAGGGCGCCGTCATGGGCGATGGCGGCCTCGATCACGCCGGGTCCGGTCTCGGTATGCAGCCCCTCGATCGGGAAATCCATCGCCGCCGCCATCTTCAGCAGCGCTTCGTGGAACGGCGCCCACACGGTGGCGCGCAGCACCGAATAGCCGAACATGTCCGGCGTGATCGGCCTGAGGTCGCGATAGCCCTTGTCGCGGATCGAATCGGGCGTCTCGTTGAAGACGAAGAATTCGTATTCCAGGGCGGCGCTGGCGTCGAAGCCCATGCGCCGGCCGCGCTCGAGCACCCGGCGCAGCACGCCGCGCGGGCAGATGGTCTCGGCCTGGCCGGCGAACTCGCACAGGAACAGCAGGCCCTTGCCGTCCATCTCGGCGGGCAGGGCGCGGCAGGTTTCCGCCAGGATGCGCAGCGGGGCGTCGGGATAGCCGGTGTGCCATCCGGTATAGGCGACATTGTCGTAGAGCGCGTCGGCCGAGTCCCAGCCCAGCACCACGTCGCAAAAGCCGAAACCGCCTTCCAGGGCGGAAAAGAACTTGTCGCGGGCGAGATATTTGCCGCGCAATATGCCGTCGATGTCGAACACGCCGACCTTGACGTGGCTCAGATCGCGCTCCAGCACGATCTTGCGCGCATCCTGGGCGGTGTGGACCTGATGCGGTTGCATGCGAGTGCCTCGGGCGGGAGTGGCGCGAGAGCCTGGCGGCGCGCGCGGCGTCATATTTCGGCCCAACAAATCTGCCTTCCTGTCACGATAAAGGTCAATGCCGACGCGCTTTTTTCCCTTCAACGCCAAATCCCGGACGCAGGACGCGTCGCAACCGCCCGCGCCCCTATCGCGCCGCGGCATCTGGCTGCGCCGTATCCTGTGGACCGGCGCACTTGTGTTCCTGGCGCCCCATGTGCTGCTGCTGATCTATCGCTTCCTGCCGCCGCCCATTACGCCGCTGATGGTGCAGCGCCTGTTCGAGGGCGAGAGCCTGCACAAGGACTGGGTGCCGTTGTCGGACATCGCCGTGTACCTGCCGCGCTCGGCGATCGCCGGCGAGGACAACCGGTTCTGCCTGCATCACGGCGTGGACTGGGAGGAGCTGGGCGACGTGATCGCGCAGTATCGCGCCGGCAAGCACACGCGCGGCGCCAGCACCATCACCATGCAGACGGTCAAGAACCTCATCCTGTGGCAGGGCCGCGACGTGTTCCGCAAGGGGCTGGAGATCTATTTCGCGCTCTATCTGGACCTGATCTGGCCCAAGACGCGGATCATGGAGGTCTATCTCAACATCGTCGAATGGGGTCACGGCATTTATGGCGCGGAAGCCGCCTCGATGCACTATTTCGGCCGCCCCGCCGCCAAGCTGACGCCGGTGCAGGCCTCGCTGCTGGCCTCGGTGCTGCCCAATCCGCGCGACTGGTCGGCCGGACATCCCGGGCCTTACGTCAGCGAGCGCAGCGGCATCATCCGCGGCCGGGTCGAGCAGCTCGGGCCCTATCTGGACTGCGTGAACAGGTGATTGCCTGTCTCTCTCCCGCAAGCAAGCGGCAGGAGGGGCATTGTAGCGCGCGTTGCTCACTACCGGCGACTTCATTAAACTCCGCGCCATGCCATCCTTCGACATCGTTTCCAAAACCGAAATCGCCGAAGTCGACAACGCGCTCGACGGCGTGCGCCGCGAAATCGGCACGCGCTACGACTTCAAGGGCTCCAAGAGCAGTCTCGAGCGCGCCGAAAACGCCATCACCATCCTGGCCGACGACGCGATGCGGCTGAAGCACATCCAGGAGCTGGTGAAAGGCTATTTCGTGCGCCGCAAGCTCGATCCCAACGCGCTCGAGTTCAAGCCGGAGGAGCGGGCCGGCGGCGACATGCTGCGCCAGGCGGTGATGGTCAAGCAGGGCATCGACCGCGAATTGGCCAGGACCATCGTCAAGGCGATCAAGGACAGCAAGCTCAAGGTCCAGGCCGCGATCCAGGGCGACGAGCTGCGCATCACCGGCAAAAAGCGCGACGACTTGCAGGACGCCATCGCGCTGGTGCGCGGCTTGAAGATCGAACAGCCATTGCAATACGTGAACTTCCGCGACTGAGGCTCGGCATGATCGGCTTGCTGCGCGGCTTGCGCGACCTGGTGGGCCGCTTCCGGACGCCGTTCTTCTGGCTATGGATCGTCGGGCTGGTGGCGCTGGCGCCGCTCAGCCTGCTGCCGCAGACCACGCCGCCCACCGGCATCGGCGGGGTCGAGCTGTCGCTCGACAAGGTGTTCCATTTCATCGCCTATGGCGGACTGGCCGGGCTGGCGGCGCTGGTGTTCGTCGATCCGCGGCGTCGCTGGATCGGGCTGGGCGTCGTGTTGCTGGCCGGGTTGGGCTACGAGATCGGCCAGCTCTGGGCGCCGGGCCGCTCGTTCGGCTTCGACGACCTGGCGGCCAATGCCGTCGGTGTGATGGTGGGCGGCGTGCTCGGCCGATGGATCGCCGGGCTGGCGCCGCGATCCTGACCTATCGCCCCTAACCTATCGCCCTAACTATCGCCCTTGTCGAGGCGGGCAGCCAGACGCTGTTGTTGCCGAGTGGGCGCACCCAAACGGTGCGTGCATTATGGGCGCGCGCCTAGACGCTGCGCTTGCCGATTTGCGTGCAGCTAAGCGGTGCGCGGTGAGGCGCGCAGCTAGACGCTGCGCTTGCTGATTTGCACGCAGCTAGACGCTGCGCTTGCTGATTTGCACGCAGCTAGACGCTGCGCTTGCTGATTTGCGCGCAGCTAGACGCTGCGCTTGCGCTTGTCGCTGTCGTTGGTCGATTTTATCCTTTCGCGGATCTGCTGCCAGTCCTGCTCGCCGTATTTCAGCATGCTGGCGAAGGTGCCGGTACCCTGCAGCCATTGCGCACCGTCCAGCGCGATCACCTCGCCGCTGAGATACTCGACCTCGTCGGCCATCATGAAGGCGGCCATGTTGGCCAGCTCGCTGTGGTTGCCGACGCGGCCCAGCGGGATGCGGTCGGCGTAGTCCCGATTGTCGCCCATCGGCGACAGGCGGGCCCAGGCGCCTTCAGTCGGGAAGGGACCGGGGGCGATGGCGTTGAGTCGGATGCCGTAGCGGCCCCATTCCACTGCCAGGCTCTTGGTCATGGCGGCAACGCCGGCCTTGGACATGGCCGAGGGCACCACGAACGGGCTGCCGGTCCACACCCAGGTGGTGAGGATGCTGAGCACGCTGCCCTTGCGCTTCTCGGCGATCCAGCGCTTGCCGACTGCGTTGGTCATGTAGAACGTGCCGTGCAGCACAATGTTGGCGATGGCGTCGAAGGCGCGCGGACTCAAATCCTTGGTCTGCGAGATGAAGTTGCCGGCGGCGTTGTTGACCAGCCCGTCGAGCGGACCCGCGCGCCATATCTCCGCCACCATATCCTCGACCGCCTCGGCGACGCGGATGTCGCACGGCATGCCGACCACCTTGCCGCCGTGATTTTTCATCATCTCGTCGGCCGCCTGGTCGAGCATCTCCTTGCGCCGCCCACACAGGACCAGTTCGGCGCCCAGCTCGGCGAATTTGTCGGCCATCGATTTGCCCAGCCCGCTGCCGCCGCCGGACACCAGGAACTTCTTTCCCTTGAGCAAATCTTTTCTGAACAATGAAGCCTCCCCTGGGGTGCCGCGGGCCCGTCCGGACCGTCACCTTCGGAAAGCGACCGATCAAAGACAAGCAAATTCCGCTTTTCGATCAGGGGTTTCTGCACAGCGAACGGGCCTGGCGATTTTATACCCGTAAAAAGGCAAGGGAGGTTTGCAGCAAAACCGAAAGGTGTTAGTTTTTTGCGGTACGAAATAAAAAAACGGGATCGCTCAATATGACGACCCTGGATAACGAAGTCTTGGGAGGAGAACTCGCGGCGCCTGTGACGATCGAGTTGCGTGGCACCGTGAAGTGGTTCAACGCCGTGAAGGGGTACGGATTCCTGACGCCGGGCGAAGGCTCACGGGATGCGTTCCTGCACGTCACGGTGCTGCGTCAGATCGGCCGCGAGGACATCAAGCCCGGCGCCACGGTGACATGCGAGGCGGCGAGCGGGCCCAAGGGCCTGCAGGTGCTTCGCATCATCGACGTCGACGTGTCGACCTGCGCCAGCACGGTCGCGCCTCCGGCGGCGGTCAACGGTCACGCTCACGACGCCATGTCGGACGATGCGCGCGGTTTCGTGCCCGGCGTGGTGAAGTGGTTCAACAACGAGCGCGGCTACGGCTTCGTCTGCCCGCAGGAGCTGGATCGCGACGTGTTCGTGCATGCCGCGATCCTGCGGCGCAACGGCGTCGACCAGCTTCAGCCTGGCCAGGCGGTGCGCATCCGCATCGGCGAAGGTCCCAAGGGGCTGCAGGTCACCGACATCAGGCTGGGGTAGTCCCCGTCATGCTGCGCGAAGCGGAGCATCTTCCTCCGCCGCGTGCCGCGTCTGCGGCGGTGCAGGATCCTTCGCGACGCACAGGATGGCCGGTTACTTTTTCACCAGCCCTCTTGCCTTGAGGAAGGCGTAGAAGGCGGCGCTCTGGGCAGCGTCGATGCGCGCGGGATCGTCGGCCAGCAGCGCAACGGTGTCGCGCCAGGCCAGCCTGTTCAGCGGCGTGTCCAATTCCTTGCCGGATTTGGCGAACAGCGTCCACGCCTGGTCGGGATGCCCCTTGAGCCAGGCGGTGGCTTCGCGCAGCGCTGCCAGGAAGCGGGGCAGGCGGTCGGTCCGGGCAAAGGCGCCATCCTTCTGCTGCACCAGGATCAGCTCGGCATAGCGGGGCACGCCGTTCTGCTCGACCAAGAAGGCCCGGCCGGGCCGCTTGTCCAGCGCCAGCTCGTTCATCTCGAAATTGCGATAGCCGCCGACCACCGCGTCGACCTGCCCCGACATCAGCGCCGTCACCAGGTTGAAATTGACGTTGACCATGGTGACATCCTTGATGCCGAGCCCGGCCGTTTCGAGCATGGCGCCGACCAGCGCATCCTCGAAGCCGCCTACCGAGAAGCCGATTTTTCTGCCCTTGAGGTCGGCCAGGCTCTTGACCGGTCCATCCTGCAGCACGATCAGCGTGTTGAGCGGCTGGTCGATCAGCGTGCCGACCCGTTGCAGCGGCAGGCCGGTATCGATCTGCATGTCGGTGACCGGCTCGTAGCTCACGGCCAGATCGGCCTTGCCGGCGGCCACGGTGGTGAGCGGGATGTTGGGATCGGCCGGAGCGATCAGTTCGACGTCGAGCCCGTGCCGGGCGAAGAACCCGTGCTCGCGCGCCACCACCAGCGCGGCGTGGTCGGGATTGACGAACCAGTCCAGCACGACGGTCATCTTGTCCGCCGCCGCTGCCGGCAGGGCGAGAAGGACGGTCAGCGCAGCAATGGTCAGGGAAGCGGGAAACGATTTCATGCGATTCTCCATGGAACGTCAGACATCGCCCATCACGCTTTCCGACTGCCACGGGATCAGGCGTCGCAGCAGCGCGTCGACGGCGAAATAGAGGGTCAGGCCGAGCAGCGTCAGGATGGCCAGCGCGGCGAAGGCGGTGGCGGTCTGGCCGCGCGCCAGCGACAGCGTCATCAGGTAGCCCAGCCCGGCCGAGGCGCCGACCCATTCGCCGATCACCGCGCCGATCGGGGCGATGGCGGCGGCCACGCGCAGGCCCGAGCCGAGCGCGGGCAGCGCTGCGGGCAGGCGGATCTGCCACAGCATGGCGGCGCCGGAGGCATCCATGGTGCGCGCGAGATCGAGCCAGGCGGGCTCGGCGCGGCGCAGCCCGTCGAAGAAGGCGATCGACACCGGGAAGAAGATCACCAGCCCCGCCATGACGATCTTCGAGGCCATGCCGTAGCCCAGCCACAACACCAGCAGCGGCGCGATGGCGAATACCGGCACCGCCTGGCTGGCGACCAGCAGCGGCAGCAGCCAGCGCCGTGCGGGGGCGAACTGGACCAGCAAAGCGCCGCTGGCCACGCCCAGCGCCACGCCCAGGGCCATGCCGGCGACGATCTCGGTGGCGGTGACCAGCGTCTGCAGCGCCAGCAAGTCGATGCGCGCAGCGAGGGCGGCGGCGACGGCCAGCGGGCCGGGCAGGATGAAAGCCGGTGGCTGGGCGATCCACACCACCGCCTGCCATAGCAGCAGCAGGCCAGCGGTCGTGACCAGCAGGCGCAGCGCCTTCATCGCCGGCCCGCGCCATTGCCGTGGGCCGAGCGCAGGCGGGCGATCAGCTCGGCCTGCAATGCCAGCAGATGGGGATCGGCCGGATCGCGCGGCGCTTCGCCCTCGGGCTCGATCGCCGCGCCGATCGTCGCCGGTCGTCCCGCCATCACCAGCACGCGATGGCCCAGCCGCAGCGCCTCGAGCGGATCGTGGGTGATCAGCAGCACCGTGCGGTCCTTCAGCCAGCGCCCGGCCAGGTCCTGCAGCTCCAGCCGCGTGATGGCGTCGAGCTGGGAGAACGGCTCGTCCATCAGGATAAGCTTGCGGTTCTCCAGCAAGGTACGGGCCAGGGCGACGCGCTGGCGCATGCCGCCGGACAGGGTGGCCGGCAGCCGATGGGCCACGCCGCCCAGGCCGAGCTGGGTCAGCAGCGTGCCGGCGTGGTGGCGCATCTCCTCGATATCGTCCGCATGCCTGAGGCGATAGCCCAGCACGGTGTTTTCCAGCACGTCGAGCCAGGGCAGCAGCAGATCCTGCTGCGCCATATAGGCCACCGCGCCGCGATCGATGCCTCCCTGGGGCGCGCTCACCCGGGTCGGCGGCTCGGGCGTGGCCAGGCCGGCGATCAGCCGCAGCAGGGTGGTCTTGCCCACGCCGCTCGGCCCCAGCAGGCAGGTGGTGCGGCCCTGCGGCAGGTCCAGATCGAGCCCGTCGAACAGGGTGACGCCGTCATAGACCAGGCGGGCCTGGCTGACCGAAACGGCAATGGAAGCTGAGGAAGGCTGCGACGACATGCTCACCAGTCCCTACGCCGGTATCAACCGGATCAGGTTCTAGGGGTCGTCCGCTGACCGGACCTCTCAGCCGCAAACGGCGGCTCCCCCCAGTGAATGGCTGCGACTATGGCGGTCCGTCGGTTGCCTGACAAGGCGCTAAAAGCGATTGCCCCGGCCGCCCGCCATGCAAGACGATTGATCGGCGCCGCAAATTCGGCCAAGTCTGCGCCATCAGATTCCGCCCGCGGCAAGGGGCGGCGCGAAACGAGGCGGACAATGCGGGCAGGCGCGAGGACGGGCATTCGGGTGGCGATGGGCAAGGCGGCGGCACTGGCGGCGGTGCTGATGGCGTTGGCGATCGTCGGCGCGGGCCTGGCCCCGGCGCAGCAGCCACCCGGGCCCGAGCCGGTCTACTCGACCGGCGAACTCACCATCCGCCGCGCCAGCGGCGGCGACATTGCGTTCAAAATCGAGCTGGCGCTGACGCCCGAACAGCAGGAGCACGGGCTGATGTTCCGCAAGGAAGTGAAGCCTTACGAAGGCATGCTGTTCGATTTCGGCTATCCCCGTCCGGTCAGCTTCTGGATGAAGAACACGCTGGTGCCGCTCGACATGCTGTTCATCGCCGCCGACGGCCGCATCGTGCGCATCGCCGCCAATGCCAAGCCGCTATCGACCGACACCATCGATTCGGGCGCGCCGGTCTCCGGCGTTCTGGAGATCGCCGGCGGCTCGGCGCTGCTGCTGGGCATCAAGCCGGGCGACCTGGTGATCCACCCGATGTTCCAGCGCAAGGCGTTCTAGGCGGTCGGGCGGACGAGCCGGTTGCCGGCGTCCGGCTATCGCTTCCTTGCCACCGTCAGCCCGTCGCCGATCGGGATCAGCGACAGGTCGATGCGGCGGTCCTGGTGGAGGGCCGCGTTCAGCGCCCGGATGGCATCGGTATCGGCGTCGGACTTGGCGGGATCGGCCACCGAGCCGCCCCACAGCACGTTGTCGATCAGGATCAGCCCGCCGCTGCGCACCAGCTGCAGGCAGGCCTCGTAATATTCCTCGTAGTGGCTCTTGTCGGCGTCGATGAAGGCGAAATCGAAGGTGCCGGCGCGTTCTTCGCCCAGCAGCTGGTGCAGGGTGTCGATGGCCGGACCGATGCGCAGCTCGATGCGCTCCGCCACGCCGGCTTCGCGCCAGAACGGCTTGCCGATCGCGGTGTATTCGTCGGAGATGTCGCAGGCGATCAGCCTGCCGTCGGCCGGCAGCGCCTCGGCCACGCACAGCGCCGAATAGCCGGTGAAGGTGCCGACTTCGATGGCGTGGCGCGCACCGATCGAGGCGGCCAGCAGCGCCATGAGCTGGCCCTGGTCGGGGCTGATCTGCATGCCGGCGTTGGGCAGCATGGCGGTGCGCTGGCGCAGGCGCCGCTTGACGTCGCTGTCGCGCAGCCAGTTGGTCAGGCTGTAGTCGTAGAGGCGTTGGTCGAAGCGAATGGGGCCGCGTGCTGACACTGGCGTATTCCTCGGTCGAAATCGGCTCGGGGGCGGGCCGGCATCTTGCCCCAGGCGGAGCCGATTCCCAAGTCCGGTGGCCGAAGTCCGGCGGCCGAGCGGGGGCGGCGTGGCGGGCATTCGGACCGCAGCGCCCGGTCTTGCCGCGCGCGGCACGTTCCTGTAGGTAAAAGGGCCTTTTGTCGGCCGCTTGCCGCTGGGTACGGGCCGTGGGTACGGGCCATGGGGCACGGGGCGTAGCGCAGCCCGGTAGCGCGCCTGCTTTGGGAGCAGGATGTCGGGGGTTCAAATCCCTCCGCCCCGACCAAGGCGCGCCCTGCGTGGACTGGCGCCGGTGCAGATTGGGGAGCTTTTCGGGATCATGCAGGCACGCATCTACAAGCCGGCCAAGACCGCCATGCAGTCGGGCACCGCCAACACCAAGGAATGGCTGCTGGAGTACGAGCCCAGCAGGAAGATCGCCGACCCGCTGATGGGCTGGACCGGTTCGCGCGACACGCGCACCCAGCTGCGCCTGTGGTTCGAGACCAAGGAAGAGGCCATCGCCTTCGCCGAGAAGGAAGGCATCCTGTTCACGGTCGAGGAGCCGCAGGCCAGAGCGATACGTCCCAAGGCCTATGCCGACAATTTCGCCTACAACCGCATCGGCCGCTGGACGCATTGAGCCGCGGCCCTCTGCATCGGCCATAGCGCGCCCGTAGCTCAGCTGGACTAGAGCAACCGCCTTCTAAGCGGTAGGTCGCTGGTTCGAATCCAGCCGGGCGCGCCAACGATCGGCGCCGCCCCGCCGTCGCAAGGCGACGGCATTCGTGCGAGCCAAACCAAAGGCCCGGCATCGTTCTACAGCGGCCGACGGCCGGCGGATCCGGTAGGATTTCCTACCGATGCATGGCATGTCCTGTCGGATGAAAGCGATAAAGATTGCCGACTACGACCCGCTATGGCCGGCGCTCTTCGAACGCGAAAGGCACCGCCTCTGGCAGGCGATCGGCGATCTTGTGGAAGACATCCATCACGTCGGCAGCAGGTCGGTGGTCGGCCTCGCCGCCAAGCCCAAGGTCGATATCGACGCCGTACTCGCAAGCGCCGCCGCCGTCGGGCGCGCTGTCGACCGCGTGAGACAATCGGGCATCTACTGCTTTCACGGCGATCCTTATAGCGCGGGCATGTGGACCTTTACCCGCACCCGGTCCTCGTACGGCATCCGGTTCTATCTCTGCGGCCCCGGCCAAGTGACGCATGGCGAGCGCATGCTGTTTTGCGATTGGCTGCGGACCCATCCTGCCGATGCTGCGGCCTATGCAAGACTGAAGCGCAGACTGGCGATGGAGGCGGAGGGCGACCGGCTTCGCTACACCGAAGGAAAAGCCGCCTTCGTCGCAGCGATCGTGCGGCGCGCTTCCACCCGGCCGACCGCTCGCCCCGCCTGAGACAGCCACGATCGCGTCCTCGATCGGCTCCCGTTCCGCTGTCCGCGCCACGCTACATCTTCTCTTTCAATCCTGCCTTTACAAGCCGCCAGGTCACCGGATAGGCGGTGACGAATCCGGCGATCATGGCGAGCTGCCTGGCGAACCAGAATTCAGACGTGTCGACCGCGGCCTTTGCCGAACCAGGCCGGCAGCAGCCAGAACTGCAGCAGCGCCATCAGCCCGTACATGCCGACCTGCCGGGCGGCCCGCGACAGCGCGTCCGTCTTCGCCGCGGCGACGATGCCCTGGCCCGGCGTCGGTCTACCGGCTGGGCAACTTGGCCACGCAGTCGTCGTAGAGACGTTGCTCGAGCTTGGCGCGATCGATCGCCGCCTGCTGGTCGGCGCTTTGCTGCAGCGGGTCGGGCCGGCCCGACGGGCTGCGCGCGAAGGGCGAGGTCTCGCGGTTGGTGCTGCGCTGGGCCATATAGTCTTCGTTGGCCTGGCGCGCCGCGTAGCTGCGGCATTCCTCCTTCGTGGTCGGCGCGGGGGCGGATGTCTGGGCAAAGGCCGTCGTCGTCGCCCCCAGCGACACGGCCAGGATCGCCGATCTAAGCCGGCTGGAGCTGGACACGCTGGTAGCCTTTGGCGCGCATGCAATTGTCGGTCAGCCGGCTCTGCAGGTAGAAGCGCTGGTCGGCGGCAAATTGCTGATAGCTCGGCCCCCATACGAACTCGTCGAAGGGCCCGCGGAAGCCGAAGGGCGGGAACAGCGGCGGGCGCGTGGTGCGCTGGAAGGTCTCCTGCTGGGCGGTGCGCCGGCACTGGGCGAGATCGGCATGCGCCGCCTCCGGAGCGGCATCGGGCTTGTCCCAGCGCGAGGACGTGCAGGCCCCCAGCGCCAGGAGCAGCGCCGTGGCGAGGGCCAGGGGGAAGGATTTCATGCGCATCACCGCGAAGCGGGGTTCCTGTCCAGAATGTGTGCAGCGCCGGCGCGATCGCAAGGTGGCGGTAATGCCTATCGCTTGCCGCGCCGCGCGCACTACTATGATCCCGAACCGAGCATAGCAGGAGAGGTGGGACATGGCGCGCATCGCCGTCGGCGGCTTCCAGCACGAGACCAACACCTTCGCGCCGCAAAAGGCCAGCTGGGACGATTTCGTGCGCGCCGATGCCTGGCCGCCGCTGGTGCGCGGGCCGGCCATGGCCGAGACGGTGGCCGGCTTCAACATCCCGATCGCCGGCGCCATTCCCGCGCTGCAGGAACTGGGCCACGAGATCGTGCCGCTGAGCTGGGCCGCGGCGCCGCCCTGCTCCTATGTCGAGCGCGAGGCCTATGAGCGCATTGCCGGCATGATCGTGGAAGACATCGAGAAGCTGGGCCCGTTCGACGGCATCTATCTCGACCTGCACGGCGCCATGGTGGCGGAGCATCACCAGGACGGCGAGGGCGAGCTGCTCAGGCGGATTCGCGCCGTGGTGGGCGACGCTATTCCGATCGTCGCCAGCCTCGACTACCACGCCAACCTGACGCCGCAGATGGCCAGGCTCGCCACCGCGCTGGTCGGCTATCGCACTTATCCGCATATCGACATGGCGGCAACCGGCGCCAAGGCGGCGCGGCTGCTCGACAAGCTGCTGAAGGAGAAGCGGCCGCTCTACAAGGCCTATCGCCAGTTCGATTTCCTCATCCCGCTGGTCTGGCAGTGCACCCTGAACGAGCCGTCCAAGGGCCTGTTCGACCTGATCGAGGAGCTGGAGCGCAGCGGCGGCGCCACCGTCTCGCCGCGCCACAACCTGAACATCGTCAGCGCCACCATCACGCCCGGCTTCCCGCCGGCCGACATCGCCCAATGCGGTCCGGCGCTGGTGGCCTATGGCTACGACCAGGCCAGCGCCGATGCCGCGGCCGACCTGCTGGCCAATGCGCTGAAGGCGCGCGAGCCGCAGTTCAACGGCCAGACCTACGATGCCGATGGCGGCGTGCTGAAGGCGATGGAACTCAGCCAGGCGGCGTCGAAGCCGATCGTGCTGGCCGACGTCCAGGACAATCCCGGCGCCGGCGGCACCTCCGACACGGTCGGGCTGCTCAAGGCGCTGATGCGCCACAAGGCCAGCGGCGCGGTGATCGGCATGCTGGTCGATCCCGAGGCTGCCAAGGAAGCCTACGAAGCGGGCGAGGGCGCGGTGCTGGAGCGCGGCATCGGCGCGGCAGTCGGTTACGGCGGCGAGACCCCGGCAGTCGGGCGCTGGAAGGTCGAGAAGATCAACAGCGGCAATTTCACCGCCACCGGCCCGTTCTACGGCGGCGCCAAGATGCAGATCGGCCCGATGGCGCTGGTGCGCGACATCGACAGCGGCGTGGCGGCGGTGCTAGCCTGCCGGCGCGTGCAGGCGGCCGACCAGGAGATGTTCCGCCATGTCGGCATCGAGCCGACCCGGACCAACATACTGGGCCTGAAATCGACCGTGCATTTCCGGGCCGATTTCCAGCCGATCGCCGAGACCATCCTGATCGTTGAGACGCCGGGCGCGCATATGAGCGATCCGGCCGGGCTGGACTACAAGAACCTGCGCAGCGGCATCCGCCTGCGGCCCGAGGGGCCGGTGTATAACGGGTGATCCGTCCAGCGCATTCGTCGTTCTCGGCGAAACGAAGGACCTTCTTTCGGCAACGCCGATCTCCCGGACGAAGCAAGCTGCTTCGCTGGCGTTCGGCGCGACGAAAGGGTTACCCCTTGTTGTAGACCGTCTCGGGGTCGATCTGCACGTCGGCGACGGTCTGCAGCCTGTCCTGGCGCACGGCGGTGAAGAAACAGTTGTGCCGGCCGGTGTGGCAAGCCACGCCGGTCTGGTCCACTTCCAGCAGCACCGCATCGGCGTCGCAGTCCAGGCGCATCTCGATCAGCACCTGCACGTGGCCCGACTCCTCGCCCTTGCGCCACAGCTTCTTGCGCGAGCGCGACCAGTAGCAGGCGCGCTGGGTGCGCAGGGTCTCGGCCACCGCCTCGCGGTTCATCCAGGCCAGCATCAGCACCTCGCCGGTGTCGTGCTGCTGGGCGATCGCCGGTACCAGCCCGTCGTCGTTGAACTTGATGGCCTGCAGCACCTGGTCGATCAGCGCGGAATCTTCGGCATGGCGTGTCATGAGATCCTCCGGCGGCCACTGGCAGGGCGAGGGCTGACGCTCTATATTGGGTGTCGCTCCCCTTGGCAACACGGCCCGGCGAGAAAATGCGCAAACCCACGGAGATTGCTGCTCAAACCGATCGGATCGGGCTCGACCGGCGCACCGCGTTGCGGATCGGCCTGGCCGGTCTGGGCGCCGCCGCCGCCATGGCGCTGCCGGCGCGGCGCGCGGGGGCGTTTTCGCTGGAGCCGGCCGATGCGCCGACCACGGCCGCGTTCCACAATTCCTGCGGCCAGGTGGCCTATCACCGGAAGCTGGCCGAGGAAGTGCGCAGCCTCCTGGCGGCGCGCCATCTGCCCGAGGCGGCCCGGCCGCAGAACGTCGTGTGCCCGGTCTGCGGCTGCCCGGTGACGGTGTAGCGACGATGAGCGCGCCGGTGGCCAGGTCCAATCCGCACGATCACGCCTCCTGCGTGGCCGACGCCGTAGCCGCGGCGCAGAAGCTGTGCCAGTCGCGCGGCGTGCGGCTGACCGATCTGCGCAAGCGGGTGCTGGAACTGGTTTGGAACAGCCATCGGCCGATCGGCGCCTATGCCGTGCTCGACACGCTGCGGCAGGAGGGGCTGGGCTCGGCGCCGCCGACCGTCTACCGGGCGCTGGATTTCCTGCTCGAGAACGGCCTGGTGCATCGCATCGAATCGCTCAACGCCTATGTCGGCTGCGCCCATCCCGGCGAACGCCATCGCGGGCTGTTCCTGATCTGCACCGCCTGCCGCGACGCGCTGGAGATCGACGACCCCAAGGTCAGCCGCAGCGTGTCCGCCGCCGCCGGCGATCGGGGCTTCGCGGTGCAGGACATCACCGTCGAAGTGGCCGGCATGTGTGCGGCCTGTCGCAAGGAAGCGGCCGAATAGATGCTCGTCATCCCGAGCGAAGCGAAGGATCTGCTCTGCGTTCGATAGGTTTGTCCCGTCGAAGCAAGATGCTTCGCTGCGTTCGATATGACGGTGCTTACTCCGCCGCCTTCTTGTTGGCGTGGTTCATCCGATCGAGGCCGGCGGCCAGGTCGGCCTTCAAATCCTCGACATCGTCCAGCCCGATATGCACGCGGATCACCGTGCGGTCGGCGGGCCACGGCACGGCGGTGCGGAAGATGTCGGGCTTGGCGCGGATCATCAGGCTCTCGAATCCGCCCCAGCTATAGCCGATGCCGAACAGCTTCATGCCGTCGAGCATGGCGTCGACCGCTTCCTTGGCATAGCCCGGCTTCAGCACGAAGGCGAACAGGCCGGACGAGCCGGTGAAGTCGCGCTTGAAGATCTCGTGGCCCGGGCAGTCGGCGAAGGCCGGGTGCAGCATCTGCGCCACCTCGGGCCGGCCCTTCAGCCACTCGGCGAGTTTCAGCGCGCTCTGCTCGTGCCGGCGCAGCCGCACGGCGAGCGTGCGCAGGCCGCGCAGGCCGAGATAGGAATCGTCCGGCGCGGCATGGTAGCCCAGCAACTGGGTGTTGTTCTTGACCGCCTCGAACATCTCGCGGCTGGCGCAATCGATCAGACCCAGCATGGCGTCGGAATGGCCGACCACGTATTTGGTGCCGGCATGCACCGACACGTCGGCGCCCATGTCGAAGGGCTTGTAGAACATCGGCGTGGCCCAGGTGTTGTCGGCGATCACCACCGCGCCCGCCTTGTGCGCCGCCTCGGCGATCGCCGGGATGTCCTGCACCTCGAAGGTCAGCGAGCCGGGCGCCTCGACATAGACCAGCTTGGTGTTGGGTCGTATCAGGCTTTCGATGTTGCGGCCGATCATCGGATCGAAATAGGTGGTCTCGACGCCGAACTTCTTGAGCATGATGTTGCACAGGCGCCGCGCCGGTCCGTAGGCGCTGTCGGTCATCAGCACATGGTCGCCGGCGCCGACGAAGCCCAGCACCGCGCCGCTGATCGCCGCCAGGCCCGACTGCACCGCGACGCAGCGATAGCCGCCCTCGATCTGGGCCACGGTTTCTTCCAGCGCGCGCTGGGTCGGCGTACCGCCGCGGCCGTAGCCGATCCGGTCGTAGGGATGCTTGGCCGCCTCCTCCTGCGCCGCTACCGACGGGAAGATGATGGTCGAGGCGTGGTAGACCGGCGGATTGACCACGCCGTGATTGGCGGCGGGATCGCGCCCGGCCGAAGTCAGGATGGTGTCGATCTTCTTGGAATCTGGCTTGCCCTTGTTGTCTTGGCTCTGGGACATGACCTGCCGCTTGCGGTGAGGAAAGCGGCATTGTGGCATCGGTCGCCGCACCTGCCAATGCGCCCGGAGCAAGTCTCCGTTGACGGATACGCTGGCGGTCGGGACAGCGCCACGGCTCGGCGTGCGCGAGAGGACGGCCGGTGCCGCGGCGCTACACGATGCCCGCCAGGCGCGGGTCGTCGAAACGATGACGCACCCGCCGGTAGGGCACGAACCCCGCCTTGCGATAGGTCGGCAGCGCGGCGGGATGGTCGAGGCTGTTGGTGTTGACCGTCACGCGCGCGGGCTGCGCCGCCCAGGCCAGATCGAGCGCGGCGCGCAGCAGCCAGGGGCCGATGCCCTGGCCGATCGCTTCGGGCATCAGCCCGAAATAGGCCAGGTCGATCACGCCTGCCTGGCGGGCATCGAGTTCGAAGAAGCCGGCCGGCGCGCCGCCGCGATAGGCGACATGGACTTCGATCGACGGATCGGCCAGCAGCCTCGCCAGCTCGTCGTCGTGCACGACGCGGCGCTCGTACCACAGCCAGTCCCGGCCCACCGTGTCGTAGAGGAAGCGGTAGAAGGCGACGCTGCAACGGGCGACCTGTTCGAGCCGCAGGCCGGCGGGAAGCGGCGGGGGTTCTCCCCGTGGCGGCCCGGTCATCTCGAGATAGGTGATGACGGTGGCGATCTTGCCCTCGGCGTCGGGCGCCGGCGCTTGCGGCACGTGCCGCGGCGGTGCGCCCATCGCTAGTGGCCCGCGATCACTTGGGGCCGATCACGACCGGGGTGTCGGCCCGGCTGCCCCATTCGGCCCACGAGCCGTCGTAGATCGTGGTGCCCTTGGCGCCCAGCAGGTCCAGCGCCAGGCCCAGCACGCAGGCGCTGACGCCCGAGCCGCAGGAGGCGATCACCGGCTTGTCGATATCGATGCCGGCGGCCTTGATCCTCTCGCGCAGCCGGTCGGCTGGCAGCATGGTGCCGCGCTGCGGATCGATCAGGGTCGGGTAGGGCAGGTTGATGGCGCCCGGCATGTGGCCCGCGCGCACGCCCGCGCGCGGCTCGGGCTGGTCGCCGCGGAAGCGCTCGGCCGGCCGCACGTCGACCACCTGCTCGCCGCGCGCCAGCGCGGCCTTCACCGCCTCGGTGTCGCGCACCATGGTGTTGTCGAGCCGGGCGCTGAAATGTCGCTGCCGCGGCATCGGCGGCAGGTCTTCGGTTGGACGGCCCTCGGCCATCCATTTGTTCAAGCCGCCATCGAGCACCGCCACGTCGGGATGGCCGAACACGCGGAACATCCACCACGCGCGCGGAGCGCTCAGCATCGGATAGCCGTCATAAACGACGATGCGGTTGCCGTCGCCCAGCCCCAGCTTCTGCACGCGCGAGGTGAACTTGACGGCGCTGGGCAGCATGTGCGGATAGGGCGAGGCATCCTCGGAAATCTCGTCGATGTCGAAGAACACCGCACCGGGGATATGCGCGCGGGCGTACTCCGCCTTGGCGTCGCGCTGCATCGCCGGCAGGTACCAGGAGGCGTCGACGATGCGCACGTCGGGCGCCTGCAGGTGGGCGGCCAGCCATTCGGTGCTGACCAGCGAATCGGGGCGGGGATAGCTCATGGCGGATCGGGGCTCGGGTTGTGGGCTGTTTCTAGATCGCGTGCGTGCGTGGATAGGTCATTCGGCGAAGCGCAGATTGATGCGGCGGTTCTGCTTGCCCTTGTTCTCGATCTTGGCGACCTCGACCAGGCCGATCTCGCCGGTGCGCGCGACATGGGTGCCGCCGCAGGGCTGCAGGTCGATGCCCTCGATGTCCAGCAGGCGCACCTGGCCCTGGCCGCTGGGCGGCTTGACGCTCATGGTGCGCACCAGCTCCGGCCGCGTCGCCATCTCCTGGTCGGAGATCCAGCGCGGCACCGCCGGATGGTCTTCCCGGATCAGCCGGTTCAGCTCGGCGGCGATGTGATCCTTGTCCAGCGCGTCGCCGGGGATGTTGAAATCCAGCCGTGCCTTGCCGTCGCCGATCTGGCCGCCGGTGACGTCGCCGCTGACGATCGAGCACAGCAGGTGCATGCAGGTATGCATGCGCATGTGGCGATGGCGGCGCTCCCAGTCGATAGCCGCGGTCACCTTGTCGCCGACCGCCGGCATGGATTGATTCGGCGCCGGCACATGGACGATGCCGCTGCCGTCGCCCTTCAGCGTGTCGGCGATGGCGATCGTGGCGCCGTCGGCGCACCGCAGGCTGCCGCTATCGCCCGGCTGGCCGCCGCCGGTGGGATAGAACACGGTGCGGTCGAGAATGATGCCGCGCTCGGTCAGCGCCACCACGGTGGCGTCGCATTCCTTGAGATAGGCGTCCTGGCGAAACAGCTCTTCGGTCATCGCTCCAGCTTCAGCTCAACCACGGGGGGATGGGAAGCTTCTTTTCGCGCAAAAACGCCGGATTGAACAGCTTGGACTGGTAGCGCGTGCCCGAATCGCACAGCATGGTGACGATGGTCTTGCCCGGGCCGAGCTTTCTGGCCAGCCGGATGGCGCCGGCCACGTTGATGGCCGACGAGCCGCCCAGGCACAGCCCCTCGTGCTGCAACAGGTCGTAGAGGATCGGCAGGGCTTCCTCGTCGCTGATCTGGAAGGCGTCGTCGAGCGGCGCGCCTTCCAGGTTCTTGGTGACGCGGCCCTGGCCGATGCCCTCGGTGATCGAGTTGCCCTCGGCCTTCAGCGCGCCGTTCCTGTAGTAGTTGTAAAGCGCCGAGCCCATCGGGTCGGACAACACGATCTGCACGTTCCTGTTGCGCTCCTTCAGCGCCATCGCCACGCCGCCCAGCGTGCCGCCCGAGCCGACCGAGCAGGTGAAGCCATCGACCTTGCCGTCGGTCTGGTCCCAGATTTCCTTGCCGGTCGTCTCGTAGTGGCCCTGGCGGTTGGCCACGTTGTCGAACTGGTTGGCCCAGATCACGCCATTGGGCTCGCTCTTGGCGAGTTCGTTGGCCAGGGTCTCCGAATAGCGCACGTAATTGCCGGGATTGGCGTAGGGCGCCGCCGGCACCAGCCGCAGGTCGACGCCGCACAGGCGCAGCATGTCCTTCTTTTCCTGGCTCTGGGTCTCGGGCATCACGATCACGGTCTTGTAGCCGCGCGCATTGCCGACCAGAGCGAGGCCGATGCCGGTATTGCCGGCCGTGCCTTCGACCACCGTGCCGCCGGGCTTGAGGGTGCCCTTCCTCTCGGCGTCGGTGATGATGGCCAGCGCCGCGCGGTCTTTCACCGAGCCGCCGGGATTGAGGAATTCCGCCTTGCCGTAGATGTCGCAGCCGGTCGCGTCCGAAGCGGCGCGCAGGCGGATGAGAGGGGTATTGCCAACGGTGGCGACGAAGCCGGATTTAATATCCATGATTTTCTTGGGAATATGGTTGATTTCACTCAGAGTATCGAGGAAGGAATGCCCCCGGCAAGCGCTTAGCGCATGAGAAAATCTGCGCGTCGCATGATCTGCACTGGCGATGGCGCGTTGCGCCTACCGCCAGTCCCGCTGCAGCCGCTCGCGGTTGAGAGCCAGCCACTGCAGCCCGATGATCGTCTTGGCGTTGTTGAAGGCATCCGCCGCCAGCATCTCCATGACGCGCGCGAAGGGCACGACATTGACCTCGATATCCTCGTTTTCGGCCGCCAGCCCGTGGATGCCGCCGGCCTGGCCGGCATCGACTCGGGCGCAGAATAAGGTGCAGGTTTCGGAGGTGCCGCCGGGGCTGACCAGATAGTGGCCGATGCGGATCGGCTGGCTGATGGCCAGTGCCGCTTCCTCCTGTGCCTCGCGGGCGATCACTTCGAGCGGCGTCTCGCCCGGCTCGATGATGCCCGCGACGATTTCCCACAGCCAGGGCGTCATGCCGGCGGCATAGGCGCCGGGACGGAACTGGCGGATCAGCACCACCTCGTCGCGTACCGGATCGTAGGGCACGACGGCGGCGGCGATCCCACGCTCGAATATTTCGCGGCGCACTTCACCGCTCCAGCCGCCTTTGAACAGCCGATAGCGCAGACGATAGACGTCCATCCGATAATGGCCCTGCCAGGCCGTTTTGCACTCGATCAGCTCGACATCGTCGCGGGCAAAGGCTGCGGTCATGGCAAAGCCGGTGGCTATTGGGGGGCAAGGAGTTATCGGCATTTTTCGCCGCGGCACAAGCCCAGCCGACAGGGCATCGCCAAAGCTTATAATACATAATTATTTTGTCTAATATTTTGCATTAATTAAAATATGGTGTGAAATATAGATCAGATGTGCAATATGGGTCTGGTAATAAATTTGAAAGAACATTTTATGACTGTTAAATACTCCGGGCCGGTGCTGAGCCCGGATCAGTGGCGTCAGGTCGATGCCCTGGTGCGTTCCCTGACCCCCGGCCAGGCGTTGTGGTTGAGCGGCTATTTCGCTGGGCTGGACCTCGATGCGCGGGCCTCGATCGCGGTGCCATCGGCCGGCGCCTTTGGCCCGTCCCAGGCGCTCGACCGGCCGCCGGCAGCCGCGGCCAGCCGTACCTTGACCATCCTGGTCGGCAGCGAGACCGGCAACAGCGCGGCGCTGGCCAAGTCGTTCGCCGCCGCCGCCAAGGCCCAGGGCATCGAAGCCGCGGTCGCCGACATGGCCGACTACAAGCCGCGCAAGCTGAAGGACGAGCAGGATCTGCTGGTGATCGCCAGCACCCATGGCGAGGGCGATCCGCCGCAATCGGCCAAGGGATTTTTCGAGTTCATCGAAGGCCGCAAGGCGCCGACCCTGGCGGACAAGCGCTTCGCCGTGCTGGCCTTGGGCGATTCGACCTACGAGAACTACTGCGAAGCCGGCAAGCGGCTCGACCGCCGTTTCGCCGAACTGGGCGCCACGCGACTGCTGGAGCGGGTCGATTGCGACGTCGATTACGAAGAGCCGGCGGCGGCGTGGATCGGCAGCGCGCTGGCGCTGCTGGCGCCACAGGCCACGCCCAACGCCGTGTCGTCGGCGCCGGTCGCGACCGCCCGTAGCGCGACCGCCGCGCCGTTCGGTCAGGCCCTGCTCGACCCGGCAGCGCTCGACCAGACGCCGCTGCATGACAAGCGTCATCCCTTCCTGGCCCCGGTGGTCGAGAATATCGCGCTGACCGGCCGCGGTTCGAGCAAGGAGACGCGCCATGTCGAACTGGCGCTGGCCGGATCCGGGCTGACCTTCGAGCCGGGCGATGCGCTGGGCGTGCTGCCCCACAACGATCCCAAGCTGGTCGAGGCCATCCTGGAGACATTGGCGCTGGACGGCGACCGGCCGGTCACGGTCAAGGGCCAGGCCACCGTCCTGCGCCAGGCGCTGGGGGGCGAATTCGAGATCAGCGCCGTCACGCCGCGACTGATCGACGCCTGGGCCCAGATCAGCGGCTCGGCCGAGCTGGAGGCGCTGCGCGGGCCGGCCAATGCCGAGGCGCGCACCGCGTTCCTGCACCGCCATCACGTCATCGACGTGCTGCGCCGCTTTCCGGTCAAAGGCGTCGATCCGCAGGCTTTCCTGGCCGGGCTGCGGCCGTTGCAGCCGCGGCTCTATTCGATCGCCTCGAGCCTGGCCGCGGCGCCCGACGAGGTCCATCTCACCGTCAGCACCGTACGCTACGACCTGCATGGCGAGGCGCGCACCGGCGTGGTCTCCGGCCATTTCGCCGAGCGCGCCCAGCCGGACACGACGGTCGGGGTCTATGTCCAGGCCAATCCGCATTTCCGGCTGCCCGACGACGATACTCCGATCGTGATGATCGGCGCCGGCACCGGCGTGGCGCCGTATCGCGCCTTCCTGCAGGAGCGCGAGGCGCGCGGCGCCGGCGGCAAGTCGTGGCTGTTCTTCGGCGATCGCAATTTCAGGTCCGATTTCCTGTACCAGACGGAGTGGCAGGACTATCTCAAGCAGGGCGCGCTCAGCCGCATGAACGTGGCGTTCTCGCGCGATCGTGCGCCCAAGACTTACGTCCAGCACCGGCTCAACGAATTCAGCCGCGACGTCTATGCCTGGCTGGAGGAGGGCGCGCATGTCTATGTCTGCGGCGATGCGGCCCGCCTGGCGCCGGACGTCGATGCCGCCCTGCACGACATCGTCGAACGCGAAAGCGGGCTGGGCGCGACCGCCGCGGCGGACTATCTCGCCGCCATGCGGCGCGAGCATCGCTATCAAGTCGACGTTTACTGAGGCCGGATCATGCCGTCTTCCACCACCGCGGTCGACCGCAGCCGCGACCTGTCCCAGCCGCTCGACAAGCTGAACCCCGACGAGACGCTCAAGGCCAATAGCGACCAGTTGCGCGGCACCATTGCGCAGGGTCTGGTCGAGGAGCTGACCGCCGCGGTACCAGGCAACGACATCAAGCTGATGAAGTTCCACGGCATCTACCAGCAGGACAACCGCGATATCCGCGACGAGCGGCGGCGGCAGAAGCTGGAGCCGGCCTATGCCTTCATGGTTCGCGTCCGCCTGCCCGGCGGGGTGTGCTCGCCGGCGCAATGGCTCAAGCTCGACGAGCTGGGCCGCGCCTATGGCGGCGACAGCCTGCGCCTGACCACCCGGCAGACCTTCCAGTTCCACGGCGTGCTGAAGCAGAACCTGCGGCCTGTGATGCAGGGGCTGCGCGAGGTGCTGCTCGACAGCCGCGCCGCCTGCGGCGACGTCTCGCGCGGCGTGATGTGCTCGGTCAATCCGCAGCTCTCGGCGCTGCACGCCGAGGTCTACGACATCGCCCGCGCTTCGAGCGATCACGCCGTCCCCAAGGGCGGCGCCTATGACGAGATCTGGTACGGCAAGGAGCGCGCCCCGGCCAAGAAGGGACCGGAAGAGCCGTTCTACGGCCGCACCTATATGCCGCGCAAATTCAAGATCGGCTTCGTCATCCCGCCGATCAACGACATCGACGTCTACGCCCAGGACCTGGGCTTCATCGCCATCGGCACGCCCGGCAAGCTGGAGGGCTTCAACGTCGCCATCGGCGGCGGCATGGGCCGTACCGACCAGGCGCCGCAGACCTATCCGCGCCTGGCCGATGTCATCGGCTTCGTGCCGGCCGACCGGGTCATTGCGACGATCGATGCGGTGATGGGGGTGCAGCGCGACTATGGCGACCGGGTCGATCGCGCCCATGCCCGCTTCAAGTACACGATCGACGACAAGGGCCTGGATTGGATCAAGGCCCAGATCGAGGCGCGGCTGGGATTCGCCTTGGCCCCGGCGCGGCAATTCGGCTTCACGGCCAACGGCGATGCGCTGGGCTGGACCCAGGGCGAAGACGGCCAGCACCACTACACCTTGTTCGTCGAGAACGGGCGCGTCTCGAACGGTCCTCGGCTGCGCCTGCTCGACGCGCTGCGCGCCATCGCCCGAGTCCATCGCGGCACCATACGGGTCACGCCCAACCAGAACGTCGTGATTGCCGACATCGCGCCGGCGGCGCGGCCGGCGATCGAGGCCTTACTGGCCGAGCACGGGCTGGGCACGCTCAACCGGCAGAGCGCGCTGCGGCTCAATTCGATGGCCTGCGTGGCGCTGCCGACCTGCGGCCTGGCGATGGCCGAGAGCGAGCGCTACCTGCCCGAGCTGATCACCAAGATCGACGCCATCCTGGCGGCCAACGGGCTGAGCGACGAGCCGATCACCTTGCGCATGACCGGCTGTCCCAACGGCTGCGCACGGCCCTATATCGCGGAGATCGCGCTGACCGGCCGCGCACCGGGCAAATACAACCTCTATCTCGGCGGCGGCTTCCACGGCCAGCGGCTGAACAAGATGTATCTGGAGAATGCCGGGGAGGAGGCCATTCTCGGCGCGCTCGAACGGGTTCTGGCGCATTACGCCCGCGACCGCCTGCCCCAGGAGCGGTTCGGCGATTTCACCATCCGCGCCGGCTATGTCGCCGCGGTCAAGGAAGGCCGGCATTTCAACGATTGAAGCCGGCCCGATCAACGTCGTCACAGGAGAGAGAAATGTCGCTACAACTCGGTCAGATCGCGCCCGATTTCGAACAGCAGAGCACCCAGGGACCCATCCGCTTCCACGAATGGCTGGGCAATTCCTGGGGCATCTTCTTCAGCCATCCCAAGGATTTCACGCCGGTCTGCACCACCGAGCTGGGCGAGGTGGCGCGGCTCAAGCCGGAATGGGACAAGCGCGGGGTCAAGCCGCTCGGACTCTCGGTCGATCCAGTCGATTCGCACAAGGGCTGGGAGAAGGATATCGAGGAGACTCAAGGCCAGGCGCTGAACTTCCCGATGGTCGCCGACGCCGACAAGAAGGTCGCCGGGCTTTACGACATGATCCATCCCGAGGCCGATCCGACCGTGACGGTGCGGTCGGTCTACGTGGTCGATCCGAACAAGAAGATCCGTCTGATCCTGACCTATCCACCCAGCGCCGGCCGCAACTTCGCCGAGATCCTGCGCACCATCGACAGCCTGCAGCTCACCGACAGCGAAAAGGTTTCGACCCCGGTCAACTGGCAGCCCGGCCAGCCCGTGATCATCTCGCCCAGCCTGACCAACGAGCAGGCCAAGGCGCGCTTCCCGCAAGGCTGGAAGGAGCTGAAGCCCTATCTGCGCATCGTCCAGCTCGCCAAGTAACGGCGTCGGTCAGGCTTGCGTCATGGCCGACGACAAGTCGCAACGAACGGTGGCGGCGTCCAACGGCATCGCCACCGATCGGGCGTTCGGCGCGATCGTGCCGCCGCTTTACCTGTCCAGCACCTTCGCGTTCGCCGGGTTCGAACGCAGCAAGGGCTATGATTACTCGCGCACCGCCAATCCCAGCCGCGACATGCTGGCCGACACCTTGGCCAAGCTGGAAGGCGGCGCCGGCGCCGTGGTGACCGCCTCCGGCATGGCGGCGCTCGATCTGGTGCTGTCGCTGCTGCGGCCCGGCGAGCTGGTGGTGGCGCCGCACGATTGCTACGGCGGCAGCTATCGCCTGCTCGAGGCCCGCCACGACCGGCGGCATTTCGAGGTCGCTTTCGCCGACTACGCCGACCGCACGGCGCTGGCCCAGGCGCTGGCGCGAACACCGCGGCTGGTCCTGATCGAGACGCCCAGCAACCCGCTGATGCGCATCGTCGATATCGCCGCGCTGGCGGCGCGGGCCCGGGCGGCCGGGGCCCAAATAGCGGTCGACAACACCTTCCTGTCGCCGGCGCTGCAGACGCCGATCGCTTTGGGGGCGGATTTCGTCATCCATTCCACCACGAAATATCTCAACGGCCATTCCGACGTGGTGGGCGGCGCGGTGATCGCCGCCAACCGGGCCGATGTCGAGACCCTGGCGGCCTGGGCCAATACCGCCGGCGTGATCGGCGCGCCGTTCGACGCCTACCTGACCTTGCGCGGCCTGCGCACGCTGTTTCCGCGCCTCGAGGCGCAGCAGCGCAGCGCGGCCGCCCTGGCAGACTTCTTGCGACGCCATCCGCGCGTGGCGGCGGTGCACTATCCGGGGCTGGAAGACCATCCCGGCCACGCGGTGGCGCAGCGCCAGCAATCGGGCTTCGGCGCCATGCTGAGTTTCGAGCTGGCTGGCGCGGTCGATGACGTGCGCCGTGTGGTCGAGGCGGTCAAGCTGTTCACCCTGGCCGAATCGCTGGGCGGGGTCGAAAGCCTGATCGCCCATCCGGCCACCATGACCCACGCCAATCTCACGCCCGAAATCCGCCGGCGCGCCGGTATCGGCGACACCTTGCTGCGGCTGTCGGTCGGCCTGGAAGCGATCGACGATCTGATCGCCGATCTCGACCGGGCGCTGGCGTCACCTGGATAGGTGGGCGTCCGCCAGGCGGATTGGGACCGCGCCTTAGCGTTCGTAGATTGGAATGCTTGGAAAAGACAAAGCCTCCAGGCGCTTAGGCGTCTGGAGGCTTTGCAGGAACGATGCAGCGCGGCAGTCGCGCTTTTGTTCCGAATTGGCTCCGGAGGAGGGATTCGAACCCCCGGCCAAGCGATTAACAGTCGCTTGCTCTACCACTGAGCTACTCCGGATCGTGGTATGCCCGGTCGCTTGCCTTGCCGGCGCGGGCGGCGGTGGTTGTGGCAGAGCCGGCCCCGGCTTTCAAGGCTAAAATACCGGCCGATCAAAGCCATAAGGGGATATTTGGCCCCAAAAGCGGCATTTCAAGCCGCGCTTGGAGGCCCGGGCCGGAATCGAACCGGCGTACGAGGATTTGCAGTCCTCTGCATGGCCACTTTGCTACCGGGCCGAAAGCGCCGGTCTTGCGACCGCCTCTCGCGTGCCGCCGGCCTTATCCTGCAATGACTTGGCAGGAGTCCGGTCGCGCGGAGCGCCTCTATAGCCCAGCCCCATGGCCGCCATCAAGCGCCCCGCGCGGAACGCGGCCCGTGTCCGCTCGCCGCGTCCTGTCGCAGCGCGATGCGCCGCATGCCGGCAGGGGCCGCGATCTGCTATGAAAACCCATGTCCAAGCGCAAAAATCTGGCCGTCCTGGCGGTCGCCCTGAGCATGATTGGGGCGATGGTCGTGATGGTCAGCTATTCGGTCACGCTCTACCGGCTGTTCTGCGCCGCCACCGGCATCGGCGGGTTCACCCAGCGCGTCGACAGCAACACCGCCACGATGAGCGACCGCACGGTCACCGTGTATTTTTCCACCGACGTTTCGCCCGACCTGCCGTGGCGCTTCGTGCCGGTGCAGGAAAAGGTGCAGGTGCGGCTGGGCGAGAACGCGCTGGTGTTCTTCACGGCCGAGAATACCTCCGACAAGGAATATGTCGGCCACGCCACCTTCAACGTGACGCCGGAGAAGGCGGGGATCTATTTCAACAAGATCCAGTGCTTCTGCTTCGAGGAGGAGCGGCTCAAGCCGCACCAGAAAGTCGAGATGCCGGTGGTGTTCTACGTCGACCCCAAGCTGGCGACCGACGAGGGCACCTCGGACGTGAACATCATCACCCTGGGCTATACGTTCTTCGTGTCCGCCCAGCCGCAGACCGCCAAGGATCTGGCCCGGCTGCAGAGCGATCCGGTCAGCGCCGAGCAGGGCAAGCTGCTGTTCGCCACCAACTGCGCCGCCTGCCATGACTTGGAGCGCAACAAGATCGGGCCGGCGCTGGGCAATGTGTTCGGCCGCAAGGCCGGCAGCGCGCCGGGCTTCGTCTTCTCGGACGCGCTGTCGCACTCGGGCATCACCTGGACGGCGGAGCAACTCGACAAATGGTTGACCGGCCCGCGCGACATGGTGCCGGGCGCCAAGATGCCGGTGCGCTTCGCCGACCCGCGGTTGCGCGCCAACGTGATCCGCTATCTGCAGTCGCTCGACCAGCCGCCCCCGGTGACCCAGGGCGCAGCGCCCCCCGCCGCCGGCAAGGGCGACGGCACCAGCGGCTGACCGGCGATCGCCGGTTTGACGCTTGCCAGAGGTAAACGTATAACCGCCGCGGGCTTTTGACGATTTCCTACAGGTTAACGATGCTCGATTTCTCCCAGGCGCGCGCCAACATGATCGAAGGGCAGCTGCGGCCCAACCGGGTCACCGACCCGGCATTGCTTGCCGCCGTTGCCGACCTGCCGCGCGAGAACTTCCTGCCCGCGCCGCTCAAGGGCATCGCCTATGTCGACGACGACATTCCGCTGGGTAACGGCCGGTACCTGATCGAACCCATGGTGCTGTGCCGGCTGCTGCAGAACGGCGCGATTCGGCCGGACGACAAGGTGCTCGATGTCGGCTGCGCCACCGGATATTCGAGCGCGCTGCTGGCCCGCTTGGCGGCCCGGGTGATCGCGCTGGAATGCGACGAAGCGCTGCTGCCCCTGGCCAGGCAGCATTTGGCGACGGTCGCCAACGTCAAGCTGGTGAGCGGGGCGCTGGAGCAGGGCTGGGCGACCGAGGCGCCCTATGACGTGATCCTGGTGGGCGGTGCGGTGGAGCAGGTGCCTGCCGCACTGACCGACCAGTTGGCCGAGGGCGGCCGGTTGCTGACCGTGGTCGGCAACGGCGCCCGCGGCGGCACCGCCAAGCTGTTGCAGAAGACGGCCGGTGCGATATCGAGTCGCCCGCTGTTCGACGCGGGCACGCCCCCGCTGCCGGGCTTCCTGCGGCGCGCCACTTTCGTGTTCTGAACCCGTCGTGGCCGGCGGCGACGAAATGTCTGTCGGCGAGCTGAAGCAGCGGCTCGACCGGGGACAGGCCCCGGCCATCCTCGACGTTCGCGAGCCGTGGGAATGGGATATTTGCCGTATCGATGGCAGTATTTTCATTCCTCTCAACAGTTTGCCGGGCGATTTTGAAAAAGTGCCCAAAGACCGTCCCCTAGTGGTATTATGTCATCACGGGATGCGCAGTCGCATGGCGGTTGATTGGTTGCGGGCGAACGGCGTAGAACAAGCAACGAATCTGATTGGGGGAATCGACGCTTGGGCGCGCCAGGTCGATCGCCAAATGAAGGTGTATTGATGCTCGAGTGGCTTGGGGGCACGCAGCTTCGTGCGCGTGGAGCGGTTCTGGCGGGCGTACTGGCAGCGGGACTGGCAGGTCCGGCGGCGGGGCAGACCATTACCGACGCCTTGTCGTCGGCCTACAACACCAATCCCGATCTTGCAACGCAACGCGCCGTGCTGCGCCAGACCGACGAGCACGTCAACCAGGCGCTGTCCAATTGGCGTCCCAGCGTCGTCGTTTCCGGCGACTACGGCAAGGCCGACTACAAGACCACGCAGCTTCTGGCGCGCCAGCACCTGACGCCGCGCGCCGCCGAACTCACCATCACGCAGCCGATCTTCCGCGGCCTGCGCACCATCGCCGAGACCCGGGCCGCCGAGGCGGACGTGCAGGCCGGCCGCGCCGCGCTGCGCCAGAAGGAGCAGGACGTGCTGCTGGCCGCAGCAGGCGTCTATCTCGACGTGGTGCGCGACCAGGCGGTGCTGCGCCTGCAGCAGAGCAACGTGAAGGTGCTGGAGCAGCAGTTGCAAGCCACCAACGCGCGCTTCAATGTCGGCGAACTGACCCGCACAGACGTCGCCCAGGCCCAGGCCCGTCTGGCCAGTGCGCGCGCCGACCTGCAGCGCGCCGAGGCCGACCTGGCGATTTCCCGGGCCGCCTACACCCATGTGATCGGCACGCCGCCGGGCAACCTGGTCGAGCCCAAGATGCTGGGCGTCATTCCCAAGACCGAGGAAGAGACCGTCACCCTGGCAGGCGACAAGAATCCCAACGTGGTCGCCGCCGTCTATCGCGTCGAAGCGGCCGACCATCGCGTCGACCAGGCCTTCGGCGTGCTGCTGCCCACGGTCAGCCTGCAGGGCAGCGCCAGCAAGGCCTACGACCAGAACATCAAGAACGACAAGTACGAGCGGCTCGAACTTCTGGCCCAAGTGACCATCCCGCTGTACCAGAACGGCGCGGAATATTCGCGTGTGCGCGAGGCCAAGCAGTTCTGGGCGCAGCGTCGTCTGGAGCTGGACAGCGCCCGCCGCACGGCGGTGGAGCAGGCGATCCGTGCCTGGCGCAACTACCAGGCCGATCTGTCGCGCATCAAGTCGATCAGCTCGGCGATCGACGCCAACAAGGTGGCGCTGGAAGGCGTGCGCCAGGAAGCCCAGGTCGGTTCGCGCACCACGCTCGACGTGCTGAATGCCGAGCAGGAGCTGGTCAATTCGCAGGTCGATCTGGTGCGCGCGCAGCACGACACCTCGGTGGCGTATTACCAGGTCCAGGCTGCCATCGGTCAGTTGCTTGCCCGCACGCTTGCTCTTCCGGTGCAATACTACGACGAGGAAGAGTACTATAAGGAAAATCGCTTCAAGTGGATTGGCCTTGGCAGCGTCGACAATTGATGCCCAGGCTCGTCGCGGCGGAACTGCCTCTCACCGACGGAACGCGGCATGAGTAAAGAAGGCGACAGCACCGAGCCCTCCATCGACGACATCGTCGCATCCATCCGGCGCATCATCTCCGATGAGGAGACCCGCACGCGCAAGCCGCCGCCGCCCGCCGCCTCCGCGCCGAAGGGCGACGACATCCTCGAACTCACCAACATGCTCAACGAAGACGGCTCGGTGACCCCGCTGGCATCCAGCACGCCGCCGGCGCCGGTCGTCGATGGCGACGAAGACGCGCCGATCTACGCCGACAAGTCCTCCGGCGAGGCACCGCGTATCATCAACCGGCCGCCCAAGCCGTCGTCCGAAGACGACAAGACCATCCGGGCCATGCCTCTGGCCGCGCCCCCGGCCGCGCCCTCGCGCCAGCCCGAGCCGCCGCGTCCGGTCGAACCGCCGCCGGTCCGCCCGGCCGATGCCGCGCCGGTCATGCGCTCCGATCCGGCGCTCGCGCCACAGCCGCCAACGGCCCCCATCCCGACGCCTTCATCCAGCCCGCCGCGGGTCAGTCCAGCCATGTCCAGCAACCCTCCCACTTCCCCGGCGGCTCCTGCGGCGACTGCCGCCGGCATCGTTTCGCCGCAGGCCGCGGGTGCCGCAAGCGCCGCTTTCGACCGGCTTACTCAGGCTGCCCTGCAGCAGAACGCTCCGCCGCCGCCGCCCAAGCCGGCGCCCGGCCCGCTGACCGGCAAATCGGTCGAGGATCTGGTGCGGGACATGCTGCGGCCCATGCTGCAGCAATGGATCGACGCCAACCTGCCCGGGATGGTCGAGCGGCTGGTGCAGCAGGAAATCCAGCGTCTCACCCGGCGATAAGCCGGCCCCCGGCGGGCCGTGGCGGTTGATTTCCCGCCCGGCTTCGCGCAAACAAGGCTCGACTTTCGGTATCACAGCGGTGCCCCGCGCCTGGCGCGGCCCGGCAAGGCAAGAGCATGCTTGAAAAGACCTACGATCCGGCCGACATCGAGGCCCGGCAGTACAGGAAATGGGAATCCGCCGGCGCATTCCAGGCGCGACCCGATTCCAACGCCAAGCCCTACACCATCGTCATCCCGCCGCCCAACGTCACGGGCAGCCTGCATATGGGCCACGCGCTCAACAACACCCTGCAGGATATCCTGATCCGCTACGCGCGCATGCGCGGGCGCGATGCGCTGTGGCAGCCGGGCACCGACCATGCCGGCATCGCCACCCAGATGGTGGTGGAGCGCCAGCTCGAGACCCAGGGGCTGAACCGCCGCGAACTGGGGCGGGAAGAATTCATCAAGCGCGTCTGGCAGTGGAAGGAGCAGTCCGGCGGCACCATCATCGGCCAGCTGCGTCGCCTGGGCGCCTCGGCCGACTGGTCGCGCGAGCGCTTCACCATGGACGAGGGCCTGTCGCGCGCCGTGCTGAAGGTGTTCGTCGATCTCTACAAGCAGGGCCTGATCTACAAGGACAAGCGGCTGGTCAACTGGGACAGCAAGCTGCTGACCGCGATCTCCGACCTCGAGGTCGAGCAGCGCGAGGTCAAGAGCCATCTCTGGTACCTGCGCTATCCGATCGAGGGCATGGCCGACCGCTACATCGTGGTCGCCACCACGAGGCCGGAGACCATGCTGGGCGACACGGCGGTCGCGGTGCACCCGGAGGACGAACGCTTCAAGGACCTGATCGGCAAGCATGCCGTCCTGCCGCTGGTCGGTCGCCGCATCGCCATCGTCGGCGACGAGCATTCCGATCCGGAGAAAGGCAGCGGTGCGGTCAAGATCACCCCGGCGCACGACTTCAACGATTTCGAGGTCGGCAAGCGGCACGGGCTGGAGATGATCAACATCTTCGACCAGCATGCCAGGCTGAACGACAACGTGCCGGAGGAGTATCGCGGGCTCGACCGCTACGCGGCGCGCGAGAAGATCGTGGCGGCGCTGGAGCATCTGGGTCTGGTCGAGAAGATCGAGGCGCACACCCATTCGGTGCCCTATGGCGATCGCTCCGGCGTGGCGATCGAGCCGTGGCTGACCGAGCAGTGGTATGTCGACGCCAAGACCCTGGCGCAAGGACCGATCGCCGCCGTCAAGGATGGCCGCATCAAGCTGATTCCCAAATCGGCCGAGCGCACCTTCTTCCAGTGGATGGACAACATCCAGCCCTGGTGCGTGTCGCGCCAGCTCTGGTGGGGCCATCAGATTCCGGCCTGGTACGGTCCGGACAACCACGTGTTCGTCGAGCAGAGCGAGGCCGAGGCCCAGGCCGCCGCTGCGGCGCATTACGGCAAGCCGGTCGAGCTGGTGCGCGACACGGACGTGCTCGACACCTGGTTCTCCTCGGCGCTGTGGCCGTTCTCGACCCTGGGCTGGCCCGACCAGACCAAGGAGCTCGAGCGCTATTACCCGACCGACGTGCTGGTCACGGGCCTGGACATCCTGTTCTTCTGGGTCGCCCGCATGATGATGATGGGCATGCACTTCATGGGCGAGGTTCCCTTCCACACGGTGTATCTGCACGCGCTGATCACCGACGAGAAGGGCCAGAAGATGTCCAAGTCCAAGGGCAACATCATCGATCCGCTGGAGTTGATCGACAAATACGGCGCCGATGCGCTGCGCTTCACCCTGACGGCATTGGCGGCGCAAGGTCGCCAGATCAAGCTGGCCCCGGCGCGGGTCGAGGGCTATCGCAACTTCGCCACCAAGCTGTGGAACGCGACGCGGTTCTGCGAGATGAACGGCTGCCGGCCGGTGCCGGGTTTCGATCCGGCGCAGGCGCGCCTCACGCTCGGCAAATGGCTGATCGGCGAACTGGCCGCCACCGCGGCCAAGGTGACCGCGGCGCTGGACGAGTATCGTTTCAACGATGCCGCGGGCGAACTCTACAACTTCATCTGGGGCACATACTGCGATTGGTTCGTCGAGTTCGCCAAGCCGGTGCTGCAGGGCGAAGACGAGGTCGCCAAGGCCGAGATTCGCGCCGTGGCGGCCTGGGCGATCGGCCAGATGCTGCATCTGCTGCACCCGATCATGCCGTTCCTGACCGAGGAGTTGCAGGAGAAGTTCATCGGCGCCGCAGGCGAGGGCGGCACCAGCCTGATCCGCGATGCCTGGCCGCAATTGCCGGCCTCGCTGGGCAATGCCGAAGCGCAGGAAGAGATCGCCTGGCTGATCAAGCTGATCTCCGATATCCGCGCGGTGCGGGCGGAGATGAACGTGCCCGCCGGCGCACAGGTGCCGCTGCTGGTGTCGGGCGCCAGCGAGGCCACCCGGGCGCGGCTGGCCCGCTACGGCGCGCTGATCGAGCGGCTGGCGCGCTGCCCGTCGATCGATGCCGGCGCCAGCGCCATGCCCAAGGGCGCCGTCCAGCTGGTGATCGGCGAGGCGACCTACGGCCTGCCGCTGGCCAACGTCATCGACTTTGCCGCCGAAAGCCAGCGGCTGAAGAAGGAGATCGGCAAGCTCGAGGCCGAGATCGGCAAGATCGACGGCAAGCTGGGCAATGCCGCTTTTGTCGCCAAGGCGCCGCCGGAAGTGGTCGACGAGCAGCGCGAGCGTCGCGCCGAGGCGGTGACCACGCGCGAGCGTCTGGCGCAGGCGTTGCAGCGACTGGCCGGATAGCGTGGGACCCCGTCGGACGCCTTTCGGCGTCTACTCGGACGGCAAAAGCTGCGTGGCTCGCAGGGCGCACACGCGATCTTGATCGGCCGGGGCCAATCGTGAGCGGCGATGCACTGGCGTTGCCGCAATGCCTGGCCAATCTTGGCGGGCAGGAATGCCAGGGAGCCAAGTCGCGTGAGCCAGACCGTCAAGCCGACCATTCGCAGCGCGTCGCGGCCCTCCGTGCGGCGGCCGATCGGCCTGCCATGGAACGATCGATCGGGGCGGTTTTCCCGCTTCAAGACCGCCGTGCTGGTCGGGCTGGCCCTGCCGGGCCTCTACAGCCTCTATGCCATCGCCACCAACGACCTGGGACCGCGGCCGCTCAACGAGGTGATCCATCAGCTGGGCCTGTGGACCATCCGTCTGCTGCTTATTTCGCTGGCGATCACGCCGTTTCGCCAGATCTTCAACTGGCCGCGCCTGATGCTGGTGCGGCGCATGGTCGGCGTCGCCGCCTTCGTCTATCTGGCGGTGCATTTCTGCGCCTATATCGTCGACGAATCCTTCGATCTCGGCAAAGTGGCCAGCGAGATCGTGCTGCGGCTTTACCTGACCATCGGCTTCGTGGCGCTGGCGATCCTGGCGGCGCTGGCGGTCACCTCGACCGACGGCATGGTGCGGCGACTGGGCGGCCGGCGCTGGCAAACGCTGCACCGCTTCGTCTATCTCGCCGCGCTGCTGGGCTCGATCCACTACTTCATGCAATCCAAGCTCAACGTCTACGAGCCGATCGTGATGGGCGGTCTGCTTGTCTGGCTGATGGCCTATCGCGCCGTGGGCTGGCTAGGCAATTTCCGCCGCGCCGCGTCGCTGCCCAGCCTGGTCCTGCTGGCGATCGGTGCGGGCCTGTTCACCATCGTGGGCGAGGCTTCGTATTATTTCCTGGCCCGCAATATCGACTTCATGCGGGTGCTCGGCCTGAACTGGAGCCTGATCGGCGGCTTGCGACCGGGCGAAGTGGTTTTGATCGTGACGACCGGCATCGCGCTGGCTCAGCCCGTGGTGGCGCTGCTGCAGCCCAGGCTGCGTCGGGCTTTGGCGCGGGGCTGAGCGGCCTCAGCCGCCGCGCAGCAGCAGCGTGATCACACCCGCTACCACGAGCACGCAACCTGTGATCTCGCCGGCCGTCGGCCGTTCGTGCAGCAGGTAACGCGAGGCGATGAATGTGAAGATCAGCTCGATCTGACCGACCGCGCGCACATGGGCGGCGTTCTCCAAGGTCATGGCCAGCGCCCAGCAGGCCGAACCGATGACGCTCAGCAGGCCGACGATGGCGGAGGAACGCCAGGTCTGGATCACGCGCAGGATCTGGCTGCGCTCACGCCACGAGAGGTAGGCGGCCATCATCACGGTCTGCAGGCTGTTCATCACCGCCAGGGTCATGATGGCGCGGGTGACGAAATCCCCGCTGGGCAGCGAAAGGGAGCCGGCGCGGATCGATACGGCGGCGATGGCGAAGCCCGTTCCCGAAGCGATGCCGACCAGTGCCGATTTCTGGGTCCAGCCGGTCAGCACCATGGCGATGCCCCGGCCGGCGCCCTTCATCGACAGCACCCAGACGCCGAACAGGCTGATGGCGATGCCGATCCAGGCCCACAGGCTGAGCGGCTCGGCCAGCAGCAAGGTGGCGAACAGCGCCGCCTGTACCGTCTCGGTCTTCGAATAGGCGGTGCCGACGGCAAAGTTGCGCAGGGTGAAGGCATAGATCAGCAGCGAGGTGGCGACGATCTGCGCCACCCCGCCCAACACGCAGAAGCCGATGAAGCGCCACGACGCTTCGGGCAGGCTCCAGCCGCCGTGCTGGGCGATCAGCGCCAGCGCCAGCAGCGACACCGGTGCGCCATAGAGATAGCGGACGAAATTGGCGCCGTTGGTCGAGAGCAGCGCCTTCAGCTTCTGCTGCAGCGCGGTGCGCACGCATTGCAGGAAGGCGGCCAGGACGGTGATGGGGATCCAGAGTTCCACGGGGGCGGGCCAAACGCGATTTGGGGCAACTGGTAGCGGGCGGCGAGCCTAGCCGTCGCCAGGCCGGCCGGGCAATGCCGTGCTGGGCATGGCCGGCATGTGCGGGGCGGCCGCAATCCCGCCTTTTCGCCGGGCGGCGGAGGGGGTCTGCTATAGTCCGATCGTTCGGAACCGAACTGGGGGAAAACCGCAATGGCCACCAAGAAGAAAGCGAAAGCCGCGCCGGGCAAGAGCAAATCCAAAGCCGCCGCCGCCAGGCCCGCACTGCATCCCAACCCGACTTTCGACAAGGCGAAGCTGCCCAGCCGGCACGTCACCGAGGGACCCGAACGGGCGCCGCATCGCTCCTATCTCTACGCCATGGGGCTGAACGATCGGGAGATCCACCAGCCGTTGGTAGGCGTGGCGACCTGCTGGAACGAGGCGGCGCCTTGCAACATTTCGCTCAACCGGCAGGCCCAGGCGGTGAAGAAGGGCGTCAATGCCAGCCACGGCACGCCGCGCGAATTCACCACCATCACCGTGACCGACGGCATCGCGATGGGCCATGCCGGCATGAAATCCTCGCTGGTCAGCCGCGAGATCATCGCCGACTCCGTCGAACTCACCATGCGCGGCCATTGCTACGACGCGCTGGTGGCGTTGGCCGGCTGCGACAAGTCGCTGCCCGGCATGATGATGGCGATGCTGCGCCTGAACGTGCCGTCGGTGTTCATGTATGGCGGCTCGATCCTGCCCGGCCGATTCCGTGGCCGCGACGTCACGGTGGTCGACGTGTTCGAAGGCGTCGGCACGCACGCCGCCGGACGCATGAGCGACCATGATCTGCACGAGCTCGAATGCGTCGCCTGTCCCTCGGCCGGCTCCTGCGGCGGGCAGTTCACCGCCAACACCATGGCCTGCGTGTCGGAGGCGATCGGACTGGCGCTGCCCGGCTCGGCCGGCGCGCCGGCGCCCTACGAAACGCGCGACCAATATGCGGAGGAGAGCGGCAAGGCGGTGATGAACCTGATCAAGCTCGGCATTCGGCCGCGCGACATCGTCACCCGCAAGGCGCTCGAGAATGCCGCCACGGTGGTGGCTGCGACCGGCGGCTCGACCAACGCCGCGCTGCACCTGCCGGCCATGGCCCACGAGGCGGGCATCGAGTTCGACCTGCACGACGTCGCGCGCATCTTCAAGCGTACGCCCTACATCGCCGACCTGAAGCCGGGCGGCAAATACGTAGCGCTCGACATGTTCCGGGTCGGCGGCATCCCGGTGGTGATCAAGGAACTGCTCGACAACGGCCTGCTGCACGGCGACTGCCTGACCGTCACCGGCAAGACGCTGGCGGAGAACCATCGTGAAGTGAGATTCCCCACCAACCAGGACGTGATCTATCGTGTGAAGAACTGCATCACCCCGACCGGCGGCGTGGTCGGCCTGAAAGGCAACCTGGCGCCGGAAGGCGCGATCGTGAAGGTGGCCGGCATGGAGAAGCTCACCTTCCGCGGGCCGGCGCGGGTGTTCGACAGCGAGGAGGAATGCTTCGACGCGGTGGTCAACAAGCGCTTCAAGGAAGGCGACGTGCTGGTGATCCGCTACGAAGGCCCGCGCGGCGGGCCGGGCATGCGCGAGATGCTGTCGACCACGGCGGCGCTCTACGGCATGGGCATGGGCGACAAGGTGGCGCTGATCACCGACGGACGCTTCTCCGGCGGCACGCGCGGTTTCTGCATCGGCCATATCGGGCCGGAGGCGGCGGTGGGCGGGCCGATCGGGCTGCTCAAGGATGGCGACGTCATCGCGATCGACGCGCGCAGGGGCACGCTTAACGTCGAGCTGTCGGCCGGCCAGTTGGCCAAGCGTCGCAAAGCCTGGAAGCCGCGCATCAACGACTACCAGGCCGGGGCGCTGTGGCGCTACGCCCAGACGGTCGGGCCGGCCGAGAAGGGGGCGGTCGTGCATCCCGGCGCCAAGGCGGAGAAGCATGTCTACGCCGACATCTAACGGCGGAGGCTGGCCCAGTAACGGCGGCGGCTAGAGTCTGATTCGGTGTGATTGAATCGATTGTGGATTCCCAAATCGAGGCGGG
>CAYWLS010000022.1:0-73034 GCA_964458605.1 uncultured Hyphomicrobiales bacterium | reverse complement strand
CCTTGCGCATCGACTGCACGACCTTGCCCGGCATGGGGCCGATATAGGTGCGCCGGTGACCGCGGATCTCGGCCTCGTCGCGCACGCCGCCCAGCGAGACGCGGATGAAGTTGCGCCCGGTGGCCTTGGCGATCGACTTGCCCAGCGAGGTCTTGCCGACGCCCGGCGGGCCGACCAGGCACAGGATCGGGCCGCGCATCTTGTCGGTGCGCTGTTGCACCGCGAGATACTCCAGGATGCGCTCCTTGACCTTCTCCAGCCCATAGTGATCCTCGTTGAGGATCTTCTCGGCCAGCTTGATGTCCTTCTTGATCTTGGTGCGCTTCTTCCAGGGAATCGACAGCAGCCAATCCAGGTAGTTGCGCACCACCGTGGCTTCGGCCGACATCGGGCTCATGGTGCGCAGCTTGCGCAGCTCGCCCATCGCCTTCTCGCGCGCTTCCTTGCTGAGGCGAGTCTTCTTGATCCGCTCCTCGATCTCCGAAGCCTCGTCGCGACCATCCTCGCCTTCGCCCAGCTCCTTCTGGATCGCCTTGAGCTGTTCGTTGAGGTAGTACTCGCGCTGGGTCTTCTCCATCTGCCGCTTGACGCGGTTGCGGATGCGCTTCTCGACCTGCAGCACGTTGATCTCGCCCTCCATCAGGGCATAGACCTTCTCCAGCCGCTCGGAAACCGCTTCGATTTCCAGCAACGCCTGCTTGTCGGCGATCTTCAGCGCCAGATGCGAAGCCACGGTGTCGGCCAGCTTGCCCGGCTCGTCGATCTTGTTGATCGACACCAGCACTTCCGGCGGCACCTTCTTGTTGAGCTTGACGTACTGCTCGAACTGGCCGACCACCGAGCGCGTCAGCGCCTCGAGCTCGGCCGGCGGCGCCAGCTTCTCGTCGATGATCTCGGCATAGGCCTGGAAGAACTCCGGCTTGTCGGTGAACTTGACCACGCGCGCGCGCTTGCCGCCCTCGACCAGGACCTTGACGGTCTCGTCGGGCAGCTTCAGCAGCTGCAGCACGGTGCCGACCGTGCCCACGGTGTGGATGTCGTCGGTGGTCGGATCGTCCTGGCCGGCGTTCTTCTGGGCCAGGAGCAGGATCTGCTTGTCCTCGCGCATGACGTCTTCCAGCGCCCGGACCGACTTCTCGCGGCCGACGAACAGGGGAACGATCATGTGCGGGAAAACGACAATGTCCCGGAGCGGAAGCACCGGGTACAGGGCGCCACTGGAAATGTCGGTCATAAAACCTCTCGTGCGTTGCGCCGCGTCCTGGGACCACAGCGGAGCGGAACCCCGGCCGACTGGGTCGACCACTCGTCTAAGGCATTCCGCCTGCCCGAAAAAATGGGCATTGCCGGGGCTTTCTTCAAGCCTGCCCCGGCCGGCGGCCGGTATTGGGCGACCCTTAGGCCGGCGCCTCGCCGGACCGCTGCTCGCCGTAGATATAGAGGGGCGGCACCCGTCCCTCGACCACTTCCTTGTTGACCACGATCTCCTCGACCCCGTTCAGGCTCGGCAGGTCGAACATGGTGTCCAGCAGGATGGCCTCCATGATCGAGCGCAGGCCGCGCGCGCCGGTCTTGCGCTGGATGGCGCGCTGGGAAATGGCCCGCAGCGCCTCGTCGGCGAAGCTGAGCGACACGTTCTCCATCTCGAATAGGCGCTGGTACTGCTTGACCAAGGCGTTCTTGGGCTTGGTCAGGATCTCCATCAGCGCCGCCTCGTCCAGATCCTCGAGCGTGGCGATCACCGGCAGGCGGCCGACGAATTCGGGAATCAGGCCGAACTTCAGCAAATCTTCCGGCTCCAGGTCGCGCAGGATCTCGCCGGTGCGCCGGTCGTCGGGCCCCCGCACCTCGGCGCCGAAGCCGATCGAGGTACCCTGGCGCCGCTGCGAGATGATCTTCTCCAGCCCGGCGAAGGCGCCACCGCAAATGAACAGGATATTGGTGGTATCGACCTGCAGGAACTCCTGCTGCGGATGCTTGCGCCCGCCCTGGGGCGGCACCGAGGCGATGGTGCCCTCCATGATTTTGAGCAGCGCCTGCTGCACGCCCTCGCCCGACACGTCGCGGGTGATCGACGGGTTGTCGGATTTGCGGCTGATCTTGTCGACCTCGTCGATATAGACGATGCCGCGCTGCGCGCGCTCGACGTTGTAATCCGCCGCTTGCAGCAACTTCAGGATGATGTTCTCGACGTCCTCGCCGACATAGCCGGCCTCGGTCAAGGTGGTGGCGTCGGCCATGGTGAACGGCACGTCGAGCATGCGCGCCAGGGTCTGGGCCAGCAGGGTCTTGCCGCAGCCGGTCGGTCCGACCAGCAGGATGTTCGACTTGGCCAGTTCGACCTCGCCGGACTTCTGGCCGTGCGACAGGCGCTTGTAGTGATTGTGGACGGCGACCGACAGCACCTTCTTGGCGTGGTCCTGGCCGATCACGTAGTCGTCCAGCACGTGGCGGATTTCCTTGGGCGTCGGCACGCCATCGCGCTTGACCAGGGTGGTCTTGTTCTCTTCGCGGATGATGTCCATGCACAGCTCGACGCATTCATCGCAGATGAACACGGTCGGGCCGGCAATCAGTTTACGGACCTCGTGCTGACTCTTGCCGCAAAAACTGCAGTAAAGCGTATTGCGGGAGTCGCCTCCGGACTTGCTCATGGACACACCGTCCTTACAGAACCCGCGCAAAACTGGCGCAAAGCTATGTTAGCTCTGGCCTTCAAGGCGGGACAATATCAAAATCTTGTGTATAATGGGATGATCCGCCGCTATAGACTGCAGCGGGCCCTCGGTTTTTGTGCAACGCAGCCAAGCAGGACTGCGTTCGCTGGTTTGTTGCCGCACCGACACCCCGGCGGCGGTCCTAAGCCGTCACTTTGGCGCGACTGCTCACGACTTCGTCGATGAGGCCGAACTCCTTGGCCTCCTGGGCGCTCATGAACTTGTCGCGCTCGACCGCCCGCTCGATGACGTCGAGCGGCTGGCCGGTGTGCTTGACATAGACCTGGTTCAGACGATGGCGCAGCGACAGAATCTCGCGCGCCTGGATCTCGATATCGGTGGCCTGGCCCTGCACGCCGCCGGAAGGCTGGTGGATCATGATGCGGGCGTTGGGCAGGCAGTAACGCTTGCCCTTCTCGCCCGCGGTCAGCAGCAGCGACCCCATCGAAGCGGCCTGGCCGATGCACATCGTCGCCACGTGCGGCTGGATGTATTGCATGGTGTCGTACATCGCCATTCCGGAGGTCACCACGCCGCCCGGCGAGTTGATGTAGAAGGCGATGTCCTTGTTCGGATTCTCCGACTCCAGGAACAGTAGCTGGGCGCAGATCAGGCTCGAGACGTGGTCGTTGACCTGGCCGGTCAGGAAGATGATGCGTTCCTTGAGCAGCCGCGAATAGATGTCGAAGGCCCGCTCGCCGCGGGCGGTCTGCTCGACCACCATCGGCACCAGCGTGTTGTTGTAGACTTCAAACGGATCGCGTTCGGCCATAGTTCTTCCTTTCGCGTCGGCGCTGCAGGGGATGTCGGATGGCCCCGTTGCTGCCTTACGCCTTGTCGGTTTTGCTGTCGGTCTCGCCGCCAGCATCTTCGTCGGGATCCTTGGCGAGTTCCTCGCGCGTTACGGTGCGCTCCTTGACGCTGGCCAGTTCGAACACGAAGTCGACGGTCTTGTCCTCGAACAGCGGCGCCCGCAGCGAATCGCGGGCCTGGGCGTTGTTCTGGAAGAACTCGATCACCTGCTTCTCCTGGCCGGGATAGCGCTGGGCTTCCGCCGCCATGGCGCGGTTCATCTCATCCGGCGTGATCTGGATATTGTTCTGCCGGCCGATCTCCGCAAGGAGCAGGCCCAGCCGCACGCGGCGCACGGCGATATCCCTATACTCCTTGCGAGATTTCTCCTCGTCCTCGTCGACCACCTTTTCGCCCTGCTTGCGGGCTTCCTCGACGCGCTGCCAGATGCTGTTGAACTCGGCTTCCACCAGGGAATCGGGCACGGCGAAGTCGGCGCGCTCGGCCAGCTTGTCGAGCAGCTGGCGCTTCATGCGCAGCCGGCCCAGGCCGTTGTATTCCATCTCCAGACGCTGGCGGATCGCCTGGCGCAGCCCGTCCAGATTGTCGAACCCGTTGGCCTTGGCCAGCTCGTCGTCGATCGGCCGCGGCGCGGCGGTCAGCACTTCCTTGACGGTGCATTCGAACACCGCCGCCTTGCCGGCCAGGTCGGCCGCACCGTAGTCGGCCGGGAAGCTCACGTTCACGTCGCGCTTGTCGCCGGCCTTGACGCCGACCAGTTGGTCCTCGAAGCCGGGAATGAACGAGTTCGAGCCCAGCTCGAGCTCGTAGTTCTCGGCGCTGCCGTTCTCGAACGCGGTGCCGTCGATCTTGCCGACAAAGTCGATCACGACCACGTCGCCCTTCTCCGCGGCATGGCCTTCGGGCGCCGGCTTGCGCTGGCGCGACTGATCGGCGACGCGCTGCAGGGTCTCCTGGATCATCTCGTCGGTGATATCGACCTTCAGCCGCTCGAGCTCGATCTGCGCGAAGTCCATCGGCGCGATCTCGGGCAGGATCTCGAAATCCATCGAGAATTCCAGGTCCTCGCCATCGCCGAACTTGACGATCTCGACCTTGGGCTGGGTGGCGGGACGCAAGCCGCGATCGGCGATCGTGCGTTGCGAGCTCTCGTTGACGGTCTTTTCCAAGATCTCGCCCATCAGCGCCTGGCCGTACTGCTTCTTCAGCAGCGACAGCGGCGCCTTGCCGGGACGGAAGCCCGGGATGCGGGCCTGCTTGCCGATCTCGCCGAGGCGTTGATCGATCTGTGTCGAGATATCGTTCGCCGGCACCAGGATCTTGTACTGGCGCTTCAGACCTTCGTTGCTGACCTCGGTGACCTGCATCATCGTCTCTTTTCAAGAATTCCGTGGGCCCAAGCCCGGTTGATCGACCAAACCATACGCGACGGCACAAGCGACACACCGCCGCTCATGGGCAATCCACTCCTTGGCCGGATTGCTGGTGCGGGCGGAGGGACTTGAACCCACACGCCTTGCGGCACGAGATTCTAAGTCTCGCGTGTCTACCAATTTCACCACGCCCGCTTCCAGGAAGCCGCCGGTCAACCGGCACCACGCGCGAGAGGAGCCGGCCGCGTTTTCGGAGGCGTGTTCTATCCCACGGCCACCGGCAGGTAAAGCGAAATACAGTGCTGATTCCGGCCGTTAGCCGCGGGGTTGCCGGCCCGCCTCCATGGGCCGGGAACCCCGCCTGGAACCTCCGCCGGTAACCTCCGCCCCGACCCTGCCGTCAGGCCGGGATGCGCTCGCGATAACGCTTGCGGAAGCTGTCGAGCGCCAGCACCCGCGGCCCGTCGGCGATGGTCTCGTACGGGCGTTTGTAGACGATGTTGTAATGGACATGCGGAATGCCGAAGACGTCCGCTTTCACCTTGAGAACACTGGCGGTCTCGACCAGGTTCTGCTCTTCGGCCTCGCGACGGAAGATTGCCCCAGCCTCGATTTTGACGCCGTGTTCGTGCCGCTTAAACCACAACATATAAGCCCCCAAAGCTTGTCGCGCTAAGCGATTGACCCGCTCAGTTTGATAAACTTGTGGAGAAAATGCAAGAAGCTACCGAAATACTTACAAAATTCGAGTTATCTACAGAGCTTTCCAAACATCCCGCAGTGTAACCGGCAGGTCCTCGGCGACCAGGGCCGGACCGGCCAGGCGACCCGCCAGGCCATGCAGCCACACGGCGGCCGCGGCCGCGCAGAAGGGCTCGACGCCCTGGGCGAGGAGCCCGCCGACCATGCCGGCCAGCACGTCGCCCGACCCCGCGGAGGCCAGCCAGGCGGGGGCATTGGCATTGATCGCCGCCCGGCCGTCCGGGGCAGCCACCACCGTGTCGGCCCCTTTCAGCAGGACGATGGCCCCCGATCGGCGAGCCGCCCTCCGCGCCCGCGTCAGCTTGTCGAGATCGGGGGCGATCGAGGCGAAAAGCCTGGCGAACTCCCCCTCATGGGGGGTGAGGACGCAATGTGGACCGAGCAGGCCGAACAAGCGCTGGCTGTCGCCCGCCGAGGTAAGGGCGTCGGCGTCGATGACGAAGCGACGCTCCTCCGCACCGCTCGCCAAGGCCTGCTCGAGCTTGCGCCAGGTGGCCTTGCCCCGGCCCAGCCCGGGACCGATCACCACGGCATTGAAGCGCCGGTCGGCCAGCAGCGCGGCATAGTCGGACGGAAATTCGCAGTCGGCGACGATGGTGCCGGCGTCGCCCGCGCGGTAGACCGGTCCAGCCTCCACCGGCGCGGCGATGGTCGCCAGCCCCGCTCCCATGCGCCGGGCCGCCAATGCCGCCAGCCGGGCCGCTCCGGTCAGCCTGGCGCCGCCATAGATCAGGGCGTGGCCGCGGCGATATTTGTGATCGGACATCTCCCGACGCGGCAAAGCGGCGCGCCACAGCGCCGGATCGTTGCGCCAGGTGCGCGGTTCCAGCGCGTCGAGAATGTCTGCAGGCGTTCCGATATCGACCAGCACCGTTTCCCCGCACAGCGCCCGCCCCGGCAGCAGCAGGTGACCCGGCTTGAGACGGAAGAAGGTGACCGTCAAAGCGCAGCGCGGCGCGCAGCCCAGCACCTTGCCGGTATCGCCTTCCACGCCCGATGGCACGTCGACCCCGACACAGGCCAGGCCGCGAGCGCCGATCGCCGCGACCACGGCTCCGGCGACGCCTTCGAGCGGGCGCGCCAGCCCGGCGCCGAACAGCGCATCGACCGCCAGGGTCCGTCCGTCCAGCACGTCGACGGCGTCAAGGGCGACGGTCCGCCCCTGCCACAGCGCCGCCGCCCGGGCGGCATCGCCCTTCAGCGCCGCGCGGCGGACCAGGGATGCCACAGCGACGTCCCAGCCGGCGCGACGCAGCTTCTCGGCCACGACGTAGCCGTCCCCGCCATTGTTGCCGGGGCCGCACAGAACGATGGTCGGCTGGGGCGGAAAGCGGCTGACGATGGCCTCGAACACGCCGTTGCCGGCGGCGGCCATCAGGCGCGTGCCGGCGATGCCCGCGGCGATGGCCGCGCGATCCGATGCCGCCATCTCGGCGACCGTCAGCAGAGCCTGGGTCTGATCGGGCACGAAGCTCATCGGCGCATTATAGGCCGGTCGACCGGCCGAATCGCTTGATCCACCGCAACCGGCGCCCCTTCACGGCCGCGCCGCGTTCTTGACCATGGCGCGGGCGGCATTGCCCAGCAGGTTCGCGTCGGCGATGGGGACCACCAGCGAATGGCCGGCCGCCCACATGCCGGCCATGTCCCGCCCAGGCAGCAGGATGGACGACAGATACTTGCCCGATCTGCGGATCGCCTCCTCGGCACGGGCGATTTCCCGCTGCGCGTCCGGATGGGTGCCCTCGCCCAGCCGCCCCATCGAGGCGGTCATGTCCGACGGCCCGATGAACAGCATATCGACGCCGTCGACAGCGGCGATCTGCGGGATGCGGTCGATGGTGTCGACATGCTCGATCTGCAGCACGATCAGCAGTTCCTCGGCATGGCGCGCCACATAATCCTTGGCGGCAGCGCCGTAGTCGGCGGCGCGGATCACCCCGGGCGCCGCCCCCCGCGCGCCGGCCAGCGGATAGCGACAGGCGGCGACGATGGCGCGCGCCTCCTCGACGCTCGCCACCATCGGCACGATGACCCCATCCACGCCCATATCCAGGGCGAACTTGAACTCGGCGGTGCGATGGTCGGGCACGCGCACGATCACGCCGCAGCCATGGGCGCGCGCCGCCAGCACCAGCGGCAGCGAATTGGAGCGATCGACGAAACCGTGCTCCCAGTCCAGCACCACGAAATCGAAGCCGGCCATGGCGACGATCTCGACCGCGGCGGCGCTGCCCAGCCCGGCCCAGCAGCCTAGCAGCTTCCTGCCGGCCTTCAGCTCCTGCTTGAGATTGCGCGTCTTCATGGTCTTTCCCCCTGTTCGCGATTGGCGTCGAGTATGCCGCGCGGCGCAGCGCCACAAAAGGCGGCTTGACCGGGATCAAGGCGGCGGCCGGGCCGATCCCTAGTCTGGCATACGCAACATCAGCGATCCGATGCCCCGCTTTCTCTACCGCTACATCCTGCAGACCACGGGCAGGCAACAGCTCCATCTCTGTCTGCTGACCGGGGTGGTCGTGCTGCTGTCCTGGGCGCCGCTCGAACTGCAGCGCCGCATCGTCGACGACGCCATCCACGGCCATGACCTGCGTCTGCTGGCGGCGCTGGGTGCGGTCTATCTCGTTACCCTGCTGCTGCAGGGCGGCCTGAAATACTGGCTCAATGTCAGCCGGGGGCGGCTGGTCGAGCGCGTGACGCGCCGGCTGCGCGAGACCGTCTATGCAAATATCGGCGTGGCGCCGGCCGCCCTGCCCGAAGCGCCGGCGGACCGGCGGCTGGAGGTCGGCGCGGTGGTGTCGATCGTCGCCGCCGAGACGGAAGACGTTGCCGGCTTCGTCGGCGACAGCCTGTCCTTGCCGCTGCTGCAGGGCGGCACGATGATCGCCGTCACCGGCTATCTGGCGGTGCTCAACCCGCTGATCGCCGGAATAGCCGCCGCGGTGTACCTGCCGCAGATATTCCTGGTGCCGGCGCTGCAGACGCGCATCAACCGCTATGCCGCCCTGCATGCACGCCAGGTGCGCAGCCTGGGCAACGAAGTGGTGCAGCGCATGACGGCGAAGACGCCGGGCGACGATCAGGCGCTGCACTTCCATCGCTGGGTGAAGCGGGCCTACGAGTCGCGCCTGCGCATCTATCTGATGAAATACTTCCTGACGTTCCTGGGCAACTTCCTCGATGCGCTGGGACCGCTGGCCATTTTCATGGTCGGCGGCTGGTTCGTGATCGAACGCGGCACCGACATCGCCACCATCGTGGTGTTCATTTCCGGCTTCCAGAAGATCGCCGGACCGTGGGACGAGCTGATCACCTTCTACCGCACCGCCACCACGGCACAGACGCGCTATTCGCTGGTGCGCGAAGCGGTCGTCTAGAACGTCGGGAAGGTACCGCTAGAAATCGTCCAGCACATCGTCGAGATACTGCTCCGGATCGCGGCTGCACAGTTCGACGGCGCGGGCCATGACGCTGTCGGCGGTCTGGTCGGCCAGCATGTCCTGGTTGCGCTCGACCGCCAACCCGGACAGGTAGCCCAGGATCCAGGCCAGGAACTCGCTGCGCCGGGGCCCGTCGCGCTCCTGCAGGAAGATGCGGCAGGGCTGCGCGCCCACCCCCATCGTGTCGATCGCGCCGGCCTGCGGAGCCAGACCCGCCGCCAGGACCACGACAACGAGCGCTAGCGATATCCGACGCATGGCCGCCTCCCAGACGCGCGACGGCCTGATTATGCCGCAACGCCGCCAGACCGCCCAGCCTTTGCGAGGGCAACCGAATGCCGGAACGGAAGGGAAAATGGGGCGAGCGACCGGGCTCGAACCGGCGACATCCAAGACCACAACCTGGCGCTCTACCAACTGAGCTACGCCCGCCACATCGGCGGTTTACCTAGTCTTTTGAGGGCGCTGGGTCAAGCGTTGTGGAAGGCAGCGAATCGGCCCGCGCTTGATGCCAATAAGCGCGCGCCATCCGCTCGATCTTTTTTGTGGGAACGGTACATGGCCAACGGGATCGCGATGCGGCGCGGCTGCGAAGACTTGCCGGTAGCGGCAGGTCCGGCCGGAACGATTTCGGCGAACGGGGCCCGGCCTATCAACCATGCGGGTATATAGGGGATCATTCCCTTCGAGACCGGACGGGTCATCTGCTGCCAGGCAAACCGATGCTCCCGGTACAGATTTCTCATCGAGGCCCCCGTCCGGCGCAAACACGATGCGCGCCGCACACCGGGCAGGAGCGTGACCAGGAACACCAGAGAGCAAGCCATAAAGAAGCCGCCTGGCGCCCATCGCATGAATGCCCCCTGCCCGGGTTGAGGCACCGCCCACCCGCCGAGCGTCATGATCGAAGAAAGAACCAGAAAGGCCAGCACCCGCCACCGCGCGACCCGAAAGACGGCGGCAAGGGCGCCGTTTTCCAGCTCTCCGCCGGTTCCGAAGCACCGCCCATCACGGTCGCTCTCTCAGCGCCGGAAGTGCTTCCTCAGCAGGTCGAGCGCCTTGTCCAAGGTGGCGTCGTGCTTGCAGAAGCAGAAACGGGCGAAGTGGCGCGGCGCATCGCCCTCGTAGAACGCCGACACCGGCACCGCCGTCACGCCCGCTTCCGTCGTGATGTGGCGGCAGAAATCCTCGTCGGTGCCGTTGAACCCCAGCGGCCGGAAGTCGGTGGTAACGAAATAGGTGCCGCCGGCCGGCAGCACGCCGAAGCCGATCTCGGCCAGTCCCTTCGACAGCCGGTCGCGCTTGGTCTGCATGTCGCGCGCCAGATCGGTGAAGTAGCTGTCGTCCTTGTTCAAACCCACCGCCGAAGCGAATTGCAGGTTGGGCGCCGTGGTGAAGGTGATGAACTGGTGCGTCTTGGCGATCGGCTTCAGCAGCGCCGGCGCGGCGGTGATGTAGCCGATCTTCCAGCCGGTCACGGAGAACGTCTTGCCGGCGGAGCCGATGCGGGCGCAGCGCTCGCGCATGCCAGGCAGGGTCATCAGCGGGATATGCTGCCTGCTGTCGAACACCAGATGCTCGTAGACCTCGTCGCACACGACGAAAGCATCGTGCCTGATCGCCAGATCGGCGATGAACTGCAGCTCTTCGCGCGTGAACACCTTGGAGCACGGATTCATCGGCGAGTTCATGAGCAGCAGCTTGGTGCGCGGCGAGAACGCCGCCGCCAGTTGCTGGCGCGGCAGTTCCCAGTGCGGCGGCTCGATGCGCACCAGCTTGGGAATGCCGCCGGCGCGGCGCACGATCGGCAGGTAAGAGTCGTAGAGCGGCTCGATCAGCACCACCTCGTCGCCCGGCTCGATCAGGCCGAACAGGCAGTCGGCCAGCGCCTCGGTCGCGCCCGAGGTGACCATCACCTCGCTCTGCCAGTCGATATCCAGGCCATAGAAGCGCTTGTTGTGCCGAGCCACCGCCTGGCGCAGCTCGGGGATGCCCATCATCGGCGGATACTGGTTCTGGCCGTCCATCACGAAGTCGGCGGCCGCCTGGCGCACATCGGCCGGGCCGGGATCGTCGGGGAAGCCCTGGCCCAGATTGACCGACTGGTGCTGTCGGGCAAGCGCCGACATCACCTCGAAAATCGTGGTCCCGTAACCCGACAGAACGGCATTGCCCTGTTTCACGTTTCGTCCCCGGCTGCGGCAATGAGGCTTGGCCCTGGCCGCTGGTTTCCTGTTCGGCGTCGATCTAGCATGATCCCGTTCCCTTACGCATCCCGAGATCATGCCGGCCGACGACGCCTCCTACCCCCGCCTGCTCGATGGCCTGACCGTCGAAGTCAACGACAGCGCCTCGATCGTGTTCGGCACCCCGCTGGTGCGTTTCATGGTGCCCAACGCGACGGCGCTCAACCAGGGCCTGCGCAGCCTGGTGCTGGCGCGCGAGCAGAGCCACCCCAGCCGACGGGTCAGCAATGCCGGCGGCTGGCAGTCCGCGACCGATTTCCTGGGCTGGGGCGCGCCCGAATGCGTCGCCCTGCAACAGGCGATGCAGGACGGCATCCGTCGCGCCGACACGCTGTCGCCGACCCAGCGCGCATTGCCGCCGGGCAGCCGCACCCTGCTGCTGAGCGCCTGGGCCAATATCAACCGCGACCGCAACTACAACCGGCCGCATGTCCATCCCGGCTCGCACTGGTCGGGCGTCTATTATGTCGATACCGGCAACCCGGATCCCTCGGTGGAGCACAACGGCGTGATCGAGTTCGTCGACCCGCGCAATGTCGGGGCCGCGGCGCAAGTGCCGGGCTTCACCTTCGGCGAACCGTGCTACTTCGTCCCGGAACCGGGCATGATGCTGATCTTTCCGTCCTGGCTCTATCATTGGGTCATGCCGTTCTACGGGACCGGCCAGCGGATCTCGATCGCGTTCAATGCCCTGCTCGATTCGAAGGCGAAAAGCTGAACGAAATCTAGTCAATCTGCCTAAAATTTGATCTAGTGTGGACGCCGCATTGGAGACCGTCCGCCAACCCGACCTCGATCGCCGGAAAATCCCCGTCCGCTGGGCAGAAAACAGGCGAAGGTTTGGCACGGATAATGCTTCCAAGCAGGCGGCGGCGCGACACCCGGCGGCGAAGCAGGCCCGGTCGTCGCGCCGCGGAATGTTCGGGCAAAGCCGTTCGCGGCAGGAACAGGAAAGGCCGTTGTCAGAGCGATGAAGAAAATCGAAGCCATCATCAAGCCGTTCAAGCTCGACGAAGTGAAGGAAGCCTTGAACGAGATCGGCCTCAAGGGCATCACGGTCATCGAAGCCAAGGGCTTCGGGCGGCAGAAAGGCCATACCGAACTGTACCGCGGCGCGGAGTACGTGGTCGATTTCCTGCCCAAGGTGAAAATCGAACTGGTGCTGGAAGACGAGATGGTGGAAAAAGCCATCGAAGCCATCCGCACCGCGGCCCAGACCGGCCGCATCGGCGACGGCAAGATTTTCGTCTCCTCCGTCGAAGAGGCGATCCGCATCCGCACCGGCGAGCGCGGCAACGAGGCGGTCTAGTCAGCAGGGGTTGACCGCCCGAACCGAAGACGTGTGCCGGTCGAGAGCGCAGGGACACGAGAACAATCAGCAGTAACCAACGGGGATACAAATGGCCAAAAAAGTCATGGATATGATGAAGGAGCACGACGTCAAGTTCGTCGACTTCCGCTTCACCGACCCGCGCGGCAAGTGGCAGCACACTGCCAAGACCGCCAGCGCCGTCGACGAGAGCGTGTTTGCCGACGGCGTGATGTTCGACGGCTCCTCGATCGCCGGCTGGAAGGCGATCAACGAGTCGGACATGATCCTGATGCCCGACGCCGACACCGCTATTCTGGATCCGTTCTCGGCGCAGACCACCCTGATCGTCAATTGCGACGTGGTCGAGCCCTCGACCGGCCAGTCCTATGCGCGTTGCCCGCGCTCGACCGCCAAGCGCGCCGAAGCCTACATGAAGTCGACCGGCGTCGGCGATACGGCGGTGTTCGGCCCCGAGCTCGAGTTCTTCGTGTTCGACGACGTGAAATTCAAGGTCTCGATGGAGCACAACTTCTTCAAGATCTACTCGTCGGAAGGTCCCTATGCCACCGGCGACGAGTTCGAAGGCGGCAACATGGCGCATCGCCCGGGCGTCAAGGGCGGCTATTTCCCGGTTCAGCCGGTCGATTCGATGAACGACCTGCGCGCGGAAATGTGCTCGGTGCTGACCGAGATGGGCCTGATCGTGGAAATCCACCATCACGAGGTGGCGCCCAGCCAGAACGAGCTGGGCTTCCGCTTCGACACGCTGGTGAAAACCGCCGACAACGTGCAGAAGTACAAGTACGGCCTGCACAACGTGGCGCATTCCTACGGCAAGACCCTGACCTTCATGCCCAAGCCGCTCTACGGCGACAACGGTTCGGGCATGCACACCCACCAGTCGATCTGGAAGGACGGCAAGCCGCTGTTCGCCGGTTCGGGCTATGCCGACCTGTCGGAGACGGCGCTGTACTACATCGGCGGCATCATCAAGCACGCCAAGGCGCTGAACGCCTTCACCAACGCCAGCACCAATTCCTACAAGCGCGTCATCCCGGGCTTCGAGGCGCCGGTGCTGCTGGCCTACTCGGCGCGCAACCGCTCGGCGTCGTGCCGCATCCCCTACTCCGCTTCGCCCAAGGGCAAGCGGGTCGAGGTGCGTTTCCCCGACCCGTCGGCCAATCCGTACCTGGCCTTCGCCGCCATGCTGATGGCCGGTCTGGACGGCATCGCCAACAAGATCCATCCCGGCGACCCGATGGACAAGAACCTGTACGACCTGCCGCCGGAAGAGCTGAAGAAGGTTCCGACCGTGGCCGGTTCGCTGCGCGAGGCGCTGAACAGCCTGGAAGCCGATCACGCCTTCCTGACCAAGGGCGGCGTGTTCACCGAGGACCAGATCGCGGCCTACATGGAACTGAAGTGGGAAGAGGTCTACGCCTGGGAGCACCAGCCGGCCCCGGTCGAGTACAAGATGTACTACAGCATCTGATCCTGCTTCCGATCGGGCAGAAAACGAGAAGGCCGCCGGCGACCCCGGCGGCTTTTTCTGTTAAGATGAGCGATGATCCCGGCCGGCTATCTCTACAAGAAAATCTCGCCGCAAATCGAATGGCTAAAGCGTTCCGGCATCTCGGACATATTCTCCCTCAGCAACTGCATATCGAAGAACTTTCTCGACTACGTGCAATTCTGGCAACACAACGGATACTGGCTGTTTGACACGCCCGATGCCATGAAGGCGCTCGCGCTGCAGCATGGCGCCGACCTCGGCCAGGCGACGCTGTTCTATTGCGAAGCCTACGAACGCGAATATGACCGGGACACGAGATCATGGTCGCCATCGTCGCCCGAGCCAACGTTCTTAACCAGGGTACGACCGCCTGAAAAAAAGTCGCTGCAGGGTTTCGACGTCGTTTGCTGCGAGCGTGATACGAGCCTGGGATGCTCGCCTCTGTCCTGCAACGGCATCGCCAATGAGATCGCCGTAAACCGGCACTGTCTGTTCGACAGTCTCGACCAGGCAAAACAGGCATTGGAAACGGGGAAGTTCGAAAATTCGGAGCCGGGCCCCTATCAAATATTCGCGATCTACACCGTGCCGTAGAGAGAAACGCGCCTGCGATAGCCGCTTCGCCGATTCGGCAAGCGCGCCGCAAATCAGCCTTGGGCGAACTCCTTGCACGCCGCGATGTTGCGATCGTGGGTGTCGGCCATCTCGGTGAGATCGACGTAGAGCATCGGATCGTCGATCTTGCCCAGCGCCTCGCGCAGCTTGCGCGCCACCCAGCCCTGCCCGCGATCGAGCAGGTCGAGCTTCTTCTCCAGGCTCGGCGCGTTGCGCAGCTTGTCGTAGAAGGCGCCGGTCTGGGTGTTCGGCTTGCCGCCCAGGCGCACGATGTGACGGGTCAGCATGGCGCAGTAGCGCGCCTCGTCCTTGGCGACGTCCTGGAGCAGCGGCCGCAGCTTGGGATCCTGCTCCGCATCGCCCATCTCGCCCACACCCTTGGCGCCGGCCCGCTCGGCCTCCAGCAGGGTGTTGAGCAGTTCGACCATCTCGGCCGCGCTCATATAGCCGAGATAGGTGGGATCGACCTCGTGCATGAAGCACGGCGGCGAGGACAGACTGTTGTCGGGTCGATCCTTGTCGGCCATGGCGACCTCCTATTTCTTGCCTTCGACTTCTTCTTCGTGCTTGGCGATGTCGCCGTCGCTGAACAGATATTCCTTGAGTTCTTTGGCGAAGTCGGGACTGTTGCGGCGCAGCCATTCGATGCACATCGCCGCGTGTTCGATCTCCTCGCGCATGTTGTGCAGCAGGATCGCCTTCAGGCTGGAATCGTCGCAATCGTCGGCGCGCTGGCGATACCAGTCGGCCGCTTCCAGCTCCTCCATCAGCGACGTGATTGCCTGATGCATGGCAAGGGTTTCCTTGCTGAGACGTTCGCGCGGGGCGTGGAGATCTTCGCTGGACATGACCCGTCTTTCCCTCGGTGACCCTGACGTAAGCTTAGAGCTGATCGCCGCCCGATGGAAACGCCGTAACGCGCCATCGCGGTCGCGCCAATCCGTCACACGCTCGAACGAGCATCGCGCCGGTGCATCTACGCTTCGATGCGGTTCCGGTTCGCGGCCAAGACCATGACGGGCGTGGTTTTATTCGCCTGCCGCGAGGCACGACGGAGCCGCAAGCGTCCGGCGGCATTCGCCGCCGGACGATGCCGGCGCCTAGAAGCCGGCCTTGGCCACCTCGACGAAGCGCGGCAGCAGGCCGCGCGCCCGTTCGATATCGGCGCTGTTCTGGAGCGCCGAGGACACGGTTGCCGGCGGCAACCGGCTGCCATCGACCTCGACGAACTTGCCCACCTGCGGATCGTAGGACCAGAGCTGGGCGGCGGTCAGGTCGAAATACCAGGCATGCACCGACAGTTTGCCCGCACGCACCCGCTCGACCAGCCAGTCGAAGGTCATCAGATTGGCCACGGTGTTGAGCACCGAAGCCTGCTCGATGGTGCGCCGGCGATAATCGGCGGGCGCGTCGCCCATCGCTTCCATCACCGCGGTCTTGGCAGGCTGGGCGATGCGTACCCAGTTGAGCAGGAAATCGTAATGCGCCAGGGGCGAATCGCGGCCATCGATCAGCGCGCGCAGCGCGCCGCACAGCGCATGGCCCAGCACCACGACGTGCGGGATTTCCAGCGCCCGGACGGCGAATTCGAGCGCCGACGAAGTGCCATGGAACTGATGATCGCGCTGGCTGGGCGGCACGATGGCGCCGACATTGCGGATCACGAACAGGTCGCCGGGCTTGGTCTGGGTCAGGATCGCCGGATCGACGCGGGCGTCGGAACAGCCGATCACCAGGACTTCGGGCGATTGCCCTTCGGTCGCCAGCTTGTCGTAAAGCTCGCGGTGCTGCGGATAATATTGGGTACGAAATTCGGTAAAGCCGTCCACCAGTCGCTTGAATGCCATAGTTTTCTCCTTCCTCCCGGAATAGGCGCTGCGGGAAACGGCACGTCAAGCGGGATTGCGGCGGCATTCTGCCCCTGCCATCATATGAACAAGCGTTTACACGAATGCGCAGCCCGCAATGCGGCTTGCGCCAGCGGGAGAGAAGCCATGTTCGACATCAGGATCGTCCACGGCACGATCGTCGACGGCAGCGGCAAGCCGGGCTACCGCGGCGATGTCGGCATCAGGAACGGCAGGATCGTGGCGCTGGGCAAGGCGGAAGAACCCGCGCGACAGACCATCGACGCTTCAGGCCGCGTGGTTTGCCCCGGCTTCGTCGACGTGCATACGCATTATGACGCCCAGGTCATGTGGGACCGCATGATGACCATCTCGCCCTGGCACGGCGTGACCACGGCGGTGATCGGCAATTGCGGTTTCGGCGTCGCGCCGACCAAGCCGGAGCATCGCCGGCTGATCCTGCAGACCCTGGAGAAGGTCGAGGGCATGGCGCTCGATGCGCTGGAAGCGGGCCTTGGCGCGGAATGGCCGTTCGTCACCTTCCCGCAATACATGGACACGGTGGAAAAAGGCGGCACCGCCATCAATGTCGGCGTGCTGTTCGGCCATACCCCGTTGCGGCTCTATGCGATGGGCCCGCAAGCCACCGAGCGCGAGGCCACGCCCGACGAGGTCAAGGCGATGCGCGATCTGGTGCGCGAGGCCCTGGAGGCAGGCGCGATCGGTTTCGCCACCTCCAAGTCGATCACCCATTCCGGCTTCGCCGGCAAGCCGGTGCCCAGCCGCCAGGCCAGCTATCAGGAGATGGATGCGCTGGTCTCGGTGATGGGCGAGTTCAAGCGCGGCATCATGCAGATCACCATCGGCAAGGAATTCTCGCTCGACGAGATGGCCAAGGTCAGCCGCGAGCGCGGCGTGCCGGTGACCTGGACGGCGCTGCTGTCGGGCCTGCGCGGGCCCGGATCGCACCGCATGTTCCTCGACCGCACCGCGGCTCATCTCAAGCAGGGCGCCCATGTCATCCCGCAGGTCTCGGCAAGGCCGCTGAACTTCGAGTTCAACTGGGCCGACCCCTTCCCGTTCGAGGTCATTCCCCTGTTCAACGAGCTGGCCGGCGCCGATGTCAAGGAACCGGGCGCGCGACTGCGCGCCTATGCCGACCCGGGTTTCCGCAGCCGTTTCAGGGCCAACCTGACCCAGGTGCTGCAGAACTGGTGGGACCGCACGGTGATCGCTTTCTGCCCGGCGGCGCCGGACCTGGAGGAACAGAATCTTGGGGCAGCGGCTCGCGCCCGGGGCATGGACCCGACCGACCTGGCGCTCGATCTGGCGGTGGCCAGCAACCTTGCGGCGCGCTTCCGCATCGCGGTGCTCAACTACGACGAGCCGGAAGTGGCCGAACTGCTGCGCGACGACAAGGTGGTGGTGGCGCTGTCCGACGCCGGCGCCCATGCCAGCCAGCTCTGCGATGCCTGCTACACCACTTTCCTGCTCAAGCACTGGGTGCGCGAAACCGGCACGCTTGGCCTCGAGGAAGCCGTGCACATGCTGACGGCGCGACCGGCGGCGATCTTCGGCATCGCCGATCGCGGCCTGTTGGCGGAAGGCCGGCCGGCCGACGTGGTGGTGTTCGACCCTGCCACGGTGGGCGACGGCAAGCTGCAGCGGGTCTACGACCTGCCGGGCGGCGCCGACCGGCTGGTGTCGCAGGCTTCCGGCATCGATGCGGTGATCGTCAACGGCACGATCCTGCGCCGCAACGGCCAGGACGCGCTGCAGGAGAATGCGCGCCTGCCGGGCAGGCTGTTGAGGGCGGGACGGGCGGCGTAATCAAATCCCCTCACCCGCTCGCGCATCGCGCTCGCGACCTCTCCCGGTGGGAGAGGTGAAGATCAATCGCAGCAATCGTGCTTACCGGCTTTGTTCGGCTTGGCGCGCCCATCGTCTTCGTATTTGTCGTGACGCCGCGCCCAGGCGCTGAAATTGCCGCCGGGCGGCTCGTTCCGGCCTTTGGGGGCGATATCCATATAGGCGAACGAGTTGCTCATGCTCTCGGCGCCGCGGGCATAGGTCGAGTAGGTGTGGAAGATGTCGCCGTTGTCGTCCTTGTAGAACACGCTGAAGCCCGGCAGTTCGTCGACCCCCGGATCGATGATCTGGTAGTTGTAGTAGGCGGCCTTTTTCGCCAGTTCCTGAGGCGTGAACGATACGTGATAGTCGAAATTGAAGTCGCTGCCGAACGAGGACACCCAGGGGAAATCCCAGCCCATGCGCTTCTTGTAGGCCTGGATCTTCGCCAGCGGGGCGCGCGACACGGCGACGATGGTGATGTCGTGATGGGCAAGATGCATCAGCGGCCCGCCCAAATGATCGGCGCCGAACGAGCAGCCGACGCAGCCCTCCTGCCAATCCGGCCCCAGCATGAAATGCTTGACGATGAGTTGGCTGCGGCCGTCGAACAGATCGGCCAGGCTCTTCTTGCCGTCGGGCGCATCGAACATGTAGTTCTTGTCGACCTTGACCCAGGGCAGTTCCAGGCGCTCCCTGTTCAGCGCGTCGCGCTGGCGGGTCAGGGCTTTTTCCTTGGCCAGCAGCGCCTTGCGCGCCCGGGTCCACTCCTCGCGGGAAACCACCTTGTGCTGCATGATCGTTCTCCTGGCTAGTTGACCGGAATCCAGATTTCCATATCGCCCATGCCGCTGGGCGGATCGAACTTCTCGCCATAACGCTCGAAGAAATACGCCATATCCGGCCGCGCGACCGGCTTGTGCCTGGCGGCCGGCACCCATTTGCGCCAGATGCGATCGACCGTGTCGTGCATCTTCGACACATGGCCGTCATGGGCGAACACCGCGTATCGGCCGGCCGGCATTTCGGCCGTGACAAAGCCTTCGGGCAGTCTGCCATGCGTTGCCACTTCCCAGGCCGGCATATAATCGATGCCCTGCGGCTTATCGAACACCAGCCCGTACGCCGCCTTGCCGATCTTGTCGGGAACGTCCTGCTTGATGAAGTCCATCCATTGCGCCGGCACTTCGCTCATGTCTTGACCGGTGTAATGCTTGCGCAACCCGACGAAGCGCATGGCCTTGGCCTGCACGAAACGCGGATCGAATTCGGACATCGTCGCCTCCTTCAGTGACCGACGAACCGGCCGAGCTTGTCCATGGTGCCGGTCCAGCCGCGCTCGTGGCCGTCGCGCGCCGCCTGGTCGAAGAACTGCTCGTGCAGCAAGGTGAACATCGTCCCCTCGCCATCCGGCCTGAAGGTCAGGGTGACCAGCGATTCACGCTCCGGCGTGGTGCGCCAGGCCCAGGTGAACACCAGCTTGCGGTTGGGCACGACTTCCCGGTAGACGCCGCTCACGTCGTGGCGCTCGCCGTCCGGCGTGGTGAAGCCGGCGGAGAACACGCCGCCGACGCGGACATCGACCGCAGCATTTTTCATTTCGGCTGCGGCCGGACCGAACCACTGCATCAGGTTTTCCGCCCGGGTCCAGGCCGCGTAGACCTTTTCCGGGGGCGCGTTGAAGCGGCGGTTGATGGTGAGGCTGGGCTTGGCCATGGCGTGTCCTCCACGAAAGCGGCGAGCCGGTCGAGCTGGGCGATCCAGAAGCGCTGGTAGCGTTCGAGCCAGTGCATCGCCTGCTCCATCGGTTCGGCGGTGAGACTGCAGGTCACGACGCGGCCCGTCTTGTGCCGGCTGACCAGGCCGGCCTCCGACAGCACGTCGAGATGCTTCATGATCGCCGGCAGCGACACGTCGAACGGCCGCGCCAGCTCGCTGACGCTGACCTTGTCCGCGCGCTCCAGCCGCGCCAGCAAGGCGCGCCGCGTCGGGTCGGCCAGCGCGGCGAAGGTGCGGTCGAGCGCACTCTCCTGATACTTAACCATTGAGTTAAGTATTATTCGGTCCGTCGCCGCTGTCAAGCCGCCACCGGTCAGGCCGCCACCGGTCAAGCCGCCATTGTCGGCCGGCGCGGCCATCCGCTAGGCTGCCGGCCATGGCACAATTGCTGCTGCGCAACGCATTGCTGTTCGACGGGCTCGGCGAGGAACCGCAGGACGGCACCGACGTCCTGATCGACGCCAACCGCATCGTCGAGATCTCGCCCACGCCGATCAAATCGACGGCGGCGCGCAGCCTCGACCTGAACGGCCGGTTCCTGATGCCGGGGCTGATCGACGCCCATTTCCACGCCGTGCTGGTCGACGCCAACCTGGCGCGGCTGGGCCACATGCCCCGCTCGCTCAACACGCTGCACGCGGCGCGCAACCTGGAGGCGGCGCTCAAGCGCGGCTTCACCACCCTGCGCGACGCCGGCGGCGCCGATCACGGCCTGGTCAAAGCGATCGAGGCCGGGCTGCTGCAGGGGCCGCGCCTGTTCCATTCCGGCAAGGTGATCTCGCCCACCGGCGGGCATGGCGACAGCCGCTCGCCCGAGGCGATCGACTGCCCGTTCTGCGGCACCGCCGGCCTGGCCTTCGCCCATATCGCCGACGGCGTCGATGCCGTGCGCAAGGCCGCGCGCGAGGAGCTGCGCAAGGGCGCCACGCAGATCAAGATCATGGCCTCGGGCGGCGTGGCCTCGCCCAGCGATCCGATCTGGAACCTGCAATATTCCGAAGACGAGATCGCCGCCGCGGTGTGGGAAGCGAAGTCCTGGCGGACCTATGTGATGGCGCATGCCTATACGCCCGAGGCGATCGCTCGCGCGCTGAAGCTGGGCGTGCGCTCGATCGAGCACGCCAACCTGATCGACGAGGCCACTGCCCGGCTGGCCAAGGAGCGCGATGCCTGGATCGTGCCTACGCTGGTCACTTACGAGGCGCTGGACCGGTTCGGCCGCCAGCAGGGCTTTCCCGAGGTCAGCCTGAAGAAGCTGGGCGACGTGCTGGCCGCCGGCGCCACCTCGCTGGAAATCCTGGCGCGCACCGGCAACAATATCGGCTTCGGCACCGACCTGCTGGGCGACATGCACCAGCACCAGTCGCGCGAGTTTTCGATCCGCGCCGAGGTGATGAAGCCGGCCACGGTGCTGAAGCAAGCGACCTCGAACAACGCCCGGCTGCTCGACCGCGAGGGCGAACTGGGCTGCATCCGGCCCGGCGCGCTGGCCGACCTGATCGCGGTCGCCGGCAATCCGCTCGACAACATCAACCTGCTCGAACACCAGGGCCGCTACCTCGACCTGATCGTCAAGGGCGGCACCATCGTCAGCAACGCGCTTTAGGTAGAAACCGATGACCAAGCCCACCGAACTGCACGACATGAGCCTGGGCCAACTGGCCGACGAGATGGCCGCCGGCCACGCTTCCTCGCGCGAGATCGTCGACGCTTTCCTGTCCCGCATCGCCAAAGCCGACGGCAAGCTGCATTCCTTCGTCGCGGTCTATGCCGAGGAAGCGCGCGCCCTGGCCGACGCCGCCGATGCCCGACGCGCCGCCGGCCTGCCGGTGGGGCGGCTGCATGGCCTGCCGATCGCCGTGAAGGATCTGTGCGACATCGAGGGCCGCATCGGCACCGCCGGTTCCCAGGCCTGGGCCAGGCGCGAAGCATCGACCACCGCCACGGCCGTCACCAGGCTGATGCAGGCCGGCATGATCCCGCTGGGCAAGACCCACATGGTCGAATTCGCCTTCGGCACCTGGGGCAGCAACCCCACCATGGGCACGCCGTGGAATCCCTGGGACCTCGAGACCCAGCGCACGCCGGGCGGCTCGAGCAGCGGCACCGGCGTGGCAGTCGGTGCGCGACTCGCGCCGGCCGGCATCGGTTCGGACACTGGCGGCTCGGTGCGCATCCCGGCGGCGATGAACGGCATCGTCGGCCTGAAGACCACCGCCGGCCGCATCAGCCTGCAGGGCTGCGTCTATCTCAGCTATTCGCTCGACACGCTGGGGCCGATGACCCGCACGGTGGAGGATGCCGCCCTGCTGCTGCAGCACATGGCCGGCGACGATCCGCACGATCCCACCACCTATCAAGCGCCGCCGCTGGAAGACCTGACCTTGGCGCTGCAGCGTCCGTCGCGGGGCATGCGCATCGCGGCGATCGACGAGCGCCAACTGCCCGACAGCACCTCGCCCGCCATGCGCCGCGCCCTGGCCGAGGCGGTGCTGGCCTTCAGCGACGCCGGCATCGCAGTCGAGACCATCGCCCTGCCCGACTGGTTCTTCACCCTGGCCCAGCGCACCAGCCTGATCATCGCCAGCGAGGCCTACCAGTACCATCGCGGCCATATCGAGGACGACCGCCTGCCGTTCGGCAAGCCGGTGCGCGACCGCATCCTGGGCGGCAAGGCCCTGGGCGCCGCCGATTACGTACAGGCGATGCGCGACCGGCTGACCATGCAGGCCGAACTGCTGACCCTGCTGGGCGACTGCGATGCGCTGCTGCTGCCGACCTGCCCGCACGAAGCCGTGCCGCTTGCCAGCATCGACGAAAGCGTCTCGCCGCTGGCCACCTTCACCCGCGCCATCAATTTCCTGACACTGTGCGGTCTGGCCATGCCGGCCGGCTTCGGCGCCGACGGCCTGCCGCTGTCGGTGCAGATCGTCGGCCGGCCGTTCGACGAGGCCGGCGTGCTGCGCCTGGGCAAGGCGTTCCAGGACGCCACCGGCTGGACCGGCAAGCGGCCCAACCTGGCGCCGCTCGGGCTCTAGCCGAGTTGCGAACGATGAATCCGTTTCGCGCCATCAGCGCGATCGACTATACGGTGATCTTCGTGCGCGACATGGCGGCCATGCGTGGCTTTTACGAGAAGGTGCTGGGTCTGGTCCCGCAGCGCCAGTTGTCGCCCGGCTGGATCGAATATCGTCTGGGCGGCAACACGCTGACGCTGGCACGTCCCAGCCGCACCGCCGCCGACCCGCCGATTCCCGCAGGCAGCGCCGCGCTGCAGATGGCCTTCAAGGTGGCGCCGCATGAGGTCGATCTATGCGCCGAGGAATTGCAGCGCCAGGGCGTGACGCCGGTGTCGCCGCCCACGGATCAAGCCTTCGGCCATCGCACGCTGTTCTTCCGCGATCCCGACGGCAACCTGCTCGAAGTCTACGCCGAAATCTAGTGCGCGTCGGCGCCGAACAGCTTGGGTTTGCGTATCAGCGGTAAGGCCAGCAGCGCGGCGAAGAACAGCGCCGCCATCGTCATCAGGATGTCGTTGAAGGTCAGCACCTGGGCTTCGCGCTGCACGATATTGTTGAGCATCTTGAGCGCGGCCAGGTCGCCGTCCGGCAGCATGGTGCCCAACCGCGCACTCACGGCATCGAGCCAGGCCTGAACCTGGGTCGAGCCCGAATTGACCCAATCCGACAGTCGGCTGACATGCAGCGCCATGCGGTCGGTCAGCACGGTGTTGATGCCGGCCAGCCCGATCGCGCCGCCCAGATTGCGGGTCAGGTTGTAAAGGCCGGCGGCGTTCTTCAGCTTCTCCGGCGGCAGGGTGCCCAGCGACAGGATGTTGATCGGCACGAAGCAGAACATCAGCGAGGCGCCGCGCACCGCCTGCGGCAGGAACAACTCCCAAAATGCGGTCTGGTTGGTCATGCCGGCATTGAGCAGCAGGCCCAGCCCGAACAGGATGATGCCCATGCCCAGCATCAGCCGCAAATCGATGCGCCGGGCCAGGAAACCCGCCGCCGGCGCCGACAGGAACTGGAACAGGCCGGTGACGAACATGGTCAGGCCGATCTCCAGGCTGTTGTAGCCGCGCACCCGGGCCAGGAACAGCGGCATGACATAGACCGCGCCGTACAGCCCGACGCCGATGACGAAGCTGAACAGGCTGCCGACGGCGAAGTTGCGGTCGGCATAGGCGCGCATGTCGACGATCGGGTTGCGATAGCTCAGCACGCGGGCGAAAAAGCCGACCGCCGAAACCGCACACACCACCACGAAGATCGCGATGTAGTCGTCGGAGAACCAGTCCTTGCGCGGCCCCTCCTCCATGACGAATTCCAGGCTGCCCAGGAAGGCCGCCATCAGCACGATGCCCGCCGTATCGAACCCCTTGAGCAGGTGCCAGTCCGGCTTGTCGATGTCGAGCAGCGACCACACCGCGGCGGCCACCAGCAGACCCGGCACCACGTTGATCAGGAACAGCCAGTGCCAGGAGATGGCCTCGGTCAGGTAGCCGCCCAGGGTCGGGCCGATGGTCGGCGCCAGGGTGGCCACCAGGCCGATGATTACCGAGATGCCGGCGCGGCGCTGCGGCGGGAACAGCAAATAGGAGGTGGCGAACACGGTCGGGATCATCGCCCCGCCCAGGAAGCCCTGCAGCGCACGGAACACGATCATCAGTTCCAGGCTGGTGGCGGTGGCGCACAGGATGCTCATGCCGGTGAAGCCCAGCGCCGACAGCACGAACAGCACCCGCGTCGACAGCAGCCGCGACAGGTAGCCCGACAGCGGAATCATGATCACTTCGGCGATCAGGTAGGAGGTCTGCACCCAGGCGATCTCGTCGGCGCTGGCCGACAGGCCGGCCTGGATCTCCGAGATCGAGCTCGACACGATCTGGATGTCGAGGATCGCCATGAACATGCCGAACACCATCGCCAGGTAGCCCCACACATGGGCGGCGTGGACCTTGTCGGGATAGGCATGGGGCTGGGCGGCGCCGATCGGGCGCGGCTTGCCGGCGCTCGCCGGCGAACCGGCCCCGGGTTGGGAGGTCGGACCGGCATCGTTGGCCGGCACCGATGGCGAGGCCTTGAGCGCCGTGGCGTCGCGCGAACTCATCGCCGATCCCCTTCGAGCGCTATCCTGCCTGCCCGACGACCTTGCCGACATCGGCGCCCGGCTTGGTCCCGGACGCGGCCGGCGGCGGCGCCGATTTGTCGCCGGTGCGGGTATCGACGCTGACATAGACCGACAGGCCCGGCCGCAGCAGCGCCGCCTCCTGCGGCTTGTCGACCACGATGCGCACCGGGATGCGCTGCACCACCTTGGTGAAATTGCCGGTGGCGTTCTCCGGCGGCAGGATGCTGAACTGCGCACCGCTGGCCGGCGCGAAGCTGTCGATATGGGCGGCGAAGCGGCGACCCGGGAAAGCATCGACCGTCATCGCGACCTTCTGCCCCGGCCGCATGTCGACAAGCTGGGTCTCCTTGAAATTGGCCACCACGTAGACATCGGGCAGCGGCACCACCACCAGCAACTGCACGCCGGGCCGAACGAACTGGCCAGTGCGCACGGTGCGGTTTCCGATCACGCCGTCGATCGGGGCGCGGATCACGGTGTTGTCGAGATCGTTGCGCGCCAGGGCGAGTTGGGCCTGCATCTGCGCCAGCTTGGCCTGGATCTCCTTGGTGCCGGCCTGCAGCACCACGAGCTGCTGCTGCTCGGCCAGCAGCGCGGCCTGGGCGCTGGCCAGCAGCGCCTTCTGCTTGGCAAGCTCGGCGCGGGCGTTTTCGAATTTCTGCCTGGTGACGTAATCGCTGCCGACCAGCGTCTGGTAGCGCGCATAGTCCTGCTGCGCGAAGTCGAGATCGGCCTGCACCGAGGCGATCTGCGCCTTGGCGCGCTCGATATTGCTGGCTTGCCACTGGATCTTGCTGTCGTTGCTGGCCAGCGCCGCCTGCTGCGCCTGCACCGCTGCCTCGGCGTCGGCCACCTTGGCGGCGAAATCGGTGTCGTCGATGCGCAGCAGCACCTCGCCCTGCCTGACGCGCTGGTTGTCGCCCACCGCTACCTCGCGCACATAGCCCTGGATGCGCGGGCTGATGGTCGAGATGTCGGCCTGCACATAGGCGTTGTCGGTCGATTCGAAATAGCGCCCTTCGGTGAACCAGTAGAACGCGCCATAGGCGCCGCCGATCACGAACAGGCCCAGCAATCCCAGCAGAATGACTTTGCGCATTGGCTTCCCCGGCAGTACTGAACGGTTCAGTTCAGTGTTGACTCCAGTAGCCGGCGGCCGTAAAAGAGTCAACGCAAAACTGAACCGTTCAGTATCGTTTGTGGATAAACAACCGATGGATGCGTTGGAAACCCTGACCGAGACCAATTCGCCCAAGGCGCAGCAGATCGTCGCCGCCGCCCGCAAAGCCTTCCTGGATACCGGCTACGGCAGCACCAGCATGGACCAGGTGGCCAAATCGGCCGGCGTGTCCAAGGCCACGCTCTACGCCCATTTCACCAACAAGCAGGCTCTGTTCGGCGCCGTGATCGCCGAGGAATGCAGCCGCACCGCCAGCACCTTGTTCGAGCCCGGCCCGGAGAGCGACGACGTGCGTAAGACCCTGACCCGGCTGGGCCGCAATTTCTGCGACATGGTGCTGGATCCGGTGAAGCTCTCGGGCTATCGCGTGGTGGTGGCCGAAGCCGGCCGCTTTCCCGAGCTCGGCGAGGCCTTCTACCGGGCCGGCCCAGCGCGGGTGGTGGGCGGCCTGGCCGCCTATCTCGAGCGCATGACCGTCAAGGGGCGCCTGGACGTACCCCATGCCAGGCTGGCCGCCAGCCAGTTCTTCGGCATGATCAAGGCCGACCATTACATGCGTCGGCTGTTCGGCATCGTTGACGGACCGGGCGACCCCTCGCCGGCCGACGCCGTCGACGCAGCGGTCGAAGTGTTCTTGCGCGCTTACGCCACCCGAGCTTAGCCGCTCCGCTCCAGCTACCCCGCCTTGCCTTTGGTCTTGGCCGCTTTGGCGGCGGCCTTGCGCTCCCGTCTTTCCTTCTTCAGCTTCTCAAGCTCGGCCGCGCGATTGGATATCTCCTCCGACTCTTCGGCGAACAACTCGATTTCCGGCTTGTCGGTATCGACCTTGCCGATGCGGACGCTTTCGCGCGCCAGATGGGCGAGCTGGCAGTAGCGCAACCGCACCCGCTCCAGCTCCTGCTCGGTCAACTCCTCCAGATCGAGCAGCGCGTTGTGCGCGCCTTCGGCGTTGCGGATCAGCTCGTCGAGCTTGAGCTGGATGGCGGCGGTGTCGCGGTTCTGCGTCGCCTGGATCAGGAACACCATCAGGAAGGTGATGATGGTGGTCGACGTGTTGATGATGAGCTGCCAGGTGTCGGAATAGTCGAAGACCGGTCCGGTAACCGCCCAAGCCAAGATCACGAAGAAGGCGATGCCGAAGGTTATTGGCCGCCCGGTGACACGCGCCACCGCCTTGGCGGCGCGCCCGAATAGATCGTTGTTCGCCATAGCTCCTCCTGCGGGAGCGCATGTGTCGCCCCGGTGCGATGATACCGGTAATTTCGTTTGTGACGCGGAAAGGTTCCGCTACACCGCGATGGTATTCTTCGGTACCGGCCGTGGCCGACCGTTGTCGTCGATCGCCACGTAGACATAGGTGCCTTCCGTGACCTTGATCGGCGCGTCGCTAAGCTGCCGCTGCACGATCGTTTCGAGGGCAATGGTGATGGAAGTGTTGCCGATCCGGCCGACGCTGCCGTAGATGCTGACCAGGTCGCCGATCTTGATCGGGTGGTGGAAGGTCATGGCGGTAATGGCCACCGTCGCCACCCGGCCCTGGGCCACCCGGCCGGCGGCCACGCCGCCGGCAATATCCATTTGCGAAAGCACCCAGCCGCCGAATATATCGCCGTTGCTGTTGACGTCGGCCGGCGCCGGCACAGTGCGGATAATGGGATCCCGCGCGGGCGCCTGGACCGGCGCTGGGCTGGGCGACGCTGCGGTATCGGCCATGTCGGCCTCCCTTCTACCCGCTTATTGTGATAGTTACAGGCAATACCTACCATATCCGGGGCAGGACAGCCAATTGCACGGCGCGTTCGGGGGCCCGTTCGAGGAGTTGCATGGCCAAGAATGCCGATCTGTTCGCCAATGCCGGCAAGGCAAAGGGAGCCGCCTATACCGCCCGGGACATCGAGGTGCTGGAAGGCCTGGAGCCGGTGCGCCGCCGGCCGGGCATGTATATCGGCGGCACCGACGAGCGCGCCATGCATCACCTGGTCGCCGAGGTGCTGGACAATGCCATGGACGAGGCCGTGGCCGGCCATGCCAGCGTGATCGAGGTCCAGCTCGAGCCGGGCGACTGGGTGAGCATCGCCGACAATGGCCGCGGCATCCCCACCGATCCCCATCCGCGCTTCAAGACCAAGTCGGCGCTGGAAGTCATCATGACCACCCTGCATTCGGGCGGCAAATTCGGCGGCAAGGCCTATTCCACCTCGGGCGGCCTGCACGGCGTGGGCGTCTCGGTGGTCAATGCGCTGTCCGACCAACTCACGGTCGAGGTGGCGCGCGATCGCCAGCTCTGGGAGCAGAGTTACAGTCGCGGCGCGGTCAAGTCGAAGCTGAAGAACATGGGATCGGCGCGCAACCGGCGCGGCACCACCGTGCGCTTCCATCCCGATCCGCAGATCTTCGGCGACAAGCTGCATTTCTCGCCGGCCATCCTGTATCGCATGGCGCGCTCCAAAGCCTATCTGTTCGGCGGCGTCGAGATCCGGTGGAAATGCGCGCCGTCGCTACTCGACCGCAAGAGCGACATCCCGGCCGAGGAGACCTTCAAGTTCAACGGCGGCCTGCAGGACTATCTGCGCACCGAAATCGGCGATCGCCCTACCGTCACGCCCTCGCCTTTCGCCGAGGCGGCCGAGACCGAGAACGACGGCAAGGTGGAATGGGCGGTGTGGTGGCCCAGCGACGGCGAAGGCTTCATCCGGTCCTATTGCAACACCGTGCCGACGCCCGACGGCGGCACCCACGAAGCGGGCTTCCGCGCCGCCCTCAGCAAGGGGCTGAAGCGCTATGGCGAACGGGTCGGCAACCGCCGGGCCGCGCAGATCACCGCCGACGACGTGATGGAAGGCGCCGTGGGATTGCTGTCGCTGTTCATGCGCGAGCCGCAGTTCCAGGGCCAGACCAAGGACAAGCTGGCCTCGCCCGACGCCACGCGGCTGGTCGAAACGGTGGTCGGCGACCATTTCGATCACTGGCTGAGCGGCGACAAGGAAAGCGCCGATGCGCTGCTCGAGGCCATCATCGAGCGGGTCGAAGAGCGGCTGCGCCGCAAGCAGGACAAGGAACAGCAGCGCAAGACGGCGACGCGCAAGCTGCGCCTGCCCGGCAAGCTGGCCGACTGCACCTCGAACGCCGCCAAAGGTACCGAGATATTCCTGGTCGAGGGCGACTCGGCCGGCGGCTCGGCCAAGCAGGCGCGCGACCGCAACACCCAGGCCATCCTGCCGCTGCGCGGCAAGATCCTCAACGTGGCCAGCGCCTCGGCCGAGAAATTGCGCGAAAACCAGGAAGTGGCGGACCTGATCCTGGCGCTGGGCTGCGGCACCGGCGTCCACTACAGCGAGGACAAACTGCGCTACGAGCGCGTCATCATCATGACCGATGCCGATGTCGACGGCGCCCATATCGCATCGCTGCTGATGACGTTCTTCTACAAGGAAATGCCCAAGCTGATCGAGAACGAGCACCTGTTCCTGGCCCAGCCGCCGCTCTATCGCCTGTCGCGGGGCGCCGTGCACGAATACGCCCGCGACGACAAACACCGCGAAGAATTGATGAAGACCACCTTCAAGGGCAACGGCAAGGTAGAGGTCGGCCGCTTCAAGGGCTTGGGCGAGATGATGCCGGCCCAGCTGCGCGACACCACGATGGACCGCACCAAGCGAGCCTTGCTGAAAGTCACGATTCCACAGGCAAAGAGCGAGGCCGAGCGCCGCGACGCCATGCGCACCGCCAAGCTGGTCGACGACCTGATGGGCCGCAAACCGGAGAAGCGCTTCGCCTTCATCCAGGAGAACGCTCAGTTCGTCCGCGACCTCGACGTCTAGGTGATCCTGCGGCCGCCGAGCGGACTGATCAGTACCAATGTCAGGAAGGCGGCAGGATCGCGGTCCTAGACTTTTCCTGTCGACCGCAAGCCTCTTGTGGCGGCGTCGAAAGGAGCAACAACATGAGCAAGCTTTCGGCTTTGGCGGTGCTGGCGGCGCTGGCACTGCCCGGGGCGGCGTCTGCCGCCACCATCACCAACGAATACGTGTTCCACCAATACGATCCCAGCGAAGTTCGCGCCATGGCCCAGGGCCAGGATTTTCGCGTGGTCGTGATCGGCAATCCGACCACGGCACCGCAATCTGCCTTCGAGGCTCGCCTGATGCAGCTCCTGCAGCACGACCTGCGGGGTCTGCAGACCCATCCGACCACCACGCCGATCGCCAGCAACGATTGGGGCTACCGGCTGGTGCTGATGTTCAACACCGATAGCGGCGAGCTGGGTCGCACGCTATGCGGCGATCTCGCCGGCGTCAGGACGTCCCCGGCAGCCGGCGGCGGCGAGATGAAAGTCTCCGCCGCCCTGTGCCGCGGCAAGGACCCCATGTCGGCGGCATTCGCCCGCAGCGCTGGCGCGTCGCTGGAGGACGCTTCGGCGGACCAGATGTTCTCCGAATTGACCTCCGTGCTGTTCCCCAACCGGCCGGGCCTGCTGATCAACCGCAACATACCGTTCTGATCCGACGGCGCGCCGCCCGACCCAGAAGGCATCGGATCGGGCGGCGTTCTTCCTCTGCCGGACCGTGCTAGAATGCCGGCAAAGGAGTTTGCGATGCGTTTCCCGACGGCTGGTTTGCTGCTGGCATGCGCCGGCGCCCTGGTTGCAGCCCCTTCCCTGCCGGCCGCAGCCGCCATCATCACCAACGAAGACGTCCATCTTCAGTACGACTACAGCGAGTTCTACGCCGTGGCCGGCGGCAAGGAATTCGAGGTCGTGCTGCGCGGCAATCCGACCAACGTGCCGCAGGCGCAGTTCGAAGCGAAGCTGATGCAGCTGCTGACCCAGGCGATGCGCACGACCAACACCCGGCCCACCGCCACGCCGACGGTGCGTACCCGGCATCCCAACTACCGGCTGGTGCTGGTGTTCAACCTGGATTCGGGGGAACTGGGCACGACCCTGTGCGGCGATCTGGCCCGCATCGTGCCGCCGTCCGGCGTGCTGCCCGGACGGCTAACCGTGGCGGCTGCCTATTGCCGCAACGAGGACCCGATGACCGAGGCTTTCGCCCGCACCACGGCAAGCTCGCTCGACGATCCGGCCGCGCAAGCTCTTTTCAACGAACTGACCAGCGTGCTATTCCCCAGGCGCCCGGGGCTGCTGCCCAACCGCAATATATGGAACAACGGCTTCTTTCGGTGATCGACCTCTACAAGACGTTCAGGCCGGCGCTGCCGCTGATCGACGCGGAATCGGGCCACCGTTTGGCGTTATGGGCCTTGCGCAAGGGGTGGGTGGCCCAAGATCGGGCGGCGGACGACCCGATCCTGCGCTGCCGCCTTCTCGGCTTCGAGCTGAGCAATCCGGTCGGCCTGGCCGCGGGATTCGACAAGAACGCCGTCGCGGTGCGGCGCGAGCAGACCCTGGGTTTCGGTTTCATCGAGGTCGGCGGCGTGACGCCCAAGCCGCAGGCCGGCAACCCACGACCCCGCCTGTTCCGGCTCGACCGCGACCAGGCGGTCATCAACCGCATGGGCTTCAACAATCTGGGCATGGTCGAGATCGCACGGCGGCTGCGGCAACGGGATCGGCGTCACGGCGTGGTCGGCGTCAATCTCGCGAGCAACAGCGACAGTTCCGACCCGGCGCAGGATTTCGACCGGCTGATCGAGACCTTCACGCCGATCGCCGACTACATGACGGTCGACATCTCCTGCCCCAACACGCCCAACGGCAAGGTATTCCAGCAGCGCGTGCCGCTGGAGAAGCTGCTGGCGCAGTTGCAGCTGACCCGCGCCGCGACCGCCCAGGCCGCCGGCGTCGACCCGCCGCCGATGCTGATCAAATCGGCTCCCGACCTCACCGAGCAGGAACGCAACGACATCGCCGAAGTGGCGCTGGGTTCGGGTATCGACGGCATGATCGTCAGCAACACCACCGCTGCCCGTCCCGATTCCCTGCGCAGCCGCCATGTCGGCGAACGCGGCGGGCTGAGCGGCAGGCCGCTGTTCGAGATGTCGACGCGGCTGCTGGCGGAAATGTACGCGCTGACCCAGGGCAAGCTGCCGCTGATCGGGGTTGGCGGGATTTCCAGCGGCGCCGACGCCTATGTCAAGATCCGCGCCGGCGCTTCAGCGGTGCAGCTCTATTCGGCGCTGGTATTCGCCGGTCCGCGCCTGGTACGGCAAATCAAGGACGATCTGGCCGCCTGCCTGCGCCGCGACGGCTTTTCCTCGCTTCAGCAGGCGATCGGCGCCGGCCTCTGATCGATCGGCGGCGCTATTCGGCGGCCTGCTTCTCGAACTCCGCCACGCGTTCGATCTTTTCCTGCCGCCGGTGGCCGCTGACTTCCGCGCCGGCGTCGGCCGGCAGTTGCAGGAAGAAAATCAGCGACGACATCGAGATCAGGCCGACGGTGATGAAGGCCGGCACGAAATCGGCCGCTCCCACCGCGCCGCTGCCGTGGAACAGCAGGGTCAGATGCAGCGCCAGGGCGCCGATGCCGACGCCGACGCTGAGCGAGAGCTGTTGGCTCATGCTGCTGAAGCTGGTGGCCCGGCTCATCAGCGCCGGCGGGATATCGGCATAGCCCAGGGTGTTGACCGAGGTGAACTGCAGCGAGCGGAAGAAGCCGCCGACCAGCAGCGCCAGGAAGATGATCGTGTGGGGCGTGCTCGGGCCGAACTGGCTGTAGCTGATCAGGAAGCCGGCGCTGATCACGGCATTGAAGATCAGTACGCGCCGGAAGCCGACATTGCGGATGATCGGTCCGGCGGTGATCTTCATGGTCATGGCGCCGGCGGCGCTGGCGAAGGTCAGCAGGCCCGAGGACAGCGCCGACATGCCGAAACCCAGCTGCAGCATCATCGGCAGCAGGAACGGCATCGAGCCGATGCCGGCGCGGAACAGAAAGCCGCCGCACACCGAGCCGCGGAAGGTCGGGAACCGCATCAGGCTGAAATCGACCGCTGGATTGGCCCTGCCCCGCGCGTGCCAGGCGTAGAAGGCGCCGCACAGCGCGCCGCAGATCAACAGCGCGATGGTGACCCACAGCGGTATGGCGCCACGCCCCACCGTCTCGAAGCCGAATACCAGCCCTGCCAGGCACAGTCCCATCAGGGCGAAGCCGCCGAGATCGAGCTTGGGCACGTTCTCTTCGCGGATGTTCTCGATCAGCTTGGTGACCAGGATCACGCCCAATATGCCGATCGGGATATTGATGAAGAAAATCCAGCGCCAGTTGAAATAGGTGACGATGAAGCCGCCCAGCGGCGGTCCGATCACCGGGCCGATCAGCGCCGGCACGGTGAGATAGGACATCGCATTGACGAGCTGCGCCTTGGGGATCGACCGCAGCATGATCAGCCGGCCGACCGGCACCATCATGGCGCCACCCATGCCCTGGAAGATGCGGGCAGCGACCAGCTCGGGCAGCGAGTTGGAAATGCCGCAGAAGACCGAGCCCAGCACGAACACGACGATGGCGGCGCGGAACACCGACCGGGCGCCGAATTTGTCGGCCATCCAGCCGCTGATCGGAATGAAGATCGCCAGGCTGAGCAGGTAGGAAGTGATCGCCAGATTCAGGCGCAGCGGGTCTTCGTTGAGCGATTTGGCTATGCTCGGCAGGGCCGTGGAGATCACCGTCGAATCGAGGTTCTCCATGAACAGCCCGCAGGCGACGATCAGCGGTACGACGACGTAGCGGGACGGCACCCACTTCATGGCGGAGAATCCAAACGGCACTCGGGCTTGCTTAGTAAATAGTTTACGCCCGCGTGACTTGACGAAGTCATGTTATTCCACGGCGGGAGCCATGCGCCCTGGAGTCGCCAATCGAACTGGTGCATAGCGACAATCAATTGCGGCACTTCTATGGTTTGCACCGCATGGAATGGTGGAGGAGGCGTCACATGGTCAGCAAGGCAGCGGAAGCCGCTCGGAAATTCGATCCCAGCCGCGCCGCCGAATACGACCAGCAGAGCCGCATCGCGCTGGCCGGCTACGATGCATGTCACGAATTGACGGCATGCATGCTGGCCGCGACCCTCGGCGATAACAGCAAAGCCAACGTGCTGATCGCGGGCGCCGGGACTGGCCAGGAGATGCTGACCATGGGCCCGCTGGAGCCAGCCTGGCGTTTCACCGCGGTCGACCCAGCCACCCCGATGGTCGAACTGGCCAGGGATCGCGTCGCCGGCGCGGGGCTGGCCGGCCGGACCGATTTCGTGCTGGGCACGGTCGCCGACCTGCCCGACATGGCGCGATACGACGCCGCCACCCTGATCGGCGTGCTGCACCACCTGCCCGGCGACCAGGCCAAGCGCGACATCCTCAACGACATCGCCCGGCGGCTGAAGCCGGGAGCCCCCTTCGTGCTGGCGGGCAATCGGCGGCGCTACGCCGAGCATCCGCTGCTGCTGAAAGCGTGGCGGCAGCGTTGGCGCCTGAACGGGTCGAGCGCCGCCGAAATCGAGGCCAAGATCGGCAAGATCCTGCAGGGTGCCGATCCGCCGGCCTCGGAGCAGGCGATCGCCGATCTGCTGGCCGAAGCCGGATTCGGCCAGCCCACCCTGTTCTTCTCCAGCCTGTTCTGGGGCGCCTGGATCGCCTTCCGCGACGGCGCCCCACGACAGGATTAGTCGCAGCCGGGATCAGCCCAGCTTGGCGATGTAGTCGGTCAGCGCCTGGCGCGCCGTGTCGAGCGCCTGCTCGGCATTGGCGCGCTCCTTGTCGAGCGCCTCGATCGCGTTCTCCTGCTCGGCCAGCTTGGCCAGATAGCGCTTGTAGAGATCGGAGCCCGAAGGGGTGGCGCGCAGGTTGTCGCGCAGGCGCTCCTGGTCGTCCACCAGTATCTTGCGCCGGGCGGCGATGTCGGCGACGCGTTTCTGCGCCGCCGCCACATTGCGCTGCAGGGACACCAGCTTGCCGAGCGAATCGCGCAAGCCCTTGTCGATCTCCGTGTCGCGCAGGAACACGTTGATCTGGTCCGGGCTGGCCGTGCTCAAGCTCAACGTCTGCACCAGCGGCCGCTCGATCACCACGTCGAGCGCGGCCTCGGTGCCCGCCGTCACCTGCACTGGAATGCGCCAGCGCCCGTCGCTCAGGGCGACGCCCTTGGCGTCGGGCTTGACGATGGTCCAGCCGACCGACTGCGGCTGCTCGACGACCACGCTGCGCGCCTCGTTGGCCGGCGCCTTGATGCGATAGGTCGTGGTCTGCTGCTCGGTCACGGTGTAGCTGAACACGCCCTGGGCGAAGCTGCCGCGGCTGAAGCGCCGCGACGTGTTGACCTCGCGCTCGACGATAGTCTTGTTGTCGAGGGCGTAGGTCAGCAGGCGCATGTCGCCGGCCGGCAGGCCGGACAGGCGGGCGTCGCCGGCATAGGTATTCTCGCCCGGCGTGCTGCCGCGCTCGTAGATGGTGACGATGCCGGCCGGCAGGCCGCTATTGCCGTCGTTGCGCAGTTCCAGCGCCGCCAGCGGATTGCGCGACGAGATTTCCGGCTGATAGAGGTCGAGCCGCTTGACCGGCAGCTCGCGATCCAGGATCGGGATGGTGAGCGTCTGCCCGGCCCCGACGCTGACCGGCTGGCCGAAATGGAACGACACCTGGGTCGCCGCTTCCGCCGCCAGCGCCTGGTTGACGGCGGTGGCCTGCTGCTGCGGCGCCTCCATGCGGAGCATGCCGATCGACGCCGGCGCCGGAGGCGGTGGCGGCGCAGCCGCGCCGGCCGGCGGCACGAACAGCTTCTTGTCCGCGTCCCGGTTTCGACCGAAGCCGCTGCCGACCTCGCCCTGGTCGGCACGTGGCAGGATCTTGCCCAGCACCTCCAGCGGCACTTCCGGCCGGTCGACGTAATAGGCCTGGTACAGCGCCTGGCGGAAAGTCACCGGCCGGCCCGACACCAGGGTCAGGTCGACGTTCTTCCAGTCCTGGCCGGTCATGTTCTCCAGCACCGCCCAGCCCTGCACCGCCGCCTTGGTGGCGTTGGGATCGCTGGGCAGAGTGACGCGATAGGACGCCTTCCATACCGGCGCGCCGACCAGATAGGCCGCGCGCACCAGCCGCTTGCCGCTGCCGCGCAGGGAAATGGTGAAGGTGCGGTTGTCGCGGGCGCGATTGGCCTGCATCGCGGCCAGCGCGTCGCCCACCTGCTTGCGCAGCGCTGGATCGGCGAATTGCAGGTTCTCCGCCGTCTCCAGGACGAACTGGTCGATGCCCTGGGCGGTCAGCAGCGACACGCGATGGCGCTGCGACAGCTCCTTGCCGTCGGGCGACATCACCGGCTCGGTGGTGACGCCGATCACCCGGCCGGAAAGCTGGCGCGGGCCGGCGACGGAAATCTCCGCGCCCTGCAGCGCCTCGATCAGCGAGGCGGCCGATTGCAGCGCGTCGGGACCGAATGGCAGGCTGGTGAAGGTCTGGTTGAGCGGATCCTTGCCCGGCAGGTTGATGGCGCCGATGCCGCCTTTATCGTCGTAGACAACGAGACTCTTCAGCACGTCGTCGACCTGGTCGAGCTTGACCGGCAGCTTGAGCTCGGCGTTGCCGTCGATTTCGGCCTCGTATTCGAAATAGCCGACGCCGCCGGACGACAGCATGACGCGCTTGAGCGTCAGCTCCTGGGTGAAGGCAGTGCTTGCCAGCGTCGCGAAGATCGCCGCGGCGGCAAAAGTCCTGATGTACATGGAAACCCCTGCAAAAGGTTCAGCGTTCGAACAACGCGCTCAGAGCATCGAAAGCCAATATGACGCAATCATGGCGGCTCTTATGGGCTCGCACCGGGACAAAATATTCCAACTCCGGCCAGCCGTTTTGTGCAGGCGCGGCGTCCTTCAGGAAGGCGCGCACCGCCTGCTCCGCCGCCGCGGCTTCCTGCGGCGAAAGCCCGATCGCATGGCGGCCGGCCATGGCGGCGCCGGCCTGGCACAGCAGACAGCCGCGCGTCTTGTGCTTCAATTCGGCGATGCTGCCGTCGGGCGCGAATTTCGCCTGCAGGGTCACACGATCGCCGCAAAGCGGATTGTCCCTGGTGACGATCGCCTCGGCATCGGCCATCGTGCCGGCCGCGCCGGCATCGCGCGCCAGCTCGACGATCGCCTTCTGGTACAGCGCCTCGCTCATGCCAGCAGCCGGCGCGCTTCGTCCAGCCCGGTCAACAGCGCGTCGATGTCGCTGTCGTCGTTGTAGGGCGCGATGCTGGCGCGCGTGGTGCCGGCGATGCCCAGCCGGGCCATCAGCGGTTGCGCGCAATGATGGCCGCCGCGCACTGCCACGCCGAACCGATCGACGATCTGGCTGACGTCGTGCGGATGGATGCCCTCGATGGTGAAGGAGATGACCGGCACCCTGCCCTGCAGCCCGGCCGGGCCGATCACCGCGGTGCCTTTCACCGCCGTCAGCCCATCCAGCAGGCGCTGCGCCAGGCGCATCTCATGGGCCTCGACCGCCGGCCAGTCCAGGCCGTTCATCCAGTCGACCGCCGTCCCCAGCCCGATCGCCTGGGCGATCGGCGGGGTGCCGGCCTCGAATCGGCGCGGCGCCTCGGCGTAAGTCGTGCCGGCGAAGCTGACCTGGCCGATCATCGAGCCGCCGCCCATGAAAGGCGGCATGGCGTCGAGCAGCTCGGGCCGCGCCCACAGCACGCCAATGCCGTTGGGACCATAGGCCTTGTGGCCGGCGAAGACGTAGAAATCGACGCCCAGCGCTTTGAGGTCGAGCGGCCCCCGCGGGGCGCGCTGCGCACCATCCAGCAGCACCCGCGCGCCGACGCTTCGGGCGGCGTCCACCACCGGCGCGACGTCGAGCACGGCGCCCGTGACGTTGGAGGCATGGGCCAGCGCGATCAGCCGGGTCCGGGGGCCGACGACGCGCGGCAACGCCGTCAGGTCGATACGGCCGTCGTCGGTGGTGGGCAGCACCTTGATCGCCAGCCCCTGCCGCTCGGCCAGCAACTGCCACGGCACGATGTTGGAATGGTGCTCGATTTCCGACAATACGATCTCGTCGTCTTTCTGCAGCAACGAACCATAGGCATAGGCCACCAGGTTGATCGAAGCGGTGCAGCCGCCGGTGAACACCACCTCGTCCGGCACCGCGCCCAGAAAGGCGGCGACCTTGGCGCGCGCGCCCTCATAGGCCTCGGTGGCGGCCTCGGCCAGGCGATGCACGCCGCGCAGCACATTGGCGCGATGGGTGCGTTCGTGAGCGGCGACAGAATCGATCACCGCCTGCGGCGTCTGCGCGGTGGCGGCGTTGTCGAGATAGTGCAGCGCCACGCCGTCCCAGCTTTGCGCCAGGATGGGAAACTGGGCGCGGATAGCGGCGGCATCGAAGCTCATGTCGCCTTGCCGACGAAACCCGCCAGCGCCTCGGGCGTGTCGAGATCGACCAGCACGCCCTCGCCGGCCATCTCGACCTCGCGCACCAGCTCGGCATTCTCGCCGATCAGGTGGCGGGCGCCGACATCGCCGGCCGCCGTCATCATGTCGGGGATGAAGCGGCGCGCCCACAGGATCGGGTTGCCGCGCTTGCCCTTATAGGTCGGCACCACGATGGCGCGCTGCTCGACCGGGTTGAAGGCGGCGATCAGCCTGTCGATCTCGGCCGGTGCGATGGCCGGCATGTCGCCCAGCGCCACCAGCACGGCATCGGCATCGCCCGGCACGGCGCGCAAGCCGGCGCGCAGCGAGGTGCTGAGCCCTTGCGCATAGTCGGGGTTCTCGACCAAGCGCAGTGCCCGTCCAGGCAGCGCCTGCTCGGCCACTTTGCGCACCTGGTCGGCCTGGTGGCCCAGCACCACCACGATCTCGGCTGCCTGGGACCGCGCCACCGCCTGCAGGCTGCGCGCCAGCATCGGCAGCCCATCGACATCGACCAGCAGCTTGTTGCGCTCGCCCATCCGGGTCGAGCGCCCGGCCGCCAGCACCACGGCGGCGACCCGCGGCGCCTTGGGTACGGTGTCCATCGCCTTGGGCTCGTCGCGCGGCTGCGGCCGCGACACGATCTCGGCCAGCAGCCCGCCCACGCCCATCGCCGCGATGTCGTCGCGGCCGACCGGCAGATCGGCCGCCAGGCGCTGCAGCACCTGGTCGAAGCCGTTGAATTTCGGCGACCGGGCACAGCCGGGCAGGCCCAGCACCTGCATGCCGTCGATATGGCCCAGCAGCATCAGGTTGCCGGGATCGACCGGCAGGCCGAAATGATCGACCGTGCCGCCGGCCCGCTCGATCGCCGCCGGGATCACGTCGCGGCGATCGACGATGGCCGAGGCGCCGGCGATCAGCAGGATGTCCAGGCCCTCGCGCTTGAAGTCCTCGATCTCGGCCGCCAGCTCGGCGTCGCGATGCGCCGCGCGGCGCTCGCCGACCAGGGTCGCCCCCAGCCCGGCGACGCGACCGCGGGTCACTTCGCGGGTCTTGTCCAGCATCGAGACCTTGGTGCCGGCCACCGCGGTCTGGATCAGGCCGATGCGCTTGGGCGCGAAAGCCGCCAGATGCAGGGCCGGTTCGTTGCCGGCGATGGCGATGCACTCCTCGACCGCGCCGCGCGGCGCGGCGAAGGGAATGATCTTGATGGTCGCCACCATCTGGCGCGGCTCGGCCGGGGCATGGCGCGCCAGGGTCGCCACGGTGATGGATTCGTGCACCCGGTTGATGCGCTCGATGCGCCCGCCGTCGACCACCACCACGCCGGCCTGCCCGGCAAACAGATTGACCCGGCCGGTGAACGGTTCGGCCGCGGTCAGGCCCGGTCCGCACAAGGCCGCAGCCACGGCGCGCGCCGCCTCGTCCTCGTGCATGTCGCCCGCCTCCAGCCGCGCCGCGATCACCGAGGTCACGCCGGCCTGGCGCAAGACGGCAAGGTCGTCGAACGACAGCCGCCTTCCCTTGGCGAAGTTGCGGCCGGGCAGGCGATGGGAATGGGCCAGGATCGCCCCTTCCGCCTGCTCCACCGGGGTGTCGCCGAAGATCATGCCGCCCGCTCCGGGTTTGCGCGGGCTTCATCCGCCGCCGCCCGTGTGCCGTCGCGGTTGAAATCCTGCCGGCGCACCTGGGTGATCTGCGCCAGGATCGAGATGGCGATCTCGGCCGGCGACAGCGCGCCGATCGACAGGCCCACCGGCCCATGGATGCGCGCGAAATCGGTCGCGCCGAAGCCCAGCGCGGTCAGCCGCGCCAGCCGCTTCTCCGCCGTCTTGCGACTACCCAGCGCGCCGATATAGAAGCAGTCCGACTTCAGCGCCGCTTCCAGCGCCGGATCGTCCAGCTTGGGATCGTGCGTCAGGGTGACCACGGCGGTGCCGGAGTCCGGCTTCAGCGCCGCCAGCGCCTCGTCCGGCCAGTCGCGCGACACGGTCACGCCGGGAAAACGCTCGTCCGAAGAGAACGCCCGGCGTGGATCGACCACGGTGATGTCGTAGCCGGCCATCGAGGCCATCGGCACCAGCGCCTGGGCGATATGCACCGCGCCGACCACGATCAGCCGGGGCGGCGGACTGAAGGCATGCAGAAACACCGGACCGCCGCTGGAGCCGGTGGTGCGGCTCTTCTCGCCGCCCAACGCGACGCGGGCATGGCTCAGCACGTCCTGGTCCTGCGCCAGCTCGCCGATCGCCTTGTCGGCGAACACCAGCGCCTGCTTGCCGTCGCCCAGCCGCGTCGCCAGCACCGCCGGCTGACGCCGGGCGCGCGCTTCCTGCAGCGCCGCGAGAATCGCGGGCCGCATCAGGCCACCTTCTCGACGAACACCTGCACCTTGCCGCCGCAGGCCAGGCCGACATCCCAGGCCTGCTCGTCGGTGACGCCGAAATCCAGCAGGCGCGGCTTGCCGTCCTTCATGGCATCCAGCGCCTCCTTGACCACGGCGCCTTCGATGCAGCCGCCGGACACGGAGCCGACCATGGTGCCGCTGTCGCTCACTGCCATCTGGCTGCCCACCGGACGCGGCGAGGAGCCCCAAGTCAAGACCACCGTGGCCAGCGCCACGTCGCGACCGGCGGCCTTCCATTCGGCGGCCTTGGTCAGGACATCCGTTTCCATCGTGGTTTCCATGGTGCTCATGCAACCTCCTTCAACCCGGCCTGCCAGCGCTGCGTGTCGCGATGCGCCAGTCCGGTCGGACGGGACAAGGATTGGGCCAACTCGGTCAGACTTTCCAAATTATGCACCGGCCGAAACTCGTCGACATGGGGCAGAATCGCCTTGATGCCTTGCGATTTGGGCGCAAAGCCGGTGTAGCGCAAGAGCGGATTGAGCCAGATCAGCCGGCTGCAGGATTTGTGCAGCCGCTCCATTTCCTGGGCGATGCCCTCGGCGCCCTCGCGATCCAGCCCGTCGGTGATCATCAGCACCACCGCGCCCTGCCCCAGCACCCGCCGCGCCCACAACCGGTTGAACTCGTGCAGGCAGGCGCCGATGCGCGTGCCGCCAGACCAGTCCTCGACCAGCTCGGCGGTCCGTTCCAGCGCCACGTCGACGTCGCGATTGCGCAACTGGCGGGTGACGTTGCTGAGCCTGGTGCCGAACAGGAAGCAATGCACCCGGTCGCGATCGTTGGCCAGCGCGTGCATGAAATGCAGGAACATCCGCGTGTAGCGGCTCATCGAGCCGGAGATGTCGCACAGCACCACCAGCGGCGGCGGGCGGCGGCGCACGGCGCGGCGCTGCAGCTCGATCAGGCCGGGATTGCGCAGCGCCCGGCGCAGGCTGGCGCGCATGTCGATGCGCCGTCCCTGGCGGTCGGCCCTGTAGCGTCTTGTCGGGATCTGCTCGACCGACAGGCGCATGCGGTCGATGGCGCGCATCGCCTCCGCCGCCTCGGCCTGCGACATCTGCTCGAAGTCGCGCTTTTGCAACAGCTCGCGGTCGGAGAAGGTCAGGGTCGCCTCGATCTCGATTTCCGGCGGCTCCTGGCTCTCGCCCTTGCCGTGCCTGTCGTTGCCCGGCTGCAGCGCCTCGGCCAGGCGGCGATTCATCTCCTTGCGTTTCTCGGGCTCGAACTCCTCGCCGGCCGACGGCAGCAGCATCGACAGCATCTTCTCCAGCAGCCGCGGGTTGCGCCAGAACACGTGGAACGCCTGGTCGAACAGCTCGCGCTGGTCGCGCCGGTTGACGAACACCGCATGCAGGGTCCAGTAGAAATCGTCGCGCCGACGCACGCCGGCCGCCTCGACCGCGCGCAACGCCTCGATCACCCGGCCCGGCCCGATCGGCAGGCCGACGCGGCGCAGAGTGCGCGCGAAATGCGCGATATTGTCGGCCAGGCGGCCTTCGACCTGCTGGGCGTCGAGCAGGTTCATCTCACACCGCCGCGGTGGACAGCTCGTTGTTGACCCGGGCCAGGATCGCCGCCGCCTCGCTGCCCTGCATCTTCTGGATGTCGTCCTGGTATTTCAGCAGCACGCCCAGCGTGTTGTTGAGCGTGTCGGGATCGAGTTCCAGCACGTTCAGCTCGGTCAGCGCCGTGGCCCAGTCGATGGTCTCGGCCACGCCCGGCACCTTGAACAGGTCGGCCTTGCGCAGCTCCTGCACCACCGCCACCACCTGGCTCGACAGCCGCTCGCGCACGCCCGGCACCTTGGCCGCCAGGATGGCGCGCTCGCGTTCCGCGTCGGGATAGTCGACCCAGTGATAGAAGCAGCGGCGCTTCAGCGCGTCGTGGATCTCGCGGGTGCGGTTGGAGGTGATGACGACGATCGGCGGATGCTCGGCCTTGACCGTGCCGAGTTCGGGAATGGTGACCTGGAAGTCGGACAGCACCTCGAGCAGGAAAGCCTCGAACGGCTCGTCGGCGCGATCCAGCTCGTCGATCAGCAGCACCGGCACGCCGCCCGGCGCCGGCTCCAGCGCCTGCAGCAGCGGCCGGCGGATCAGGAACTTCTCGGCGAAGATCTCGCCGCCCAGCACGTCGCGATCGACATTGCCCTGGGCCTCGGCCATGCGGATCTCGACCATCTGGCGCGCATAGTCCCACTCGTAGACCGCAGACGAGATGTCGAGCCCCTCGTAGCATTGCAGGCGGATCAGCGGCCGATCCAGGGTCTGCGCCAGCACCTTGGCGATCTCGGTCTTGCCCACGCCCGCCTCGCCTTCCACGAATAGCGGGCGGCCCAGCTTGAGGCTGAGGAACAAGGTCGTGGCCAGGCTGCGATCGGCGACGTACTTGCCGCGCGACAGCAATGCCATGGTCTCGTCGATCGATGCGGGGGGCTTGCTCATGGGCGAAAAATCCACTCGAAATCGGCCGGCCGGATGCCGGCTTTTGCAGGGCGAAAACGACGATCAAGTGTAGCGCAGCGCTCCAGGCCAGCCTACCGCCTTGCACGGCAGCGCAGCCCGCCGATAATGGCATGGAGGCAACGCCACAGGGTCAGGGGATCGCCATGAAATTGTACGACAGCAAGACCGCGCCCAATCCGCGGCGCGTCCGCATCTTCCTTGCCGAAAAAGGCATCGACGTCCCGACCGAGCAGGTCGACATCGCCGGCAAGCAGAACCGCCAGCCCGAGTACCAGAAGCTCAACCCGCTGTCGGGCGTGCCGATCCTGGAGCTGGACGACGGCACCATCATCGCCGAGACCGTCGCGATCTGCCGCTATTTCGAGGAGACCCAGCCCAACCCGCCGCTGTTCGGCAGCACGCCCAAGGAAAAGGCGCTGGTCGAGATGTGGAACCGGCGGCTGGAGCTGAACGTCTGCGCGCCGATCTACAACGCCTTCCGCCACAGCAACGCCTTCTTCGCCGACCGCATCGAGCAGGTGCCGGCCTGGGGCGAGCAGCAGGGCCGCGAGGCCGCCAAGATGATGGACTGGTTCGACAGCCAGCTCGAGGGCAAGAAATTCGCCGCCGGCGACAATTTCTCGATCGCCGACATCACCGCGCTGTGCGGCTTCGATTTCGCCCGCGTCATCCGGCTGAAGATCGATCCCGACAAGCACAAGAACCTGGCGCGCTGGCACGCCGCGGTATCGGCCCGGCCCAGCGCCAAGGCGTGATACCGGGCGCCGATCCCGCACGGCAACCCCATTCGCCTGCCATGCGTTGATCCGTTATCTGGACTGGCCGGAGACGGATCATGTCGATACACGCGCTGAAATCCTTCAGCCTGACCTTCGTCGCCCTGACCCTGGGGCTGCTGTTCGCGCATGTGTTGGAGATACCGGGCAAGTTGCGGCTGAACGGCGGGCAGTGGCTCGACGTGCAGCACAACCTCTATATCGGCTTCGGCACGGTCGGCGCCGTGCTGGAAGTCGCGGCCATCGTCGCCTGCTGGCTGCTATGGCTGATGCTGCGACGTCACGGCGACACCGCGGCGCGCCATGCCCTGGTTGCCGCCATCGCCGCCACCGTGGCGCTGGCGGTGTGGACCGCCGCGGTGGCGCCGATGAACGCGGCGCTGAGCGGCTGGACGGCCGCAACCCTGCCGGCCGACTGGACCGCCTATCGCAACCAATGGGAAGCCGGCCACGCCGTCGGCGCGGTCTTGTTCCTGATCGCCTTCATCGCGCTGCTGCCATCCAAGCCTCCCCGATAGATCGCCGATCCGGCAGGCCATCGCCCGTCACGGACCGGTCAGGGACAGGCTGTCGAACACCACGCTCGACACGTCGGCGAGCCAGGGCTGGTCCTCGCGCATCGCCTCGACATAGGCGATGGCGACGATGCCGCGGCGCATCGCCATCCGGCAGGCGAACTGGCGCCGGGTGCCTTCCCGCCCCTCGTATTGCGCCACCAGCGTGTCGCCGTCCTGCACCAGCACGTCCGGCCTGGTGGCGACGCTGTCCTTGCCCCGCGTCGCCTCTTCCTCCACCCGCCGGCTGGCCAGACCGGCAAAACGCTCGATGTCGCCTTCCAGGCTGCCCGGCTGGAAATACATCACGGAAAGCACGATCTGGATTTCCCGGTCGGGCGAGCGGGCGATCAGCCGGCCCTCGCCGCTTCGATCGGTCACGAGCCAGTTGGCCGGCAGCTCGACCGTGCCGCCCGGAAACGCCAGCCGGCGATAGCCGTCCGGCGCCACCGGCGCGCCATCCCTGCTGGCCAGCCAATTCCTGATCCTGTCGAACATCTCTCTTTCTCGACCGCCAACGAAAAAGGGAGGCGCGTGGCCTCCCTTTCCGATTCCGGTGGGAACCCCGCTACTTGGCGTCGGCCACGGCGCGCTTGGCCATCACCGTCACCAGATGGGCGCGATAGTCGGCGCTGCCATGGATATCCGAGTTCAGGCCGCTGGCCGACACCTTCACATTGGCCACCGCATCGGGCGACCAGTTCCTGGCCAGCGCCTCTTCCATCGCCTTGACCCTGAACACGCTGGGGCCGGCGCCGGTGACCGCGACCCGCACCTCGTTGCCGGTCTTGGCGACGAACACGCCGACCAGGGCGAAGCGCGAGGCCGGGTGGCGGAACTTCTGGTAGGCCGCCTTGTCCGGCACCGGGAAGCTGACCGAGACGATCACCTCGCCGTCCTTCAGGGCGGTGGTGAAGATGCCCTGGAAGAAATCGTCGGCGGCGATGCTGCGCTCGTTGGTCTTGACGGTAGCGTTCAGCGCGACGATGGCGGCGGGGTAGTCGGCCGCGGGGTCGGCATTGGCGATCGAGCCGCCCAACGTACCCATGTTGCGCACCTGGGGATCGCCGATCAGCTTGGCCATCTCGTGCAGCGCCGGGATAGCCCTGGCCACCTCGGCCGAGCCCGCCACCTCGCCATGCTTGGTCATGGCGCCGATGGTCACGGTCTTGCCCTCGACCTTGATGCCGCGCAGTTCGGCGACACCCGACAGGTCGATCAGGTCGGAGGGCTGGGCCAGGCGCTGCTTCAGGGTCGGGATCAGGGTCTGGCCGCCGGCGATCAGCTTGCCGTCCGGCGCCTTCTTCAGCGCCGCCACGGCATCGGCCAGGGACTTGGGCTTGTGGTAGTCGAAATTGTACATCGTGGCCTCCCTATTCCGCGGCCTGTTTCATCGCAGCGTTCTGGATCGCCGACCACACCTTCTGCGGCGTCGCCGGCATGTCGATGTTGCGCACGCCCAGCGGCGTCAGCGCGTTCATGACGGCGTTGATCACCGCCGCCGGGGCGGCGATGGCGCCGGCCTCGCCGCAGCCCTTCACGCCCAGCGGGTTGTGCGGACAGGGCGTGTGCTTGTAGCCCAGCTTGAAGCTGGGCAGGTCGTGGGCGCGCGGCATGGAATAGTCCATGTACGAGCCCGACACGAGCTGGCCGTCCTGGTTGTAGACCGCGCCCTCCAGCAGCGCCTGGCCGACGCCCTGGGCGATGCCGCCCTGGACCTGGCCTTCGACGATCATCGGGTTGACGATGTTGCCGAAATCGTCGACCGCCGTGAAGTTGACGATCTCGGTGGTGCCGGTGTCGGGATCGATCTCCAGCTCGCAGACATGCACGCCGGCGGGATAGGTGAAGTTGGACGGATCGTAGAAGGCGTTCTCGTCCATGCCCGGCTCGAGCTCGTTGAGCGGATAGTTGTGCGGCACGTAGGCCGAGAACACCACCCCGCCCAGCGGCACCTGCTTGTCGGTGCCGGCGACGGAGAACACCCCGTCCTTGAACTCGATATCAGCGGCCGACGCTTCCAGCAGATGGGCGGCGATCTTCTTGCCCTTGGCGATGATCTTGTCGGCCGCCTTCATGATGGCCGAGCCGCCCACCGCCAGCGAGCGGCTGCCATAAGTGCCCATGCCGAACGGTACCGAGGCGGTGTCGCCGTGGACGATCTCGATCTGGTCGAGCGGCACGCCCAGCTTGTCCGACACGATCTGGGCGAAGGTGGTCTCGTGACCCTGGCCGTGGCTGTGCGAGCCGGTGTAGATCTGCACGTTGCCGGTCGGATTGAATCGGATCTGCGCCGATTCCCATTGGCCGACGCCCGCGCCCAGCGAGCCGACCACCGCCGACGGCGCCAGTCCGCAGGCCTCGATATAGGCCGAGATGCCGATGCCGCGGATCTTGCCGCGCGCCTTGGCTTCGGCGCGGCGCTTCTCGAACCCGGCATAGTCGGCGATCCGGCAGGCCTCGTCGATGATCGGCACGTAGTTGCCGGAGTCATAGGTCAGCGCAACCGGCGTCTGGTACGGGAAGGCATCGGGCGGCACGAAGTTGCGCTTGCGGATCTCCACCGGATCCATCTTCATGACCCGCGCTGCTTCGTCGACGATGCGTTCGACCACGAAGGTGGCTTCCGGGCGGCCGGCACCGCGATAGGCGTCGACCGGCGCGGTGTTGGTGAACACCGAGCGTACGTTCACATGGATGGCCGGCGTGGTGTACTGCCCTGCCAGCAAGGTGCCGTAGAGATAGGTCGGCACCGCGGTGGCGAAGGTCGACAGATAGGCGCCCATATTGGCTATGGTATCGACCTTGAGCGCCAGGAACTTGCCGTCCTTGTCCATCGCCAGTTCGGCATGGGTGACGTGGTCGCGCCCATGCGCATCGGTCAGGAACGATTCGCTGCGCTCGGCCACCCACTTGATCGGCCGGCCGACCCGCGAGCTGGCCCAGGTCAGCAGGGTCTCTTCGGCGTAGATGAAGATCTTCGAACCGAAGCCGCCGCCCACGTCGGGCGCGACGACACGCAGCTTGTGTTCGGGGATGCCCAGCACGAAGGCCGACAGCACCAGCCGGGTGACATGCGGATTCTGCGAGGTGGTCCACAAGGTGTATTGGCCGGTGCCCTTGTCGTATTCCGCCGCCGCGGCGCGCGGCTCCATGGCGTTGGGGATCAGCCGGTTGTTGATCAGGTCGATCTTGGCGACATGGGCTGCCTTGGCGAAAGCGGCATCGACCGCCGCCTTGTCGCCCAGCTCCCAGTCGTAGCAGAGGTTGCCCTCGACATCGGCATGCACCTGCGGCGCGCCCTTGTCGAGCGCCTTGGCCGGATTGACTACCGAGGGCAGCACCTCGTAGTCGACCACGATCTGTTCGGCTGCATCCTTGGCCTGCGCCAGCGTCTCGGCCACCACCATGGCCACCTGATCGCCGACATGGCGCACCGTGTCGAGCGCCAGCGCCGGATGCGCCGGCGCCTTGTGCGGCTGGCCGTGCTTGTCCTTGACCACCCAGCCGCAGATCAGGCTGCCGACCTTGGCGTCGGCGATATCCTTGCCGGTGAACACGGCCAGCACGCCGGGCGCCGCTTTCGCCGCGGCGACGTCGATGCTCCTGATCCGGGCATGGGCATGCGGCGAGCGCAGGAAATAGGCGTAGGTCTGGCGGCCGCGCACCATGTCGTCGGTGTAGTGGCCGTTGCCGGTGAGAAACCGCTGGTCCTCCTTGCGGGGAACGCGGGCACCGATGCCGGTAGAGGTCATGGCTACACCCCCTTGGCTTGCATGGCCTTGGCGCCGGCCAGCACCGCCTTGACGATGTTATGGTAGCCGGTGCAGCGGCACAGATTGCCCTCCAGGCCGTGCCGCACCGTGGCTTCGTCGAGCTGGTAGTTGTGGCGCTTCACCAGGTCGATCGCGCTCATCACCATGCCTGGCGTGCAGAAGCCGCATTGCAAGCCGTGGTTCTCGCGGAACGCCTCCTGCATCGGATGAAGCGTCGTGCCGTCGGCCAGGCCTTCGATGGTGGTGACCTTGGCGCCGTCGGCGCGCACGGCGAAGATGGTGCAGGACTTGATCGACTTGCCGTCGACATCGACGACGCAAGCGCCGCACTGGCTTGTGTCGCAGCCGACATGCGTGCCGGTGAGCCCGAGATTTTCCCGCAGGAATTGCACCAGCAAAGTGCGCGGCTCGACGGTCCCGCTGACCGCTTTGCCGTTCACCGTCATATTTACGGTCAGCGACATGAAATCCTCCCTCTGATCACACCAAGCGCCATATGCGCCTACGCCATGCGCCGTCCCCGTCACTGACGGACGTTTTGTCGGACAGCGGTAAAAGTCTTTCCCTTTCCCCTGCCGGGGTCAAGCAACAAGCCGGTTACGCGGGCGAAACCGCCCAGCTCACCGGACCACTCACCGGACCAGCAGATAGGCGATGACGGCGAGCGCGACCACGCCGACCGCCAGAAACCAGGGCCGCCAGTTGGCCGACGCGCGCGGCGCCGGCGCCGCGGCGGCCGGCACCGGAACCGGTTGCGGCGGCGACACCGCGGCAGCGGCGGCCGCGGAAGACGCCGCAGCATTGGCGGCGGCCGACACGCCGGCCGGCGGCGGCGCGTCGGCGGCGGCGTTGGCCTGTACTTTTTCGGCGAAGGCGGAAAAGAATTCCCCGGCCAGCTTGTTGGAGGTGCCCTCGATCAGCCGCGAGCCGACCTGGGCCAGCTTGCCGCCCACCTGGGCGTCGGCGGTGTAGCGCAGGATGGTGTCGGCACCCTCGCTCTCCAGCTTGACGGTGGCGCCGCCCTTGGCGAATCCCGCCGCGCCGCCGCTGCCCTCGCCGACGATGCGATAGCCGTTGGGCGGGTCGAGATCGGTCAGGGTCACCTTGCCGCCGAAGCGCGCGCTGACCGGGCCGATCTTGATGCGGACGGTGGCCTTGAACTCGTTGTCGCCGGTCTTCTCCAGCGTTTCGCAGCCGGGAATGCAAGCCTGGAGGATGGCCGGATCGTTGAGCCCCGCCCAGACCGCCTCGCGCGGCGCGGCGATGCGATATTCTCCGGTCATGTCCATGGCGATTCCTCCTCTGCGGCGCGCAACGTTACCATTTTCCGGTGAAAGACTCGGGCGGGCGCTCGGCCAGCGGCAAGGCCAGCGACAGGCGCACCGTGGCCAGATAGGGCAGCGCCATCGACACCGTCAACGCGGCCCATAGCTGCGCTTCGCGATTGAGCGCGCTCTCGACCAGCACGATGCCCAGCGCGCCGCCGAGCAACCCGACGATCAGCAGCAATTCCGGCCAGATCGGCCCCAGGCGCGTGTAGCCTGGCGACAGGCCGGCCGACGGCGCGCTGCCCACTAGCCCATAGAGTCGGCCGAACGACAGCGCTTCCGCCAGGCGGTGGCGCGTCGGCGCGTGCGGCGACGGCCTGAACAGCGTGAGAAGCTTCCACGCCAGCAGCACTCCGGCAGGCAGCCAGTAATTGCCGATCGGGAAATCGCGATAGCGGCCATCGAGCATCAATGCCCAGCTATGCCACACGGCCAGAAGCGTAAAGACCAGGAACAGCATCTGCAGGGTCAGCACCGGCCGGACGAAAGCGCGCAGCAGACCATTGCCCAGGGCGCGGGCCACGCTGCCGCGCACGCGCCGCACCCGCTCCGGCACCGGCGCCTCCCCGGCCAGGCTGTCGCCGATGCCGCGCAGCAGGAATCCTGCAAACATGGCGCCCAGGACCGCCCAGAAGGCCGTGCCGACGACGCGCAGGCCATAGAACGAATAGCGCCAGATCAGATCGAACGCCGCGCCCGGCTGGGAGAACAGCTTCGCCGCGGCGTGCTCGACCACATTGGCCGCCAGCCCGGCCAGCGGCAGGCTGCGCTGCAGGTCGATGGCCAGGCCGAACACCAAGGTGCTGGCAATGGCCTGGGCGAACAGCGCAAATACCAGGATGCGACCGCCTGACATGGACGTCCGCCGCGCCGCGAAGGCGGTCGCCAGGACGGCGGCCATTGCGGTGGAGGCCAGGAACTTCACCAGCCACAGCGGATCGGCGCTGACCGGCTCGCCGGACCTGAACTTGGCCAGGCGATCGGCATCGAACACGCCCCAACTCTCGCCCACCGTACCTTCCAGCAAGCTCTTCCACGGCTGGTCGAAGGCCTCGATCATGTTGTAGTCGAAGCCCTGCTCCTTGGCGAGCTGGCGGAAGATCGCCTCGAAGCGCACGCGCTCGACCAGCCCCGGACGCGCATCGGCCCGCATCCGGCCATCGCTCGGCCAGCCGGTCTCGCCGATCAGGATCGGCTTGTTGGGGAAACGCGCCTTGACCAGGTTGTAGACGTCCAGGATGTGCTGGCGGATGCGATCGATGCCGATCGGATCGTTTTCCCAATACGGCAGGATGTGGATGGTGATGAAGTCGACTTCGTTGGCCAGCTCGGTATTTTCGATCCACTTCTCCCACACATCGGCGTAGGACACCGGCTGGCGCACCGACGACTTCACGCGGCGGATGAAGGTGATCAGCTCGTCGATCTTCAGGTCGTTGCGCAGCAACACTTCGTTGCCGACGATGACGCGATCGATGGCGTCGGGGTAGCGGTTGGCCGCGTCGATCAGCGCGGTGATCTCCTGGGCATTGAGCAGCGGACTGCCCGACAGCCAGGCGCTGTGGATCACCTTCAGGCCCATCGAGCCGGCCAGTCGCGGCACGATCTCCATGCCCTCGAGCGAGGTATAGGTGCGCAGCGACTTCACGCCGTATTGCGACAGCAGCTTCATGTCGGCGGCGATCTCGCCGGGCGTCGGATAGTCCATGGTCAGCGGGCTCTGCCCGCGGCGATAGGGCGAGAAGGACACGCTGCGCGGCGGCTCGACCTGGCTGCCGGCGATCTCCACCGGACGGTTGGGCAGCCACCAGACCAGGAAATTGGCGCCCGCCGCCAAGAGCAGCGCCGCCGCCAGAACAACTATCCGCATGACCGATTTTTAGCAGACCTCGCTGGCACTTAGGCAGAATATTTCGCCGGCCCGGCAACGTATTGCCGGCTTGCCGGCCGCGGCGCGGCCACTCACTATGGACCGACCGTCCTGCGCCGGAGCCGCCTTGCCGTCCAAGTCGCTGTCGACCGCCCTCGCCACCCTCGTCTCGGCCGTCCTGCTGGCGGCGCCGGCGCTGGTCAATGGCTACCCGCTGGTGTTCTACGACTCGGCCGATTACATCGACATGTCGTTCACCCTGCAGCCGGTGATCTACCGCACCATGCCCTATGCGCTGGTGCTGCTGCCGGCCCATCCCCTCGCCAGCCTGTGGATCGTTGTGGCGCTGCAATGCCTGCTTGCAGCCTGGGTGATCGTGGTGGCCGTGCGCGTCTTCCTGCCCGGCGCGTCGAGCTGGACCGCCTGCATCCTGACCGCATTGCTTGCCGTGCTGACCGCCCTGCCCTGGTATGCCGGCCAGATCATGCCGGACTTCCTGGGCGGGCTGCTGGCGCTTGCGCTGGCGGCACTGCTGTTCGCCAGGCCGATGCTGGGCTGGCCGACGCGCATCGGCCTGTTCGCGGTGGCGCTGATGGCCGCGGCCGCCCATGCGACCTTCATGCTGCTGGCCATCGGGCTGGCGCTGGCAATGCTCCTGGTCTGGCTGGCGCTGCGGCGGTTGAGGCCGGGTCTGGCCTTCCTGGCGCTGCCGGCGCTGATTGCGGCGGGCGGCGTGGGCACCACCGTCGCGGTCCACTATGCGGCGAGCGGGCGACCTTTCATCAGCCAGAGCGGCGATGTCTTCCTGCTGGCGCGGTTCATGCAGGACGGCCTGGTGAAACCCTATCTCGATCGCGTCTGCCCATCGCCGGACTACAAGCTTTGCGCCTATCGCGACCGGCTGCCCGGTTCGGCCAACGACTTCCTGTGGGCCTACGACAATCTGCTGGACAAGATCGGCGGCTGGCAGGGTGCGCAGGACGAGGCCGGGCGCATCGTGCGCGGCAGCCTGGCCGCCTTTCCGCTCCGGCATCTCGTTGCCGCGTTGCGCGACGTTGGCGCGCAGCTGGCCGAGTTCGACACCGGCGACGGCACCTGGTCGCAGCTCGATGCCACGGCGGTCGCCGTGGCACGGCACTTTCCGGGCGAGCTTCCCGCCTACATGAATGCGTTGCAGCAGCGCGACAGGTTCGATTTCGCCCGAATCAACCTGGTCCATGCGCCGGCGGCCATCGTCGGCATGGCCGGGCTGGCGGTGCTGGGCCTGGCGCGCTGGCGACGGCGCGATCTTGCCGGCGCGGGGCTGGCGCTGACCCTGGCGCTGGCGGTGCTGGGCAATGCCGCCATCTGCGGCGTGCTGTCCAACCCCGGCGATCGCTATGGCAGCCGCATGGTCTGGATCGGCACGCTCGGCACCATGATCCTGCTGGCCCGCCCGTTCTACACGCCCTGGTTCGGCCGGTCGCAATGACGTCGTCCGACCTCTCCCGCCCGGCGCTTCTCCGCAAGACGCCGTGGACCGGCGCGGCCCGGATCTTCGGACATGGGGCGGCCGTTACATTGGTCGCCGCGCTCCTGCTGTGGCCCGCCCTCTACAACGGCTATCCGCTGCTCTATCCCGATTCGGCGCTCTACATCGCCCTGTCCTTCGCGCCGCAGGAATATGTGCCGCGCGGCCTGACCTATCCGGTCCTGATGCATGTCCTGCACGCGGGCGTGTCGCTGTGGCCCGTGATCGCGGCGCAGGCCCTGATAGCGAGTTGGGTGCTGCACGAGACCATCGCTGCGTTTGCCGCCCGCCATCGCGCGCTGTGGCTGGTCGCGCTGGGGCTGATCCTGGCCGCGCTGACCGGCCTGCCGTGGACAGTCGATCAGGTCATGCCCGATTTCGCCGGCGGTCCGATGGTTCTGGCCATCCTTCTGGTCATGCTCTACGGGCGGGAATTCGGCGCGGTTCGCCGGCTGCTGCTGCTGGAGGTCGTGGCGCTGGGCGTGGCGCTGCATCCCAGCCACGCGCCGCTGGCGATCGGCATGGTCGTGCTGGCCGCTATCGGACGGGGCCGGCTGGCCCTGAACTGGCGCGGCATCGGCCAGGCAGCGATGGCCGCCGTCGCCGGCATCGTCGTGGCGGTGGCCGTGCAGTGGAGCATCGCCGGCCATCCCTACTACAGCCAGGGCGGCCAGCAATTCCTGTTCGGCCGTCTGGTCGATGACGGAATCGTGGCCGACTATCTGTCCGAGGTCTGCCCGCAACCGGCGCTGCGGCTATGTGCGCTGAAGGACCAGATGCCGCGCAGCCACAACGAATATCTCTGGTCCAGGCCGGAGGCGTTCACGCTGCTGGGAGGATGGACGCCGACGCCGGAACTGCGCCACATCGTGCTCGACAGCGCAGCGCGCATGCCGCTGCGTCACCTGGGCGCCATCGTTGCCGACACGGCGCGCCAGCTGGTGCATATCGACATCGGCGAATCGCTGCATCGTCCGGGGATCGAGGCCAATCGTATTGTCGAGATCGCCTTTCCCCACGAGGCGGCCCGCTTCCACGAGGCGCGCCAGGCCGATGGCGGCATCGACCGGCTATCGGCGCTGCTCAACCCGTTCCAGCGGCCGGTACAGCTGGCCGCGCTGGCAGGGCTGGTCCTGTCGGCCATTCTGCTCGCCCGGGCGGGCCGTCGCCGCGCTGCAGGGTTCGGTGCCCTGGTCCTGGCCGCCCTGGCGATAAACGCCTTCGTGTGCGGCGTGTTTTCCGGCACCACCGAGCGCTACCAGAGCCGGGTCGCCTGGCTCGCGGTCGCAGCGGTCTTCGCCATCGGCCTGGGAGCGCGCCGGGACGAGCGCTCGCCTGCCGCGGCCGGCGCCGAGGCGCGGTAACGCTGTTCGCCGCGGCTCGACAATGGCATTGTTCCAAAGCACCGTTTCGTGTCCGACCAGGAGCGCCATGACCTCGTCTACCCCGCGCATTGCCGTGATGTTTCCCTGCTACAACGAGGAGGCCGCGATCGGCGATTGCGTGCGACGCTTCCGCGAGGCGCTGCCGGAAGCCGCCATCTACGTCTACGACAACGCCTCGACCGACCGCACGCGCGAGGTCGCCGCCCGGGCCGGGGCGGTGGTGCGCAGCGAACCCCTCAAGGGCAAGGGCTTCGTGGTCTGCCGCATGTTCGCCGACATCGATGCCGACATCTACGTGATGGCCGACGGCGACAATACCTACGACCCGCTGAGCGCCCGCGCGCTGGTCGACCGGCTGGTGTCGGAGAATCTCGACATGGTGGTGGGCGCCCGGGTCGAGCAGGAGCAGGCCGCCTACCGCCGCGGCCACCGCGCCGGCAATTTCCTGCTGACCTGGTTCGTCGGCTTCCTGTTCGGCAACCGCATCAAGGACATGCTGTCGGGCTATCGCGTGTTCTCCCGCCGTTTCGTCAAGACCTTCCCCGCCCTGTCGCAGGGCTTCGACATCGAGGCCGAACTCACGGTGCATACCCTGTCGCTCAACATCCCGGTGGCGGAGATGCCGACGCCCTACGGCGCGCGGCCCGAAGGATCGGTCAGCAAGCTCAACACCTGGCGCGACGGCGTGCACATCCTGCGCACCTTGGTGAACCTGTTCCGCGACGAGCGGCCGTTTGCCTTCTTCACCATCCTGGCGGCGATGTTCGCCATCCTGTCGATCTGGCTGGCGGTGCCGGTGGTCGTCACCTTCCTGGAGACCGGCCTGGTGCCGCGCCTGCCGACCGCCGTGCTGTCCGCCAGCCTGATGCTGCTGGCGTTCCTCAGCGTGGCATGCGGTCTGATCCTCGATACGGTGTCGCAGGGACGGCGCGAGCAGAAGCGCCTTGCCTATCTGCGCTACGCGCCACCTGGCGGCTGAACCATGGTGGGCGCCGCGGTCGGCACGCTGTGGCGGAAGACGGTGGGGCGCAGCGAATTGCTGCGCTTCGCCATTGTCGGCGGCATCGGCTTCCTGGTCGATTCGGGCGTGCTGATGGCGCTGACCCGTGGCGCCGGGCTCGACCCCTACTCGGCGCGCGTGGTTTCGTTCCTGGCCGCCGCCAGCGCCACCTGGTGGCTGAACCGCGTCTTCACCTTCACCCAGGCCGCCCGCCACCCGCCGGCGCGGCAATGGGCCAGCTTCGTGATGGTCAGCGTCGGCGGCGCGCTGATCAACTACGGCGTCTACGTCGCGGCGCTGCAGCTCTGGCCGCTGGCCCGCGCCTGGCCGGTGATCGGCGTGGCGCTGGGTTCGCTGGCGGGCTTGTGCTTCAACTTCCCGGCCGCCAAGCTGCTGGTGTTTCGTGCCGCACCGGCCGATCCCACCCAGGAAGGCGGTTTACGATGATGGATTTTTCCCGGCTGCGGCTGCGGCGCACGCCGAACCAGTATCTGGTCGCGCCCGCGGGCATGACGGCCGACCCGCCGCATCTTGTAGCGCCCGTCTTCGACCGACCGGTCGAGAAGCTCGCCGCCGATTTCCGCCGCCATGCGCTTGGCCAGCCTCGCGTCACCCTGGCGGACGTCAGAGCCGGCGGCCGCGACATCGAACTGGTGCAGCGCTCGCGCGTGTTCCGCTTTCCCGATCGCATATCGGCGCGCTTCCTGGCGCTGGGCAACGGCCGGTCGACGCTGATCGTCTACAGCCGCGCCAAATACGGCCGCCGCGACTTCGGCGTCAACCGGCGTCGCATCGATGCGTGGCTGGCGGCGCTGGGCGCACCCGGCGAGATCTAGCGGGCCAAGCCTTCGAGCGCCTGGCGCACAACCTGGTGACCGCGGAACAGGATCATTTCCTTCCAGTCGTCGTGGTCCGGGTAGAAATGGTCCTTCAACGCCTGCTTGATCGGCCTGGCCTCGGCGCCGATCGGGTCGCCATAGCTGTGCAGCCAATGATCGGCGCGCAGCACCCGATGACCCTGCTCGCGCGGATAGGTTCCGAACTCGAGAGTCACCATGGTGACGTCGACGCCGGGCAGCGCACGGTTGTAGCCATAGTGCCCCAGCCCGTCGCGCGCCTGGGAACTGGAGGTGCCGCGCTTGGTCTCGGTCAGCGACTGGCCATACCAGCCGCGCGTGCGCCGCGCGCCGGGCGTACCGGGATCGTAATGCGCGATCAGCTCGCCATAGCCGAACGGGCCAAGCCCGGTATGGAAGTCGATTGCCGCCACCGCTTTTCGCCGCTTGAGGTAACGGTCGATCAGCGCATGCGTGGTCCGGTTGGACCAGGTCGGGCCGTTGCCGCCATAGAACAGTCCTTTGGCATGGCTGTACTGCCCCCCTGAGACCGCGCGATAGAACGCGATGTCGCCGTTGCGACGGCGATAGTCCTGCAGATGACGCTCGGCCTCGGCCAATGTCGCCTCGTCGAGCGACCTGGGCACCACCCAATCGGCCAGTTCGACGTAGCCCGGATTCTCCGGATAGGGCTTGGCATGGTCGACGAAGTTGCGATTGAGATCGACATTCTCCTCGGTGACGCGGCGCAGCCAGGAGAAACCATAGGGATTGATGGCGTGGACCATCAGCACGCCGGTATCGCGCGGCAGCTTGTCGGCCAGACCGCGGCCGATCCAGTCGACCTGGAAACCCGAGCCGCAGAAGCCTTCCGCGCCATGGGTGCCGGAAATCGCCACCACCGCCTTGGGTGCGACTGGATCGCCGAACCATGCCGCGTCGGTGGCCAAAGTCTCGCCAGCCGGCCCCTTGTTGGGATTGACGATGCTGTCGGCCTTGGCGCCGGCGCGTTGCACGGCGGCGAGGAATTTCTCGCGCGCCTCGGCATAGGTCGTGGAAAAGCTGGGATAGGTCTGGGCCATCGGTCCTCGCGATCGGCTCACGTGCGCAAGGTCAAGCCGCCATCCGCCACCAAGCCATGTCCGGTAATGAAATCGGCCTCGTCGCTGGCCAGCAGCAGCGCGGCCCGGGCAATGTCGCCCGGCTCGCCCAGCCGGCGCAAGGCCGCCTTCTTCTCCCAGACCTTGCGAATGTCGTCGCGATCGAAACTGGCCTTGGTCATGCCGGTATAGACCGCCCCCGGCATGATGTAATTGGCGGTAATGCCGTACTTGCCCAGTTCCAGCGCCAGGGTCTTGGTCAATCCCGCCACGGCATGCTTCGAAGCGGCATAGGCCGCCAGGCCGATATCGGTATCGAAGGCCATCACCGAAGCGGTGTTGATGATGCGGGCCCGTCCGGTCTGCGCCGCCCGTTCGCGCAGCACGGGGATGGCGGCCCGGCACAGCCGGAACATCGCCCGCACATTGACGCCGAACACGCGATCCCATTCGGCGTCGCTCAGGTTCTCGGCCAGTTCGCGGCCGGAGACGCCGGCATTGTTGAACAGGATGTCGACCGCGCCGAAGCGATCCAGGGTGTGCTCCAGGATCGCCTCGGGCGCATCCTCGTCGGTGATGTCCTTCGACAGCGCCGAGATGTCGAGGTTGTTGCCGTGCTGCTCGGACAAGCCGGTGCCGGGGCGATCGACCGCCACCACCTTGGCGCCGCGATTGGTGAACAACGCGGCGCTGGCGGCGCCGATCCCCGACGCCGCCCCGGTGACGATCGCAATCTTGCCGACCAACTCCATGGCCAGACTCAGCTTCTGCCCGACAGCAGGATGATCTTGCCGGTCGCTTTGCGGCCCAGCAAAGCGTTCATGGCGTCGGGCGCCTTCTCCAGCGGGAAGGTCATGGACACGTGCGGCTTGAGCTTGCCGGCGGCGTACCAGTCGAGCAGTTCCTTGAAGTTCTGGCGCGAGCCCTGCGGATCGCGCGCCCGCCAGGCGCCGTAGAACACGCCGACCACATCGCAGCTCTTGAGCAGCGCCAGGTTGGCCGGCAACGACGGGATGCGACCGGAGGCGAAGCCGATCACCAGCAGCCGGCCGTACCAGGCGATGGAACGAATCGCCTCGTCGAAAGCGTCGCCGCCCACCGCGTCGTAGATCACGTCGGCGCCCTTGCCGTCGGTGAGCTCCTTCATGCGGTCGCGGATCTTGTCCCTGCTGTAGTTGATCGTGTCGGTGGCGCCGTATTTCTTCGTGATCTCCAGCTTCTCGTCGCTGCCGGCGGCGGCAATCACGCGCGCGCCCATCAGCTTGCCCAGCTCCACCGCGGTCAACCCGACGCCGCCCGACGCGCCCAGCACCAGCAGGATCTCGCCCGGCTTCAGATGGCCGCGCTGCTTGAGCGCATAGTAGGAAGTGCCGTAGGTCATCGTGAACGCCGCGCCGTCCACGTAGGACATGTTGTCGGGCATCTTCAGCAGGCTGTTCTGGTCGACCACCACCTCGTCGGCGTAACCGCCATGGCCGGTCATCGCAATCACGCGATCGCCCACCTTGAAGCCGCTCACGCCCTCGCCGACCTCGGCGATGTCGCCCGCCACTTCGTGGCCCGGCGCGAAAGGCATGGCCGGCTTGAACTGGTACTTGCCCTGGATGATCAGGGTATCGGGAAAATTGACGCCGCTGGCATGGATCGCCACCCGCACCTGGCCCTTGCCGACCGGCGGCGAGGCGACCTGCATCATCTTCAGGCTCTCGGGCGGGCCGAACTCGGTGCACATCATGGCTTTCATGGCGTTTTCCTTCTCGCTGCATCAGGCGTGACAATGTCGATGAGGCGGCGAGCTTAGATCACGCTGCGGCGGGCTGGGAAGCGTCCATTGAAGCCGTTTCGCTTGCCGGTGGGGCGGCGCAATGCTTTGCTGGCGTTCGATCTTTTCCGGGGCAGCACGAGCGCGATCGGCCATGAGCGAAGACGACGATCGCAACGAGCAGGGCGAAGAATCCGCCTGCGCCGTTCCGCCACGCACCAGCGACATCATCGACCGCCTGCTGGCCCCGGCGGAAGGCCAGCTCACCTTGGGCGAACTGCTCGACAATCTTCACGAGCGCGCCTTCGGCCTGGCGATGACGGTGCTCGTCCTGCCCAACTGCCTGCCCATGCCCGGCATCCCCTACATGTCGACCCTCACCGGCCTGCCCATCCTGATCCTGGCCGGCCAGTTGGCCCTTGGCCGGGACGAACCGTGGTTGCCCGGGCGCATCGCCCGCTGGGGCGTATCGCGGGCCCGCCTGAGACGGCTCTGGACCAAGGTGCGGCCGCCGGTAATCCGCCTCGAACGGCATCTGCGTCCGCGCCTGGCGCCGATGACCGCGCCTCAGGCGGAACGCGCATGGGCGGCTCTGGTCGCCTTGCTGGCGCTGATCCTCGCGCTGCCGATCCCGGCTGGAAACCTGCTGCCGGCCTGGGGAATCCTGTTGCTCTCGCTGGGCATATCCGAGCGCGACGGCCGCGTTGTCATTGCGGGGCTGGTGGGCACCGCCATTGCCCTCGCCTGGATCGCCACCCTGGCGGCGGCCGGCAGCTATCTGGCCGGCCTGGCCGGCCAAGCCTGGGCCTGGCTGCGCAGCGCGCTCGGCATCTAAGCCGTTTCTTGACCACCCCGCAGGGCTCCGGCAAGGTCCTACCATCGTATAGTGAGGCTGGCAGAGGTCTGGTCTGCCAGCCGATTTCCCCCTGGGGCGGGGACGAGGCACGGGTGAAAGCGAGAACTTTTTTGGGTTTGGTTGCGCTGGCGGCAATCGGCGGCGCGGTCTATTGGCAGTTCTTCCACAATCAACCGGCGCAGCAGGCCACGTCGGCGGGAACGGCCACCGCGCCGCGGCCGGCGCCTGCGGCTCCGGTGCTGGTGGCCAAGGCAAGCTTGAAATCGGTGCCGATCGAGATCCGCACCATCGGTACGGTGCAGCCGATCGCCTCGGTCCAGATCAAGTCCCGGGTCGACGGCATGCTGGCCAAGGTGTCGTTCAACGAAGGCGAGATCGTCAAGGCCGGCGCGCCGCTGTTCACGATCGACCCGCGCTCCTACGAAGCCCAGCTCAAGCAGGCCGAAGCCAATCTGCTGCGCGACCAGGCGCAGCTCGAGAACGCCCGGCTCGAGTTCAAGCGCAACCAGACCACCGCATCGACCGGCGTCACCAGCCAGAAGCTGCTGGAGCAGGCGCGCACCCAGGTCCAGATCCTGGAGGCCGCCATCAAGTCGGACGAAGCCGCGATCGATGTCGCCAAAGTGCAGCTTTCCTACAGCGACATCACCGCGCCGCTGACCGGCCGCACCGGCGACATGAAGGTCACCGAGGGCAACAACATCAAGGCCAACGACACCACGCCGCTGGTGACGATCAACCAGTTGCGACCGATCTACGTGGCCTTCGCCGTGCCCGAGCGCGAATTGCCGCAGATCCGCGCCCGGCAGTACAAATCGCCCCTGGCGGTGACCGTGACCGACGACCGCGGCGTCCAGCATCCCGAAACCGGCACCCTGACCTTCATCGACAACAACATCGACACCACCACCGGCACCATCCAGCTCAAGGCCACTTTCGCCAACGACCGCGACTTCCTGTGGCCGGGCCAGTTCGTGCAGGTGACCTTGCGGGTATCGCAGCTCGACAATGCCGTCACCGTGCCGAGCGCGGCGATCCAGAGCGGCCAGAACGGCCCCTATGTCTACGTCATCCGTCCCGACAAGACCGCCGAGTTGCGCAACGTCAAGCCCGGTCCGGCGATGGGCAGCGACACGGTAATCCTCGAAGGCGTCAATGCCGACGAACTGGTGGTGACCGACGGGCAGCTGCGCCTGGCGCCCAACGCGCGGGTCACCATCAAGACCGCGCCGGCCGACAACAAGTCATGAACCTTCCCCAAATCTGCATCAACCGGCCGGTCTCCACCGTCCTGTTGACCCTGTCGCTGCTGGTGGTCGGCCTGGTCGGCTACAACGCCCTGCCGGTCAATGCCCTGCCGCGCATGGACTTCCCCACCATCGTCGTGCGCGCCAGCCTCGACGGCGCCAGCCCGCAGACCATGGCGGCTTCGGTGGCGACGCCGCTGGAGAAGCAGTTCTCGACCATCGCCGGCATCGATTCCATCACCTCCAACAGCACGCTGGGCGCGACCTCGATCACCCTGCAGTTCACCCTGGAGCGCAACATCGACGCCGCCGCGCAGGACGTCCAGTCGGCGATCTCCGCCGCACAACGCCTGCTGCCGCGCGACATGACCGCGCCGCCGACTTTCCAGAAGGTCAATCCGGCCGAGGCGCCGATCCTGTTCATGGCGCTGAGCTCGCCCAACCTGCCGCTGTCGCTGATCAACGAATACGCCGAGACCGTGATCTCGCCCCGCCTGTCGACCCTGAACGGCGTGGCGCAGGTCAACATCTACGGCTCCCAAAAATACGCCGTGCGCGTGCAGCTCGATCCGCAGGCCATGGCCAGCCGCAACATCGGCATCGACGAAGTGGCCTCGGCGGTCGACCGCGCCAACTCCAACCAGCCGACCGGCTCGATCTCCGGCCCCAACCAGACCATCACCCTGCGCACCACGGGGCAGCTGCAGGATGCGGCGGCCTACCGCAAACTGATCGTCGCCACCCGCGACGGCCGGCCGATCCGTCTCGACGATATCGGCACCGTCACCGACAGCGTGCAGGACAACAAGTCCGCCGCCTGGCTGGCCAACACGCCGGCCGTCACCATGGGCGTGCAGCGCCAGCCCGGCTCCAACACCATCGAGGTGGTCGATCGCATCATGGCGCTGCTGCCGACCCTGCAGGCGCAGCTGCCGGCGTCCGTCTCGCTCGACATCGTCAACGACCGCTCGGTGTCGATCCGCGCCTCGGTGCACGACGTGCAATTCACCCTGCTGCTGACCATGGCGCTGGTGGTGATGGTGATCTTCGTGTTCCTGCGCAACCTGACGGCCACCGCCATTCCCAGCGTCGTGCTGCCGCTGTCGATCATCGGCACTTTCGCCGCCATGTATTTCATGGATTTCAGCATCGACAACATCTCGCTGCTGGCGCTGACCCTGGCGGTCGGATTCGTGGTCGACGACGCCATTGTCGTGCTGGAGAACATCTACCGCCACATCGAGATGGGCAAATCGCCGATGCGCGCCGCCACCGACGGCTCGCGCGAGATCGGCTTCACCGTGCTGTCGATGACCATCTCGCTGGTGGCGGTGTTCATTCCCGTCCTGTTCATGCAAGGCGTGGTCGGCAGGCTGTTCTACGAATTCGCCGTCACCATCAGCATGGCGATCCTGGTCTCCGGCGCGCTGTCGCTGACCCTGACGCCGATGATGGCCAGCCGCCTGCTGCGCGCCCACGACGCCGGCAAGGCGGTCAAGCACGGCCTGCTCTATCGCCTGGCCGAAGGCATGTTCGACGGCCTGCTGGCCGGCTATCGCCGCGTCCTCGATGGCGCGCTGCGCCATCATCGCATCATGCTGGTGCTGACCTTCGCCACCTTGGCGCTGGCGGTGTTCCTGCTCGGCCGCGTGCCCAAGGGCTTCCTGCCGACGGAGGATACCGGCCTGCTGTTCGGCATCACCGAAGCCAGCCAGGACATCTCCTTCGACGCCATGGTGGCGCACCAGAAGGCCGTGATGAAGGTGCTGGAGGAAGACCCGAACATCGAGATGGTCAGCGCCTTCACCGGCACCGGACCCGGCCAGACCGGCAATTCCGGCCGCGTCTTCATGCGACTGAAGCCGCGCGAGGAACGCACGCTGGGCGTCGAGCAGGTGATCGCGCAGCTGCGGCCGAAGCTGGCGGCGATTCCCGGCATCAACACCTTCCTGCAACCGGTCACCAGCATCCGCCTGGGCGGGCGGCTGACCAAGAGCCTCTACCAGTACACGGTGCAGGGCTCCGATCTCACCGAGCTCTATCGCTGGGCCAAGGTGCTGGAGGACAAGCTGCGCGGCCTGCCGGGCTTCACCGACGTGACCAGCGACCTGCAGATCGCCACGCCGCAGGCGCTGCTCGAGATCGACCGCGACAAGGCTTCGCTGCTGGGCGTCACGGCGGCCCAGATCGAGGGCGCGCTGTACAGCGCCTATGGCAGCCGGCAGGTCTCGACCATCTACACCCAATCCAACCAGTACTGGGTGATCCTGGAACTGTCGCCGGAATTCCAGCGCAACCTCTCCGCCCTGTCGACGCTCTACGTGCGATCGACCTCGGGCAAGCTGGTGCCGCTGGACGCCGTATCGAGCGTGGTGCAATCGGTCGGCCCGCTCACGGTCAACCACCAGGACCAGGTGCCGTCGGTCACCATCTCGTTCAACCTCAACGAAGGCGTGTCGCTGGGCGCCGGCATCGAATCGATCAAGGCGATGGAGCGCGACGTCAACCTGCCGCCCTATCTCGCGACCTCGTACCAGGGCACGGCCCAGATCTTCCAGGCCTCGCTGAAGGGGCTGGGCTGGCTGCTGCTGGCGGCGGTGGCGGTGATCTACGTGGTGCTCGGCATGCTGTACGAGGACTACATCCACCCGCTGACCATCCTGTCGGGCCTGCCTTCCGCCGGGGTCGGCGCGCTGCTCACTTTGCTGATCTTCAAGGTCGACCTGAACGTGATCTCGTTCATCGGCGTGATCATGCTGATCGGCATCGTCAAGAAGAACGCCATCATGATGATCGACTTCGCGCTCGACGCGCAGCGCAGCCAGGGCATGACGCCGGCCGAGGCGATCCGCGACGCCTGCCTCAAGCGCTTCCGCCCGATCATGATGACCACCATGGCCGCGATCACCGGCACGCTGCCGATCGCCGCCGGACTGGGCGCCGGCGCCGAGCTGCGCCAGCCGCTGGGCCTGGCGGTGGTGGGCGGCCTGATCGTGTCCCAGGCGCTGACCCTGTTCATCACCCCGGTGGTCTATCTCTACATGGAGAAGCTGCGCAGCCTAATCAGCCGGCGCCGTCCGCTGGCGCGGCCATCGGTGGCCGAATAGGCCGGTCCGGCGGCCCGCCGCAAGGCTTGCGCCACGCGATCGATGCTGCCGGCGGAATCGCTGTCGATTCCACCGGCGACCGGCGCGCCCTAGTAGGAGCGCGGCAGACCAAGCACGTGCTCGGCGACGAAGCTGAGGATCAAATTGGTCGAGATCGGCGCCACAGTGTAGAGCCGCGCCTCGCGGAACTTGCGTTCGACGTCGTATTCCTCGGCAAAGCCGAAGCCGCCATGGGTCTGCACGCACATATCGGCGGCGGCCCAGGAGGCCTCGGAGGCCAGCAGCTTGGCCATGTTGGCCTGCTCGCCGCAATTCTCGCCGGCTTCGAACAGGCTGGCGGCGTGCTGCACCATCAGGTTGGCGGCCTGCATCTGCGTGTAGGCGCGCGCGATCGGGAACTGCACGCCCTGGTTCTGGCCGATCGGCCGCTTGAACACATGGCGATCCTTGGCGTAGGCCGTGGCCTTCTCGATGAACCACCTGGCATCGCCGATGCATTCGGCGGCGATCAGGATGCGCTCGGCGTTCATGCCGTCGAGGATGTAACGGAAGCCCTTGCCTTCCTCGCCGATCAGGTTCTCGGCCGGCACCTTGAGGTTGTCGAAGAACACCTCGGTGGTGCCGTGATTCATCATGGTGCGGATCGGCCGGATGGTCAGGCCGTTGCCGATCGCCTCGCGCATCTCGACCAGGAACACGCTCAAGCCGTCGGTGCGTTTGGCCACCTTGTCGGCCGGCGTGGTGCGGGCCAGCAGCAGCATCAGGTCGGAATGTTCGGCGCGCGAAGTCCAGATCTTCTGGCCATTGACCAGGTAATGGGAGTTGCCCTGCTTGACCGCCGTGGTCCGCAGGCTGAGCGTGTCGGTGCCGCTGGTCGGCTCGCTGACGCCGAAGGCCTGCAGGCGCAGCTCGCCGGTGGCGATGCGCGGCAGGTATTTCCTTTTCTGCGCCTCGCTGCCGTTCCGCAGCACGCTGCCCATGATGTACATCTGGGCATGGCAGGCGGCGCCGTTGCAGCCGGCATGCTGGATCTCCTCCAGCACCGCCGCCGCAGCCGACAGGCCCAGACCGCTGCCGCCATATTCCTCGGGGATCAGCACGGCGAGATAGCCGGCCTCGGTCAGCGCCTTGACGAATTCGGTGGGATAGGCGCGCTCGCGATCAAGCTCGCGCCAATAGGCACCGTCGAAGCGGGCGCACAGCGCGCGCACGGCATCGCGGATTTCGGGGTGGGTCTGGTGTTGCATGGCGGCGCAAATTAGACGCTCGTCCCCGCCCATGCAACGCCGCAGCCATCGCACCGCGATGCGGCGCGACGAGCCGGCTTGCTATTGCGTCAGATCAGGCCGCTTTGGGGGATTGGGCGGAGACGCGCTCCACCGCGACGCCCACGCCGTCCCAGCACTGCTCCCGGCACATGCGCCGGGCACCGTCCACACCAAGAAGATCGATCAGTTCGAGGGCCAGAGCGTCGCTGTTGCGGACATGACGGCTGGCTTCGGACTCTTGCGCCATAGATTCATGCGCCATTGGGGCGCCACTGACAGACATTGTCTTTCCTTCGTTTCCAAACCGGCTCCTGCCGGTACCCTTATATGCCGCGCCAATTTGGCGAAACTGTGTTGCGGCTTTACTAAAGCCAGATTATCGAAATATTATCGTTATTCGTCAATATGGTAACGATCATCGTTAATTCAATACCTTACTTGCTGGTGGCCTCGTAGACGCCCTCCCAGCCTTCCGGAGCGACATCGCCCAGCTCGTCCATGCGGTGCTTCATGACATCGTAGTAGCCTTGGCGCCAATTCGACGCCTCGGCTGCCTGCTGGGCCGCCGCCAGAGCCTGGCGGGCGACCGGGAAGTCGCCGCCGCGATAGGCCGCCAGGAAGTCGGCCTGGAAGCGCACCACCGCGGCCCGCTCCGCCGATAGCTGCTCCTCCGGCAGGCCGATCAGGGCGTAGATGCGCGCCGGCTCGCGCTTGCCCTTGACCCGGATCAGGTCGAGCTCGACGACGTGGAAGCCGGGCGCCCGTTTGAGCACCTCCTCGCTGATCAGGATGTCGACGCCGTAGGCCTTGGTCTGGCCCTCCAGCCGGGAGGCCAGGTTGGCGGCGTCGCCGATGATCGAATAGGCCAGGCGTTGCTGGGAGCCGAAATTGCCCACCGTCACCGGCCCCGAGTTCAGGCCGATGCCGATATTGAGATGCGGATAGCCGACCCCGGCCTTTTCCCATTCCTCGTTGAGCACGCGCAGACGGCGGCGCATGTCGAGCGCGGCGCGGCAGGCATTGGCGGCGTGGTCCGGATCGTCCAGCGGCGCGTTCCAGAACGCCATGATGGCGTCGCCCATGTATTTGTCGATCGTGCCCTTGTGATCCTTCTGGATGATGTCCGTCATGGGGGTGAGGAAGCCGTTGAGCATGGCGGTCAGTTCGGCCGGCTTCAGCCCCTCGGATATGGTGGTGAAGCCGCGGATATCGCTGAACATCACCGTTACCTCGCGCCCCTCGCCGCCCAGATTGAGCGCCGCCGGATTGGCCGCCACGCGGCGCACCATTTCCGGCGCCAGATAGAGCGAGAAGGCGTCGCGCACCTGGCGGCGCTCCGCTTCCGAGCGGATATAGGACAACGAGGTGCCGGCGATGAAGATCAGGGCCATGGTGGCGGCGGGATAGATCGGCCCGACCAGCCAGTGAGCCTCGGTGAAGGCGAACCACGATGCCAGCAGCGAGCCGCCGACGAACAGCAGGGCGACCGGCGCCGAAAACACCGCGCCGGTCTTGCGCATGATGAAGATCAGCAGCAAGCCCAGCACCACCAAGTAGATGATGTCGATGCCCTTCTGGAAGTCGGGCTGGTACAGGAAGGTCGCGGTGACCATCTGTTCGAGGATCTGGGCATGGACCTCGACGCCGGCGCCGGCGGGATTGAGCGGCGTTTCGCGCAGATCCTTCAGGCCGGCCGCGCTGGTTCCCATCAGGACGATCTTGCCGTCGATCTGGCTGGCATCGAAGGCCGGGTCGAGGAAGTCCTTGACCGAGATGAAGCGCGCCGGCTTGGGTCCGGAATCGTAGAGCAGGATCTTGCCGGCGCTGTCGGTCGGCACTGCCACGGCGCCGATCTTGATCGACGTGATACCCGTCGCAGCGCCGAAATTGAGCTCCTGGTTGGTGCCCGACCACTTGATGACGTTGGTCTTGGCGCCCTGCGCCAGCCGCAGCGCTTCCGCCGCCAGCGAGGGGTAGAGCCGATCCTTGAGCCGGAACACGATCGGCACGCGCCGGATCGTATAGTCCTCCGGCAGTTCGACCAGGAACACGCCATCGCCGGGCGCCGCCGCTTCCAGGATCGGCAGGTTGACCGTGGCGCCGGTATAGGCCTGCAGATAGCTGAGTTCGGGCGTCCCGTTATTGGCGAAATTGCCGCGCTGCATGGGCGGGTGGTCCATGAGCCGGCTGTTGTCGACCACGAAGCCCAGCGCCGCATTGGAGCGGCTCAGCGCCTGGGCGAACACCTGGTCGTTGCTGGGCAACTGGTCGATCTTGGCCTTGATGGCGGGATCGCCCGCCAACTGCGGAAATTTGCCGAGCGCGTTCTCGGGCGAGGTGCGATCGGGCTCGGCGAACACGATGTCGAAGGCGATCGAGGCCGCGCCGTCTTCCTTCAGCTTGTCGATGATCTGGGCGATGAAATTGCGCGACCACGGCCATTGGCCGTATTTGGCCAGCGAAGCGTCGTCGATATCGAGGATGCGCACGGGGTAGCCCGAATCGTAGGGCCGCGGGTGGATCCGCTGCATGGTGTCGAAGGTGAAGGAGTTGAGCCGCTGGATGAACAGCGGATCGGCTTCGCGCACCAGAACGCCGGCCACCAGGATGATCAGCGGCAGCAGGGTCGGCGAGTGGCGCAGCAATCTGCCGCCGATCGTGCCCAGCCGCTTCAATTGCCCCGCCATGCCGCTCCCCGAACGAAAACGCTTTGTCCCGCGCCCCGTTCAGTCTAGTGATCGCAGGCCAGGAAATCATCAGGGAAGCCGGCCGAGCCGGTCATGGGAAATGCCGGCGCCGTCCCGCCACCGCAGCCATCTGCCCGCCATCGGCCTGATGCTGCTGGCCATCCTGCTGTTCGCGATCATGGACGCGCTGATCAAGTGGCAGGCCGCGACCTACCCGGTGCTGGAGATCGTGTTCTTTCGCAGCTTTGTCGGGCTGTTCGTGCTGGCCGTGCCGCTGGCGCGCCGCGGCCCGGGTCTGCTGCGCTCCCGCCACCCCTGGCTGCACCTGCTGCGCGGCCTGCTGGGCCTGGCATCCCTGGTCGGCTTCTTTGCCGCCTTTGCGGCGATGCCGTTCGGCGATGTCTATGCCATCTCGTTCGCCTCGCCGCTGCTGACCACGGCCCTGTCGGTGCCGTTGCTGGGCGAGCGGGTGGGCTGGAAGCGCTGGATCGCGGTGACGGTCGGCCTGGCCGGCGTCTTGGCGATGGTGCGGCCCGGCAGCGGCATTTTCGACCTGATGGCCTTGGCTGCGCTGGGCGCGACCCTAGCCTATGCGCTGGCCAACCTGCTGGTGCGGCGCATGAGCCGCACCGAGACCAATGTGGCCATCGTGTTCTATTCGGGACTTCTGTCCAGCCTGGCCAGCGGCGCTGCCCTGCCCTTCATCTGGCAGCCGCCGGCCTGGGCCGACCTGCCCTGGCTGGTGGCGATCGGCCTGGTCGGCGGGCTGGCCCATATCGTGCTGACGCAATCCTTCCGCCTGGCGCCGGCTTCGACCGTCACGCCGTTCGAATATAGCGGCATGCTCTGGGCGGTGCTGTTCGGCTGGCTGTTCTGGAGCGAGATTCCGGATCTGGCGTTCTACGCCGGCGCGGCGCTGGTGATCGGCGCCGGCCTGTACATCCTGCAGCGCGAGGCGATGGCCGCGCAGGCGCCCGACCGCCTGCCGGGCGAAAGCCTCTGACCGTCAGAACTTGCCGCGTTGAATGCGGAAGATGTCGGGATTGGCCGCGTTCTCGATATAGGACAGGCGCAGACCCGACGCCACCAGTTGCATCTCGGGCGGCGTCTTCTTGTCGCCGGGCTTGGTGTCGGCGCTCTTGGCCGGCGGCTTGGCCTGGCCTTTGGGCGGCGGCGCGGACGCGCTATCGCCTGGCACCGCCATCGTGTCGAGCACCAGCATCACGCTACGCTTTTTGTCGTCGAAGCCGTTGAACAGGATGACAGAACCATTGCTGGTGCCGCGATTGGCCACGATCGTGCTACGCACGAATCCTTGCCCCAGGAAATACTGCTGCAGGAGTCGTCCGGTGCTGACAAGTTCCGCCGGAAGCGGATCGCCCCCGGCCAGCTTGCCCCAGACCACGTTGACCTGGATCAGCTTCTGGGAGGAGTAGCCGAAGATGTAGGTAATCACCGCCATGCCGCTGTCGGGCACCAGATTGGCGATCCGCACGGCAAGAAACCTGGTCTTTTCCTGATCGTTGGTGCCCTGCTTGATTTCGGATTCTTCGCTGCTGAAGTCCGCCTTGATCGCTTCGCGCACCTGATCCTGGGTCATGCCGAAGCGCGCCGACCGAAACCCGGACACGTCGGCCGTGGCGGCCTGGGATGGCGCAGGAACGGGAGGAGCCGGCGACGCCGCAGTGGGCGCGGGCGGGACCGCGGCCGGCGGCACCGGCGCCGCCACCGGCGCCTTGACCGGTGCGGGCTGGGCCGGTGCGGGCTGGACCGCGGCCGGCACCATACCGCCGCACACCAGTCCGGTCGCCAGCAAGGTCGTGACGCGGATCGCCTTCATCGGTGGCGCCGCTATCGCCTCAGGCGGCTTTCTTGCGCCGCGCCGCCATATCCACCAGACCGGACCAGTTGGCCATCGACATCAGGTGCGAATAGACCAGATGCAGCCAACCCTTGGCGCGCCACTCCAGGAACACCTCGTTGGGCAGCGCATTGAAGCGCTGCTCGTCGACGATCTTGAATCCGCCCAGCGACACTTTCTCGGCGCCGGCGATTGTGGCGTTGGCCTGGTTCTCGACCAGCAGATTGTGCTGCTTCAGCGCTTCGGCGAACTCGCGGGTCTGGACATTGTTGCCCTGGAAGGCCGAACAGAAGTTCAGTGCGTTCTGGGTCAGCTGCGAAGGCTTGCCGTCGGCCCCGAACAGCGGCGTGCCGCCGCTCTCGGCCAGGAACTTGCTGTCCTCGTCGATGCACAGCACAAACTGCAGGCCGTTGGGGCCCTCCATGAAGATGAAGGGATAGCGACGAATATAGGCCGGCACGTAATGGCCGGGCAGCCATTCGCCCTTGCGGTCGATGAACAGGTTCTCCGAATTGCGCAGGCCCAGCACGGCCAGCGGTGCGGGCGTGGCGTCGCCGGAGAACACGATCGGATAGCTGCGCTGCGCCAGCGCGAATTCCACCAGGTTGATCGGCACCGAATTGGTCGCCGACGCGAAGCCGAAATCGACGTCGCGCTTGAGCTGCTTCTTGGCATGGACGCGGGCATCGAGCGGCCGGGGCTTGCGGTAGAACAATGGCAACTGACGGTCGGGCGCCGCCGCCTGGCTCGCACCCGCCGATGAACCCGCCTTGCTGTCTTTTGCCATATCTTCTTTCCTCTGCCTTTTTTGGCCCGTTTCGGTGCGTTCCGTGGCGACAATGCGCCGGCGCGCCGGTCGCGCCATAAAGCCTCGCCGCGCCCGCCAAGGTCAAGGCCCGTGTGGCGCATCGGGACGGCTGGGGATCGGGCGCGGTAAGCGCTTGAATCCTCTATGGACCGATCCCAAATCCGGTAAAATCAGTTATACTGCATTGGCCCGGTTTTCCGGCTATATCAAGGATCGACCCGATGGATGGTTCCCTATCTCCTGACCCGACGGGCGCGCCGGTCGCCGTGACCGACAGCGCCGCCCGCCGCATCGCCCATCTGATGGCCAAAGAAGGCACGCCCGAGATGTTCCTGCGCGTGTCGGTGCTGGGCGGCGGTTGCTCGGGGTTCCAGTATTCCTTCGTCTTCGACGACGCTCGGACCGAGGACGATACGATGATCGAAAAGGGCGGCGCCCGGGTGGTGATCGACAGTACCTCGCTCGACCTGCTCAAGGGTTCGGAGATCGACTTCGTCGAGGACATGGTCGGCTCGGCCTTCGCCATCCGCAACCCCAACGCCACGTCGAGCTGCGGTTGCGGCAACTCCTTCAGCGTCTAGCCAGCAGGCTGGCGTCGCGACCCGGGCCGGCCATGCGCCGGCCTTTTCTTTTGTTCGCCGCCCGTCGACAATGCCGTCATGAAAATCGCGACCTTCAACGTCAATTCGATCCGCCGTCGCATCGCCAACGTCGTGCAATGGCTGAACGAAGCCCAGCCCGACGTGGTGCTGCTGCAAGAACTGAAATGCCAGGACGAACAATTCCCCGCACTGGACCTGTCCGGCGCCGGCTACCAGTCGGCCTGTGTCGGGCAGAAGGCCTATAACGGCGTCGCCATTCTTTCCCGGCATAAGATCGCGGTCACGGCGCGCGCCCTGCCGGGCGAGGAAAGCGACGACCATGCCCGCTACATCGAAGCCGATATCGACGACGGCAACGGCAAGCTCCGCGTCGCCTCGATCTACCTGCCCAACGGCAATCCGATTGATACGCCGAAATTCCCCTACAAGCTGCGCTTCCTCGAGCGTCTGCGCCGGCACGCCCGGGAATTGCTGGAACTCGACTATCCCGTGGTGCTGGGCGGCGACTACAACGTCGCGCCGACCGACGACGACGTGTTCGACGTCCGGAAAGTGGCCAACGACGCGCTGGTGCAGCCGCAGACACGGCTGGGCTGGCGCGGCATCGTCAATCTCGGCTACACCGACGCCTTCCGTGCCCTGCACGGGGAGCCGCATCAATACACGTTCTGGGACTACCAGGCCGGTGCCTGGCCGCGCGACAACGGCTGGCGCATCGACCACCTGCTGCTGTCGCCGCTGGCCGCCGACCGGCTGCAGGAATGCGTCATCGACCGTGCGGTACGCGGCCGCCCGGACGCCTCCGACCACACCCCGATCTGGTGCCGCTTGGGCTAATCCCTGCGGCTAGAGTCTGATCCGTTCAGATTGAAGCATACCCGGCATTTTTGAAGTAGT
>CAYWLS010000021.1:0-73392 GCA_964458605.1 uncultured Hyphomicrobiales bacterium | reverse complement strand
GTGTTCCTGTTCGACGAGCCGCTCAGCAACCTCGACGCCAAGCTGCGCGTGCAGATGCGGCTGGAGATCAAGAAGCTGCAGCGCCAGCTCGGCACCACCAGCATCTACGTCACCCACGATCAGGTCGAGGCCATGACCCTGGCCGACCGGCTGATCGTCATGAACCAGGGCGTGGCCGAGCAGATCGGCACGCCGATCGACGTCTACGACCATCCCGCCACGACCTTCGTGGCGGGGTTCATCGGCTCGCCGGCGATGAACTTCCTGCCCGCGACGCTGGGCGATGGCGCCGCCAGCGTCAGCCTGGGCCAGGGCGAGGCGCTGACCTTGCCGGCGCCGGTCAGCAAGGCCGCGCCGGGCGCGCAGATCACGCTTGGCCTGCGGCCCGAGGATTTGCGGCCGGCAGCCGGCGGTACGGTCCATATGCGGGTCGATCTGGTCGAGCCGTTGGGCGCCGATACCCTGGTGCATGGCCATTTCGCGGCCATCGGCAGCGACGTTACCGTCCGCCTGCCGGGCAACGCGCCGGTCAAGGCCGGCGAGACCCTGACCCTGGCTGCCGATCCGACCCGCGTCCATGTTTTCGACCGCGAAAGCGGCCAGCGCTTGAGCTAGTCTTTGCCGCTGCCTGGGTGTCGGCCGCAGGCGGCACCGGGATCATCATGCTGTTTGCCACATACAACATCCATTTCGGCCTGGGCGCCGACAACCGCTACGACATGGCGCGCATCGCCGAGACGCTGCGCGCGGCGGACATCGTCTGCTGCCAGGAAGTGGTGCAGGGCTGGCGCGAGAACGCCCATGCCGACCAGGCGGCCGAACTCGCCGCGCTGCTGAACCGCTACTACGTGTTCTACGGCCCGTTCGATACCGACGGCTCCAGCGTCGGCGCCGACGGCCGGATCGTCAATCGCCGCCGCACCTTCGGCAACATGATCCTGAGCCGCTGGCCGATCCGCGCCAGCCGGGTGCGGCCGCTGGCCCACAACGCGCTGACCAACCAGTTCGACCTGCAGCGCGGCGCGGTCGAGGCGACGATCGATACGCCGGATTTCCCGCTGCGCGTCTACAGCGTGCATCTGTCGCATGTATCGCCGGAGCAGCGCCTGCCGCAGCTCCACGATCTGCTGGCCTTCGTGCGCGAGGCCCAGGCCAACGGCCGGCCCTGGGACTGCCAGGCTTCGGACTCCTTCATCTTCCAGGACCCCGCGCCGCCGGTGCCGGCGCCGGCGATGGTCATGGGCGACATGAATTTCACCCCGGCGCATCCGGAATATTCCGCGATCGCCGGCCATATCCATCCCAGCGGGCGCCGCCTGGTGCGGCACGACCAGCTGGTCGATGCCTGGGCGGCGCTGGGCAACGACGACTACGTCGAGAGCTTCCCGCGCGAAGGCCGCATCGACCATTGCTTCGTCACGCCGGACCTGCAGCCGGCGTTGCAGCGCGCCTGGATCGACCAGAGCGCCGACGGCTCCGATCACTGGCCGATGTTCGTCGAACTCGATCCCGCGCGGCGGACGGCACGCTGATGGCGGAGGATATCTTCGACCTGTTTGTGGTCGGCGGCGGCATCAACGGCGCCGGCATCGCCTGCGACGCGGCGGGCCGCGGCCTGAAGGTCGGCCTGGCCGAGATGGGCGATTTCGCCGGTGCCACCTCCTCGGCCTCGACCAAGCTGATCCATGGCGGGCTGCGCTATCTGGAATATTACGAATTCCGCCTGGTGCGCGAGGCGCTGGCCGAGCGCGAGGTGCTGCTGCGCAAGGCGCCGCACATCATCTGGCCCTTGCGCTTCGTGCTGCCGCACGAGCCGCATCTGCGGCCGTCCTGGATGATCCGTATCGGCCTGTTCCTGTACGACCATATCGGCGGCCGCATGAGCCTGCCCAAGTCGCAGGCGGTGTCGCTGGCCGGCAGCGAATGGGGCGTCGGGCTGAAGCCGCAATACGCCAAGGGCTTCGTCTATTCCGATTGCTGGGTCGACGATGCCCGGCTGGTGGTGTTCAACCTGATGCAGGCATGCGACAAGGGCGCCGCCATCTTCGCCCGCCAGCGCGTGGTTTCGGCGCAACGCGAGACGGGCGAGCAGGGCGCACTGTGGCGGATCGAGCTGGAGGACGTGGCAAGCGGCGCCAGGTCGACGCAGCGCGCGCGCGGCCTGGTCAATGCCGCCGGCCCCTGGGTGCGCCAGCTGTTCGGCCACCTGGCCGGCGTCAAGCCCGGCAACAACGTGCGCCTGGTCAAGGGCAGTCACATCGTGGTGCCGCGCCAGCACCCGGGCCGGCACGCCTTCATCCTGCAGAACAAGGACAACCGTATCGTCTTCGTCATCCCCTACGAGCGCGACTTCACCTTGATCGGCACCACCGACGTGCCGTACGAGGGCGAGCCCCATGCGGTGAAGATCTTGCCCGAGGAGACCGACTATCTGTGCGCCATCGTTTCGGACTATCTGGCCAGGCCGGTGACGCCGGCCGACGTGGTATGGAGCTATTCCGGCGTGCGGCCGCTCTACGATGACGGCTCGGCCGACCCCTCGGCGGTGACGCGCGACTACGTGTTCGAGCTCGACGAGGAAGCCGGCCAGACGCCGCTGCTGTCGATCTATGGCGGCAAGATCACCACCTATCGCGAGCTGGCGGAGCGGGCGCTGGCCAAGCTCAAGCCGTTCTATCCGGCGATGGGGCCGGCCTGGACGGCAAAGGTGCCGGTGCCCGGCGGCGACCTTGACGGCCATGGCGGCGATTTCGATGCCTTCGTCGCTACCCTGCCGGCGCGCTATCCGGCCGTGCCGCCCGATCTGCTGCGCGCGCTGGCGCGTCGCCATGGCGGCAACATCCATCGCGTGCTGGAGGGGGTCGGCGCGGCGGCCGAACTGGGCCAGCATTTCGGCGGCCAGCTCTATGCCCGCGAGGTGGAATACTTCATGCGCCGGGAATGGGCGGTCGAGGCGCAGGACGTGCTGTTCCGGCGCAGCAAGGAAGGCCTGCACATGACGCAGGCGGGCCGCGAGAAAGTGGCCGAGTTCATGGCGTCCCGTCGCAGCAACATTCGGCGCGACGCCGGCTAGAGGACGAAAGGCACGCCGTGGCTTCACAGCGTCTGGTGCTGGCGATCGATCAGGGCACGACCTCGACCCGCGCCATGCTGTTCGACGCGGAAGCCGGTGTCGTCGGCAGCGCGCAGCGCGAGTTGCGGCAGATCTATCCCCAGCCCGGCTGGGTCGAGCACGATCCCGAAGAGATCTGGCAGGCCACGGTCGAGGTCTGCCGCGAGGCGGTGGTGCGGTCGCGTGCCTCCGGCGCCGACGTGGCGGCGATCGGCATCACCAACCAGCGCGAGACCACCGTGCTGTGGGACCGCGCTACCGGCGAGCCGGTGCACAACGCCATCGTCTGGCAGGACCGCCGCACCGCCGATCTGTGCGACAGGCTGCGCCGCAACGGTCTCGAAGACCTGTTTCGCGCCCGCACCGGGCTATTGCTCGATCCCTATTTCTCCGCCACCAAGCTCGGCTGGCTGCTGCAATCCTCGGCCGAGATCCGTACCCGGGCCGAGCGCGGCGAACTGGCCTTCGGCACCATCGAAAGCTTCCTGCTGTGGCGGCTGACCGGCGGCAAGGCGCATTTGAGCGACGCCACCAATGCCAGCCGTACCATGCTGTTCGACATCCACAACCAGCGCTGGGATGCGGAGATCCTGCGCCTGCTCGACATCCCGGCCGCCATCCTGCCGCGCGTGGTCGACAATTTCGGCGACTACGGCGTGGCCGAGCGCGACCTGCTGGGCATGCCGATCCCGATCACCGGCATGGCCGGCGACCAGCAGGCGGCCTCGATCGGCCAGGCCTGCTTCGAGCCCGGGATGGTCAAGAGCACCTACGGCACCGGCTGCTTCGTGCTGCTCAATACCGGCGACCAGGTGCTGCAGTCGAAGAACCGCATGCTCAGTACCATCGCCTACCGGTTTGCCGGCAAGGCGGCCTATGCGCTGGAGGGCAGCATCTTCATGGCCGGCGCCGCCGTGCAATGGCTGCGCGACGGGCTGCACCTGATCGAGAGCTCGGCCCAGACCCAGGCGCTGGCGCAGGCCGCCTCGCCGCACGGCGAGGTCTATATGGTGCCGGCCTTCACCGGGCTGGGCGCGCCCTACTGGGACGCCCGCGCGCGCGGCGCCATCCTCGGCCTGACCCGCGACACCGGCGTAGCCGAGATCGTGCGCGCCACCCTCGATGCCGTCTGCTACCAGACCCGCGACCTGATCGACGCCATGGCGGCGGACGGCGCGGGCCGGCCCAAAGCCTTGCGCGTGGATGGCGGCATGGCGGTGAACGACTGGCTGATGCAGCGCCTGGCCGATATCGTCGACCTGCCGGTCGAGCGCCCCGCGATCACCGAGACCACGGCGCTGGGTGCGGCCTTCCTGGCCGGTCTCTATGCCGGCATCTATCCCGACGCCGCCAAGCTCACCGCGCTGTGGCGCTGCGAGAAGGCATTCGCCCCGGCCATGGCGGCCGAAGAGAGGGAGCGGCTCTACACCGGCTGGCAGGCCGCGGTGGCGCGGGTGCGCTCGGTCGCCTGAAACCGGGCGGTCGGCCTAGCGCCAGCCGGCCTCGCGCTCCTCGCGTTCGGTGGTGGCGAAGGCGTTGAACAGCTTCCTGATCGTGCTCTCTTCGATGTTGCGGGTGATGAACACCAGCTTGGAGCGGCGATCGGCGTCCGGCCATTCGTCGAGCATGGCCGGCGGATGGAATACGTGCTGTACGCCGTGGATCACCACCGGCTTGTCGCTGCCCTCGACGTTGAGGATGGCCTTCAGCCGCAGCATGTCCGGTCCGCGATAGGACACCAGCGCGTCGAGCGCCGAGGTCACCACCGACCAGGGCAGCGGCTGCTCGTAGGTCAGGCAGAAAGCGCGGATATGGTCGTCGTGCCGGTTGACGTCGTGCGGATCCTGTCCCGCGCGCTGGTCGTGATGGTGGCCGTGATGCTGGCCTTCGTCATGACCACGGCCATGGTCGTGATGTCCGCGATCGTGATGGCCATGGTCATGGCCGTGATGGTGCGGGTCCTCGAAGGCTTCGGCGCGCAGCCAGGCCCGCACGTCGGCGGTCTTGCTGTCGGGATTGTACAGCCCGGCATTGAACAGGCTGGCGGGATCGACTTCGCCCTGGGTCACCTCTTGCAGCGGCGCGCCGGGATTGAGTTCGTGCAGCCGGGTCTGCAGCGTCGCCAGCTGCTCGGGCGTGGCGAGGTCGGCCTTGGTGATCAGCAGCCGGTCGGCCACCGCGGCCTGCTTGACCGCCTCTTCGTGATTGTCGAGCGTGGCGCTGCCGTTGACCGCATCGACCGTGACGATCACGCTGTCCAGCCGGTAGCGCGCCGCCACCAGCGGATCGGTCATCAAGGTGTGCAGGATCGGCGCCGGATCGGCCAGGCCGGTGGTCTCGATCAGCAGGCGGCGGAAGAACGGGATCTCGCCCTTGGCGCGGCGCAGGAACAGCCGGCCCATGGTCTCGATCAGATCGCCGCGCACGGTGCAGCACAGGCAGCCGCTGTTCAGCACCGTCATGTCGTCGCTCGAGCTTTCGACCAGCAGGTGGTCGAGCCCGATCTCGCCGAATTCGTTGATGATGACGGCGGTATTGGCCATCGCCGGCTTGGCCAGCAGCTTGTTGAGCAGGGTGGTCTTGCCCGAGCCCAGGAAGCCGGTCAGCAGGGTGACGGGGATGCCGGAATCGGCGCTGTCGGGATTGGCGGTCACGGTGTCGCTCATGGCCAGAAGGGGTCCGTATCGTGCAGCGCGCGCCAGCGCTTGCGCAGGCGCTTGCGCGCGGTGGCGCCGCGGGCGGCGTGCCAGCCGGCGATCAGCCCCGAGACGTGATGGACGTGGCTGCCGACGGCGGCGCCGGCCTGGACGCCCTGCGCGGCGGTGCGCTCGATCTCGCGCATCAGGCTCTGCGCCACCGCCACGTCGTTGAAATGGCCCAGCACGTCCTGCAGCCGGGACAGGCGCTTGGTATAGGCTTTGGCGCCGCCGTCGTAGAGGTCGCCGAAGAATTCCGCCGCATAGCGCAGCTTCTTGATCGACTTGCGCAGATTGTGCAGCTCCTCCGGCTTCAGATGCGTGATGTGGTGGCCGCGCTTGCGCATCTTGCGGTCGCGCCGCGTCAGGATGTCGGCGGCATAGACCGCGATCGGCCGGTAGCGCGCCCCGACCGGATTGGCGGCGTCGCCTTGCACCACGGCCACGGGCGGTGCCACGTCGGCCGCCAGCCAGGAGCGGAAACGCTCGCGCCAGGCGGCGAAGCGGCGGCTGCGCAACGCCTCGCGGGCGCGGGCCAGGCGCTGGCGTTGCAATTGCCGGGCGGCGCCGCGATAGGCCGCCAGTCCTTCGGCCGCGGCGCAGGCATCGGCCACCGGCTCGAACACCTCGGCCAGGAACACGTCCAGGTCGCGCGCCGGGCCCAGCTCGCCGGCCAGCCAGCGCGCCTCGCTGCCCAGGAAGGCGATCTCCTCGCTGCGCAACGCGTTTTTGAAGATGGCGATGGCGGCGCGCAGCCGGCGCAACGCTACCCGCGCCTGGTGGACGGCCTCGGGGTCGTCGCCCTTCAACACCGGCAGCCGGTTGTCGAGCAGATGCAGCAGACAGCTCTTCAGCACGCGATGCGCGGCCATTGCCACCGTCATGTCGCGGCCGAGCTGCGGCAACTGGACACGTACCGGTTCGGGCGGCAGCCGCGGGCTGGCCAGCGCCGCCCGGCCGGTGCTGCGACCGCTGCGCCGAGCCGGCCGGCCGCTATCGGCCACCAGAACGAGTTTGTCGGCGGGTCTTGACGCCATGTTCTGTCCTCGAGATCGGCCCCGAGACTGCCACCCGTCGGCGCGCGGGGTCAACCGAGCCGGCCGGCCGCTGTGACAATTGGCGCGCGACCGGCGCGGGACGCCAAGACGGCCGGTTTTGCGATTGCCGGCTTGCAGGTAAACTCCGGCACGCCAGCTTTGGCGGATGCGTGGGACCTGCGCCCGAATCGTTCGGACCGGAGGCGATCCCGCGCTTTGCAGGACGGGTAGAGCGTGATGTCGGCGGATGTGGCTATGTTCAAGGCGGGGATGCGTCGTCTGGCCGGGGGTGTGACCCTGGTGACGACGTTGTGGAACGGCGAGCGCGGCGGGCTGACCGCGACTGCGGTGTGTTCGGTGTCGGCCGAGCCGCCTCAGCTGCTGGCTTGCATCAACAAGACGGCCTCGGCGCACGATCTGATCGCGCAAAGCGGCATCTTCTGCATCAACCTGCTGGGCACGCAGCACATCGAATTGGCGGGCCGGTTCTCCGGCCAGCACGGCGTGGAGGGCGACGAGCGCTTCCGGCAGGGCGAGTGGTGCCAGCTCAGCACCGGCGCGCCGGTGCTGCCCGATGCGCTAGCCAGCTTCGATTGCCGCACGGCGCGCCAGATCGAGGCGTCCTCGCACACCATCTTCATCGGCCATATCGTCGATATCGCGGTATCGCCGGGCAAGCCGCTGATCCATGCCGATGGCGGCTTCCTGATCGGCGCCCACGCCGCGGCCGCGCTCTAGCGTCTGTTGCAGGACCGCTGCCGCGCCCGGATGAGGCAGGCGCAAATGAAAAGCGGCCGGGATCGCTCCCGGCCGCTCTGGTTTGTGGGTCCGTCGAAGGCGCTTACTTGACGAAGCGGATCTCGACGTTGCGGTTCTCCGGTTCGCGCACGCCGTCGGCGGTCTTGACGCGCGGGCGGCTCTCGCCGAACCACTCGACCTGCAGCTTGGCACGGGCCACGCCGGCGCGGGTCAGCGCACCGGCCACGGTCTCGGCGCGACGCTTCGACAGGGCCAGGTTGTAGGCGTCCGAACCGGAGCGGTCGGCGTTGCCGGCGACGGTGATGCGCGAAGGATTCATCTTCGCCGCGTCGGTCACGACCTTCTCCAGCACGCGCTGGGCAACCGGGCTGATGTTGGAGCGGTCGAAGTCGAAGAACACCAGATAGACGTTGGCGACGCTGCCGCCCATCTTGGCCATCGCCGCCTCGAAGCGGTCCTTGCAGGCCTTGATCTCGTTCGTCTCCCAGCCTTCTTCCTGCTCCTCGATCCAGCAGTCGAACGCCACCTGAGCCTCGGCCGCGTCGGCCGGATAGGCGGTGCGGGCGCCGCCGTCGAGCGCCGCCATCAGGCGGGCGCGTGCGGCGCTGAGCTCGGCCGCGCTGGCGGCGGACAGGCTCCAGTCGCCGATCGGCTCGGGCAGCACGCGCTGGCCGGCGGCCGCGGCATTGGCCTTGTTGGCGAAGTGCTCGCCATCGATCCAGTCGTATTCGCTGCGCTCATGCGCGGCGAAAGCGGCGTAGCCCTTGTGCAACGCCTCGTTGAAGGGATCGGCCGCCGTGGTGGTGGTGACCTGGGTGTTCATACAGGCGGCCAGCAGGCCCGCCATAACCGTCATCGCGACGAGATTGAGAAGTTTCATTGCCCACTCCGATGTTAGCCCGGATCCAAGCTGGCTCCCCGAAACCCCTTCGGCTCGCCGGCGTATCGCCCCAAATGCTACGCGGGGAACGGTAGTCCGATCCGCGCACAGTCCTATATAGTTCAGGGTTCCGGGACAGGCCAACGGTCAACGGCGGCAACGCCATGTGCATAGGCCCTCGTTTCCCAAGTCTGTGGCAAAAAGGCCACGGAATCGGACATAAATGACTCTGGCGGCACGACAATTCCGGCCTGGATGACATTTTCTGCTAACGAAAATCATTCCAGAGAAGGATGCGATCAGGAAGGACGAAGCCTTGCGGGGAGGGTCCGGATCGCACCGGCAAGGCGCGGCGGCAGTATTTGCGTGGCCCGGCGATTGTGCTTATGGTGCGCGCCGCTTTTGTCCGTCCTGCTGGGGCGTAGCCAAGCGGTAAGGCAGCGGATTTTGATTCCGCCATCCCCAGGTTCGAATCCTGGCGCCCCAGCCACGGTCCCCATCATCCCTGTTCCACACGATCGTCCGACATGGCCGGTACGCCGAAAAACCCCACTGTCTTTGCCGTGCCGCCTGGCTATGCCATCGCGCCGTTCAACTCCGGGTTCAGCCAGACGGTCGGGCCCTGGTATCACGTGCCCGGCGTCGACTACGTGCAACTCGCCTTCCACGCCGACGAACGCCACGTCAACAGCATCGGCATCATCCACGGCGGCATGATGATGACCTTCGCCGACACCGTGCTGGGCCAGAGCCATCGCAAGCTCACCGGCCGTCCGGCGGTGACCACGCGCATGACCACCGATTTCATCGATGCCGCGCGCTTCGGCGACCTGATCGAGGGAAGGGGCGAGGTGACCCGCCAGACGCGCAACCTGGTGTTCGTGCGGGCCACGGTGTGGACCGGCAAGCGTACCCTGCTCAATGCCTCGGGCGTGTTCACCTTCGTGCGCCAGCGCCGCAACGCCGACGGCTGAGGCGCCCGCTCGCTCCGTCAGATCACGCCAAGTTCGCACAAGGCGACGAAGCGGTCTTCCGACAGGCCGAGCCAGGACACGTATACTTCCCGGTTGTGCTGTCCCAGTTGCGGCGCCTCTCCGCGGCCAGGCGGCGGCGTCTCGGACAGCTTCAGCGGGCTGCCGAACACCTCGATCTCGCGGCCGGCCACATCCACCGGCATGAACATGCCGCGCGCCCGCAAATGGGTATCCTCAACCACCTCGTCGATGCGCTTGACCGGCGTGAGCGCGATGTGGTCGCCGGCCATTTCCTCCAGTTCCGCCTTCGTGCGGTCGGCGAACCAGCGCAGGACGACCGGCCTTATGCGCCGTTCGTAGACATCGCGCCGGAAGCGTTTCTCCATCGTGTCGAGCTCGGGATCGTCGGCGAGCCCCGGTTCGCCGAAGATGGCGCAGGCATCGCGCCACAGCTTGTCCGAGTAGGAGCCGAAGAAAACGTAGCCGTCCCGGCAGGGGTATTGGTCGTAGGGCCGCGCGAAGGGATGCTCGTTGCCCAGCGGCTCGGCGATCTGTCGTTGCACCGTGTAGTTGACGATCGCGTTTTCCGTCAGCGTGACCACCGAATCCTGCTGCGCGATGTCGACCAGCTGCCCGAGCCCGCTGCGCTCCGCTTCGCGCAGCGCGGCCAGCGTGCCGATCGTGGCGTAGAACGAGCCGGCTACGTCGCCGATGATCGTGCCGACGCGTATCGGCGGCTCGCCGGCCTTGCCGTTCATCGACCACAGGCCGCCGGCCGCCTGGGCCGTGCTGTCGAATGCGGGACGCCTGGTATGCGGCCCCGAATGCCCGAAGCCGCTCACGGCCGTATAGACGAGGCGCGGATTCTCCCGCTTGAGCCGGTCGTAGCCGAGGCCGAGCTTCTCCATCGCGCCGGGGCGGAAATTCTCCATCACCACGTCGGCCTTGCGCACCATCTGGAGGAAAAGGGCTTTGCCTTCGGGATGCTTGAGGTCGAGGCTGGCGCCGAGCTTGTGCCGGTTGTACTGCGCGAAGTAGGCGCTGTGCGCGCCGCCTTCGCCGGCATCGACCATCGGCGGAAAGCGGCGGGTGAAGTCCGGATCGGACGGGTGTTCGATCTTGATCACGCGCGCGCCGAGATCGGCCAGCATCATCGAGGCGTACGGGCCGGCGACGACCCGCGTCAGATCGACGACGGTGATGCCGGCCAGCGGCGGCAAACGGGGGGGTGAAGGCTCCACGGCGTACTCCCGGTCAGGCGAGCTCCTGCGCGGATTCCCGCGCTGCACGGATAGTAGTCGCGGATCGCCCGAGCGTCGCCACTATTTGCGCCGGCTTTGCGCCCGGATGGCGCCTTGGCGGCGGCGCTGCGCGGTCCGCCATGACGGATTCCGACGCGCGGCGGAACGTCAGTCTCGCTCGATATAGGCGTCCAGCACCGGGACGACGCGCCAAGGCGCCGGGATTCGCTCGACGCCGATGCGCCGGTCGAGCTCCTCGTTCCAGTGATAGATGCGACGCTCCTGGTAGTTGAGGGGAACGCCCCGAAAGCCTCCCGAGCTGATCGACGCCTGGATCGGTTCGACGAAGGAGACGTCCTCGTCGACGATGCGGTCGAAGTTGGCGATACGGGTATCCCACAATGCCGGACGCGGCTCCTCGCCCCAGCTTGGCGCGAACCACAGCACCTCGATCATGCTGCGGTCGATGGTCAGCGGCCAGATCGCGACGGCGGGCATGCCGGTGGAACTGATCGGCAGGATCAGGTTCGGGAAGACGCTGTAGCTCGGATTGTAGTCGCGCTCGATGGTGGTCGAGCCCGTCATCTCCGGCATGCCGATCGCGCCCGGGTCCTTCCAGCCGGCGTGACGGTTCGGCGTCAGCATCATGGAGTGCCCATGCTCCCACAGATGCACGTGCGTGGCATGGCCGTCGTAGATGCGGTGCACCGTGTTCCGGTGCAGCGTGCGAAAGTGGTAGGCCTCGAGGAAGTTCTCGATCGCCACCTTGTAGTTGCCGGCCAGTTCGACCTCGCGCCGGCTGACGAGTTTCAGCTCGTCCATCGGCAGGTGCCGGAAAAAGCGCGTGATCGGCTCGAGGAACCGCTGCAAAGGTTCCGCCTGCGGATCTTCCGAAACGAAGATGAAGCTGCCGTAGACGTCGCAGCCGACCGGCACCAGGGCGCGGCAGGTCAGGTCGATCGGACCGAAATCGCGCTGATCGGTGATGCCCTGGAGGCGGCCGTCCAGCCGATAGGTCCAGCCGTGATAGCCGCAGGTAAGGGCCCTGCTGCGCGCGCAGCCTGCCGCGTCGCGCACCACGGGTGCGCCGCGGTGCCGGCAGGTGTTGTAGAAGGCGCGGATCTTCCGGTCTTCGCCGCGAATCACCAGGATGGGGGCGCCGGTGACCTTGCGCACGAAGTAGCTTCCGACTTCCGGTAGCTGGTCGGTGTGGCCGGCGTATACCCAGCCGCGCTTGAACAGCGTCTCCATTTCGAGGGCAAAGAACGCCGGATCGGTGTAGCGGGCGGACGGGAGTTCGGGCAGGACGGGAAATCCGTCGGGCGGCTCGCTGCGCTTGCTTTCGGCGGCGACGGCGGCAGTCCAGCACCTGATCGTCTCGGCGTCCAATCCGCGCCGTCGCATAGCACTGGCTGGCATGGCCGTTCCTCCTGAACGCAGCACATCCGGTCTTGCCGCCGGATTGTCGCCCCGATTCCAGCCGCAGCATCGTCGGGCAATCATCTCAAAGCCGGCGGCCAATTCTGTGGTGGCGCGGCATGTCCTATAGTACCACATGGCGGGTTTTGTCCGTGTCGAAGCGGGGAATGCCGATGCGGCGCCATGCCGGTGCGTCGCGTGGCGGGGTAGCGTGGTCCGGGGGAATGGCGTGATGATCGAAGTGATCGAGGACGAGGCGGCGCTGGACGTGCCGGCGGGATTCCAGCGGCTCGACTTCAAGGGCACTGCCTTCAACGTGCTGATCGGTCCGATCTTCGCCAGGATCGCCGATCGGGACGTGCAGCTCGGCTTCCGCGCGCAGCCCTGCCACTGCAATCCGGCGGCCATGGTCCATGGCGGCATGCTGATGACCATGAGCGACATGACGGCGGGCTTCGTCACCGGCTTCAAGGCCGGGCTCGACAAATTCCTGCCCACCATCAACATGACCTTCGATTTCGTCGCCCCGGGTCGCGCCGGCGACTGGATCGACTGCACCGGCGAGGTGGTCAAGGTGACGCGCCACATGGCCTTCGCCAACGTGGCCCTGCATGCCAACGGCAATCAATTGGTGCGCGCATCCTGCATCATGAAGATTCCGGAGGGAGACGGCCCGCGCTTCGACCGCGCCCAGTTCCTGTCGCCCCGGCGATAGGCTTGGCGGGCGGCGGCGGTTGGCAAGGGCCCGGCCGTGCGATAGAGAATATCCAAGCGACTAGAAAGACGACGGGAGGGCAACCATGACGCCAACCGATCTGTGGCGGCTGACGGCGCGGCAGGCGGTGGCCATGCTGCGCGCCCGCCAGGTCTCGCCGCTGGAACTGATCGATGCGGCCGCTTCGCGTATCGGGGCCACCGACAAGGCGCTGAACGCCATGCCGACCCTGTGCCTGGATCGCGCCCGCGACCGCGCCAAGGGGCTGGGCCGGCTCGACAGCGAGCAGGCCGGCTGGCTGGCCGGCCTGCCGATCTCGGTCAAGGATCTCAACGATGTCGAAGGCGTGCGCACCACCTTCGGCTCGCCGGTCTACAAGGACAATATCGCCAAGCGCACCGATGCCGGCGTGATGAACCTCGAAGCGCGCGGCGCGCTGGTGATCGGCAAGAGCAACACGCCCGAGTTCGGCGCCGGCGCGCAGACCTTCAACGAAGTGTTCGGCATCACGCGCAATCCCTGGGACACGCGCATGACCTGCGCCGGTTCTTCCGGCGGCGCGGCGGTCAATCTTGCCGCGGGCCAGGCCTGGCTGGCGACCGGCTCGGATCTGGGCGGCTCGCTGCGCACGCCGGCCAGCTTCTGCGGCGTGGTCGGGCTGCGGCCCAGCCCCGGCTGCGTGCCGCACGGCCCGGTCGGCGTGCCGCTGGACACCTTCGCGGTGGCGGGGCCGATGGGCCGCACCGTGGGCGACGTGGCGCTGATGCTCGACGCCTATTGCGGCGCCCAGCCCGACGATGCGCTGTCCTACGATCCGCCGGCCGGCTCCTACCAGGCAGCGGTCGAAGCGCCGGTCAAGCCCGCGCGCATCGGCTGGACCCCCGACCTGGGCGGCGTGTGCCCGGTCGACCACGAGGTCGAGGCGATCTGCGAAGCGGCCGCCAAGCGCTTCGCCGAGATCGGCGCGGCGGTCGAAGGGGCATCGCCCGATTGCGCCGGCGCGCGCGAGGCGTTCCAGACCATGCGCGCCCATCACATGGCGATCGCCCGCGGCGGGCTGCTGAAGACCGACCGCGACAAGCTCAAGCCCGAGGTGATCTGGAACATCGAGGCCGGTTTCAAGCTCACCATCGACGATATCCGCCGCGCCGTCGTGCTGCAGCGCGAGCTCTACAACCGCTTCGTCCGGTTCTTCCGCGACCACGATCTGCTGGTGCTGCCGACCGCGCAGCACCCGCCCTTCCCGGTCGAGCAGCGCTATGTCGAGGTGATCAACGGCCAGAAGCTGGAGACCTATGTCGACTGGATCCTGATCACCTCGATCGTCACCATGACCGGCTGCCCGGCGATCTCGATCCCGTGCGGCTTCACCAAGGCCGGCCTGCCGGTCGGCCTGCAACTGGTGGGCAGGCCGCGCGGCGAGAAGGCGCTGTTGGCCGCGGCGCATCTGATGGAGCAGGTGTTCGGCCTGGCCACCCGGCTGCCGATCGATCCGGTCGTGCGGCACTGACGGCTACACTCGCATCGTCGAGCCCGGCGGCGGGTTGGACGTCTCCGAAACGCAGGCGGGTCAGTCCTCGCTGGCGGCGGTCGTGGCCTTGCCCTTCAGGCGGGTGCGGGTCAGCTCGCCTGCCGCGTCGAGGATCGGGTAGGCCACCGAGGTGAGGTGCGAGTTGATGCGCTTCAGATCGCGGATGATGTCCAGGTGCAGGCTGGACGAGGCCACCGATTCGGGCCGGCCGCTGGCCAGGCGCTGCATGTGCGCGTCCCAGGCGTTGCGCTCCATGTCGCGGAACTGCACCTTCTCCTCCAGCAGGCGGCGCGCCATGCGCGTGTCGCCGGACATGAAGACGTTGAGCGCCAGCGCCAGATTGTCCATCAGCCGGGCGTGCATCTCGGAGATTTCGCGGAAGCCTTCGGGCGAGAAGGCCAGCTTGTGCTTGATCTTCTTGGCCGCCAGCTCCATCAGGTTCTTGTCGATGATGTCGCCGATATGCTCGAGATTGGTGGTGAAGGTCAGCACGTCGATGTTGCGCCGGCTGTCCTCGGGATCGAGCGATTCGCGGCTGACGCGGGTCAGGAACAGCTTGATCGATTCGTGCAGCCGGTCGATCACGTTGTCCATGCGCTCGACTTCCTTGAGCAGCTTGCGGTCGTCGGTGCGGAACACGTCGAGCGTGCGCCGCAGCATCTCGCCGATCACGTCGCCCTGGCGCAGGGTTTCGCGCGCCGCCGAGGCGATCGCCACCGACGGCACGTCGAGCGCGGCGGGATCGAGATAGCGCGGCTGGCCCTCGTCGTCCGGCTGCGGCTTGTCGGGCAGCAGCCGGCGCATCAGCGCCGCCACCGGATCGATCAGCGGCAGGAAGATCGCCGCCACCGCCACGTTGAACAGTGTGTGGAAATTGGCCGCCATGCGCGCCGGCATCGGGTCAAGCGCCGCCAGTTCGGCCTGCACCGGCCGCAGCAGCAGCAGCGCCAGCACCGTCACCACGATGCGGAACAGGAAATTGGCCAGCGGCGCGCGCCGCGCCGCCGGCTCGCTGCGCCCGGTGCCCAGCAGCGGCGGCAGCGACGCGCCCAGATTGGCGCCGATCACCATCAGCAGCGCCAGATGCGGTGTGACCGCGCCCTGCGAGGCCAGCGATACCACCAGCAGCACCATGGCGATCGACGAGGTGGTCAGCACGGTCAGGCCGGCCGTCACCAGCACCGCGATCAGCGGTTCGCCGCCCAGCGATTCGAGCAGGGTCTGCACCGGCACGGCCTGGCCGATCGGCCCGGCCACCGAACCGATCTGGTGCAGCGCCAGCAGGATCAGGCCGATGCCGATGCCGGTGCGGGCCATGTCGTGCACCCGCGTCGAAGGCCAGCCCAGGAAGCCGATCACGCCCACCAGCACGAACAGCGGGCCGATCCACAGCACGTCGAAGGACAGCGCCTGGGTCACCAGGCTGGTGCCGATGCCGGCGCCCAGGGTGATGGCCAGCACCGCGGCATCGCCGACGATGCGGCGCGACACGAAGGATGCCGCCATCAAGGAGGTCGCGGTGCTGCTCTGCAGGGCCACCGTCACGCCCAGCCCGGCCAGCAGCGCCGCGAAGCGGTTGCGCAGCGCCGCGCTCAGGCGCAGCCGCAAGGCCGCGCCATAGGCCCGCATGATGCCGGTGCGCACCATGCGCAAGCCCCAGATCAGCAGTGCGGCGCCGCCCAGCAGGGTCAGCAGAACGACGGTGGCGGTGATGTCGGCGTCCTCCCATCGACAAGTAAGGCTTTGGCCGGCAAAGGATATCGCCGACTGACCCACCAGACGTAATAAAATTGTAATACAGTTGCAACAATAGGCCGCAACCCGGCCGCGCTTGAGCCTAACGTCCAGGCTGCCTAGAGTGCGCGCCCCGCCCCGCGACAACCAATGAACCCCAGAGGGAATGCGCCATGGTCGCCGAACTGCACGGCTATTATCTCGAGGATCTCAAGGTCGGCATGAGCGCCAGCTTCGGCAAGACGGTGACCGAGGCCGATATCATGGCTTTCGCCGGCGTGTCGGGTGACACCAACCCGGTGCATCTGCACCAGGAGTTCGCCGCCCAGACCCTGTTCAAGGGCCGCGTGGCGCACGGCATGCTGAGCGCCGCCTTCATCTCCACCATCCTGGGCACCAAGCTGCCGGGCCCCGGCTGCATCTATGTCAGCCAGGACATCAAGTTCAAGGCGCCGGTGCGGGCCGGCGACACGGTGACTGCCACCGCGACCATCACCGAGATCGTGCCCGAAAAGCGCCGGGTGAAAATGAAAACCGTCTGCAAGGTGGGCGATCTGGTGGTGATCGACGGCGAGGCGGTGGCGCTGGTGCCCAATCGCCCCAAGGCGGCCGCCCAATAGCCGTACCGCGGCGCAGTAGCGTCCGACGCCGGGATCGTCCAAGCTAGAGCCATGCGTGTTTTGCGCCATTATGCACCGCTCGCCGCCGAGGATCGCGGCTGCGCGGTGGCCATCGGCAATTTCGACGGGCTGCATCTGGGGCATCAGGCGGTGATCGCCCAGACTCGCCGCGCCGCCCAGCGCATCGGCGCCCCGGTTGCGGTGCTGACCTTCGAGCCGCATCCGCGCAGCTTCTTCCGGCCCGACGATCCGCCGTTCCGCCTGACGCCACTGCGGCTGAAGGCGCGCGTGATCGAGCAACTGGGCGTCGATCTGCTGTTCGTGGTGCGCTTCGACCGCGACTTCGCCGCCTTCACCGCCGAGCGCTTCATCGACCAGGTGATCGACCGCGGCCTGGGCGCGCGCCACGTCGTGACCGGCTACGATTTCGTGTTCGGCCACAACCGCTCGGGCAACGCTGCGCTGCTGGAGCGCCTGGCCGCGGCGCATCGCTACTACTACACGGCCGTGTCGCCGGTGGCGGCCGATAGCGGCGAGATCTATTCCTCGACCCAGATCCGCCGCTATCTAGAGGAGGGCAAGCCGCGTCAGGCGGCCCGCCTGCTGGGCCGCGCCTGGGAGATCGAGGGCCGGGTCGAGACTGGCAAGCAACTGGGTCGCACCATCGGCTTTCCCACCGCCAATATCCGCCTGGCCGATTTCCTGCAGCCCGCCAAGGGCGTCTATGCCGTGCGCGCCGGCGTCGATCGCGGCGCCGAGACGGTGTGGTCCGACGGCGTGGCCAATTTCGGCAGCCGGCCCACGGTCGACGGCAGGAGCGTGTGGCTGGAGGTGCATCTGTTCGATTTCGCCGGCGATCTCTACGGCAAGCATCTGCGCGTGCAGTTCGTCGACTTCCTGCGGCCCGAGCAGAAATTCCCGTCCTTCGACGCGCTCAAGGCGCAGATTCTGCGCGACGGCGAACAGGCCCGGCACTTGCTGCGCGCCGGCGGGAACTAACGCGCCCATGATGGCCAGCGCATGAGCGCCGATCCGTTCGAGCAGCGCCGCCTGGTGGGCGATGCGCGCGCGGTGCTGTGGGGCGGCATCGCTGCGCTGATGCTGGCAATGGGCATCGGCCGCTTCGTCTACACGCCGATCCTGCCCGACATGCTGAACGAGGGACAGCTCAGCATCGCCCAGGCGGGCTGGATCGCTTCGGCCAATTTCGTCGGCTACCTGGCGGGCGCGCTGATCGCGGCATTGATCGTGACGCCGCGCCAGCGGCTGGTCTGGCTGCGCCTGGCGATCGTGGCCAGCGTTGTCACCACCCTGGCGATGGCGATCTCGCCCAGCATCCCGATATGGCTGGCGGTGCGGTTCCTGAGCGGCTTGGCCAGCGCCTTCGTGCTGGTGTTCTTCGTCGGCTTCGCCGGCGAGGCCTTTGCCCGCGCCGAGCGGCCGCAATGGGCAGGCTGGTTCTTCGCCGGCGTCGGCCTGGGCATCGCCGCGTCCGCCGTGCTGGTCGAGGCCATGCAGCAGATGGCGATCAACTGGCGCGGATTGTGGCTGGCGGCGGGCGACCTTGCCGCCGTGCTGGCGCTGGTCGCCTGGTACGGCACGATGCGGCTGGACCTGCCCAGGACAGCCGCTGCGGCGGCCGGTGGCGATGGCCGCGACCGGCTGTTTACGCCGGCCTTCGCGCTGCTGCTGGTCGCCTATTTCTGTCTCGGCCTGGGCTACATCATCGACGCCACCTACCTGCCGACCTTGATGCGGGCGCTGCCCGCTCTGGCTGGCTTCGGCACCCTGGCATGGCTGGTGGTGGGGCTGTCAGCGGCGCCGTCCAATCCGCTATGGGACAGCATCGCCCGCCGCACCGGCCGGCCGCTGGCGATGATCGCGGCCTTTGTGCTGCAGGCGGTCGGCCTGCTGGTGCCGCTGGTATGGAGTTCGGTGCCGGGCGTGGCGATCGCCGCGGTGGCGCTGGGCGGCACTTTCATGGGCATCACCGCCATGGGGCTGGGCCACGCCCGCGCCCTGTCGGGCAGCCAGGCCGGTCGCGCCGTGGCGCTGATGACCGCTTCCTTCGGCCTGGGCCAGATCGCCGGACCGCCGCTGGCCGGCGCGCTGGTCGGTCCGGATGGCAGCTTCCTGTGGCCCACCGTGCTGGCGTCGGCGGTGCTGGTGCTGGGCGCGGTGCTGGTCGCGCTATCCATCCTGCCGCTGCGGCCTGTCGCGCCGCGCGATCCCGCGCCCGCTGCCGGACCCCGGCTCTGATGGCCCAGCCGCACCCTCGGGCCAGCCTCGTGCTGGCCGGCGGCATGACGACCATGATGCTGGCCATGGGCATCGGCCGCTTCATCTACACGCCGATCCTGCCCGACATGATCGGCGCGGGTTTGCTGGACGTGAAGAGCGCAGGTCTGCTGGCCGCGACCAATTTCATCGGCTATTTCGTCGGCGCGCTGGCCGCCACGCCGTTCGGCCGTCCCGGTACGCGTCGCGTCCTGCTGATGCTGGGCATCGTGCTGTCGGTGCTGACCACCCTGGCGATGGGTTTCACGCGCGACCCGCTGGCGTGGCATGCGCTGCGCTTCCTGAGCGGCATCGCCTCGGCCTTCGCGCAGATATTCGTCAGCGCCTTCGTGATGGAAGCGCTGGTCAAGGAAGGGCGCGCCGACCGCATCGGCTGGCTGCTGGGCGGCGTCGGCATCGGCATCGTCACGTCATCGCTGGTGATCGAACTGGCCCAGCGCAGCGGCATCGGCTGGGCCGGCCAGTGGCAGGTGGCGGGCGCATTGGCGGCGCTGTTCGCGATGCCCGCGCTTTACACCGCCCTGCGCTTGCGGCCGGTGGACGAGCCGCCGCCCGCCGACCGCCCCGGCGTGCCGCGCCGCAGGCTGTTCACGCTCGCCTTCACCCTGCTGTTCCTGGCCTATGGCGGCATGGGCTTCGGCTATGTCGTGCAGGCCACCTATCTGCCGACCCTGGTGCGCAGCCTGCCCCAGCTCGCCGACTTCTCGACCCTGACCTGGCTGGTGGTCGGCCTGGCCGCGGCGCCGTCCAACTTGATCTGGCAGGCGCTGGTGCGGCATCTGGGGGTCACCCTGGCGCTGATTACCGCCTTTCTGCTGCAGGCGGTCGGCCTGCTGGTGCCGGTGCTGTGGCATTCGGTGCCGGGTGCGATCATCGGCGCGGCGGCGCTGGGCGCCACCCTGATCGGCATCACCGCGCTCTGCCTGCAGCAGGCGCGCATCCTGTCGCCGGAGCAGTTCCCTCGCGCGCTGGCCTGGATGACGGTGGTGTTCAGCCTGGGCCAGATCGGCGGCCCGCCGCTGGCGGCGCTGCTGGTCGGGCCCAACAACGACTTCCTGCCGCCCACCATCATGACCTCCTCGGTGCTGGCCGCGTCGGCGCTGCTGTGCCTGCCGCTGCTGCGCCGGCGCTATCGCCAAACGCCCCAGAGCTGATCGGGCGATCGGCTCGGCCGGCCATCATTCGGGCTCGATCGCGCGCTCGGCTCTTGTCAGGAGGCGCCGGGCAGATAGCCTGCTGGGAGCGATCGCCGCGATCGCGGCGCTGCTGTCGGCGCTGGCGGCAATCTGCCTTAATGCCCATGCGCTGCGCGACGTGCCGGTTGCGTCCGGCCCGGCGGGTGCGGCGAGGCTGCAGTTGCGCGTGGCGGCGTTCAACCTGCTGGGCGACGATCGCAACATCGACGACGTGGTGGCGTGGTTGCGTCAGGAGCAGTTCGATGTCGTCGTCGTTCGAGGAGCCGACGCCGGCCCTTGCCGCCCAGCTCGACGCGCTGGCCGGTCTCTAATCTCTATCGCCTGATGGGACCGCGCCGCGGCGGATTGGGCATCGGCGTGATCGCGCGACGGCCGTTCCTGACCCAGGAGACGCTGTTTCCCCAAAGCCCGGGACGATCTGTGCTGCGGGTCAGCGTCGATGTCGATGGCACGCCGGTCGAGATCGTCGCCGCGCACCCGCCGCCGCCGCTGTCGGCCGGTTTGGCGCGCGAGCACGACACGAGCTTGGACAGCCTGGCAGGCTTGCCGGCCAGTCAGCATCGCCTCGTGATGGGCGATTTCAACGCCGCGCCGAGCAGCCTGGCCTTGCGCCGGCTGCTGGCCGCGCAGGGCCTGAGCGAGATCACGAGCTGGCCGCGCCTGACCTGGCCGCGCCTGACCTGGCCCAGCGACCTGACCTGGCCGTTGCGACTGCCGCTCGACCACGTTCTGGTCGGCAACGGGCTGGCCTTGCTGCGTGTCGAGAACGGGCCGGCGCTGGGTTCGGACCATTTTCCGCAGGCGGCGGAGATCGGCGTCGTCGAAAATCCCCGGAAATCCGCCGTTTCGCCCTAGGGACGCTTCCTTGACCCCCTGCGGCCGGCCCCGTATTCTCCGCCGCCATGCAGCAAGGAACGGCCGTTTTCCGCGCCTCGGGCGCCATAGCGCGAATTATCGGCCCGGCCCGCTGAGGCGGCCCGGGACATTCCTGTTTTGCCAATCGCTGCAAGCCGATAACGCGAGAGCCGATCGTCATGGCCGACTACAAGAACACCGTTTTCCTGCCCAAGACCGCTTTCCCGATGAAAGCCGGGCTGGCCAAGAAGGAGCCGGAGATACTGGCCCATTGGCAGCAGCTCGATCTCTATCGCCGGCTGCGCGAGCAATCCAAAGGCCGCGAGAAGTTCGTGCTGCATGACGGCCCGCCTTACGCCAATGGGCACCTGCATATCGGTCACGCGCTGAACAAGATCCTCAAGGACACCGTCAACCGCTCCCAGCAGATGCTGGGCAAGGACGCCAACTACGTCCCGGGCTGGGACTGCCACGGCCTGCCGATCGAATGGAAGATCGAGGAGGAATATCGCGCCAAGGGCAAGGACAAGGATGCCGTGCCGATCGTCGAGTTCCGCAAGGAATGCCGCGACTTCGCGCAGAACTGGATCGACGTGCAGCGCGCGGAGTTCAAGCGCCTGGGCGTGGTCGGCGACTGGGACCATCCCTACACCACGATGGCTTATTCGGCCGAGGCGCAGATCGTGCGCGAGCTGGGCAAGTTCCTGCTCAATGGCGGTCTGTTCAAGGGCTCGAAGGCGGTGTTGTGGAGCGTGGTCGAGAAGACCGCACTGGCCGAGGCCGAGGTCGAGTATCACGACCACGTCTCCGACACGATCTGGGTCGGCTTTCCGATCGTGGAGGCAAAGGATGCGGCGCTGAAAGACGCCAGCATCGTCATCTGGACGACGACTCCCTGGACCATGCCGGGCAACCGCGCCATCGCCCGCCATCCCGAAGCCAGCTACGCGCTGGTCGAATTGTCGGCCTTCAAGGAGGGCAGCTTTGCCCGGCCGGGCCGCTATCTCGTTGCCAAGGAACTGGCAGAGAAATTCGCTGCCGATATCGGCGCCACGGCGTGGCGCACGGTGAGTGAGATTGCGCCGGCGCAGCTCGAAGGCGTCGCCGCCGCGCACCCGCTGCGCGGCCAGGGCTACGACTTCGACGTACCGCTGCTGACGGCGGATTTCGTCACCATGGATGCCGGCACCGGCTTCGTGCATATCGCGCCGGGTCATGGCGCGGACGACTACGAGCTGGGCGTCAGGAACGGCATCGAAGTGCCGCACACCGTCGATGCCGATGGCTCCTATTACCAGCACGTGCCGCTGTTCGCCGGCAAGCGCGTGCTGACGCCTTACGGCAAGCGCGGCGATGCCAACGACGCGGTGATCGCGGCGCTGAAGCCGACCGGCCACCTGCTGGCCAACGGCAAGCTGCAGCATTCCTATCCGCATTCCTGGCGGTCCAAGGCGCCGCTGATCTTCCGCAACGCGCCGCAATGGTTCATCGCCATGGACAAGCCGATCTCCGGCATCCCCGGCACCTTGCGCCAGACCGCGCTGCAAGCCATTGCCGACACCCGCTTCGTGCCGCCGGCCGGCCAGACCCGGCTGGGCGGCATGATCGAGAACCGGCCCGACTGGTGCGTGTCGCGCCAGCGCGCCTGGGGCGTGCCGATCGCGGTATTCGTCAGCAAGAAGACCGGCGAGCCGCTGCGCGACGCCAAGGTGATGGAGCGCATCGCCAAGGCATTCGAGGAGCAGGGCGCCGATGCCTGGTTTGCCGGCGACCAGCGCCGCTTCCTGGGCAACGACTACGATCCCAACGACTACGAGCCGGTCACCGACATTCTCGACGTGTGGTTCGATTCGGGCTGCACCCATACCTTCGTGCTGGAAGGCAATCCCGAACTGAAATGGCCGGCCTCGCTCTATCTCGAGGGCTCGGACCAGCATCGCGGCTATTTCCACTCGTCCTTGCTGGAGAGCTGCGGCACGCGCGGCCGCGCGCCCTACGACGCGGTGCTGACGCATGGCTTCACGCTCGACGAGCAGGGCCGCAAGATGTCCAAGTCCCTGGGCAACGTCACCGCGCCGCAGGAAGTGTGGAACGATTTCGGCGCCGACATTTTGCGCCTGTGGGTGGTGGGCTCCGACTATGTCGAGGACCAGCGCATCGGCAAGGAAATCCTCAAGCACCACGCCGAGGCCTATCGCCGGCTGCGCAACACCTTGCGCTATCTGCTGGGCAATCTCGACGGCTTCAGCGATGCCGAGCGCGTGGCGCCGGCGGAACTGCCGTCCCTGGAGAAATGGGTGCTGCACCGGCTGTCGGAACTCGACGGGCTGGTGCGCCAATGCGTGCACGATTTCGATTTCCACGCCATGTCGACGGCGCTGCACAATTTCTGCGCCGCCGATCTGTCGGCGTTCTATTTCGACATCCGCAAGGACGCGCTCTATTGCGACAAGCCTTCGTCGCTGCGCCGGCGCGCCTGCCGCACCGTGCTGGCGGAGGTGTTTTCCTGCCTGACTGCCTGGCTGGCCCCGTTCATCTGCTTCACCGCCGAGGAGGCGTGGCTGGCTCGGCCCAATGCCGGCAACGATGGCCAGCCGCAGAGCGTGCATATGCGCGTCTTCCCCCAGGTGCCGGCCGCCTGGCGCGACGCGGCGCTGGCCGAACGCTGGAACCTGGTGCGCAACCTGCGCAAGGTGGTGACCGGCGCGCTGGAGATCGAGCGCGCCGAGAAGCGCATCGGCTCCTCGCTGCAGGCGCTGCCGGTGGTCTACGCCACCGCCGACCACGTCAGGGCGTTCGAGGGGCTGGATCCGGCGGAGATCTTCATCACCTCCGGCGCCAGGCTGGTCGAAGGCGAGCCGCCGGCCGGTTCCTTCGCCTTGAGCGACGTCGCCGGCGTGGGCGTCGCGCCTCGCGCCGCCGAGGGCGCCAAATGCCAGCGCTGCTGGATGGTGCTGCCCGAGGTCGGCCAGTCTTCGGCCCATCCCGGCCTGTGCCGGCGGTGCGAGGATGCGGTGGAGCAGATCGGTGACGATCGTGCAGCCTGACATGACGCTGGCGCGGCGCATGATGCGGCTGGGGCTGATCGCGGCCCTGGTGGTGATCGTCCTCGACCAGTTCAGCAAGTGGCTGATGGCCGACAAGGTGCTGGCCGACGGTCGCAGCATCGCAGTCGCGCCATTCCTCGACTTCGTGGTGGTGTGGAACCGGGGCGTCAGTTTCGGTCTGTTCAACCGCGACTGGAACGGCGCCCCCTGGGTGCTGTCGGCGGTGGCGGTGGCAGTTACGGTGCTGCTGATGGTGTGGCTGACGCGGCAAAGAAGCGCGCTGTCCGCCCTGGCGATCGGTGTCATTATCGGCGGCGCGGTAGCCAACGTGATCGATCGCGCCCGGTTCGGCGCCGTGTTCGATTTCATCGACGTCCATGTGGCGGGCTGGCACTGGCCTGCCTTCAATTTGGCGGATTCCGCCATCACCGTGGGCGTCGTGGCGCTGCTGGTTGATTCCCTGTTGCGGGAGCGGCAATCTAAATCCTGATCCGTTGCGGTCAGGAACGGGCAATTCGACGGAGGAACAGGGATGTCGGGATTTCGGCTGGGCACGCCGCTGGTTTTGGCGGCCATGGCGTTCGGGCTGGGCGGCTGCGGTCTGGCGGGCGACCTGTTCGGCGGCGGCTCCAAGCAGGCGCCCGACGAGTTTCAGGTGGTGGCCCAGCAGCCGCTGAGCATCCCGCCCAACGCCGATCTGCGCCCGCCGCGTCCCGGCGCGCCGCGGCCCCAGGACGTGCCGCCCCAGACCCAGGCCCGCAATATCGTTACGGGCAACCCGGTCCCGCCGCCCGGTTCGGTCGAGAAGAGCGAAAGCCCGGTCGAGCAGGCTTTCCTGACCAAGGCCGGCGCCGGCAGCGCCGATCCCAACATCCGAGACACGGTCAACGAGGAATCGCGCATCCTGGCCGAGAACGACCGGTCCTTCATCGACACCCTGATCTTCTGGCGCAAGCCGGACCAGCCGGGCACGGTGGTCGATCCGGTCAAGGAACAGCAGCGCATCCAGCAGAACCAGGCGGTCGGCCAGCCGGTCACGACCGGCGACACGCCCAGCATCCAGCGGCGCAAGCGCGGTATCCTGGAAGGGATCTTCTAGGGCGAACTGGCTTTGACGGGATCGTGCGCGATGCCGTCGAAAGCCGGGAACTCGCTCTACAGTCTAAGAATGGGACGGATCGACCGGATCGGACCGAAATAGTGCTGCGCTTCGATCCCGTGCCGATCCGCCCTAGTATCGTTGACAGCCGCGCATCGGCCAAGGGGAGCGCGGCTTCTGCAACACGCGGCGTAGGGGAACGCCGCCTCGATATCGGTGAGGCGCGTGCTTAGAGCCCTGTTGGTCCGACTTGCGCCCGCGGCCCTGCCGCTGCTGGCGATCCTGCTGTTCGTCCAGCCGGCCGCTGCCGATCGCGGCTTCGATGCGAAGAGCTTCACGCTCAAGAACGGACTGCAGGTGGTGGTGTTCCCCAACCATCGCGCGCCGATCGTCAATCACATGATCTGGTACAAGGTCGGATCGGCCGACGAGCGCAAGGGCAAGTCGGGCGAGGCCCATTTCCTCGAGCATCTGATGTTCAAGGGCACCCACGAGGTCGGCCCGCAGGAATTCTCCAAAATCGTCGCCAGGAACGGCGGGCGCGACAACGCCTTCACCTCCTACGACTATACCGCCTATTGGCAGACCATCGCCGCCGACAAGCTCGAGATGGTGATGCGCATGGAAGCCGATCGCATGCACAACCTGGTGCTGACCGACGCGCTGGTCGATCCCGAACGCGAGGTGGTGCTGGAGGAGCGCCGCATGCGCACCGACAACAACCCCGATGCCAAGCTCAACGAGGTGACGCTGGACGCGCTGTTCGGTGCGCAGGGCTACGGCATTCCGGTGATCGGCTACGAGAGCGAGATCCACAAGCTCAACCGCCAGGACGAGCTGGCTTTCTACAAAGTTCACTACGCGCCCAACAACGCCATCCTGCTGGTGGCGGGCGACGTCGACCCGGCCAAGGTGAAGATCCTGGCCGAGAAGTATTTCGGATCGATTCCCGCCGCCCAGGTGCCGCCGCGCACCCGGCCGTTCGCCGACAGGATCGCGGGGCCCGCGCGGGTCGAGCGGCGCGATCCGGACGTGCAGCAGGCCCAGTGGAGCCGCAACTACCTGGCGCCCAGCTTCCGCGCCGGCGACAGCGCCATGGCCGTGCCGCTGCAGCTTCTGGCCCAGATCATGGGCGGCAACGAGACCAGCCGGCTCTATCGCGCGCTGGTCGACAAGCAGAAGCTGGCCGTCGATACCGACACCGACTACAGCCCGACCGCGCTGGGCCAGACCACCTTCGGCCTGTCCGCCACCCCCGCCGCGGGCGTCGACATGGCGACGCTGGAGAAGGCGATCGACGAGCAGATCGCGCTGCTGCTCGACAAGGGCGTGACCGCCGACGAGCTGGCGCAGGCGCAGCGGCGGCTGTTGGCGGCCAATATCTACGCGCGCGACGCGCTGGGCACCGGTCCGCGCATCTATGGCGCGCAGCTGGCCATCGGCCGCACCGTCGCCGATATCGACCGCTGGCCGGACGAAGTGCAGAAGGTCACGGTCGACCAGATCAACCGCGCCGCCCGCGCCGTGCTGCGTTCCGATCGCGGCGTCACCTCGCTGCTGCTGCCGGCCAAGGCGGTGGGCGGATGAGCAGGATCACGACCATGCATTCCACCGTTTCGAGCCCGGTCGCCCTGTCGCGCCTGGCCGCATTGCTGCTCGCCCTGGTCTTCGTGCTGTTCGCCTGGCAGGCGCGGGCGGTCGAAATCCAGACCGTCACCTCGCCGGGCGGCATCAAGGCCTGGCTGGTGCGCGACACCTCCGTGCCCATCATCTCGATGAGCTTCGCCTTCAAGGGCGGCACCGCGCTCGACCCCGAGGGCAAGGACGGCACCGCACGGCTGATGGCCGGACTGCTGGACGAGGGCGCCGGCCCCTATGACGGCGTGCAGTTCCATCGCAAGCTCGACGACATCTCGGCCCGCTTCAGCATGAGCGTCGGCCTGGACAACACGGTGGGCAGCATGCGCACCCTTGCCAGCAACCGCGACGCGGCCTTCGAGCTGTTGCGGCTGGCGCTCAACGAGCCGCATTTCGATGCCGACGCGGTCGAACGCGTGCGCGGCCAGTTGCGCGCCATCGTCCGCGAGGAGGACGGCGACGCCGAGCACATCGCCAGCCGCACCCTGGTGCGCGCCATGTTCGCCGGCCACCCCTATGTGAAGGAGCCCAACGGCACGGCCCAGACCATCGCCGCGATCACCGCCGACGATCTGCGCGCCGCCAAGCGCAGGCTGCTGGTACGCGACCGGCTCTATGTCGCGGTGGTGGGCGACGTCACGCCGGAGGCGCTGGGCAAGCTGCTCGACCACGCCTTCGCCGGCCTGCCCCAGAGCGATTCCCCGATCGACGTGCCGTCCTGGCCGTCGGCGGATCACCCGGCCCCGGCCGGCCAGGTGATCGTGGTGAGCCGCGACATTCCGCAAAGCGTGGTGGCCTTCGCCGAGAAGGGCATCAAGCGCGACGATCCGGACTGGTACATCGCCTATGTCATGAACTACGTGCTGGGCGGCGGCGGCTTTTCCTCCCGGCTCACCGCCGAAGTGCGCGAGAAGCGCGGGCTGGCCTATTCGCTCAGCACCGGCTTGAGCCCCTATCGCGCCGGCGGGCTGGTCTACGGTTCGGTCGGCACCGCCAATGCCCGGGTCGCCAAATCGATCGAGCTGATCCGGTCCGAATGGGCCCGGCTGGCCGAGAAGGGCATCACCGAGCAGGAGCTGGCCGATGCCAAGACCTATCTCAACGGCTCCTTCGCGCTCGGCTTCGATTCCGGCGCGTCGATCGCCAGCCTGCTGCTGACCATCGAGATCGAAAACCTGGGGATCGACTATCTCGACAAGCGCCAGGCGCTGATCGACAAGGTCACCGTGGCCGACGTGCAGCGCGTCGCCAGGCGCCTGATCGACCCCGCCAATCTGGTGTTCGTGGTGGTCGGCAAGCCGGTCGGCGTGCAGTCCACCAATTGAGCGCCTTCCGCCGGGAGACAGGCCGGTCCGATCGGCGCGGATGTTGTGGATAGCATCGGCGCCGGCAGCGTTTTGCTGTCATCCCCCGCTTGTTATGATCGGTCTACCCATGAGCAATCTTCCCTATATCCAGTCCATCGAGCAGTGCTTCGCCGATAAGATCGGCGGCAAGGGCGTCTCGCGCGGCGCCTTCGATCAGGCGCTGGCCCAGGCCGCCCCGGCGCTCGACATCTTGCGCCAGTGGCACAAGGACGGCAGCCTGCCGCTGCTGCGTCTGCCCCATTCGCGCGCCGATCTCGACGCGCCGCGCCGCCATGCCGAACGGCTGCGCGACAGCTTCGCCAATGTGGTGATCCTGGGCACCGGCGGCTCCAGCCTGGGCGGCCAGACCCTGGCGGCACTGGCCGATCTGGGCTTCGGGCCGCGGCCCAACACGCCCAAGCTGTGGTTCATGGACAATGTCGATCCCGCCACTTTCAGCGAGATGTTCGCGCGGCTGGATCCCGATTCGACCGCGGTGGTGGCGATCTCCAAATCGGGCGGCACGGCCGAGACCCTGACCCAGCTGCTGGCCGCCATCGACTGGTTCACCGCCCATTTCGGCGAACCCGCGGTGCAGGATCACATCCTGGCCGTCACCGAGCCGCGCGACAACGTGCTGCGCCGGCTGGCGGCGCGGCACCGCATCCCGACGCTCGATCACGATCCCAAGGTGGGCGGCCGCTTCTCGGTGCTGTCGCTGGTCGGGCTGATCCCGGCCATCGTCGCCGGGCTGGATACCGACCGGATCCGCGAGGGTGCGGCCGAGGTGCTGGACGAGACCCTGGCGGCGCGCGATCCGGCGGCCAGCGCGCCGGCGGTGGGCGCGGCGCTGTCGATGGCGCTGGCGCGCGAGCAGGGGCTCAACACCACCGTGCTGATGCCCTATGTCGACCGGCTGGCCTATTTCGGTCTTTGGTATCGCCAGCTCTGGGCCGAGAGCCTGGGCAAGAACGGCAAGGGCACCACGCCGATCCGCGCCATGGGCACGGTCGACCAGCACAGCCAGTTGCAGCTCTATCTCGATGGCCCGGCCGACAAGATGTTCACGGTGATGCTGGCCGACACGCAAGGGGCCGGCGCGCGCATCCATGCCGATGCGCTGGGCGGCGAAAAGGAACTGGGCTATCTCGCCGGCCGCACCATCGGCGACCTGCTCGATGCCGAGGCGCGCGCCACCATCGAGACCCTGGCGCGCAACGGCCGGCCGGTGCGCACCATTCGCGTGCCGCAGCTCGACGAGACCTCGATGGGCGCGCTGCTGATGCACTACATGCTGGAGACGATCGTCGCCGCCCATCTGCTGGGCGTCGATGCCTTCGACCAGCCGGCGGTCGAGCAGGGCAAGGTGCTGACGCGGGAATTTCTCGGCAGGATGAAATCGGCGTAGGATCGCCGCATGGCCATCCGCCGCCTGCCGCCCACCCTGGTCAACCGCATCGCCGCCGGCGAGGTGGTCGAGCGGCCGGCCAGCGCGGTCAAGGAGCTGGTGGAGAACGCCATCGATGCCGGCGCCCGGCGTATCGACATCGCCCTGCGCGACGGCGGGCGCAGCCTGATCGTGGTGACCGACGACGGCGCCGGCATGGGCCCGGACGAGCTCGACCTCGCGGTCGAGCGCCACGCCACCTCCAAGCTACCCGACGAAGACCTGCTGAACATCGCCACCTTGGGCTTCCGCGGCGAGGCGCTGCCCTCGATCGCCGCGGTCAGCCGCTTCACCCTGGCCTCCCGCCCGCCGGGCGCCGACAGCGCCTTCGCCCTGACGGTCGAGGGCGGGCGCAAGGGCCGGCCGGTGCCGGCGCCGCTGCCGGCCGGCACGCGGGTCGAGGTGCGCGACCTGTTCTATGCCACGCCGGCGCGGCTGAAATTCCTCAAGGAGCCGCGCACCGAGGCGTTGCATGTGGCCGACACGGTCAAGCGCCTGGCCATGGCCTTTCCCGCCATCGCCTTCGGCCTCAACGACGACGGCCGCCAGGCGCTGAACTATCCGGCCGTGACCGGCGACCTGCTGAACAGCGATCCGGCGGCGGCGCGGCTGGAACGGCTGGCGGCGGTGATGGGCCGCGATTTCGCCGACAACGCCTTGCCGATCGAGGCGGCGCGCGAGGGCTTCCGCCTGACCGGCCATATCGGCCTGCCCACGCTCAACCGCGGCAACGCCCAACTGCAATACCTGTTCGTCGACGGCAGGCCGGTGCGCGACCGGCTGCTGGGCGGCGCGGTGCGCGCGGCCTATCAGGATTTCCTGGCGCGCGACCGCCATCCGCTGGTGGCGCTGTTCCTCGAAGCGCCGTCCGGCATGGTCGACGTCAACGTGCATCCAGCCAAGGCCGAGGTGCGGTTCCGCGACGCCGGGCTGGTGCGCGGCCTGATCGTCGGCGCGCTGCGCCATGCTCTGGCCGAGGCCGGCCATCGCGCCTCGACCAGTGTGGCCAATGCCGCGCTGGGCGCGCTGCGGCCGGTCGGCGGGTTGCCGCTCAATCGGCCTGGCAATGGCGGCGGCTCGTACCATTACGGGGCGGGCCTGCGCGAGGCGGCGGCGGCCTACAACGCGCCGCTCGATGCGGCACTCGACAGTCCTTCCGCCCGCACCGCGGTGGAGGATGCGGTGGCCAGCGACAGCCATCTGCTGGGTGCGGCGCGGGCGCAGCTGCACGAGACCTATATCGTGGCCCAGACCGGCGACGGCATCGTCATCGTCGACCAGCACGCCGCGCATGAACGGCTGGTTTACGAGCGCATGAAGGCGGCGCTGTCGGAATCCGGCGTCAAGCGGCAGATCCTGTTGCTGCCCGAAGTGGTCGAGCTGGGCGAGGACGCCGCTGCGCGGCTGGTGCCGCGTCTAGCGGAACTGGCCGAGCTGGGGCTGGTGGCCGAGCCGTTCGGCGTCGGCGCCATCGTGGTGCGGGAAGTGCCGGCGTTGCTGGGCGAGCTCGATATCGGCGGGCTGGTGCGCGACCTGGCCGACGATTTGGCAGAGTTCGACCAGCACTTGTCCTTGAAGGAGCGGCTGGAGGATGTGTGCTCGACCATGGCCTGCCATGGCAGCGTGCGCGCCGGCCGCCGCCTGACCAGCGACGAGATGAACGCGCTGCTGCGGCAGATGGAGGTCACGCCCCATTCGGGCCAGTGCAACCACGGCCGCCCCACCTATGTCGAGCTGAAGCTGGCCGATATCGAGCGGCTGTTCGGCCGGCGCTGACGGCCGGCACGGACGGGCGGCACGCCTTGGAAAGCGCCGTGCCGTCGGCCGCTCAGCGGTCGCTCAGCCCTTGCGCGCCACCAGACGGCGGCCGTCGCCGGTCTCGATGGTCAGGGTGCCGTCGTCGCCCAGCGCGTAGCGCACCGCATCGTTGAGCACCGCCAGCATGGAATCTTCCTGTCGCATCAGCGCCGGCTCGCAGGCGCGCTTGGTCGAGATCAGATTGCCGAAGCGCAGGCCGCTCTCGCCGCTTATCTGGTAGGGTCCGCTATAGGAGTTGCACGAGGCGTGGCCGGTGACGCGGCCCGTGATCCCGAACACCAGGGTCGGGCGCGAGGTCGGCGCCACATCCTGGCCGTCGATGCTGCGCACCATCCAGCGGGCATGCTGCAGGGCGCCGGCCGGATCGCCGCCGCAGCCATGCAGGGTCTTGCCGCCCGTCGTCACCGTCACGGTGTCGGGGAACGGCGTGCCGCTGTCGTCGCGGCAGGTGCGGCTCAGCACGTCGACGCGGATGACCTGCTTGCCGGCATGGGCGGTGTAGCGATAGCCGCCGGCGATCTTCTGGCGCGGCGGCACGGCGGCTTCCAGCTTGCGGGCGCCGTAGTCGCTTTCCAGCGTCAGCCTGTGGATCGTGATGTTCAGCATCCAGCCCGGCTCGTTGCCGCGCGCCACATAGCCTTGCAGCGCCGGCTTGGCCGGGGCGAGCGGCGGCTTGGGCGGCGGCGGCACCTGCCTCAGCATGACGGTGCCGACGTCCTGGCGCGTCTGCGCCGGGTCGAGCGGCGTGGCGCTGTCGCTGGTCCACAGCAGCGTGCCCTGCGGGCTGCGAATGGCGGCGCGCAGGGCGTAGCGCTGATCGGGCTTCAAGGCGCCCGGCGGCAGCGCGATCTGGAACGGCAGCGGCACCTGGCCCTGCACGGCGACATCCTGGCGCACGATCGCCGGCGCCGGGGCGTCGGCCGGCCCGACCGGGCTGACGGTGACCTCGGCCTTGGCGTCGGGCGGCAAGGCGATGCGTTCGCGATAGCTCAGGCTGCCCGTTACCAGGGCGGTCTCCGGCATGGTCGAGCACGCGCCCACCAGCAGCACGCACAGCATCGTCAGTTTGCGCAGGATCGTCATTTCGCCTCCCCTTCCCGGACGCATTTCAAGCCGGGGAAGACGGCGAAAAAAGGGCGGCCGTCTGCGTCGCATCGCCATCGCCGTCGGCGACGATCTCCTCGATCTTTCCGTCCTGCAGGCGAAAGGCGACATGCTGCGGCTCGCCCAGCACCACGACCTCGGCCGGCGTCAGCGACAGATATAGGCCGCGCACCACGCGGCCGACCGCGCCGCGGCTTACCACGATCAGCGGCGCCGTCGCGTCGCGATGCCGCCGCCAGCAGACGCAGCCGTTCGCGCACCATGGCGTACTCTCGCCGCGCGGCGGCACCTAATCCCAGTGCCGGGCGCGCCGCCACCTGGCCCGGCCATTTGGTCTCGATCTCCGGCACGGTGTGGCTGTCCATCGCGCCCCAGGTCATCTCGCTCAGCCGCGCGTCGGTGCCGATCGCGTCGGCGGCGATGGCGGCTTGCTCCGCCACCAGCCGCGCCGTCGCCAGGGCGCGGCCCTGCGGGCTGCTGACGATCGAAGCTTCGGCGTCGTAGCGACGCAGGATGGCGCCAGGCCCAGCGCCCGCGCCTGCGCCCGACCGCGCCGCGTCAGCGGCGAATCGAGCCGCCCCTGCATGCGCCGCTGGGTGTTCCATTCGGTCTCGCCGTGGCGCAGCAGGTAGATCGGCGCGTGGCTCATCGACAGGCGCTCATGGCCCGACACTCACGGCGCGCGGCGCAGCAGCACGATCTTGGCGGCGCCGTATTTGCGCTGGTCGAGCGGCTCGAAACCGTCGATCGGCGGGATGTCCTCGGTGGCGGCCACTTCGCAGCAGATCACCGCGCCGGGCGCGACCCAGCCGTTGCGGTCGAGCGCCTGCAAGGTCGGCGGGATGGCGCCGCTGCGATAGGGCGGATCGAGAAACAGCAGGCCGCAATCCTGCCGGGCCGGCGGCGGGTTGGCGGCATCGGCGCGCACCAGGGCGGCGCTGCGTTCTTCCTTCATGGCGCGCAGATTGTCGGCGATGGCTTGCATGGCGGCGGGCTGCTGGTCCATGAAGGTCACGAAAGCGGCGCCGCGCGACAGCGCCTCCAGCCCCAGCGCGCCGGTGCCGGCGAAGGCATCGAGCACGCGAGCGCCGACGATCGGCGATCCGCCGTCCGCGCCCAGCCCCGAATGCGCCAGGATGTTGAACAGGCTCTCGCGCGCGCGCGAGGAGGTCGGCCGCACCATGCGCCCCGGCGGCGCGATCAGGGTCCGGCCGCGATGCTTACCGGCGATGATGCGCATTTCGCCCTGGCCGTTGCTGGCGGCGATCATGATCGTCGCCCGGGTGGCCCGCGTCGTGCCGCTCGCGGCGCTGATGCGGCAGCTTCTTCTTCGGCTTGGCCTTGGCCCAGCCCTTGCCGGGCGCGTGCGGGCCCAACGCCTGGGCCCCGCCCATGACGCCGAGCAGCGCCTTGCCCGGCACTTCCTCGACGTCGTTGGGCGCCAGCTCGCCGAGCGAGAAGGGTCCGTAGCCGATGCGGATCAGCCGGCTGACCGGCAGGCCCAGATGCTCCAGCACGCGGCGCACCTCGCGGTTCTTGCCTTCCTGCAGGGTGAGGGTGAGCCAGGCATTGGTGCGCTGGCGGCGCTCGTACTGGGCGCGGATCGGCCCGTAGCGCACGCCCTCGACGGTGATGCCGTCCTGCAGCCGCCGCAGGGCCGCTTCCTCGACCTCGCCATGCACGCGCACGCGATAGCGCCGATCGAGGCCGGTGGCGGGCAGTTCCAGCCGTCGCGCCAGCGCGCCGTCGTTGGTCAGCAGCAGCAGGCCTTCGGAGTTGAAGTCCAGCCGCCCGACCGCGATCAGCCGCGGCAGGCCGGGCGGCAGGTTGGCGAACACGGTCGGCCGGCCCTCCGGATCGCGATGCGACACGATCAAGCCGCGCGGCTTGTGGTAGCGGAACAGCCGCACGCGCTCGGGCTCGGGCAGCTTCGTGCCGTCGACGGTGACGACGTTGCGCTCGGTCACCACCACGGCGGGGCTGGTCAGGACCTTGCCGTCCACGGCGACGCGGCCCTGCTCGATCATGCGTTCGGCGTCGCGCCGCGAGGCCAGTCCGGCGCGGGCGATGCGCTTGGCGATGCGTTCGCCGCCGGCGGTGTCCGGCGCCTTTTTCTCGTCGCTCATGATGGGCCTAGTGCTGGGCCGCTTCGCGCACGAAGGCGTCGAACAGGCGGGTGTCGCCGCGGCTGATGGAAAACTCCGGATGCCACTGCACGCCGATACAGAAGCGATAGGCCGGCGCCTCGATGCCCTCGATCACGCCGTCTTCGGCGCGGGCATTGACGATCACGCCCTGCGGCTCGTCCTGGGCCGCCTGGTGATGGGCGGAGTTCACCGCCAGCTCGTCGGCCTGGACGATGCGGTGCAGCAGCGTGTTGGGCGCCACCTTGACGGTGTGGCCCGGCTCGTTGCGTGGATTGGGCTGCTCGTGGGCCAGCGGCTGGGCGATGGCATCGGGAATGTGCTGGATCAGTCTGCCGCCCAGCACCACGTGAAGCAATTGCTGGCCGCCGCACACGCCCAGCAGCGGCAGGTTGCGCTTCAGCGCGCCCTGGGTGATGCCGAACTCGAATTGGGTGCGGCGATCCTTGGTCTTGACCGTCTGATGCCTGGCGCCGCCGCCGTAATAGGACGGGTCGACATCGAAGGCGCCGCCGGTGATCAGCAGCCCGTCGAGTCGGGCGAGATAGTCCTCGACCAGCTCCGGCTCGTGCGGCAGCGCCACCGGCAGGCCGCCGGCGCGCACCACCGCGCCGAAATAATTCTCGCGCGCGGCATACCAGGGGAATTTGGAATAGCCGCCCGGCGCCTCGGCATCCAGGGTCACGCCGATCAAAGGTCTGCTCATGGCACCAGCATAGCGCAAGCGGCCGGCCAAGGCGACGTGCCTGCCGTTGACCGGACGGCCGCCGTGCCGCAGGGTGCGGCGATGAAGGCAGGACAGAGCTTCATGGAGCGCGCCATGGATCAGGCCCGGCTGGCGGCCGAGCGCGGCGAGGTGCCGATCGGCGCGGTGATCGTGGATGCCGCCGGCCGGGTGCTGGCGGAGGCCGGCAATCGCACCGAGGAACTCAACGACCCTTCGGCCCATGCCGAAATCTTGGCCATCCGCATCGCCTGCGACGCGCGCCGTGCGCCGCGTCTGCCGGACTGCGATCTCTACGTCACCTTGGAGCCGTGCCCGATGTGCGCCCAGGCGATCTCGTTTGCGCGCATCCGCCGGCTCTATTTCGGCGCGGCCGATACCAAGGGCGGCGGCGTCGAGCACGGCCCGCGTCTCTTCGGCCAGCCGACCTGCCACCACCGGCCGGAGGTCTATGGCGGCATCGGCGAGAGCGCGGCCGGCGAACTGCTGCGCGAGTTTTTCAGGGAACGGCGGTAGGGTGTTACAGCGTCGGCTCGGTTTTGCCATGATCGCGCAGATAGCGGAAAATCCATTGCCGACGCGCGGGCCAGTCATTCGCGCGCCACATTACGTCGGATCTTTCAAGCTTGAGATCCGAGAGAATGGTTTCGATTGCCGTATCGTCGTTTTCGACGGCAATGGGTAATCTTACCATAGTGCCTTTTACGGGCGCGCGTCTGTAGTCGATGAGGACGAAAGTGAAGCCTGAGCTTGAGCGCAGCACCAACATTTTGTAGTAGTCGAGATCGTCGTAATCCTCGACGGCCTGGACGTCCAACTGGCTTTCGAAGAACTCAATCGGCCTTTTAAATGCAATGACGGGCTCAAGGATTAGCGACGGCTTGATGTCGTCGATTCCTAGGATTTCGACCATGGGCGTAATCTCCCGTCTAGGAATGAACATAACCATTCTGAAACAGCCACACGTCGTCCGCCTCGCCTTCCGCCAGGATACGTCTGGCCGCTAGGGTTCGCTTCGCATCGGGAACATCGACCGAATGGAGGATGCGCTCGCCGATCGACAGGCTGATGTGGCTGCTTTCAAGAGTGCAGCCCAGGGCTGCCAAGCGGGTCCACCACGTTGCAAACGATGTGGTATCCGGCGGCACCAGGACCATGAAGGTGGAATGTCCGCCGCGCGTCACGACCTTGGCGAATTCAAGGGTATCTTGGGCATGGTGGCATTCACGATGTCAAGATAGCTAACGCCGGTGGCGAAGAACGGCGAGTTTTGCAGCTCGTAGAGCGGGCCGCCGACCGGTTTTCCCCAAAGCGACTCCCCACCCTGACCATGCCAATCGGTAGCGTCGAGGGTGAAATGGATTTTGACGAGCGTTGCGCTGTTCATTTCGGTACCAGTCCTAGCTGTTCGCGCGCCCATTGCGCGGCCTCTTGCACCAGCGGCGAGGCATCGCCCAGCAGCCGCTCGATCGCCGGCAGCGCGTCGGGCGAGCCGCTATTGCCCAGCGCGATGGCGACGTTGCGCAGAAAGCGGTCGCGGCCCAGCCGCTTGACCGGCGTGCCGGCGAAACGCTGGCGGAAGGCGGCATCGTCCAGTTGCGCCAGCTCGACCAGCAAGGGCAGTTGCAGTTCGTCGCGCGGCGCCAGCGCCATCTCGCTCGCCGCTTGGGCGAACTTGTTCCAGGGGCATGCCGCCAGGCAATCGTCGCAGCCATAGATGCGGTTGCCGATGGCCTTGCGGAATTCGATCGGGATCGGTCCCTTGTGCTCGATGGTCAGGTAGGAGATGCAGCGCCGCGGATCGAGCCGGTAGGGCGCGGGGAAAGCCTGGGTCGGGCAGATGTCCAGGCAGGCGTGGCAGGCGCCGCAATGGTCCGGCTCGGCCGCATCGGGCGGCAGCTCCAGCGCCAGGTAGATCTCGCCCAGGAACAGCCACGAGCCGAAGCTTCGCGACACCAGGTTGGTGTGCTTGCCCTGCCAGCCCAGCCCGGCCTGCTGGGCCAGCGGCTTCTCCATCACCGGCGCGGTGTCGACGAACACCTTCAGTTCGGTGCCGTATTGGCGCGCGATCCAGCCGCCCAGCGCCTTGAGCTTCTTCTTCACCACGTCGTGGTAGTCGCGGCCCTGGGCATAGACCGAGATGGCGCCGCGCGTCCTGTCCTGAAGCTGGTCGAGCGGATCGCGGTCCGGACCGTAATTCAGCGCCAGGGCCAGCACCGTCTTCACGCCCGGCCACAGCGCTGCGGGATCGGCGCGCTGCTCGGCTCGGTTCTGCAGCCAGTCCATGTCGCCGTGCAGGCCCTGGCGCAGGAAGGCCGACAGCCGTTCCGGCCGGGGTCCGGCTTCGGGCCGGGCGAAGCCGGCGGCGGAAAAACCCTCCGCCAGCGCGCGGGCGCGGATCGCCTCTTTGATGGTGGTCGGGTCAGCCACGGCCGCGATAGGGCGGCACGCCCTGGTCGGGCAGGAACAGATTCTTGGGCGGTGCGCCGGTCTGGAAGAACACGTCGATCGGCATGCCGCCGCGCGGATACCAATAGCCGCCGATGCGCAGCCATTGGGGCTTCAGCGCCGCCACCAGCCGCTTGGCGATGGCCACGGTGCAGTCTTCGTGGAAGGCACCGTGGTTGCGGAACGACCCCAGATAAAGCTTGAGCGACTTGCTCTCGACCAGCCTGGCGTCGGGCACGTAGTCGATCACCAGATGGGCGAAATCGGGCTGGCCGGTCATCGGGCACAGCGAGGTGAATTCCGGCGCCACGAAGCGCACGGCATAGAGCGTGCCGCGATGGGGGTTGGCCACGGTCTCGAGCTTGGCGGAGTCGGGCGAGGCCGGCAGCGTCGTGGCGCGGCCCAGTTGCGTCAGACCCTTGATCTTTCTCGCCATGGTCACCTCGCTAAAGCGGCGCGATGTCGCCGGCCGCCTGTTCCGCCGCGAAGGCGGTGCAGAAGGCATCGAGCGCACCGGTCTCGATGGCGCCGCGCAGCCCGGCCATCAGGTCCTGATAATAGGTCAGGTTGTGCCAGGTCAGCAGCATCAGCCCCAGCACCTCCTCGTTGCGGATCAGGTGGTGCAGATAGGCGCGGGCATAGTCGCGGCAGGCCGCGCAGCGGCATTGCTCGTCCAGCGGCCTTGGATCGTCCTGGTGCCTTGCGTTGCGCAGATTGACCGTGCCGCGGCGTGTGAAGGCCTGGGCGGTGCGGCCGGATCGCGTCGGCAGCACGCAGTCGAACATGTCGACGCCGCGGCGCACCGCGCCGACGATATCGGCCGGCTTGCCCACGCCCATCAGATAGCGCGGCCGGTCGGCCGGCAGCAGCGGCGTTGTGATGTCGAGCGTGGCGAACATCGCCTCCTGGCCTTCGCCCACCGCCAGCCCGCCGATGGCATAGCCCTCGAAGCCGATCGCGGTCAGCGCCGCCACCGATTCGGCACGCAATTCGGGGAACACGCTGCCCTGCACGATACCGAACAGGCCATAGCCGTCGCGTGGTTTGAACGCGTCCTTGGAAAGCTGGGCCCAGCGCATCGACAGGCGCATCGACTTGGCCGCCACGTCCTGTGTCGCCGGGAACGGCGTGCATTCGTCGAATGCCATCGTGATGTCGGCGTCGAGCATGTGCTGGATCTCGATCGAGCGGGCGGGCGTCAGGCGATGCTCCGAACCGTCGAGATGGGAGCGGAAGGTCACGCCCTGCTGGTCGAGCTGGCGCAGCGAGGCCAGCGACATCACCTGGTAGCCGCCGGAATCGGTCAGGATCGGATGCGGCCAGTTCATGAATTTGTGCAGGCCGCCCAGCCGCTCGATGCGCTCGGCGCCGGGGCGCAACATCAGATGATAGGTGTTGGAGAGCACGATCTGCGCGCCGGTCTCGGCCACCGATTCCGGCCGCATCGCCTTGACCGTGGCGGCGGTGCCCACCGGCATGAAAGCCGGGGTGTCGATCGCGCCATGGGCGGTCTGGACCCGGCCGCGCCGCGCCGCGCCGTCGCTGGCCAGCAGGTCGAAGCCGAAGCCGCTCATGCCATCTCCGTTTTTACGTGCTGCGCATGCTGACGCGCGGTGCAGTGCAACAGGCAGGCATCGCCATAGGAATAGAAGCGATAGCCGGCCGCCTTGGCGTGTTCGTAGGCCGCGCGCATGCGCGCCAGCCCGCTGAAGGCCGCGACCAGCATGAACAGGGTCGAGCGCGGCAGGTGGAAATTGGTCAGCAGCAGGTCGACCGCCTTGAAGCGATAGCCGGGGGTGATGAAGATGCCGGTATCGCCGGCGAAGGGCTCGATCCGGCCATCGTCGCTGGCGGCGCTCTCCAGCAGACGCAGGCTGGTGGTGCCGACCGCGACGATGCGGCCACCGTTCCGGCGGGCCGCGTCGATGGTCGCCGCCGTGGCGGCGTCGATGCGGCCGTATTCTCGATGCATCAGGTGTTCGCGTGTGTCCTCGACCTTGACCGGCTGGAAGGTGCCGGCGCCGACATGCAGGGTCAGGGTGACGCGGCCGATGCCTTTGTCCTGCAACGCCTGCAGCAGCGCCGGCGTGAAATGCAGCCCGGCGGTGGGCGCTGCCACCGCGCCGGGATGGGCGGCGAAGATGGTCTGGTAGTCGTCGCGGTCGGCCGATTCGGGGCCGCCCGGCCGCTTGATATAGGGCGGCAGCGGCACCTCGCCATGCCGCGCCAGAAGCGCGAAGAAATCCGCTTCGGGCAGCGCGAAATCGACCGTGACCTCGCCGCCGTCCTGCTTGTCGATCACGGTGGCGACGAAGTCCTCGGCCACCACGATGCGGTCGCCTTGCTTGAGCTTCTTGGCCGGCCGGGCGAAAGCCTGCCAGCGCGATCCATCGAGCTGGCGGTGCAGCAGCAGCTCGATGCCGGCGGCGCCGCGCTTTCCGTGCAGCCGGGCCGGGATCACCTTGGTGTCGTTGGCCACCAGCAGATCGCCCGGCTGCAACAGCGCCGGCAGGTCGCGCACATGGCGGTCGTGCAGCCCGTCGCTTTCGACTTCGAGCAGCCGCGCCGCATCGCGCGGCACCACCGGATGGGCCGCGATCAGCTCGGCCGGCAGGTCGAAATCGAACAGCCCGACGCGCATGAGTCTAGCTGGCCTGGACCTGCGGCAGCGGCACGATGCTGTTCATCAGGGCGCGGAACGGCGCCAGGAACAGCAGCGCCAGCGCCAGCTTCACCAGCAGATCGCCCTGGGCCAGGCTGACCCATGGCACCTGGGTGCCGGCGAAGGCCAGGCTGAAGAACAGCGCGGTGTCGATCACCGAGCCCATAGCCGAGCCCAGGAACGGCGCCTTCCACCAGCTCTGCCGGCGCAGCCGGTTGAACACGGTGATGTCGAGCAATTGCCCGACCAGGAAGGCGGCACCCGAGGCCAGGGCGATGCGCCAGGTCGCCAGATAGATCGACAGCGCCACGCCGGCGGCGAAGCCGGCATAGACGATCTGCCGCGCCCGGCCGGGGCCGAAAGCGCGGTTGGCCAGGTCGGTGACGAAGAAGGCGGCGGGGTAGGTGAGGGCGCCCCAGGTCAGCCAGCGCTCGGCCTGCCAGGCGGGCGGAAAGACGGTAACCGGGAACTGCACCAGGTAGTTGCTGGCCGCCACCACGGCGACCATGGCCAGCACGCCCAGCGCCGTGCCGCGCGCCACATAGCGGCCAGTCTGGCCGCGCGCCGGGGGCGCGGGCTGTCGATTTGCGTTCATGTCGACCTCCGGATCGGCTTGACCCGCATCGGCAGCACAGGCCGGACGGGCGACGCGGCGCGGTTTGTAGCGGATTTCGATCGTCTTGAACAGGCGGCTTTGTCGGGCTCAACCCAGTTGCTGGGCCAGGCCGATGAGAATGCCTTCGGGCCCGCGGATGTAGCAGAGCATATAGGCGTCCTGGTACCGGACCATTTCGCCGACGAGCTGCGCGCCGTGCGCGTGGAGCCGTGCAAAGGTCTCGTCGATGTCGTCCACGGCGAACATGACCCGCAGATAGCCCAGGGCATTGACCGGGGCGTTGCGGTGATCGGCGACGACCGGCGGGCTGAGGAAGCGCGAGAGCTCGATGCGGCTGTGGCCGTCCGGCGTGCGCATCATGGCGATCTCGACATGCTGCTCGCCCAGGCCGGTGACGCGGCCGGCCCATTCGCCTTCGATCGTTGCCCGTCCTTCGAGTTCGAGGCCGAGTTCGCGGAAGAAATCGACAGCACCGTCGAGGTCTTCGACGACGATTCCGACATTGTCCATCCGCTTGAGCGCCATGTTCCCACCTCCAACTGTCGCTACGCCATATAACGCACGCATGCGGCGCCCGATGCCAGCGGCACCGGCGAAGGTTTCGTCGACGTCAAATCGGACGATTGAGGGACGGCAGCCGGGCGGACGTGCAGTTCTGGCGTGCGGCCTGCGCTTCAGACGACGTCTCAGACGACTTCCGGCTCGTCGACGTCGTGCAACGGCTTGGGTGCGGGCGCTTCGCCCAGGGTGCGGAAACGATGCACGCCTCGGGCGTCGGTCACGCGCTCGACCAGCCGGCGGCTCTCCAGGCAATGCAGATGGGCCAGGGTCTCGCCCAGCGCGAACACGAACTGGTGGTCGTCCAGCTCCTTGCCGGGGAACAGCGCGGGTACGCTTTCCACGCCGGTGCAGCCCTGCGGCGTGGCGCAGAAGGCGCGCAGCGCATCGAGCCGCTCGTCGTGATGCGCCAGCAACTGGTCGGCGCGCGCGTGTAGGCCGAGGAACGGCAGGCCGTGCGAGGGCAGGACCAGCGTGTCGGGCGACAGCGCGTACATCTTGCGGGTCGAGGCGATGAACCAGCTCAGGCTGTCGGCCAGCGGCTCGATCGGCCACACCGAGACGTTGGTGGTGATCTTGGGCAGGATCTGGTCGCCGGCGATCAGCGCCTTGAGGTCTTCGCAATAGAGCGCGACATGCTCGGGCGAATGGCCGTAGCCCATGATCGGGCGCCACTGGCGGCCGCCGATCGATATCTCGACGCCTTCCATCAGGCGCACGAATTCCGGCGGCACGCCCGACACCACCTGGTTGTAGCCGCCGCGATGGCGCTGGAACAGGTCGACGCCGGATTCGGGAATGCCGTTGGACAGGTAGAAGACGCGGCGCGATTCGTCTTCGCGATCGCCGAAGCCGTGCAAGGTGTTCTGTACCGAGTGGTATTCGCCCAGCGACATGTAGAGCGGGGCGCGCCATTTCTCGCATAGCCAGCCGGCCGTGCCGACATGGTCGGGATGCATGTGCGTGACCAGCACCCGAGTGATCGGCCGCGACTTCAGGTGCCGGGCAGCGATCTGCTCCCACAGCTCGCGCGTCTTGGACATGTGGATGCCGGTATCGATGGCGCAGAAGCCTTCGCCATCCTCGACCAGCCACAGATTGATGTGGTCGAGCCGGAACGGCAGGGGCATGCGCAGCCAGTGGATGCCTGGCGCCACGCGCAGCAACTCGCCGCCGGGCGGCGGGGCGGCATGCGGAAAGGAAAGCGGCGTGGCGGCGAGCGTGTCCATCGGCAGGCACCCAGTGTCGCGCGCTCTGTCGGCAGGGACAAGCCCGCCCCGCGCCGGGCCGCGTTGCCCTAAGAGCGGGTCTATTTTCGCGATGCGAGGGCGCGCCAGCCGATATCGCGGCGGCAGAAGCCCTCGGGCCAGTCGATGCGGTCGACCGCCTGGTAGGCGCGTGCCCGCGCCTCGGTGATATCCTTGCCCAGCGCGCTGACATTGAGCACCCGCCCGCCATTGGCCAGCAGCCGGCCGTCGGCGGCGCGTTTGGTGCCGGCGTGGAAGATGGTAACGCCCGGTACCTCGGAAGCGCGCTCGATGCCCTTGATCTCGGTGTCCTTGCGGTAGTCGCCGGGATAGCCGCTGGCCGCCATTACCACGGTGATGGCGCTGTCCTCGCGCCAGCGCAGGTCGAAATCCTTCAGCGCCCCGTCGGCCGAGGCGATCAGCGCCGTCAGCAGATCCGATTTCAGCCGCAGCATCAGCGACTGGCACTCCGGATCGCCGAAGCGCACGTTGTATTCGATCAGCTTGGGCCCGTCCTGGCCGATCATCAGCCCGGCGAACAGCACGCCCTGGAACGGGCAGCCTTCCTGCTCCATGCCCCTGAGTGTGGGCAGCACGATCTCCGCCATGACGCGCTGGGCCATCGCCTCGTCGAGGATCGGCGCCGGCGAATAAGAGCCCATGCCGCCGGTATTGGGCCCGGTGTCGCCGTCGCCGACGCGCTTATGGTCCTGAGCCGCGGCCAGCGGCAAGGCATGGGTGCCATCGCACAGGGCGAAGAACGAGGCTTCCTCGCCGTCGAGGAATTCCTCGATCACCACGCTGGCGCCGGCCTGGCCGAATTGCCCGTCGAAGCAGGCGCGCAGCGCGGCTTCGGCTTCCTCCAGCTTCATCGCCACGGTGACGCCTTTGCCGGCCGCCAGCCCGTCGGCTTTGACCACGATCGGCGCGCCCTGCCGGTGCAGGTAGTCGAGCGCCGGCTGCAGCGCGGTGAATTTTTCGTAGGCGCCGGTCGGGATGCCGTATTTGGCGCAGATGTCCTTGGTGAAGCCCTTGGAGCCTTCCAGCCGTGCCGCCAGGGCCGAAGGCCCGAAGGTCTTGATGCCATGCTGGCGCAAGGCATCGGCCAGCCCGGCCACCAGCGGACCCTCCGGTCCGACCACCACGAAGTCGATCTGCCGGTCCTGCGCCAGCTTGACCAGCCCGGCGATGTCCTCGACGCCCACGGCCACGCACTCGGCCAGTTCGGCGATGCCGGCATTGCCGGGGGCGCAGATCAGGTCATCGCAGAGCGGCGAGGCGGTGATAGCCCAGGCCAGCGCGTGCTCGCGTCCGCCGCTGCCGATCAGAAGGATTTTCATGCGCGCCGCTCCAGCTTGAATCCGTACCGTCCGATGCTAATATGACCATAGTCAATGACCATGGTCATATTGGGATTTGCGCCATGAGCAAAACAGTGAAGGCCTCCGAATTCAAGGCCAAATGCCTGCAGCTGATGGACGAGGTGGCGGCCTCGGGCGAGCCGGTGATCGTGACCAAGCACGGCAAGCCGGTGGCCAAGCTGGTGCCGGCCGGAACGCTGCCGAAGCCCAAGTCGCTGTTCGGTGCGCTGAAGGGCATGGGTCGCATCACCGGCGACATCGTCTCGCCGCTCGATATCGAGTGGGAGGCGATGAAGGAATGACGGTCCTGCTCGACACCCATGCGCTGCTATGGCTGTCCTTCGAGCCCGAGCGCCTGGGCAAGGTCAGCAAGCGGTTGATCGAACGGGCGCGCGCCGAACAGGCGCTCGCGGTTTCGGCCGTGTCGTTCTGGGAAACGGCCCTGCTGGTCAACACGGGCCGGGTGCAACTCAACGACTCGCTTCTGGCCTGGCGGCAGGCGGTGCTTCGTCTGGGAATCCGCGAAGTACCGCTCGACGGCTTTCTCGCTATCGAGTCGGTTTCGCTGATGCCGTTCCATGGCGATCCGGCCGATCGGTTCATTGTCGCGACCGCGATCGACGAAGAAGGGACGCTGATCACGGCCGACGAGCGCATCCTGACATGGGAAGGCGCGCTCGAACGCCAGGACGCCGCGCGTTAGAATAGGTCATGAGCGACATCTTCTCCACCGCCGCGCCCGACGCCGTGGCGCACAACCTGCCGGAATATTCCGTCAGCGAAATCTCCGTGGCCCTGAAGCGGGAGGTCGAAAGCGCCTTCCCGCGCGTGCGGGTGCGCGGCGAGATCTCGCAGCCTTCCTTTCCGCGCTCGGGCCATTGCTATTTCCGGCTCAAGGACGATGCCGCGGTGCTGGACGCGGTGTGCTGGAAGGGCGGGTTGGCGCGGCTGGCGGTGCGGCCCGAGGAAGGGCTGGAAGTGATCGCCACCGGGCGCATCACCACCTATGCCGGCTCCTCGCGCTACCAGATCGTGATCGAATCGCTGGAACTGGCGGGCCAGGGCGCGCTGCTCAAGCTGCTGGAGGAGCGGCGCAAGAAGCTGGCGGCCGAGGGCCTGTTCGATGCCGAGCGCAAGCGGGCGCTGCCCTACCTGCCCGAGGTGATCGGCGTGGTGACCTCGCCCAGCGGCGCGGTGATCCGCGACATCCTGCATCGCCTGGCCGATCGCTTCCCGCGCCATGTGCTGCTGTGGCCGGTGGCGGTGCAGGGCGAGCGCGCCGCCGCCGAGGTGGCCGCGGCCATCGCCGGCTTCAACCGGCTGGCGCAGGGCGGCGCCGTGCCGCGGCCCGACGTGCTGATCGTGGCGAGGGGCGGCGGCAGCCTGGAGGATCTGTGGGCCTTCAACGAGGAGATCGTGGTGCGCGCCGCCGCGGCTTCCATCATCCCGCTGATCTCTGCCGTGGGCCACGAGACCGACACCACGCTGATCGATCACGTCTCCGACCGCCGGGCGCCGACGCCGAGCGCCGCCGCCGAGATGGCGGTGCCGGTGCGCGCCGAATTGCTGGGCCAGACCCTGCAGCACGGCGTCAGGCTGGTAAATGCGGTCAATCGCGGCCTGCAGCAGGACCGTACCCGGCTGCTGGCGGCCGAGCGCGGCCTGCCCCGCCCGATCGCGCTGATCGAGGAGCGCGGCCAGCGGCTGGACGATCGCGCCGAGCGGCTGATGCAAAGCGGCCGGCGACTGGTGGAACTGCGCCAGGCCGTCGTGGCCCAGGCGGCGGCCCGGCTGCGCAGTCCCGCCGTCCAGATCGAGGCCAAGGCGCAGCTTCTGCTGTCGGAGACGCGCGCCTTGCAGGCCGGCTGGCATCGCTACAGCGACCGCGTGCGCCAAGGCATCGCCAGCGGCGGAGAACGGGTGGCCGAGCTGGCACGCCAGTCGGGCAAATGCCTGCAGGCGCTGGTCGAGCGGCGCCAGACGTCGCTGGCCGGCGCGGCCAAGCTGCTGGAGAGCTATTCCTTCCGCAAGGTGCTGGAACGCGGCTTCGCCCTGGTGCGCGATGCTGCGGCTGAGCCGGTGCTGTCGGCGACAGCGGCGCAGGGCAATGTGTCGATCGAATTCGCCGACGGCCAAGTCGACGCCACCGTGACCGGCAAATCACATATCCCCACCGCCAAGCCCGAGGCAGTGCCGCGCCGCGCGGCGCGCAAGCCTTCCGGCGGCTCATCCGGCGGCGACCAGGGTTCGCTGCTGTGAAGCGGCTGCTGTTCCTGTTGCTGCTGCTGCCGGGCATGGCCTGGGGCGCCGAGCTGCGGCTGGAGGGCAACCTGACCCAGGGCGGCCTGGCGATCGGCCATGCCGCGCCGGGCAGCACGGTCGAGTTCGAGGGCAGTTCGATGCCGGTGGCGGCCGACGGCATCTTCGTGCTGGGCTTCGCCCGCGAGGCGCCGTCCACCGCGACCTTGGTGGTGACCGCACCCGACGGCAGTCAGGATCGCCGCATCCTGTCGATCAGCCGGCGCGATTTCGTCGTGCAGCGCGTCGACGGCTTGCCCGAACCCACGGTCAATCCGCCGCCGGCCATCCTGGCGCGCATCAAGGCGGAGATCGCCAAGGTGATCGCGCTGCGCAAGACCTCGATCGCCACCACCGATTTCGCCAAGCCGTGGATCTGGCCGGCGATGGGACCGATCAGCGGCGTCTATGGCAGCCAGCGCATCCTCAACGGCCAGCCCTCGACGCCGCATTTCGGCGTCGACATCGCCGCTCCCGCCGGGTCGCCGGTGCGCGTGCCGGTCGGCGGCGTGGTGATCCTGGCCGAGGAGCTCTATCTGACCGGCAACACCGTGATCATCGATCACGGGCTGGGCGTTAATTCGACCTACGCCCATCTCTCCAGCATTGCCGTCCGGCTGGGCCAGCGGGTCGAGCAGGGCCAGGTGATCGGCCAGGTCGGCGCCACCGGCCGCGCCACCGGGCCGCATCTGCATTGGGGGCTCAATGTCGGCCAAATTCGGGTCGATGCCGCGCTGATGGTGCCGCCCATGCCGGCGGTCGCGCCGGCGCCGCCGCCGGCCGACAACAAGACCCATTAGGCCACGGCGCGCGTTGCCCCGTTGAACGGCGCCAGAGCGGATCAGGATCAGGCAAAAGCGCAGCGGCGCTTTGCCTGATCTTGTGAATCCGCTCCGTTCTTCAAGTGCGGAGCAAATTCACGGCTTTTCGCCGCATCGCGAACCATGCGGTGAAAAGCTGATTTGCTCCAGGAAACTCAGGAACTGCTCGGCGGTGCGCCGCCAGGTGAATCGTTCGGCATAGGCGCGGGCATCGGCGCCCTTCAGGGTAAGCGCCTTGAGTGCCGCGGCCCTGAGGTCCCGGTCCAGCACGCCGGCTTTGGCGTCGGCCACCCCGTCGATCGGTCCGGGCACCGGATAGGCCGCCACCGGCACGCCGCGGGCGATGGCCTCCAGCAGCGCCAGGCCGAACGTGTCGGTGCGGCTGGGGAAGACGAACACGTCGGCCGAGGCCACCAGCCGGGCCAGCGCCGCGCCGTGCTGCGCGCCCATGAAGAAGGTTTCGGGGAAGCGGCGCTTCAGATCCTCGGCTTGCGGGCCGGAGCCGATCACCATCTTGCTGCCGGGCAGGTCGAGCGCCAGGAAAGCCGCGATGTTCTTCTCCACCGCCAGGCGGCCGACAAAGGCGAAGACCGGGCGCGGCAGGTCGAGCTCGGCGCGGCGGCTTGGATGGAACAGCGCCAGATCGACGCCGCGCGACCAGTCGCGGCGCGCGATATTGATCCCGGTGTTCAGCCGCAGCGCCAGGTTGTAGGCCCAGTCGCCCAGCAGGGCGAGCCACTTGGCGTATTTCACCACGCCGTCGAACTCGTCGCCGTGGATACCAGGTAGCGCCTGCCGTCGGCGCCGGCGTGGATCGCCTCGCGCATCACCTGGACGCCGCCCAAATCCAGCCCGCAATAGTCGCGGCCGGCCTCGTCGTGGTTGCCCGGCACGTAGATCACCCGCGTGCCCTTGCGCGCCTTGCGCAGGATCTTCTGCACCACGTCGTTATGCGCCTGCGGCCAGAACCAACTGCGTTTCAGCCGCCAGCCGTCGACGATGTCGCCGATCAGGTAGAGATGGTCGCTGTCGTGGTGGCGCAGGAAGTCGAGCAGCAGCTCGGCCTGGCAGCCGCGCGCGCCCAGATGCACGTCGGAGATGAAGATCGCGTGGTAAGGCTTTGGCTGGCTGTCGCTCACGGGCGCGTCCCGGTGTGGATAAATTTGTGGACAGTGGCGAACACGCCGCCTATTTATCGGACGCCGGCTAAGACTTGATGACCGTTCGGTTGCGTTCCTTGTCACGCAACCGCAATCAAAACGTCACGGGGCGCTTCAAGGGGATGGCGAGCCAGGACGAGCAGCGCGCCAGGCGGCTGCTGGTGATCTACAACCCGACCGCGGGGTGGCGTCGTCGCAGCCGGCTGCAGGCCGTGCTCGACCGTCTGCGCCAGCAAGGCGCCGTGGTCGAGTTGAAGCCGACCATGGCGCGCGGCGACGCCGAACGCTTTGCCCGGGAGATCGATGCCGCTTCGTACGACGCGGTGGTGGCGGCGGGCGGCGACGGCACCATCAACGAAGTGGCCAACGGCTTGCTGGCGGCGATCGCCGCCGGCCGGCGCGTGCCGCCGCTGGGCATCGTGCCGCTGGGCACCGCCAATGTGCTGGCGCGCGAACTGGAGATACTGGGTTCGGTCGACCGCATCGTCGCCACCCTGCTGCGCGGCCGCGTCGTGCCGATCCGGCTGGGCCGCGCCGACAGCGCCGCCGGCACGCGCCATTTCATCATGATGGCCGGGGTCGGCTTCGACGCCCATGTGGTGGCCCATGTCAGCCTGCGGCTGAAACGGCTGGTCGGCAAGGCAGCCTATGCCGTGGCCAGCCTGCGCCGCTGGCTGGGCTATCGCGGCGACCTCTATCGTGTGGTGATCGACGACGTGCCGTGCCAGGCGGCCTCGCTGATCGTGGCGCGCGGGCGCTTCTATGCCGGCTCGTTCGTGATCGCGCCGCCGTCGCGGCTCGTGCAGCCGGCGCTGCATGCCTGCCTGTTCGAGCGGGCCGGGCGCTATCACGTGATCCGCTACGGCCAGGCCATGCTGCGCAACAGGCTGAGCGAAGCCGATGCCTATCGCGTGCTGAAGGCCGAACGCATCGAGGTGCAGGGCCATGACGGCGAGCCAGTGCAGGGCGATGGCGACATCATCGCCCGCCTGCCGGCCAGCTTCACCCTGGAAAGCGCGGCGCTCGACTTCCTGATGCCGCCCGTCGCACCGCCTACTGCCGCCTGATCCGGAACATCAGGTCCTGGTCGGGGAAGCCGTCCTGCGGCAGGCCGGCCTGGCGCTGATAGGCGCGAATGGCGGTGCGGGTCTTGGGGCCGACCAGGCCGTCGGGCTCGCCGTCGTAGAAGCCTTGCCGGCGCAGGGCGTCCTGCAACTCGACGATATCGGCGGTCGACAGCGGCGGCTCCTCGGTGGTCTGCACCGCGGTCATGCCCGGCCGGCCGGCCAGGCGCTGCGCCAGGATCTCCACCGCCAGCCCGTAGAGCAGCGAGCGGTTCCACACCATGATGACCTTGAAATTGGGCAGCAGCAGGAAGGCCGGGCCGTTGTGGCCGGCCGGCAGGCCGATCGCGGCGCGGGTGTCGGGCGGCCCGAGCGGCTGGCCGTCCAGCCGCCGCACGCCCAGCGCCTGCCATTCGCCGATGGTCTTCTCGATCGCGGGTTCCGCCTGGTCCCAAGGGAAGCTGGGCGGCAGCGCGACCTCGACCGCGGCGCGCTGGCCCATCTGCCAGCCGCTGCGCGACAGGTAGTTGGCCGAGGAGGCGAACACGTCGGGCAGGCTGCGGAACAGGTCGCGCCTTCCGTCGCCGTCGCCGTCGACGGCGTAACGGGCGAAGGTCGAGGGCATGAACTGGGTCTGGCCGAAGGCGCCGGCCCAGGAGCCGCGCATCATCGCCTGGTCGATATGGTCGCCGGCCATCATGCGCAGCGCGTCGATCAGCTGGTCGGCGAAGAATTTCGGCCGCCGGTCGTCGCAGGCCAGGGTGCTGAGCGAGCGGATGGTGGGATAGTCGCCCATCACCTGGCCGTAATTGCTCTCCAGACCCCAGAAAGCGACCAGATATTCGGGCTGCACGCCGTAACGCTGCGACACCGTCTGCAGCAGCGGCCGGTACTGCGCCAGCAATTGCCGCCCCTTGGCGATGCGGTCCTGGGTGATGCTGTTGCCGATATAGCGCCAGAAGCTCAGCACGAACTCGGGCTGGCGGCGGTCGAGGTCCAGCACCCGCTGGTCGACTTCGATGTTGGCCAGCGCCCGATCGGCCACCGTTGCCGGCACGCCGCGGCTGATGGCGTCGGAGCGCAGGTTCAGCAGGCAGGCCTGGAAATAGCTGCGGTCCATCGCCGGCGAGGTCGAACTGTCGGTGGCGCTGGACTGGCTGCGCGCCGGCGGCGTGGCGCAGGCGGCCGGCAGGAGAAGGAACAGCAACAGCAATTTACGCATCGGCAACCCTTATGCGGCTCGACAAGTGCGGCTCGACGAGCCGGAAGCTGATCGGCGTTAGCTTCCGGCGATGGTCATGTTGTCCAAACGTATCGTCGGCGCGTCGGTGCCCGTCTTGAACTCGAGATCGTTGGCCGGGGTCAGCCTGGCGAACATGTCCTTGAGATTGCCGGCCACCGTGACGCCGCTCACCGGATAGCCGAGCTTGCCGTTCTCGATCCAGAAGCCGGAAGCGCCGCGGCTGTAGTCGCCGGTCACGCCGTTGACGCCAAAGCCGATCAGCTCGGTGACGTAGAAGCCGCTCTTGATGTCGGCCATCAGCCGCTTGGGAGACAGCCTGCCGGGCGCCATATAGAGATTGGTGGTCGAGGGCGAGGGCGGCCCGCCGGTGCCGCGCGCGGCGTGGCCGGTCGGCGTCATCTTCAACTGCCAGGCCGATGCCAGATCGAGCAGCCAGGTGGTGAGCGTGCCGTCTTCGATGACGTCGTGACGCCGGGTCGGCAAGCCCTCGCCGTCGAACGGCTTGGAGCGCTGGCCGCGCTTGCGGTGCGGGTCGTCGATCACCGACACGCCCTTGGCGAATACCGGCTGGCCCAGCCGGTCCTTCAGGAACGAGGTGCCGCGGGCGATGGCGCGGCCGTTGATGGCGCCGGCCAGGTGGCCCAGCAGGCTGCCCGAGACGCGCGGGTCGAATACCACCGGCAGCCGGGCGCTCTTGGCGCCGCGCGGATTGAGCCGCTTGACGGCGCGCTCTCCGGCGCGGCGGCCGACCTTCTGCGCCGGCATCAGGTCGCGGCGATAGACTGCGCTGGTCCATTCGTAGTCGCGTTCCATGCCGGTGTCCTGGCCGGCCAGCACCGAGGCCGACAGGCCGAAGCTGGAGCGCGCATAGCCGCCGGCGAACCCATTGCTGGTCACCAGCGCGATCTCGCTGCGCGACCAGCCCGCTTCGGCGCCTTCGGAATTGGTCACGCCCTTGACGGCGCGGGCGGCGTCCTCGGCGATGCGGCACTGCTGTTCCAGCCATTCGACCGATGGTTCGTCGTTGGGATCGATGTCGAGCGCGGGGAAGCGCTTGGCCAGCAGCGCCGGCTCGGCGATGCCGCAGAACGGATCCTCGGGCACCGCCCTGGCCATGGCGACGGCGCGGCCGGCCAGTTCCGAAAGCGCCGACGGCGCGAAATCGGTGGTCGAGACCATGGCCTGGCGCTTGCCGATCAGCACCCGCAGGCCCAGATCGTGGCCTTCGGAGCGCTCGAGCTTCTCGCGCTGGCCCAGACGCTGGCCGACCGAGACCTGGATGCCGCGCACCACCAGCGCATCGGCGGCATCGGCGCCGGCCGTGAGCGCCTGACGCATCAGATCGTGCAGCAGATCGAGATCGCCGCCGGCCGGCGAGGTTGCGGCGCGTGTCGCGGGCCTGGCGGCGCTGCGGTTGGAGCCGCGCAACTCCTTGCGGGCGGCGGCCGGCCTGGCGCGCTTGGCAACCTTTCCGGCGACCTTGCGCACCGTCTTGTTGACGGCGCGCTTGACCCGACCGGCCGCCCCGCCCAGCGCCTGCTTCGCGACCTTCTTGGCCTTGCTGGCTTTGGGGGTTTTGCCGACGCCGTTCTTGGCGCGTGCCGGACGCGACTTGTTACGCTGGGCTTTGGGCCGGGCCATGAGCTGCTCTTGGATTCTGTCGGATGATCGAGCCTATCACTGTTGGCTGTCGTCGAGATAGTAAGACATGAACAGCACGAAGGCGCTGAACAGTCCGGCGGCCCAGCCGACGATCGACAGGATGGTCTGCGCCACGCCGCCCAGCGGGCCGCTGACGGTCTCGATGAATTCGTGCAGCAGCGCACTGCCCAGGGCGCCGATCATGATGCCCAGCACCGCCGACAGCAGGAAGTTCCACACCAGCCGGATCAGGCCGGCAAGCGGGCCCTCCAGCCGCGGCACCGGGCCCGGAAAGCCGCGCGACTGGCGCCGGGACTCCGCGGGCGGGCCCGGCTTGGGCGGAAAGGGAGACGGCGGCTCGCTCATCGGTTCAGTGTAGTCCTGCCTCGTGATATTCGATAGGCATGGACCGGAGCCAATTCGACGCCATCGCCGCCTGGTTGAGCCGGGCGGGGCTGGACGGCATGGCCGAGCAGGAGCTGCTGGCCGGCATGTGCCGGCGCTGCCGCGAGCAGGGCATCGCTATCAGCCGCGCCCTGGCGCTGATCGATACCCTGCATCCGATCTGGGAAGGCCGCGCCTTCCGCTGGCATCACGCCAACGCCGAGGAAAGCGTGGTGGTCGAGTACGGCCCGACCACGGTCGATGGCAGCCACAGCGACACCTGGCAGCACTCGCCGTTCCGCCACATGCTGGACAACGGCACCACCGAATTCCGCCTGGCGTTGCGCGATCGTGCGGAGCTGGGCCGCTACGTGCCGCTGGTCAAGGCGATGGAAGACGGCCAGACCGACTATTTCGCCATGATCCATCGCTTCGCCGCTGCGGGCAGCATCGGCCAGATGGATTGCAGCTACGCGCAATGGACCACCGACCGGCCGGGCGGCTTCGCGGCGCACGAGCTCGACGTGCTGCGCCGGCTGATGCCGGTGCTGTCGCTGGCCATCAAATGCACCGCCATGGGCCGCATCGCCGGCACCCTGGCCGAGGTCTATCTGGGACGCGACGCCGGCGCGCGCGTGCTGGCCGGCCGCATCACCCGCGGCGTGGCCGAGCGCATCCATGCCGTGCTGTGGTTCTCCGACCTCAAGAGCTTCACCACCATCGCCGACGGCGCTGCGCCCGACCAGATCATCCCGCTGCTCAACGACTATGCCGAGGCGGCGATCGTCTCGATCGAAGCCGAGGGCGGCGACGTGCTGAAGCTGATCGGCGACGGCGTGCTGGCGATGTTCAACGCCGCCGATCCGCAGCGCGGCGTGTCCGCCGCCCTGCGCGCCGGCCGCGCCATGCGCGCCAAGCTGGCGGCGGTCGACGACAAGCGCCGCGCCCAGGGCCTGCCCACCACCACGGTCAATCTCGGCCTGCATATCGGCGAGGTGTTCTACGGCAATATCGGCTCGGACACGCGGCTGGATTTCACTGTGGTCGGACCGGCGGTCAACGAGGTCAGCCGTATCGTCTCGATGTGCCGGTCGGTCGACCGCGCCGTGCTGCTGTCGGCCGACCTGGTCGAGGCGATGGTGCCGGCGGAGCGCGTCAAATTCGTCTCGGTCGGCCGCTTCGCGCTGCGTGGCGTCGGCCGCGCCACGGAGCTGTTCACGCCCGATCCGGGCCTGGTGCGGCGCTAAGATTTTCTGCCCTTCTCCCGTTTCGGAGAAGGTCGGCAAGTCCACCACAGAGTCACAGAGGACACGGAGAGAAAAAGACGAGCCGCGAAATCTCCGTGCCTCTGTGTCTTTGTGGTTGGCCCTGTTAAGCCGCCAGGGCGCGGTTGACCGCCGAGGTCACCGCCTTGAGCGAGGCGGTGACGATGTTCTGGTGCATGCCCACGCCCCACAGCGTCTGGCCGCCTTCCTTCTGGGCCTCGATATAGGCCACGGCGGTGGCGTCGGCGCCCGAGCCGGTGGCGTGCTGGTGGAAGTCGAGCACCTTGATCTTCACGCCGCAGGCCTTGGACAGCGCGTCGACATAGGCCGCGATCGGCCCGTTGCCCTGGCCGCTGATGACCCGCGCCTGGCCGTTCTCGCTGACCTTGGCCTCGATCACGCGCTGCTCGGGATCGGCCGAGGTCGGCAGGGTGGTGTGGCTCCTGAACTCGAACGGCGTGACCCGCTTGAGATACTCGGTCTGGAACGTGTCCCAGATCAGCTTGGGCTCGATCTCCTTGCCGGTCTCGTCGGCGATCTTCTGGATCACCTTGGAGAACTCGACCTGCAGCAGGCGCGGCGCGTCGATGCCGTAATCGGTCTTGAGGATGTAGGCGATGCCGCCTTTGCCCGACTGGCTGTTGATGCGGATGATGGCCTCGTAGCTGCGGCCCACGTCCTGCGGGTCGATCGGCAGGTAGGGCACCTCCCACACCTTGCTGTTGGAGGCGCGCAGGGCGTCGAAGCCCTTGTTGATGGCGTCCTGGTGCGAGCCGGAGAAGGCGGTGAACACCAGGTCGCCGCCATAGGGGTGGCGCGGATGCACCGGCAGCTGGTTGCAGTATTCCACCGTCTGGCGCATCTCGTTGATGTTGGAGAAGTCCAGCGCCGGATCGACGCCCTGGGTGAACATGTTCAGCCCCAAGGTGACGATGTCGACATTGCCGGTGCGCTCGCCGTTGCCGAACAGGGTGCCCTCGATGCGCTCGGCGCCGGCCATGAAGGCCAGCTCCGCCGCCGCCACGCCGGTGCCGCGGTCGTTATGCGGGTGCAGCGACAGGATCAGGCTGTCGCGATACTTGAAGTTGCGGTGGCACCATTCGATCTGGTCGGCATAGATGTTGGGCGTGGCCATCTCGACCGTGGCCGGCAGGTTGATGATGATCTTGTGCTGCGGCGTCGGCTGGATGACGTCGCACACCGCCGCGCAGATGTCGCGGGCGAATTCCAGCTCGGTGCCGGTGAAGCTCTCCGGCGAGTACTGGAAGGTCCATTCGGTCTCGGGATGCTGCGCGGCCAGCTTCTTGACCAGCTTGGCGGCATTGACGGCGATCTCGGCGATGCCCGCCATGTCCTGGCCGAACACCACGCGGCGCTGCAGGGTCGAGGTCGAATTGTAGAAATGCACGATGGCGCGGCGCGCGCCCTTGAGCGCCTCGAAGGTGCGCTCGATCAGCTCGGGCCGGCACTGCACCAGCACCTGGATGGCGACGTCGTCGGGCACCATGTTCTGCTCGATCACCTGGCGGGCGAACTGGAAGTCGGTGTCCGAGGCGGCGGGAAAGCCGATCTCGATCTCCTTGAAGCCCATGTCGCAGAGCAGCTTGAACATGCGGCTCTTGCGGTCGGCGTCCATCGGCTCGATCAGCGCCTGGTTGCCGTCGCGCAAATCGACGGAGCACCAGATCGGCGGCTTGGTGATGACGACGCCCGGCCATTTTCGGTCGGGCAAATCGATCGGCTTGAACGGGACGTATTTGGCGGCAGCGTCGACGGGCATGCGGTTCATGGGCTCAATTCCTTCTGCACTCGGCAGCGATGGCGTGAAATCGGCTGGGAAGGCGACGCGGCCGGATGTGGCGGCGGCGCCCGGCTTGCGGGCGATCGAGATCAGGCCCGCAAGCCGCCGCTAAGTCGCAGCGCGAGCAGCCGAACCAGATCCGGCGCGGCCAGGACGGCGGCGGAAGCGAAAACGGAAGCGGAGCGGATGGAGAACATGACCTGGACTTTCGACGGCAACGGAACGACTGGGCCGCATCAAGGGGCGGCCGACCCTGTGCCTAGCGGCACAGTCGGTCGATAAGTCGAAGCAGCAGCTTGCCGGAACGGGCGGTCATGGGCCGACAGACTAGCCATCGATCGGCCGAGGTCAAGGGCTTAACGCGGTTCCTGCCAAACAAAAACGGCCGCTTCCCTTGCGGGTAGCGGCCGTTTCGACGCCGAAACGCTATTAGTGGATGCGGAACACCAGCGGCGGCAGGCCGATGCCGATACCGATGAAGGGCCGCGGCGCGTAATAGGCCGGCGCCGGATAATAGGCCGGGCCGGGGTAATAGACCGGCGCGGGCGGCGCGTAGTAGACCGGCGGCGGCGGGTAATAGACGCGCGGCGCGGCGTAGATATACGGCCGCGGATAGTAGTGATAGGGCCGGTAGTGGCTGTAATAGCCGCCGCGGCCCCAATAGGGATCGGCAGAGGCCGGTGCGGCGGCCGCGACGCTGAGGCCAGCAGCCAGACCCAGCCCGACCAGCCCCTTGACGATCAATCCCCGCTTCGACGCGATACGCTCGAACAGGCGCATGATACTCCTCCTTACGGGCCGCCCCGAACATTCCGGAAGAACCGGCGGCCCTGATCCGACATCGAAAATCGTCGGCAATTGCGGCAAATTCACGATGTCGCCCGGGGTCTGTCAACGGTATCTGCCAACCGGGCGGCCGCTCTTGCCACCCCATGCAATACGCAGCGGCAGACCGATCCATCCCTGGCCGCGAATCGGCCAGCGTCAAGGCTTTAGCCGTGTCGATCCATCCTTCGGGACGGTGGCGCGTGGCCGAATACCTTGATCTCGAATTCGTCGATCGCGAAGCGCGGCGATGGCGAGGCCGTACCACATGCGAGGCCGTACCACATGCGCTTCAATCCTGGATGCATCGCGCGCCCTTGCGGATAGCGCAACGCCGCATCCAGATTGCGTCAAGGCAATTGCATCGATCGCTGCTTGTTCAACCGGGCCGTGGCGGCAAGCCCAGCTCGCCCCACATGGCGTCGACCTTCTCCACCACCTCGGGATCCATCGCGATCTTGCGGCCCCATTCGCGGCTGGTCTCGCCCGGCCATTTGTCGGTGGCGTCGAGCCCGATCTTGGAGCCCAGGCCGGAGACCGGCGAGGCGAAGTCGAGATAGTCGATCGGCGTGTTCTCGACCAGCGTGACGTCGCGCGCCGGATCCATGCGGGTGGCGATCGCCCACATCACGTCCTTCCAGTCGCGCGCGTTTATGTCGGCGTCCACCACGATCACCCATTTGGTGTACATGAACTGGCGCAAGTAAGACCACACGCCGAACATCACCCGTTTGGCGTGCCCGGGATAGGCCTTCTTCATCGCCACCACGGCGATGCGATAGGAGCAGCCTTCCGGCGGCAGCCAGAAATCGACGATCTCGGGGAATTGCTGCTGCAGCAGCGGGATGAACACCTCGTTCAGCGCCTCGCCCAGTACCGAGGGCTCGTCGGGCGGCCGGCCGGTGAAGGTGGAGAGATAGATGGGATCGCGCCGCATGGCGATGGCGCTGACGGTGAACACCGGAAAGCGCTCGACGCTGTTGTAGTAGCCGGTGTGGTCGCCATAGGGGCCCTCGTCGCCATAGTCGTCGAGCGAGACATGGCCCTCCAGCACGATCTCGGCCTCGGCCGGCACCTTGAGCGGCACGGTCTTGCAATCGACCAGCTCGACCTTTTTCCCCCGCAAGAGTCCGGCGAACTGGTATTCGGACAAAGTGTCGGGCACCGGCGTCACCGCCGCCAGGATGGTGCCGGGATCGGCGCCGATCACCACCGCAGCCGGCAGCGGTTCGCGCTTCTCCCGCTTCCAGCGCGCGTGATGCTGGGCCCCGCCGCGATGGCGCAGCCAGCGCATCAGGGTGGTGTTCTTGCCCGTCACCTGCATGCGATAGATGCCGAGGTTGAAATCGTCCTCCTTGCGCTTGCCCGGCCCCTTGGTGACGACCAGCGGCCAGGTGATCAGCGGCGCCGGCTCGCCCGGCCAGCAGGTCTGGATCGGCAGTTGCGCCAGGTCGATGTCGTCGCCTCGCAGCACGATCTCCTGGCACGGCGCCGCCGACACCGTGCGGGGCTTCATCGCCATCACGGTGCGCAGCAGCGGCAGCATCTGCAGCGCCTCGCGCCAGCCGCCCGGCGGCTCGGGCTGGCGCAGGAAGGCCAAGGTCTCGCCGACCTCGCGCAACGCGCCCGGTTCGCGGTCCATGCCCCAGGCCACGCGCTCGACCGTGCCGAACAGATTGACCAGCACCGGCATGTCGTAGCGGCTGCCGTCCTCGCGCACGACATTCTCGAACAGCACGGCAGGGCCCTGCTGCGCCAGCAGGCGGGTCTGGATCTCGGTCATCTCCAGCACCGGCGAGACCGGCGCCTTGACCCGCACCAGCCGGCCGGCTTTTTCCAATCGATCGATGAACTCGCGCAGGGAGGCATAGGGCATGGACGGGCTTTCGCTGTGACCGGCGCCAGCCTAGAACAAATCGCCTTTCGACGGAATCGGCGCCAGGGTTGCGCGACACGCCAAATTTGCCCACATGGCGTCGAGGGCCGCGGTTTGCGGCTGCTTTGCGCGCGATGCTAGCATCGGCGCCGCTCTCTCCGGGAATCCGCGATGCCGTATCTGCTCGGGCTGTTTCTCTACGCGTTCAATTTCTTCTGCATCATCCATGTGCTGAAGACCAAGCGCGACATGTACTGGATCTTCATCCTGATCATCGCGCCCGGCATCGGCTCGGCGGCGTATTTCCTGATGGAGATCCTGCCGGAGATGCGCCAGAGCCGCACCGCCCGCAAAATGGCCGGCGGGCTGGCCGCTGCGATGGCGCCGGAACGCCGCCTGCGCCAGTTGCAGGACCAGCTCGAGATCGCCGATACCGCCGAGACGCGCCGCCTGTTGGGCGAGGAGCTGATCCGCCACAACCGCGCTGCCGAGGCGATCAAGATCGTCGAGCCGGCATTGGCCGGCGTGCACGACCAGGATCCGTCGCTGCTGCTGATCCTGGCCGAAGCGTTTTTCAACGCCAAGGAGCCCTCGCGCGCGCTCGCCACCTTGGACCGGCTGCAGGAACACAATCCCGGTTTCCAGTCGCGCGAGGGCCACATGCTCTATGCCCGGTGCCTGGAGGCGCTGGGTCGCGACGCCGAGGCGATCGAGGAATATCGCAACCTGATCGGTTATGCGCTGGGCCCGGAGGCGCAGGTGCGGCTGGGGCTGCTGCTGCAGAAACACGGCCAGGCTGCGGAGGCCAAGCTGGCTTTCGCCGAGGCGGTGCGCACCTACGGCAAGCGCCGCCGCCAGCTCGATCCCCAGGCGCGCGAATGGCTGGTCACGGCCGAGCGGAATCTGGCGTAGCGGCAAAAATCGTCACCCCGGCCAAGGCACTTTCGAGCGCGGCGAAGAAAGTGCTGCGAGCCGGGGTCTATTTCTGGTCACATGAGGCCGTGGTGTGGATCGACATGGGCCCCGGAAGGGTCCGCATCGGAATGCGGCCGCTTCCGGAGTGACGATATAAGGGTGCAAATGAGACTGCCCGCCGACTTCGCCGATCTTCTGTCGCCCGCCGGCCGCCGCGTGCTGGACGGAAAGCATCCGCTATGCGGCGCGCTGGCCGATCCGCGCACCCGCTTCGTGGCGCAGCACGGGCTGATCGACAAGGCGCAGGCGCAGAATCTGCGCAGCACCTTGGAGCGGTCGCTGACCGGACGCTTGCAGCGCATCAACCAGCCGATCCCGCCCGAAGCCACCTGGGCCATGACGTGCAACTACGGCGAGCTTTTGCCCAAGACGGCGCTGGTCTGGACCGCCTATCTGGAGAGCAAGCGCGAGGCGGCGTGGCAGGCGGCGGAAGAGATCGGCCTGCTGGCGCTGCTGCGCTCCGACGGGTTCCATGCCTTCGCCCAGCAACTGGCCGGCCGACCGTTGCGCAAGAAATGGGGCCAGCAGGTGCTGTGCTACGGACCGGGCGACTATTCGGGGCCGCATAACGACCACCATCCCGAGGACGAGGAAGCGCGCGCCGGCTATCTCGACATCCATCTCAGCCTGGCCGCGGCGGCGGTGCGCCGCCACGATCTGGTCTATGCCCGGGCCGGCCATTTCACCGAGATGGTCGATGTGGCGCGCGCCGGGCTGATCTCCGCCTATCGCCTGCCGTTCTGGCACTACACCACGCCGCTGCAGGCGCGGCCGGGGCGCGAGGGTGAAGCGCGGCGCTGGGTGCTGCTGGGCACCTTCCTGTTCGCCGGCGCCATCCGTCCGGTTATGGGCGGTCCGGCTACGGGCGGACGCCGACCGGTGCGCCGATCGGCCGGACGTTAAAGGCGCGCCACGGGCACGACGTTAAGGACGTGCCGCCGCTGCGCCAAAGGGCACGACGCTGACGGCGTTCTGCGGGCTGCCGGCGATGATCCGGTCGGAGTAGGTCAGATAGACCAGCACGTTGCGCTTGCGGTCGACGAAGCGCACCACCTGGGTGGTCTTGAAGATGGCCGAGATGCGGGCGGAGAAGACCTCCTCCTTGTCCTTGAGCCGGGCCACCGCCTGCGGGTCGATCGGTCCGACCTGGCGGCAGGCGATGGAGACGTCGGACGGATTTTCCGCCAGCCCGACCGCGCCCTTCACGCCGCCGATCTCGGCGCGCGACAGGTAGCAGGCCACGCCCGCCACCTTGGGGTCGTCGAAGGCCTCGACCACGATCTTGTCGTTGGGCCCGATCCATTTGAACTGGTAGCTGACCGAGCCGACCTCCTCGGCCGAAACTGGCCCGGACAGGGCGGGGACGGCCAGAAAAGTGAGGGCGGCGAACGGGGCGAGACGGCGCATCGTGACCTCCGTCAGGACCCGCGCCGGTACCGGCTGCGGGCCGGGGCGGGTGGTCTCTATTTAGGCGCGCCGCGCCGCGTTGCCAGAAAAATTCCCGGCAGCACCAGCAGCGCGCCCGCCAGGTGGTAGGGATGCAGGGCCTCGCCCAGCAGCAGGAAGGCCAGCAGGCCGGTATAAAGCGGCGTCATGTACATGATCAGGCCGGTCGGCCCGACACCCAGCACCCGCTGCACGAAGCCGTAGGACTGATAGGCGCCGAATCCGGGCACCGCGGCGACCAGCGCGACGATGCCCAGGCTGCGCCAGCTCAGCTCCATGACATGGCCGGCAGCGTCTTCCCAGATCAGGAACGGCAGCAGCACCAGCGAGCCGGTCAGAATGATGGCGGCCAGCCGCGTGGTGGGCTCGAGCGCGCTCCTGCGGTGCTGCAGCAGCACCGCGTAGAGCGCCCAGGCGATGGCGGCGAGCAGGATGCACAAATCGCCGATGGTGAAGCGCAGTCCGGTCAGGCTGTGCCAGTCGCCCTTGGCGATGATCACCAGCACGCCGGCCAGGCTCAGCCCGACTCCCAACAACTGGCGGCGCGTCATGGTCTCGCCATAGAACAGCCGCGCCGTGACGATGATCAGTACCGGGGAGGAGGCGTAGATCAGGCCGATATTGGTGGCCGTGGTGGTGGCCGCGCCGTAATAGACCACCGCGCCGCACACGCCCATGCCCAGCGCACCCAGCACCAGCATGTCGCGCCATTCCCTGAGGATGGCGCGTCTTTCCTGCCACAACGGCCGGGCGCAGAACGGCAGCACCAGCAGGAAGGCGCCGACCCAGCGGCCGAAGGCCAGGGCGACCGGCGGCATGAAGTCGGCGGTGGCGCGGGCCGTCAGCATGTTGGTGGCGAACATCGCCGGGGTCAGGAACAGCAGGCTGAGCGCGACGCTGCGATTGCGCGCGGGCGGCGGCGCTTGCTGCGCCAGGGTGGTTTCCTGATTGTCGACCAGCGGCTCGGTCATGCCGCAGCTATAGCGGATTGGCCGACTGTCGGGCAGCCTGCCTGTTGCAAGGCTCGACTGCAGCGCGTCTCAGACCGCGCGCAGGCCTTCCGGCGGCACCGCGCCCTTGGCCTCCTTGATGGCGCGGGCGTAAGCGGCCTCCGACTTGAACGGGCCGACCTTCTCGTACTTGTCGACCGCGATCGGCCGGACCTCGCCGGTCGAGGGGATCACCACGTTGTAGGAGCCGTCGCGGCCGATCAGCGGGATCTTGCGCTTCCAGCGGGAGAACACCCGCCGCATGGTGGCGGAGAACTGCACGAAGGTGTCGAACTCCTCCTTGTCCTTGGCGAAGATCGCCTCGAAGGTCGGTACGAACTGGTCGATGAAAGCCTGCTCGACGATCTGCAGGTTGGACATCACCCAGCAGCGGTCCTGGAAGTCCCAGTAGATGCTGAGCCCGATGAATTCCCTGGCCCGGTTGATATAGGGAAAGAACGGGAAGGAGCGGCAGGCGATGGTGCGGTTGTCGCGCTCGCAGAAGCGGGCGCCCTTGCATTCGATGGCCCGGCAGGAGGAGGGCAGTTCCTCCTTCAGCTTGCGCGTCGGCGCGTCGTAGGGCTTGAAGATGTGCCACAGATCGGTGCGCGATTTCAGCAGATCCCATTCCGCCTTGTCGGCCACCGGCACGGCGTTCTGGGTCGAGCAGCACACCGGCTCGCCGCCGTTGAGCGGGGCGCATTTGCGGCCGCAGTCGAAGCGCGACAGGTTGGCGGTGAAGCCGTCGTAGAAGCGGGCGAAATCGGCAGGCTTGAGAGCTGGCATCGGGGCACGCTGTTTGTTGCGACGCGTGGCGGCGCCTCAGCCGAGCACGCGCCACACCACCGTCTCTTTCATGCCCCGGTTTTCCAGTTGAAGGGAAGTGGGAATATCGTAGCGCGCGATTTCGGCCAGGCCCTGGACCGGCAGATAGTTGCGCCCCGGATCGCCCAGCAGCACCAGCTTGCCCGCTGCCGCATTCTTGCGCAGCCAGGCGAATACCCGCTCGGCCATCGGCTTTTCGTAACAGACGTCGCCAGCCAGGACGACGTCGACGGAACGTTCGGGCTCCGACGCCAGCAGGTCGCGCCCGTCGCAATCCAGCGCCAGGCCGTTGGTCGCGGCGTTCAATTCGCAGGCCAGCAGCGCCATCGCATCGATATCGTTGGCGATGGCGCGCTTGGCGCCGGCGCGCCGCGCGGCCAGCGCCGCCACGCCCGAACCGGCGGCGAAATCCAGCACCGTGCGGCCGGCCACCAGCGCTGGATGGTCGAGCACATGGCGCGCCAGGGCCTGGCCGCCGGGCCAGCAGAACGCCCAGTAGGGCGGGTCGATGCCGATGCGCTCCAGCATCGCCTCGGTGGCCTGCCAGATCGGCGTGATCTCGCTGGCCAGATAGAGCCTGAACTCGGGCACCATGGCCGGCGCTTCCAGCGCGGTGTTGGCGCGGATGAACTGGCGCCGGTCGGCGGGCGGCGTCACCGATTGGTCAGGGGCTGGGCGAGCAGGATGGCAAGGAACAGCACCAGGCCGACCCAGCGATTGGCGCGGAACTTCCACAGGCAATCGGCGGCATCGTGCGGCTTGAGGGTATTGATCTGCCAAGCGAAGTAGAGGCCGATGCAGCCGACGCCGATCCAGTAGGGCCAGGTGATGTGACGCAGATAGCCGGTCACCACCAGCAGCGCGACCGACAGCAGCGAGAACACGCCCAGCCACAGGGTCGGCATGCCGGCAAAGCGCCGCGCCGTCGAGCGCACGCCGACGATGGCGTCGTCGCGCTGGTCCTGCATGGCGTAGATGGTGTCGTAGACCAGCGTCCAGGCGATGCCGGCGCCGTACAGGGTGAAGGCCGGCCACTCCAACTGGCCGCGCCACACCGCCCAGCCCAGCAGCGCACCCCAGTTGAAAGCCAGGCCAAGGACGAATTGCGGCCAGTCGGTGATGCGCTTCATCAGCGGATAGATCGCCACCACCGCCAGCGACGCCGCGCCCAGGACGATGGCGAAGCGGTTGAAGCAGAGCAGCACCGCCAGTCCGACCAGGCTCTGCACGACCAGGAAAACCAGCGCGCCGCCCAGCGAAACCTCGCCACGGGGCAGCGGCCGGTTGCGGGTACGCTCGACCTGGGCATCGTAGCGGCGATCCAGAATGTCGTTCCAGGTGCAGCCGGCGCCGCGCATCGCGATCGCACCGACCAGGAACAGCGCCAGCAGCACAGCCAGCCGGTCGACGGTCGCGCCCATGCCGTCCCATGCCAGCGCCACCGCCCACCAGCCGGGGAACAGCAGCAGCCAGATGCCGATCGGACGATCCCAGCGCGCCAGCCGTGCATAGGGGCGCAGGACCGGCGGCAGGAGGCGTCGGGTCCAGTTGTCCGATGGGATGTCCGTGTGAGGTCGATGCGGAGCGGTCGCCATGGGGGCCATTGTAGCAGGTCTGGCGCCAAGGTTCCTGCTGCAGCGGCAAATTGCTCTTTCCGCCGGCGATCGCGGGGCCTGGCGCCTTTCGGCCGACCATGCCGCGGCGTTCCATCCCGGTTCGATCCGCTCTACTGTCGGGGCATGAGCGAGCATCCGCCGGCGGCGCGACTTTATGTGGAGGAGTCCCTGGTCCAGGGGGCGGGCCTGGGCCTGGATGCCGACCGCGCCCACTATCTGCGCAACGTGCTGCGACTGGAACCGGGCGCATCGGTCGCGTTGTTCAACGGACGCGACGGGGAATGGCTGGGCCATATCGACGCGGTCGACAAGCGCGGCGCGATGGTGAGCCTGCGGCGGCAGCTGCGCCCGCAAGACGCCGAGCCCGATCTGTGGCTGTGCTTCGCGCCGATCAAGAAGGCGCGCATCGACTTCATTGCCGAGAAGGCGACCGAGCTGGGAGTGTCGGCGCTGCAGCCCGTGTTCACCCGCCACACCGCGATGACGCGGGTCAATGTCGAGCGCCTGCGCGCCAACGCGGTCGAGGCATCCGAGCAGACCGAGCGGCTGTCGGTGCCGGCGGTGCGCGAACCGCTCGCCCTCGAGGATCTCTTGCAGGCATGGCCGTCGGGCCGCCGCCTGCTGCTGGCCGACGAGGCGGGCGGCGGGCGGCCGATCGCCGAGGCACTGGCGGGGCTGGACGACACTGCGAAGCGTTCGCCTTGGGCGCTGCTGGTCGGCCCGGAAGGCGGCTTTGCGCGCGCCGAGCTTGACGCCTTGCGCAAACTGCCGTTTGTTACGGCCGTCGGATTGGGTCCGCGCATCCTGCGCGCCGACACCGCAGCGCTGGCGGCGCTAGCCTGCTGGCAGGCCCTGCTGGGCGATTGGCAATTGCCGACGCCCCACCTGTCCGGCGACTATCGCCACCGCTGACGCGGGTCCAATCGAAAATCGGGACGTCTGGGGAGAGAAATGTCGGCTCCGCCTTCTTCCAGCGGCGAGATCATCCGCGACAAGCGCCAACTCATCGATTACATCGCCTCCGGCGAGAAGCCCAAGGCGCAATGGCGCATCGGCACCGAGCACGAGAAGTTCGGCTTCATCAAGGAAACGCTCAAGCCCATGCCGTACGAGGGCCCGCACGGCATTCGCGCCATGCTGGAAGGCCTGACGCGCTATGGCTGGAAACCGATCCTGGAGGGCAACAATCCGATCGCGCTCAGCCGCGAGGGCGGCAGCGTCAGCCTCGAGCCGGGCGGCCAGCTCGAACTGTCGGGCGCGCCGGTCGAGACCATCCACGAGACCTGCACCGAGGTGCATCGCCACCTGGCCGAGGTCAAGAAGGTGGCCGAGGAACTGGACGTGGCTTTCCTGGGCATGGGCTTCGCGCCGACCTGGAAGCGCTCCGACATGATCTGGATGCCCAAGGGCCGCTACAAGATCATGGGCGACTACATGCCCAAGCGCGGCAAGCTCGGCCTCGACATGATGCTGCGCACCTGTACCGTGCAGGTCAATCTCGACTATTCCAGCGAAGCGGACATGGTGAAGAAGTTCCGCGTCTCGCTGGCGCTGCAGCCGCTGGCCACCGCGCTGTTCGCCGACTCGCCGTTCTACGAGGGCAAGCCCTCGGGCTATCTCAGCTACCGCTCCCATATCTGGACCGACACCGATCCGGACCGCACCGGCGTGCTGCCCTTCGTGTTCGAGGACGGCATGGGCTACGAGCGCTACGTCGACTACATCCTCGACGTGCCGATGTACTTCGTCTATCGCGACGGCAAATACGTCGACGCCTCGGGCCAATCGTTCCGCGATTTCATGAAGGGCAAGCTGCCGGCGCGGCCGGGCGAGCTGCCGACCATGAGCGACTGGTCCGATCACATGACCACCGCCTTTCCCGAAGTGCGGCTGAAGAAATTCCTCGAGATGCGCGGCGCCGATGGCGGCCCCTGGGCGCGGCTGTGCGCGCTGCCGACCTTGTGGGTCGGGCTGCTCTACGACCAGGGCGCGCTCGATGCCGCCTGGGATCTGGTCAAGGACTGGACCGCCGAAGACCACGCCTTCCTGCGTCGCGAAGTGCCCAGGCGCGCGCTGAAGACCGAGTTCAAGGGCAAGCCCTTGAGTGCGCTGGCGCAGCAGGTGTTGAAGATCGCGCGCGCCGGGCTCAGGGCGCGGCGCAAGCTCGATGCCGGCGGCAGCGACGAGACCGGCTTCCTGCATGTGCTGGAGCAGATCGCCGAGACCGGCGAAACGCCCGCCGAGCACAAGCTGGCGCTCTACCAAGGCCGCTGGCACGGCGACCTGAAACCGCTGTTCGGCGAATTCGCCTATTGAGGCATGGGGCATGAGCGGATCCCCACCACCGGCCTCCGCTTCGCCCGAAAGCCTGCTCCGCCCCGGCCTGCAGCTGGCCAGGTGCCGCTACGGGCTGATGCTCTATCGCGCCAACGACAAGTTCATCGGCCGCTCCTACCAGGTCTACGGCGAGATGAACGAACTCGAGACCCGCGCCCTGTGCGGCCTGTTCGGCGCCGGCGACACGGTGCTGGATGTCGGGGCCAATATCGGCGTCAACGCCATCCCCTTCGCCCTGCGCGCCGGGCCGCAGGGAAGGGTGGTGGCGTTCGAGCCGCAGCGCATCGTCCATCAGATGCTGTGTGCCAACCTGGCGCTGAACGGCATCGCCAATGTGGTGGCGCATTGGGCGGCGGCGGGGGCCGCACCCGGCAACATCAACGTGCCGCCGGTCGATTACGAGGCGATCGACAATTTCGGCGGCGTCAGCCTGGGCGGCGCCCTGGGCGAGGCGGTGCCGCTGATGACGATCGATGGTCTTGGCCTGAAGGATTGCCGGCTGATCAAGATCGACGTCGAGGGCATGGAACTGGAGGTGCTGAAGGGCTCGACCGACACCATCGCCCGGCTGCAGCCCCGCCTCTATATGGAGAACAACCGGCAGGAATTGTCGGCGGCCCTGATCGGGCACCTGCTGGGGCTGGACTACCGGCTCTACTGGCACCTGCCGGCCCTGTTCAATCCCGCCAATTTCCGCGGCGAGCAGCGCAATCTTTGGCCCAAGGTGGTGTCCGTCAACATGCTGGGCTTGCCGCCCGGCGACCCTCTCCAGGTCGGCCGCCTGCGGCCCGTTCTCGCTACTGACGACTGGTGGAAGGCGACGCCGTCAGGAAAAGCGTAGGGTTGCCCTATTACCGTTGTTGAGTGGCGTTTTGCGCTTTACAGTGCGCCATTCTTTTTTTGGGGGATAACATGTCCGCTTTCGTTCGGTTGATCGGCGCGCCGCTGATCGGCCTCGTCGTCGCGTTCCTGGCCCAGACGTCGTTCGCCTACGACTGGCAGGTGGTGGCGCCCGGTGACGGCAAGTACGTCATCCAGATGCCTGGCCCGCCCAAGGAATCGACGCAGAAAATCGATACCGCCACCGGGCCGGCGGACCTGCACCAATACGTGGTCGAGATCGGCGACGAGGCCTATCTGTCGTCCTACATCGAATACGCCGACAAGATCATCGCCGCGCGCTCGCCGCAGGACCATCTCAAGACGGCGGAAGGCGCGTTCGTCAAGAGCTTCCCCGGCGCCACCGTGCGGGTCGAGAAAGACACCAATGTCGGCGACTATCCCGGCCGCGTGTTCGTGCTCGATCTGACCGACGGCAGTGTCTACACCACCTGCATGTACCTGGTCGGCCGCCGCCTGTACCAGAACGTCGCCGCCACGCCCAAGGATCGCGCCGGCAGCCCCGACGTCGTCAAGTTCCTCGAGTCCTTCACGGTCTACAAGGAATAGGCCGATCGCCCGTCGCCCGATCGCACGGGCGGCGCCATAAGGAGGCAGCGCCGGACGCCGGCGCTGCCTTTTTTCGTGTCGTCGATTCGCCTCGACCGCGGTGTCGCAGTAGCGGCTTCTCAGTTCGTCAATTTGCCGCAGGCCGATCTACCGCGCTGTTGCGGAAGCGGCACCCTTAGAGTTCGGCGGGGCAGCCGCTTTGGGGAGCCACATGATCGGGATCGTCCGGACCGTTCTGGTGTCGGTGGGATTGTTCGCCGGCCTGGCCGCGCAGGCGGTCAGGGCCGACGATTGGGTCAAGGTCGCGCCGATCGACGGCAAATACGCCATCCAGATGCCGGTCAAGCCCGAGGAGCAGTCGCAGCGGCTGAACTCGCCGGTCGGGCCGGCCGCGCTGCACCAGTACATCGCCGCCGTGTCGCCGCAGGAGACCTATATCTCCGCCTATTTCGAGGCGCGGGATCCGCTGGTGTCGGACGGCTCGGCCGACCGGCATCTGCGCATGGCCGAGGCCGGCACGCTGCGCAGTTTCCCGGGCAGCACCTTGCGCATGGAACGCGAGACCAGCCTGAACGGCTATCCTGGCCGCATCTTCATGATCGATCTGGGCAACGATTCGGTCTACACCGCCTGCATCTACGTGGTCGGCAACCGGCTCTACCAGAACGTGGCGGTGACGCCCAAGGCGATGGCCGGCGGCGCCGATACGATCCGCTTCTTCGATTCCTTCGTGCTGCGCGCCCAATAGCGGCCTGTCCGCGAGCGGTGGTCCGCGAGCGGCGGTGGCTCGACCGGCCGCCACGAGGTAGTTTGGCGGCCATGCAACGGCCGCCGCCGCCGATCGCGCGGCCTGGGTCGCCCGCGATCGCCGCCACCGGCCAAGAGTCCGAGGCCAAGAGTCCGAGGCCAAGAGTCCGAGGCCAAGAGTCCGAGGACAAGAGTCCGATCATGATGGCCCACCCGATTTCCTCCATCGCCCTGGCGCTGCTCGTGGCGCTGTGGGCCCAGGCGGCCGCGGCCTATGACTGGATCACGATCAAGCCCGGCGACGGCAAGTCCGCCATCGACATGCCCGGCCCGCCGCGCGAATCGGTGGAAGACATCGACACGCCCTATGGGCCGGCCAGGATGCACATCGCCGAACTGTTCTTCGCCGACGACGAATCCTACATCTCGACCTATGTCGACTACGACGCCAAGGCGCTCGAGGGGCACACGCCGCAGCAGGTGCTGAAGGCGGCCCAGGACGCCATGCTGGGCGACATGGAGGAAGGCAGGCTGCGGCTGGAATCGGAAATCGCCATCGACGGCAATCCCGGCCGCGCCTTCGTCATCGTCGAAAACGGCGGCATCTTCTTCTCGGTGCGCAGCTATCTGGTCGCCGACCGGCTGTACCAGAACATCGCCATCACCCGGCAGCAGCAAGCAAGCGGCCCGGTGGTAAGCCGCTTCCTGCAATCCTTCGCGCTCGTCAAACCCTAGCGGGCTTCCGCCATCGGGGGTCGGCCTCGGCTCAGGCGGCCGTGCCGCCCACGGTCAGCGATTCGATCAGCAGCGTGGGCTGGCCCACCCCCACCGGCACGCCCTGGCCGTCCTTGCCGCAAGTGCCGATGCCCGGATCGAGCGCCAGGTCGTTGCCGATCATGCGGATCTTCTTCAGCGCCTCGGAGCCGGCGCCGATCAGGGTGGCGCCCTTGACCGCCTTGCCGATCTTGCCGTTCTCGATCATGTAGGCCTCGGTGCAGGAGAACACGAACTTGCCCGAAGTGATGTCGACCTGGCCGCCGCCGAAATTGACGGCATAGAGGCCGCGCTTGACCGAGCCGATGATCTCGGCCGGCGAGTGGTCGCCGCCCAGCATGATGGTGTTGGTCATGCGCGGCAGCGGCTGGTAGGCGTGGCTCTGGCGCCTTCCGTTGCCGGTCGGCTTGACGCCCATCAGGCGGGCGTTCATGCGGTCCTGCATCAGGCCCACCAGCTTGCCGTCTTCGATCAGCACGGTGCGCTCGGTCGGCGTGCCCTCGTCGTCCACCGTCAGCGAGCCGCGCCGGTCGCCCATCGTGCCGTCGTCGACCACGGTCACGCCCTTGGACGCGATCTGCTCGTGCATCAGCTTGGTGAACACCGAGGTCTTCTTGCGATGGAAGTCGCCCTCCAGCCCATGGCCGATGGCCTCGTGCCACAGGATGCCCGACCAGCCGGCGCCCAGCACCACCGGCATCTCGCCGGCCGGCGCATCGACCGATCCCAGATTGACCAGCGCCTGGCGCAGCGCCTCGTCGACTTCCTTCTGCCAATGCGCCGGTTCGAACAGCTTGGTATAGGCGACGCGTCCGCCCGAGCCGGTGCCGCCGGCCTCCATGCGGCCGTTCTCCTCGACCACCACCGAGACGTTGAGCCGCACCAGCGGCCGCACATCGGCGACCCGCTCGCCGTCGGCGCGGATGATCTGCACCACCTGCCAGGAGCCCGACAGCGAGGCCGAGACCTGGCGCACCCGCTTGTCCCTGCCGCGGGCATAGGCGTCGATGTCGCCCAGCAGCTTGACCTTCTGCTCGAACGGCACCGGCAGGATCGGGTTGAATTCGCCGTAATACAGGCGGTTGGTGCCGCGCGGCGGTTCGCTCATGGTGCCGCCCCGGCCGGCGCTGACGGCCTTTACGGTCGCCGCCGCCCGCTCGATCGCCTTCTCGTCCAGGGTCGAGGCATGGGCATAGCCGGTGGTCTCGCCCGCCACCGAGCGCAGGCCGAAGCCCTGCGAGGTGTCGAAACTGGCGCTTTTCAGCTTGCCGTCGTCGAAGCTCAGGCTTTCGCTCTGGACGTATTCCAGGAACAGCTCGCCATCGTCGGCGCCCTTGAGCGCGTCGCCGACAAGCCGCTCGGTACGGCTGCGGTCGAGACCGGCGCGGGTGAAGAACAGCTCATCGGCCTGGGCGAGATGGGGCATGGGGACAACTCCAAGGGAACGACGCCGCAACGGGGAAACGCTCACCATAAGCAGCGGGGAAACGCTCACCATAAACTGGCCCCTGGCCGGCCGCTATCCAACCCCGCCGCGCAAGCGGCAAGGCGCAAGAGGGAAGCTCGATTTTGCGACAATCGGCCGCATAGATCGCCGGCCGCTGCCCGGGCGCTATATCGTTGGTTTTCAAGCACGAATCGGCTTGCCATCGGACCTTCGAAGCGGATCGGCGCAGGCGCGCGCAATCGCCCGTCCGCAACCGCCCGGCGATGGCCTATAGTGCTCGTCGCCAGGGTGGCGCGGACGGGGATCGCGCCGGGAATTGGCCCCTGTTCGGAACGCTCTGCGGCTTGCCGCCGCATAGCTTCGGAGGGGCGAAAGCCTTTAATCACTTGGCAAATTTCGGTGCGCTGGCCCCGGCCGACCTCGGGGTCCGGTCATCGGGCGGCGGACCACAGCGCTGCTGGGCTGGGCGACAAGGGGATCAGGGGAGTTGCGGACATGAAATTGCATCGGGCGCTGTCGGTCGTAGGCATTGCCTTGGGCGCGGGGCTTCTGGCCCTGCCGGCCCTGGCCGATCAGCCCAAGCCATGGGAGATCAGCTTCCAGGACGCCGCGACCCCGGTCGCCGAGAGGGTGCACTCGCTGCACACCATGCTGCTGTACATCGTGACCTGCATCACCCTGTTCGTGCTGGGCCTGCTGGTCTACGTGATGTTCCGCTTCCACGAGTCGCGCCACCCGACGCCTTCGCGCACCACGCACAACACCTTCGTCGAGGTGCTGTGGACGGTGATCCCGGTGATCATCCTGGTGTTCATCGCCATTCCCTCGTTCCGGCTGCTGTACTTCCAGGATCGCACGCCCGATCCGCAAATGACGATCAAGGCGATCGGCCATCAGTGGAACTGGAGCTACGTCTATCCCGACAACGGCAACTTCACCTTCGATTCATTCATCGTGAAGGATGCGGACTTGAAAGCGGGCCAGCCGCGCCTGCTGCAGGCCGACAACGCGATCGTGGTGCCGATCAAGACCAACATCCGCCTCTACACCACCTCGTCCGACGTGATCCATTCGTGGACCGTGCCGGCCTTCGGCATCAAGATCGACGCCGTCACCGGCCGTCTCAACGAGAGCTGGTTCCGCGTCGAGAACGTCGGCACCTATTACGGCCAGTGCTCCGAGCTGTGCGGCGAGGGCCATGGCTTCATGCCGATCATGGTCAAGGCCGTGTCCAAGGAAGACTTCGACAAATGGGCCGCCGAGGCCCGCACCAAGTTCGACAAGGCCGACGGCAGCCCGCCGGACAAGCCGGTCAAGAATGCCGCCGCCGACGCCGCGCCGGCCGCCGTGCAGACTGCCGGCGCCCAGACGGTCGGCGCCCGGACGGCCGTCGCGCCGCCGGCCAAGAACAGCGTTCAGTAAGAGCAATCGGGTTCAGGAAAGGACAGCGCCATGGCAACCCCCACCGCCTCCGCTCACGGACACGATCACGCTCACGATCATGGTCACGGGCACGACGATCACGGCACGCCGGGCTTCTGGCGCCGCTGGTTCTACTCGACCAACCACAAGGACATCGGCACGCTGTACCTGATGTTCGCGGTGGTCGCCGGCCTGATCGGCGGTGCCGTCTCCGTCTACATGCGCATGGAACTGCAGAATCCGGGCCTGCAGTTCATGACCGGCTCGACGCCGGGCCACAGCTGGAACATGTTCATCACGGCCCACGGCCTGATCATGGTGTTCTTCGTGGTCATGCCGGCGCTGATCGGCGGTTTCGGCAACTGGGTCGTGCCGATGATGATCGGCGCGCCCGACATGGCCTTCCCGCGCATGAACAACATCAGCTACTGGCTGACCGTGGCCGGTTTCATCATGCTGCTGCTGTCGATCTTCGTCGGCGGCGGCGCCGGCACCGGCTGGACCATCTATCCGCCGCTGTCCGGTCCGCAGGGGCATCCCGGACCCGCGGTCGACTTCGCCATCTTCGCGCTGCATCTGGCCGGCGCCTCCTCGATCCTGGGCGCCATCAACTTCATCACCACCATCTTCAACATGCGCGCGCCGGGCATGACGCTGCACA
>CAYWLS010000020.1:0-79687 GCA_964458605.1 uncultured Hyphomicrobiales bacterium | reverse complement strand
CCGAAGGTGGTGGGCTCGGCATGGATGCCGTGGCTGCGCCCGACCGTGACCGTCATCTTGTGCTCCAGCGCGCGCTTCTTCAGCGCCGCCAGCACCTTGTCTATATCGGCCAGCAATATATCGGCGGCCTGGGCGAGCTGCACCGCGAAGGCGGTATCCAGCACGTCCGACGAGGTCATGCCCTGGTGCACGAAGCGCGAATCGGGACCGATGAAATCGGCCAGCCAGGTCAGGAAGGCGATGACGTCGTGCTTGGTAACCCGCTCGATCTCGTCGATGCGGGCGACGTCGATCTTCTCCATCGCCTCTTTGCCGCCCTTCCAGATATTGGCGGCGGCCTCTTTAGGGATCACGCCCAGCTCGGCTTGTGCATCGCAGGCATGCGGCTCGAGCTCGAACCAGATGCGGAAGCGATTCTCCGGCTTCCAGATATCGGTCATCTGTTTGCGGCTGTAGCGCGGGATCATTGCGGGCGTCCTCGGAAGGGGCGAAAGCGGCGCTAAAATAACGCCAAACCCGGGCAAAGCGAGTCCCTTTCGCCGCCGGCCTGATATAGTCCGCCGCGACCGATCGGGAAGGGCAATGGCACAGCAAAGCATGGCGCCCCTGGCGCAGTTTCCGGCGACGGCGCGCCGCAAGATCCGCGGCGTTTTCACCGATATCGACGATACCCTGACCGACGACGGCCGGCTGGGCGCCGCCGCTTATGGCGCGCTGGAGCGGCTGAAGGCAGCCGGGCTGCTGGTGGTGCCGATCACCGGCCGTCCCGCCGGCTGGTGCGACATGATCGCCCGGCAGTGGCCGGTCGACGCCGTGGTGGGCGAGAACGGCGCGTTCTATTTCTGGCACGACCGGCAGCAGCGCAAGCTCAGGCAGCGTTTCCTGCAGAGCGAGCAGGAACGCGACGCGGGGCGGCAGCGGCTGCTGGCCCTGCGCGGCCGTATCCTGCGCGAGGTGCCCGGCGCCGGCGTGGCCTCCGATCAGCCCTATCGTCTGGCCGACCTGGCGATCGACTTTTGCGAGGACGTGGCGCCCCTGCCGCGCGGCGAGATCGATCGCATCGTGGCGCTGTTCGACGAGGCCGGCGCCACCGCCAAGATCAGCTCGATCCATGTCAACGGCTGGTTCGGCCGCTACGACAAGCTGGGCATGACGCGGATCATGATGCGCGAGCTGTTCGACGTCGATCTCGACGCCGAGCGCGAGCACTACGTGTTCGCCGGCGATTCGCCAAACGACGCGCCGATGTTCGGCTTTTTCCCCAATGCCGTTGGCGTGGCCAATGTCGCGGACTTCGCCGACCGCATGGTCACCCTGCCGCGCTGGGTCGCCAGCGCAAGGGGCGGGGCGGGGTTCGTCGAACTGGCAGAAGCCCTGCTCGCCGTGCGGTGATCCCGCCTGCGCGATCGCGTTGACCATTCCCCGCGGTTGCGCGAGGCTGGCGCCGGTTGGCGCATCCAGAAACCAGGGGGAAACACATGCGGTTCGTGACGTTCAGCAAGGGCGGCAAGGCTACGGTCGGCGTGCGCCAGGGCGACGATGTCGTCGACCTGGCGGTGGCGGCGCCACGTCTGCCGAAGAGTCTGGCCGAGATACTGGGCGCCGGCTCGTCGGCCATGGCCCAGATAAAGGCTGCGCTGGCAAAGCCGCGCAAGGGCTCGCTCGTGAAGGCGCGCAGCGTCAAGCTGCTGCCGCCCATCCCCAACCCGGGCAAGATCATTTGCGTGGGGCTGAACTACAAGGACCATGCCGCCGAGACCGGCAATCCGCTGCCGACCTATCCGGTGATCTTCACCCGCTTCAACAGCACGCTGACGCCGCATGACGGCAAGATGCCGGTACCCAAGGCCTCGCCGCAGCTCGACTATGAGGCCGAGCTGGCGGTGGTGATCGGCAAGGGCGGCCGCAACGTGCCCAAGGCCAGGGCGCTGTCCCTGGTCGGCGGCTACTCCTGCTTCAACGACGGCTCGGTGCGCGACTATCAGATGAAGACGTCGCAATTCACCCTGGGCAAGAATTTCGACGGCACCGGCGGCTTCGGCCCCGACCTGGTGACGCCGGACGAATTGCCCAAGGGCGCCCACGGCTTGAAGATCAAATGCCGCTTGAACGGCAAGCTGCTGCAGGATGGCACCACCGCCGATCTGGTGTTCGACGTGGCCAGCCTGATCGCCGAACTTTCGACGGTCATGACCCTCGAGCCCGGCGACGTGATCATTACCGGCACGCCCTCGGGCGTCGGCTTCACCCGCAACCCGAAGATCTTCATGAAGCCGGGCGACACCTGCGAAGTGGAGATCGAGAAGATCGGCGTGCTGCGCAACAAGATCGTGGCCGGCAAATAGCCGCGTCGCGTCGTACCGGACAGAGCCCGATCCGGCATGCTCGGATCGGGCATCTGATGGCAGGCAGCCGACCGGCTGGCGATTGCGTCGCGAGCCGGCTTTGCGTCACGGGCGATTGACGCCGACCAGCGAGCGGCCGGCCAGTCCGCTCAGGCCGCCAAGCAGCAGGGCGGTGGCGAACTTGGTCGTGGCCTCCGGGTCGATCGGGTCGCGCGTAACCATGACGATCGCCATCTCGAATGCCATGCCGACGATCGCCGACGCCACCAGCTCGACATCGAGCTGCGGCAGCAGACCGTTGGCCATCGCCCTCCTGATATCGTCCAGCAGGTCGCGAAACAGCGGCATGATCTCCGGTTCGTCGAACAGCGTGCGGATGGCCCCGGCGCTGCGCCGCGTCAGGGCTACCAGTTCGGGATCCTGGGCGATGTAGTTGAAATAGCCGCGGAACGAACCTTCGATAAAACCTTCCACCGTCGTCGCAGCGCGCCGTCCCAGGCCCTGCTGCAGCCGGATGCCGTTGGCGATCTCCTCGACGATGGCGCGGAAGATCGAGATCTTGTCGGGGAAGTAGTTGTAGAACGTGCCCGAGGCCAGATCGGTGCGCCGGATGATGTCGCGCACCGATGCCGCGCCGTATCCCATCTCGGCGAACACCGCGCGCGCCGCACGAAGAATGGCATCCCGATTGGATGCCTTGTTGCGTTCGCGTTTGGAAAGCGGGGAGTCGACTGGGGGCACTGGTATATGCTCTTTCATTGGCAGAGCCCCCATCGCCGCCATTCGCGCGATAGCGAGGGCTGGCGGGCGGACAGGTTGATCCGCTGGCGCCGATATTGTCGGTACCCTTCAGTACTCGGCAACAAACTTCGACGCAGTTCGTTCCTTAGATTGCGCATGGCAGTTTGTCGATAGAGCGCTCCTATACGATGGAATTAGCGCGACCTGTTTAGTTGTGGAAAGCCCGAATTTTGCGATCCGATGGTTGCCCGGGCGACGGATTGGTCAATCGCAAGGCATTCCTTGCCGCAATGCGAAGGCGATCTCGTCCATCGCCCGCGCCGCGGCGGCGATGGTGCCGGTAAAGCCGGCGAAGCCATGGATCAGGCTCTCGAAATTGCGATAAACGGTCGGCACGCCTTCGGCATGCAGCCGATCGGCATAGGCCTTTCCTTCGTCGCGTAACGGATCGAAACCCGCCGTGCATAAAAAGGCTGGCGGCAGGCCCGCCAGGCTGGGCGCGCGCAGCGGCGATGCTCGCCAATCGTGGGTGGCCTGCGCGTCGCTCAGGTAGTTGTCGCGGAACCACGTCATCATGCCGGTGGTCAGCAGGAAATCCTTGCCGCAGCTGTCGTAGGAGTGGCGCTGCTCGACCATGTCGACGGCGGGATAGATCAGCAGCTGGAAGGCCGGCTGCGGGCCGCCGGCATCGCGCAGGAGCAGACTGCATACCGTCGCCAGGTTGGCGCCGGCGGAGTCGCCGCCGATCGCGACGCAGTCGGGGCGGCCGCCCAGGCTGGCGGCGTGTTGCTGAACCCAGCGGAACGCGCCCAGGCAATCGTCTATCGCGGCGGGGAATTTGGATTCCGGCGACAGACGGTATCCGACCGAGACCACGATGCAGCCGGACTTGGCGGCGAGATAGCGGCAGGGCTTGTCGTAGGAGGCGACGTCGCCGATCGTCCAGCCGCCGCCGTGGAAATAGACCAGGATGCCGCGCGGCCGGTTGCTGGTGTGTTCGGGCCGGAACACGCGGATCGGGATGCGGCCGGCCGGACGGGGGATGGTGCGGTCGACGACCTCGCCGATCGGCTGCGGCCAGCCGCCAAGCACCTGCATCGACAGCGCGAACTGGGCGCGCGCCTCCGCCAGCGGCATCTGCTCGAGCGGCCGGTAGCCGTAGCTGGCGATCAGCCGCAGTAGCCATTGCGTGCGCGTATCGATCACGAAGCCGTCGACGTTGCGACTGGGCCCGCTCAGCACCGAAATCCAGGACAGCGGCAGGCGCAACATCACGCGCAGGGATTGGGTTCGGATGTTCTGGAGCAAATCCATGCGCTGGTCCTTTGCGGCGCAGTATAGCCAATCGACGAGCGCTGTCGCTGCGCCTTGCTGAACGCAAGCCGGCCATTTCCCGCTTCCTTTGCCGCTGTATTATGTTACCGTATAGCGGTCGGTGTCATTTACCGTCCAGGGAGGGAAAATGGTCCGGCGTTCCGTCGCGGCGATCCTCGCCGTGCTGTGTTTTGCTGCGCTCTCCACCATCCTATCGCCATCGGCGCGTGCCATCGATCTGGGGGTCAACGGCGGCAACGGCGGCGGCCCGTTCCGCATCCGATGCGACGCGGGCAGCTTCATGGTCGGCCTCGAAGGCCATACCGGCGCCTATATCGATCATTTTCGCATTCAGTGCGGCCGATGGGACACCGCCAGCCGCAGCATCACGCCGATCGGTGCGCTTCCCATCACGATCGGCACCTCCGGTGGCGGCGGACCGTCCAGCGCCGTTTGCCCAAGGGGCTGGGTGGTGAATGCGATCAAATTCGACCTGACGCGCGACGACTTCGTGCACAGCATCAATATCCATTGCGTTTCGCCCGTTGGCGCCGAGCAGATTTGGCGCACTTACGGGCCGACCACGCCGCCGCCGCCGCCAACCGGCATCGGCGCGACTTTCACCGCCAACATCCCGCAACAGAATTGTCCCGGCGGAACCTTCGCCGTCGGCATCGAAGGACGATCCGGCTTGTACGTGGACGCGCTGGGCCTGATTTGCGATGCGCTGCCGGCCGCGCCGCCGCCGCCCCAGCCGCAAGCGATTCCGCCCAACTATCAGCCCAACACGACGATCACCGGCAAGCCGCTGGGCAAGCAGGCGATCATCAACACCTTGCCGCCGGCGCCAACCCCGGCGCCCCAGATTGCGACGGCGCCCCCGCCGGCGCCGCAGGTCCGCCACAGCGGCTTCACCGGCACCTGGGACACCCGCACCGACAAGAACTGGACCTACGTCATTACCCTGCGCCAGGACGGCCGCAACGTCAGCGGCAGCTATGTGGCGCAGAATGGCGACCGGGGCAGGATCAACGGCCGGGTGAGGGACAACGTGCTGGAGTTCAAGTGGGAGCAGGATGGCGGCTTCCGGGGCAGCGGCCAGTTTGCGCTGGCAAGCGACGGCAATTCCTTCAGCGGCGTCTATACGACCGAGCCGAACAAGAAGATCGCCGATCCACGCTACCTGCAGGGCAACTGGAACGGCACAAGGCGCTGAGCGGTCGTCCGCGGTCTCGACGCCGCAGAAGTCTATCTCGCGCGCCGCCGGCGCCTGGCCGGCTGCTCGCGCGCCACCAGCATCAGCTGCCGGTGGCCGCCCCAGTGCGGGCCCTCCAATGGCGAGCCGTCCTTGTGCAGCACGCGATGGCACGGCACGGCGATGGCCAGCGTGTTGAGCGCACACACCGTTCCGACCGCGCGCGCCGCGCGCGGCATGCCGATACGGATGGCGATATCGGAGTAGCTTGCCGTCTGGCCGGGCGGAACGGCACGGATGGCGCGCCATACCTTCTGCTGGAACGGCGTGCCGCGAATGTCGAGCGCAAGCTCCAGGCCGCGCGCCGGATCGGCGATCAGCCGTTCGACCTGCCCCAGCGCGTCCTTCAGGCCGCGCCGATCCTCGATCAGATGCGCGGCGGGGAACTTGCGCTGCAGCTTGGGCAGCAGGTGCTCTGCTTCCGGCTCGATCAGAATCGCCGCAATGCCCTTGGCGCTGAGCGCCACCAGCATCGGCCCCAGCGCGGAATGGCCGGTCGCGTAGCGCAGCATCTCTTCGGGCTTGCGCGTCTTCGCTGGCCTGCGCTTTGCGATCACAACAGCCCCGAGCTCTTGAAGCTGGTGTGGCCCTTGCGGCCGATCACCACATGATCGTGCAAGGCGATGCCCAAGGCCTGGGCGGCGGCGGCCACTTCCTGGGTCATCTCGATATCCGCCTGCGAGGGCGTGGGGTCGCCGGACGGATGGTTGTGCACCATGATCAGGGAAGAAGCACCGAGCTGCAGTGCCCGCTTGACCACCTCGCGCGGATAGACCGGGGTATGGTCGACCGTGCCTTCCTGCTGCACCTCGTCGGCGATCAGCCCGTTCTTGCGGTCGAGGAACAGCAGGCGGAACTGCTCGGTCTTGTTGTGCGCCATGGTGGCGCGGCAATAGTCGAGCAGCTTCTGCCACGAGCCGATCACCGGCCGCTCGGCCACTTCCTCGCGCGCCAGTCGGCCGGCGGTCTCGCGCAGCGCCTTGAAATGCACCACGCTGTGATGGTCCAGCCCGAATTCGCCCAGCAGTTCGGGCGTGGCGGCCAGCACGCCGCCCAGGCTGCCAAAGCGTTCGATCAGTTGCTTGGCCAGCGGCTTCACGTCGCGGCGCGGGATGGAGAAGAACAGCAGCAGCTCGAGCAATTCGTAATCGGGCAGGGCGTTGGGCCCTGTCGCCAGGAAGCGCTCGCGCAGGCGCTGGCGATGGCCCCAGTAGTGCGGTTTGGGTTCCTCTTCTTGCAACCCGGCGCTGTTGGAGGTGGCGATGGCCTGTGCGATGGCGGAACAGGGATCGGCGCCGCGGAACACCCAGACCTGGTTCAGCCGGTCCCACTCGCCGCCCAGCCGGCGCAGCGCCAGGCGATGGGGATGGGTGTTGCCGCCGATGTGATGGACCGGCTGGCCGTCCAGCCCGGCGCGCTCGCTGACGCGCAATCCGGCCTGGGCCAACGCGTCGCGGCTGGCGCCATCGATGGCCGGATCGATAGCGGAATCGATGGCCGGCGGCGCCGGCTCGGTCTCGACCGGGGTCCGGCGCCGCGCCATCGGATCAGGCGGGCTGGGTGTCGGCGTTGGCCGGATAGGGCGGATAGTGCCAGCCCCGGGGCGACAGGGTGAAGATCTCGTAGCCCGTGGCAGTCACGCCCACCGAATGCTCGAACTGCGCCGATAGGGAGCGGTCCTTGGTCACCGCGGTCCAGCCGTCGTCCAGGATCTTCACCGGCCACCTGCCCGCGTTCACCATCGGCTCGACGGTGAAGAACATGCCTTCCTGCAGTACCGGGCCGGTGCCGGGCTGGCCGTAATGCAGCACGTTGGGCGCGTCGTGGAAGATCTTGCCCAGGCCGTGGCCGCAGAAATCTCGCACAACGGAGAAGCGGTTGGCCTCGACGAAGCTCTGGATGGCATGGCCGATATCGCCCAGATGGGCGCCCGGCCGCACCACCTCGATGCCGCGCATCATGGCCTGGTAGGTGACATCGCACAGGCGGTTGCCCAGGATCTTCACCTCGCCGACCGGGAACATGCGGCTGGTATCGCCGTGCCAGCCATCGACGATCACGGTGATGTCGATATTGACGATGTCGCCGTTCTGCAGCCGCTTGTCGCCCGGGATGCCGTGGCAGACGACGTGATTGACCGAGGTGCAGATCGATTTGGGGAAGCCGCGATAGCCCAGCGGCGCCGGCACCGCGCCGTTGCCGACGATGAAATCGTGGCACAGCCGGTCCAGATGCTCGGTGGTTACGCCGGGCAGGACATGGGGGGTAATGAAGTCGAGGGTCTCGGCGGCCAGCCGGCCGGCTTTGCGCATCCCGGCAAAGCCTTCCTCGGCATGGATTTTTACGGTACGCGGATCGACGTATTCCCGATCCTCATAGTCGAGCTGGGTCATGGGCCATATTTGGCACTTTCATGCGCTTTGGACAAGGCTGGGGGCCGGCCATTCCCCCGCTGCAGGAGGGGTTTTGCAGCGCCCCATCGAAGGTTTAAGCTGTTCCAAACCCTGGCATCTTTTCATTTTCCCATGGCCGACAGAACAGTAACCGCCTGCCTCGTCGTGATCGGCAACGAGATCCTCTCGGGCCGGACCAAGGACGCCAACCTGCCGTTCCTGGCCACCAACCTCAACGCGCTGGGCGTGCGGCTGATGGAGGCGCGGGTGATCCCCGATATCGAGGACACCATCGTCGCCACCATCAACGAGGTGCGCGCCAAGTTCGACTACGTCTTCACTACCGGCGGCATCGGCCCCACCCATGACGACATCACCGCCGACGCCATCGCCAAAGCCTTCGGCGTGGCGTTGCCGGAGCATCCCGAGGCGGTGGCGCGGCTGGCGCGCCATTACGGTTCGCCCGAACTGTTTACCCCGGCGCGCCGGCGCATGGCGCGCGTGCCGCAGGGCGGCATCCTGATCGACAACCCGGTCTCGACCGCGCCCGGCTTCCAGATCGGCAACGTGTTCGTGATGGCCGGGGTGCCGATGATCGTCGAGGCGATGTTCGGCAGCCTCAAGCATCGGCTGGTCGGCGGCAAGCCGATGCTGAGCCGGGCCGTCAAGGTCAATCTGCCCGAGGGCGCCATTGCCCAACCGCTGACCGACCTGCAGGCGCGCTACGCCGATCTGGAGATCGGCAGTTATCCCGCCTTCCGCCAGGGCAGGGTAATGACCTCGCTGGTGCTGCGCGGCACCGAAGCGGCGCGGCTGGACCAGGCGGCGCGGGAACTGGCGGGCATCCTGCGCAGCCTGGGCGGCGATCCCAGCATCGATGCCGCCTGAGACGCGCCGTCCGGTGGCGCTGCGCCGCTCCTGGCTGTTCCTGCCGGGCGCCGCGCGCGCCGCCTTGAATGCGGCAACCGCCTGTGGCGCCGACGTGCTGATCCAGGAGCTGGAGGATTTCGTGCCGCCGCAGCTTCGCGACACGGCGCGGCGACTGATTGCCGAAACCATGGCGGCGTGGAGGAAGGCCGGCGCGCTGGCGGCGGTGCGCATCAATCCGCTGCACGGGCCGGACGGGGCGCCCGACCTCGAGGCGGCGATGCGCGGCGGCGCCCAGATCGTGCTGCTGCCCAAGACCCGGCATCGCGGCGATATCGCCGAGCTCGACCGCGCCATCGCCCGCTGGGAGCGCGAGCTGGACCGGCCATACGGCCAGGTCGAGATCGTGCCCAATATCGAATCCGCGGCCGGGTTGCGCGAGACCTTCGAGATCGCCCATGGCAGCGAGCGGGTCAGCGCCTGCCTGGTGGCCAGCGAGGACATGGCCACCGATCTCAATGCCGAACGCGCCCCGGACGGCCTCGAACTGGCCTATGTGCGCCAGCGCTTCCTGGTCGACTGCGTGGCCGCCGGCAGGCTGGCGATCGATTGTCCCTATACGTTCAGCGACGCGGAGGGGGCAGCACGCGAAGCGCGCCAGGCGCGACGGCTGGGCTATTTCGCCAAGAGTCTGGTCGATCCCACCCATGTCGCGGGGATCAACGAGGCGTTCACGCCCGGCGCCGAGCAGGTCGCCCGCGCCCGGCGGCTGGTCGAAGCGTTCGACGCCGCCCAAGCACGCGGCGAGCCGCGGGTCGAGCTGGACGGTGCGCTGGTCGAGGTGCCGACCTACCAGAATGCGCGGCGGCTGCTGGCGCGGGCCGCGGCCTTCGCGGCGGCAGCGAAGCGCTGAGGCACTGCTGCCGCGGCCCTGGTGTCAGGGATGTGCTTGCATCTGCGAGGGCAGGAAGCTGACGATTTCAGGAACGAAATAGGTGATCGCGACCGCGGCCACCATGAGCAGGAAATAGGGAAAGGCGATCCGCCCGATATAGAAGATCGAATAGCCGGTCATGCCCTGCAGCACGAACAGGTTGAAGCCGACCGGCGGGGTGATCTGCGCCATCTCGACCACCAGCACGACGAAGATGCCGAACCAGATCAGGTCGAAGCCAGCCTGCTGCACCACCGGCAACAGGATGGCGATGGTCAGCACCACCATCGAGATGCCGTCGATGAAGCAGCCCAGGATGATGAAGAAGATGGTCAGCGCCAGGATCAGCAGGCCCGGCGACAGGTGGAGCGAGGCGATCCATTCCGCCAGGTGGCGCGGCAGGCCGGTGAAGCCCATCGCCAGGCTGAGGAAAGACGATCCGGCCAGGATCAGCGCGATCATGCAGGAGGTGCGGGTGGCGCCCATCAGGCTGTCGCAGAACGTGCGCCAGTTGAGCGATCCCTGGATCGCCGACAGGAACAGGGCCCCCACCACGCCCAGCGCCGCCGACTCGGTGGCGGTCGCCACGCCGGTGTAGATCGAGCCCAGCACGACGGCGATCAGCAGCACCACCGGGATCAGATGGCGCGATTCCCACAGCTTCTGGCCGAAGCTCATGGTGATGTCGTTAGGCGGGATCTTGCGGCGATTGAGCAGCGACCAGCCCGCCACATAACACATGAACAGCGCCGCCAGCATGATGCCGGGGATGACGCCGGCGATGAACAGCTTGGCGATCGAAACCTCGGCCGCCACGCCGTAGACGATCATGATGATCGAGGGCGGGATCAGCAGGCCCAAGGTGCCGGAGCCGGCCAGCGAGCCCAGCGCGATGCTGTCGGGATAGCCGCGCTTCTTGAGCTCGGGGATGGTCATCTTGCCGATCGTGGCGCAGGTCGCCGCCGACGAGCCGGAGATGGCGGCGAAGATGGCGCAGCCGATGACGTTGGTATGCACCAGGCGGCCGGGCAGGCGCGACAGCCATGGCGCCAGGCCGCGGAACATGTCCTGCGACAGCCTCGTGCGGAACAGGATCTCGCCCATCCAGATGAACAGCGGCAGGGCGGTCAGGGTCCAGCTCGAGGCGGCGCCGAAGATGGTGGTGGCCATGGCGTCGCCGGCCGGCCGGGTGGTGAACAGCCACATGCCGGCCAGCGCGACGCCAAGCAGGCTGAGACCGATCCAGATGCCGGTACCCAGGAACAGGAACAGCGCGACGATCAGGACGATGGTGGCTTCGATATCGGTCATGACGATCCTCAGCGCTCCATCGACACTTCGTCGGCGTTGGCTTCGCGCGGCAGCTCCCCGCCGCTGGCCGTGACGATGAACTGCTCGAGCAGGGCGATGAACAGCACGACCACGCCCACCGCCATGGGAATCTGCGGGATCCACAGCGGCACGGCGATAAGGCCGGTCGATTTGTCGCCGAAGCGGTAGCTGTCGAAGATCAGCTTGACGCTGTAATAGGCGAAATAGCCCGCCAGCACCGTCGAAAGCGCCAGGCACCAGATTTCGCCGATCCGCCGGGCGCGGCCGTGCAGGCGCTGCAGGATCAGGGTGACGCGAATGTGCTCGCCGCGGCCGAAAGTGTAGGCCAGGGCCAGGAACGACGAAGCCAGCATCGCATAGCCCGCGAAGTCGTCGGCCGAACGTGCGACATAGCCGAGATAGGAGCCGCCGATCGAATAGAGTACGGCAATGCCGATCAGCACCATGAAGACGGCGGCCAGCACGCCGCAGGCGAGATAGAGCTTTTGCAGCCAGGCGCGCATGCGATCCCCCAATGCGGAAGGGGCCGGCATCGCTGCCGGCCCCTCGCGTCATGTGCCTATTTCCGGTAGGCGTCGAGAATGGCCTGGCCGTCCGCGCCGGCCGACTTGGTCCATTCGTCGGTCATGCTCTTGCCCAGTCCGGCCAGTTCGGCGGCGAACTTGTCGTTGGGCTTCTGCACCTTCATGCCGTTCTTGGCCAGGGTGTCGAGGAAGCCCTGCGACAGCCGCTCGCTGTCGGCCCAGCAGGCGGCCTCGGCCTTCTTGCCTTCTTCCAGCACCGCGGTCTGCGCCGCCTTGTCAAGCTTGTTGAAGGCTTCCTTGTTGATGAGAACGAGGTTCTTCGGCAGCCAGGCCTGGGCGTCGTAGAAATATTTCAGCTGCTCCCACACCTTGCTGTCGACGCCGGTGGCGCCGGAGGAGATGAAGGAATCGACCTTGCCGGTGGCCAGCGCCTGGCTCAGCTCGGCGGCCTGGATGGTGATCGGCTGCGCCTTGACCAGTTCGGCCAGCCGCGAGGTCTGCGGGCTGTAGGCGCGCCACTTCAGGCCTTCCATGTCCTTGACCGAGTTCAGCTCCTTGTTGGCGTAGATGCCCTGCGAGGGCCAGGCGCAGCTGTAGAGCAGCATCATGCCCTGGGCGTCGAGCTTCTTTTCCAGCACCGGACGCTGGGCGGCGGCGAGCTTCTTGGCGGCGTCGTAGGAGGTCGCCAGGAACGGCACGCCGTCGACCCCGTACACGGGGTCTTCGTTCTGATAGTTGACGCCCAGGATCTCGCCGATCTGCGCCTGGCCGGACTGCACGGCGCGTTTGATCTCGTTGGCCTTGTAGAGCGAGCCGTTGGCGTGGACTGTGATTTCCAGTTTGCCCCCGGTCGCCGCCTTCACCCCGTCGGCGAATTTCTGCAGGTTGACGGTATGGAAGTTGGTTGCCGGATAGCCGGCGGGGAGATCCCATTTGGTTTGCGCCTGCGCCTGCGACGCCAGCGCCAATCCTCCGACCAGCATCGTCCCAGCCAATATCTTGTTCATTTTCATTGTTGCCTCCGTGTTCGATGCGCGAAATTGTTACCGACCCGGCCGCTGCTTGGCAAGGCGCGCGCCGCCGGAGCCATGGGACAAAAGGCGGGCGTAAACCGGCCTGAGCACGGTCGGCATGATGTAAATGGGAAATTGTGCGGTTGCGATGAACAGGAGCAGCGCCGGCTCGCTATTGGCCGGCAGCGCCGCCAGAAGCAGTCCGACATTGCGCGTTCCCGCCAGGAATCCGGCCGTCAGGGCGTCGCGTCGCCCCAGACGAAGCGACAGCGCGATGGCCAGCGCCTGATAGGCCAGATGCGCGCCAAAGCTTGCCGCAACGAACCAGAAGACGCGCCAGGGATCGGCCAGAATCTGCGCGGTGACGCCGTCGAAGATGGCAATGGCGAACACGATCAGCAGCAGCACGCCGACGCCGTCGATCGGACGGGCCAGGTCTTCCAGCCTGTCGCGCAGCCGCCAGCGCAAAGCAAGCGCGACCGCCAGCGCCACGCCGATCAACCCGGCCAGCCGCGCCATCAAGGCGCCGACGCTAATATCGAGCTGCAAGTCGAGGAGCAGCAGCGCCATGGGCGGCAAAGTCAGCGGCACGATCAGCAGGCCCGCTACCGCCACCACCAGGCACAGCGCCTGGTTGAGGCCAAGGATCGGCGCAAAGGCGGGCGCCGAAGTGATCGGCGGGCAGAAGCACATGATCGACACCGCCAGCGCCAGGCCCGGCTCCATGCCCAGGTGGCGTGCCAGCGGGGCCACGATCAGGCCGATGCCGACCATCACCAGCGCCATCACGAAGGCGACCCGCACCGGGCGAGCGGCCAGGTGGCGCAGCGCTGGCCAGTCGGTGCGCATCATGGCGACGATCAGGATCAGAACCACCAGCGGGGTGATGGTCGGACGCAGCAACGCCGCCAGTCCGGGAAAGACCAGCCCGATGGCGACGCTGAACGGCAGGATGGCGGTGGCGCGCCGCGCCAGTATAGTCAGGATCCGGCCGATCATCCGCACTCCGATAAAATGACCGTGATGAGCCTTGGCGCCGGCTATTCGGCCACGGGACAGGCTATGATCCTTCGATGATCCATCGCAACCGGCATTGCGCGGCAGCCGTTCTGCTCGCCGGGTTTCTCGCCGGGTTTCTCGCCGGGTTTCTCGCCGGGTTTCTGGCGGCCGGTCTCGCATCGGCTGCGCCGCCCGACCGGCCGGCGGCCAATAGCTGTCTGGTCGATGTCGCGCCCAGCGCCGACACGGCGCCGATGTCGCTCGAGGTGACATTCACCTGTGCGGTGGGCGGCACGCTCAGCTTACGCGCCAACAGCACGCTGGCGGCATCGTTCATCGCCGCCGTCACCGACCGGGCCGGCCACCGTCTCGCGCCCGATGGGCGGGTGTGGCAGGTGCCGGCCGATGCCGACGGCATCGCCAAGGCAACCTATCGTTTCGAACTGGATGCCTTCCTGGACCAGACCAACAGCGATCGCGTCGGCATGCGTCGCGGCGGCACCCGGGCCTTGTTGCTGGAAGGCTGGCTGATGCAGCCGCTGGCGCGCGATCGGCTGCTGCCCCTGGCCATCGCCGTCAACCTGCCGGCGGGCCAGCGCTTCGCCAGCGGCCTGAAGAAGATCGGCGACCGCTACCGGCTGGACGACACCCCGGTCCGCTTCGCCGGCTATTCCGTGTTCGGCAATTTCGAGCCGGCCGTGGTATCCGTGCCGTCGCCCCCCGGCCAGCCCGGCATGCCGGCGCATATCGACCTGGTGTTCCTCGATGCCGACTACGACGCGACGCGCCAGCAATATGCCGCCTGGGTGCAGCAGAGCGCGCGCGCCATCGCCACCTATTTCGACGGATTCTCCTCGCCGCAGACGCTGATCGTCGTGTTCCCGGCGCGCGGCGCCGAGGTCGAATTCGGCCGCGTGGTTCCCGGCGGCGGCGTCACCATGATCCTGCGCGCCGGGACCGGCGAGAAGGCCCGCGATCTGTACGACGAGTGGGTGCTGATCCACGAGATGATTCACACGGCGGCGCCGTTCGTCGAAGGGCGCGGCACCTGGCTGATGGAAGGCATGGCGACCTATCTCGAGCCAATCATCAGGAGCCGGGTCGGCTGGAAGAGCGAGGACGAGGTGTGGCGCGAATGGCTCACCAACATGCCGCGCGGGGTCAGCGCGCTGGCCGAATCCGGTCTCAGCGCCAACAGCAGCCATGCCGGCTACTACTGGGGCGGTGCGCTGTTCCTGCTGCTGAGCGATATCGAGATGCGCCGCGCCAGCAACCTGAAATTTGGCCTGGAGGATTGTCTGCGGGCGATCCTGAAAGGCGGCGGCAACGCCGCCACCCGCACCACGGTGGACGACATGATCGGCGCCTGCGATAAGGCGGTCGGCGGCACGACGATGCACGATCTGGCCGAGCGCTATGTCTACAAGGCGACGCCGGTCGACCTGATGGTGCTGTGGCGCAGCCTGGGCGTCGAACTGGTCGATGGGAACAAGGTGCTCTATCACGACGATGCGCCGCTGGCAGCCATCCGCAAGGTGATCGTGCGCGGGGTGCGGCCGCCCCACCTGGTGCCGATGGGGCCGGCTTAGAGCGGATCACGATCGGATGGAAGCGCGACAAAGCTTCCATCCGATCGTGTGAATCCGCTCTATCTCTCTAAAGAGCGGCGCTAGCCGAACGACCGGCGCAGCAGCGCCACCATATCGTCGACCATGGCGGCGAGCAGGGCCTCGCCCTTGGCGGCGGTGGCCTTGCGCGCATCGCCGGTTGCGGCGGTGCGGGCGAACTGGGTCTCGGCGTCGGGCATGGCGGCGATGGCGAGATCGAGCCGCACGCGCTCCGGCGCGATCGCCAGCATCAGGCTGGTTTCGCGCTCGTCGGCGTGACCGCCGTCCGGATTGTCGAGCGCCGCCACGGCGCTGCCGCCCAGCAGGCGCATATGCGCGACCGCGGGGCTTGTCCCATGGGCTTCGCGCACCGCGGCGGCCGCGGCATCGACCGGACGCTCGGTCGAAACGCCGGTATTCAACAGGGCAAGTTTGCGCGCGCCTTGGGCGATCAGCAGCGCCATCGACTGGGTCAGCATCGCTTCGAACAGGTCGGCGGCGACCGATTGGCTGCCGGCGAAGGGCGTGAAGGCCGGGTAGTGGCCAAGGCCAATCCCGGGCGCTACCAGCAGCCGGTAAGCGGCGGCGCTGCGCGCGGCGAGCGCCCGCGCCGTCAGGTAGTCGGTCTGCAGCGGCAGGTGAGGCCCATGGGCCTTGGCGGTCGCGCCGATCGGGATCAGCACGGGCAGCCCGGCGTCGATGCCCCGTTTGACCTCGACCCAGCTCAGATCCTCGATGAAGGCCATCAGGCCGTGCGCGGCAGGAGGAGGCGGGCATCGATCCAGGCCCGCAGCAGGCCTGCGGCACGCGCTGCCGCCTGGTCGGCCGGCATGAAGCGGGCAAGTCCCTCGCACAGCTCGGCGAAGCCGGTACCGGACGCGGCGGCGTCGAATGCCCAGGCCTCGTCCGGTTCCATGGATCGGAACTGCGGGTCGATATCCTTGCGCCACACCAGCCAGTCTACCGGCCGCTCGGCGGCGGCGACCTCCAGGCTACCCGGTGCGGCCTTCTCCTGCTGCAGCCAGGCCTTGGGCGCCATGGTCTGCAGGGTAAGCCGCTGCACGTTGGCGCGCGGCCTGACGGTCAGGGCGACCCATTCCTCGCCGCTCAGGCCGATCAGTTCCTCGATGGCCATGGCCGCGTCGTCGGCGGCATCCAGCGCCAGGCCCAACGCCCACTCGAATTGCGCCATCTCGGCCAGATCGGTCCGATGCTGCGTGGGCCGATGGCGGCGGATGAATTGGGCCATGTCCTGGCCCAGCCAGCGGACATTGGCGTAGCGGGAGGGGTGCGCCTCGACATAGGCGGCGGTCAGCTCGGCGAAGGCGTCGTCGCCCAGCATGGCGCGCAGGCCAGTGAAATCGTTGCCCAGGCATTCCTGCAGCCGCGACAGGTAGCCGTGCCGATAGACCGACAGCAGCAGGTCGCGCTTGGCCTTGTCGCCGTCGTTGACGGCACCGACGATGTCGTCGCTCCGGCCCAGCAGGTAGGCCTGGAAGGCGTTCTGCAGCTTGGGCAGGGCGCTCATGCCGCCGCTTCCTGGCGCCCGGCCAGCGCCGTCGCCGCGACCTTGCGGGCCTGGCCCAGTTCGTCGACCAGATCCTGGTAGGGCGGGATGTTGGCGTCGCGCTCGATCATGGTGGCGACGGGGCCCAGCCGGCGGATGGCGTCGGCATAGAGCGACCATACCGGGTCGATCACCTCCTGGTCGTGGGTGTCGATGATATGGTCGCCGTAGTTGCTGTGCCCGGCGAGGTGGATCTGCCTGACCCGTTCGATCGGGATCCCCGCCAGGTAGGCGCGCGGATCGAAGCCGTGATTGAAGGCGCTGACATAGATGTTGTTGACGTCGAGCAGGATGTGGCAGTCGGCGCGCCGCGCCACTTCGGCCAGGAAATCCCATTCGCTCAGTGCCGACTGGGCAAAGGTCACGTAGCTCGAAACGTTCTCCAGCAGCATCGGCCGGCCGATACGGTCCTGCACCTGCCTGACGCGGTCGACCACGTGCGCGAGCGCCTCCTCGGTGTAGGGCAGGGGCAGCAGGTCGTGCATGTTCCGGCCCTGCACGCCGGTCCAGCACAGATGGTCGGAGAACCATTCGGGCTCGATGCGGTCGGCCAGCTTCTTCAGGTCGCGCAGGTAGTCCCGGTTGAGCGGATCGGTCGAGCCGATCGACAGCGACACGCCGTGCATCACTATCGGATAGTCGGCGCGGATGCGGTCGAGATAGTGCAGCGGCTTGCCGCCGCCCACCATGTAGTTTTCCGAGATCGCCTCGAACCAGTCGACCCGCCGCGGGCCGGCCAGGATGTCCTCGTAGTGGTCGGGCTGCAGGCCCAGGCCGAAACCGGCGACCGTTCCGGGATTTGCCATCGCTGTCCTCAACACCCTCGAGCAAAACCAAAAGCAACCGGGCGCCGCCGCGTTAACGGGGCGCCCGGAGATCCCGGCACCGTGGCGCCAGGCCGATCGGCTCCGCGCGGTGGCGTTATCAGCCGACCTTGCCGCCAGCCGCGGTGCAGGCCGCCGCATCCTTGGCCGGCGCCCAACCCTGGCCCTTGCAGGCGTTCTGGCCCTTGGCCGGGCTCTGGCCGCCCTTGCAGGCGCTCTGGCCCTTGCAGGCATTGGCGCCCATGCACTTCACGCCGTCATCGGCGAAAGCGACGGTGGTGACGGTGCCGGCCGCGAACATGGCGGCGGCGGCGGTGGCGAGAACGAGGCTGGTCTTTCTGACGTTCATCGTAAAGCTCCCTCGGGGTGTTGCTCATCGGACAAGAATGTCTGCGACGATCTTGTCGCCGACGATCATCGCAAGCGCCCCACACACTAAGAAGTCAAACGCTCGTGACGGTTCGGTCACGCGTCGATCACGAAATCTCTATCGGCAGAAAGCCGATCCAGGTGATCGGCTTGTGGCTGGACCGCGTATGGCGTCCGGCGCGCCGGCGATGTCCAGGCTTCCATTGCGTTGTACAATGGAAGGCAATGGTGGTGCGGACGGCCGGACTCGAACCGGCACGGTCGGTTAGGACCTCACGATTTTAAGTCGTGTGCGGCTACCAGTTTCGCCACGTCCGCAAAGCTCCTTCGGGCGGCCGAATGAAGCACGAAGTGATGCGGAATTGGAAGCGGCTCGACGCCCCGGCCGCGCCGCGGCGTCGGCGCTACAGGCGCCGGCGCTATCGTCTGGGCGGCCGGCCCAGCGCCGGGCGGCGGCGAATGTGGCGTCGGCATAGGCGACGCCGGCCGCGATCGGCAGCGCCGTGCCGCCAGGGATTGCCCTTCCTGCCGTACCGCCTCGCCTTCTGGTCGCGGGCGATCAGTCCCAGCCGCGCGCCAGCGCGGGCGAAGCGGTGCGCGGTGGCGCGGCCCATCCCGGCCGCAGCGCCGGTGTCACGACGGTTTCGCCGCCCGTCTCGCCGCCCTTGGCTGTGGCACGATGTTTCCTTCAGCGTTGGGCAAAAGCGACGGTGGACAGCAGCGCGATATGCGGATCGCGCGAATCCAGCCGCGTGTGCTGCACCACGATCGGCTGGCTGGATTGGATCAGCGAGGCATAGGAGGTGTCGCGCGGCACCGGCGCGGGATCGTCGAGGTCGTTGAAGCGCAGATGCAAGGTGCGCCGCGCGCGCACCGTCACCCGATAGGGTCCGACCGGATCGCGATCCTCGAAGAACAGGGTGATGGCGATCTCGGCGTCCTGGTCCCCCGCGTTGAGGATGCAGGCGGTCTCGTGCGAGACCAGCGCCGGATCGTCGCTCATGCTCTGGCCGGGGATATAGCCTTCGGCGATGGCCCAGCTCGTGGCGCCGGGCGCGGCCGTGCTTTTGCGTGCAGCCATGTCAGCCCTCCGGCCGGATCAGCGCCAGCCCGCTTTGCGGATCGTGCTTCTTGCACAGATGGGCCGGTTGCTCTGTCAACACCAGCTCGAGCGTCGGCCGCACATGCGCCTGACCGAGATGCCCCGCCAGCGCCGTGCCGTCGCGTCGCCCGAGCACGAGATGGATGTGGATTGCCCGGCTCCCGTCGGGCGCGATGGCGACATCGCCGATCAGCGAGGCGACTTCCGCCTGCTCGCGCACCGGATTGTCGAGATAGGTCTTCGATTCCCAGTCGAAATATTTCAGCACCGCGTCGCTGAACGCGCCGATGCCCGAGAACTGCGCGCCGCCCAGTTTCTCCTGGTCGGCGAACCGGCGCAGGCAGGACATCACTTCGTCGCCGGTCTCGAGCACCAGCACGAAACTGCGCTGGCCGCCTTCTTCGCGGTTCAACAATTTGCTTTGCACCTTGGCTCCTCCGTCAGCGGCCGCGGCGGGCTGTCGCTTATGGAACCCTTGGCGGGGCGATGCGGTTCCCCAATAGCCGCCGACGCAATCGCGCCGCGCCGTCCTTGCGCCCGGTCTGGCTCGCATCGAATTCCCGTGGAGGCAAGATATGGCGACCCCGACTGCCGGCGACGTCCTGGTGGAGACGCTAATCGATTGGAATGTAGGCATAATTTTCGGCATTCCGGGAGATGGCATCAACGGCATCATCGAGGCGCTGCGGACCCGCCAGGACAAGATCCGCTTCATCCAGGTGCGACACGAAGAAGCGGCCGCCTTCGCCGCCTGCGCCTATGCGAAGTGGACGGGTCGGCTCGGCGTCTGCATAGCGACCTCGGGTCCGGGCGGGATTCATCTGCTCAACGGACTTTACGACGCCAAGCTCGACGGCCAGCCCGTGCTGGCGATCACCGGGCTGCAGTTCCACGACTTGCTGCACACTTATACGCAGCAGGACGTCGAGCTCGACAAGCTGTTCATGGACGTGACGGTCTACAACGCGCGCATCATGGGCCCCAACCATGTCGAGAACACCGTCGAGCTGGCCTGCCGCACGGCGCTGGCCTATCACGGCGTGGCGCATGTGACGATGCCGGTCGACATCCAGTCGCAACCGGTCCGCAGCCGTACCCGCTCCGAACGCAACATCCCGCATCACGTCTCCGAAGTGATGGCGGTGTCGGCGCAGATGCCGAGCGAGGAACAATTGTCGCGCGCCGCTTCGCTGCTCAACGGCGGCAAGAAGACGGCGATCCTGGCCGGGCGCGGCGCGCTGGGCTGCGGCGAGGCGCTGGCGGCGGTGGCCGAGCGGCTGGGCGCGCCGGTGATCAAGCCGCTGCTGGGCAAGGGAGCGCTGCCCGACGACAGCCCCTATTGCACCGGCGGCATCGGCCTGCTCGGCACCAAGCCGTCGCAGGAGGCGCTGGAGGATTGCGACACCCTGCTGATCGCCGGCAGCAACTTCCCCTATATCGAATTCTACCCCAAGCCGGGCCAGGCGCATGCGGTGCAGATCGAGCTCGATCCCCAGCGCATCGGCCTGCGCTACCCGGTCGAGGCCGGGCTGGTGGGCGACGCCGGCAAGGTGCTGGAAGCGCTGCTGCCGCGGCTGAGCTATCGCGAGGACCGGGCCTTCCTGGAAAAGGCCCAGGCCGGTGTCAAGGACTGGCAGGCGCTGATGGAAGAGCGCGGCACAAGGCAGGACAAGCCGATGAAGCCGCAGGTCGTGGCGCACGAGCTGAACAAGCTGCTGCAGGACGATGCCATTATCTCCACCGATTCGGGCACCATCACGACTTGGGCGGCGCGGCACCTGATGATCCGCGACGGCATGAGGTTCTCCTGCTCGGGCAACCTCGCCACCATGGCCTGCGGCTTGCCTTACGCGGTGGCGGCGGCGGTGGCCTATCCCGAGCGCCAGGTCGTCGCTTTCGTCGGCGACGGCGGGCTGACCATGCTGATCGGCGAGCTGGCGACCTGCGTCAAATACAACCTCAACGTCAAGCTGGTGGTGATCAAGAACAACGCCCTGGGCCAGATCAAGTGGGAGCAGCTCGTGTTCCTGGGCAATCCGGAATATGTCTGCGAATTGCAGCCGATCGATTTCGCCGCGGTGGCCAGGGGCTTCGGCGTGGCCGGTTATACGATCGACGATCCGGCCCGCTGCGCCGAGACCTTGCGCGAGGCGCTGGCCAAACCGGGGCCGGCGGTGATCGAGGCCGTGGTCGATCCCAACGAGCCGCCCATGCCGCCCAAGGCCACGCTCCGGCAGATGACGCATCTGGCCGAGGCGCTGGTCAAGGGCACGCCGGCGCGCGGCAAGATCGCCATGACCATCGCATCGGACACGGTTCGCGAACTGGTGTGATCGTGGCCGGATCGAGACCGCGCATCGAACGACTGACCGCCCGCGCCTTTCGCATTCCGACCGACGCGCCGGAGGCCGATGGCACCATCGCCTGGGACAGCACCACAATGGTGCTGGTCCAGATCGACGCGGGCGGGTGCCAGGGCCTTGGCTACAGCTACGCCAGTGCCGCCGCCTGCCGAGTGATCGACGACGTGCTGCGCCCATGCGTGTCGGAGCAGGATGCCTTCGACATCCCGCGCCTGTGGTTGGCGATGGTCGGGGCGGTGCGCAATATCGGCTGGCGCGGCGTCGCCGCCTGCGCCATCTCCGCCGTCGACGTGGCGCTGTGGGATCTCAAGGCGCGGCTGCTCGACCTGTCGCTGGCCCGCCTGCTGGGCCGGGCGCGCGACAGCGTGCCGATCTATGGCAGCGGCGGCTTCACCAGCTACGACGACGATCGCCTGCGCCGGCAACTGGGCGGCTGGGTCGAGCGCGGGGGCTGTCGTGCCGTGAAAATGAAAATCGGCAGCCAGCCCGAGCGCGACAGGAAGCGGGTGCAGGTGGCGCGCGAGGCGATCGGTGCGGCCGAGCTCTATGTCGACGCCAATGGCGCGCTCGACCGCAAGCAGGCTCTGCGGTTCGCGGCGGAATTCGCCGGGCTGGGCGTCACCTGGTTCGAGGAGCCGGTGTCGAGTGACGACCTCGAAGGGTTGCGCCTGCTGCGCGACCGCACGCCCGCCGGCCTGGATATCGCGGCCGGCGAATACGGCTACGACCCGTTCTATTTCCGCCGCATGCTGGAAGCGCAGGCGGTCGACGTGCTGCAGGCCGACGCCACGCGCTGCGGCGGCGTTACCGGCTTTCTCAAGGCGGCGGCGCTGGCCGACGCCCATATGCTGCCGCTATCGGCCCATACCGCGCCGGCGCTGCACCTGCCGGTGTGCTGCGCCGCGCCGCGGCTGAAGAACATCGAGTGGTTCCACGATCACGCGCGCATCGAGGCGATGCTGTTCGACGGCGCGCCGGTGCCGCGCGGCGGCGCCATCGCAGCGGATCTGTCGGCTCCGGGGCTGGGGCTCACCTTCAGGGAACAGGACGCGGCCGCGTTCGCGCTGTGAACGCGGCCGGGAGAGGACATTCATGAGCAAACTCGCAGCGCGCCGCACGCGGCTCAGCGCGACGGGACGCATCGACCAGATTTTCGTGCCGACCGACGAGGAGCGCCGCCGCGCGCTGGCCGCGGCGCTCAAGGAGAAGATCGAGGGCGAGGTGCGCTTCGATGCCGGCAGCCGCGCGCTTTACGCCACCGACGCCTCCAACTATCGGCAGGTGCCGCTGGGCGTGGTGGTGCCGCGCCATATAGACGATGTGATCGAGACGGTGCGGCTGGCCCGCGCGCACGGCGCACCGCTGGTGATGCGCGGCGGCGGCACCAGCCTGGCGGGCGAGGGCTGCAATGTCGCCGTGCTGGTCGATTTCTCCAAATACATGCACGGCATCGTCAGCCTCGATCCGGACCGGCGCCTGGCCGTGGTCGAGCCGGGCTGCGTGCTCGACGCGCTGCGCCTGGCGGCGGAAAAGCACAAGCTGACCTTCGGTCCCGACCCGGCCACCCACGACCACAACACCCTGGGCGGCATGATCGGCAACAATTCCTGCGGCGTGCATTCGATCATGTCGGGCCGCACCTCCGACAACGTGCGATCGCTCGATATCCTGACCTATGACGGGTTGCGCCTGGAAGTGGGGCCGACCGGCGAGGACGAGCTCAAGGCGATCCTGGCGGGCGGCGGCCGGCGTGCGGAGATCTACCGCGCGCTGGACAATTTCCGCTTCCGCTATGCCAAGCTGATCCGCGCCCGCTACCCAAAGATCCCGCGCCGCGTCTCGGGCTACGAGAACCTGGAGCAGCTATTGCCCGAACACGGCTTCAACGTGGCGCGCGCCCTGGTCGGCACCGAATCGACCTGCGTCACCGTGCTGCGCGCCACCTTGGAGCTGATCGAGAGTCCGCAATGCCGCGTGCTGGGCATCGTCGCTTTCGACGATGTCTTCAAGGCCGCCGACGCGGTGCCCGATGTCCTGAAATTCGGCCCGATCGCGCTGGAGGGCATGGACGACCTGCTGATCCAGTTCATGCGGCGCATGAACCTTCATGTCGAGGACATCGACCTGCTGCCGCCGGGCAAGGGGTGGCTGGTGGCCGAGTTCGGTGCCGCCACGCGCGCGGCGGCCAGCGCCAAGGCGCAGATGCTGGTCGATGTTTTCAAGCGCAAGGGCCACGACGCCCGGGTGGTGGCGCGGCCTGGCGAGCAGCAGAAGATCTGGGACGTGCGCGAGGCGGGCCTGGCCGCTACCGCCCATGTGCCGGGCATGGCCGAGACCTGGCCCGGCTGGGAGGACAGCGCCGTGCCGCGCGAGCAGTTGGGCGCCTATCTGCGCGAGCTCAAGGCGCTGTTCCGGCGCTACGGCTACGAGGCCTCGGTCTACGGCCATTTCGGCGACGGGCTCATCCATTGCAGCATCCCCTTCCACCTGCGCACCGAGAACGGCGTGACGGCATGGCGCCGCTTTCTCGACGAGGCGGCCGAGCTGGTGGTGCGCCATGGCGGCTCGCTGTCGGGCGAGCACGGCGACGGGCAGGCGCGCGGCGCGCTGCTGGAGAAGATGTACGGACCGGAGCTGGTGCAGGCGTTCGGCGAGTTCAAGGCGATCTGGGATCCCGAGGGCGGCATGAATCCCGGCAAGGTGGTCGATCCTTATCCGATCGAATCCAATCTGCGCGTCGGGCCGACCTACCAGCCGCCGGAGGTCGGGCATCATTTCGCCTATCCGCGCGACGACGGCAGCTTCACCCGCGCCACGCGGCGCTGCGTCGGCGTCGGCTCGTGCCGGCGGCGCGACAGCGACAAGAGCGTGATGTGTCCCAGCTACATGGCGACCGGCGAGGAGAAGCACTCGACCCGCGGCCGCGCCCGGCTGCTGTTCGAGATGCTGCATGGCGGCGCGCTGGACCAAGGCTGGCGCAGCGACGCGGTGGAGGAGGCGCTCGATCTGTGTCTGGCCTGCAAGGCGTGCAAGAAGGACTGTCCGGTCGGCGTCGACATGGCGACCTACAAGGCCGAGTTCCGCGCCCATCACTATCGCCACCGGCTGCGGCCGCGCGCGGCCTATTCGATGGGGCTGATCCATCGCTGGTCGTGGATCGCGGGCGAGGTGCCGTTCCTGGCCAATATCGCGCTGCGCTGGCCGGGCATCTCGGCGCTGTCGAAGTGGCTGGGCGGCATCGCTCCCGAACGCACCATGCCGCGCTATGCCCGGCCGTTCGTCCATTGGCATCGCCGCCATGGTGGCAAAAAGGGCGCGCGCGGTCGGGTCATGCTGTGGCCCGACACCTTCAACAATCATTTCCGGCCGCAAACCGCTATCGCCGCTACGCGGGTGCTGGAGGCGCTGGGCTACGAGGTGGTGGTGCCGCCGCGGCGGCTGTGCTGTGGTCGGCCGCTCTACGACTGGGGCATGCTCGAGGCGGCCAAGCGGCTGTGGCGCAAGAATCTCGCCGCCCTGGCGCCGGAGATCGCGCGCGGCACGCCCATCGTCGGGCTGGAGCCGGCCTGCGTCAGCGCCTTCCGCGACGAGCTGCCGGGCCTGTTTCCCAGCCATGAGAGCGCGCAGCGCCTGTCGCAGCAGACCGTGCTGCTGTCGGAGTTCCTGCAGGACGAGGATCTGTCCGCGTTCCGCCAATCGGGCGCGGCGCTGGTGCAGCTCCATTGCCACCACCATGCGGTGCTGAAACCCGACGCGGAGAAGAAGGTGCTCGAGCATGTCGGGGTCGAGCACGAAGTGCTGTCGGCCGGCTGCTGCGGCATGGCCGGCTCGTTCGGCTTCGAGGCGGCGAAATACGATATCTCGATGAAGGCCGCCGAGCGGGCGCTGCTGCCGCGCCTGCGCCAGGCGGCGCCCGACACCGCCATCCTGGCCAACGGCTTCAGTTGCCGCGAGCAGATCGAGCAGGCGCTGCACCGGCCGACCTTGCACCTGGCCGATCTGCTGGCGCGCGCCCTACCTCATTAAAAGTGATACCGATGGCGCGGTCGGGCCGGCTCACCGACCCACTATGCCTAATTATTAAACAGTCAATATTACCGTGATCAAAAATTAACCATCGTAAGTTCATAGCATATTGCTATGGATATATCGACCAACCGGCGCATCGCGAATAGATCGGATAAGCCCTGCTGATGACGCATCTTTAACCTTGGCATCGATATTGCTTTGCACACCAGGACCGACGCGGCAGTCGTGCCGGTCCTAAAGGAGGCAGAGCATGGGGATTAAGAAGATTGTGGGGGCGCTTGGCCTGGCCGGCGCGCTCGCATTGGGAGCCGGCGGCGCCGCGCGCGCGGCCGACGACACGATCAAGGTAGGCATTCTGCACTCGCTCTCCGGCACCATGGCGATCAGCGAAACGACGCTGAAGGACGTGATGCTGATGCTGATCGACGAGCAGAACAAGAAGGGCGGTCTGCTGGGCAAGAAGCTCGAGGCCGTGGTGGTCGATCCGGCCTCGAACTGGCCGCTGTTCGCCGAAAAGGCGCGCGAGCTGATCACCGTCAACAAGGTCGCTGCGGTGTTCGGCTGCTGGACCTCGGTGTCGCGCAAATCCGTCCTGCCGGTGTTCGAGGAGCTCAACAGCATCCTGTTCTACCCGGTGCAATACGAGGGCGAGGAAAGCTCGAAGAACATCTTTTATACCGGCGCCGCGCCCAACCAGCAGGCGATCCCGGCGGTCGACTACCTGATGAAGGAAGAAAAGGTGCAGCGTTGGGTGCTGGCCGGCACCGACTACGTCTATCCGCGCACCACCAACAAGATCCTCGAGGCCTACCTGAAGTCCAAGGGCGTGAAGTCCGAGGACATCATGATCAACTACACGCCGTTCGGTCATTCCGACTGGCAGACCATCGTGTCGGACATCAAGAAGTTCGGTTCGGCGGGCAAGAAGACGGCGGTGGTCTCGACCATCAACGGCGACGCCAACGTGCCGTTCTACAAGGAGCTGGCCAACCAGGGCATCAAGGCGACCGACATCCCGGTGGTGGCCTTCTCGGTCGGCGAAGAGGAGCTGGCCGGCATCGACACCAAGCCGCTGGTCGGCCATCTGGCAGCCTGGAACTACTTCATGTCGGTCGATACGTCCGAGAACAAGGCATTCATCAAGAAGTGGCAGGCCTTCATCAAGAACCCCAAGCGCGTCACCAACGACCCGATGGAAGCCCACTATATCGGCTTCAACATGTGGGTTAAGGCCGTGGAGAAGGCCGGCACCACCGATCCGGACAAGGTGATCGATGCGCTGATCGGCGTGTCGGTGCCCAACCTGACCGGCGGCTATTCGACCATGATGCCGAACCATCACATCACCAAGCCGGTGCTGATCGGCGAGATCAAGGACAATGGCCAGTTCAACATCGTCTCGCAGACCCCCGGCCTGGTGGTCGGCGACGAATGGTCGGACTATCTCGAAGGCTCCAAGGACCTGATCTCCGATTGGCGCAAGCCGATGTCCTGCGGCAACTTCAATGTCGGTACCGGCAAGTGCGGCGGCATCGCCGCGGCGGCCAAGAAGTAGCGGCGATCGCGGGGAGGCGCTGCGCCTCCCCGCATCTTCCATCATCCATCCCGAACCCCTGGGGGCTGCCTTGCGGTCATTGTGCCTGCGAACGGTGGATGCCAGCCGTCGCCTTCTCTGCGGGGTCGTGCTTGCGCTTGCGGTCATGGCCGTCGCGCCGGCGGCGCCGGCCCAGTCCGTCGACCAGGAAGCGGCAAATCGCGCGGCGACGCTGATCGCTTCGCAGAATTTCAGCGACGTCGAAAAAGGCATCGACCAGTTGGCCTCGTCCGGCAGTCCCACGGCCGAGCCGGTGCTGCGGGCGCTCGGCGACGACCGCCTCATGATCGGCCCGGACAATATCCTGGTGATCAAGGACGGCGACCGGCTGGTCGTCGCCCTGACCGGCAACAAATTCGACGGCAGCGCCGACGACCTCAAGTCGGTGCGCGTCAACAACAAGGTGCGCCGCACCACCGCCGCCGCGCTGGGCACATTGACCCTGATGTCGGCCGAGCCCGCGCAGCGCATGCGCGCCGCGGAGTCGGTGTTCAAGTCGCGCGACGCCGAAGTGCTGCCCAATCTCGACAAGGCGCTCGCCGCGGAGAAGGATCCGGCGATCAAGCGCCGCTTCGAGCAGGCCCGCGCCGCGATCATGCTGGGCGGCGCTGCGCCGGAGACGGACAAGCTGGCCGCCGTCGCCGTGATCGCCGACCGGGGCGACGAGGATGCCCGGGCGCTGCTGGCCGGCCTGACCAACCAGCCGCCGGCGGTTGCCGCCGCCATCGCCAAGGCGGTGTCGTCGATCGACGACAACCTGGCGATCTGGCACGTCGTGCAAAGCCTCTATTACGGCATCAGCCTGGGCTCGGTGCTGCTGCTGGCGGCGATCGGCCTGGCGATAACCTTCGGCGTCATGGGCGTGATCAACATGGCCCATGGCGAGATGGTGATGCTGGGCGCCTACACCACTTTTGTCGTGCAGCAGACCATCCGCACCTACGCTCCCGGCCTGTTCGACTGGTCGCTGGCGATCGCCGTGCCGCTGGCATTCCTGGTGTCCGGGGCGGTCGGCGTGGCCATCGAGCGCACCATCATCCGCTTCCTCTACGGCCGGCCGCTGGAGACCCTGCTGGCCACGTTCGGCCTCAGCCTGGTGCTGCAGCAGGCGGTGCGCAGCATCTTCGGGCCGACCAACCGCGAGGTCGGCAATCCCAGTTGGATGTCGGGCGCTTTCGATCTCGGCGGGCTGACCCTGACCTACAACCGCATGTGGATCATCGTGTTCGCCGCGCTGGTGCTGGTCGGCCTGATGCTGGTGCTGCGCCGCACCGCGTTCGGTCTGCAGATGCGTGCGGTGACGCAGAACCGGCGCATGGCTTCCTCGATGGGCATCCGCACCGCCTGGGTCGATGCGTTGACCTTCGGGGTCGGCTCCGGCGTCGCCGGCATCGCCGGCGTGGCGTTGAGCCAGATCGACAACGTCAGTCCCAACCTCGGCCAGGGCTACATCATCGACAGCTTCATGGTGGTGGTGTTCGGCGGCGTCGGCAATCTGTGGGGCACCCTGGTCGGCGCGCTGTCGCTGGGCGTGGCCAACAAGATCCTCGAGCCGGTGGCCGGCGCGGTGCTGGGCAAGATCATCGTGCTGGTGCTGATCGTGCTGTTCATCCAGAGGAAGCCGCGCGGCTTGTTTCCGCTCAAGGGCAGGGCAGCCGAATCATGATCGCCACCTTCATCATGCGCGAGAAGCTGACGCCGTGGTTCCTCGGCATCCTGCTGGTGTCCTGCGCGCTGATCGTCGCCGCCAACCTGGTGGTGCCGGAGACGTCGTTCTTCCACGTCTCCAACTACGCCGTGTCGCTGATCGGCAAATACCTGTGCTACGCGCTGCTGGCGCTGAGCGTCGATCTGGTGTGGGGCCAGGTCGGCATCCTGTCGCTGGGACACGGTGCCTTCTTCGCCCTGGGCGGCTACGCCATGGGCATGTACCTGATGCGCCAGATCGGCGCGCGCGGGGTTTACGCCAATCCGATCCTGCCCGACTTCATGGTGTTCCTGAACTGGAAGGAGCTGCCCTGGTACTGGCACGGTTTCGACCAGTTCTGGCTCGCCGCCATCATGGTGGTGGTGGTGCCGGGCCTGCTGGCCTTCGTGTTCGGCTGGCTGGCGTTCCGCAGCCGCGTCACCGGCGTCTATCTGTCGATCATCACCCAGGCCCTGACCTTCGCCCTGATGCTGTCGTTCTTCCGCAACGACATGGGCTTTGGCGGCAACAACGGCATGACCGACTTCAAGGACATACTGGGCTTCAACATCCAGGCGCCCGGCACCCGCGCCGCGCTGCTCTACATTTCGGCCGTCGCCCTGGGGCTGTGCTTCCTGCTGACGCGTGCCATCCAGCTTTCGCGCCTGGGCAAGGTGCTGGTGGCGATCCGCGACGCCGAGAGCCGCACCCGCTTCCTGGGCTATCGGGTGGAGAACTACAAAGCCGCCGTCTTCACCTTGTCGGCGATGATGGCGGGCGTGGCCGGGGCGCTCTACGTGCCCCAGGTCGGCATCATCAATCCTTCCGAGTTCGCGCCAGCCAATTCGATCGAGACGGTGATCTGGGTCGCAATGGGCGGTCGCGGCACCCTGGTCGGCGCGGTGGTCGGGGCCATCCTGGTGAATTTCGGCAAGACGCTGTTCACCGGCGTTCTGCCCGAGTACTGGCTGTTCGCCCTGGGCGGGTTGTTCATCTTCGTCACCCTGTTCATGCCCAAGGGCATCGTCGGGGCGATCCTGGCGGGCAGGGCGCATTGGCGGGGCCGCCTGCCCCAGGTCCCGATCGAAAACACCCTGCCGCCCGATATGGCCGAGGAAACCGGAGAACAGGCATGAACAAGCCCATCGGCCAGGATCCCGCGGCGGGCCAGCCGCTGCTCTATCTCGACGGCGTGACGGTCAGCTTCGACGGCTTCCGGGCGCTCAATAGTCTGTCGCTGGTGGTGGACCCAGGCGAGATGCGTGCGGTGATCGGTCCCAACGGCGCCGGCAAGACCACGATGATGGACGTCATCACCGGCAAGACGCGGCCGGATACCGGCAAGGTCCTTTTCCGCGGCGACACCGACCTGACCAGGATGGACGAGGCGGCGATCGCCTCGATGGGCATCGGCCGCAAGTTCCAGAAGCCGACGGTGTTCGAGAGTCATTCGGTGCGCGACAATCTGCTGCTGGCGCTGGCCGGCGACCGCAAGCCGGCAGCCGTGCTGTTTGCCCGCGAGACGGCCGAAGAGAAGAACCGCATCGAGGAATTGCTGCGCATCGTCAAGCTGGGCGATTCGCGCAACCGCCTGGCGGCCGAGCTGTCGCATGGCCAGAAGCAGTGGCTGGAGATCGGCATGCTGCTGGCCCAGGATCCGGCGCTGATGCTGGTCGACGAGCCGGTGGCCGGCATGACCGACGCCGAAAGCGAGCAGACCGCCGAATTGCTGCGCGAGATCAACCGCACCCGGTCGGTGGTCGTGGTCGAGCACGACATGGCGTTCGTGCGGGCGCTCAACGTCAAGGTCACGGTGTTGCACGAGGGTTCGGTGCTGGCCGAGGGCTCGCTGGATGCCGTGTCGAACAACCAGCGCGTCGTCGAAGTCTATCTGGGCCGCTAGCCATGCTCCAGGTGCAGTTGATCGACCTTTTCTACGGCGCCGCGCAGGCGCTGCGCCGCGTTTCGCTCGACGCGCAGATCGGCGAGGTGACCTGCCTGCTGGGGCGCAACGGCGTGGGCAAGACCAGCCTGCTGCGCGCCGTGGTCGGCACCCAGCACATCGCTTCCGGCGCGATCCTGTGGGAAGGCCGCGACATCACCCGGATGGCGGCGTACGACCGGGCGCGGCACGGCATCGCCCATGTGCCACAGGGCCGCGACATCTTTCCGCTGCTGACGGTGAAGGAGAATCTGGAGACCGGCTTCGCCGTCCTGCCGCGGCGCGAGCGCCGGATTCCCGACGAGATCTACGAACTGTTCCCGGTGCTGAAGACCATGCTGGGAAGGCGCGGCGGCGACCTGTCGGGCGGCCAGCAGCAGCAACTGGCCATCGCCCGCGCCCTGGTGATGAAGCCGCGGCTGCTGGTGCTGGACGAGCCCACCGAAGGCATCCAGCCCTCGATCATCAAGGACATCGCCCGGGTCATCGGCCTGCTGCGCCAGCGCGGCACTATGGCGATCCTGCTGGTCGAGCAGTATTTCGACTTCGCCCGCGAGTTGGGCCAGCAGATCCTGGTGATGGATCGCGGCGAGATCGTCCTGTCGGGCAGCCATGACAGCGTGGTAGATAGCGATGTGCGGCGCTATCTGACGGTGTGACGTGCATGATTTGGTGGGCATCGGGCCCCGCCTGCAACGCGGCGATGGCCAGGCAGAGATCGGCTTCGTCCAGGCCGAGGGCCGCACGCGCCTTAAGCACCTGCATCAGCGTACGCCGCTGCGCGTGCTGTTCCCCGACAGCGAGCCCGGCGAGCCGGCGATCGCGGCGCTGGTGATGACCTCGGGCGGCATTGCCGGCGGCGACCGGCTGGCGGTGGCGATCGATGCCGCCGCGGGCGCTGCTGCCACGGTGACGGGCCAGGCGGCGGAGAAGGTCTATCGCGCCATCGATGGCGAGCCGCCGGCGCAGTCGCGGGTGACGCTGAATGTCGCTGCCGGCGCCTGGCTGGAATACTTGCCGCAGGAAACCATCCTGTTCGATCGCGCCAGGCTGCAGCGCCGGTTCGAGATCGACGTCGCCGCCGAGGGCAAGTTGCTGGCCTGCGACATGGTGGTGTTCGGCCGCACCGCCAGCGGCGAGCGCTTCCAGCGCGGCCTGTGGCAGGACCGCTGGCGCCTGCGCCAGGGGGGCCGGCTGGTCTGGGCCGACGCCATGAAGGTCGAGGGTCTCGATGCGATCGATCATCCGGCGGGCTTCGGCGGCGCAGCGGCGCACGCCATGGCGCTCTATGTCGGGCCGGACGCCAAGCGCTGGCTCGACGCGGCCCGCGAATTGGCTGTGGGGTGCCAGCGCGCCGCCGTCACGGCGATCGGCAATGCGTTGCTGGCGCGGTTCCTTGACCGCGACGCCGCCGCCCTGCGCCGCGCTTTGGCGCATTACGTCGCCGGCCTGCGCGCCGCCGTCGCCGGGCTGCCGGCCCGGCCGCCGCGACTCTGGCAGTTTTGATTGGGGCAGTTTTGATTGGGGCAGCTCTGATTGGGGCAATTCTGAAGGGGCTAAATCCTATGGGGGACGTATGAACCTCACACCGCGCGAAAAGGACAAGCTGCTGGTCGCCATGGCGGCCAACGTGGCGCGAAGGCGCCTGGAGCGCGGCGTCAAGCTCAACCATCCCGAGGCGGTGGCCTTGATCACCGATTTCGTGGTCGAGGGCGCGCGCGATGGCCGCAGCGTGGCCGAGCTGATGCGCGACGGCGCCACGGTGCTGCGGCGCGACCAGGTGATGGACGGTATTCCTGAAATGATCCACGACATCCAGGTCGAGGCCACTTTCCCCGACGGCACCAAGCTGGTGACCGTGCACAACCCGATCCGCTAGAGGCTGCCATGAAACCGGGCGAAATCCTTGTCGGCAGCGGCGACATCGAACTGAACGCGGGCCGCGCCACCGTCACGCTCGACGTCGCCAATACCGGCGACCGGCCGATCCAGGTCGGCAGCCACTACCATTTCTTCGAGACCAACGAAGCGCTGAAATTCGACCGCGAGGCCGCGCGCGGCATGCGGCTGGATATCGCTGCCGGCACCGCCGTGCGCTTCGAGCCGGGCCAGACCCGCACCATCCGGCTGACGGCTTATCAGGGCGATCGCGTGGTGCACGGCTTCAACGCCAAGATCGGCGGCGCGCTGGGCAGCGCCACGCGCGGGCCGACCGGCGGCGCCAATGTCTCGACGCGGCTATCGCGCAACGTCTATGCCGCGATGTTCGGTCCCACGGTGGGCGACAAGATGCGGCTGGCCGATACCGAGCTGTTCATCGAGGTCGAGAAGGATTTCACCACCTATGGCGAAGAGGTGAAGTTCGGCGGCGGCAAGGTGATCCGCGACGGCATGGGCCAGAGCCAGAAGACGCGGGCGCAGGGCGCCGTCGACACGGTCATCACCAACGCGCTGATCCTGGACCATTGGGGCATCGTCAAGGCCGATATCGGGCTGAAGGACGGCCGCATCGCCGCCATCGGCAAGGCCGGCAATCCCGGCGTGCAGCCAAATGTCGATATCGTTATCGGGCCGGGCACCGAGGCGATCGCCGGCGAAGGCAAGATCGTCACCGCCGGCGGCTTCGATTCGCACATTCATTTCATCTGCCCGCAGCAGATCGAGGAGGCGCTTTATTCCGGCGTCACCACAATGCTGGGCGGCGGCACGGGGCCGGCGGCGGGCACCGCCGCCACCACCTGCACGCCTGGCCCTTGGCACATGATGCGCATGCTGCAGGCGGCCGAGGCCTTTCCGATGAATCTCGGCTTCTTCGGCAAGGGCAACGCTTCCTTGCCTGGCGGTTTGGAGGAGCAGATCGCCGCCGGCGCCTGTGGGCTCAAGCTGCACGAGGATTGGGGCACCACGCCCGCCGCCATCGACAACTGTCTGTCGGTGGCCGACGCCTTCGATATCCAGGTCGCCATCCACACCGATACCTTGAACGAATCGGGCTTCGTCGAGAACACCATCGCCGCTTTCAAGGGCCGCACCATCCACGCCTTCCACACCGAAGGTGCCGGCGGCGGCCATGCGCCGGACATCATCAAGGTGGCGGGCGAGATGAACGTGCTGCCGTCCTCGACCAACCCGACGCGGCCCTACACGCGCAACACGCTCGACGAGCATCTCGACATGCTGATGGTGTGCCATCATCTAGATGCGCGCATCCCCGAAGATGTGGCCTTTGCCGAGAGCCGCATCCGCAAGGAGACCATCGCGGCGGAGGACATCCTGCACGATCTGGGCGCCTTCTCGATGATCTCGTCCGACAGCCAGGCCATGGGCCGGGTCGGCGAGGTGGTGATGCGCACCTGGCAGACCGCCGACAAGATGAAACGCCAGCGTGGGCGTCTGGCGGGCGAGACGGGCGACAACGACAATCTGCGCGCCCGGCGTTACGTGGCCAAATACACCATCAACCCGGCGCTGTCGCATGGCGTGGCCCACGAGGTGGGCTCGATCGAACTGGGCAAGCTGGCCGATCTGGTGATCTGGTCGCCGGCCTTCTTCGGCGTCAAGCCCGACCTGGTGCTGAAGAGCGGCAGCATCGCCGCAGCCCCGATGGGCGATCCCAACGCCTCGATCCCGACGCCGCAGCCGGTGCATTACCGGCCGATGTTCGCGGGCTTCGGCCGCAATCTGACGCAAAGCAGCGTGATCTTCGTCAGCCAGGCGGGCCTGCAGGCCGATATCGGCCGCAAGTTCGGGCTCAGCCGGCCGCTGGTCGCGGTCAGGGGTTGCCGCAGTGTGACCAAACGCGACATGATCCATAATGGGGCCACGCCCAAAATCGAAGTCGATGCGGAGACCTACGAGGTGCGCGCCGACGGCGAACTGTTGACCTGCGAACCCGCAACGTCGCTGCCGATGGCGCAGCGCTACTTCCTGTTCTGACCATGCAGCGCGCCACCGACATCCTGCCTGCCGGCCAATGGCCGCGCGACAAGCAACGCGACGAGATCACCTTGGATTTCGATTCGCGCCATCGCCGGCGGCTGCGCCTGGTGGCCGATGGCGGGCTGGAGTTCCTGCTCGACCTGCCCGAAGCGGCCGTGATGCATCAGGGCGACGGGCTGAAGCTGGAGGATGGCGGCATCGTCTGCGTCATCGCCGCGCGCGAGCCGCTGCTGGAGATCGCCGCGCCCAGCCGCGCCCATCTGATGCGGCTGGCCTGGCATATCGGCAACCGCCACCTGCCGGCGGAGATCCACGAGGATCGGATCTATATCCGCGACGATCATGTGATCGCGGAGATGGTGCGCGGCCTGGGCGGCACGGCGCGCCAGGTGCGGTCGGCTTTCACGCCCGAAGGCGGCGCCTATCGCGGCGAGGCGCATCATCACCAGGCGCGCGGCCATGATCGCAACGATGACCACAACCACGGCCACGACCACAATCGCTACCGCGGCCACGATCATGGCCCTGGGCACAAGCATGACTGAGGCGCTGTACCGGCTGATGACCTGGCTGTCGCCCAGCTATCCGGTGGGCGGCTTCAGCTACAGCCATGCGCTGGAGGCGGCGGTCGAGGCTGGCCTGGTGCGCGACCGCGCCAGCCTGATCGAGTGGTTGTCGCATATATTGCGCCGCGGCAGCGGCCTGCTCGACGCGGTGGCTTTGGCCTCGGCCTGGCGGGCCGCCGACGATCCGCCGGCGCTGGTCGAGACCGCCGATCTGGCGGCAGCGCTGAAAGGCTCGGCCGAGCTGGCGCTGGAATCGGAGCTGCAAGGCGCAGCCTTTGCCAAGATCACCCTCGACGCTTGGCCGTCGCTGGCTCTGGCGCGCTTTGTCGAAGGCCGCGCCGGCCGACCGATGCCGCATGCCGTGGTCGTCGGCATCGCCTGCGCCGGCGTCGTGCCGCTCGAACAGGCGGTCGCGGCCTATCTGCAGGCTTTCGCCGCCAATCTGGTGTCGGCCGCGCTGCGGCTGGTGCCGCTCGGTCAGACCGACGGCCAGAAGGCGCTGGCCGCGCTGGCGCCGGTAGTCGCCGAGGCGAGCGCGGCGGCGGCATCTTTGTCGCTCGACGATATCGGTACGGCGGCGCCGATGGTCGACATCCTCAGCATGATGCACGAAACCCAATATACGAGGCTGTTCCGCTCATGAGCACCAACGGACCTTTGCGCGTGGGCGTCGGCGGACCGGTCGGCTCGGGCAAGACCGCGCTGGTCGATCGCCTGTGCAAGCACATGCGCGATCGCTACAACGTGGCGGTCGTGACCAACGACATCTACACCAAGGAAGACGCCCAGTTCCTGACGCGCTCCGGCGCGCTGTCGCCCGAGCGCATCGTCGGCGTCGAGACCGGCGGCTGCCCGCACACGGCGATCCGCGAGGACGCCTCGATCAATTTGGCGGCGGTGCAGGAGATGAACCAGCGCTTCGCCGACCTGGAGCTGATCTTCATCGAATCGGGCGGCGACAACTTGGCCGCCACTTTCAGCCCGGAACTGGCCGACATAACGCTGTACGTCATCGACGTCGCCGCCGGCGACAAGATCCCGCGCAAGGGCGGTCCGGGCATCACGCGCTCGGACCTGTTGATCATCAACAAGATCGATCTGGCGCCGATGGTCGGGGCCAGCCTCGAGGTAATGGATCGCGATGCCCGCAAGATGCGCGGCGAGCGGCCGTTCCTGTTCACTTTGCTCAAGGAGAACAAGGGCGTGCCGCAGATCGCCGACTTCATCGTGCGCAACGGCGGGCTTGAGCCGCGCGGTCTGCCCGGCTAGCCCTTGCATCGTTTGAATCTGGCGCCGGAAGCGGTGACGTTTTACAAAGGGCGCCGCGCCTGGGACCTATACTTTTTCCTGGCCGGGCGCGGGTGAAGGCAATTTGCAACTGGTCGATAATATTGCAAATATCCTGCAAAAAGCGCGGCCAGCCACTCAGATGCTGCGGGGGAGCGATGCGCGGTAGGACATGGGCGATTTGTCTGCTGATGGGCGTCGCCCTGGCGACCCCGGCTGTCGCGCAGACAGCCGGCGGCCGCTGGGAGGCACGTTCGCCCCAATATTATTCCGTCCCTCAGACAGCCTGGATCAGAACCGAGGTGCTGTCCCCGGATGCAACCAGCCAGCAGGTCGGAGCGGCGATCACCACCTTGCTGCGCCAGCATGGCTTCGAGCAGGGGCCTGGCGGCTCCTATGCCATGCGTTTGGAGATGCATGGGCGCGGCCTGACCACTCCGGCGGTACCGATTCCCGGCTACAGCAATGCCACCTCGCGCTTGTCGATCTGGTCGGGGCAGGCCCAGGACAACGCCATCTACGTTTCGCTGCTGCTCTACCATCAGTCGACCGGCCAGGTGTTCTGGCAGGGCGAAGCGATGTGCGTCGGCCTGCCGGCCGATCCGCGCGATATCGTCAATGCCATGGTCGGCCCGCTGATGGGGCATCTCGGCCGTTCGGGCGACGCGGCACTGGGTTGCCGGCCGCTCTGAGCGGGCTCGCTCTTTCCGGCCAGGCCGATCGGCTCTAGCCGCGCAGTCGGACGGGCGAAAGCGCCTCCGCGGTCACGCCCAGCTCGGCAGGCAAGGCCGGCAGGTCGCGACGCTGGGCCAGCGCCGCTGCCACTTCGCCCATTGCCGGTGCGGTCTGGATGCCGTAGCCGCCCTGGCCAGCCAGCCAGAAGAAATCCTCCAGCCTGTCGTCGAAGCCGACCACCGGCGAGCGGTCGGCTACGAAACTGCGCAGCCCGGCCCATTTGTTGTTGATGCGCCTGACGCGCAGCTTGGTGTTCTGCTCGATCTGCTCGACGGCCTCGGCGATGTCGTATTCGTCGGGCTGCACGTCGCACGGCTCCATCGGCGTCTCGTCCGCCGGCGAGGCCAGGAACTGGCCGACCTCCGGCTTGACGTAGAATTCCTCGTCGGCGTCCAGCGCCATCGGCAGGTGATTGTAGTCGGTGTCGGCCGGGCCGTTGAAGGTGAAGGCGGTGCGCCGCTTGGGCACCAGGCCGATCGGCCGGGCGCCGGCCAGCTTGCCGATCTCGTCGCACCAGGCGCCGGCGGCATCGATCAGGACGGGCGCGGCGAAGTCCCCGGTCGGGGTCCGAACCAGCCATTTGCCGTTCTGCCGCGCGATGCTGCGCGCTTCGGCATCGTTGACCACACGGCCGCCATGGGCGCGCAGTCCGCGCAGGAAGCCGTGATGCAGGGCATGGACGTCGATGTCCTTGGCATCCGGTTCGTAGACCGAACCGATCAGCCTGTCGGGTTCGAGCAGCGGGTGGATTGCCAGGGTCTGCTGCTGGTCGAGTCGCTGCACCGTTGCGACCAGCTTGCGCCATTCCTGGTACATGGCGTCCAGTTTGGCGCGCTGGCCCTCATGGCCGAATATGATGGTGCCGCGCGGTCCGACCAGCGGATGGTCGGCGAAGCCCGGCGGCGGGGCATCGAAGAACGGCCCGCTCGCCACGGTCAGCGCGCGGATCACGAAATTGCCGTAGGTCTCGCTGAAAAGCGCCGCCGATCGCCCGGTCGAGTGGTAGCCGGGCTGCGATTCGCGCTCCAGCACGATCACCTTGGCGTCGCGCGCCAGGAAATATCCGCACGAGGCGCCGGCGATACCGGCGCCGATGATAAGAAAATCGGCTTGTTCCAAGGCCATGACCCGTCCCGATACAACGCACGAACCGCCGCCACCTTAGCATGTGGAACGGCCGGTTTTCACCCGGTGCTTGGCAGGCCGACGCCTTGCCGCCTATGCCGGGCTGGTGAATGATCCACCCATGAGCCATGTCTTTCACCGCAACCCGCGTCAGGCCTATCCGGTCGCCGTCCGCGGCGAGGGCGCCTATATCGTCGACAGCGCCGGCAAGCGCTACCTCGACGCGTCCGGCGGGGCGGCGGTGTCCTGCCTGGGCCACTCCGATCGCAGCGTCAGCGACGCCATTGCCGCCCAGCTCGAACGCCTGCCTTTCGCTCACACCTCGTTCTTCAGCAACGAGCCGATGGAGCGGCTGGCCGATGCCCTGATCGCCGGCGCGCCGCGTGGCACCCACGGCGGCATCGACAAGGCCTTCTTCGTCAGCGGCGGATCCGAAGCGATCGAGGCGGCGCTCAAGCTGGCGCGGCAATATTTCATCGAGATCGGCCAGCCGCAGCGCAGCCGCCTGATCGCCCGGCGACAGAGCTATCATGGCAACACGCTGGGCGCGCTGGCCGTGGGCGGCAACGTCCTGCGTCAGGCGCCGTACCGGCCGTTGCTGATCGAGGCCAGCCACATCGCGCCGTGCTACGCCTATCGCGATCGTCGCGAGCAGGAGAGTCTCGAGCAGTACGGCCGGCGCGTCGCCGACGAGCTCGAAAGCGAGATTCAGCGGCTGGGAACCGAGCGCGTGATCGCCTTCATCGCCGAGCCGGTGGCGGGCGCCACTTTGGGGTCGGTGCCGCCAGTGCCCGGCTATTTCCGGCGCATCCGCGAGATCTGCGATCGCTATGGGGTGTTGCTGATCCTCGACGAGGTGATGTGCGGAATGGGCCGCACCGGCACGCTCTATGCCTGCGAGCAGGAAGGCGTGGTGCCCGACATCGTATGCATCGCCAAAGGGCTCGGCGCCGGCTACCAGCCGATCGGCGCCATGCTGGCCAGCGGCCGAATCCACGACGCCATCGCACAGGGCTCGGGCTCGTTCCAGCACGGCCATACCTATCTGGGACACGCTGCCGCCTGTGCCGGGGCGTTGGCCGTGCAGACGGCGATCAGAGAGCGCAATCTGCTGGGGCGTGTACGGACGCTGGGGCAGGGACTGGAAGAGCGGTTGCGGGCGCGCTTCGGCAATCACTCCCATGTCGGCGACATACGCGGTCGCGGGCTGTTCTGGAGCCTGGAACTGGTGCGGGACCGGTTGACCAAGGAACCGTTCGCGCCGGGGCTGAAGCTCAATGCCCGGATCAAGGAGCAGGCAATGGCGGGCGGGCTGATCTGCTATCCGATGGGCGGCACGATCGACGGCGCGCGGGGCGACCATGTGCTGCTGGCGCCGCCTTTCATCGTCGAAGAAGCCCAGCTCGACGAACTGGTCGACAAGCTGGCCACTGCCATCGACCGCGCCGTCGCGGCGACGGCGCGGTAAATCGGGCCGACCGAGAACTGGCGGAATCGTCCTGCGTATCCATATTGCGGGTATGAAGGAGCTTGCCGTGAAACGTGGCATCGTTGGGCTGGCACTGGTCGCCATCGCCATTGGCCTGTCCGTGGTGATGGTTGCCGCCGTGGTGTCGGCGCAAACGCCGATGCAGGAGAAGCGCCGCGACGATGCCGATTATCGGCAACGTCTGCTGGAGCAGCACAATCGGTCAGGCGCCGCCGCCGATGCGGCACGCGCCCTGGCGGAGGGCGAGGTGCGCCGCCGCGCCGCGGAACAGGCGCGCCAGCAATCCCAGGACGCCGATCGGCAGCAGCGGCTCGACGATCTGATCAAGCGCTATCGCTCGGACCAGCCGCAGCCGTTTCTGTCGCGCCCCTATCAATAGGCCCGCTTTCCGTTAGGTGAAACGTCCGCTGGAGCGATTGCCTTGAGCCCGCTCCCCGCGCCACAATGCGTGCGGGAGGACGACAATGAACATCCTGCAATTGCTGCAGCGGGCGGCGTTGGTTTGCCCGGACAATCCGGCCGTGGCGCACGGCAAGGCGGTGCGGCACACCTATCGCAGCCTGTTGCGCCAGGTCTCGTTCATGGCTTGCGGCTTGCGCAACCAGTTCGGCCTGATGCCGGGCGACCGCGTCGGCGTGGCCATGACCAACTGTCCCGAGGCGCTGGAGGCGATGTACGCAATCTGGCATGCCGGTCTGGTGGCGGTGCCGATGAACGCCAAGCTGCATCCGCGCGAGTTCGCCTTCATCCTGCAGAACTCCGGGGCCAAGCTCTGTTTCGCGACCCCCGACCTGGCGGAGACGCTGGAAGCCGCGCGCAAGGAGGTGCCCGAGGTCAAGGCCGTGATCGTTGCCGGCGCCAGGGAGTATCGCCGTCTGTCGATCGGCGATCCGATCGGCCTGGAGCCACGGCGGCCGACCGATCCGGCCTGGATCTTCTACACGTCGGGCACGACGGGGCGGCCCAAAGGCGCGACCCTGTCGCAGCGCAGCCTGCTCAACATGACCATGACCTATTTTGCGTCGGTCGACGAGTTGCCCTGGGGCGCAGCGCTGATGCATGCCGCGCCGATGAGCCATGGCTCGGGCATGTACAATTTCGCCGCCCTGGCGCGGGCCGGGGTGCAGATCGTGCCGGAAAGCGGCCACTACCGGATCGACGAGGCGGTCGAGCTTTGCAACCATTGGCGCGGCGTGTCGATGTTCCTGGCGCCCACCATGGTCAAGCGCCTGATCGACCATCCGGCCGGCGCCGAGATCAAGCCGGGGGCTTTCCACACCATCGTCTATGGCGGCGGACCGATGTATGTGGCCGACATCAAGCAGGCCATGGCGCAGTTCGGCAACGTGTTCGCCCAGATCTACGGTCAGGGCGAGAGCCCGATGACCATCACCTCGCTGACCAAGGCCCAGCACGCCGAAAAGAACCATCCGCGCTACGAGGCGCACCTGGCATCGGTTGGCATTCCCCAATGCTGTCTCGAGGTGCGCGTCACCGATGCCGAGGGCAACAAGCTGCCGACGGGCGAGATCGGCGAGATCACGGTCAAGGGCGATGTGACGATGGACGGCTACTGGGACAATCCAGAGGCCACCGCCAAGGCGCTGCGCGACGGCTGGCTGTTCACCGGCGACATGGGCGCGTTCGATGCCGAAGGCTTTTTGACCCTGAAAGACCGCTCCAAGGACATGATCATCTCCGGCGGCACCAACATCTATCCGCGCGAGATCGAGGAAGTGCTGCTGCGCCATCCTGCGGTGGCGGAAGTCTCGGTGGTGGGCCGGCCGCATCCGGAATGGGGCGAGGAGGTGGTGGCCTTCGTGGTGACCGACGCGGGCAAGAGCGTCAGTGCGGCGGAACTCGACGCGCTGTGCCTGGACAATATCGCCCGCTTCAAGCGGCCCAAGGACTATCGCTTCGCCGACAGCCTGCCCAAGAACAACTACGGCAAGGTGCTGAAGACCGAATTGCGCAAGCTGCTCTAGGCGGCGCCGACGACAAGCCGCCCGCAGTGGCGGCGCCAACAGCGGGAGGAAGTGCGATGGGTGATCGGTTGAAGGACCGGGTGGCGATCGTGGTGGGCGCCGGCTCGTCGGGGCCGGGCTGGGGCAACGGCAAAGCGACGGCGGTGACCTTCGCCCGCGAGGGCGCCAAGGTATGGTGCGTCGATCTCAACGCCAAGGCGGCGCAGGAGACGGTCGACATGATCAAAGGCGAGGGCGGCACCGCCCAGGCCCACGTCGCCAACGTGGCGGTGGCGGCCGACGTTCAGCGCATGGTCGAGACCTGCCTGTCGGCCCATGGCCGCATCGACGTGCTGCACAACAATGTCGGCATCGCCCGCATGGGCGGTCCGGTCGAGCTCGGCGAGGAGGACTGGGATCTGGTGCTCGACGTCAACCTCAAGAGCTTCTTCCTGACCTGCAAATACGTGCTGCCGGCGATGGAGAAGCAAAAGAGCGGCTCGATCGTCAACGTCTCCTCGGTGGCCGGGATCCGCACGCCCAAGGGCATCGCCTATGTCGCCTACAATGCCTCCAAGGGCGGGGTCAACAGCCTGACCCAGGCCGTGGCCTCGCAATATGCCGACAAGGGTATCCGCTGCAACGCCATCCTGCCCGGGCTGATGAACACGCCGATGATCGCGCCCCTCAGCGCCGCCTATTCGCAGGGCGATTACGAGAAGATGATCCAGACCCGCGACCGGTTGTGCCCGACCGGCAAAATGGGTACGGCCTGGGACGTGGCCAATGCCGCGCTGTTCCTGGCCAGCGACGAATCAAGCTACGTCAACGGCCACCTGCTGGTGGTCGACGGCGCGCTCACGGTGCGGGCCTGATCTATCGGGAACCCAGGCGTCGCCACAGGCGGAACATCTGCGGCGCGCTGATCAGCACGAAAAACAGCCGGAACAGGTGATGCGTCGCCACCATGGCGACGTCGATGCCCAGCGACAGGGCGATCAGGCTCATCTCCGCGACGCCGCCGGGCGAATAGGCCAGCAGCAGGCCGTAGAACGGCAGGTCGGTGGCGATCAGATGGGCGAACAACGCGAAGCCGACCGCCGAGGCAACGCTGACCAGCCCGCCCGCCACCGCAAATCGCATGGCGCGCATCACCAGATGGCCGGAGGCGCCGATGAAGCGGCAGCCGATCCCGGTGCCGATCACCACCTGGGCGGCCGCCACCATTTCCACCGACGGGCGCGCCTGGGTCAGCCCGCCCAGATGGGCCGCCGCGCTGACGATCATCGAGCCGACCAGCAGGGCGGCGGGCAGCCGCAGCAAGGTGCCGAGCACGGCGCCGGCCAGCCCCATGCTTGCCATCACGCCGATATCGAGCAGTTCGAGATCGGCGAAATAGATGCCGGCGGTGGCGCTGCGCGAGATGCTGCCGGTCAGCCGGAACCACACCGGGATGGTCAGCACGACCGAGATGATGCGCACCGCGTGCGAGATGGCGATGATGCGTTCGTCGCCGCCCATGGCACCGCCGGTTGCGGTCATCTCGCCCAATCCGCCCGGCACCGAGGCGAAGAAGGCGGTGGTGCGGTCGTAGCGCCCCGCCCGGCGATAGAAGGTGAACACGCTGCCGGCGCTGAAGAAGGTCAGTCCCATCAGCACGGCCAGGCTGATGCTCCAGTCGCCGATATGGGACAGCAGGCCGGGATGGAACGAACTGCCCAGCAGCACGCCCAGCACGATCAGCATCAACTGCCGCAGCCTGGGCTCCATGCGGATCGGCGCGCCCGCGAAGGCGGCGGCGCTGGTGGCCAGAGCCGCGCCCATCATCCAGGCCAGCGGCATGTGCAGCAGGAAGCAGACCAGCCCGCCGCCGGTACCGATGGCCAGCGCCAGCGCCACCTTGCGCAGCGGCGGTCGCGGCGCGAAGCCGGGCGAGCTGACGCCTTGTGCGGGTCCGCCGGCCGGCAGCGTCACGGCGTGAATTGTTCGCGCAGGATGCGCTCTTCCAGATTGTGTTCGGGATCGAACAGCAGGGTGATCGATTCCTCGCGCGCCTCGGTGACCTCGACGGTGACCACGTCGCGCACTTCCATGTCGTCGGCCACGGCGGCGACCTTGCGCAAGGCCGGCTCCAGCACGGTGAAGGTGACCTTGGCGGTCTGCGGCAGCAGCGCGCCGCGCCAGCGCCGCGGGCGGAAGGCGGAGATTGGCGTCAGCGCCAGCAGGCTGGAGCCCAGCGGCAGGATCGGCCCATAGGCCGACAGGTTGTAGGCAGTCGAGCCGGCGGCGGTCGCCACCATGACGCCGTCGCACACCAATTCCTCGAGCCTTCGCTTGCCATCGACCGCGATGGCGATCTTGGCGGTCTGCCGGGTCTCGCGCAGCAGCGACACCTCGTTGATCGCCAGGCCCTCGACCTTCTTGCCGGTCACCGTGGTCGCCACCATGCGCAGCGGATGCAGCACGATCGGCACCGCCTCCGCCAGGCGCCGCGACAGGCCGGCCGGCTCGTAGGCGTTCATCAGGAAGCCGACCGTGCCGCGGTTCATGCCATAGATCGGCTTGCCCAGGCGGCGGTAGCGGTGCAGGGCGCGCAGCATGAAGCCGTCGCCGCCCAGCGCGACGATCACGTCGGCGCTGCGCGGCGTCGCGGCGGCGTAACGCGCCTGCAACGAACGCAGCGCCTTTTGCGCCTCCGGGGTGCGGGCGGCGACGAAGGCCATGCGGGGTCCCTTGGCGGAACCGTTGCCGGTAGAGATGGATTTGCTGGCGACGCGGCGGGCGGTCATCGGCGGCTACGAACTCGGGAGCGATCCGGCCGGATCGGGCCGCCGAGTATAACCGGTCGCGGCCGCTTGGCCAGCGTCGGCGCCAGGCCCAGGCTTGGACGCCGGCTCGGACGCCGGCTTGGGGGCCTTTGCCTCAGACGCCCAGATAGCGCTGGATCAGCTCGGGCTGGGCCTTGAGCTCGCCGGCCGTGCCCTCATGCACGATATGGCCGTTGTTGATGATGTAGACGCGCTGCGCCAGGCTGAGCATGGCGGCCATGTTCTGCTCGACCAGCACGATGGTCTGGCCGCTGGCCGCCAGGTCGCGGCAGGCGTTGAGCAGGTCGCGCACGATCACCGGCGCCAGCCCCTCGAACGGCTCGTCCAGCAGCACGATCTTGGGGTCGCGCACTAGGGCGCGGGCGATCGCCAGCATCTGCTGCTCGCCGCCGGACAGGTCGGTGCCGCGGCTGGTGCGGCGTTCCTTCAGGCGCGGGAACATCTCGTAGATGCGGTCGAGCGGCCAGCGGTTCTCCGCCGTCAGCCCGGCCAGGATGATGTTCTCCTCGACATTGAGGCTGCCGAAGACGCGCCGCTCCTCGTGCACGAGCTGCATGCCGCGCTTGGCGATGGTGTGGCTGGGCTGTCCGGCATAGTCGACGCCGTCGAACACCACCGAGCCGGAGCGCGGCTTGACCACGCCCATCAGGCTTTTCAGCGTGGTGCTCTTGCCGGCACCGTTGCGGCCCAGCAGCGCCACCACCTCGTTGCGTTCGACATGCATGCCGACGTCGAACAGGATGTGCGAATCGCCGTAGTAGCTGTTCAGCCCCTTGACCTCGAGCAGGCTCATTCGATCACTCCCCCCAGATAGGCTTCCTGGACGGTGGGATTGACCTTGATCTCCTCGGGCGTGCCTTCGACCAACACGCGGCCCTCCTGCAGCACGGTGACGCGCTCGGCCAGTTCGAACAGGGCGTCCATGTCGTGATCGATGATAATCATGGTGCGGTTGCGGCTGATCGACTTCAACAGCTTGACCGTTTCGGCGCGTTCGCGCGGGCTCATGCCGGCCAGCGGCTCGTCGAGCAGCAGCAGGCGGGGCTGGGAGGCCAGGGCCAGGCCGATCTCCAGCCGCCGCTTCTCGCCATAGGTCAGCGCGGAAACTGGCGTGTCGGCGAACGAAGTCAAATTGACCAGCGCCATGGTCTGCTCGACTCGCTGGCGCAGGCCGGGGATCTTGGCGGTGTTGCGGAACATATCGAGCCTGAACTTGCCGCGCAGCGCCGCCAGCGCCGCCACGTTGAGGTTCTCGGTCACGGTCAGGCGCAGGAACAGCTGGTTGACCTGGTAGCTCTTGGTCAGGCCGAGCTGGCAGACATCCGTGACGCCCATGCCGGTGATGTCGCGGCCTTCGAACTCGATGGTGCCGGAAGTGGGTGGCACCTCGCAGGTCAGCATCTTGAAGAAGGTCGACTTGCCGGCGCCATTGGGACCGATGATGCCGCGCAACTCGCCCTGGTGGACCTCGAAATCGATGTCGCTGTTGGCCAGCAGGCCGCCATAGCGCTTGGTCAGGCCGCGCGCGCGCAGGATCGGCGGGGCGTCGGGATCGCGCGGCCGCTCGGGCTCGTGCAGCACCGCCTCGACCGCGGCAACCTGGCTGGCGGCGTCCGGCAATACGTCGGTCGACTGATCGGGATCGACTTCGACGGCGCGCTTGCCGGTCGCCAGCCGGTAGAGATCGACGATGCCGCCGATGATGCCGCGCCGCAGGAACAGCACCAGGAACACGAACACCAGGCCCAGCACCAGCTTCCAGGCGGCGCCCAGGTTCAGGGTGCTCTGCAGGGCGTCCTGCAGGAACAGCCACACCGCCGCGCCCAGCAGCGGCCCGAACAGGGTGCCGGTGCCGCCGATCGCGGTCTGCATGACCAACTGGCCGGAGGTGTCGAACATGAAGGCGTCGGGCGGCATGAAGGCCTGCAGCACGCCCAGCAACCCGCCGGCGAAGCCGGCATAGGCGGCGGCGATGACGAAGGCCGCCAGCTTGTAGCCGTGGATGTTGTGGCCGACGGCGGCGGCGCGCAGCGGGTTGTCGCGGATGGCGCTGAACACGGCTCCGACCGGCGAGCGCACGATGCGCAGGGCCAGCACGATGCCGACGAAATAGCACACCGCCAGGAAGATATAGAGCGACCAGCCGTTGGTGAATGCGTAGTGGAACGAGCCGATGTCGATCCTGGGAGTGGGAACGCCAGGCAGGCCATTCTCGCCGCCGGTCCAGTGCGACAGCGGGTTGAACTCGACGAAGAAGAATACCTCGGCGATCGCCACGGTGATCATGGCGAAATAGATCCCGGTGCGGCGCAGCGCGATCAGGCCGATCAGGTAGCCGACCACCGCGGCGGCCACCATGCCGATCAGCAGCGCCAGGAAGACGTGTGGAAAGCCGGCCTTGGTCAGCAGGTAGGCGGCCACGAAGCCGCCGGTGCCGTAGAACGCCGACTGGCCGAACGACAGCAGCCCGGTATAGCCGAACAGGATGTCGAAGCCGATGCCGAACAGACCCCATACCAGGATGCGGTTGACGGTGTTCGGCGCGAAGCCCAGATGGGGCAGGATGAAGGGGGCGAGGATCAGGCCGACAGCGGTCAGGATCTCGACGAGAAAGCGATTTCGCTTGAGCATCACGCCACCGTTACTCGCGACCCTTGACGCCCAGCAGGCCGTAAGGACGCAACACCAGCACCAGGACCATGGCGGCGAACAGCATCACATAGGCGTAACCCGGATCGATCATCGAGGTGATGCTGATGATCTCGCCGGCGATCAGGCCGCCCAATATGGCGCCGGGAAACGACCCGACGCCGCCGATCACCACTACCACGAAGGTCTCGACCAGGATGTCGTCGCCGACGCCGGGCGTCAGCGATACCACCGGCGCGTTGATGATACCGGCGAAGCCGGCGGCCATGGCGCCGATGCCGAACACGATGGCGAACACGCGATAGACGTTGATGCCCAGCGAGCCGACCATCACCGAATCCTCGATGCCGGCGCGCACGATCATGCCCAGCCTGGTGCGGTACAGCACCACGAACAGCACCGCCAGCGCGATGGCGACGATGCCGACCACCGCCAGCCGGTAGGTGGGATAGAACATGAAGCCCAGCGAGGTGATGCCCTGGAAGATCGCGGGCGGTTGCACCTGCAGCGACTGGCTGCCGAAGGCCAGGCGGACCAGCTCGACGAAGCAGATGCCCAGGCCGAAAGTGACCAGCAGTTGGTCCTCGTGCGGCCGATTGTAGAAATGGCGGATGATGAGGCGCTCCATCAGGACGCCGCTCAGCATGCCGAAGGCGGTACCGGCGAGAACGGCGAGGATGAAGGAGTCGGTGTAGGCGAACGCCAGGTAGCCGGCGTAGCCGCCCATCATGAACATGGCGCCGTGCGCCAGGTTCAGCACGCCCAAGGTGCCGTAGATGATGGTGAGGCCCGAACTGATCAGCGCCAGCAGAGCGCCGAGCGCCAGACCGTTGAATACCTGCGAGATGAAGGTTGGCCAGTTGATCATAAGCGGGACTGTCGCTCAGCGGCCGCATGTCGACCGCTGTTGTGATGGCAGGGCAAGGGCGCCGCAAACGGTCACGCCGTTCGCGGCGCCCTGGTCGGAATCGGGCGTTTAGGTGTAGTCGCCCAGCTTGCAGCCGAAGGCGTCGGGGGCTTGCATCAGCGGCTTGCCCGGCACCACTTCAAGCACTTCCCAGAAGTCTTCCTTGTTCTTCATGTCCTTCTGGTCCTTGCCGCGGACGATGATCACCGGGCGCACGCACTGATGATCTTCCTTGCGGTAGTAGACGTCGCCGACCAGCGAGGGGATGGTCTCTTCCTTCTCGTAGGTCTTGATGACGTCCGGCGGATAGAAGCTCTTGGCTTCCTCGACCATGCGCGCCCAGTGGGCGAAGCTGACATAGGCGTTCTCGGCGCCCCATTCCGGCTTGTAGCCGAACTTCTTCTCGAAGGCGTCGTTGAACATCTTGGCCAGCGGGAACTTGTCCTCCAGGGTCCACCAGTAGTCGGTGGCGGCGTAGACGCCGGAGGTCAGGTTGTTGCCGACTTCGCGCGCCAGGAACGGAATCTGGTAGGGGATCACCAGCTTCATCTTGTCGAGCACGCCGAACTGCTTGGCCTGTTGGGTCGACAGCACAGCGTCATGGCCCCAGTTGACGTTGATCAGGTAGTCGGCGCCGGAATTGGCGACGTTCAGCAGATAGGACGAATAGTCCGGCGCGCCCAGCGGCGCCACCTGGTTGGTCGCCGTGGTCCAGCCGGCCGTCGCCAGGTAATCCTGCATCGACTTGGTGACGGTGTGGCCGTAGGTGTAGTCCGGCGTCAGGTAGGCAGCCTTCTTGTTCTTGCCATAGGTCTTGACCATTACCGGCCCGATCGCCGCCGCGGCGGTCTGGCCGTAGAAGCACTGGCGGAAGCCGTAGCGCACGCAATCCTTGCCCGTGGTGTCGTTGGAGCCGGAGATCGCCGCCACGTACAGCACCTTCTCGCGCTGCGCCAGTTTGTTGAGCGCCACCGCGACTGCGCTCGAGGTCGAGCCGGTCATCAGCACGATCTTGTTCTCGGTGATGAAGCGCTGCTGCGCCTGCACCGCCTCGTTGGGCTTGGCGGCGCTGTCGGCCACCAGCAGCTTGACCTGCTTGCCCATCACGCCCTTGTTGGTCTTGGGCGAAATCTTCTTGATCAGCTCATGGCCGGTGTTGATGTGCTCGACCGCCAGCTCCATGCCCTTGCGTTCGTCTTCGCCCTGCACGGCATACGTGCCGGTCAGCGGCACCGCGGCCCCGATCGAAACCGTGTCGCCCGACGAGCCCGCCGGCCAGGTGCCGATCGGCGCGTTGTCGGCGGCGAAGGCGCGCAGGCTGAAGCTGCCGGGCAGCAGGGCGGCGCCTGCCAGACCGGCGCCGGCCTTCAGCATGCGGCGTCGCGATACGCCCGACGCCGCGACGTCGTTGCCGTTGTTCTTGTTAGCCATGAGTCTTCCTCCCGTAAGTTACTTGTTGGCGACCGCCGATCCCGTTCGGCGACGTTAGGACGATCGGACGGCGTCGGCACGCAACGCCAATTCCGCTGCTCGATACCCCATTGCAGCCATTAGCTTCGCACTCTGTCAATCCGGTTCTACATGGAGCGCGAGCAGAATGCGATGTGAAAAATATTGTGGCTGGCGGATTCGCTATCGATCGTGCGCTGGATCACCGGGACGAGCCGAAATTTGGGAAAGATCGGGCCGATTGGCCACGCTGCGGTGGCGAAGAGAAGGGACGCGACTATGAATTCGGCAGCGCTCGAGCGGCGGGTTCCGTACCGATAGTTGACGGCGGGTTGGACACGCATCGTACGCATGTCGTCGTGCGCGCATCATAGCTCGGTCGATTCGACCTGGCGCGCATAGGCCTACCCAAGTTAGGGCTATTGCCAGGTGAGCGACCATTCATTCTTTTTGCAGACGCGAGAGAGCGGCCTCAGCCGCCTGTCACGCTCATATGGCGGGGCACCGCAGGCGACTGGCGACGGCGATCGATGACGAAGTCGTGGCCTTTGGGCTTGCGCGCGATGGCTTCGTGGATCGCGGCGACCAGCTCCTTGTCGCTTTCGCTGCGACGCAGCGGGGCACGCAGATCGGCCGAATCGCTCTGGCCCAGGCACATGTAAAGCATGCCGGTGCAGGTCAGCCGCACCCGGTTGCAGCTTTCGCAGAAATTGTGGGTCATCGGCGTGATGAAGCCGAGCCGTCCGCCGGTTTCCTTGACCGTGAAATAGCGCGCCGGGCCACCGGTGCGATAGTCGCTGTCCTCGAGCGTCCAGCGCCTCGCGAGGTCGGCGCGTACCATCGAGATCGGCAGATATTGATCCAGCCTGGTCTCGCCGATCTCGCCCATCGGCATGACCTCGATCAGCACCAGGTCCATGCCGCGCTCGTGGCTCCAGCGCAGCATGTCGTCCATTTCGGTGTCGTTGATGCCGCGCAGCGCAACGGCGTTGATTTTGACCTTCAGCCCGGCGGCCTGGGCGGCGTCGATACCGCGCAGTACCTTGTCCAGCTCGCCCCAGCGCGTGATGTCGCGGAACTTGGCGGCATCCAACGTGTCGAGCGACACATTGATACGCTTGACCCCGGCTTCGGCCAGTTCGCCGGCGAAGCGATGCAGCTGGCTGCCATTGGTCGTCAGGGTCAGTTCCTCGAGCGCGCCCGTCTTCAGATGGCGCGACAGGCCGCGGACCAGCCCCATGATGTTCTTGCGCACCAGCGGCTCGCCGCCGGTCAGCCGCAGCTTGCGCACGCCCAGCCCGACGAAGGCGCTGCACAGCCGGTCCAGTTCCTCCAGCGACAGCACCTCGGCCTTGGGCAGGAACGTCATGTCCTCCGCCATGCAGTAGACGCAGCGGAAATCGCAGCGATCCGTCACCGAAACGCGCAGGTAGGAGATGTGCCGGCCGAAGGGGTCGATCATGCTGTCTATGATAATAGGGACGGTATCGGTCCTTTTCGACCCGATTTTTAAAGTGGTTTTAGGGCTTTGTATCGCTACTGTGGCGCCCATGGCGGACGGAAGCGACCCATTCAGACTGCATGAGAAGCTGGAGGCCGACACCGTCCAGGTGCTGGATTGGCCGCTATCGGCGGTGCGGCTGATGAACGACCGTTCCTGGCCATGGCTGATCCTGGTGCCCCGGCGGCCCGATCTGCGCGAGATCCACGACCTGCCGACCCTGGACCTGGCCCTGCTGGTGGGCGAGATCGCCAAGGCGTCCAGGGCGATGAGCCGGATCTGCCGGCCCGAGAAGGTCAATATCGGCGCGCTGGGCAACATGGTGCCCCAGCTCCATATCCATGTGATCGGCCGCTTCCGCGACGACCCGGCCTGGCCCGGACCGGTGTGGTCGTTCCGCCCGCCGGTGCCCTATCGGCCGGACGAGCTGGAAAAGACCCTGGAGCGGCTGCGCGGCGCGCTGGGTTAGCCATGACGGACGATCTGATCTTCGACGAAGTGAGCCAGGCCCATGAAGATCCGTTTGCGATCCTCAACGGCCTGCTGAACGACTACAACGCCGCCAAGGGCGCGCCGTGGCAGCTTCATCCGCTGTGGCTGTTCGCGCGCGATGGGGCCGGCCGGGTGCAGGGCGGCATTCGCGGCTCGACCTACTGGTCATGGTGCTCGATCGACGTGCTGGCGGTGGCCGAGCCCTATCGCGGCAAGGGCATCGGCACTGTCCTGCTGCGCAAGGCGGAGGAAATCGCCCGGGCGCGAGGCTGTATCGGCATCCGGCTCGACACGATGAGCTTCCAGGCGCCGGCGTTCTATCTGCGGCATGGCTATAGCGAGTGCGGCCGCATCGAGGACTATCCGCCCGGCCATCAGCGCATCTGGTTCATGAAGCGGCTATAGTGGATCCGGTATAGAGCGAAGCTTCGGGGGAGGCGGTTTGCGCATGGCTCAGTCGGTTGCATCGAAGGCCAAAGGCCACGCCCTTTATCCCAATCTCCTCGCGCCGATCGACATCGGCAGCGTTCGCATCAAGAACCGCATGATGATGGGCTCCATGCACACCCGCGTGGAGACGACCGACCGCTTCCACGAGCGCGAGATCGCCTATTACCTGGCGCGCGCCAACGCCAATATCGGCCTCATCATATCCGGCGGCCTGGCGCCCAACGACGAAGGGCGGATGGAGCTCGATTCGCTGAAGCTGACGCGCGATGAAGATCTTGGCTACCAGCGCGAGCTGTGCAGCGCCATCGCCGGCGCCGGCGTGCCGTTCTTCGCCCAGATCCTGCATGCCGGCCGCTACGCCAAGTTCGACGGCTGCGTCGGCGCCTCGGAAATTCCCTCGCCGATCAACCGGCGCAAGCCGCGCCGCCTGGAAACGTCTGAAGTCTGGCGCACCATCGACGACTATGTGCGCGCCGCCGAGATCGCGGCCGAGGTCGGCTTCGTCGGCATCGAGGTGATGGGCTCGGAAGGCTATCTCATCAACCAGTTCCTCTCGCCGCGCACCAACGACCGCGACGACGCGTTCGGCGGCGACTGGCCGCGCCGCATGCGCCTGGCCGTCGAGATCATCCGCGCCATCCGCAAGGCGATGGGAAGCGACTTCCCGATCATGTATCGCATCTCCGCCCTGGAGCTGGTCGAAGGCGGCATGACCCAGGCCGAGATCCTGGAACTGGCCCAGGCGCTGGAAGCCGAGGGCGTCGACTGCCTGAACTCCGGCATCGGCTGGCACGAGGCGCGGGTGCCGACCGTGGCCTATGTCGCCCCGCGCGCCGCCTGGGCCGAAGCCACCGCCGCCATCAAGGCCAGGGTGAAGATCCCGGTCATCGCCTCGAACCGCATCAACGATCCGGCCGTCGCCGAAAACCTGATCGCCTCGGGCAAATGCGATCTGGTGTCGCTGTCGCGCCAGATGCTGGCCGATGCCGAATTCGCCGCCAAGGTCGAGGCCGGCACGCCCGAGGCCATAAACACCTGCATCGCCTGCAACCAGGCCTGCCTCGACATGATCTTCCGGCTGAAGCCGTCCACGTGCCTGGTCAACCCGCGCGCGCTGCGCGAGATCGAATTCCCCACCGGCAAGGCGGCCAAGAAAAAGCGCGTCGCGGTGGTGGGCGGCGGCGCGGCCGGCATGACCTGCGCCTTCGAGGCGGCCGCACGCGGCCACGACGTGACGCTCTATGAGAAGAGCGGCCGGCTGGGCGGATTGCTGCAACTGGCGCGCAACGTGCCCGACAAGAGCGAGTTCGACGAGCTGATCCGCTATCTCTCTTATCGCGTGAAGGCTGAGGGCGTGAGCGTGAAGCTCAGCGCCAGCCCCAGTGCCGCCGGTCTCAAGGGCTTCGACGAGATCGTGATCGCGACCGGCGTGCGCCCGCGCGTGCCGCAGCTCGCCGGCCTCGACCATCCCAAGGTCGCGGGCTACGAGGAGATCCTCACCGGCGCGCGCCAGGCCGGCAACAAGGTCGCCATACTGGGCGCCGGCGGCATCGGCTTCGACACGGCGGAATATCTGCTCGACGAAGGCCGCCGCCAGCCCGACCGGGACGCGTTCCTGGCCGAGCACGGCATCGCGATCGCTTCCGACCTGCGCGGCGGCTTCGACCGCGCGCGCCGCGTCGACCATCCGCCCAAGCGCAGGATCACCATGCTCCAGCGCACGCCGGGCAAGCTCGGCCGCACGCTCTCGATCACCACCGACTGGATCAAGCGCGAGCGGCTGGAGCGCGCCAAGGTCGAGACCATCCCCGGCGCAACCTACCAGCGCATCGACGATGCCGGCCTGCACATCGTGGTGGACGGCAAGGAGCGGCTGATCGAGGCTGACACGATCGTGCTGTGCACCGGCCAGGAATCAGAACGCGGCTTGGCCGCCGAGCTCGACCGCGCCGGCCTGCGCTACACTGCCATCGGCGGCGCCGATGTCGCGGCGGAGCTGGACGCGATGCGGGCGATCGAGGAGGCGACGCGGCTGGCGGTGGGGTTTTAGGAGGCCGAGTTCGCGATGGCGACGTCTACCAGTATTTCGACGTGCCGCGTCAGACGTATGAGGGGCTTCTGTAGGCCGAGTTGAGGGACAGTTCATGAACTTGCGAATCAAGCAGTCGCATTGATGTAAGCACCTCAGGTAGAACGTTTAGGTCTTCTTATTTCTTTCACGAAGCATAATGCTATGTGGCAATAGGAGGCTGCGTTGAATCGGGACAGAAATTCTATCGTTCCATCGGATGTTGCGTGCTCTTGGTTTAACAACCCCAGTCTCGTCAAAAATCTCGATTGCCTTCTCATCGCGTAAACCAACTATAGTTTCGCGAAGCATGTCTCTTACAACAGGCGTGTCGTTGCATCTTAAGTTGAAGAGCTCTTCAACGGTCGGCGGAACGCTGCCTTGAGCGCTTTCATAGATAATTTTTGGCAGCTGTGAGAGCAGAGTAGTCTTGGAATCTTTGCGAGCCCTTTCGTCGAAGTTAAATTCAAGGCTGAATTGCTCTGGATTCGCGTCGGGGGTGTATCCCAATGAGTTAAGGCCCGCCCCACCATGATGCACCGATGAATTGGATTCGTCCCAATGAATCATACCAATTTCATTTCGTGCCTCAGGATGTCGAGAAAGATGGATGAGCCAATAACTCCGATGAGCCTCAAGAGATTTTATAAAAAATGGTGAATAGTAGGGCGCACCCGTTGCTTGCTGTACGTGGCTATAGAGTACATTTTGGATAAGCGAGCGATATCCCACCTGTTCGGCTTCCTTTATGCCCACAATTTCTCGGACCAATCCTCTATCCATATCGATATTGCCAAAGGCGCGCATGTCCAGGCTGTTTTCAGAGAGATAGTCGATCAAGCTATCGACACTGAAAGTTAAGAAAATTTCTGCTTTTTCAAGTGCATTCAGAATCTGGCGGATTGCAGCAAATCTTGCTTGGCTCCAGCCATATTGATCTAATAAAAATATCGCTCTGCCAGCGCGAGGTGATTGTTGTCGCGCAATCCGCGAAGCATTTCCAGCTAGCGTATTGAAGTCGCCGGTCCAGATTTGAATTGTCTTATCAAGTCGATCTTTGAAAGGGCTCAATTCGATCTGAGCACGCAGATAATCTGTATTATGTTTATTTTCGTCGATGAAAATAAAGCGCGCGTCAATTTTGAAGCCCTTTGGCCGCCCAACGCTGAGTTTGGTCTCCATCTCAGCAGCAGTTTCTAAAAGAATTAGGGGAGAGCCGGGAACCAGGCCGTCGCGGGTCTTATACAAACCTCCGCCGCTGAAGCCATCCACGAAGGTGATTCTTAAAACTTCCTGGGAGGAATTGGCTGTTACAATTTCAATATAACGAGATAGATATTTTCTAAATATTCGGTGCTTCGCGAGACTATGAGGCTCTATACCTGGCGGTGGTTTATCCTTAGTCCATGCATAATGTTTCTTTTTGGTCATCAGGACGCTGATCCTTATGCAGGCATTTGATCATAGTGCTTACCGTCGAGACTTCGTCCATTTGCCGACTTGTTTCTCTTTATTCCATCTTCGCCGTGGCTCCCCCACTGCTTAAAGAAAAAGGAAGCTCCAAAAGATTCGCACTGTGATCGAATTGAACGTGCCCATTCTGGCTGCATAGGTCGGGCTTTTGGCCCGGATTCACCGCCGACAATTACCCATGCAATCCCAGTAAGGTCAATTGACCCGATATCTTCCAAAAGTGGCTCGATTGAGAGAAATCGGATCCTTGCTTTGATGCGTCTGAGCGGATCAATGCGGGGAACACCATAACGCCTGTCTTCGACAGAAGTCCCCAGCCACGCGTTTGTAGGCACAATCCGATTCTTGAAGTAGCGCTCCATTACGAGTGGTCGCTTGGTGAGAATCTGATATCGATGCTGCGGCGTAGCTTCAATTGTTCCAAACACCTGGTCAATATATGAGAACGGAACCTTTTCATGGAAAAGGTCGCTCATGGAATTGACAAACCAGACCGTAGGTTTCTTACGCCTTATTGGATCGGAAATTCGATTTGGATGGAGGGTTAATTTGAAGCCATTCGAATAGCTTTCAACTCCCATTAGCTTTAGACGCCGAGCCAGAGTTTCTGCATAGCAGTGCTTACAACCAGGAGAAATTTTAGTGCACCCTGTTACAGGGTTCCAAGTGTGTTCGGTCCATTCAATTTTTGAGCGAGTAGACATTGCGCTCGGTGCCCAACATACGAAAAGAACTATTGGCAATTGTATTCAAGATTTCAGGAAAGTTAAATAACTGATTGAAACTGCTAGCAAAGTGACGGCACTCTTGCGCAGTAGAGAGTGCTGCTCATCTATCTAAGAGGTTGGGAAGATTCAACTTTCACTCAATCATCTTCACCAGCGTCTCCAGCTCGTCCGCCTCCTCCGCCGGCTTGTCCCAGCGGATGCGGTGGAAGCGCGGGAAGCGCATGGCGACGCCCGATTTGTGCCGGGTCGAGCGCTGCACGGCGTCGAACTCGATCTCCACCACCAGCTTGCGTTCCACCTCGCGCACCGGGCCGAAGCGCTCGATGGTGTGGTCGCGCACGAATTTGTCGAGCTTCTTCAGCTCCTCGTCGGTGAAGCCGGAATAGGCCTTGCCCACCGGCACCAGCTCGCGCCCGCCCGGCGCCTCTTCGTTGGGCCGCCAGCAGCCGAAGGTGAAATCGGAATAGAACGACGACCGCTTGCCGTGGCCACGCTGAGCGTACATCACCACGGCATCCACCGTGAGCGTGTCGCGCTTCCACTTGAACCAATGCCCCTTGGCGCGGCCGGCCAGATAGGGACTGGCGGCGCGCTTCAGCATCAGCCCTTCGACCGAGGCCGCCCGCGCGCCTTCGCGCAATCTGGCCAGCTCATCCCATGATTTGAAGTCGATCAGCGGCGAGACGTCGAAGCGCGGCCGTTCCGCCTTGGCGTACCAGGCTTCCAGCCGTGCCCGGCGCTGGTCGAAGTTCAAGGTCCGCAAATCCTCGCCATCCTCGAACAATATGTCGTAGAGCCGGATGTGCGCCGGATATTGCTCCAGCATCTTCTTGGTCACGGCCTTGCGGTTCAATCGCTGCTGCAGGTCGTTGAACGGCGCGATGCTCACCTGGCCAGCCTCGTTGCGATGCGCCATCAGCAGCTCGCCGTCCAGCACGGCGGAGAAATCGGTGTGGGCCATGATGTCGGGGAAGGCGGCGCTCACGTCTTCGCCGGCGCGCGAGAACAGCCGGCGGTGCTCGCTGCCGGAGACGAGCTGCACGCGGATGCCGTCCCATTTCCACTCGGCGCGATACTCGGCCGGGTCCATCGCCGCCAGCTCGCTCTCGTCCAGCGCCTGCGCCAGCATCAGCGGCCGGAACGAGACGGCGGCCAGGGCTTCGGGCTTGTCGCCGCCCTGCAGCAGCCAGGCGAACAGCGCCTCGTAAGGCGGTTCCAGCCCGTGCCAAATCTCTTCGACGTCTTCGACCGGCACGTTGCCGACATTGGCCAGCGCGGTTTTCGCCAGCCGCGCCGACACGCCGACGCGCAACGCGCCGGTGATCAGCTTCAGCAGCGCCCAGCGGCCGGTGGCGTCCAAGGTGTCGAGCCAGCCCGAGATCAGGGTCGGCACTTCCTTCTTCGGCGCGGCGCGCAAGGTCTCGACCACGGCGGTCAGCGACGGCGGTTGCACATTGCCGCCACTGGCGCCGCGCCACACCAGGGCCAGGGTCTCGGCCAGGTCGCCGACATAGTCGTAGGATATGTGGAACAGCTTCTCGTCGGTCGCGGCCTCGCCCAGCGCCCGCAACACCGCGGGCTTGGCGTTGGGCAGGCTGAGCGCGCCGGTCAGCGCCGCCAGGGCGTACCCACGATCCGGATCGGGCGTCGAGCGCAGATAGTCCTCGATCAGCCGCAGCTTGGCATTGCGGGCGGGCTGGAACGACAGCGCATCGAGCAGGGCGGCGAAGCGGCGCATCAGTCCTCTTCGTCCTCGCGTCCCACCAGCGACAATGCGCGGGCGCGACGGCCCGACTTGCGCACCTCGTGGATCAGCGCTTCCTCGCGCCCATGCGTCACCCAGATCTCCGCCGGCGCCACGTCTTCCACCGTGCGCAGCAGCTCGTCCCAATCGGCATGGTCGGAGATGATCAGTGGCAGCTCGGCGCCGTTCTGCCGGGCGCGGGCGCGCACCCGCATCCAGCCCGACGCCGCCACCGGCAGCGGCTCGGGCAGGCGGCGCGTCCAGCGGTCGCTCAGCGCCGAGGGCGGGCACAGCACGATCTGGCCCTGCAGCTCTTCCTGACTGACGCCGGTGGCGGGGCGCACGTCGCCCAGATCGATGCCACGGCTCTGATAAAGCTCGGTCAGCGCCATCAGCGCGCCGTGCAGATAGATCGGCGCGTCGTAGCCGGCCCGGCGCAGCAGGGCGATCACGCGCTGCGCCTTGCCCAACGCATAGACGCCGACCAATTGGCAGCGCTCGGGGAACAGGCTGCGCGAATGCAGCAGCTTGGCGATCTCGCCGGCATCGTCGGGATGGCGGAACACCGGCAGCGCAAACGTGGCTTCGGTGATGAACACGTCGCACGGCACCGGCTCGAAGGGCGGGCAGGTGGGATCGAAACGGCGCTTGAAGTCGCCTGAGACCACGGCGCGACTGCCCTGGTAGTCGAGCACGATCTGCGCGCTGCCCAGGATGTGGCCGGCCGGCACGAAGCTCAAGGTGACGTCGTTCATCTGCACGGTATCGCCGTAGGCGACGGATTGCGCGGCGCCGGCGAAATCGGCGCCGAAGCGGCTGCCCATGATCGCGGTTGTTTCGGCGGTGGCGAGTACCGATCTATGGCCCGCGCGGGCGTGGTCGCCATGGCCATGCGTGATGACGGCGCGGTCGACGGGCCAAGCTGGATCGATGTGGAAGCCGCCCGGCTCGCAATACAGGCCCTTGGGCGTGACTTTCAGCCAGGTTTCGGGGTGCGGCGCGGGCATGTCACTATCTCAGGAAACGGCGTCGATGCAGCTCCATAAAGTCAAACTTAACGGCAAGCATAGTAATCAAGTTCCATTTAAAGTAACTCCGTTAAGATTTGTCGCGAAGGAAACTATAGAGATTTGTATTATAAATAGATTCTTTTATATGCTTAGTTGAGAAGCCGAACTGTTTTAAAATTACTCCGGTTATCAAAATGGACAATTCGGCAAATCGCCGACTTAGGTCAAAATCCTTAACTAAATCTTCACCTGCTCTATTGTAGTGGACTATTGAATTTCTGACTTCAACGACATCACTTATGAAAGCATCTTGATTCTTGATAAATTTTCTTGCCACTTCAGGATCGGAATCAAGCAAATGCTTTAATAGCCGCCTAAAGGTTGGGTCATTGGCATAGCTTAGTTTTCCCTTTAGCCAATTTAAATCATCAATGTCTTTGATTAATCCAAGAATGCGTTCCTTTCTTTTCTGATTTCTTGTCCTTATGTCTTCTGCTTCATTAAATATGAAGCGGCCAAATAGCTCAGCGCTTTGGCATAAAAGAAAGATCCTATACGTTGGTGGGAGATCTCTGGAAAAGAGGCCTGCCGAGTAAGCATCAATTATGTTCTTTAGTTTCGGGTATTGCGTGATCCAATTGGAGATAAAATTAGGGTAAGACTTTTCCAATGCGGACAGATCAAATAGGGTATACGGGTTTGAGTAATCTACTTCGCCTGAAGACGGCTTATATAGCTCGTTATTTATCCAACCCTTTTGAACATGAATCAGTTCTGTTTTTGGTTTCTGTTCGAAGTAGCACGCGGATATGTAGACGATGGCATGCCTAGCAAAAGATAATAAGGCTTTTATTGACTTGGCATAGTCTGCGGTCGATGAAACCGATCTCGAATTTTTGAATTTGAATTCAAATGCGCCAGTAAGAGAAAAGTGCGCCCGATCCCCTAGGTCTCCCTTCGCGTACACTGATAACGATAAATCAAAGTCGTCGCACGAAGATAATTGAACGTGATCGGAATGATCTTTTGCAATGATCGGGCCTATGAAATCTGAGCCATACAAACTTTCCACTAAGTCATTAGACCAAAAGCGTGGCTGCTCAAATTCTAGAATCAAGCTAGTTACGTATATCGATGTGAGGTCTTTGTTGTGACATCCCTGTATCACAAGCTCTGGCCAGAACGCAGCAACTGAAAGTGGATATGAATCGGTCTTTTCATCTTTCTGAGGTCCAAGACTCTGTCTGTAGCTTGAAAAATTACTTAATGAGAAAGCTAGCCCGTCATTCGTGGTGCCATAGATGTCATAGTTGTTAAGGTGGGTATGAATATAGTGATCTCTATTAAAGACTATTAATTTGTAAGCGGGGTCTGTGTGCAGTACGCCAAACAGCTCTTCCTCGATATTTGGGAGCCGCCACAAACCATAATGGCCATCAATTAGGTTTCTCATTTTTGAGCCGGTATCACAGATAAGGGTGGCTATCGCGTTATAGAGGTTCTGTGTGGGAGTGTTGCAACGTAATCCCTATATTGTGTTTATGCATCAAGGGTTGGAAAGTAGTAATCCCGATCTGTTGCCGCAGCGCCTGGGCGACTGGTTCGCCAGCCGGGGCTGGCAGCCGCACGCGCATCAATTGGCGATGCTTGAGGCCGCGCGCAATGGCCAATCCACGCTGCTGGTCGCGCCGACCGGCGGCGGCAAGACCCTCGCCGGTTTCCTGCCGACCCTGGCGGAGTTCGCCGCACGGCCCAAGCGCAGCATCGTGCCGCGCGAGCCGCGCAAAGGCTTCCACACGCTCTACATCTCGCCTCTCAAGGCGCTGACCGTCGACATTGCCCGCAATCTGCAAGCGCCGATCGCCGAGATGAAGCTCGACATCGAATGCGAGGTGAGGACCGGCGACACCTCGGCCAGCCGCCGCCAGCGCCAGCGCCTGATGCCGCCCGACATATTGCTGACCACGCCCGAGTCGCTGGCGTTGATGCTGTCCTATATCGAGGCGCCCAAGCTGTTTGGCACGGTGCGCACCGTGGTGATCGACGAGCTGCACGCGCTGGCCGACAGCAAGCGCGGCCAGCTCCTGGCGCTGGGCCTGGCGCGCATCGCGAAGTTGGCGCCCAATGTGCGCTTCGTCGGCCTGTCGGCCACGGTGCCCGATCCGCCCGGCCTGGCGGACTGGCTGCGCTTCGACCGCGCCGCTCCGGTGTCGATCGTCTATGGCCGGCCCGGCGCGCCGCCGCAAATGGCGATCCTGGTGCCGGAGGCGCGCCTGCCCTGGGGCGGCCACATGGCGCTCTACGCTATCCCCGAGGTCTACAACGCTATCCGCCAGCACAAGACCACCTTGGTCTTCGTCAACACCCGCGCCCAGGCCGAGCTGGTGTTCCAGGCGCTGTGGAAATTGAACGACGAGAACCTGCCGATCGGCCTGCATCACGGCAGCCTGGCGGTGGAGCAGCGGCGCAAGGTGGAAGCCGCGATGGCGCGCGGCGGCTTGCGCGCGGTGGTGGCGACCTCGTCGCTGGACTTGGGCATCGACTGGGGCGACATCGATCTGGTGGTGCAGGTCGGCGCGCCCAAAGGGGCTAGTCGATTATTGCAGCGCATCGGCCGCGCCAATCACCGGCTCGACGAGCCCAGCCGCGCTTTGCTGGTGCCGGCCAACCGCTTCGAGGTGCTGGAATGCCAGGCGGCGATCGACGCCTCGCTGGCCGGCGATCTCGACGGCTACCCGGCGCGGCCGCCCTGCCTGGACGTGCTGGCGCAGCACATCGTCGGCATGGCCTGCTCGCAGCCGGTCGAGCCCGATTCGCTGTTCGCCGAGATCACCTCGGCCGCACCGTTCCGCCATCTGCCGCGCCAGGACTTCGACGAAACGTTCCGCTTTTGCGTCGATGGCGGCTACGCGCTGCGCGCCTATGACCGCTATCACCGGCTGGTCGGCACCTATGACGGCGAAAGCACCAGCCTCTATCGCATCGCCAATCCGCGCGTGGCGCAGCAATACCGCATGAATATCGGCACCATCGTCGAATCGCCGATGCTGAAGGTGCGGCTCAAGCGCGGGCCGGTGCTGGGCGAGATCGAGGAATGGTTCGTGCAGGGCCTGGTCGAGGGCGACACTTTCGTGTTCGCCGGCCGGCATCTGCGCTTCGAGGGCGTGCGCGCCATGGCGGTGGAATGCATGCCGGCGACCAGCGGAGACCCATCCGTGCCGGCCTATGCCGGCGGCCGCCTGCCGTTGACGACCGGTTTGGCGGATCGCGTGCGCGCCATGCTGGCCAATACGGAGCAGCAGACGCGCCTGCCGGCCGACGTTCAGGAATGGCTGCGCCTGCAGCGCTGGCGCTCGGTGCTGCCGGGCCGGTCGGGCGTGCTGGTCGAGATCTTTCCGCGCGGCGGCAAGCAGTTCATGGTCTGCTACTGCTTCGAGGGCCGCAACGCGCACCAGACTTTGGGCATGCTGCTGACGCGGCGCATGGAGAAGCTGCGGCTACGCCCGCTGGGCTTCGTCGCCACCGACTATGTGCTGGCGGTATGGAGTCTGATCGCCCCGAATGCCCGGCAGGTCGACGAGCTGTTCCGGCAGGATATGCTGGGCGACGACCTCGAGGAATGGATGGACGAATCCTCCATGCTCAAGCGCTCGTTCCGCAACGTCGCGGTGGTGGCCGGGCTGATCGAGCGGCGCCATCCCGGCGAGGAGAAGAACAAGCGCCAGGTCACCTTCAGCGCCGACCTGATCTACGACACTCTGCGGCGGCACGAGCCCAACCACATCCTGCTGCGCGCCACCCGTCAGGACGCGGCCTGGAACCTGGCCGATGTCGGCCGCCTCAACGACTTCCTGGCGCGCATCCAGGGTCGCATCCGCCAGCGCCGGCTGGATCGCGTCACGCCGCTGGCCGTGCCGGTGCTGCTCGATATCGGCCGCGAGCAGGTCTATGGCGAAGGCGTCGATGCGCTACTCAGCGAAATGACCGAGGAGCTGGTCGCCGAGGCGACGGCGGGGCTTCCGGCGGCGGCGGATCCGCCTTGACGACGATGCCCATGCGCGACATCTCCTCGGCGATGTCCGGCTGAAGCTGAGTGGCGGCGTCGATATCGGCCTGGCCGCCGCTCTTGTCGCCCTTGCGCAGCCGGGCCACGCCGCGGCCGTAGAGCGACGTGGCGCGTTGGGGACCGTCCTTCAGCGAGGCGTCGAATTTCTCGATCGCGGTGTCGTTCTGTCCCAGCCGCAGGTAGATGAAGCCCATGCTGTCCAGCACATGCGGTTCGCCCGGCTTCAGCTCCAGGGCGCGGCTGCAATCGGACATCGCGCGCTGCAGATCGTTGGCGCGGATGCGCGTCCAGCAGCGCCCGTTCCAGTACAGGAAATTCTTGGGGTCGAGCTTGATCGCCTCGGCGTGATCGCGCAGCGCCCGGTCGTACTGGCCGATCGAGCGGTATCCTACCGCGCGCAGATTGTAGGCGCGCGCGTTCTGAGGATTGATGGCGATGGCCTGATCGAGGTCGACGATCGCCTGCTGGTAGCGATGCCGCTGCAGCAGGATGTCGCCGCGCCCGACCAGGGCGGGAAAGGCGCGCGGGTCGAGCTTGATGGCTTCGTCGAAGCCGGTCATCGCTTCGTCCAGACGCTGGCGATGCAGCAGGATCGCGGCGCGGTTGTAGATGGCGGTGGCGTTGGTCGGGTAGGCCTTGATCGCCTGTTCGAAATCCTGCAGTGCGCGGTCCTCGTCGCCCTTGGCGGCATAGGCCTTGCCGCGGTTGTTGTAGTCGACCGACAGGTTGTTCGGCTTGTCCGTGCCGGCGTCGATAAGGGCGCTGCAGGCGGCGATCTGGGCGTCGGGCGAAACCTGCCCGCTCCTGTTGTCGCAGGTGTCGCGCAGCTCGGCCGGCGTCGCCTGCTTCTGGGCGGCGGCTGCGCCGGGAAGCAGCCCGACGAGGAGACAGATCAGAACCAATCGCATGGCATTCCTCCGACGCTCACTGTGGCATGTGCGGCGACGGCGGCGCTATTAGGCTGTCGTCTAGGGTCGGATGCCGAAGCGCGCGAACTGGGCGTCGATGTCGCGGCGCATGGCGCGCGCCGCCGCCAGGTCCGCCGCGGCGCGATCGCCGTCGCCCAGCCGCAGCTCGGCGATGCCGCGACCGAACAGCGAGCCGGGCAGGTTGGCGTTGACCTGCAGGGCGCGCTCGAAGTCCTGGCGTGCGCGCACATAGGCGCCCTGCCGCAGCAGGATCAGCCCGCGCGTCTCCAGCGCGTCGTCCTGCCCGGGTTGCAATTGCAGCGAGGCGGTGCAATCGGCCAGCGCCTCGTCGAGCCGCCCGATCACCGACAGCGCCCAGCAGCGCGCCTTGAACGGGTTGGGGTCGCTGGGATTGGCTTCGATCGAATGGTCGTAGTCCTCGACCGCGGTCACGAAGTTGCCCAGCGCCAGCGATGCGTTGCCGCGATTGTAGAGCGCAAAACCCAGCATCGGCGCGCTCAGCCCGCCGCCCTGCAGTACCGCGCTGCAGGCCTGGGTCTGGCGCTGCGGCGTGAAGGTCTGCGAGGCGTTGGCGCAGATCTGCCAGTCGCGGTCGCGGTCCTGTGCCCAGGCCGGCAGCGCGAGCAGCGACCACAGAAGGGCGACGACGGCAAAGCGCATGCGAATCAATCCCCGTTGCGACTATAGCGGAGCGCGCCGCCGGGCTGCTACAAGGGCAGTCATGGACCCCATCCACATGCAGTCGCTGCGCTTCGGCCGCGCCGAGCTGGCGCTCGACCTGTCGGGTGCGCTGTGGTGGTCGCGCGAAAGGGTGCTGGCGGTAGCCGACCTGCACCTGGAGAAGGGTTCGTCCTATGCGGCCAATGCCGGCCGCCTCATTCCGCCCTACGACTCGGCGCAGACGCTGCGCCGGCTGGCCGGCGTGATCGCGCGGCTGCGCCCGGCCACGGTCATCTGCCTGGGCGACAGCTTCCACGACAAGCGCGCCGCGCTGCGGCTGGCGCCAGCCGACGCGGCGGTGTTGCGCGACCTGGTGGCGGCGCGACGCTGGGTCTGGATCGGCGGCAATCACGATCCGGCGCCGCCGCCGGAATTCGGCGGCGAGGTTGCGGCCGAACTCGAGATCGGCGGTCTGGCTTTCCGCCATCAGGCGGCGCGCCAGGGCATGAACGAGATATCCGGCCACTTCCATCCCGTCGCCTCGGTGGCGACGCGCGCGCGTGGCCTGCGCCGCCGCTGCTTCACGGTCGGCCATCATCGCCTGGTCATGCCGGCGTTCGGCGCCTATGCCGGCGGCTTGAACGTGCTCGATCCGGCCATGACCGTGCTGTTTCCGATGGGCTTCGAGGTCCATGTCATGGGCGAGAGCAAACTGCATCGCCTGGCCATGGACCGGCTGCGCCCCGACGCGACCTCGTTTCCGCTGCCGATCCGGCGCGTGGCGGTGGATTAGGCGAACAGGCAAATATTCCCGACTATTTTTTGTCGCGCCGCAAATAGCACCTTTGCGACGGCCGCAGGGCATTACTACCTTCTCGATACGGCCGCAGGGGCCGTATGGAGGAAACATGAGAAAGAGTGTCGCAATTACGTTGGCGGCGGCGACCGGGTTTGCGCTGCTGGCCGGGCCGGCGATGGCCCAGCAGGCCGACATGAAATTCTTCGTCACCAGCGTCAACCCCGGCAAGGGGGGAGACCTGGGCGGGCTGAGCGGCGCCGACCGCTATTGCAAATCGATGGCGCAGGCGGCCGGCGCCAAGGCGCAGGATTGGCATGCCTATCTGTCGACGCAGGCCACCGCTACCGAAAAGGCGGTCAATGCGCGCGATCGCATCGGCAAGGGGCCGTGGGCCAATGCCAAGGGTGTGGTGATCGCCAAGAGCGTCGACGACCTGCACAGCCCGAACAACAATCTCAACAAGCAGACGGCGCTCGACGAGAAGGGCAACGTGGTCAACGGACGTGGCGATACGCCCAATCGCCACGACATGCTGACCGGCTCGCAGCCCGACGGCACCGCCTTTGCCGCGGGCGACGACAGGACATGCGGCAACTGGACCTCGAGCGACGCCGGTTCGGCCATGCTGGGTCACCACGATCGCATGGGGCTGGACGATTCGGCGCCGGCCAAGTCGTGGAACAGTTCCCACCCCAGCCGCGCCTGCAACATGCCGGCACTGGCGGCGACCGGCAGCGCCGGCCTGTTCTACTGCTTCGCGGCCGACTGAGCGAGCGACAGTCGTGCGGCTTTGGCCGCACGGCTCTTCCTCGGCGCCCCGGACAGCGCGTCGAGATTGCCGTAAACCCGCCTCAGCATCTGCTTGAGCAGTTGGGCTTCGCTCGCCTCCATGCCGCCCAACGCCACCGTTTCGTAACGCCGCGCCGTCGGCAGCAGCTTGTCCGTCGCGCTGCGGCCCGAGACGGTGCGCCAGATGGCGACGTTGCGCTGATCCCTGGCGTCGCGCCGGCGCAGCACCAGGCGCTTCCGCTCCATCTGGTCCAACACCCGCGACAGGGTCGAGATGTCGATCGAGGTCGTGTCGGCCAGTTCGCCGACGCCTTGGCCGTCGCGATGGTTGAGCGCCGCCAGCACCCGCCACATCTGCAACGACAGGCCATGCCGACGCGCCTCCTTGGTAAAGGCGGCGGCGATGCGCGTGCCAGCCCGATTGAGCAGATAGGGCAGGTAGTCGGTCAGATCGAACGCAGCCGCCATGTCAGGCCACTGCCTTCAGCCGCGCCTTCACCGTATCGAACTGGGGCGCGATGTCGGCCATGAACCGCGCCATCTGTTCCTTGACCAGCGCATGGGGTTTCTGGCCGTAGTTGAAATACAGGATCACCTCGGCGATGCCCGAGGCTTCGACCTGTTTGAGGTCGTCGACGATCTTCTGCGTCGAGCCCACCAGCACCGATTTGCTGGTCAGGCTCTCAGGCTTCATGTTGCGCAGGATGTCGACGATCTGCAGGAAATATTTGTAGGTCGGCGGCACGGTCTTGGCATCGGCCGGAAAGGCGGCGATCAGCGCGTCGTGGAAATAGCGGATCAGCGCCTGCCGGCCGTACTGTTCCTCCTGTGGCGTGTCGGCGATGTGAATGAAATAGCTGCACATCGAGCGCCGCGGGGCGCGGCCGTACTTGGCGGCTTCTTCGCCGAACGTGCGCACCGCCTCGGCCAGCGAGCCATAGACCATGGCGGCGGCGAAGGGCGCGAAGATGATGTTCCAGTCGTTGCGCGCGGCCAGTTCCATGCTGGGGCGGGAGAAGCAGGCGACATAGGGGCGCAGCGGCTGCTGCAAGGGACGCGGCCTGATCTCGATATCCTTGAACTGCCAGAACCTGCCCTGGTGGCTCCACTTGCACGGCTCGGTCCAGGCGCGCCACAGGATTTCCAGCCCCTCGGCGAACATTTCCGCCGATTGGCCGAAATCGGCCTGGAATGGCTCGTATTCCAGCCGGTCGTAGCCGCGCCCGGCGGCGAAATCGACGCGGCCACCGGACAGCAGATCGAGCGTCGCCCATTCCTCGGCCACGTGCAGCGGATGATGCACCGGCAGCAAGGTGACGGCCGGGGCCAGGCGGATGCGCGTGGTGGCGCCGGCGATCTGCGCCAGCATCATCGACGGGCAGGCGTTGACGCCCAGCAGGTTGAAATGATGCTCGCCGATCCAAGCCGAGTTCAGCCCGACCTGCTCGGCGTAGATCGCCTGCTCGTAGATCTCGCGCACGAATTGCTCGGGCGTGCGCGGATTGTCGGGGTAGCGATTGTCCGAAAGCGTGAAATAGCCGAAATCCATCGCCGCCTCCCAATCATTTGCATTTGCAAATATAGTAGCGGTCGCAGCGGGCGGCGGCAAGCCCGGCTGCCGGCATGCCGGGGACGATCAGAGATTGCGCAGGAATTCGAAGGCGTTGCGCAGCGCCGCCATGGCGTCGGTGAGGTCGATCCTGTCCGTCAGGTCGAGCCACCACTGGCTGGCGGCGAACGTCCATTCCGACAGGGAATTGGCCGGCAGCTTGCTGGCCCAGTTCCACAGGCCCTGCGCATTGAGCAGCAGCAGGATCGCCACGCCGATGGCGATCACCGCGCCGGCGTGCCCCGCTTCGGCCGGCTTCATGCCGTCTTCGACGACGAGGGTGAGGCCCGGCTCGACGGGCGGGTCGATACCGGGCGGCGGGGGCAGGTGGCGGTGTTGATCCATGGCCGCCTCAGAACTGGAAATAGATGAAGGGCGCCACGCCTTCGCTGCCGGCCGCCTCGATCAGCACCACGACGATGCCGGCCGCCAGGCCCTGCCACAGCAGGCTGCGGCGGCTCCAGAAGGCCTCGATGCGCCGCAGCAGGGAAGGCGGGGTGAAGTGCATGGCGATGCCCCAGACCAGCAGCACCAGCAGGAACGGCGTGGCCAGTTGCATGGCCTGGCCCCAGCGGGCGAAGCCGGAAATGAATTCGATGGCGCGCGCGAAGCTCTCGGCGCGGAAGAAGATCCAGCACAGGCAGACGAAGTGGAAGATGAACACGATGGCCAGCACGCGGCCAAGCGCTGTTCGTTTCTTCGGCGCCACGCCCAGCGCGCGCTCGACCGCCAGGCCGCCGCCATGCAGGAAGCCCCAGAACACGAATTTCAGCGCCGCGCCGTGCCACAGACCGCCCAGCAGCATGGTGATCATCAGATTGGCGTAGGTGCGGATCGGGCCTTTGCGGTTGCCGCCCAACGGGATGTAGAGATAGTCGCGCAGCCAGGTCGACAGCGAGATATGCCAGCGCCGCCAGAAATCCTGCAATGACTGGGCGCGATAGGGCTGGTCGAAATTGCGCGCGAAGTGATAGCCCAGCAGCGCCGCCACGCCGATGGCGATGTCGGAATAGGCGCTGAAATCGCAATAGATCTGCACCGCATAGGCATAGCTGGCCAGCAGCAGGTCGCCTGCGCCGTAGGCGCCGGGATCGAGAAACGCCTTGTCGACGATCTCGGTCGACATGTAGTTGGCGACGATCGCCTTCTTGAACAGGCCCCACAGGATCAGCAGGAAGGCCATGCCGGCATAGATGCGGCGCGGATCGACCGGCCGCTGCAGTTGCGGCATGAAGTCGGCGGCGCGCACGATCGGCCCGGCCACCAGTTGGGGAAAGAACGACTTGAACACCGCCACGTCGAGCAGCGAATGGGCGCGCTTCAGCTCGCCGCGATAGACGTCGACCACATAGGAAATACCCTGGAAAATGAAGAAGGAGATGCCGACCGGCAGCACGATGTCGAGCAACGGCAGGTCGCGCGCCAGGCCGATGCTGCGCAGCAACTCGTCCAGCGACTCCATGAAGAAGCCGTAATACTTGAAGAACCCCAGGGTCAGCAGGTTCAGCGCCACCGCCGCGGTGACGTAGAATTTGCGCAAGGAGGGCGTCGGCGCGGCGACGATCAGGTGGCCGAAGCCCCAGTTGTAGACGATGCAGGCGGCCAGCAGGAACCCGAACTTCCAGTTCCAGCTCATGTAGAAGAAGAAGCTGGCGCCGACCAGGAACACCTTGCGCGCCGTCTGCCAGCCGCACAGCGCCCAACTGGCCGCGAACACCACGGCAAAGAACAGCAGGAAGTTCAGCGTCGGAAAGATCATCGAAGCAAGGCGGGCGGCGGTGTCGGTTGGAGGGATAAGACGCCAGCATAGCCCAAGCCGGCGTCAAATGGACCGGTGCCGGCGTCGCACGCCGGCAGCCTAGCGGGTGCGATAGAAATGCATGATCTCGCCGTAGAGAGTCTCGGCGCTGCGGAAATAGCCGTCTTCGCGCATATGGACGCGATCGGCATGCGCCAGCGGCGTCTTGGCGCGGGCCCAGGCATCCATGCCGCAATAGCCCGGCAGCACCTTCTGCCAGTCCCAGAAATAGGCGCCCTGCTGCTGGGCGACGCGGCGTTCGATGTCGCGCACCACCTGGATGTTGGGCGGCACATGCCAGCGGCAGAGCTGGCGGCTCTTGCCGTTCAGCAGCGCGGCATAGTTGGCGGTCTCGGCCTTGGTCAGCGGTGCGCAGCGCAGCCGCTCTTTCTGCGCCGCTGTGCCGGCGCACCAGCTGGGCAGCCGCTCGGCATTGGGCGGACCGACCAGCAGGATGGCCGCGTTGGGCGCCTCGGCGCGCAGGATGGTGAGCCGCGCCGCCAGCGCGTCGGCGTAGTCGTCGATCGACAGGGCGGTCTGGAAGCCTTCGTTGGTGCCGAAAGCCAGGATGATCAGCGCCGGGTCGAGGCGCTTGATCTGCCAGGCGGCGATTTGCGGATCGAAACGGTCGAGGATGTCGACCGTGGCGCCGGAGAAGCCTTCCGCCGCCAGCACCACGCCGCGATCGTTGCGCAGCACATTCCAGCCCAGCAGGTCGATCACGCCGTCGCCCCGCGCTGTCAGGGTGACGGTCTGGGCGCGGTGGCCGGCGGCGAAGCGCTGCGAACTGGCCTGGACCTGGTTGCCGACGGTGGCGATGCTGCCGGCCGGACGGCCGTCGATCTGCACGTCGATATGGCCGCCGCCTGGCTGGCGCAGATAGTCGATCTCGATCTCGTCGAACGGGTAGTCGATGCCGGCTTCCAGCGACATCTGCTCCGGCGTGGTGGCGTGCAGCGTATAACCGGTCACGCCGTAGGCGGCGGTGTCGCCGCGGAAGCTGTTCCACACGATCCAGCCGGGCGACTGGCTGACCGATACCTGGTAGGGCCGGTAATAGGGATAGGGCACGCCCGCCGGCATCAGGCCGCGTCCGGCATTGCCGAACCGCTGCTGGAACAGGTCGCGCAGCCGGCCGCTGAAATGATCGTTGGCGGTATGGCTGTCGCCGATCTGCAGGATGGTGACGCGCTGGCGCCGGCCGGCCTGCAGGTCACGCAGGGCATTGTAGAACGGCCGCAGCGTGGCGGGCGCGTCGGCGGCGATCGGATTGGGCGGTTCGGGTTGCGGCAGGCGGCGCGGCTGGGCCACCGCCGGTGCGGCCAGCATGAGCATCAGGCAGACGGCGAGCACCCGGCGCATCACTTGGCCCTGTCCGTGGATCTGGCGTCGGATTTGCCGTCGGATTTGCCATCGGATTTGCCATCGGATTTGCCTGGGCTCTGGCCGGTGGCCGGACCGCTCGGCGCTGTGGAAGCGGGGGCCGGCCCGGCCCGATCGCCAGCCGCCGGTGCAGCGCTGCCGTGCGGATCCCTGCCAGTGTCTGCCATGCTGGAGTCGGGTGGACCCGCATCGTGCTTGGGTGGCGAAATCTTGCCGAGGTCGGCGGGTGGCGGCGACGCGGGCTGGGTCGCCGGCGCCGACGAAGGCCGGTCGGGCTTGCTGGCGTCGACCCTGGCGGACCCTGGGGCGGACCCTGGGGCGGGCCCGGGCTGCTCGTCCTTGCTCGGTATGACGGTGAACACGGTCGGATATTTTTCGCGCAGCGTACGCAGCACCGCATCGGCGATCAGCTCGTAGCCGGGCTCCGTGAAGTGGATGCCGTCATTGGCGCGCAGCAAGCGTTTGTCGCCTTTCAGATCGGGTCCATAGGGCTGGTAGTTGCCGTCCTTGTCGGCAGTCATCTCCCAGAGCGGCAGGAACAGCACATTGTGCTTGTCCGCTTCGGTCTTGAAAATGTTGTTGAGGTATCGCGACTCCTCGTTCCACTTGTCGTCGCGCATGATCGGCAGCCCGACCCAGATCAGCGGAATCTGCGCGGCCGTCGCCTTGTCCATGAAATCGTCGACCCGCTTGACGTAGCCTTCCTCCCAGCCTTTGCTGCGGAACAGCGAGCGCGGCTTGTCGCGCACCACCAGCGACTGGCGGTCGTTGGTGCCCATCAGCATGACGATGGCGTCCGGCTTCTTCTCGATTACCGCATCGAGCGGCGCCAGCCAGTCGCTGGTGGTGAAGCCGCTGGAATTCTTGGCTTCGCGCAGCAGCACGTAGCGCCGGTCGCGAATCAGCATGCGCACCAGGCCGCCCCATATGCCGTCGGCGATCGAATCGCCCATCACGGCGACGGTGATCTTGCGGGGCTCGTCCGGGGGACTTGCCTGGGCGGCGGGGCCGAACGCGGACAGAACGGACAGAACAACGAAGACGGCCGATACCAATCGCAACACTGAATACCGCTCCCAAAAGGCGCCGCCAGTATAGCGGAGAGCGCAGCGCCATCGCCAGCGTCGCGCCCGCGCTTTCAGGTCACGGTAAGTGAAATTTCGCCGAAGCCCTCGATGTGGCCGACCACAGTGTTGCCTTGTTTGGGGAATTGCGTCGGCACGATCGATCCGGTCATCACGATCATGCCCGCCTGCAACGAACGGCCAAGCGGCGCCAGCTGGTTGGCCGTCCAGGCCAGCCCGCTGAAGCACTGCCCCATGGCATCGCCGGCCTTGCCGCGCGCCGTTTCCCTGCCGTCGATCCGGACCCATCCCGGGGCGTCGAAGCGGTCGAGGTCGCGCCACGCCGCCACCGGCGCCGCGGCCAGCACGCCTGCCTGCCAGCTGCCGTCGGCAATCAGCTGCATCGCACTGAGCCGTCCATAGTCGGCGCCGTGATCCTCGATCAGTTCGAAAGCGGTGCCGATGCCCGATACCGCGTCGGCCACGCTGTCCTCGGTATAGGGCGCGCCGGATGCCGGCAGGTCCTTGTCCAGTCGCACGCACAGCTCAAGTTCCAGGCCGAGCCGGCCGAACGAGCACAGCGGCAGGCTGGCCGGCGTGCTGTATACGCGCTTCCGGAAGATCGGGCCGACGATGGGATGGCCCAGGCCGGTCTGGCGACGGATGGCCTCGGAGGTGAGGCCGATCTTGTAGCCGACGATCGGGCCCAAACTCGGCAGCAGCTTCTCGACCAGCCGGTCCTGCACGCGATAGGCGGCGGCTTCATCGCCGGGCAGCAGCTCGGCCGGGAACAAGGGCACCGTGCGATGGCTCCGACGAAGCTCGAGCAGATAGTCGGCGATGCGGTCGATGTCGCTCATGTCCTGCCTCCCCATTTTGTCGCGAGCCTAGCAGCAAACCCCGTGGCGGCAACCGCCGCTTGTCGGCGGAGCGGAGGCACCGCATAGTTCCGGCCATGGCCGGCAGCGGACGAAGATTGGATCAGGTCAAGGTGGGGGCGGTGGCGGGCGTCATCCTGGCCGGCGGCCAGGGGCGTCGCCTGTTCGTCGACCGGCCGCAGGGCGGGGAGAAGGCGCTGGTGCCGCTGGGCGGCAAGCCGATGATCGCGCGCGTCGCGGAGCGCCTGAAGCCGCAGGTGCTGGAACTGGCGATCGCCACCACCGCGGCGGGTGCGCCGCCGGCCAGGCTGCGCAAGCTGCTGGACAAGGATGTCGCCATCCTCAGCGACACGGTGAGCGAGCCGGGCGGCGGACCGGTCGGGCCGCTGGGGGGCTTGCTGGCCGGGCTGGAATGGGCGCGCCAGGCGGCACCCTATTGCATCCTGCTGGCGACGGTTCCGGCCGACGTCCCGTTCATTCCGCTCGATCTGGTGCCGCGGCTGGCCGGCCACATGCACGTGGTCGAGACCGACGTGCTGGTGCTGCGCTCGGGGCCGCGCCTGCACAACGCCATCGCGCTGTGGTCGACCAAGCTCGGCCCCAGGCTGCGCCAGGCGATCGAACAGGAGGGGCTGCGCAAGGTCGAGGACTTCATCTCCCGGCTGCGCGCGGCGGAACTGGCCTGGCCACGCCGCCTGGCGCGGCCCGATCCGTTTCACAACGTCAACACGCCCGACGATCTGCGTGTCGCCGAGCAGCGCCTGCGCCGCGCTCTATAGCTGCCGCGGGTCGATTTTTTCCAGTTCGATCCGGCCGCCATCGATCAGCACCTTGCCGCGGTGCTCGAAATTGACCGTGATGCGCAGGCCGATCATCGACTGCACCTGACCCAGCCCCCAGTCGGGCTGCTGCGGATGGCGCACATAGTCGCCCGGCTGGAGGATGCCGCGCGATGGGGACGAAGGCGGGGCGATTGCGGCTCTCCTCGGGGCAAGGGTCGGGGCTTGGCTATAGCACGCCCAGGCCGGGGCCGCGCCGGCGCCGCGCCGGCTGCGCGCGGCGGGCCTGGCGGTCCGGGCTTCGATCCGGTGCTTGGAGTTTGGGCTAATTGATTGCAAACAAATGAAAATGCGATGCAATCCGGCAGCGACAACCGGTCGGATCGGCGGCGCGATGCGACGCTTGCCGGGGGTGGGGTCGATTCATATACTCCCGGCCGTTTCAGGTCCTGGTGTTGGAGTTCACCGTATGCGCGTCACTCTGCCGGTAGGCTATCGCCCGTCGGATAGCGAACCGTTCATGAATCCGCGGCAGCAGGAATATTTCCGCCAGAAGCTGCTGCGCTGGAAGCAGGAGTTGCTCGAAGAATCGAACATGACCCTGCAGAGCCTGCAGGAGGAAAGTCTGGCGCAGCCCGACCTGGCCGACCGCGCCACCGCCGAGACCGATCGTTCCCTGGAGCTGCGTACCCGCGACCGTTTCCGCAAGCTGATCGCCAAGATCGATTCGGCGCTGCGCCGCATCGACGACGGCTCCTACGGCTATTGCGAGGAGACCGACGAGCCGATCCCGCTGAAGCGGCTGGAGGCAAGGCCGACCGCGACGCTGAGCGTCGAGGCCCAGGAACGGCACGAGCGGCTGGAACGCACCAAGCGCGACGACTAGACCCGCTCGCGCACCGGGCGTGGCGGCCGAAAAAGGGCCGCCGGCCGATATGGGATCAGTCGATCCGCATCTGCCCAAGATCGCCCAGGAAGCGCTGATGCCATCTGGTCAGCGTGTTGATGCGCAAGGTCTCGTACATTTCCTTCCAGCGTGACCGGCGCTCGTCGAGCGGCATGAGCAATGCCTCGTGCAGGGCCTCGGCCACGCCGTCGATGTCGTAGGGATTGACCAGCTTGGCGCCGCTGCGCAATTCCTGGGCCGCGCCGGCCAGCCGCGACAGCACCAGCACGCCGGGATCCTCCGCGTTCTGCGCCGCCACATATTCCTTGGCCACCAGGTTCATGCCGTCGCGCAGCGGCGTGACCAGCCCGACCTTGGCGTAGCGGTAGAGGCTGGCCAGCACGTTGCGCGAGTGGCTGCGGTTGAGGTAGCGCAGCGGCACCCAGTCGAACTCGGCGAACTTGCCGTTGATCCTGCCGGCCATCTGCTCCAGCTCGCGGCGCAGCGCGCGATACTGCTTGACCTCGCCGCGGCTGGTGGGCGCGATCTGCATCAGCACCACCTTGGCGCGGTGCTGCTTGTGCTCGCCCAGCAGCCGCGCATAGGCGTCGAAGCGCAGCGGCAGGCCCTTGCTGTAGTCGAGCCGGTCGACGCCGATGATCAGGCCGCGGCCCGCCAGGCTCTCGCGCAGGCGCTCGGTCTCGGGCCCGTCGGCGCCGTCGGCGGCGGTTGCGGCATAACGCTCGGTCTCGATGCCGACCGGATAGACCTCGACCCGTGCCGCGCGATCGTAGGCATGGATCGTGCCATCGGTCTCGACCCGGCCGCCGGCTTCGTCGGTGATGAAGCGCTTGAAGCAGCGCGCATCGCGCTCGGTCTGGAAACCGATCAGGTTATAGGCGCACATCGCCGCCACCAGATGCTCGTGGAACGGCAGCGCGAGCAGCACGTCGGGCGCGGGAAACGGGATATGCAGATAGAAGCCGATGGGATTGCCGACGCCCAGCTCGCGCAGCGCCTGGCCCAGCGGCAGGAAGTGGTAGTCGTGCACCCAGATCGTGTCGTCGGGCCGCAGCATCTTGGCGATGGCCTGCGCGAAGCGGCGATTGACCGCCATGTATCCGGACATGCTCTCGCGCTTGAAGTCGACCAGGCCCAGCCGGTAGTGGAACAGCGGCCACAGCACGCTGTTGGCGAAGCCGGCGTAGTAGGTCTCGTGCTCCTGGCGCGACAGGTCGAGCGTGGCGACCGTGAAGCGCCCGCCGCTGGTCGAGACCGGCAGGTCGCTGGGCTGCTCGACGATGTCGCCGCTCCAGCCGAACCAGATGCCGCCATGCTTGCGCAGCGCTTCGCGCACCGCCACCGCCAGGCCGCCGGCCTTGGCGGCCTGCTCGCCGGGCATGGTGACGCGGTTGGAGACGATCACGAGCCGCGCCAAAACGCCTCCTCCCAGCTCTTGCTCAGCCGTTGCGCGCACAGCACCAGGCCGACCAGCGAATAGGTCTGCGGAAAATTGCCCCACAGCTCGCCGGTCTGGGGGTGAATGTCCTCCGACAGCAGGCCGACGTGGTTGCGGCATGCCAGCAGCCGTTCGAACATAAGCCGCGCCTCGTCGCGCCGGCCGATCGCAGCCAGCGCGTTGATGTACCAGAAGGTGCAGACGGTGAAGGCGGTTTCCGGCAGGCCGAAATCGTCGGGCACGGCGTAGCGCAGCAGGTGGTCGCCGCGCTTGAGATGCCGCTCGACCGCGGCCACCGTGCCGAGATAGCGCTCGTCCTGCGCGGCGACGAAGCCGATCTCGTGCAGCAGCAGCAGGCTGGCGTCGATATTGCCGTCCTCGAAGGCGTCGACGAAGCTGTTCTCGGTCGCGCTCCAGGCTTTTTGCAGGATCGCCTCGCGGATGGCGTCGGCATGCTCGCGCCAGTAATGCGCGCGCTCGGCCAGTCCCAGCGCGCCGCCGATCTTGGCCAGCCTGTCGCAGGCCGCCCAGCACATGGCGCTCGAAAACGTGTGGATGCGTTTCTTGCCGCGGAACTCCCACAGGCTGGCATCCGGCTCGAAAGCGACGACGCGGGCATGCTCGCCCAGCCGTTCCAGGCGCTGGAACAGCGCCACGTCGCCCTGCCGGGGCATGCGGCGGTCGAAGAAGATCTGCGCCGCCGCCAGGATGACGCTGCCGTAGGAATCGTTCTGCACCTGCAGATAGGCGGCATTGCCGCGCCGCACCGGTCCCATGCCGCGATACCCGGCCAGCTCGGGCGCCTCGATCTCCTTGAGCGAGACGGAATGGGAAATGGCATACATCGGCCGCAGCCGCTGCTGCGGATCGAACGCGGCGGCATTGGTGATGTAGCGGATGAAGTGCTCCATGGTGCGGGTGGCGGCTAGCTGGTTGAGCGCCTGCACCGTGAAATAGGCGTCGCGCAGCCAGCAGAACCGGTAGTCCCAGTTGCGCCCGCTATCGGCGAATTCGGGCAGCGAGGTGGTCAGCGCCGCCATGATGGCGCCGGTCTCCTCGAAGCTGCACAGCTTCAAGGTGATGGCGGCGCGGATCACCGCATCCTGCCATTCGAACGGCACCGACAGGGCGCGCGACCAGTCGATCCAGTATTCGCGGGTGGCGTCGAGGAAGCTGCCCACCGTGGTGGTCAGCGAGGTGGCCAGGGTCTCGTCGGCGCCGAAGATGAAATGGAACGCCGAATCGACCACGAACGGCACGTCCTCGGCGATATAGGTGATCGGCGCGTCGGTGGTCAGGCGAAAGGTCTGGTTGGGCCCGGCATAGCGGATGTGGTTGCTGCCCAGCGACATGGCAGGCAGCACCGCGCCCCATTCGGCGGTGGGCCGCAGCCGCACCCGGATGCGCGGCTGGCCGGCCAGCGGCTCGATCTTGCGCACCAGCATGACCGGCCGGAAGTGGCGGTCGAACTGGCGGAAACGCGGCGCGAAGTCGATCACGCGCAGGGCGTTGCCGTCCTTGTCGCGCAGGATGGTCTCGACGATCGCGGTGTTGGGCAAATAGCGCTGCTCGGCCTGGGCCAGATTCTCCAGGTCGAAGGCGAAGCGGCCGGCGCCGGTGCCCAGCTTGGGCGACAGCAGGTTGCAGAACACCGGATCGCCGTCGGGCTGCGGCAGGCAGCACCAGACGATGGCGCCCTGTCTGTCGATCAGGGCGCTGACCCGGCAATTGCCGATCACGGCAAGATCGAGCGCACTCACGCCGCGCGCTCCAGCCGGCCCGCCAGGCGGGCAAGCCAGGCGCGCACGGCGTTGGGATCGGCCAGCACCAGACAGGCGGCGGCCATTCTGGGATCGCCCACCAGCACGGCGCGGCCGCCCAGCTCGCGCACCGCCTTGAACCCGTCGCGGTCGGTCACGTCGTCGCCGACGAAGATCGGCGTGCGGCCGGCGAACGGCGCCAGCGAGGCAAGCTTCTTCACCGCCTTGCCCTTGGCGATGCCGCGCGGCTTGATCTCCAGCACCATCTTTCCGGACAGCAGGGTGAGATCGGGCCGCTTGGCGATCAGCGCCAGCGCGCCCTGGCGCAGCGCCTCGCTTTGTCGGGGAGCGCTGCGATAGTGCAGGGCGAGCGTGCCGCCCTTGTCTTCCAGCACGGTGCCGGGCAGGCCGGCGACCAATTCGCGCGCCCTGGCGCGCAAGCCATCGATATCGATCGCGTCATCGGCGGCCGTTTCCCCGCCGGGCAGGCGCAGTTGCAGGCCATGCAGCCCGGCGGCGGCAAATCGGTAGGGGGAGAACAACCGGTCGATGTCGGAAATCGGTCGGCCGGACACCAGTGCCAGCGCCCCGCCCAGCAGGTGGCTGAGGCGATCCAGCAGCGGCGGGAGATCGGCCGGGACGGAGACGCCGTCAGGGGCGTCGGCGATGTCGATCAGCGTGCCGTCCAGGTCGAGAAACAAGGCCCAATGGGCGGCATCGGGCGGCAGGAGGGCGTAGTCGCCCGCGATTTTGTCCTGTGGCTTTGGCTCGGGCGCCAATGAACGATCCTCCATGCTGCGGTGACGGAGGAACCAATAGCAAATTCGGCGCGCCGTCGCCCCCTACAAACGCACGCGGTTGCGGCCGGTTTCGCAACTATTCCGGAATTTGCCCGGAATTCGAACCAGGGGTCGACAGATCGCCGAACGAGTCTGGAACATGAGTTTAAATCATCAATATAGACAATAGGTTATAGATTTCGTTTGCCTGTGAGAACAAAATGCGTACATTTCGCTTGCCTGTACCGCTTTCAAAGCCGTTTTCGTCTGGTCGTGGGTGGAGTTTCCCAGATTGCCGGCCCTGGCCGGGTCTGAAATAACAGGAGGGTGAGATGGCTGTGTCGTCGTTGCGAGTGGTCGATAAGGCCGAGAAAGAGGGTATGGAAAACAAGAACAAGGCGCTCGATGCAGCGCTGAGCCAGATCGAACGCGCGTTCGGCAAGGGCTCGATCATGAAGCTCGGCCAGCAGGAGGCGATCGACATCGCGTCGATCTCGACCGGCTCGCTGGGCCTGGACATCGCCCTGGGCATCGGCGGCCTGCCGCGCGGCCGCGTGGTCGAGATCTACGGGCCGGAAAGCTCGGGCAAGACCACCCTGGCGCTGCATTGCATCGCCGAAGCCCAGAAGAGCGGCGGCACCTGCGCGTTCATCGACGCCGAGCACGCGCTCGATCCCACCTATGCCCGCAAGCTGGGCGTGGATGTGGAAAACCTGCTGATTTCGCAGCCCGACGCCGGCGAACAGGCGCTGGAGATCGCCGACACGCTGGTGCGCTCGGGCGCCATCGACGTGCTGGTGGTGGACAGCGTCGCCGCGCTCGTTCCCCGCGCGGAACTGGAAGG
>CAYWLS010000019.1:0-84903 GCA_964458605.1 uncultured Hyphomicrobiales bacterium | reverse complement strand
ACTTCGGCATGTTCTTGGCCGTGTACTCGATGATATCGGCGACGATGCGCATCGAGGGCGTCGGCGGGTAGATGTAGGTGTTGCGCACCATGAATTCTTTGAGGATGTCGTTCTGGATGGTGCCGGCCAGCTGGCTCTGCTTCACGCCCTGCTCCTCGGCCGCCACGATATAGCCCGCCAGCACCGGCAGCACGGCCCCGTTCATGGTCATCGACACGCTCATCTTGTCGAGCGGGATGCCGTCGAACAGCACCTTCATGTCCTCGACCGAATCGATCGCCACGCCGGCCTTGCCGACATCGCCCACCACGCGCGGGTGGTCCGAATCGTAGCCGCGATGGGTCGCCAGATCGAACGCCACCGACACGCCCTGCTGCCCGGCGGCCAGATTCTTGCGGTAGAAGGCGTTGGATTCCTCGGCGGTGGAGAAGCCGGCGTACTGGCGCACGGTCCACGGCCGGTTGGTGTACATGGTCGCCTTGGGTCCGCGCGTGAAGGGCGGGAAGCCCGGCAGGCTGCCCAGGGTTTCGAGATTCTCGAGGTCCTGGGCGGTGTAGATCGGCTTGACGACGATGCCTTCGGGCGTGCGCCAGTCGAGTTCGGAAACCGGAGTGTCGCGCAGTTCCTTGGCCGCCAGCGCCGACCAGTCCGCCAGTGTTTTCTTCGGATACTCTGCCATGTGCTTGATCTTTCCGTTTACTGCCTTGCAGTATGGCGGCCGGCCCTGCCCCGGTCAACGCAGGTGCAACACGGCAAAAATCAAGGCGGCATGAGGGCTTAGGAGGAAACGATGGCGCTCGATCAGGAAGCGGCGATAGTGCTGGAGCTGATGAAGAAATCGGACCGGCCGGCGATCGACACGATGAGCGCCAGGGATGGCCGCGCCCAGGCCGACATGCTGTCCGAGCGCGCCGAGGCCGACGCGCCGGAAGTGGCGCGCGTGGTCGATGGCGCCATTCCCACCACGGCAGGCGAACTGCGCTTTCGCCGCTACTGGCCGCTGGACGCCACGGCGAGCGTGCTGCCGACGCTGGTCTATTATCACGGCGGCGGCTTCGTGATCGGCAACCTGGAGACCCACGATTCGACCTGCCGGCGTATCGCCAACAAGAGCCAGTGCCAGGTGATCGCCATCGACTACCGGCTGGCGCCGGAACATCCCTTCCCGGCGGCGGTCGAGGACGCGCTGGCCGCCTTCCGGCACATCGCCAACAATGCCCATGCTTTCGAGACCGATGCCGGCAGGCTGGCGGTGGGCGGCGATTCGGCGGGCGGCAACCTGGCCGCCGTGGTCTGCCAGCAGCAGAAAATCGCCGGCGGTCCGATGCCGGCATTCCAGATGCTGATCTATCCCGCCACCGACAGCGTGAACCAGAGCGCCTCGCGCCGCGACTTCGCCCAGGGCTATTTCCTGACCGGCGCCATGATGAAGTGGTTCTTCGATTTCTACACGCCCCAGGGTAGGGCCGGCAGCACCGACCTGTCGGATGTGCGCGTCTCGCCGCTGCTGGCCAAAGATTTTTCCGGCCTGCCGCCGGCCTTCGTGCTGACCGCGGGCTACGACCCGCTGCGCGACGAGGGCAAGGCCTATGCCGAAAAAATGATCAGCGCCGGGGTCAAGGTCACCTACGCCAATTATCCCGGCACGATTCATGGCTTCTTTTCCATGACCCGCTTCCTGCAACAGGGATTGCGCGCCAACGACGAGGCGGCGCTGGTGATGCGGGCGCATTTCGGAACCTGACGCCAGAGGCATTTTTCCCGCCCGGCCCTGACAGGGATGGATGCGTCGCCCGATCCGTAAAGAACGGTTAGACTGGCGTTCTTGACGGGGAGCGACGATGCCGGTTCGGCGGAGACGGAGCGCGAAGGCGACGATCGCGGCATGGCTGGCGATCGTCCTGCTGCTGGCGGCGACGCGGCCGCTGCAGGCGCTCGAGACCAAGCATATTGTGGTCGACGGCACGGAGCGCAGCTATGCCATCCACCTGCCGGCCACCGCCGCCAATCGCCACGAGGTGCCGGTCGTATTCGTGCTGCACGGCGCCGGCGGCCACGGCGCGCAGGCGCTGACCGCCTACAAGTGGATCGCCAAGGCCGACAGCGAAGGCTTCATCGCGGTGGCGCCCGATGCGACCCTGGTCAATCCGGCAGCGCCATACGACTTCCTGCTCAATCCGACGGTGTGGAACGACGGCTCCGGCCGCGGCGGCGCGGCGGTCATCGCGAGCAAGGACGTCGAGCTGATCGACGCGCTGATCGAGCAGCTTGCCAGGCGCTATCCGATCGACCGCCGGCGCATCTACGTCACCGGCTTCTCCAGCGGCGCCTCGATGACCCAGCGGCTGGGGCTGGAACGGGCCAGGACGCTGGCCGCCATCGCGCCGGTGTCGGGCCATTTCTGGAACGGCGAGGCGCGGCCGGAGCGTGGGCTGCCGGTATTCTACCTGGTCGGCAACGCCGATCCGCTGGTGCCCTATGACGGAGGCACGACGCGCACGCCCTGGGGCGGCAGCACCATGCCGCCGGCCAGGAACGTTCCCGCGCAATGGGCCGAGCTGGACGACTGCAAGGGCGAGCCGCGGCCGCTGGAAGCGCGCAGCCATGTGCAGGCCGTGGTGTGGATCAACTGTCGCGACCGCGCCGAGGTGGTGTTCTACACCATCGACGGCATGGGCCATCAATGGCCGGGCGGCCGCCGCAGCCTGCCGAGCTCGGTCGTCGGGCCCTATTCCAGCGCCGTCGACGCCACCGACCTGATCTGGGCTTTCTTCCGCCGCCACAGCCTCAACTGAGCGGCGCCACGCGCGGCACCAGGCGCAGCAGCGGCACGGCATCCTGGAAGCCGCGCAGTTCGGCGCTCTCCCGGCGCTGCGGGATTGCCGCGATCAGCGCGGCGACCGCGGGGTCTTCGGCCATGGCCGCCGACAGCACGACATCGCCGCCACGGCTCTGGCCCTGCAGCCTGGCCGCCATGTTCACGGTCGAGCCGAAATAATCCAGCCGTTCGTTCAGGGTGACGACGATGCAGGGGCCGACATGCAGCCCGAGCTTGATGACGATGGCGTCGCCCTTGACGCCCGCGCCATGAAGCTGCTCGTTGAACGCCTCGATGCGCTCGAGAATCGCCAGCGCCGCGGTCATCGCGTCGGCGGACGAGCCGAATGCGGCCATTACCGCATCGCCGATGGTCTTGACGATGGCGCCGTCGTGATCGCGCACGATCGCGCCCAGGAAAGCGAAATGCTCGCGCACCAGATTGTAGGCGCGCGCATCGCCCAGCCGCTCGTAGAGCTCGGTCGAACCCTTGAGATCGGTGAACATCAAGGTGACGCGGTCGATGCCGGCCTGGTCGCCGGGCCTGAGCGCGGTGCCGGCGAACAGGTCGCGGAACGCCTGCAGGGTCGAGACGCGATGCGCGGTCAGCGCGTCGGCCACCCATTGGCGCTCCTCGATCAGCAGGGTCGCCGGCGCGGCGCGGCGATTGACCAGCTCGATCGTGCCCGGCTCGGCCGATGCGCCGGTCTCGATGCCGTCTTCGGTCGCCACCACGGCGGGAAAGCCGCCGCCGGCGAAGGCGATCTCGACCGCGGCGCTGCCGCTGATGGCGCGGGCGCGATAGGCGCCGGCCGGCAGCGCCGCCTGAAGCCGGCGCGTCTCGCCGGGCGCCAGGATCTGCTGCACCACGACATGGGGCGTGGTCATCGGTCCGCTCAGGCAATAGCCGCCGCTCCCCAGGGGTCGGATCGCCGCGTTGGGGAAGAACACCAGTTCCACGTTGCGGTTGAAGTCGCGCTGGTAGTCGATGTTGCAGGACGGGCAGTGGGCGCCGGTCGGCATCCGATCGAGCGTCGCGGTGGCCAGCTTGCCGCCGCGGCAGGAGGGGCACAGCAATTCCCAGCGCATGCCCAGCATGCCGACCTTGACCGCCGCCAGGCACAGCTCGATCGCGTCGCGGTCCTTGGCCTGCCACTTGCGGGCCAGGGCCAGCGGCCGCAGCCGGGCAAGGTCGATCTCCTGGGCGCCCAGCACGTAGTCGGCCAGTCTCTGCGCCAGGCCGTGGCCATAGGGACCGCTTTCCAGTTCGCTGACCATGCTGGCCAGGCGCTGGCGCGCGCCGGCCGGCAGTTGCGGCGGCGTATAGTCGAACGCCGTCTCGCGCCGGCCCTTGAGAAATTCGACCGCCTCGCGGGTCATGCGCTCGATGGTCTGGCCGGTCCGCCGCAGCACCGGGCGGGCCAGGAGCCGGCCGATCAGATTGGCGGGTTCGGCCTCCAGCGAATAGGTGACGCGGCTGCCGTGGCCGTCGGGCTCGATCTGCAGGGCCGGGCCGAAGCGGCGGAACGGGCCCTTGCTGAACAGGCGCTGCTGGGAGAATGCCTGGTGCTCGATCCACTGGTAGGGCAGTTCCTCCCAGGCCATGTCCATGCCGGCGATGCGGGCGTGGCCGAAACGGCGCACGCTGCCATCGGGCTGGGCGATCTCGTCGAGCGAATAGCTGGGGCCCTTGGCCGCCTCGTTGAAGCGGGCGGTGTCGGACAGCACCGTCCACAGCCGGTCGGGCGGCAGGTCGAATTGCCATTGCCATTGCTGGCGCATAACGGTCAAGCGGAGTCCCCGGTCGCGATCCTTGTTCGATTTTAGGTGGGTGGCGGTCCGCTCACCAGCGATCAAAACGCCGTGTCTACCAGCGCAGCGTCGGCGCGGCCGCGACCGGGGCCACGCCCTCGCGGCGGCAGGCCTGGGCGATGGCGGCGCCGTCGACCCGGCCGTCGCCACGGCCATCGCCACGGCCATCGGTGGCGAATTCGTCGGCATGGATGCCGCCCAGGATCAGCAGTCCGGCGATGCCAGCGGCCCTGGCGCCGGCCATGTCGGTGCGCAGGCTGTCGCCCACCGCCAGGATGCGGTCACGCCCGATGCCGGGCATCAGCGCGAACACGGCATCGTAGGTCGCGGCATGGGGCTTGCCGTGATAGCGCACCGTACCGCCGAGCTCCTGGTAGCGCTGGGCCAGGCTGCCCGCGCACAGCTCGCGCCGCCCGCCATTGATCACCACCAGATCGGGGTTGGCGCAGATCATTTTCAGGCCACGCGCATGCATGGCCTGCAGTCGATCTTCGTAGTGCTCGAGCGTGTCGGTGCGGCCGACCGGCCCCGTGACCAGGGCAAAGTCGGCGGCATCGAGGTCATGCACCGGCTCGATCGGCACGTCCTGCAGCAGGCTGTCGTCGCGATCGGGTCCGAGATGGAAGCAGCGCGGGCCCAATGTGCGATAGAACGGATCGGCATCGGCCGCGCCGCGCCGACGCAGATGCCGCCAGGTGTCCTCGCCCGAGGTGTAGGCCGCGTCGTAGCTGCCGGGCGGAATGCCGATCTCGCCGATGCGGGCGATCACCGCGCCGACCCGGCGCGGCGCGTTGGACAGGATCACCAGGCGCTTGCCCATCGCCTTCAGGCGGTTCAGGCAATCGACCACGCCGGGATAGGGCTGCTGTCCGTTGTGCAGCACGCCCCACACATCCAGCACATAGCCGTCGTAGCGTGCGGCCAGCCCGGCCACGCCCTCGACCAGCGCGATCGCATCGTGTTGCACTGCAGTCATGGCCGCCGGTTGTGCCACAGCGTCAGGCCCGGCGAAAGAGCGCCATCGCCCCGCCCCATTCTCCAGCCTAGACTGGGGCCGATGAAACGCTGGATCCTGGTGGGGCTGCTGTCGTTGTCGCCCATGTCGGCGCCTGGCTGGGCGCAGGACCAGGCCAGCGGCGACAATGCGCCGGTGCTGCAGGCTTTGCGGGCCGCCTGCCGACCCGATGCCGACGCCGATTCCATCGCCAGGGCGGTGCCGTTGCACCAGGGCGAGGTGCAGACCCAGCGCCTCGACTTCGCTTTCGGCATCAAGGGCCATCAGTGGACGGTGACGCTGCCCCAGGACCGCAGCCTGGAGCTGTGGCGCGTCGACAGCCGCAACGGCATGCAGCGGCTGGTCGGCGAACTGTCGCAGCCTGGCGAGGACGGCATGGTGCGACCCTCGATGCAGGTGCGCATCGAACAGGACTGCACCCGCCCCGAGGGCCGGCGACTGAATTACGGACCGGACCGGAAAATGCTGAGCGTCGAACTGCTCGACGAGGCGCTGCAGCCCACCGGCAAGCTTCTGCTGCTCGATCCGCCGGTGCCGCCGGCGCCGCCCGCGCCGGGCGTGGTGGTGGCGCTGCTCGATACCGGCGTCAACTACCTGCAGCCGCGCATCGCCCAGCACCTGGCGCGCGACCAGAGCGGCAATGCGCTGGGCTACGACTACTGGGACAACGATCCCCGCCCGTTCGACGTCAACATCGTCGGCTCGCCGTTCTATCCCGCGCGTCATGGCACGACGGTGGCCAACCTGCTGCTCGACCTCAATCCCAACGTGGCGCTGCTGCCGCTGCGCTTCCCGCGCCCCGACATCACGCGGCTGGGCGACGCGGTCGACCGCGCCGTCGGCGACGGCGCGCGCATCATGCTGGTGGGCCTGACCAGCCAGAAAGGCGACTGGCGCAATTTCCGCGACTCGGTGCTGCGCCATCCCGACATCCTCGTCATCGTCACCGCCGGCAGCGACAGCGAGGATATCGACGACCGCGCCATCTACCCGGCCGCGCTCGACCTGCCCAACAAGCTGACCGTAGGCGCGGCCGACGGCTTCGGCGAGCCGGCGCGCTCGAACTGGGGCCGCAAGCGGGTCGATCTGCTGGCGATGGCCGAGAAGCTGGTGGTGCGCGATTTCGACGGGCTGGAGCAGGAGGTCGGCGGCGCCGAATACGCCGCCGCCAAGGTGGCGGCACTGGCGGCGCGGCTGGCGGCCGCCCATCCCGACTGGAAAGCCGCGGATCTGAAAAACGCCATCCTCTCCCGCGCGCGCCTGTCCGATGCCGGCCCGCTGCGCTCGGCCTACGGCGTGCTGGACGAAGAGGCATTCAATCGCTGAAAGACGCGACGAGCGGGATCGCGGCAATCGGGACAATATTTTTCACCCCGGCCCGATGGCATCTGCTATTGGCAGACGAGCTGGTACGGAGTTGCAGATGGAACTTCTGACGTTCTGGGACGGCAAATTCGTCGAAGGCAATCCCCAGGTCATCGGCCCCCGCGATCACGCGATGTGGCAGGCGTCGAGCGTGTTCGACGGCGCCCGCTCGTTCGACCGCATGGCGCCCGATCTCGATCGTCATGCCGAGCGCGTGATCCGTTCGGCCCGGCGCATGGGACTGGAACCGACCGTCGATGCCGAGCGCATCGTCGAGCTGTCGCGCGAGGCGATCCGGCGCTTTCCGCCCGAGGCCGAGCTCTATGTGCGGCCGATGTTCTGGGCCAAGGACGGCTTCATCAACCCCGATCCGCAAAGCACCCAGTTCGCGCTGTGCGTCTACACCGCGCCGATGCCGGCGGCCACCGGCTTCGCCGCCACCATCGCCCGCACCGTGCGCCGGCCGGCGCCCGACATGGCGCCGACCGACCTCAAGGGCGGCGCGCTCTATCCCAACTCGGCGCGCGGCCTGCGCGAGATCGAGGCGCGCGGCTTCCAGAACGGGCTGGTGCTGGACGCAATGGGCAACATCGCCGAGTTCCTGACCGCCAATTTCTTCATGGCCAGGGACGGCGTGGTGATCACGCCGATCGCCAATGGCTGCTTCCTGGACGGCGTGACGCGCCGGCGCGTGATCGGCCTGCTGCGCGACGACGGCATCGCGGTCGAGGAGCGCGTCATCCATCCGCGCGAGCTGGCCGATGCCGACGAGATGTTCTCGACCGGCAATTACGGCAAGGTGGTGCCGGTGATCCGCTTCGAGGAGCGCAACCTGCAGCCCGGCCCGATGTATCGCAAGGCGCGCCAGCTCTACTGGGATTTCGCCGCCCAGCACCGCGTCGGCTGACGGCCGCAAGCCGGGGCCGGTTCAGCCGGGCCTGTTGGCTTCGGCCAGTAGCCGCACCACCTCCTCGTCCTGGGTCTGGGCGAAGTCCTGGTAGTAGTAGCCGACCGCGCCGAAATTCTCCGGCCGGCGCGGACAGACGATGCGATCGCAAAGCGCGGTCAGATCCTCCAGCACTTCCGGCGGCGCCACCGGCACCGCCAGGACCAGCTCGGCCGGCCTGGCCTGGCGCAAGCCCTTCAGCGCGGCGCGGATCGAAGCGCCGGTCGCGATGCCGTCGTCGACCAGGATCACCTGGCGCTGCGCCAGCCCTGGCCGCGGCCGGTCGCCGACATAGAGCCGGCGGCGGCGCAGCAACTCCTTCTCCTGGGTCTTGGCCGCCTGGTCCAGCCAGGCCTGGTCCAGCGCCAGGGCCTCCATCACCTCGGGATTGCCGACCGTTTGCGGCGGATCGGTATCGACCACGGCGCCCACCGCCAGTTCGGGCTGATGCGGCGCGCCAAGCTTGCGCACCGAGACGATGTCGAGCGGACAGGATAGCGCGCGGGCGACCTCGAACCCGACCGGCACGCCGCCGCGCGGCAGAGCCAGCACGATAGGATCGCGCCCGCGCAGCTTCCTGAGCGCGGCGGCAAGCACCTGGCCGGCGTGACGCCGATCGCGATAGCTCATGGCATTCATGGCCACACCCTGCTGTGTCGGGACCGCACGGTCCTTGCGCCGCATCAACCCCTGCCACAATACGCAAGGCGGCGACGATCCTCTCCCCGCCGTCGCGCGGACGATCAGGCGGCCTGCGACAGATCCTCGCCGGCCAGCGCGCGCTCGATCAGCTTCACCACATTGTGCACGCCGTAGAGCTTGATGAAGGCGCCCATGCGCGGGCCCTGCTGGGTGCCCAGCAGCACCTCGTAGAGCGACTGGAACCACTGGCGCAGCTCGGCTTGCGGTCGGTGCCGCTTGCCGCATTCATAGACCTCGTTCTGGATGAACTCGGCCGTGGCATCCTCGGGCAGCGCCTGCAAGGTCCGGGCCAGATCCTCGAAGGCAGGACGCTCCTGCGGCGTCGGCAGGCGGAACTTCTTGGTCGCCTTGTAGAAGTCGCGATAGTAGCGCGCCGCCGTCCCCACCAGCTTGTCGAGGAACGGCGACTTCTCGGGCGAGGCGCCCGGCGCGTAGCGCGTAACGAAGCCCCACAGCACATCCTTGTCTTCCGAATTGGCGACGCCGGCCAGGTTCAGCAGCATGCCGTAGGTGATCGGGGCTTCTTCCTGCGGCGGCTTGCCGTTGTGGATGTGCCAGGCCGGATTCTCCAGCCGCTTGGCGTCGTCCTCGGCCGGGAACTTCTCGATATAGGTGATGTAGTCGTCGACCGCGCGCGGGATGACGTCGAAATAGAGCCGCTTGGCGCGGCGCGGCTGCTGGAACATGTAGAGCGCTAGCGATTCGGGCGGCGCGTAGGTCAGCCATTCCTCGATCGACAGCCCGTTGCCCTTGGACTTGGAGATCTTCTGGCCCTTGTCGTCCAGGAACAGCTCGTAGTTGAAGCCGTCCGGCGGCGTGCCGCCCATGATGCGCGTGATCCTGGCCGACAGCTCGGCCGAGGAGATCAGGTCCTTGCCGTACATCTCGTAATCGACACCCAGCGCGTACCAGCGCCCGGCCCAGTCGGCCTTCCATTGCAGCTTGACCTTGCCGCCGGTCACCGGCGTCTCGACCAGGGCGCCGTCCTCGTCCTTGTAGACGATGGTGCCGGCGGCGACGTCGGTCTTGACGATCGGCACCTGCAGCACCGCGCCGGTCCTGGGCGAGATCGGCAGGAACGGCGAATAGGTCGCCTGGCGCTCCTCGCCCAGGGTGGGCAGCATCACCTTCATGATGGCGTCGTAGTGCTTGAGCACGCCCAGCAGCGCCTTGTCGAGCCGGCCGGACATGTACCAGTCGGTGGCGCTCTGGAATTCGTAGTCGAAGCCGAAGGAATCGAGGAAGGCGCGCAGCCGCGCGTTGTTGTGCGCGCCGAAACTGGAATGCGTGCCGAACGGATCGGGCACCTGGGTCAGCGGCTTGCCCAGATGCTGCTTCAGCATGTCCTGGTTGGGCACGTTGTCCGGCACCTTGCGCAAGCCGTCCATGTCGTCGGAGAAGGCGAACAGCCGGGTCGGGATGTCGCTCAGGCGCTGGAAGGCCTGGCGCACCATGGTGGTGCGCGCCACCTCGCCGAAGGTGCCGATATGGGGCAGACCCGACGGGCCGTAGCCGGTCTCGAACAGGACATAGCCTTTGCCCGGCGTCTTGCCGCCCACGCGCGCCAATACCTTGCGCGCCTCCTCGAAGGGCCAAGCCTTTGCCGAAGCTGCCAATTCCCGTTCGCTGGTCATGATGAAAAACCGCCTTTCGCCGCGGCAAACTAAGCGGGCCGGCGCGCAGGGTCAACGAAACGCTGCCGCGCATGCTGCGCAAAGCGGCTATTTCGCCGGCCTGGACAGCCGGTCGTGCAGCCACTGTGCCAGTACGGCATAGCCCGGCTCGTGATCGAGCAGACGCGGCGCCGCCGCCAGTAGCCGGTCCGACAACGACCGCCGCCATGGCCGGTCCTGGGCCAGGCGCAGCGCCAGCTCGACATAGTGATCGGGATCGCGCGCGATCAGATCCTCGATGCCCAGGCTGCGATAGAGCATAGTGCCCACCCGGCCCTTGGACGACGGACCCGGCAGGGTGACGAACGGCACGCCCAGCGACACCAGGTCGTAGGCGGTACTGCCGCCGGCGAAATGCAGCGAATCCAGCACCGCGTCGGCGGTGAACAGCAGCTCGGCGAATTGCCGATCCGGCAGCCGCTCGATCAGGCGCACGCGGCGCTCGAACTCCGGAATCGCCGCCGCCATGCGCCGGCGCAGGATGGCGGGACTCTGATGCGAGAGTTGCCCCACGATCACCGCCAGCCCCTGCGGATCGCGCGCCAGGAGGCGCGCCAGCAGCGCATCGAAATCGGGCTGCAGCTTCAGCAGCGACTGGCTGCAGACATACAGCCGTGCGTCGTCCGGCAGACCGAGCGCGGCACGATCGACCGTGGCCGGACGCGCGAATTGCGGCCGGTAGCTGACCGGCGGCGGATCGAGCCGCACCAGCTCTTCGCTGTAGAAACGCTCGGCGCCGGGCGGATCGAGCAGCGAATTGCCCAGGAACACGTCGATCGAGTCCAGGCCCGAGGTGGCGGCGTGGCCCCAGGTGGTGATCTGCAGCGGCGCCAGCCGGGCGAAAGCCAGGAAATAGGTGAAGGGATGCAGGCCCAGCTCGGGATAGATCACCGCGTCGGGCGCGAAATCGGCGATCAGGCGGCGCGCTTCGGCCAGGTCGCCCGGCAGGGTGACCACAGGCGCGCCGCAGCGTTCGATTTCGTCGCGCTCGGGCGACGGTTCGGCATAGGGCGAGAGCACGCGCACATCGAAGCCCAGCCGCGGCAGGTTGCGGGCGATGCCGCCGAACATGCGATCGACCGTCTGGTGGTAGATGTAGCGCGTGACATAGGCGATGCGTGGCTTGCGTCCTTGCGGCGGCCGCCACGACGCCACATGCGGCGCAGTCCAGTCCAGTCCCGGCGAAACGCGGCGCCAGAACTGGGCGAAGGCACGATGCAATGGCAGGTCTTCGCCACCCCAATAGGCATAGAAGCCGGTGACGGCACTGACCAGGCGGTGCGGTTCGGCGGCGGTGAAGCCGCTATCGGCCAACGCCGTCAGCGCCGGGGCCAGGCGCCGCCGCGCCCAGTCGAGCTGGGCTGAGTCGGTGGCGTAGCGCGGCCCCAGCAGCGCGGCATGCAGCGCGGTGCGCTTCTCGTAGCGCAGCGCCAGCGCCTGCTCGTAGGCTTCGACCGCCCCGGCCAGATCGCCGTTCCATTCGCGCGAGAAACCCAGCCAGCGCCAGGCATCGCGATAGTCGGAATCGAGCGCCAGCGCACGCTCTTGCGCCGCGATCGCCTGATCCAGCCGGTCGATGCCGTGCAGCGCACGGCCCAGATGGTGCCAGGAAGCCGCATCGTCGGGCGCCAGCGCGACGGCGCGGGCCAGCGGCGGTTCGGCCTCGGCCGGGCGCTGCAAATCCAGCAGCAGGCTGCCCAGGGTCAGCAGCGCCGCCGCATCGTCGGGCTGGGCTTCGACGGCTTGCCGGGCCAGGGCGGCCGCCGCAGCCAGATCGCCATTCGCCGCCTTGGCCAGCGCCGCCAACCGCAGCCGGGCCGGATCGCGACCCGGCCCGGCGTCGAGTGCGGCTGCCAGAGCCGCCAGCGCCTGGCGTTGCGGATCGGAAGACATGTCGGAGGACATCGGCCGATTGTTGCCTTACGCCACCGACTGCACAAGCGGCCGGCCGGCAGCGGCGCTAGCGGAACACCACCGTCTTGGCGCCGTTGCGCAGCACGCGCTGCTCGACATGCAGCTGCACGGCGCGCGCCAGCACCACGTTCTCGATATCGCGGCCGATCGCCACCATGTCGTCGGGCGTGTGGCGATGGTCGATGCGCTCGACCGCCTGCTCGATGATCGGGCCTTCGTCGAGATCGGTGGTGACGTAATGCGCGGTGGCGCCGATCAGCTTGACGCCGCGCGCATGGGCCTGGTGGTAGGGCTTGGCGCCCTTGAAGCTGGGCAGGAAGGAATGGTGGATGTTGATGGCCTTGCCGGCCAGTTCCGCACACAGCGCCGGCGACAGAACCTGCATGTAGCGCGCCAGCACCACCAGATCGATGCTCTGGCCGCGCACCAGCTCCAGCACCTGCGCCTCGGCCGCCTCCTTGTCCGGGCAATGGTGGAACGGGATATCGTGCCAGCCCACCAGCTCGGCGAAATCGGTATGGTTGGACACCACCGCGCCGATCTCGACCGGCAGCGCGCCCGTGCGATAGCGATAGAGCAGGTCGTTCAGGCAATGGCCGAACCGGGACACCAGCACCACCAGACGCGCCTTGCGTGTGGCGTCGTGCAACGCCCACTCCATCTCGAAGCGGCGCGCGATGATCTCGAAATTCTCCTCCAGCGACAGGCGCGAGGGCTTGGCGCCGTCGGTACGGAACACGATGCGCTGGAAGAACCGGCCGCTGATCGGATCGCCGAAATCGGCGCTCTCGGTGATGAAGCAATCGGCCTGCGCCAGGAAGCCCGACACCGCGGCGACGATGCCGCGACGGTCGGGACAGGACAGGGTGAGGATATAGGCGGGGCTGTTGTCGGTTTTCATGGCCGGCCACTCCTATAGCCCCGCCCGGCAGAACTCAAGCCGGCATGGTGGCGCTGGGCCGCGACCGGTTGAGCCGGCGCCACAGCAAGCAGCCGGTGACGGCGCCGAACAGCCCCCAGGACAGCGTCGTGCCGGCAATGCCCTCGACTATGGTCTGGCGGTAGATCTCCGGCCGCAGCAGCGACACCAGCAGCGGCGCGGCCAGCCGCCAGGCCAGCAGGCGGGCGCCGAGAAACAGAACGAAGCAGGCGACCAGCCAGGAGCGCCAGCCGCGCCGCCACAGGCCGATCGCAATTGCCTGGCACAGCGCCAGCGCCAAGGCCTCGACCACACCGAGATAGAGTACCGGCAGCACCACGCTCTGCCAGTCGGGACTGACGACGAAGGCCAGTTCGTAAAGCCCGAGCTGGATCAGGATGGTGAGGATCACCGCCGCCAGCCCGGCGGCCAGCCACAGCCAGGCGCGCCGCTGCAGCGGCGCCAGCGCCGGCCACTGCAGCGCCATCATCAGCAAGGGCTGTGCGACGGTCAGCGCCCATAGCACCGTGTCGTCGGTGGCCGGCAAGCTTCCCGCGCGCGGCGCCGTCGACCATATCGCCACCGCCAGCGGCACGGCCAGGCAGGCCACGGTCCACCACAGCACGAAGGCCAGCCCGTTTCCGATCCGACTGCGCAAACCATCCCCCGAGGCCGCCGGTCCAGGCGGCCGGCGATGATAGGCCGTTTCTCGCCCGGCACACGGATTTCGTTGCCCAGCTTCCTTGTCCAGCTTCCGTGGCCCGCACCGTGCCTTCCTTGCCCGGCTTCCTTGCTCAGCTTCCTTGCTCCGCTCCGTGCCTGGCTCCGCTCCGTGCCTGGCTTCTCGGTCCGATCCTTGGCGCGCAATTTCGGCGGGCGCCCGCCTGCCGGGCTGTGCTAGAACAATCCAGGAACGATGAGCACGCCCGAAACCTCGCCCTTGCCCCGCCAAGCCGTGCCGCCGTTGCGCGCCCCGGCCCTGGCCGTGGGCGCCCGCGGCGCGGTGCTGCGCGAGGCCGACGGCGAGATCCGGCGCCTGGCCAAGCCGGTGGCGGCGGCCAGCGCGCGCGAATTGCTGCCGCTGGTCTGCCATAGCGGCGCGGTGTTCGCGCGGCTGGGCGTCGAGGGCTTCCCGGTGCGCGACGTGCTGGAGCTGTTCGCCTTCGTGCGGCCGGCGCGCTTCTGCCTGCCGACGCCGCGCGGCGTGGCCGCGGCGCTGGGTCTCACCGAACCCGACAGCCTGGAGGACGATGCCCAATCGCTCTGCCTCAGCGCGGCGCTGCTGCTGGACGAACTGGAGGATTTGCGGGGCGATCAGGGCGTCACGATGCTCGCCCGCTCGATGCGGCGCGGCGGCTGGAGCTGGAGCGCGGAAGTGGCCCGCGCGCTGGATCTGGGCGAGGCGCAAACGCCGGCCGGCGGCCTCGACGTGTGGCGTCACCTGCCGCAATGGGAGGAGACCGGACCCGAGTCGCCGCCCGGCAGCCAGCCGGTCGATCCCGGCGAATCGCGCCACCGCCTGGCGGCGCTGCTCGGCAGCGGCGCCGAAGCGCGGCCCAGCCAGAGCGACTATGCCTCCGCCGTCACCGCCGCCTTCCAGCCGCGCCAGGAGGAAGGCGCGCCCAATGTGGTGCTGGCCGAGGCCGGCACCGGCGTCGGCAAGACCATGGGCTATATCGCGCCGGCCAGCCTGTGGGCCGAGCGCAATGCCGGGCCGGTGTGGATTTCGACCTATACCCGCAATCTGCAGCGCCAGATCGATGCCGAGCTCGACCGCCTGTTTCCCGATCGCGACACCAAGCGGCGCAAGGTGGTGATCCGCAAGGGCCGCGAGAACTATCTCTGCCTGCTGAATTTCGAGGAGGCGGTCGGCCGCGTTCCGGTCAACCGCGAATCGGCCGTGCCGCTCGGCCTGCTGGCGCGCTGGGCGCTTAGCAGCCGCGACGGCGACATCATGGGCGGCGACCTGCCGGCCTGGCTGGCCGACCTGATCGGCCGCTCCCGCGTGCAGCGCCTGGCCGACCAGCGCGGCGAATGCATCTATTCCGGCTGCGCGCATTATTCGCGCTGCTTCGTCGAGCGCACGGTGCGTCGCGCGCGGCGCGCCGACATCGTGGTGGCCAACCACGCGCTGGTGATGGCGCATGCGGCGATGAACGGGCTGGACGACGACAGCCGCATCACCCGCTTCATCTTCGACGAGGGCCATCACGTCTTCGATGCCGCCGATTCGGCATTCGCCGCCCACCTGACCGGCCAGGAGACCTCCGACCTGCGGCGCTGGCTGCTGGGCTCGGAAGGCCGGCGCGGATCGCGGGCGCGCGGGCTGGAGCGGCGGGTCGGCGATCTGGCGATGGACGACGAGGCCTGCCAGCGCCCGCTGCGTGCGGTGCTGGCGGCGGCGCGCCACCTGCCCACCACGGGATGGCAGCAGCGCCTGGCCGACGGCACGGCGCTGGGACCTGCCGAAGTGTTCCTGGCGCTGGTGCGCCAGCAGGTGCTGGCCCGCGCCGGCACCAGCCCCGAGACCGATTTCGGCCACGGGCTGGAATGCGAGCCCCATCCGCTCAATCCCGGCCTGGCCCAGGCGGCGCAGGATCTGGCCGAGATGCTGGAGGGGCTGGTGCGGCCGCTGGTCGAATTGCGCGCGGCATTGAGCGCCAGGCTCGATGCCGAGGCCGGCGAACTCGACACCGCCACGCGCAACCGCATCGAGGCGGTGTGCCGGGCGCTGCACCATCGCGGCGAACTGCAGGCGCGCGCCTGGCGCGACATGCTGCGCGACATGATCGAGCCGCGCGGCGCGGGCGTCGCCGACAACGACGACACGCCGTTCGTCGACTGGTTCGCGCTGGAGCGCATCGAGGGCCGCGAGATCGATGTCGGCTGCTACCGCCACTGGCGCGATCCCACCCTGCCCTTCGCCCGCGCCGTGATGGCGCCCGCGCATGGCGTTGTCGTCACCTCGGCTTCCCTGCGCGACGCCTCGGACGACGCGCTGCGCGACTGGCGCATGGCGGAGGATCGTCTGGGCACGCCGCATCTGCCCAGGCCCGCCATCCGCGCGGCCGTGCCGTCGCCCTTCGACTACGCCGCCAACACGCGCGTATTCGTGGTCAACGATCTCAAGCGCGAGTCGACCGACCAGGTGGCGGCGGCCTATCGCGAACTGTTCCTGGCGTCGGGCGGCGGCGGGCTGGGGCTGTTCACTGCCATCCGCCGCCTCAAAGAAGTGCAGCGTCGCATCGCCCAGAAGCTGGAAGAGGCCGGCATCCCGCTCTACGCCCAGCATGTCGACGGCATGGACACCGCCACCCTGGTCGACATCTTCCGCGCCGAGCAGGATGCCTGCCTGCTGGGCACCGACGCGGTGCGCGACGGCGTCGACGTGCCCGGCCGGTCGCTGCGGCTGATCGTGTTCGACCGCGTGCCCTGGCCGCGGCCCGATATCCTGCACAAGGCGCGCAAGCTTGCGTTCCGCCGCGCCGACCATGCCGCCAAGGGCGGCGACGGCGAGGCGGTGCGCGGCGCCAACGGCTACGACGACATGATCACCCGCTTCCGCCTCAAGCAGGCCTTCGGCCGGCTGGTGCGGCGGGCCGACGATCGCGGCGTGTTCGTGATGCTCGATTCGCGCACGCCCAGCCGGCTGCTGACGGCGTTCCCGCCCGGCGTGACGGTGGCGCGGGTCGGGCTGAAGGAAGCGGTGGCAGGGGTCAGGGAATTCTTCGCCGGCTGAGCGGGCTTCGCCCGGCCGCACCCGACGTCACGCCTGCCGGCTCACCGCCCGTGGTTCAGGCGCCAGTAGTAATAGACGCCCAGCAGCACGATAACGACGGCCAGCCCCGCAAAGGAAACGTCGCCGCGCCGGCGCAGGAGCGCCCAGCGCGCTTCGCCGGTCAACTGCCGCTGGTCGGCCAGACGGCGGATCTGCGTGAAACGCCTGAACAGCAGCGGATAGCCCAGCAGCCCCGCAACCATCGCCACGAGCAGGGCCAGCAGCCAGGAAGCAATGCCGAAATCGTCGGCAGTGGCGGCCGCGACCAGGGCGCGAAAGCCCAAATCGATGCCGATGGTCAGCACCAGCCACGCGACCGCCCATTCGTAGAGCTTGCGATAGGCCAGCCAGAACGGCGCGAACAGGAATGCCGCCGCGTTGAAACTCCAGGAGCCCTGGCGTATCGAGCGCAGCCGCACCAGGTATCGTCCGCCGTTGCGGGCCACGAAGGCGACCAGATCCCATTCTTCGTCGGCCTGCGGCGGCGGCGTCGGATACTCGCCCAGAGCCTGGCGAAAGGCCTCGCCTTGGGACGGCGTCTCGGGCATGGCGCTCACCGCTGCCGCTCCGCCTAGTCGAACAGCGACGGGTTTTCCGCCATCGCCAGCGACAGCCAGACCAGGCCGACGGTGATGGCGATGCCCGCCAGCAGGCCCAGGCTCGATCCTCGCCCGTGCTCCTTGAAGAAGGCCGAGCGAGCTTCGCCGCTCAGGCTCTCGCGATCGGCCTGGTCCTGCAATTGCCGCGCGCGACGGAAAAACCACGGATAGGCCCACAGCGCCGCCACCAGCGAGGGCACGCCCTGGGCCACCGAGCCCAGGATGCCGCTGAAGCTGCCCGGCCAGTGTTCCTCGATATAGGTCAGGCTCTGCAGAAAGGTCGAGGCGCCCAGCAAATAGAGCAGTCCCACTTCCCACAGCCGGCGATAGAACAGCCACACCAGCGGAAAGAAGAACGCCGCCATGTTGAAGGTCGTGCGACCTTCCCGGCGGCGGCGGTAGACGGCAAGGAACCGATAGGCGCTGTCGCCCGCCATGTCGGCGATGTCGCGCTCGTCCTGCTGCAGGTAGTCGAGATCGTCCACGCGCCGGGCGTTCTGCCAGGGGCCGGGATAGTTGTCGGGCGGCGGCGTCTGTTGGGTCACGGGGGCTTTGGCAGGGGCTTGCGGCGGCGGTAGTTTGAGCGCGCAGATGGCTGAGCGTCAATCGACAAGCGGCAAGGAGCGCACCCACCCGTGTCACATTTCGCCGGCGTGTTTCCCTATCTGGTATCGCCGATCAGGAGCGGCGGCGCGGTCGACGAGCCGGTGCTGGGCCGGCTGTGCGACGACCTGATCAAGGCGGGCGTGCATGGATTGACCCCGCTGGGCTCGACCGGCGAGTTCGCCTATCTCACCGCGGCGCAGAAAGAGCGCGTCATCGCCGCCACCGTGACGGCCGCTGCCGGGCGCGTGCCGGTGGTGGCCGGGGTCGCCGCCACCACCATCGCCGACGCCGAAATACAGGCCAGGCATGCCGCGCGGCTGGGCGCCGACGGCATCCTGGCGGTGCTGGAGGCCTATTTCCCGCTGAGCGATGCCGGCGTGGTCGACTACTTCGCCGCCATCGCCCGCGCCGTCGACCTGCCTGTGGTGCTTTACACCAATCCCAATTTCCAGCGCGCCGACCTGTCGCTGGCGGCCATCGAGAAGCTGGCGGCGATCGACAACATCGTCGGGCTGAAGGACGCCTCGACCAATACCGGCCGGCTGCTCACCATCATGAACCGGGTGGGCGACCGGCTGGCGATCTACAGCGCCTCGGCCCATATCCCGGCGGCGGTGATGCTGATCGGCGGCAAGGGCTGGATGGCGGGGCCGGCCTGCCTGATCCCGCGCCAGAGCGTCGAGCTCTACGAGCTGTGCCTCGCCAGGCGCTGGGACCAGGCCATGGCGTTGCAACGCAGGCTGTGGAGCTTGAACGAGAGCTTCGCTAAATGGAACCTGGCCGCCTGCATCAAGGGCGGCCTGCGCCTGCAGGGCTACGAAGTCGGCGATCCCCTGCCGCCGCAGGCGAAGCTGCCGGCCCAGGGCATCGAGGATGTGCGCGCCGCGCTGCAGGCGGTCGGCGCGCTGTGAGCCGACGCCGCAGGCCCCCCGCGATACTTCCCCACGATCGCCAGGCGATTTTCCCGCATCGGGCCGTTGCGCAGGCCATCGGCCTTCCCCATATCCGGGGCCGTGCCGCGCGCTTGACGGGGGTTTTGTGCCGGATTTCCTGATGGTTTTCGCCGACCCGGCCGCCTGGGTCAGCCTGTTGACTCTTGCGGTGCTGGAGATCGTGCTCGGCATCGACAATCTGGTCTTCCTCAGCATTCTGGCCGACCGGCTGCCGCCGCAGCAGCGCGACTCGGCGCGCAAGCTCGGCCTGGCCTTCGCCCTGGTGACGCGCATCGCGCTGCTGTCGGCGATCGTCTGGATCGTCGGCCTGACCCAGCCGCTGTTCGAGCTGATGGGCCAGCCGGTCTCCTGGCGCGACCTCATCCTGATCACCGGCGGCCTGTTCCTAATCTACAAGGCGACCCACGAGATCCACGGCAGCCTGGAGGGCGAGGAGGAGGAAGGCCCGTCGCAGGCCAAACGCGCCGCGGCCTCGTTCTTCGCCACCGTGCTGCAGATCGGCATCATCGACATCGTGTTCTCGCTCGATTCGGTGATCACGGCGGTCGGCATGGCGCAGCACCTGGCGGTGATGATCGCCGCGGTAGTGATCGCGATCATCGTCATGCTGGTGGCGTCCGGACCGCTGTCGGCTTTCATCTCGCGCCATCCCACAGTGAAGATGCTGGCGCTGGCCTTCCTGCTGCTGATCGGCATGGCGCTGATCGCCGATGGCGTCGGCTTCCACATCCCCAAGGGCTATATCTACGCGGCGATGGCGTTTTCGGTGCTGGTCGAGATGCTCAATCTCGCCGCGCGCCGCAAGCGCAGTCCGGTCAAGCTGCGCAAGAGGCTGTGACGGCGCTCTGTTCGCAAAGCGTCGGGCAGATTTTCAGCTCCGAGGCATCGCAAGCGATGCCGTCAAAGCCGATCTACCCGACCTTGAGCAGCACCAGCAACCCGGTCAGCGTGAACACCGACAGCACGGTGGTGACCAGGATGATGCCCGAGGCGCGGGCGATGAACAGATCGTATTGGCGCGCCAGCACGAAGGCGTTGGCCGCGGTCGGCAGCGCCGCCAGCAGCACCGCCGCCTTGAACCAGATGCCGTCATGCGGCAGGAACACCCAGGCCAGCCCGAACGCGGCCGCCGGCTGGATCACCATCTTGACCAGCACCGCCAGGCTGACCTCGCCCAGCCCGGTGGTCAGCGACTTGCCGACCAGGAACAGGCCGATGGCGAACAGCGCGCAGGGCGCCGCCGCCTTGCCGATCAGGTCGAGGAAATTGACCAGCGGCTGGGGTAGCGGAAGCTGGAAATAGGCCACCGTCAGGCCCAGGGCGGTGGCGATCAGCAGCGGGTTGCGCAGGATGGCGCGCACCACCTTGCCCAGCGATTTCAGCACCCCGCTGCCGGCATGCAGGTCGATCTCCACCAGCACCACCGACAGCGCCATCATCACCGTCGAGCCGAACACGGCGGCGATGGTCGCGGGCAATGCGCCCTCGGGCCCGAAGGCGGTGATGCATAGCGGGATGCCCATATAGCCGACATTGCCGAAGCCGGCGGCGATGCCGTGCAGGCTGAGCTCGCCCAGCCGCGCGCCGGTGGCGATCGCCGCCAGCGCCATCGACAGGAAGAAGGTGAAGACGAAGGCGCCGCCATAGGCGATCAGGAACGGGATGTTGAAGATCTCGTCGAACCTGACCCGCGCCAGCGACAGGAAGAACAGCGCCGGCAGGGCGAACCACCACACGAAGGCATTGAGCGCGGCGGTCGAATCCTCGCCCAGCACGCCGATCCTGCCGGCGACATAGCCGCAGGCGATCAGCGCGAAGATCGGCAGCGCGACGTTGAGGATGGCTTCCATGGCGGCGCGCACCATAAAGGGCCGCCGTGGCGCCGTCGAGGCCATGCCGCGGTCGGACCCCGGCGAGCCGCCACCGCCTTGACCCGGCCGCCGGGCGAAGCTTTAGTGACCCGCAACCGAATGGGAGAGTTGAGTGACGCCGCAGGAAAGCCTGATCTACACCATGGTCATGGTGGCCGCCGCCGACCGCGACCTGAACGCCAAAGAGACCGCCCGCCTGCAGTCCCTGGTCGGGCATCTGCCGGCGTTCCGCTCCTTCGACAGCCGCAAGCTGCCCCAGGTCGCCGAAGCCTGCGCCAAGCTGCTGGCCGGCAAGGCCGGGCTGGAGCGCACCCTGGCGGCGATCAAGAAGGCACTGCCCGAGCGGCTGGCGGCTACCGCCTATGCGCTGGCCTGCGACATGGTGGCGGCCGACGGCACGGTGGCGCTCGAGGAAATGACCCTGCTCGACATGCTGGCCGATACCCTGGAGATCGACCGCCTGGACCAGGCGGCGATCCAGTTCGCCGCCGGCGCGCGTTATCGCAAGGCCTGACCATGGCCCTGGCGGTCCCCTATTTCATCGACTTCAAGAGTCCCTACGCCTACCTGTCGGTAGCGCCGACGCGCCAGCTCGAGCGGGATTTCGACATCCGGCTCGACTGGCGGCCGCTCACCCTGCACATCCCCAACTATCTCGATGCGGTGGACGAGCGCAGCGCCCATAACTGGCGCAAGGTGAAATACGCCTACATGGACGCCCGCCGCCTGGCCAACCGGGTCGGGCTCACCGTACTGGGACCGAAGAAGATCTTCGATTCCTCGATCGCCAGCATCGCCCTGCTCTATGCCAGGGACAAGCCGGGCTTCGACGCCTTCGTCGACCGCACCTTCGAAGGCTTCTTCAAGCGCGAGCTCGACGTGGAAAAGGTCGAGCAGGTCAGCCAGGCCCTGCGCGACGCCGGCATCGACACCGCCGGCTTCGCCGCCTATCTGGCCGGGCCCGGCCGCGAATTGCACGATCGCCAGCGCATCGAGACCGAGGAATCGGGCGTGTTCGGCGTGCCCAGCCTGGTGATCAAGGGCGAAATCTTCTGGGGCGGCGACCGCATCGATCTGGCGCGCGAGCGACTGAGCCAGATGGGATTGAAGAAATAACGGAGGGAACGATGGCCAAAGCCTATCTGATCGTCGAAATCGACACCCATGACGAAGCCCGCATGGCCGACTATCGCACCAAGACGCCCGAAGCGATCGGCCGCTTCGGCGGCAAGTTCATCGTGCGCGGCGGCAAGACCGAAGCCCTGGAGGGCGGCTGGGCGCCGCAGCGGCTGGTAGTGATCGAATTCCCGTCGATGGCCAAGGCCAAGGAGTTCTACACCTCCGCCCACTATGCGCCGCTGCTGCAACAGCGCCTGGCAGCCGGCACCTGCCGCGCGATCCTTGCCGAAGGCGTGCCGGCGTGAGCGACCGGCCCGGCGCGCCGGGCACCGGCTATCCCGTCGCCGCCCATGGCGCCGTGGCCCGGCTCTACAACGCGCTGATGACCGGGCTGGTGCTGACCCTGGTGAGCCAGCGCGACGCGGCGGTGGCGCGGCGCTTCGTCGAGGGCCATTTCCGGCGCCAGCATCTGGAGAAATTCCTGCCGGGCCTGAACAAGCTCGGCCTGCAGGGACTGCCCGATGCGGTGGCCTGCGCGCAGTACCACTATTTCTCCAACGCGCTGGGCGGCGTGAAGACGGAATATTTCGCCGAAAGCGACCGCAAGGCCTGGGTGCGCTATCCGCCGCCGCGCTGGATCTGGCAGGGCACCGCCATATGCGGCGTGCCGACCTCGGTGAATGTCGGCATGCTGTATGGCTGGCATGGCCATAACGGCGTGTCGCTGGGCAATCCGCGGCTGGGCTTCGTCTGCACCGGCCTGACCACCGAAGGCGATCCGGGGCTGGAGGGCTATTACTGCGAATACGGCCATGCGCTGAAAGAACAGGAGCGCGTGCGCTTCGCGCCGCAGGAAAAGGCGCCGCGCTTCGATCCGGCCCAGGCGCCCAAGCTCGATTCGGCATCCTGGCCGGCGGAGCGGCTGCGCAAGGTCGAGCGCAGCTACGCCATGGAATATGTGCGTTCCCTGCTGCCGACCATGACCGCGCTGTTCGGCGTCGCCGAGATGCGCATGCTGGTGGGACGCACGGCGCGGCTGATCGGCCTGCAGTTCCAGGACGACATGGCCGCGGCGCTGGGCATCGCCGATGCCGGCCCGGCCGCCTTCGCCCGATTGCTGGGCGGACTGCAGGCGGCCCAGGGCGAGGCGGTCGAGATCGGAAGCGACGGAGCCGACGCCATCGTGCGGCAGCGCGGCTGGAAGCTGATGGCCGGCATCGACGTGCCCACCGAAGCCTTCGACGCCTGGAACGAACTGGTGTCGGGACTGGCCGCGGCGCACGACCGCTTCATGACGGTGACCACGCGGCGCGACGGCGACGCCATCGAATGGCACATCGCCTGACCGCGGCGTGGTGGGACGCTAGAACGGATTGACGATCTTGCCGCCGTCCTCCATCGATCCCACCAACTCGTGGACGTGGTAGTGCATGGCGGTCTTCAGGGCATAGGCCTGCATGAGCTGCGGACTGGCGCGGCGCCTGAGCAGGCTGGCCACCACCTTGCGATACTGCGCCCGCAACTGCTCGTCCTTGACCGCGGACAGGATGCGCCAGAACACCACCGCCGCTTCGGCCATCAGCGCAGCGTTGAGCTTGACGCGACGCCAGGGATGCTTGCGCATGTATTCGGTGCGCGGTCCGCTCTGCTTGCGGTCGAGATCGTAATTGGCGTAAAGGCGTTCGAGCCGGTCGAAATAGGTCTTGGGTTCGTACAGCCGCCGCATCACGCTCAGGAAACCGGCGCTCAACATTTCCGGCTTCATGCCGATCGGCTTGATGTTGGTGCCCCATCTGGGCGGATCGTCGTGATCCAGCCGGCCCGCCTTGTCGAGCCGGTTGTAGAGCGGCGTCTTGGGAATCGCCGAGATCATGCCGACCATGCAGCTGACGATGTCGGCCTGCTCGACGAACGCCACCTGCCGGTCGAAGATGGTCTCGTCGTCGTGGTCGAAACCCAGCATCATGCCGCTCCACACCTCCATGCCATGGCGCTGGATGTCGTGCACCTTGTCGGCGATGGTGCGCTTGCCGCGCAGGTTCTGCAGCTTGCCGGTTTCCTTCAGCGACTCCTCGTTGGGCGTCTCGATGCCGACATAGACCAGCCGCACGTTGCACTCGACCATCAGGTCCATCATTTCCGGATCGTCCGCCAGGTCGAGCGAAGCCTCGGTCAGGAACGACATCGGATAGCCCTTGGCGCGCTGCCACTCGGCGACGCGGCGCAGGATGACCTTGATCGCCTTCTTGTTGCCGATCAGGTTGTCGTCGACGATGAAGGCCCAGTCGATGCCCGCCTTGAGCAGGCCCTCGAGTTCGGCGATCACCTGGTCCTCGGTCTTGATGCGCGGGCGCCGACCGAAGGTGACGATGATGTCGCAGAATTCGCAGGTGAACGGGCAGCCGCGCGAGAACTGCACGCTGTTCATCGCGTAGCGATCCATCTTCAGCAGGTCGTAGCGCGGCACCGGCACGGTCGACATGTCGGTGCGCTCGGCCTGCTCGTAGCGGTGCTCGTAGCTGCCGGTCTTCCAGTCCTCGAGGAATTTGGGCCAGGTGGTCTCGGCCTCGCCGACGAAGATGACGTCGGCCAGATTGCCGAAATAGTCTTCCTTGACGGTCACCCACGGACCGCCGACCACGACGAAGCAGTCGCGCGCCTTGAGCTCGGTCAGGATCTCGCGCATGCGGGCGCGCTGCACCACCATGCCGGTGACGCCGACGATGTCGGCCTTGGCACAGCGCTCCCAGTCGATCTCGTCGACCGCCTCGTCGATCAGCGTGATGGTGTGCTCGGCCGGCGTCAGTGCGGCCAGCAGCGACAGCGCTGCGGTCGGCAGGATGGCGTCGACATCGACCAGCTTGAGGGCGTGCTCGAGCCCCCAGAAGCTGGGGTTGAACTTCGGATTGATCAGAACGATGTCGGCCATCGCGAACCTCCTTGTGCCCCAAGGAAGCGGTCAGCCTAAGAGCGGCCGCTGACGCCAAGCTTACGTCGGTTGACGCATAGGTTTAAGGGTCAGCCCGATACCGATCTCACGCCTTCGTCCAGGCATTCACGCACCTGGCGTTCGGTAAATCCATTGCCAGACAAACGAACATGGACGGCGTCGGCTCCAGGAGATTGGCTATCCGTTCTATTTAATTTAATTGCGAGTTCTGAATTATCGAGTAATCACAACCTCTTAACCAATCTCTAGAAAACGGCGGATCGACGCCAGATAGCCCGCCGGCATGGGCAGCCGGTCGATGAACTGCGGGGCGAACAGGCGCAGCTCCTTGTGCTCGGACGATACCGCCGGCACGCCCGGCCGCAGCAACCGGCAGGCATAGGTGACAATCAGCACCTGGCCCCGAGACCGGCCCTGGTCCAGCACGTCGTAGAGCCAGCAATCCAGGATCGGGCCGCACGCCACGTCCAGCCCCATCTCCTCGGCGATCTCGCGCACCAGCGCCCGCTCGGGCTGCTCGCCGGGCTCCAGTCGGCCGCCCGGCAGCTCCCATTCCTGGCGCTCGTTGAACAGCAGGGGGATGCGCCCGTCGATCGCCATCACGCCCTTGATCGACACCGGATAGCGCAAGGCGGTCATGGTTTGCTTTCCTTGGCCCAGTCCTCGGCCCAGCCCATGAGCGGCATCAAGGCGCGGACCAGGGCGCGCCCTCGTGTGGTCAGGGCATAGCCGTCGGCTGCCTCGACCAGCCCGGCTTCGCGCAACTCGGCCAGCCGCGCGTTCAGCACGGTAGGCGAGACGCCGCCGCAGCGCGCCGCCAGGGTGCGGAAGGTCAGCGCCTCGTCGCGCAATTCCCAGACGATGCGCAGCAGCCAGCGCCGGCCCAGCAGGTCGAGCGCCGCCATGAGCGGCGGGCCGCTCCGGGAGCCGCGCACCCTGCGGCCGGGCAATGGCGTGGCCATGTTCTCCTTGTGCTACTATTTGTGTAGCAATATGCTATCGAAACAATAGCAGGAGAATCCGTCATGGCCAACCGCCTGGCGCCGCTCGAGCCGCCCTATCCCGCCGAGGCCGCAGCCGTGCTGGACAAAATGACCTTCGGCATGCCGCAGCCCTTGGCGCTGTTCCGCACCATCGCCCATAACCCGCGCGTGCTGGACCGGGTGCGGCAAGGCGGCTTGCTCGACAGAGGCAGCCTGTCGTTGCGCCAGCGCGAGATCGCCATCCTGCGCACCACGGCGCTGTGCCGCGCCGAATACGAGTGGGGCGTGCATGTGCAGATCTTCGCCGAGGCAGCGAAATTCACGCCGGCGCAGATCGCCGCCACCGTCGGCGGCGCGGCCAATGCCGCGATCTGGACCGACCAAGAACAAGCGATCCTGCGCCTGGCGGATGCGCTGCATGCCAGCGCCAAGGTCGACTATGCGCTTTACGCCGAGCTGCAGTCGCATTACAGCGCCGCCCAGCTGGTCGAGCTGGTGGCGCTGTGCGGCTTCTATCACCTGATCTCGTATATGATCGGCGCCTTTGGCATCGCCAACGAGCCCGCCGCGCCGACGTTTCCTAGCTAGCCTTCGCTGCCCTTCAGCTCGATCTCGACGAACACGAATTCGAAATCGTTGTCGTTGATCACGTCGTGCTCGACGCCGATCTGCCGGGCATAGGCCACGCCCTGGCTGAGCGGCGCGACATGGGTGGCCTTGCCGTCGAAGATGGTCAGGTTGCCGCTGGTGATCGGCACCACGACGTAATCCATGCCGTGGCGGTGCCAGCCGGTATGGCCGCGCGGCGGGAAGCGCCACTCGGTGACTTTCACCCGCTCGGTCTCGACCTGCACGGTGCCCTTGGCTTCCGGACGATCCTCGCTCATGGCAGCTCCCTCAAACGGATGCTGCACTCTGCCAAGGAACCGGCCGGCCTGCCACGGACGTCGTGCATGGCTGGCCGGTCGGCGACGCCGCAGCGACTAGTCGCGCAGCCCGCTCAGCTTGAGCGCGCGGTCGATCCACTGCGCGGTGAGCTTCTCCTGCGCGCCGTTCTGGGTCAGGCGCTGGCGCAGGCCGGCGAAGTCGACCTGGTCGAGCGGCTGGTCCTGGTTGAAGCAGGAGAACACGATGGTCTCCTGCCCGGTGCGCGGATCGACATGGCGCTGCAGGCACTGGGCGCAGATTTCCTTCATCATGCACTGCATCGGCGAGTTGATCGAGCCGATCGCCACGTGCTGCGGCTTGGCGAACGGCTTGAGCACGCCATGCCGCGCCTGTGCCACCGCGTTCATCATGCCGTCCGAGCCGATGGCGATGATGCGGTCCATGGTGTCGAACGGGATCGGCTGTTCGCCCAGCTCGCCGGCTGCGTAGCGCCGCATCGCCTCGACGATATTGGCCACCACCGTCTTGTCGGCCGGCCGCGTGGCGGGAAATCCCGGCGCCTCGTCGCAGCACCACACCACGACATCGGCGGCGCGCTCGATCTCCTCGACCTTGTAGCGGTCGATCACGCGCTTGTAGCCGGCGAAATACAGCACCTTGCAGCCCGCCGCGCGCAGCGCCTGGCCGATCGAGAACAGCACCGCGTTGCCCAGCCCGCCGCCCACCAGCACCACGCTTTCGCCTTGGGGAATCTCGGTCGGCGCGCCGGTCGGGCCCATCAGGATCACCGGTTCGCCCGGCTTCAGCAGCGCGCACAGATCCGACGAGCCGCCCATCTCCAGCACGATGGTCGACAGCAGGCCCTGCTCGCGATCGACCCAGGCGCCGGTCAGCGCCAGGCCTTCCATAGTCAGGCTGGTGGCGTTGGACCGCCGGGAGAGCGTCTCGAAATTCTGCAGGCGATAGAACTGGCCGGGCGCGAAGGCCCGCGCCGCCGCCGGCGCCCTGACCACCACCTCGACGATGGTCGGCGTCAGGCGATTGACCGCATGCACCGTGGCGCGCCATTCGGCATTGACCCGGGCCAGCAGCGCGCGCGGATCGCCCGATACCGCCGGCAGGCGCGCCAGCATGCGCGACACCACCGGATGGCCCTGCTTGGTGCTGGCCATCGCCTTGACGACATTGCCGGCGAAGGACGGGTGCAGGTCGCCAAAGAACGACACCGCCCTTCCGTCCGGCGCGATATGCATCAGCACCCGCACCGCCTGCGGCTTGGCGATGCGCTCGGGCGTGACCTTGTTGCCGTCTTCGTCGAAGGCCTGGAAATATTTGCCGTCGAGTTCGACGTGATCGGGATCCTCGCGGCCCAGCACGGTGTTGGGCTGGGTGCCGGCCGCCACCAGGATGGCGCGCGCCGACAAAGTGCGATCGTGCACCGCCTCGCCCTCGCGCACCTGCACCTTGAGCGCGGCGGCATGGCCGAAGCGATCGATCTCGACCGCCACGGGCGTGACGTTCTCGGCGAAGCTTATGCCCTCTTCCAGCGCCTTGTGCACTTCCTCGTGGTTCAAGGTATAGGACGGCGAATCGATCAGGCGCCGGCGATAGGCCACCGTCACGCCGCCCCACGAATCGATCAGCTCGGCCAGCCGGGGCGGCCGGCCCTCGCGCGCAGCGGCATCGCGCTCGGCGCGGATGGCGCGGGCATGGGCGATGAATTCGTCGCCGATCGCCCGCTCCTCCTCGCTCCAGGCGGCGCGGGCGGCTTCCTCGCCCTTCTCCTGCGCCAGGGTCTCGAAGCGGCTGAGGAATTTCTCGACCTGCACCGCATAATAGGCCAGCGATTCGGTGGCGGTGTCGATCGCGGTCAGGCCGCCGCCGATCACCACCACCGGCAGGCGCAGTTGCAGATTGGCCAGCGAATCCTTCTTGGCCGCGCCGGTGAGCTGCAGCGCCATCAGGAAATCGGATGCCTGGCGCACGCCGCGCGCCAGCCCGTTGGGCATGGTCACGTAGGTCGGCTTGCCGGCGCCGGCGCACAGCGCGATGTGGTCGAAGCCCATGGCGAAGGCGCTCTCGATGCCGACGGTGCCGCCGAAGCGCACGCCGCCGGTCATGGCGAATTGGGCACGCCGCTCCAGCAGCAGGCGCACGATCTTCAGGAAGTTCTTGTCCCAGCGCACGGTGATGCCGTATTCGGCGACGCCGCCGAAGCCGGCCATGGTGCGCTCGTCCAAATTCTCGGCGATCTGCTCCATCGAGCGGATCGGCGCGAAGGCGGTGCGCTGGCCGGCGACATCGACGCCCGACACCTTGGGGTCGAGCGGCTCGATCTTCAGCCCGTCGATCGCCACCACGTGATGGCCATCGTTCATCAGGTGATGCGACAGGTTGAAGCCGGCCGGGCCCAGCCCGACCACCAGCACCGTGCGGCCGCTTTCTTCGCGCGGCAGCGGACGGGCCAGGTCGAGCGGGTTCCAGCGCGTCAGCAGCGAATAGATCTCGAAGCCCCAGGGCAGGCTCAGCACGTCCTTCAAGGTGCGGGTCTCGATCTGCGGGATGTCGACCGGCTCCTGCTTCTGGTAGATGCAGGCCTTCATGCAGTCGTTGCAGATGCGATGGCCGGTGGCGGCGCACAGCGGGTTGTCGACCGCGACGATGGCCAGGGCGCCGATCGAATAGCCGTCGGCCTTGACCAGGTTCATCTCGGAAATCTTTTCCTCGAGCGGACAGCCGGCCAGGGTGACGCCGAACGGGCTCTTGGCGTAGCCGCCGGCCTTGCGGTCGGGCAGGCCGCGCGAGCAGGAATCCTTGCCCTGGTTGTGGCAGTAGATGCAGTACTGCGCGTTGTCGAGCGCGCGGCTCAGATCGAAGCCGGCATCGGTCAGGCCGAAGCCGTCGCGCTGACGCCACATCGGCCGCGGCAGGCGCATCTGCGTCACGCCATGGACCATTTCGGTCTCGACCGGCACCAGCCGGTTGAAGTCGAGCTTGTGCGGCGCCTTGAACAGGATGCCTTTGCGATGGCGCGCCTTGCCGGCCGGCGCGTGCAGCGCCCAGCCAGCATAGCGCAGCGCCTTGGCCAGAGGCTCGGCGTTGCCGCCCTCGTCGACCATCCAGCCGGCCCATTGACGGGCGAAGGCCAGTTCCCAGGCATCGAGATCGCCGTTGTCGGCCGGCGGCCGCATGCCCAGCGCGGCCAGCATCGCATCGGCGTCGATGCTGTCGGCTTCGCCGGGTTTCACCGCCTTGGCCGCCTGGCGCTGCACGAACAGCCGCTTGCAATCGTAGAGCGGCGCCAGCGCCTGGTGGACGGCGCGCAATGCCTTGGCCTCGGCGCCGACGCCGAACAGATCGGCCAGGAAGTCTTCCAGGTGCGGCGCCAGCGCGATCAGCAGCGCCGACTGGTCCTTGTTCTCCAGGGCGCGGGGATCGGCCCGACCGGCCATCAGGCGGTTGTGCAGCTCGACATCGGCGCCGCGCAGCCAGCCGACGAAGGCGGCATCGAGGCGCACCAGCCCCTCGCGCGCGTAGAGATCGGCGAAAGTCAGTCCGTGCTTGAGCGCCAGATCGGCCATGGCAACCACAATTGCGACAGGGATTTGCCGGCATGCGGGACATATTCCCGATCGGCAAGGGCGAGTTTTTTGGCATTATCGCCGCGCCGTGTCCAGCGCGCCACGGCCCCGGATCGGACGGCTCAGGGCGACCATCTGTCGCAAAAATTCCCCGGGATTTTGCGCCGTTTTCCCTTATTCCTTGGCCATCGAAACATGACCGATCTCGCCGCCCTGCCACTGGCCGATCCATCGCCGATTCCCGCGCGCAAGCGGGCGATCGCGCGCTGGCTGTTCGTGGTCGCCGCCATGATCTTTCTGATGACGGTGATCGGCGCGCTGACGCGGCTTACCGAATCGGGCCTGTCGATCGTCGAGTGGAAGCCGTTCACCGGCTGGATCCCGCCGCTGTCGCTGGACGCCTGGCAGAGCGAATTCGCCAAGTACCAGCAGTCACCCGAATACAGGCAGCTCAACGAAGGCATGAGCCTGCTGCAGTTCCAGCACATCTTCTGGCTCGAATTCATCCATCGCGTGCTGGGCCGGCTGATCGGCCTGGCCTTCTTCGTGCCGATGGTGTGGTTCCTGTGGAAGCGCTACGTGCCGAAGAAGCTGGTGCCGCATCTGGTCGCAATGCTGCTGCTGGGCGGGCTGCAGGGCGCGATCGGCTGGTTCATGGTGGAAAGCGGCCTGGTCGACCGGCCCAGCGTCAGCCAGTACCGGCTGGCGCTGCATCTGGGCACCGCCGTGACGATCTACGCTTACATCGTGTGGACCGCGCTCGGCCTGATCGAGCAGCGCGTGCGGCCGGCGCGACCGGGTTACCGGCTGGTCTGCGCCTATGCCGGCTATATCTTCTTCGTGATGATCTCGGGCGCCTTCGTCGCCGGTCTCCACGCCGGGCTGGTGCACGAGACCTTCCCCGACATGTCCGGCTATTTCCTGCCGCCGGGCGCGTACGATCCGCAACTGGGCTTCCTCAACCATTTCGAGAACCAGACCATGGTGCAGTTCCAGCACCGCTGTCTGGCCGAAGCGGCGGTGCTGCTGGCGCTGCTGCTGTGGTGGCGCATCCGCAAGACGCCACGCCTCAGCCACCCCGCCCGCATGGCGGCCAATGCGGTGGCGCTGATGGCGCTGATCCAGCTTGGGCTGGGCATATCCACCCTGCTGCTGGGCGTGCCGGTAGCGGTCGCCACCCTGCACCAGGCCGGCGCCCTGACCCTGCTGACCCTGAGCCTGATCCTGGCGCATCGCCTGCGCGTGCCCTGACCGGCCTTGGCAGGAGCCCTGTCGTAAATGTGATCAGCCCACTGGCATCCCGACCGCAGCCATGGTTTCATCCAGAAACCTGTCGATTGCCTAATGCTATCGACGCGGCGTGGGAGCGGCGGCTTCGGTCATGGCTGTGGATTTGCAAAATCAGTCCGGGCGCGGATCGGCGCGAGCTGGCGACGAGGCCTCGCCGGGCGCCAGCTTCGCACCGGTCGGCGCCGCGCAGGATCCGTCGCGACCGCTGTCGCAATTGGCCGAGCGGCTGGGGGCGCTGGAACAGTCGCTCACGGTGGTCGCCTCGGAGATCGGCGTCGCCGGCATGCCGCGCTTCAGGCATGTCGACGCGGAATCGATCTACGCCGAAGCCGAGCGGCGCGGCCGGCAGGCGATCGAGCAGGCCCAGCACTCGCTGCTCGAACGCATCGATCGCACCGGCAAGGCGACCGTGGCCAGCGCCGCCGGACTGGCGCGCGACATTGCCGTGCTCGGCCGCCGCATCGACGAAGCGCTGGCCGGGCTGGCTGCGGTGCGCCAGCCGATCGAAGCTTTGCAGCACCATGCCGAGCAACAAGGCGCCCTTTCGGCCAGCATGGCGGCGCTCGAGCAGCGCCTGGCCAGAATCGAGTCCGAACGGCCTTCGCCGTCGGACATGTCCGAGGCGCAATTCCAGCCGCTGCAAGACCGTCTCGACAGGCTGGATGCCCATCTGCATACGCTGACGCGCCGCGATGCGGCCCCGATCGACGACGAATTGCGCCGTCGGCTGGAGGCGCTCGAGCAGCGGTCGAGGATCGCGGGCGAGAACGCGGACGCCGAATGGCCGCTGGACGGCGGCGCGCAATCCCGGGCGGCGCAAGCCGCGCCGACGGTCGAGCCGCTCGTCCTGCAACGCGAGCTGGACCCAATCGTCGAGCAGCGCCTGTCGCGCCTCGCAGCCGAACTCGAAGCCCGCCTGCAGGCGCGGCTGGACGCACAAACGACGCCACCGGTCGCGCCGCCGGCTGGCGATCCGTTCGCCCCGATGGCGCTGCCGGCCGGCGACATCCCCGGACTGCGCGAGGCGATCGTCGAGCAGCTCGTCACGCTGCTGGATCGCCGCAACGAGGCAGGCGAGGCCGTGCCGCTGCTGGTCGAACAGCGCGGTATCGAAGCCAGCCCGCTGGTGATGAATGCCGCCGAACGGGCGATCGTGCGATTGACGCGGCGCATCGAGAAGCTGGAGAACCGCGCCGGAGAGGCCCCCGCGCCACGGCCGGCCAGCCCGCGGCTGGGCTCGCGCACCGGCCGTAGCCTGATGGGCCGGCTGTTCGAAAGCTGAGCCCTGCTGCCGCAGCCTGCCGCAGTTGACAGGCTGGCTTTTGCCGGCAGACTGCCCACCGACATCAAACATCCGATCGACCGATGTGACCCGGCTGCATGAGGCGGTAACGGCATGAGCGTTTGGCGTATCAAGGACGTGGACGAGGAAGCCCGCAAACGGGCCCAGGCAGCGGCGGACAAGGCCGGCATGCCGCTCGCAGCCTGGGTCGAACGGGCCATCATGCGCCGGGTCAACCGCACCGCCCCGGCCAGCCAAGCTGGCGCAACCGCCAGGGACGCAACGCCGCCGCCAGAGGCGGCGATAGCACAGGACCCGTCGTCCGCGCCGCCGCCGGCGAGCGCCGCAGACGCTGCCGGCGCGGCAAGCGACGCCCAGGACGTCGCCACGCCCGAGATCAGCCCCGAAATGCAGCGCGCGCTCGATGCCGCCGAGCGACGCCGTGGCAAGAGCAAAAAACGGACGCGCAAGAAGGCGGACCCGCCCGTCGCCGAGGAGAGCCTGGACACGGTCGAGCCCGATCGGCCTGTCGCGATCCAGCCGCCGCCGGACGCTGCGGAAGCGCCGTTCGAGATGGCAGCAGGCAATGACGCCGCACCCTGGCCAGACGCCGGACCGGCCGGCGATGCCTTCCAGGATCCGCTGCCGGCGGTCGACCCGGCCACGATCGCGGCGACGGCGGCGGATCCCGTCCTCGATCCGCCGCCGACGCAAGACGAGGCCGCGATCTTCGCCGAACCTGCCGAGACAGCCACAATCACCACCACGCCGCGCGAGGCGCTGCTGGCGCATGCCATGCCGCGACGCCAGGCGGCCACGCGGCGCGCTTCGGCGCTGCTGCCGCTTGGCCTTGGCCTGATCGGCGTCGCCGCCGTCGGCGCAGCGGGCTACTTCCTGTTCCTGGCAGATGGCGACGATGGCGATAGCGTGCCTCCGCCGCGGGTCGCCAGCGCCACGCCGACGCCCTCGCCTATCGCCGCGCCGGCGGCCCAACCATCCCCGCCCGCCGTCACCGCGCCGGCGCCAACGGCTCCCTCGCCCGTCGTTGCCGCGCCCAGCCCGGCATCCGCTCCGGTGCCGATGCCCGTACCCGCGCCGCAAAGCGCGACCGCGCCGCCCCCAGGCATCCCCGCGCCGACGCCCGGCGTGCAACCTTCCTTCCTGGTCGGCATGCCCGAGCTGACGACGACGCCGGGCTCCACGCCGGCCACCGGCATGCCCCCGGCCGGCACTCCGGCGCCAGGCGGTCCACTGGTGGCGCAGAACGACACCACGCCCAACCTGATCAAGCGGGCCGAGGCCGGCGACGTCGACGCCCAGCTCGAGCTGGGCAAGCGCTACATGCAAAACCCCGGCGGCCAGCCCAATCCGACCGAGGCCTTGCGCTGGCTGCTCAAGGCGGCCGAAGCGGGCAATCCGCAAGCCCAGTTCAATGTCGGCGTCATGTACGAGCGGGGCATCGGCACGGTGATCGATCCGGTCAAGGCGGTGCAATGGTATCGCAAGGCCGCCGAACAGCCGGTTCCGGTGCCGACCGCGATCCACAATCTGGCGCTGCTGTACATCAATGGCGGCGGCGGCCTGACGCCCAATCCCGCGCAGGCGCGGACGCTGATGACGCGGGCGGCCGAGCTGGGCCAGCCCGAATCGCAATACAGCCTGGCGCTGATGCTGTTCCAGGGCGTCGGCGGACCCGCCGATCGGGTCGCGGCGCTGTCGTGGCTGGCATTGGCGGCGCGCACCAACAATCCCCAATACGTGCAGGCCGCGCAGGAGCTGCTGGGCGCCTTGAACGCCGACGAGAAGGCCAGGGCGCAGCAGATGGCCAACGAGCACGTCACGCGCATCAATCAGAACATCACCCGGTTGCACGGCCTGGCCAATGGCGGCGCGCCCACCGCGCCGGACAAGGGCGGCGATGGCGCCGACAAGCCGCTCGATCGCGCCGGCATCGTCGAGATCCAGAAACTGCTGGCCGGCCTCAAGCTCTATGGCGGCGAGCTCGACGGCGCGACCGGACCCAAGACCGAGCAGGCGATCCGCGAATACCAGAAGATGGCCGGCCTGCCGGTGGACGGCAAGGCGACGGTCGAAGTGCTCAACAGCCTGCGCGACGTGGCAGGCGCGGTGTCGCCGAAATAGCGCCGGGCCCTTCAGACGACGCAGGCGCGGGCGAACCAGTGCGGCCGCAGCGCCTGCAAGCGCCGTTGCGCCGCCCGCGCCTGATCGATATCGGCGAACAGGCCGAAGCAGGTCGCGCCGCTGCCCGACATCTGCGACAGCAGGCAGCGCTCGAGCCCGGCCAGCAGGTCGAGCGCCTCGCCGATCTGCGGACATAGCGATATAGCCGGCGGGGTCAGCGCGTTGCCGCGCCGGCGCAAGGCTTGGGCCAGCGCTTCGGCCGAGTGCGGCGGATCGTCGAGCGGCATCGGCGCGGCATAGGGCGGCGCCAGGCGCCCGAACACTTCGGCCGTCGCCAGCGCGCGGTTGGGATTGGCCAGCAGCAGGGCGAAGGGCGGCAGGGCAGGCGCCGGCGTTATGATCTCGCCGACGCCGGACATCAGCGCCGGCCGGCCGAACCGGCACACGGCGACATCGGCGCCCAATCGCGGCGCCAGCCGGTCGAGCGCGGCATCGTCCAGCCCCAGCCGCCACAGCGCATTCAGCCCGTCCAGCGCCGCGGCGGCATCGGCCGAGCCGCCGCCCAGTCCCGCCGCCACCGGGATATTCTTGGTCAGGCCGATCGATGCGCCGGGACTGGCGCAACCGATGGCATCGTCGCAAGCCTGCGCGATCAGCAGCCGCGCCGCCTTCCCGATCAGGTTCTCGCCGCCGCCCAGCGACGCGGCGAACGGCCCCTCGACGCGCAGCCGCAAGTCGGGTGCCGGCGCGAACGCCAGCTCGTCGGCCAGATCGACGAACACCGCGAGCGAATCGAGCAGGTGGTAGCCGTCGCCGCGACGGCCCACCACCCGCAGATAGAGGTTGATCTTGGCCCGCGCCTGTCGCCGCAGCACGGTGCGGTTACTGCTTGCTCGACTGGTCCGACAGGCCCTTCTCGATCTTGTCCTCGATGCCTTTGACCTTGTCGGCATCGGGCTTGAGCACCAGCGCGCGGCGCCACTGGAACGTGGCCTCGACCTTGCGGCCGGTGCGCCAGTAGGCATCGCCCAGATGATCGTTGACGGTCCAGTCGGTCGAGGTCAGCGAGACGGCGCGCTCCAGCAGCTGGACGGCCTGGTCGTAGTTGCCGAGCTTGAAATTGGCCCAGCCCAGGCTGTCGACGATGGCGCCGTCGTTGGGCCGCAGGCTCACCGCCTTTTCCAGCATCTTGCGGCCTTCCTGCAGGTTGATGCCCTGATCGACCCAGGAATAGCCCAGGTAGTTCAGCACGAAAGGCTGATCGGGCGAGAGCTGCAGCGCCTTGCGGAAATCGGCCTCCGCCTTGGTCCACTGGTTGGAGCGTTCCTCCGAGATGCCGCGGGCATAGAACAGCGGCCAGTCCTTGGCCTCGGGGTTGGGCGTGCGTTCGACCGCGATGTCGTAGGCCTTGGCCGCCTCGGCAAAGCGCTCCTTCGAGCGCAGCAGATCGCCCAGCGCCTGGGCGGCATCGGCGCGCTCCTTGCGCTCAGCCATCATGGCGGTCAGCATCTTGGCCGCCTCGTCGCTGTTGTCGAGTTCGTTGAGCGCCGCCGCCACCTTCAGGCGGGCGCGCCAATACATCGGCGAACTGGCCTCGACCCCGCGATACATCTGCAGCGCGACGTCGACATGCTGCTGCTGCGCCATCAGGTCGCCCAGCAGCAGCTTGGCCAGATCGTAGTCGGGCCGCATCTGCAAGGTGAGACGACCGAAGATCACCGCCGCATCGTCGAGGTTGGCGTTGTCGCCGGAGCTCTGGGCCAGCGCCGCGAACACGTCGAACAGCACCTCGGCCATGCCGTCCTGCACCGTGGTCAGACGCGAGGCCTTGTCGTTGAGCAGCGCGTCGAGCGGCACGAACTCGCCCGATTTCTTGTAAAGCTCGGTCAGCAGCTTGTTGGCGCCCTCGGTATCGCCGTTGCGGCGATCGAAGGCGGCCAGGATCAGCGCCACGCGCAGGCTTGCCGCGTCAGGCGCGGCATAGGCCGCTTCCAGCTTCTTCTTGGCTTCGTCCTTCTTGCCGGCCAGTTCGTCGATCAGTCCGCTATGCAGCAGGTAGAGCGAGGAGCTCTTGTACTTGGCGCCCTGATCGCCGCCGACGCCGGCCGATTCCAGGCTGGCCTGGGCTGCCGCATAGTCCTTCTGCCCGACCTTGACCCAGGCCACCAGGTAGGGCCGCAGGAATCCCAGCCGCGGATCGGAGGGAAGATGCGCAAGCGCCTGTTCGGCAGCGGCGAAATCCTTGCGCTGCACCGCGTCGAGCGCCATTACCAGATTGGGCAGGGGATCGCCCGGCACAGAAACCGCCACCTTGGGCGCCAGTTCGACGGCAGACGCCAGCCGGCCGGCCGCCAGGCGCAGGCGGAAGGCCTGGAAGGTCAGCACCGGATCGCCGGGATCGCGCCGCAGGGCCTGGTCGATGTAGTCGGCGCCCTGGCCGTAGTCGTTCATCTTCTCGGCGAAGCGTCCGGCCAGATAGGCGCCGGACATCGACGTGGTGATGTTGTTGCGCGTCTGGCGCTGCGCCTCGGCCGGCGCCGACAGCACCAACGCAGCCGACAACGTAACCGCCACGACGCCCAGCGTGGACTTGGCCAAACCGCGGAGACTGACTTTACGGACCATCGAGCACCTACATGTTCGGGTAGTTGGGACCCCCGCCGCCCTCGGGCACGCACCAGACGATATTCTGCTCCGGATCCTTGATGTCGCAGGTTTTGCAATGGACGCAATTCTGCGCGTTGATCTGGAACCTCTTGCTGCCGCCTTCCTCGACCACCTCGTAGACGCCGGCCGGGCAGTAGCGCTGCGCCGGTTCGGCATAGAGCGGCAGGTTGACGGCGATGGGAATCGTCGGGTCCTTCAGCTTCAGGTGGCTGGGCTGATCCTCTTCATGATTGGTGTTAGAGAGGAAAACCGACGAAAGTTTGTCGAAACTGACAACGCCATCCGGCCGCGGATAGGCGATCGGCTGGCAGTCGGCCGCCTTCTTGATGCACTCGTAGTCGGCCTTCTTGTGCTTCAAGGTCCAGGGCAGCAGGGCGCCCAGCCCCAGGCTGTTCAGCCACATGTCCAGCCCGCCATAGAGCGAGCCCAGCCACATGCCCCATTTCAGGGCCGGCTTGACGTTGCGCACCCGCCACAGGTCCTTGTGGACCCAGGAGTGGCGATAGGCCTCGGGATAGGCGCTCAATTCGTCGTGGCCCTGGCTGCCGCCCTTGAGCGCAGCGAAGGCCGCCTCGGCCGCCATCATCCCGGTCTTGATGGCGTTGTGCGAGCCCTTGATGCGCGGCACGTTGACGAAGCCCGCGGCGCAGCCGATCAGCGCGCCGCCGGGGAACACCAGCTTCGGCACCGACTGCACGCCGCCTTCGTTGATGGCCCGCGCGCCGTAGACCAGCCGCTTGCCGCCCTCGAAATAGGGCCGCACCTTGGGATGGGTCTTGAAGCGCTGGAACTCGTCGAACGGCGACAGATAGGGATTCTCGTAGTTCAGGTGGACGACGAAGCCCACCGCCACCTGGTTGTTCTCCAGGTGATACATGAACGAGCCGCCGCCGGTCTTGCTGTCGAGCGGCCAGCCCTGGCTGTGGATCACCAGGCCCGGCTTGTGCTTGGCCGGATCGATCTCCCACAGCTCCTTGATGCCGATGCCGAACTTCTGCGGCTCGACGCCCTCGCGCAGCTTGAACTTGTCGAACAGCATCTTGGTCAGCGAGCCGCGCGCGCCTTCGGCGAAGAAGGTGTATTTGGCGTGCAGCTCCATGCCCTCGGTGTAGCTGTCCTTGTGATGGCCGTCCTTGGCGATGCCCATGTCGCCGGTGGCGACGCCCTTGACCGAACCGTCCTCGTGGTAGAGCACCTCGGCGGCGGCGAAGCCGGGGTAGATCTCGACGCCCGCCTCGGTGGCCTGCTCGGCCAGCCAGCGGCACAGATTGCCCAGGCTGGCGATATAGTTGCCGTGGTTGTTCATCAGCGGCGGCATCAGGAAGGACGGGATGGTGAATCCGCCCTTCTCGCTCAGCACCATGAACTTGTCTTCGGTGACCGGCGTGTTGAGCGGCGCGCCCTTCTCCTTCCAGTCCGGGATCAGCTCGTTCAGACCAATCGGGTCGATCACCGCGCCCGACAGGATATGCGCGCCGACCTCCGAACCCTTCTCGATGACGCAAACGCTGACTTCATGACTCTGCTCGGCGGCGAGCTGGCGCAGGCGAATGGCGGCGGCCAAGCCCGCCGGGCCGGCGCCCACGATCACCACGTCATATTCCATTGCCTCACGCGCCATGGGATCCCCCTGCAACTCCTTCATTCGACTGCCGTTTTATCGCCGGATCCGCTGCGGCGGATCACGACCGCGCCGGAAGCGCCGCAACGCTTCCCTTCGGTCGTGTGAATCGGCCCCGTTCCCGCGAAGCGGAGCAAATCCACGGCTTGCGACGGGATCCCGGCAATTCCGTCAAAAGCCGATTTGCACTAGGATCGCGCCATGTCCCGCCAAGCAATAGCGTACCAAACCCGGCGAAGCCATGGCTAATCCGGTCGCAGATTTGGCCGATCCGCGAGCGATCCTGGCCTTCTACCGCGACGCCGGCGTCGACGAGGCGATCGAGAACGCGCCGGTCGACCGCTATGCGCTGTCGGCGACGCCGGTGCGGGCGGCGGCGCCGGCCGCCCGAGCCCCCGCCGCTTCCGTTCCGGCCGTGCCGCGCGAGAGCGGCCGCCCGGCGACCGCGCCCAGCCCGCCTCAGATACCGCTGCAATCGCCCGCCGCCGTGGCCGATGCGCGCCAGACGGCGGCGCTGGCCGACAGCCTGGATGCCCTGCGCGCCGCGATCGAGGGCTTCGAGGCCTGCGCGCTGAAGACCACCGCCAAGAACACCGTGTTCGCCGACGGCAATCCGCAGGCGCCGGTGATGATCGTGGGCGAAGCGCCGGGCGCGGACGAAGACCGGCTGGGCAAGCCGTTCGTCGGCGTCAGCGGCCAGCTGCTCGATCGCATGCTGGCGACGATCGGACTCGATCGCACCAACTTCTACATCACCAACATCCTGCCATGGCGGCCGCCGGGCAACCGCTCGCCGACCGCGGCGGAGATCGCCATCTGCATGCCGTTCGTCGAACGTCACATCGCGCTGGCGCGTCCCAGGCTGCTGATCTTCGCCGGCGGCGTCTCGGCCAAAACGCTGCTCAACACCAACGAAGGAATCATGCGCCTGCGCGGCCGCTGGTTCGATTACCGACCCGACCAGCGCATCCCCGCCATTCCAGCGATGCCGACATTCCATCCCGCCTATCTGCTGCGCTCGCCGGCGCAGAAGCGCGAGGCATGGCGCGACCTGCTCGCCATCCGCCAGCGGCTGGACGAATTGCTGTCGAAATAGGCGACAGCGCCCGCAGCACATCTGGTTGCCGTTGCAATGCGACCAACAACATTTTGTTGGTGCGCGGCAAACCCTTGAGCGAAAACAAGTTTTTACTTGATTGCGGGTCGACCTAGCCGGCAGTGTGCGGCTCAAGCGACACGGCGCTCAAAACAAGCCGGTCAAACAGGGAAATGATCGCGGTCCTTCGAGACAGCCCGTACAGCAAGGCGGCGACGAGCGATCGTCGCCGCCGCTTCATCCGCCGCGTGACGCCCGTCGCGCTGGCGCTGGCGTTGTGCGGGCCGGCGCTTGCGATGGCCAAGCAGCAGAAGCCGGCGACGCCGGCCAAATCCGTCGTCGCCGTCAAATCGCCGCCAGCGATCAGCCTCAACACATCCTTGTCGCGCGAATTGGAGAAGCGCGAATTTTCCTTTGGCCAGGCGATCTCGCGCGACGATGCCGAGCGCTATCGCCGCATCTTCGATCTGCAGGACGCGGGACGCTTCCACGACGCCGACGCCGAGATCGCGCGGTTGAACAATCGCCTGCTGGTGGGCCACGTGCTGGCACAGCGCTATCTGCATCCGGCCTACGCTTCGCACTACGGCGAACTGGCCGAATGGCTCGCCGCCTACAACGACCATCCGCAGGCGCCGCGCATCTACGCGCTGGCGCTGAAGAAGAAGCCGGCCGGCGCGGCCACGCCGACGGCGTCGAGCTTCGTCACGCCCACCGTGCAGAGTTCGTCGGCGGCCCTGCCCGCACCCAGCACCAAGTCGCTGTCGCCCGCGCAACGCGCCCAGGCCAATGCGCTGCGCCAGCGCATCCTGCTGCTGGCCCAGCGCGATTCGCACGTGCAGGCGCTCAAGCTGCTCGACAGCGAGGAGGCGCAGAAGCTGTTCGCCCCGGGCGAGATCGACCGGCTGCGCGCCGACGTCGCGTCGCGGCTGTTCCTGTCGGGCAAGAACGACGAACTGGCGCTCGATGCCGCCAAGGACGCCGCCGCCGGCGACGAGGCGGCGATGGCCAACTGGACTGCCGGACTGGCGGCCTGGCGGCTGGGCTCCTACAGCGAAGCGGCCCGCCGTTTCCAGGCGCTGGCCGAATCGCCCAACATTTCCTCCTGGAACGCCGCCGCCGGCGCATTCTGGGCGGCACGCGCCAATCTGCTGGCCGGCAGCCCGGAGAAGTACAATCCCTGGATGCGCAAGGCCGCCGCCTATCCGCGCACTTTCTACGGCATCCTGGCGCAGAAGACCTTCGGCAGCGATCCCAGCTTCCTGTGGACACCGCCCAATTTCACCAAGGCGCAGTTCGACCTGCTGCTGGGCGACAATGTCGGCCGGCGGGCGCTGGCGCTGCTGCAGGCGGGCGAGATCGACGGCGCGGTGGCCGAGCTCTACGCGCTGACCGCCGATGCCGACGACAGCGTGATCGCCGCGGTGCTGTCGCTGGCGGAGAATGCGCGCCTGCCCGACCTGGCGCTGAAGGTCGCGAATGCGGTGAGCGACGATGCGGTGCGCGATCGCATCCCGGGCATGGATGTGGCGCTCTATCCGGTGCCGCCGTGGCAGCCCAAGGGCGGCTTCATCGTCGATCGCGCCCTGGTCTATGCCTTCGCGCGTCAGGAATCCGCCTTCAATCCGCGCGCCCGCTCCTGGGCCGGCGCCGCCGGGCTGATGCAGCTGATGCCGCCCACGGCGCGCGCCATGGCCAACCGCTTCGGCACGCCGGCCGATGCCGGCCAGCTCTACCGGCCCGACGTCAACATGATGCTGGGCCAGTTCTACCTGCGCTACCTGATGGACTACGAGCCGATCGGCGCCAACCTGTTCCTGGTCGCCGCGGCCTACAATTCGGGACCGGGCAACCTGCAACGCTGGCAGAGCGAAGTGAACTACAACGACGACCCGCTGCTGTTCGTGGCGTCGATCCCGGTGCGCGAGACCCGCCTGTTCATCGAGCGGGTGATGGCCAATCTGTGGATCTACCAGCTGCGCCTGGGGCAGAAGACCCCGACCCTGGATGCCCTTGCCTCGCATCGCTGGCCTCTCTATGTCTCCGTTGATGGAATGGCAGCCACCCCCGTTCAGGTGGGCGGCGTGACGACGGAGAACCCGAGTGGCAATCGATGAGAGCCGACCGTTCAAGCCGGTCAACATCGCAGTCCTGACCGTTTCCGACACCCGCGGCGAGGCCGACGATCGGTCCGGACCGGTGCTGGTCGAGCGCCTGCAGCAGGCGGGCCACCGGCTGGCCGGCCGCGCCATCGTCAGGGACGAGATCGACGCCATCGTCGCCCAGCTCAGGGCCTGGATCGACGATCCGAATGTCGAAGTGGTGATCTCGACCGGCGGCACCGGCGTGACCGGGCGCGACGTCACGCCCGAGGCCTTCGAACGCGTCTACGAGAAGCGCATCGACGGCTTCGGCGAGGTGTTCCGCTTCGTCAGCTTCCAGAAGATCGGCACCTCGACCATCCAGTCGCGCGCCACGGCCGGCGTGGCCGGCGGCACCTATCTGTTCGCCCTGCCCGGCTCGCCCGGCGCCTGCCGCGACGGTTGGGACGAGATCCTGAAATTCCAGCTCGATATCCGCTTCCGGCCTTGCAACTTCGCCGAGCTGCTGCCGCGGCTGAACGAAGGCAAGACCCCGCGCAGCGGTTAGCGGCGCTGAGCGTTATCGCCCCATGAGCAAAGATTTCCCGCTGCCCGCCCGGGCGCTGTGCCAGGCGCTGGGCCAGGTGCACGGGCTGGAGCGGCTGTCGACCGGCGAACTGGTGGCGCTGCCCGCCAAGGGCACCGCGCACGGCCATGTCCGCGTGCTGCGCCGGCTCGATGGCCGGTGGCCGCTGGCGCGCATCTGCTACGCCCATGCCGGCGATGCCGAGGCCGGCGAGCGTCTGGTGGCCCAGGCCTGCGCCTTCGAACGCGCCGCTCCCGCCGCCGCCACGCCGCATCTGCTGGGCGTGGTGCCGCCCAGCGACGACGTGCCGGGCGGCATCCTGCTGGTCGAGTTCGTCAACGGCCATCCGCCCAAGCTGCCGGACGACCTGCCGGCCATGGCCGCAGCGCTGGCGCGGCTGCACGACCTGCCGGTGCCGGCGCCCGAGCGCATCGCGCCGATGACGCGGCTGGAACATCCAGCGCCGGCGCTGCTGGCCGCGATCGAAGCCAACGCGCCGTTCTTCGACCGCATGACGACCTCCGCGCAGAGCCGCGCCATGCTGGCCGACGAACTGATCTTTGCGCGCAACTACGCCGCCCAGCGCGGCAGCGATCCGACCGAGATCACCTTCGCCCTGGCCGACACCCATCCCGGCAATTTCCTGATCGACCGCGCCGGCAAGATCTGGTTCGTCGACCTGGAAAAGGCGCATTACGGCTCGCCCGCGATCGACCTGGCGCATGCCAGCCTGCCGACCTCGACCCTGTGGGACCCCAGCCAGGACACCGCGCTCAGCCGGGCGCAGACCATCGCCTTCTATCGCGCCTATGCCGCGGTGGCGCCCGAGCGCATGGGGCGGATGCGGCCGGTGCTGACGCCGTTCCGGCGCATGACCTGGCTGCGCACCATGGCCTTCATGGCGCGCTGGAAGGTGCAGACAGCGCTGCCCTATGACGGCAGCGATCCCACGCAATGGTCCGATGCCGGGCTGACGGCCGAGATGCGCGAGCATATTGGCGCCACCATCGAACGCGCCTTCCAGCCGGCCGCCATCGCCCAGACGCGGCACGAGTGGCTGGGGCCCGATCCGCTCGATCTCGGCGCCGTGCGCTACTGAGCGCCAGCCTTTCGCTATCGCGCCGGCAGCGGTAGCCGTCTTCCCTGGTTCTTGTTTTGTTCCAGACGCCGGCCTAGGCTCCTTGCCATGCCGCTCCGCCCGAACAGCGCCTCCGAACACCTGCCGACCGACCCCGACCGGCCGCTCGACGACCATGCCAGGAAGGGTCGGGGCGCGATGTCCAACAAGTCGGGTCGCTACGAGCAGGAAGAGCGCTACGCCGTCGACGACGGCTGGAGCGGCGCGCCGCAAGGCGAGGACGAGTTGCCGCCGCTGCGCACCTCGATGATGCGCGACGCCTCCCGCACCATCATCGCGCGCAACAACTCGCCCGATGTCGGCTTCGACCAGTCGATCAACTCCTATCGCGGCTGCGAGCATGGCTGCATCTATTGCTTCGCGCGGCCGACCCATGCCTGGCTCGGTCTGTCGCCCGGTCTCGATTTCGAGACCAGGCTGCTGTTCAAGCCCGAGGCGGCGGCGCTGCTGCGGCGGGAGCTGAGCGATCCCAAGTATCGCTGCAAGATCATCGCCATGGGCACCAACACCGATCCCTACCAGCCGGCCGAGCGGCAGATGCGCATCACGCGCTCGATCCTGGAGGTGCTGAGCGCGTTCAACCATCCGGTCGGCATCGTCACCAAGTCGCACCTGGTCACGCGCGATATCGACATCCTGGCGCCGATGGCGAACAAGGGCCTGGCCCAGGTGGCGCTGTCGGTCACCACGCTCGACGCGGCGCTGGCGCGCAAGATGGAGCCGCGCGCTTCGGCACCCTATCGCCGGCTCGACGCGATCGAGCAACTGGCCGGAGCCGGCATTCCGACCGGCGTGATGAGCGCGCCGATGATCCCCGGCCTGACCGATCACGAGATGGAGCGCATCCTGGAGGAAGCCCACGCGCGGGGCGCGCGACGCGCCGCCTATACGATGCTGCGCCTGCCGCTGGAGATCAAAGACCTGTTCCGCGAATGGCTGGCCAATCACGTGCCCGACCGCGCCGACCGGGTGATGAGCCTGGTGCGGCAGATGCGCGGCGGCAAGGATTACGACCCGGAATGGGGCCGGCGCATGACCGGCGACGGGCCGATCGCCGAGCTGCTGCGCCGGCGCTTCGACACCGCCTGCCGCCGCATCGGGCTCAACGAGGGCCACGCCATGACCTTCAAGCTCGACACCAAAAAGTTCGCTGTGCCCAAGGATGCCGTCGCCGAACGCAATGGCGGGCAGATGGATTTGTTCTGAGCGGTGTCAGTTGCGTATTGGCCTCTTCTTGGCACTTCCGGCGGAATGCAGTGCGGGCTACCCTTGCGGACATTCACGCAGCGCGAGGACTCGACCATGTCCACCACCCTCAAGCAGATAATGGAAGCAGCCAATGCCACGGTGCCGCGCATCACGCCGGCGCAAGCCAAGGACATGATAGCCAAGGGCGGCGTGCTGGTGGTCGATGTGCGCGACGCAGCCGAAGTGCAGGCCAGCGGCAAGGTGGCCGGCGCGATGAACGTTTCGCGCGGCATGCTGGAATTCAAGGCCGCGCCCGACTCGCCCGCCCGCGACCCCAATTTCGCCTCCGACAAGACGGTGATCGTCTATTGCGCATCGGGCGGCCGCTCGGCGCTGGCCGGCAAGATCCTCAAGGACCTGGGCTACCAGCACGTCTACAACCTGGGTGGCTTCAAAGATTGGGCCGAAAGCGGCGGCGCCGTCGACAAATAGGCCGTCAGCCGCCCGCCAGTTTCCTGAGCGCGTCCTGCACGCGCATGCCCAGGATCAGCCCGGCCGCCTTGGCCCGCTCGTTGAGCCGCGACAGGGTACCGTGCTGCCACATGTCCAGCGCATCGCCGATGCGGCCGCTGTCGTGCGACACGGCGCCGGCGACGATGCTTCTGGTCTGCAGCATGGCGAGCGCCACCACGCCGGCTTCGTCCTTGCCGATGCCGGCGTCGTTGAAAAACGCTGCGGCCAGCGGATATTTCACCGCGTATTCGCCCGCGCTCTGGCCGCCATGCGAGCCGGTCAGCACCAGCGCGCCATTGTGCTCGGGCGCGACGGCGGCGATGCTGTCCATCAGCCAGATGCGCTGCTTGCCATGTCGCTCGATTTCCTTGACCAGCATCGCAGCCCCTATTCGATGAAGGTGGCGTGCGGCCACTGCGCCCGCCACGGCTTGGTGTCGAGGCGCTGACGATAGACGGCACGCCGGCGCAGCCCTGCATCGGTGGGACGGAACACCAGCCCCAGCAGATCGTCCAAGCCGAGCGGCGCCACGATGGTCAGCCGGTCATCGGCCTTCAGCCGCACGCCCACCGCGGTGCAGGTCTCCAGCCAATAGCTCATGGCATGGGCCGTGTCGCGATAGGGCGGATCGCCGTTGGCCAGATGCATGCGCGCCTGGTTGCGCACTTGCCATTCGGCGTCCGGCACGGCCTCAGTCAGCGCGGCCTCGAGCGCCTGCTCGCGGGTTTTGCACATATCCACAGCGTCGAAGAACAGCACGTCGGTGTCGGCGCGGTATGGCGTTGCACTGCGGCTCAGCGCATCCCACACCCGATTGCGCAGGAAGCCGCCGGAGGTGCAGCAATCCGGCAAATCCAGCGCGCGCACAGCGCGCAACTGCGCCATCGCCCCGGCATCGGCCGCGATAATCTCGCGCACGCGATCTTCTTGCATCGCGCGGTCGGACGAAACAGGATGGCCCATCGCCACAACATACACCGGGCCAGCGGGGGCCATGCCGACTTTCAGACTGGAGCGCGCGCTTGCCATCGACGGCCCGATCGCTGGGCTGGACGAAGCCGGCCGCGGGCCGCTGGCCGGGCCGGTGGTGGCGGCGGCGGTGGTGGTGCTGGAACACAAGGCGATGCCGCAGCGCCTGCAGCGGCGCATCGACGATTCCAAGAAGCTGGCGCGCGAGGAGCGCGAGGCGATCTTCGCCAAGCTGCACGAGTGCAAGACGGTCGCGATCGGCATCGGCCAGTGCAGCGTCGAGGAGATCGACACCATCAACATCCTGCGCGCTTCGCTGCTGGCGATGCGCCGCGCGCTCGACGCGCTGCCGGTACGGCCGCTGGCGGCGCTGGTCGACGGCAACCAGAAGCCCGACCTGCCCTGCCCGGTGCACACCGTGGTGAAAGGCGACGCCAAGTCCTTGTCGATCGCCGCCGCCTCGATCGTCGCCAAGGTGACGCGCGATCGGTTGATGTACGCGCTGGCCGACCAGCATCCGGAATTCGGCTGGCACCACAATGTAGGCTACGCCACCGCCGAGCATCGCGCCGCGCTGGAACGCCATGGCCCCACGCCGCACCACCGGCGCAGCTTCATCGCCATGCCGCTTTTCCTCGGCAGCGGCGCAGTGGCGATCGAGGAAATCGGCGAGATGGATCGCAGGGATTGAGTCGCGGACGATTCGTATCCTACCAGATATGGTATTAAACCTTTGAATCCATTTGGATTCTTGACTTTTCCACAGCCAATGATTCACCTTGTCGGCTGTTTTGTCGCCGTGGCGTGGGGGACGCGCGGAGGCAACGGGTCAGACTCGGGGGAGTCCAATGGCAAAGATCATTGTCGGCGATTGCGTGGCGGAGATGGCGAAACTGCCAGCCGCCAGCGTCGACGTGATCTTTGCTGACCCGCCTTACAATCTGCAGCTCGGCGGCGATCTGCTGCGGCCCAACAACTCCAAGGTCGACGCCGTCGACGACGCGTGGGACCGCTTCGCCGACTTCGCCACGTACGATCACTTCAGCCGCGCCTGGCTGACGCAGGCCAAGCGGGTGCTGAAGGACAGCGGCACGTTGTGGGTGATCGGCTCCTATCACAACATCTTCCGGCTGGGCACGGCGCTGCAGGATCTGGGCTTCTGGATGCTGAACGACGTTATCTGGCGCAAATCCAACCCGATGCCGAACTTTCGCGGCAAGCGCTTCACCAACGCGCACGAGACCATGATCTGGTGCGCCCGCGACAAGGAGCAGAAGCGCTACACCTTCAACTACGAAGCCATGAAGCAGCTGAACGAGGGCGTGCAGATGCGGTCGGACTGGCTGCTGCCGATCTGCTCCGGCGGCGAGCGGCTGAAGAGCGACGGCAAGAAGGCCCATCCGACGCAGAAGCCCGAGGCCCTGCTGTTCCGCGTGCTGCTGGCTTCGACCAACAAAGGCGACATGGTGCTCGATCCCTTCACCGGCTCCGGCACCACCGGCGCGGTGGCCAAGCGGCTGGGCCGCAACTTCATCGGCATCGAGCGCGAGGCCGACTATGCCCGCATCGCCCGCGAGCGCATCGCCGAGGTCGCGCCGCTGTCGGACGAGGAGATCGCCGCCCCGCCCTCCAAGCGGCACGAGCCGCGCGTGCCGTTCGGCGTGGTGGTCGAGACCGGCCTGCTGAGCCCGGGCTCGCTGCTGTCGGACCACGGCCGCCGGTTCCACGCCCGGGTGCGGGCCGACGGCACCATCGTCGCCAGCAACAGCCGGGGCGAGCATCGCGGTTCGATCCATCAGGTGGGCGCCGCGGTGCAGGGCGCGCCGGCCTGCAACGGCTGGACCTTCTGGCATTTCGACGCCGAAGGAAAGCTGCTGCCGCTCGACCTGCTGCGCCAGCAGATCCGCGCCCGCCTGATCTAGAATCTCAACGCCGCGCCTTGCCGGCGGTCCGCGCCGCGCGCGGGCGCGGCTTGTCGGCGCCGTTGTCGGCGTCGTCCTCGTCGACGGCATGGAACCGGTGCAGCATGCGATGCGCCCAGGGCGCGATCAGCACGCCGAAGGTGCCGATGAAGATCACGCCGCTGAACAGGGCGTAGAACGCGGCGAACAGCTTGCCCCGGTCGGTGTGGATCGGGTCGACCGGCCCCATGCCGCCCAGGATCATCGAGGCGTTGAGCAGCGAATCGAGCCAGCCCAGCTCGGCCAGGTAGCGATAGCCCAGCACGCCCAGCCCCAGGGCCGCGACGATCACGCCGCCGGCCAGGGCGGCCGAGCGCGCCACGCGGCGACGCCACTCGGCGTGCGAGATCACCGGCTGATTGCGCCGTTCGAACATCGATTCCTCCAACCGCCTCACATCGCCTTGACGCCGGATACCAGCGTGAAGCCCATGTTCTTGTACCAGCAGCTGGCCTCGGCGAATCCCGCCTTGGTCAGCGCCGCGACATGTTCCTCCATCGTCGGCAGCGGCAGGATCGCCAGCTCGTTGGCGCGCCGCTCGATCAGCCTGGCATCGCCGCCCGCCGCCGCCACCTGCTCGCGCCACACCGTGGCGTAGGCATAGTCGATGCCCGGGCTGCCGCCGCTCACGCACTCGGCCAGCACCACCATGCCGTAGCGCACCAGCGCGCCCAGCATGTCGGCATGGAGATCGGCGCGCTCCTCCGCGCCCAGCGGCTCGAGCGCCAGCATGGTCGAGATCACGTCCTGGCCGCCCGGCAGCGGTTCTTCCATCCAGTCGGTCTCGATGAATTCGCAGCGCGCGGCATCGTCGCCCAGCCGTTCGCGCGCTCGCGCCAGCAGCCTGCCATCGGATTCCATCAGGGTCAGCCGCGCCTGGGGGAAGGCGGTGGCGATCGCCGCCGCCAGCCGGCCGCTGCCGGCGCCCAGTTGCAGCAGGTTGAACGCCGCATCGCGCGGCCGCGGGATCAGCGACACGGCAAAGCCGCTGAGATCGATGTAGCAGGGCACGAACGCCGGATCGCGCCAGAAATCGCCGTCGTCGGCAGCCGCCATGGTCTCTCCTCACGCCGCGCGTTGCGCGGCGCTCTGCTTGAGCGCATGCGCAATGATTTTTTTCATCACCGTGGGCAGGGCCTGGTCGCTCAACGCATCGAGCGAGACCCAGCTGCCCAAGGCCGCCCGGGCGGCCGACGCCGATACCCGGGCCACCGCCACCACGATCTCGAAGTCGAAATGGGTGAAGCTGTGGCGCACGATGCCGGGCAGTTGGCGCCAGGGCGACCGGGGCGCGGCCTTGACCGGCGCCTCGAGCTGGGCCCGTTCGAGGGTCCAGTTCTCGGCGCGCCACGGCGTGGTGGGCACTTCCATCATGCCGCCCAGCATGCCCTTCTCGTCGCGCCGGCGCAGCAGCATGGCGCCGTCGGGACGCAACGCGACGAAGGCCACGGCATGGCGGGTCGGCTTGTCGGCCTTGGCCGAACGCGCCGGCAGATCCGCGGCAATGCCCAGGGCGCGCGCCCGGCATTGCGCGAGGAGCGGACAGATCACGCATTTGGGCTTGCGCGGCGTGCAGACGGTGGCGCCCAGATCCATCAGCGCCTGGGCATAGTCGCCACAGCGTCGCGCCGGCACCAGCGCGGCGGCCAGATCGCGCAGCCGTTCCTTCGCGCCGGGCAATGGATCGGCGACGGCGAACAGCCGCGCCATGACCCGCTCGACATTGCCGTCGACCACATTGGCCCGACGGTCGAAGGCGATGGCGGCGATGGCGGCAGCCGTATAGGCGCCGATGCCGGGCAGTTCGCGCAAACCCGCCTCGGTGTCCGGGAAAACGCCGCCGCGATCCTGGGCCACCGCCTGGGCGCAGCGATGCAGGTTGCGGGCGCGGGCGTAGTAGCCCAGGCCCTGCCAGGCATGCAGCACGTCGTCCAGCTTCGCCCCGGCCAGCGCGACCACGTCAGGCCAGCGTTCGAGGAAGTCCCTGAAATAGGGTCCGACCGTGGCGACGGTGGTCTGCTGCAGCATGATCTCCGACAGCCAGACGCGATAGGGATCGGCCGCCTCGCCCGGCAGCGCGCGCCACGGCAGGCGGCGGCGATGGCGGTCGTACCAGGCGAGCAGATCGGAGGCGACGTCGGGCGCCGCGATCCGGTCGGCGCAGCGCCCTGGCTTTCGGCTGGCGGGCATGCGGGCTACCATAGCGAGCAGCCGATCAATTATCGAGGCGAGCGTGAACGACCAGCAGCATCGCAGCGGGACCACCAGCCTGGGCCGGGTCATGCCCAAACTGCGCGGCGCGCTGGGCGGCAAGCCGTCGCCGGTGCTGAGCCTGATCGGCGTATGGCCGGAGATCGTCGGCGCCGAGCTGGCGCGGCAAAGCCGTCCGGAAAAGCTGGCCGGGGGCCGCGGCAAGGCGCCCGGCACCCTGCATCTGCGCTGTACCGGCGCGGCGGCGCTGGAATTGCAGCATCGCGTTCCGGAGATCCTGCAGCGGGTGAACGCCTTCCTGGGCTTTACCGCGGTGGCCAAACTCGCCCTGGTCCAGGCGCCCCTGCCCCAGCCGCGCAGCCTCGGGCCGCGGCTCGCCACGCCGGTGGATGCGACCACGCGGCGCGCCATGCTGGAAGCCGCCGACCAGGTCGGCGATCCCGATCTGCGAGCGGCGCTGAAGCGGCTGGGCCAGGCCATCGCCCGCGACCCCGGCAAGCCCTAGGGACGGAGCCGTCCCGGGCCGATTGGCGCCAAGCCCCTTCGCAAGCGCGGCCGAAACGCCTATATCAGCGCCATGCTCAAATGCCTGATCATCCCCGTCACGCCGTTTCAGCAGAACTGCTCGCTGATCTGGTGCGAAAACACCAAACGCGGCGCCGTGGTCGATGCCGGCGGCGACCTGCCGATCGTACGCCAGGCGCTGGAGAAGAATGGCGTGACCCTGGAGAAGGTGCTGCTGACGCATGGCCATCTCGATCACGCCACCGCGGCGGGTACGCTGGCGGCGGAGTTCGGCGTGCCGATCGAAGGTCCCCATCCCGACGATCGCTATCTGATCGAGGAACTGCCGGAGGCGGGCAAGAAATACAACTTCCCCAAGGAGAAGCCGTTCCTGCCCGATCGCTGGCTGGCCGACGGCGAGACGGTCACGGTGGGCGAGGTCGGGTTCGACGTGGTGCATTGCCCCGGCCATACGCCGGGCCATGTCGTGTTCGTGCAGCCGCAGATGCGGCTGGCCCTGGTCGGCGACGTGCTGTTCAGGGGCTCGGTCGGTCGCACCGACTTCCCGCGCGGCAATCACGACGATCTGATCCATTCGATTCGCGGCAAGCTGTTTCCGCGGGGCGACGACATCACCTTCGTGCCCGGCCACGGCCAGACCTCGACCTTCGGCTGGGAGCGCAAGACCAATCCCTATGTCGCCGACATGCTGTTCGAGGACGAGACCGGTTCCTGACGGCCGACCAAGGCGCGCCCCTGCGCAACCGCTGCGCCCCTGCGCAACTGCTGCGCAGGGGACCTGCCAGCTTGGGCAAATTCCGCCATCGCTTGCGCAATGGATCCGCCAAGCTCGCGCAGCCGTTGCGCGCAAACCGGTGAGGGACCAGTCAGGGAACCGGCTGACGCCTGACGTGCCATCCCGACCCAGCCCGCGTCACGAGGAGCAGCGCCGCACGCAAACGTGACCCTGCCGCCGCCGGCCCGAGGCCCCGTCGTCATCGTTTGGCCGCGAAATTCTCGCTAGTTTCCCCGGTTGGCTCGCGCACTTCTCCATGTGGAAAAGACCGCGCGTGAATCGTTTGACTCTTGGGAAGCCAAAACCCCAAGATGTTGTGGCAAAGGGGAGTTTCATGCGGAATATCTTGATTGTCGTGGGTGGCCTGGTGGTGGTCGCCGCGCTTGCCGTGGGCGGCTATTTCCTGCTGGGAAAAGGCTCGTCCGGCCCGTCCAACGCCCCCGCCGCCAGCCCGATGCCGGCCCCGGCGGCCACGCCGGCCTCGCCCATGCCGGCTCCCGCCGCCGGCACTCCGGCTCCCGCCGCCAGCACCCCGACCCCGGCTGCCAGCACCCCGGCCCCCGCGCCGGCCGCCGCCAGCGTGCCGGCAGTGCCGACCGGGCTGGAAGTACAGCCCAGCGACCATGTGATGGGCGACCCCAAGGCGCCGATCACGGTCATCGAGTATGCCTCGATGACCTGCCCGCATTGCGCCGACTTCGCCGTCAACACCCTGCCGCAGGTCAAGAAGCAGTTCATCGATACCGGCAAGGTCAAATGGGTGTTCCGCGATTTCCCGCTCGACCAGTACGCCGTGCGCGGCTCGATGCTGGCCGAATGCTCCGGCAACGATCGTTATTTCGCCCTGATCGAGATCCTGTTCGGCTCGCAGCGCAACTGGATCAAGATCAACGACATGGACGGCACGATCGCCGAGCTGGGCAAGATCGGCCGGCTGGCGGGCATCTCGGAAGCCGACTTCAAGGCCTGCATGACCAACGACACGCTGGTCAAGTCGATCGTCGCCGAGCGGCAGGGCGGCGAGCAGCTGGGCGTCGATTCGACGCCGACTTTCTTCATCAATGGCAAGAAAGTGGCCGGCGCCATGCCGTTCGACGAATTCGCCAAGCTGCTGCAGTAATCCATCGTCCGTAACCCGCGTCAGGAACAAAAGTCGTGCAATTCACCAGGCTCCATCTTTCCGGTTTCAAGTCCTTCGTCGACCCGACCGATCTCGTGATCCAGCCCGGCCTGACCGGGGTGGTCGGTCCCAATGGCTGCGGCAAGTCGAACCTGGTGGAAGCGCTGCGCTGGGTGATGGGGGAAACCTCCGCCAAGCAGATGCGCGGCAGCGAGATGGAAGACGTGATCTTCGGCGGTACGGCGCAACGGCCGGCGCGCAATATCGCCGAAGTCGCGCTCAAGCTCGACAACCGCGACCGCACCGCGCCGGCGGCGCTCAACGACGCCGACGAGCTCGAGGTGATACGCCGCATCGAGCGCGGCATGGGCTCGCTCTACAAGGTCAACGGCCACGAGACCCGGGCCCGCGACGTGCAGACCATGTTCGCCGATGCCGCCACCGGGGCGCGCTCGACGGCGCTGGTCAGCCAGGGCCGTATCGGCGTGCTGATCAATGCCAAGCCGACCGATCGGCGCCATGTGATCGACGAGGCGGCCGGCATCACCGGCCTCTATGCCCGCCGTCACGAAGCCGAGCTGCGCCTGCGCGCGGCGGAGACCAACCTCACCCGCGTGCAGGACGTGCTGCAAACGCTCGACGAGCAGTTGCGGCAACTGAAGAAGCAGGCCCGCCAGGCCAGCCGCTACCGCAACCTTTCCGACCATATCCGCCGCGCCGAAGCCCAGCTGCTGGCGCTGCGCCTGGCCGCCGCCGAGACCGAGCGCGCCCAGGCGCGCGACAGGCTGCGCGAGGCCGAAGCCCAGGTCGCCGATCTGACGCGGCTGGCCGGCGTCGCCGCCACCGCCCAGGCCGATGCCGCCGCCGTGCTGCCCGAGCTGCGCCAGGAAGAGGCCAGTTCCGCCGCCAAGCTGCAACGCCTGAAGGTGGCGCTCGACACGCTCGAGGCCGAAGAGCGCCGCGTCGAGCAGGCGCGCGAGGAAGGCCGCACCCGCCTCGCCCAGACCGAGGCCGATACCGCCCGCGAGAGCGAGCGGCAGAGCGACGCCCAGGCGGCGATCGGCGAACTCGACACCGAAGGCCGCAGCGCCGTCGCCGCCCAGCAGGATGAAGCCGAAGCGCAACAGGCCGCGCTGGCGGCGCTGGAGCAGGCCCGCGCCCAGGTGGCCGACGCGGAACGCAATCTGGAAGCGCTGACCGAGCGCATCGCCCGCGACGCGGCGATGCAGCAGGCGGTAATGCGCGAGATCCAGGAACTGGACGAGCGGCTGGGCCGGCTGGCCGATCGCCGCCAGCGGCTGCTGGGCGAGCGCGGCGCGGTCGAGGCCGAGATCGCCGCCATGCCGGCGCTGGCCGATGCCGAACAGAAGGTCGGCGAGGCCGAGGCGCAGTTGCAGGCCTCGCTGCAGGCGGCCGACGCCGCCGAGGCGGCGCGCGCTGAGACCGAGCAGTCGGCCACCGCGGCGCAGGCCCATCTGCAGGACGCCACCGCCAAGCTGACCAAGCTGCGCGCCGAGGCCACCGCGCTGGCCGAGGTGCTGGCCGCCCATGGCGGCGATCTGTGGCCGGCGCTGATCGACGCCATTGACGTCATGCCGGGCTACGAACTGGCGCTGGGCGCAGCGATCGGCGAGGACCTCGAAGCCTCCGGCGACAGCGGCGCCCCGGTCTACTGGCGCGCCCTGCCGCCCACTTTCGAATCGGCGGCGCTGCCTGGCGATGTCGAGCCGCTGGGCCGTTTCATGCACGGCCCGGCCGAACTGGATCGCCGCCTGTCGCGCATCGGCGTGGTGGCCGACGACGACGCCGGCCACGCGCTGCATCCCTATCTGGCCCCGGGCCAGACCCTGGTGACGCGCCAGGGCGCGGTGTGGCGCTGGGACGGCTTCACCGTCAAGGCCGGCGCGCCGACCGCCGCCGCGGCGCGGCTGGCGCAGCGCAACCGCCTGGCCGATCTGCGCAGCGAGATCGAGATCGCCGAAGCCGAAACCGGCGAGGTCGAACGCCAGCATCGCAGCGTGCGCGAGGCGCTGGAAGCGGCGCGCCAGGCAGCGCAATCCGCGCGCCAGGCCCAGCGCAACGCCGAGACGGCGCTGCGCGACGGCCGCAATGCCTATGCCGGGCTGCAACGCCAGGCCGAGGCCGCCGCCACCAAGCTGGCGGCGCTGCAGGAGCAGATGGCGCGGCTCGACCAGGAGCACCAGGAGGCCGCCGCCCGTCGCGACGAGCGCGACCAGCAGCGCGCCCAGTTCGTCGACCTGGCCGCCCTGCGCGAACAGGCCGGCGCCGATCGCGGCGCGCTGTCGGATCTGCGCGCCGGCATGGTCGAGCGCCAGACCACCTACGACGCGCTGTTGCGCGAGGCCCAGCTTCGCGCCCAGCGCCTGCGTCAGATCGAGAGCGAGCGGCAGACCTGGCAGAGCCGCGCCGAGCAGAGCGCGCGCCAGATCGAGGAGCTGGCGCAGCGCAAGGCCACCATCGAAGCCACCCTGACCGATCTCGACGCCAAGCCGGCGGAGATCGCCGAGCAGCGCGGCAAGCTGCTCGAACTGATCGCCGAGGCCGAGGCCGAACGCCAGGTCGCCGCCGACCGCCTGGCCGAGGCCGAGAGCCGGCTGGCCGACGCCGATCGCGCGCTGAAGCAGGTCGAGGCCGAGCTGTCGCAGGCGCGCGAGAGCCGGGTGCGGCGCGAGGCCCAGGTCGAGCAGGGCGATGCGCAGCTGGCCGGCGTCATCGAGCGCATCCGCGAACGGCTGCGCTGCGAGCCCGAACAGGTGCTCGAAGTGGCCGGCATCGACAGCATCGAGGGGCTGCCCGAACTGGACAAGGTCGAGCAGCGGGTCGAGAAGCTGATCCACGAGCGCGAGACCATGGGCGCGGTCAATCTGCGCGCCGAGGAAGAAGCCGACGAGATGGAGAAGCAGATCGGCGCCATGACCGCCGAGCGCGACGACCTGGTCGAGGCCATCGCGCGGCTGCGCCAGGGCATCGCCGGGCTGAACCGCGAAGGCCGCGAGCGCTTCGTCGCCGCCTTCGAGCAGGTCGACCGCCATTTCCAGGAGCTGTTCACCAAGCTGTTCGGCGGCGGCAAGGCGCAGCTGCGCCTGACCGAGTCGGAGGATCCGCTGGAGGCGGGGCTGGAGATCATGGCCAGCCCGCCGGGTAAGAAGCTGCAGGTCATGTCGCTGCTGTCCGGCGGCGAGCAGGCGCTCACCGCCCTGTCGCTGCTGTTCGCGGTGTTCATGACCAATCCGGCGCCGATCTGCGTGCTGGACGAGGTCGACGCGCCGCTGGACGACGCCAATGTCGAGCGCTTCTGCAATCTGGTGGCGGAGATCGCCGAGAAGGCGGAGACCCGTTTCCTGATCATCACCCATCACCGGGTGACCATGGCCAAGATGGACCGCCTGTTCGGCGTCACCATGGCCGAGCGGGGCGTGTCGCAGCTGGTTTCGGTCGATCTTGAGGAAGCGGATCGCATCGTCAACGCGGCCTGAACGTCGCAGGCGATTTCGCGTGTAAAAACAGGGGGTTATCGACCTTCAAGAGGCATTTTGCCGCTTGACTTGGTATAGGGCGCCCCTTATGGTGCGCCCGGCTTGGGGGCGGGCGTCGCGGTTTGCCGCGGCTTTTCCGTGCCCAGGCCACTGCGACGAACGGATCGGCCCGCCATGAGCGATCGAGAAAAGCCACCGTCGCTCGACCAACTCGACGCAAAACTGCGCGAGGCACGCGAGCGGCTGGCCAGCGGGGCGGATCGCAAACTCCGTCGCAACGGTCCGGGTCCGACCATGACCGGCTTGGGTCTGGCGTTCCGGGTCGGCACCGAGCTGGTCGCGGGGATCGCGGTCGGCGCCGGTGTCGGGTACCTGCTCGACCGCTGGTGGGGCACAGGGCCGTGGATGATGGTGGTGTTCTTCTTCCTGGGAAGCGCCGCCGGTATTTTGAACGTGTACCGCGCCATGGGCGACTTGTCCGGGCGCAGCAACAACGACCGGACGTGACATGCGTCGGATGCTGATGAGGGGGATGGCGTGGCAAGCCCGCTAGAGCAATTCAAGATCGAACCGCTGATCGAGTTGCCCCGTCTCGGCAATTACGACGTTTCCTTCACCAATTCCGCGCTGTGGATGACGGTGGCGGTCGCGGTGGTCGCCGTCTTCATGGTGGCCTCGGTGCGTCGCCAGGCCCTGATCCCCGGCCGCTGGCAGTCGATGGCCGAACTGAGCTACGAATTCGTCGCCAGCATGCTGCGCGAGAACGTGGGTTCGGCCGGCATGCGGTTCTTCCCGTTCGTCTTCACCCTGTTCATGTTCATCCTGGTCGGCAACATGCTCAGCATGCTGCCCTACAGCTTCGCCTTCACCAGCCACATCATCGTCACCTTCGGCCTGGCGCTGGTGGTGTTCATCGGCGTCACCCTGGTCGGCTTCATCCGCCACGGCCACCACTTCCTGGGCTTCTTCGTGCCCAAGGGCGTGCCGGCGCTGCTGCTGCCGCTGATGATCCCGATCGAGGTTCTGTCCTATCTGACCCGTCCGGTCAGCCTGGCGATCCGACTGTTCGCCAACATGATGGCCGGCCACACCATGATGAAGGTGTTCGCCGGGTTCATCATCAGCCTGGGCTTCATCGGCGGCTGGGCGCCGCTGGCGGCCAACGTGGCGCTGACCGGCTTCGAGATCCTGGTCTGCTTCCTGCAGGCCTACGTCTTCACCGTCCTCACCTGCATCTACCTGAACGACGCGATCCACCTGCATCACTGATCGCGTGGCGGGGCGACAGGGGTTGTCGTTTCCTTCCCAACCACGTCAAACATGCAACACGAAAGGGTCTGAAAATGGATTTGGCTAGCGCAAAGATGATCGGTGCCGGTCTGGCGGTCATCGGTCTTGCGGGCGTCGGCGTCGGCATCGGCGCCATCTTCTCCGCGCTGGTTTCGACGATCGGCCGCAATCCGGCGGCACGCAGCAACGTCTTCCCGCTCGGCATGCTGGGCTTCGCCCTGACCGAAGCGGTGGCGCTGTACGCGCTGCTGATCGCGTTCCTGATCCTCTACACCTAGTCGGCTGAACGGCCGGTCCGGCGCCGGGCTTGCAGGCCCGCCGCCGGCCGTCGTGGAGACAACGCATGCCGCAATTGGATCCCAGCTCGTTTCCCAGTCAGCTGTTCTGGCTGACGGTGACGTTCGTCGTGCTGTTCCTGGTGATGTGGCGGCTGGCCTTGCCCCGCGTCGCGCAGGTGCTGCAGAAGCGCGAGGAAAAGATCACCTCCGATCTGGACCGGGCCCAGGCGCTGAAGAGCGAGGCGGCCGAGATCATCGGCGCCTACGACAAGGCCCTGGCGGCGGCGCGCGAACAGGCCGGCGCCATCACAAGGCAGGCGGTCGACGAGATGAACGCCCAGGCCGCCAAGCGCACCGAGGCGATGAGCGCCACGGTGGCGCAGCAGATCAAGTCCGCCGAGAGCCGCATTGCCGCGGCGCGCGGCGAGGCCCTCAACCAGCTGCGCGAAGTGGCGAGCGAAGCGGCCGGCATGGCGGTAGCCAAGCTGGCTGGCGCCCAGCCGTCGGCCGAGCGCATCGATGAGGCGGTTCGCGCCGCCATGACGGAGCGCAACTGATGATCGGGGTCGCATACGCCGCCGAGGCCGGCATGGAACATGCCGAGCCGTTCTATCTCAGCGCCGAATTCTGGGTCTCGGTCGCGTTCGTCATCTTCGTGGCCCTGCTGTTCCGGCGCGGCATGGCGACGGTCGGTGGCGCGCTCGACGCGCGCAAGGCGCGCATTGCCCAGACGATCGGCCAGGCCCAGCAACTGCGCGAGGAAGCCGAGGCGCTGCTGGCCCAGCACCGCCAGAAGCAGCAGGACGCGATCAAGGAAGCCCAGGACATCGTGGCCCAGGCCAAGGTCGAGGCCGAGCGCCTCAAGGCCAAGGCCGCCGAGGACCTCGAACGCCAGATGGCGCAGCAGGAAAAGCACGCCCTGGAGCGTATCGCCCAGGCCGAGCAGAAGGCGCTGGCCGAGGTGCGCAACGCGGCGGTCGACGTCGCCGTGGCCGCCGCCCGCGCCGTGCTGCGCCAGCAGATCGGCCAGGGCAAGGCCGCCGAGCTGGTCGACCAGGCCATCGCCCAGATGCCCCAGCGCATGCATTGATCGCCGGCTATAAGCCGAACCCGAAAAGCCCCGCCACGGCGCCCGCCGCGGCGGGGTTTTTTATTTGCCGCACGGCAATGCTATGAAGCCGCCATGAGCGCTTCGCCGCCGCCGGATCGCGCCGCCCCGCCCCCCGCCACCCCGCCGCCTGGCCTGATGCCGCCCGGCCAGCCGCCCAGCCCGCCGCCCGACGTGGCGCCGCCCGACCCCGCTACCCCGTCCTGGGCCCTGCGGCTGGGCATGCTGGCCGGCATCGCCGCCGCCCTGGCGGCGCTCAGCGTCGGCCTGACCCTGCCGGCGGTGCGCATCACCAAGCTGCATCTGTGGGACACGGTCTATTCGATCCTGGGCGGGCTGCAGGCGCTGCGCGAGAGCCGCGAATGGCTGGTGTTCGGCGTCATCCTGCTGTTCTCGGTCGCCTTCCCCTACGCCAAGCTGCTGCTGCTGGGCCTGCTGTGGTGCCTGAAGCGCGGCCCGCGCGACGGACGCACGCTGTTCCTGCTCGAAGCGCTGGGAAAATGGTCGATGCTGGACGTGCTGGTGGTGGCGCTGGCGGTGGTCAGCCTGCAGTCGAGCTTCTTCATCAAGAGCCGGCTGGAGCACGGCGTCTACTGGTTCGCCGGCGCAGCGCTGGGCTCGATGGCGCTGTCGGCGCTGACCCGGCGGCTGGCGCGGCGCATCCAGAGCGGATCGGGATAGAATCGAAGCGCCGCAGCGCCAGAGCGGATCGCGATCGGAGGAAGCGCGACAATGCTGCCCTCCGGTCGTGTGAATCCGCTCTATCTCTCTAAAGTGCAGAGCAAATTCACACCTTTCGACGGAATCCAAAACGATTCCGTCAAAGGTGATTTGCTCTAGGACAGATCGGCTGCCGTGGCGGGCGTCTCGCCCTCCTCGATCGGCACCGGCTGGCGCCGTTCGTCCAGCCTCATGCGCCGCCCGTCGATGAACTGGGCATTGGCTTCGCGGATGCGGCGCGCCTCCTCGTCGTAGAGGAACGGCAGGTAGGCATAGCGCACGCCGCGCGTAACAGGCAGCGCCTCGTGCAGCAGCGAGCAGGAGAACACCACCGCCCCGCCGGTCGGCGCGCGGTAGCAGCTGGTCCCGTATTCTGGGAAGCGCAGATCGCCGCCCTCGTATTCCTCGGCATTGAGATTGATGGTGACGGCGAAGCGGCGATGGGCGGTGCCGGCCGTGGTGTTGTCGCGATGGGGACGGAAATAGCCGCCGATGCCGGCGTCGTAGCAGCCGATCAGGAAGCGTTCGATACGCGTGACCTCGAACTGGAATGCCTTTTTGATCTCCGGCACCAGCCGGCGCAGGATGCGCGAGCGGCAATGGCCCATCAGCCTCCCGTCTTCCAGCCAGCAATCCTGGCGCCGCTTGTGGCCATAGTCGATCACGCCGATGGTGCGGTCGCCGACCTGCTGCATGTAGCCCGATTCGACGGTGCCGCTGGCCTTGCAATAGTCGATCAGCGCGCGGCAGAACGCCGGCTCGAAGATGCGGTCCATGACCAGCACCGGCGCCTGGCGCTGCGCCGGCTGGCTGGGCGGCAACGCCGGCATGCGCCGCACCAGGTCGACGAACAGTTCCGCCTCGGCCAGCACGCGATCGCCCAGCTTCTTGATCGCCACCATGCGCAGGCTGCGATCGAGCAACACCAGCGCCGGTTGCACGCCCAGCGGCATCTGCTCGTCGGCGACGCCATAGCGCAGCGCCGCAGTGCGGTCGAAGTCCCAGAAATACTTCAGGCCCGGATGTTCGCTGCGTCCGGCCTCGTCGCCCGGATCGGCGCTGATCAGGAAGGCGGCGGCATGGTAGCCGTCGAACAGCGCGAGATTGGCCAGCACCACCCGTTCGACATCCCGCCCTGCCTGGCTGTTGAGCGAGCCGGCGAAATACAGCAGCAGGTAGCGCCCGGCCGCGGTATCGAGATGGAATCGCGGATTGGCGACCGATCGCGCCACGAACCAGGGCGCGGCATCGCCGGGGATCAGACGCACAGTGCCTTCGCTCACGCGATCACCTGTCGGGCACAAGCAAAACTTGCAGGCCCTGTCCTGCGCGTCGCCTGATCGGCCGCATCATAGTGCGCCGACCGATCTGCGCAAGGCGCAGCCTCGGCATGGAAGGTTCGAAGGCAGAACAGCGACGCTGCTACTCCGCCGCCTGCGCCGCCGGTGCAGGCGGACGCCAGCGCAGGACCGGCTTGCGCGCCGCCAGCGTCTCGTCCAGCCGCCGTCGCGGCGCCAGCAGCGGCGCCGCCTGGAAGCGGGCTGCCGCTCCCTGCTGTCGCGCCTCTTCCGCCAGATGGCGCAGAGTGTCGACGAAGCGGTCGAGCGCGTCCTTGCTCTGGGTCTCGGTCGGCTCGATCAGCAAGGCGCCATGCACCACCAGAGGGAAATACATGGTCATCGGGTGATAGCCCTCGTCGATCATCGCCTTGGCGAAGTCGAGCGTGGAAACGCCGGTGCCCTTGAGGAAATCGTCGTCGAACAGCGCCTCGTGCATGCAGGTGCCGGGGAAGGCCGGCGTCAGGACATCCTTCAGCCTGGCCAGCACGTAGTTGGCGTTGAGCACGGCATCGGTCGCCACCTGCGCCAGACCGTCGGAGCCGTGACTCAGCATATAGGCCAGCGCGCGCACGAACATGCCCATCTGGCCGTGGAATGCCTTGAGCCGGCCGAACGGCCGGCCCCCCTCGAGCAAGTCGGCCGCGCCGCCCTCCTCGACCAGATGCGCGCCATCTGCGTCGTGCACCACCAGCGGATAGGGCGCGTAAGGCGCCAGCGCCGCCGACAGCACCACCGGCCCCGAGCCCGGCCCGCCGCCGCCATGGGGCGTGGAGAAGGTCTTGTGCAGGTTGATGTGCATGCAATCCACGCCCAAATCGCCCGGCCGCACCCGGCCGACGATGGCGTTGAAGTTGGCGCCGTCGCAGTAGAAGTAGCCGCCGGCGTCGTGCACCGCGTCGGCCACGGTCTTGATGTCGCGCTCGAACAATCCGCAGGTGTTGGGGTTGGTCAGCATGATCGCCGCCACGTCCGGTCCCAGCGCCGCCTTCAGCGCTGCCAGATCGACGCGGCCCTCGGCATTGGCCGGGATCGCCTCGACCGAGAAGCCCAGCGAGGCGGCGGTGGCGGGGTTGGTGCCATGCGCCGATTCCGGCACCAGCACGCGCTTGCGCTGATCGGCCTCGCCGCGCGCTTCCAGCGCCGCGCGGATCGCCACCATGCCGCAGAATTCGCCATGCGCGCCGGCCGCCGGCGACAACGCCACCGCCGGCATGCCGGTCAGGGTCTTCAGCCAATGCGCCAGGGTGTCGATCAGCTCGACCGCGCCGGGCACGGTGGAAAGCGGCTGCAGCGGATGGATGTCGGCGAAGCCCGCCAGCCGCGCCAGCTTCTCGTTGAGGCGCGGATTGTGCTTCATGGTGCAGGAGCCCAGCGGATAGAGGCCGCTGTCGATGGCGTAGTTCTTCTGGCTGAGCCGCGTGTAGTGCTGCACCACCTGCGGCTCGGACAGGCCGGGCAGGCCGATGGCGCGCCTGCGCTCGAGCCCACCCAGCCGCGACTTGACGGCCGGCGGCTCGGGCAGGTCGACGCCGCTGCGGCCCGGCGAATCCTGTTCGAAGATCAACGGTTCTTCGAGCTGCAGCCCGCGATTGCCGCTGAAGGTCTCGACCGGCGGCAGCGCTTCGCCACCCGGGCGAGCCATACGTCCCTGGCTGCGATCCATCACAGCACCTCCTTCAAGCCGCTGGCGAGGGCATCCATGTCCGCCTCGGTCACGGTTTCGGTTGCCGCCAGCAGCAACAGATCGGCCACCCTCTTGTCGTTGGGCAGCAGGCGCGAGGCCGGCACGCCGGCCAGGATGCGCTTAGCCGCCAAGGCCTCGACCACCGGCGCCGCCGGCTTGTTGAGCTTGACGGTGAATTCGTTGAAGAAGCTGTCGTTCAGCACCTGCACGCCCGGCACCTTGGCCAGGCGCTCGGCCAGTTGCACCGCCTTGGCGTGATTGAGCTTGGCCAACCGCGTCAGCCCTTCCTCACCCAGCAGCGAGAGGTGGATGGTGAAGGCCAAGGCGCACAGCCCGGCATTGGTGCAGATGTTGGATGTCGCCTTCTCGCGGCGGATGTGCTGCTCGCGCGTGCTTAACGTAAGCACGAAGCCGCGCCGGCCGTCGGCATCGACCGTCTCGCCGACCAGACGGCCCGGCATCTGGCGCATGTATTTCTCGCGCGTGGCGAACAGGCCCACGTAAGGCCCGCCGAAGTTCAGCGCATTGCCGATCGACTGGCCTTCGCACACCACGATGTCGGCGCCCATCTCGCCCGGCGGCGTCAGCAGGCCGAGCGACACCACCTCGGTGACCACCACGATCAGCAGCGCGCCCCTGTCGTGGCAGGCCCTGGCCAGCGCCGACAGGTCGCGGATCTGGCCGAAGAACGAGGGATTCTGCACCACCACGCAGGACGTCTGATTGTCGAGGCGCGCCGCCAGATCCTCCGCGCCGGTCGGATCAGCCGCACCCGCATCCACTGTGTAGCCGGTGAAATGGCCTGCGGTCTCGATCACGCCGCGATACTGCGGATGCAACCCGCCCGACAGCACCGCTTTGGAGCGGCGCGTGATGCGATTGGCCATGGCGACGGCCTCGCCCGCCGCGGTCGAGCCGTCATACATCGAGGCGTTGGCCAGCTCCATGCCGGTCAGCAGCGCCACCTGGGTCTGGAACTCGAACAGATACTGCAGGGTGCCCTGGGTGATCTCGGGCTGGTAGGGCGTGTAGGAGGTCAGGAACTCGCCGCGCTGGATCAGGTGATCGACGCTGGCCGGAACATGGTGGCGATAGGCGCCGGCGCCGACGAAGAACGGCACCGCGCCGGCCACCACGTTCCTGGCCGCCATGGCGGCAAGCTGACGCTCGACTGCCATCTCGCCCTGGAAGCGCGGCAGGTCGACCGGGCCTTTCAGCCGTGCCGAGGGCGGCACGTCGGCGAACAGATCGTCGGCACTGGCAACGCCGATCGCGCCCAGCATGGCGCGGCGGTCGGTATCGGTCAGCGGCAGGTAGCGCATCAGCCCAATCCCTTCACGAATTCGTCGTAGGCGGCCTGGTCCATCAGCTCGGCCAACTCGGCCTCGTCGGCGAGCCGCAGCTTGAAGAACCAGCCGGCGCCGCGCGGATCGCTGTTGACGGTGCCGGGATGTTCCGCCAGCGCGGCATTGGCCTCGGTGACCTCGCCGGTCACCGGCGAATAGATGTCCGAAGCGGCCTTGACCGATTCGACCACCGCCGCCTCGCCGCCTTTGGTCAGCTTCCTGCCGACCGCGGGCACTTCGACATAGACGATGTCGCCGAGCTGCGACTGGGCGTAGTCGGTGATGCCGACCGTGCCGATATCGCCCTCGATCTCGATCCACTCGTGCTCTTGCGAAAACTTCAGCATGGTCAGCCCCGATGGTAATTCTGTTTGACGAACGGCATGGCGACGACGGTGGCGGGCAGCGGCTTGCCGCGCACCATCAGCGTGATCCTGGAACCCGCCTCGCCATGGCTCTTGGCGACATAGCCCATGGCGATCGGCCGGCCGAGCGAGGGCGAGAAGCCGCCGCTGGTGATGACTCCAAGTCTGGCGCCGGATTCGTCGACGATCTCGGTGCCCTCGCGCGCCGGCGCCCGACCCTCGGGCTGGATGCCGACCCGCTTGCGGCCCACGCCCGAGGCGATCTGGCGAACGATGATGTTGTCGCCGGGAAAGCCGCCGACATTGCGGCGGTGCTTGGGGATCGACCATAGCAGGCCGGCCTCGACCGGCGTCGTGGCGGTGTCGATGTCGTGGCCGTAGAGGCACAGCCCCGCCTCAAGCCGCAGCGAGTCGCGTGCGCCCAGCCCGATCGGCGCCACCTCGGGCTGCGCCAGCAGCGCCCGCGCCAGCGCGTCGGCCTTGTCGGCCGGGACCGAGATCTCGTAACCGTCCTCGCCGGTATAGCCCGACCGGCTGATACCCAGGGCGACGCCGTTCCAGGCGAAGGCGCGATTGTCCATGAACGTCATCGCCGCCACGCCCGGCACCATGCGCTCCAGCGTCGCCGCGGCCAGCGGTCCCTGCAGCGCCAGCAGCCCCTTGTCGGGGAATTCCTCGACCGCGACATCCTTGGGCAGGCGCGCGCGCAGATGCGCGAAATCGGCTCGCTTGCAGGCGGCGTTGACCACCAGGCCGATATGGCTGCCGGCATTGGCGAACATCAGGTCGTCGAGAATGCCGCCCTGGTCGTTGGTGAACAGACCGTAGCGCTGTCGGCCGACACCCAGGCCCTTGACGTCGGCCGGCACCAGCGCCTCCAGCGCCTGGGCAGCGCCGGCGCCGACCAGCCGGCCCTGGCCCATATGCGAGACGTCGAACAGGCCGGCTTTGGACCTTGTGTGCAGATGCTCGGCCAGGATGCCGTGCCTGTATTGCACCGGCATGTCGTAGCCGGCGAACGGCACCATCTTGGCGCCCAGCTCGACATGCAGGGCATGCAGCGGCGTCTGGCGCAACGGCTGGGCGATGGGATCGGTCAAACGATCGTGCTCCTCAAGAGTCGGGTTCGCCTCCGCATCGCTGCGGCGGTCCGAACCCCCTCTGTCGCACGACCTGAAAGATTCGCGGGCTGCGCCGAGACGCACCGCTTACTTCTTCGGTGAGCCGTCGGGCCAAAGCCTGACGGCTACTTTCCAGAGCGCCCTCCCCTTGCGGTCCTTTTGCCTGAGAGTTTCCGGGGCGGTTGCTCCTTCGGCGCCGGCCCCCAACCGGGGACCGGTCTCTCCCGCAAGGTTCGACGGGTAGGGCAAAGATAGGCGGCGCCCGGAAAGTGCGCAACGCGGCAAATGCAGCGTTACCGCGAATCCCGGGGATAAAAGCGACCGGCGCGCCGCCTCTGGCGGCGGCGGCCGGCCCGGAGCCTCAGCGTTGCCGGGCGCGGTTGTAGTTCAGCTCGTCGGGCGTCACCAGCAAGCCGACCGCGATCTGATATCCGGCCGCATTGGCGGTGGTGACGCCGGGCAGTCGCTCGCTGAGCTCCTCGACGCTGCCCAGGCGGTTGCGGTTGCCCTGGAAGGTGAAGTCGGCCGAGAATTCCTGACGCGCCACGACTTTGCGGTTGGGATCGATGATGGCGACGAAGTAGCCGACATTGGCCTGGCGGTTGATCGCCGACGGTCCCTCCAGCACGCCGATCGTCACCTTGGTGGCGATGTCGACGCCGGATTTGTCGAAATCGCAGCTCGATTCGACCTTGACCACTTCGGCGCGGAACTGGACATCGGTCGGGTCGCGGCCCGGACCGGGCTTGAAGCGCGTCATGCTGGCGGCATCGCCCACGGTGAAGCCTTTCGGGCAGAAACCCTGCTGGCGCGTCTTTTCCTCGCGCGAGGTACAGCCAGCCAGTGCCGCCACCAGGACGACGGCGGTGGCGAGGGGAACGACGCGACGCCACGCGCTTGGGTGAGGGGCGCGAACTCTACTGTGAACCATGCTCAGATCGCCTTGTGCGTGCCGTCGCTAAACGGGTGATTGCGGGAAGTCTTGCCGCTTCGGAGGTCGTCCCGGCCGGCCCGCGCCCGCGTCCTGGCCGGACCCTTGGCGGACCGCAATGGGCTCGGCCATGGCGGCCTTCCTTGCGGCGGGGAGGTGCGTTAGGGTGCCACGGCCGCCTCCCGCCGGCCGCGCGGCGAAACTTTAGGGAATTGCCGCCACCGGCACAAGAGACGGGGGCGACGCCCGGCTGGACACATCTTGGCCGGCGGCGTTTGGGCCGCTTTACAGCCGCCGCCAGAACCGGTATCCGCCCTACGCATGTCCACCGGAAATCCATCGCTTACCATCCTGCTGGCAGCCCCGCGCGGATTCTGCGCCGGGGTCGACCGCGCCATTCAGATCGTCGAACAGGCGATCGCCAAGTTCGGCGCGCCGGTCTATGTGCGCCACGAGATCGTGCACAACCGCTTCGTGGTGCAGTCGCTGGAGAAGAAGGGCGCGGTGTTCGTCGACGAGCTCGACCAGGTGCCGGCCGGGGTGCCGGTGGTGTTCTCCGCCCACGGCGTGCCCAAATCGGTGCCGGAAGAGGCCGAGCAGCGCCAGCTGTTCTATCTCGACGCCACCTGCCCGCTGGTATCCAAGGTGCATCGCGAGGCGGAGCGACACTTCGCCGCCGGCCGCCAGATCGTGCTGATCGGCCATCGCGGCCATCCCGAGGTGGTGGGGACGATGGGCCAGCTGCCCGAGGACGCGGTGGTGCTGGTCGAGGATTTGGCCCAGGTCGCCACCCTGGCGGTGCGCGATCCGCAGAACCTGGCCTATGCGACGCAGACCACGCTGAGCGTCGACGATACCGCCGGCATCGTGGCGGCGCTGCAGCAGCGCTTCCCCGCCATCCAGGGGCCCAAAAAAGAGGACATCTGCTACGCCACCACCAATCGCCAGGCCGCGGTCAAGGCGATCGCCGAACGGGCGCAGGCGCTGCTGGTGATCGGCGCGCCCAACTCCTCCAATTCGATGCGGCTGGTCGAGGTGGCGCGCAAGGCCGGCTGCGCCCAGGCCCATCTGGTGCAGCGTGCCGCCGATATCGACTGGCGCTGGCTGGAGGGCGTCGAGCGGCTGGGCATCACCGCGGGCGCCTCCGCGCCGGAGGTGCTGGTCGAGGAAGTGATCGCCGCCTGCCGCGAGCGCTATGCGGTGCGCATCGAGGAAGTGCCGGTCACCGAAGAAAACGTGACCTTCAAATTGCCGCGCGCGCTGGTGGCCTGAGCGTCATGGCAGTCTATACCGATGTCTCCGAGCAGGAGCTCGACGCCTTTCTGGCCGAGTACGACATCGGCGCGGTGCAGACCTTCAAGGGCATCGCCGAAGGCGTGGAGAATTCCAACTATCTGCTGGGCACCGATCGCGGCAATTTCTTCCTGACCCTGTACGAGAAGCGCGTGGCGCCGCAGGATCTGCCGTTCTTCCTCGGCCTGATGGAACACCTGGCCGATCGCGGCATTCCCTGCCCGACGCCGATCTACGGCCGCGACGGCAAGGCATTGCGCCAGCTCTGCGGCCGCCCCGCCGCCATCGTGACCTTCCTGCGCGGCATGGCGCACAAGCGCATCGCGCCGGCCGACTGCGCCGAACTGGGCGCCGGACTGGCGGCGCTGCATCGCGCCGGCGCCGACTTTCCCATCCGCCGCGCCAACGCGCTGGCCGTCGAAGGCTGGGGCAAGCTGCTGGAGCTTGCCCTGCCGCGCGCCGACGAGGTCATGCCGGGCCTGGCCCGCGAACTGGAGGCCGAGTTTGCCCATCTGCGGCGGACCTGGCCGACCGATCTGCCGCAGGGCGTGATCCATGCCGATCTGTTCCCCGACAACGTGCTGTTCCTGAACGGCAGGATCAGCGGGCTGATCGACTTCTATTTCGCCTGCAACGATTTCCTGGCCTACGACGTGGCGATCTGCCTCAACGCCTGGTGCTTCGAGAGCGACCGCAGCCTCAACGTCACCAAGGCGCGCGCTTTGCTGGCCGGCTATGGCCGCGGCCGGGCGCTGAGTGCGCAGGAGATCGCCGCCCTGCCGGTGCTGGCCCAGGGCAGCGCGCTGCGCTTCCTGCTGACGCGTCTGTACGACTGGCTCAACACGCCGGCCGGCGCGCTGGTCAAGCCCAAGGACCCGCTGGAATACCTGCACAAGATCCGCTTCCACCGCAACGTCGCCGGCGCCGGCGCCTACGGGCTGGCATGAGCGATCCGGGCATCGTCGAGATCTTTAGCGACGGCGCCTGCAGCGGCAATCCCGGTCCGGGCGGCTGGGGCGCGCTGCTGCGCTATCGCGGCGTGGAGCGCGAGCTGAGCGGCGGCGAGGGTCACACCACCAACAACCGCATGGAGATGATGGCCGCCATCATGGCGCTGGAAACGCTCAAGCGCGGCGTGCATGTGCGGCTCTACACCGACAGCATCTATCTGCGCGACGGCATCACGCGCTGGCTGCCGCAATGGAAGAAGCGCGACTGGCGCACCGCCGACCGGAAGCCGGTCAAGAACGTCGATCTGTGGCAGCGCCTGGAAAAGGCGATCGAGAATCACCGCGTCGAATGGCATTGGGTGCGCGGCCATTCCGGCCACGCCGAGAACGAGCGGGTCGACCGGCTGGCGCGCGAGGCCATCAAGGCGTTGCGCGGATCGTAAGCCGCTACAGCGTGCCGTGCGGCGGAGCGCCCGCCTCGTCATCCAGCATCAGCCCGGCCGCGGTGAAGCAATCCGTCAGCTCGACCAGGCATTGGCTCACCCGCCGGCCGTTGGCGCAATTGCAGCCGGGCGCCTGTGCCCGTTGCGCGGCCGCCATCCATTCCAACAGACCAATCTCGTCGCCGCTTACCGCCGCGCAGCCGATCGAGCGCAGTTCGACCCGGCGCCGGGTCATGCCCAGGAACAAGGTCATGAAATTGTCCAGCGCCAGCCAGCCTTCGGGCATGCGGACGGCGGCAAACCCCTCGCGCAGCACCGGCAGCAGATTGACCGGCTGGCGATGCGCCTCGACCCAGAGGCGCAGCGCCCACAGCGCGAACTGGCGGGCCGGCGGCAGGGTTTGCAGACGGGGTTCCGCCGGAGCGGTGGCGAGCGTGGCTTGGCTCATGGATCCTCCGGTTTCTTGCCACTATATGCGATTGATAATCATTTGCAATACAGCATCGCGGCACGGCGGGGTTTGCCGCTCCTCATCGCAAACGTCAGTTGGGGATTTCGGCCCGGCCGATCATGCTGTTGTGGGCGGCCCGGTCCAGCGCCGTCGCCAGGCCAAGGGCAACGCAGTTGTAGGACCAGTCGTTCATATGCAGACCGTCCGGCGCGATCACGTCGGCGAAGCTCAGCGTCTCCTGCCGGATCCAGGCCGACATCAGATCGAAGCGGCGGAACAGGCCGACATGACGCCCGTGGGCGATGCCGGCGATCAGATCGACCATGGCATCGGCATCGGGATCGCGCAGCACCTTGGGCGCATATTGCGGATCCATCAGCACCACATCGAGGCCATGCACACGAAGCTCGTCGATGCCCTTGCGCACCGTGTCGGCGAAGCGTCCGACGCCGTCGTTGCGCATGAGATAGTTCGTGCCCAGCTGCCAGATCACCAGGTCGGGATGCTCGGCATAAACGTCCTTGGCCATGCGCCGATACATATCGGCGGCTTCCTCGCCGTTGACGCCGCGATTGATCACCACCACACGCTGATCGGGCCACAGCCGCGCCAGTTCGCGCTGCAGGTCGCTGGGATAGGTGCGTTCCGGGGTGCTGGCGCCGGCGCCCGCGGTCGAGGAAGACCCCAGCGCGACGATGACGATCGGCTGGCGGGCCGCCAGGCGCTTGGCCAGGCGCGGCAGCGGCGCGCCAAGATCGTCGGCCACCGCCGCATCCGGACAATGCTCCGGCGGGCTGGCCAGCGAGGGCGCAACGGCGGTCGCCGCCAACCCGAAGGCCAGCGCGATGGCTTTGAAAATATTACTGCTTTTGGACATCGGCCCCGGCTGCCCGCAACACCAGATCGACCAGAAACATCCCCATGCAGTCGTGCACGAACGCTGCCGAAGCCGCCCAGGTCTCCCGTCCGCCTTCGAGATTGACCAATCCGCGGTCGGCCCAATATCGCATGATGCTGAAGCGGTCAAGGAACGGCGTGCCGTAGCCCTGCTCGACATGCGCCATTTCCTCGATATAGGGCCGGAACTCGACCAGCGCGCCGGCCTGGCGGCTGAACTGCGGACCGATCAGCACCAACTCGCCGCCGGCATCGCGCACCATGGCGCGGCCCTTGGTCAGCGAATCGGCGAAATTGGCGGCATCGACCTGTTGCACCGCGTCGATCGTGCCGGTCTGCCAGATCACCAGGTCGGGCTTGTGGGTCAGCGCGTCCTTCAAACTGTCCAGCATCTGGTCGGCGGTATCGCCGGCGTTGATGCGGATGGCCATCGTCACCTTGAGATCGGGCCGACGCTTGAACAGGTAGGACTGGAACCGTGCCGGATAGGTCTCGTCCATGCCCTTGAGGCCGCCGCCCATGGCCGTCGCCAGCACCGCGATCTTGATGGGCTGGCCCGACTTCAGGCGCTCGCCGAGCTTGGGAAGTTCGCCGACATGGGCTTCGAGGGACGGCGGCGCGCCACAATGGGCAGCATCCTGGCTCCAGCCCGGCTGGATCCATCCCGCTAGCGTCAAAACCGCCCCGGCCAGCATGGCCAGGCGCGCCCCATTCATTGCTTTCTCCCCCGGTCCGCCGAGTTCTCTGCCCGGCGGTACCAGTCCAAACCATACGCCATCGCGCATAGAATGGCCAATCCCGCCACGCTCACCAGGATTTGCGCCAGCACCGAACCGCTGATCTCGACCAGCAGAAAATGGCCGGTAAAGGACAGGAAAATGCCGGCACAGAATATATAGAGCGAATGCCGGCCGCAGACGATGAAGGGCTGGGCCCAAGCCTGGCGGAATACCGGCGAATCGGCGTGCAGCACCAGCGCCACCAGATAGGCCATGGCCATGAAGTGACAGGCGCGCAGCAGGTCGAGATTGGTCTTGTCGACCGGATAGATGGCGCGCGCCACGATGCGCGGCATCAGCCGGTCAAGGAACGGAAAGTTCCACGACTGCACGACGAACAGCGAGAACAGCAGAAAGGCCACGCATAGCGGCACCAGCACGCGACGCCATTCGGCCAGCTTGCGCAGCAGTTCGTTGTGCGATCCCGCAACCGCGCCCAGCACGAACAGGAACTGCCACGCCACCGGATTGAAGTACCAGCCGTGCTGCGAGGGCCAGGCCGGCAGGTTGACGCCGCCGAACCAGGCCACGCAGTAGATGGCGAACGACGCCGCCAGCACGCGCAGCGGCCATTTCGGCAGCGCCCACAGGTAGAGCGGCAGGGTCGCCAGCACCACGATGTAGAGCGGCAGCACGTCCATGTTGACCGGGCGGAAGCGCAGCATCATGGCCTGCAGCACCATGATGTGCGGATCGCGGATGAAGTCGAGGATCTCCATCTCCTCGTTGAAGATGGGATTGCCGGCGCGCGAGCTGAGATAGGCAATCTGGGCGATGAAGGCCAGGAACAGCAGCAGGTGGGCGGCATAAAGCTGCCACACGCGGCGCATGATGCGCGCCGTGGCCAGACTGTAGCCGCGCCGCTGCGCCACGCCGCCATAGGCCAGCACCGCGGCATAGCCCGACACGAACACGAAGATCTCGGTGGCGTCGGAGAAACCCCAGGCGCGATTGGTCAGCCAGCTCAGCGTGTTGTCGGGAATGTGGTTGAAGAAGATGAAGAACAGCGCCGCTCCGCGGAAGAAGTCGAGGCGCGGGTCGCGCATGCTCGGCCGGTTGGCGCGGGTCTCGCGCACCGACACCGTGTTCAACGTGGCGACATCGTCTGTAGTCAACATGGATCACATCCTGCGCCGCCGCAGCGATAGCCGGCCGACACGAAAACGGCGGGCACCCGGCCCGCCGTTGTGCAGCCGATCGTACCGCCGGCTACAGAACCTTCATCACCGATTCGGCGCTCGATACCTCGAAGGCGCCCGGCTTCTCGACGTTGAGCGCCTTGATGACGCCGTTGTCCACCAGCATGGCGTAGCGCTGCGAGCGCTTGCCCATGCCGAAGCCGGAGGCGTCGAACGACAGGCCCATCTTGTCGGTGAAGTCGGCATTGCCGTCGGCCAGCATCAGCACCTTGTCGCCGGCGTTCTGGTCCTTGCCCCAGGCATTCATCACGAAGGCATCGTTGACCGACACGCAGGCGATGGTATCGACGCCCTTGGCCTTGATATCGTCGGCATGCTGCACGAAACCCGGTACATGCTTGGCCGAGCAGGTCGGCGTGAAGGCGCCGGGCAGCGCGAACAGCACCACCTTCTTGCCGTTGAACAGCTCGTCGGTCGTGATCGGCCGCGGACCGTCCTTGGTCATCTGCATCAGCTTGGCCGAGGGAATTTTGTCGCCCACTTTGAGCATGTGCCTGTCCTCCTGGCTTGGCGGAACGCGTAAGGCGCCCGTCGTCAAATCAGGCGAACCCTATTGGCCCACCCACGCTTTGTCTACGGGGTTGCCATCAATAGTCCGCTTTCGCCTGGGGTCTTTGCGCCGGCGCCGATCGACGGCGCGACGCAGGCCGTTGCCGGGCGACGTGCCGCTTCATCGCTGCGCGGCCTGGTTGACGCTGGCAGCACGATCGAGCGCCTGAACCAGCCCTTCGACGCTCAGCAACTCCGGCAGCACGATGCCTTGCGGTGCCGCAGGACCGTAGACCACATTGAACGGGATGCCGTAGCGGCCGAAGCGCTGCAGATAGGCGGTTATGGCGTCGGATGGCCGGGTCCAATCGGCGCGCATGGCCACGACATTGGCATCGGCCAATCGCGCCATCACCGATCTGTCATCCAGCACCAGGCGCTTGTTGAGCTGGCAGGTCAGGCACCAGTCGGCGGTGACGTCGACCAGCACCACCTTGCCCTCCGCGACCCGCGCGGCGATGCCCGATTGATCGAAAGCTTTCCACAGCGCCGCCGACTGCGGCTGCGCCTGCGGCGGGTGCATCAGCAGCAGCGGCGCGGTCAGGACCAGTCCGGCGCAGAGCAATGCCAGCGGCGTTGCCGCGCGTCCGATGGCGCGGCCGAACCACAACGATGCGCCCAGTACCAGCAGCGCCATGCCGGCGACGACGGTGCTGGCCGGTCCGGCGAGCGTGTAAAGCACCAGGCCGAGCCAGACCGCCGTGCCCAGCAGGCTGAGCGCCAGGATCCGGCGCAGCACGACCATCCAGCGGCCCGGCCGCGGCAGATGGATCACCAGTCGCGGCAGCGCCGCCACCAGCAGATAGGGCGCGGCCAGGCCCAGCGCCAAGGCCAGGAAGATGGCGCCGATCTGGAGCGGCCCGCGCGACAGGGCAAAGCCCAGCGCCGTGCCGACATAGGGCGCCGAGCAGGGTGTGGCCAGCAAGGTGGCGAAGGCGCCGGTGAGGAAGGCGCCGCTCAAACCCTTGCGCGCGCCGGCCTGGGCCAGCGCGTTGTGCCAGCGCCCCGGCAGCAGGATCTCGAAGCGGCCGGCCAGGTTGACGGCGAAAGCCACCAGGATCGCCATCATCGCCAGCAGGAAGACCGGCTGCTGGAACTGCAGGCCTTGCGCCACCGCGACGCCCGCCTCGCGCAAGCCGATCGCCGCCAGCGCCAGCACCGCGAAAGCGGCGACGATGCCCGAAGCGGTGGCCAGGAAATCCATCCGCACTTCGGGGGCGGCGCGCCCGCCTTGCCCGACCATGCCCAGCAGCTTGATCGACAGCACCGGCAGCACGCAGGGCATCAGATTGAGGATCAGCCCGCCCAGCAGCGCGATGCCCAGCACCGCCAGCAGGCCAAGCCCGCCGGCGCTGCCCGACAGCAGCGGCGGCTCGATCGTGCCTTGCGCCACGCGATCGCCATCGACGACGGTGAGCGTGAGCGGTTTGCCGGCCAACCTGTTCGCTTCCGGTTTCTCCGCGCCCAGCGGCGAGACCAGGCGGGCGACATGTCCGCCCTGCTCCAAGGTGACGCGCGGCGCATCGGCAACCACCACGCCCTCGCCTTCGACGAACAGGTCGGGCGAGGAAAACGGCGTGGCCGAGCGCAGCACCAGTTCGAGCACCGGCCCCTTGTCGCCCTGATCCAGTCCGCTGCGCTCGACGGCGATGCCGTTGCTGGCGAAATCGCCCGGCAGGCGCGCAACGTAGTTGGCGACCAGCGGCGCCTCGACGCTGGCGCTCGACGGCCCGGCCGGCACATCGAGTCTCAGCTCGGCCGTGTAGGGAATGCACACGTCGTCGCAGGTGAGATAGTTCACCTTCACATGCAGCGACACCGGCTTGCCCGCTTCCTGCAGCGTCAGCGCCACGGGAAACACCACCGCGTCGGCGTAGCCGACGGTGGTCAGGCCCAGCACCTCGAACCGGCTGGGCTGCGGCCACTGGACCTCCGCCTTGGCCAGATTCCGCGAGCCGCCCCAGTCGAGCATCATCGGAAATCCCGCATCGCCGGGTGTACGCCAGTAGGTCTTCCAATGCGGCTTGAGTTTGAACTGCAGGCCGACCGTCATGGTCTTGCCGTCGCCGACGCCATCGGCCGTGCTGACCAGGCGCAGCTCGGTCTGCTCGGTGCGCACCCAGTCGCTCGCGGCGGCATGGGCGGGCCGCCCCGCCAGCAGCACGGGGGCCAGCAACATCAGCAGCAAGGCTGCCGCCACGCGCAGGCGGCCGCGGCGCGGCGGGACGGAAGGCGATCGGACCATGCGGGCCACTATAGGCATTGGCTGGTCACCTGCAGTCACAAGCCCGTGTGGCAAATCCGCCCTGGCCGGCGGTTCGGGAGCCATCTTTCCTTCGCCACATTTTTTACCTAACTCTTGAGCATGAGCGATCAGCGACAGATCACCGGTTCGGTCGAAGGCCAGCTCCTCGTTGCCGTGCCGCATATGGAGGATCCCCGCTTCCAGCGCAGCGTGATCTATATGTGCAGCCACGACCGCGAAGGGGCGATCGGCCTGATCGTCAACAAGCTGATCGAGCATATGCCTTTCGCCGACCTGCTGCGCCAGCTGAACGTGCCCGGCGAATGGCGGGACCAGCAGATTCGCGTGCATTTCGGCGGCCCGGTCGAGCCCGGCCGCGGCTTCGTGCTGCATTCGCCCGAATATGCGGTCGAGGGCACCAAGCGCGTGGCCGGCGGCATGGCGCTGACCGGCACCACCGAAATCCTGCGCGACATGGCGCTGGGCCATGGCCCGCAGCAGAGCCTGCTGGCGCTGGGCTATGCCGGCTGGGGACCGGGCCAGCTCGACCGCGAAATCCAGGAAAACGGCTGGCTGGTGGTGGGCGCCGACCGGCCGCTGCTGTTCGATCGCGATCTCGACGGCAAATGGCAGAAGGCCATCGCCAAGCTGGGCTTCGAGCCCGGCGCGCTGACCCATATCGCCGGTCGCGCCTAGCCCGGCCGGGCCCGCCAGACGGCGCTTTGCGATTCATTTCAATATGTTGTGTGAATCTTTTGGGACGCCCCCACAAATCTGGTGACATAGGGGTCGGCCAGCGCTAGCATTTTCGCAGTCTTGGGGGGAGTTCGAAGACATCGTCCCATTCCGGCCGACCCAGCCGGCGGCCAGCCGGCAGACATCGAGGCCAAGCGGACCCTCTTTCCGGCCGCTCTCCCTTACCTTCGATCCGACTTTCATGGTTACGCCGCCCCCTGCCGGGCGGCGTCTTTCGTTGTGCCGGACCGGTTCGGCCGGCCCAACCCCGTCAGCCCCCGCCAAGGAGAGTTGAATGGCCAAGCGCGCAGCCCGCCGTCAGCAGCAGAACGACCATGACAAGACCGCCCGCATCCACAGCCTGTTCTTCGACCAGCCGCGTGGGGCGCGCATCGACGATCTGCCGGAAGACCGCGAGCAACGCTATCTCGCCAAGGTGCGGCCGCGCTCGGACAACCAGCGCGTCCTGATGGAGGCGATCAATGCCAAGCCGCTCAGCGTGGCGCTGGGACCGGCCGGCACCGGCAAGACCTATCTGGCCATCTCCGCGGCGGTCGAGGCTCTCGACGAGGGCCGCGTCGGCCGCATCGTGCTGTCGCGCCCGGCCGTCGAGGCCGGCGAGAATCTCGGCTATCTGCCGGGCGACATGCGCGAGAAACTGGATCCTTATCTGCGCCCGCTCTACGACGTGCTGAACGACCGGCTGGGCGCCAAGCGGCTGCGCACCTATCTCGGCGACGGCACGATCGAGATCGCGCCGGTCGCCTTTATGCGCGGCCGCACGCTGAACAACGCCTTCATCCTGATCGACGAGGCGCAGAACTGCACCTACGGCCAGCTCAAGATGCTGCTGACCCGGCTGGGCTGGCACTCGACCATGGTGCTGACGGGCGATCCGGACCAGTCCGACCTGCTGCACGGCATGTCGGGCCTGGAGGACATCGCCAAGCGGCTGGAGGGTCTGGACGAAGTCGAGATCGTGCGGCTGTGCGACAAGGACGTGGTGCGCCATCCGCTGGTTGGCCGCATGATCGCGGTGCTTTGACGCTACGCCGCGCCGGCATCGCGGCCTTGCGGTGGCGGTGCTGGCGCCTCCTGGTCCCGCGCACTAGATTGGGGCTATGACCAAGGTCCAGCCGCTTCGCATCGCCGATGCCCGCGAGGGCGTGCGCCACGTATTCGTGCGCGATCTGATGCTCGATGCGTTGATTGGCGTGCATCGCCATGAAAAGCGCCAACATCAGCGGGTACGCGTCAATCTCGACCTGGCCGTGCGCGAGGGCGATGCCAAGGACCGGCTGGACGCGGTGGTCTGCTACGAGAAAATCGTTGTGGGCGTGCGCGCCCTGGTCGGCGAGGGCCACGTCAATCTGGTCGAGACCCTGGCCGAGCGAATTGCCGCACTCTGCCTGCAGGATGCGCGGGTGCAAAGCGCACGGGTGCGGGTAGAAAAGCTGGACGTGTTCGAGGATGCCGCGAGTGTCGGCGTCGAGATCGAACGCTTCCGACGGTAATCCGGCGGCGAATCTGCTTGACTTGGCAGCCGCCCCGGGCCGCGCCATATGGGACTTGTTCACAGTCGCGTTTTTGTTCCCCAAAAGCCCCGGATTTCCGCGGAATCCGTCACTGTTGCGGTTTTGTCATGCGGGATGTCGGCCAACCTACTGATACATAAAGATTTTGCATGATTGCCTAAAAATAGTGCAAACGGGTCGAGCGCAGACAGTGCCTGCGGAATCCATCTGCCACTTGGCTTTCCCCACAAGGTTACACACAGCATCCGTGGATTAAGCACAGGATCGGCAGAAAACCGGGCGACGCCGCGCATGCGGCCGAAGATTGACCGCCTGCGTGCCGCGAAGATGATCGGAGCCGCATTAAAGATCAAAGCCCATGGACGACAGCGACATCGAAATCGGCGACAGCGAGCAGGTGCAGCAATTGGCGCCTGGCACGCTTGTGGCCGGGGTGGCGACGATTCAGTCCTACCTCAAGACACTGCCGCAGAGTCCTGGCGTCTACCGCATGGTCGACGCCAAGGGCGACGTGCTCTATGTCGGCAAGGCCCATCGCCTGCGCCAACGCGTCACCAGCTACACCCAGGCCAACCGCCTAACGGCGCGGCTGATCCGCATGGTAGCCGCCACCGCCAGCATGGAATTCATGCTGACCGGCAGCGAGGCCGAGGCGCTGTTGCTGGAAAGCAACCTGATCAAGCGCTTCAAGCCGCGCTTCAACGTCATGCTGAAGGACGACAAGTCCTTTCCCTATATCCGCATCCGCCGCGACCATCCATGGCCCCAGCTCGTCAAGCATCGCGGCACGCGCGAGGGCGGCGACGACTATTTCGGGCCCTTCGCCTCGGCCGGCGCGGTCAACCGCACGCTCTATTCACTGCAGCGCGCCTTTCCGCTGCGCTCCTGCTCCGATCCGGTGTTCGCCAATCGCACGCGCCCGTGCCTGCAATACCAGATCAAGCGCTGCACCGGTCCCTGCGTCGGGCTGATCTCGCCGCAGGACTATGCCGGGCTGGTCGAGGAGGTGCGCGACTTCCTGGGCGGCGGCAGCCGCCGGGTGCAGCAGGCGCTGTCGCAGCACATGGAAGCGGCCAGCGCGGCGATGGAGTTCGAACGCGCCGCGGTGCTGCGCGATCGCATCCGGGCGCTGACCCAGATCCAGTCGCACCAGGCGATCAACGATCTCGACATCGAGGAAGCCGACGTCTTTGCCATGCATGTCGAGGGCGGCCATGCCTGCGTGCAGGTGTTCTTCCTGCGCGCCGGGCAGAATCTGGGCAACCGCCCCTATTTCCCGACCCTGGCGGCCGATACCGACATGGCCGAGGCGCTGGCCTCGCTGATCGGCCAGTTCTACGCCAACCGTCCGGTGCCGCGGCTGATCCTGGTCAGCCACGACCTGCCGCAGCAGGAACTGCTGGAAACGGCGCTGTCGCTCAACCAGTCCTACCGGGTGAGGATCGCCCGGCCGCAACGCGGCTCGCGCGCCGCGCTGATCGATTTCGCCCTGACCAATGCGCGTGAGGCGCTGGGCCGGCGCCTGGCCGAGAGCAGCACCCAGCGCAAGCTGCTCGACGGCGTGGCGGCGGCATTCGGCCTGGAAGCCACGCCCGAGCGCATCGAGGTCTACGACAACAGCCACATCCAGGGCAGCGATGCGATCGGCGCCATGATCGTGGCCGGGCCGGACGGCTTCGTGAAGAACGCCTATCGCAAGTTCAACATCCGCACCGCCACCGGCGAGGAGCAGGGCGGCATCACGCCGGGCGACGATTTCGGCATGATGCGCGAGGTCTTCAACCGCCGCTTCGCGCGCGCGCTGAAGGAAGACCCCGACCGCAGCAAGGGCAACTGGCCCGACCTGGTGCTGATCGACGGCGGCGCCGGCCAGCTCACCCAGGCCCAGGCGGTGCTGGCCGATCTCGGCATCAACGACGTTTGTATCGTCGGCATCGCCAAGGGGCCAGACCGCGACGCCGGCCGCGAACGCTTCTTCATGCCGGGCAAGCCGCCGTTCTCGCTGGAGATGCGCGACCCGGTGCTGTATTTCCTGCAGCGCCTGCGCGACGAGGCGCACCGCTTCGCCATCGGCACCCATCGCGGCAAGCGTTCGCGCGGGCTGATCGCCTCGGCGCTGGACGAGGTGCCGGGCATCGGTCCCAGCCGCAAGAAGGCGCTGCTGCACCATTTCGGCTCGCCCAAGAGCGTGGCCGCCGCCAGCCTGGCCGATCTCGAAGCCGTGCCAGGAATTTCCGGCGCCGTGGCTCGTAAAATCTACGACCATTTCCACGATGGCGGCTGAGCAACGGGCCGGGCTAGAATTGTCCGCGCCGTCTTTTGCCGCTTTCGCCGGGTTTTGCGTATCGATGACAACCTTGCCCAATCTGCTGACCCTGTCGCGGATCGTCGCCATCCCGCTGCTGATCGCGTTGTTCTGGGTGGCGTCGCCGACCGGCAACTGGCTGGCGCTGGCGGTGTTCGCGGCGGCCGGGTTGACCGATCTGCTGGATGGCTGGCTGGCGCGACGCTGGCAGCAGGTCTCGGCGCTGGGCCGCTTCCTCGATCCGATCGCCGACAAGCTGCTGGTGGCCGCGGCGCTGCTGATGCTGGTGGCGGCCAACCGCATCGATGGATTCACCGTGCTGCCGGCGGTGGTGATCCTGTGCCGCGAGATCATGGTCTCGGGCCTGCGCGAGTTCCTGGCCGAACTGCGCGTCAGCGTGCCGGTCAGCCGGCTGGCCAAGTGGAAGACCACCATCCAGATGATCGCCATCGGCGTGCTGCTGGTGGGCGATGCCGGGCCGACCGGCATCCCGGTCAAGCTGATCGGCGAGATCGGGTTGTGGCTGGCCGCGGTGCTGACCATCGTCACCGGCTACGACTATCTGCGCGCCGGCATGGCCTATCTGACCGGACCGACGCCCAACCCGGCGGCTCCGCCGCCGCCGGCCGGCAAGGTGTCGAGCGGCGACTGAGCATGAAGCTGAACCTGGTCTATTTCGCCTGGCTGAAGCAGAGCATCGGCTACGGTGCCGAGCGCGTCGAGGTGCCGCCGGACGTCGCCACGATCGCGCAGTTGCGCGAATGGCTGCGCGGCAAGGGCGGCGGCCATGGCGAGGCGTTCGGCAGGGACGCCGTGCTGCGCGCCGCCGTCAACAAGGCGGTGGCGAGCGACGATCACGCGCTGCAGGACGGCGACGAGGTGGCCTTCTTCCCGCCCTTCACCGGGGGCTGAAGCATGATCCGGGTGCAGGAAGAAGATTTCGATGTCGGCGCCGAGCTCGCGGCGCTGGGCCGCGGCAACAACAGGATCGGCGCCGTCACCAGCTTCGTCGGGCTGGTGCGCGACTTGAGCGATGGCAGCGACGTGGCGGCCATGACTCTGGAACATTATCCCGGCATGACCGAGCAGGCATTGCGCGACATCGAGGCCGAGGCGCGAAGCCGCTGGCAGCTCGAGGACATGCTGATCGTGCACCGCTACGGCAAGCTCGAACCGGGCGACCGCATCGTGCTGGTGGCGGTGGCCTCCTCCCATCGCGGCATGGCGTTCGAGGCCTGCCACTTCCTGATCGACTGGCTGAAGACCAAGGCGCCGTTCTGGAAGCTGGAAGCCACGCCCGACGGCGAGCGCTGGGTCGAGGCCAAGAGCGACGACGATGAAGCCGCCGCCAGGTGGGCGAAGAAATAGTCGCGCGCCGCCGCCGGCCAATCGGCGATATCAGCGATACCGGATCGTCACGCCGTCGGCCACGCGCTTGGCCAGCTTGCGGGCGGCATCGGTGCTTTCCGCCCGCGCCAGGCCCACGCCCATGCGCCGATAGGGCCGTGTGGTGGGCTTGCCGAAGATGCGCAAATCGGTCAGCGGCTCCTTGAGCACCGCCGTGTCGATCGCGTAGTCGAATTGATCGGCGTTGCGGTCGGCCAGGATCACCGCCGAGGCGGCCGGACCGAACTGCTCGATCCTGGGGATCGGCAGGCCGAGGATGGCGCGGCAATGCAGGTCGAACTGGGTCAGGTTCTGGCCGATCATCGTCACCATCCCGGTATCGTGCGGCCGCGGCGACAGCTCGGAAAACACCGTCTCGCTCCTGGTGATGAAGAACTCGACGCCGAAAATGCCGGCGCCGCCCAGATTGTCCGTCACCGCCCGCGCCATGGCTTGCGCTTCCTCAAGCCGCGCCGGGTCCATCGGCTGCGGCTGCCAGGATTCCATATAGTCGCCGCGCTCCTGGCGATGGCCGATCGGCGCGCAGAAATGGCACGAGCCGTCGCGGCCGCGCACCGTCAGCAGGGTGATCTCGTAGTCGAAGGCGATGAACTCCTCGACGATCACCTTGGCCCGGTCGCCGCGCATATTGGCCACGGCGTAGTGCCAGGCGACATCGACGTCTTCGGGCTTCTCGACCGTCTTCTGGCCCTTGCCCGAGCTCGACATCACCGGCTTGATCACCACGGGCAATCCGATGTCGCGCACCGCCGCCCGCATCTCCTCCAGGCTCTCGGCGTAGCGATATTTCGACGTGCGCAGGCCAAGCTCGGTGGCAGCGACCTCGCGGATGCGATCCCGATTCATGGTCATGAACACCGCCCGCGCCGAGGGCACGACATGGAAGCCCTTGGCCTCGTAGTCCTGCAGGGTCTCGGTGCGGATCGCCTCGACCTCGGGCACGATCAGGTCGGGCCGGTGCTTGTCGATGGCCGCCGACAGCCTGGCGGCATCGAGCATGGGGAACACCTCGCGCTGGTCGGCCACCTGCATGGCGGGCGCGCCGTCGTAGGAATCGCAGGCCACGATGTGGCAGCCCAGCCGTTGGGCCGAGATGGCGAATTCCTTGCCCAGCTCGCCCGAACCCAGCAGCAGGATTTTGACCGGCAGTTTCATCGCTCCTCCACCCCGCAAACCGGGGCGGAGTGTAGCCAATCGAAAAACGCCCTGCCCTGTTTAAAACTGCGGCGGCGCCGGCTCAGGCCGCCCGGCTCAGCCCGGAAGCTTCCCGCGCCGGCTCGCTGCGCACCAGCCGGGCAAAATCCTCCATCAACTGGCGCGTCAGGGCGCCGACCTCGAATTTGTGCGGGCCCAGCTCGCGCACCGGCGTGAGTTCCGCCGCCGTGCCGGTCAGGAACATTTCCTGTGCCCGGCCGAGTTCCTCCGGCGCGATGGCGCGCTCGTGCACGGCGATGTTGCGCGCGCCGGCCAGCTCGATCACCGCACGGCGCGTCACGCCGTCCAGGAAGCAATCGGCGGCCGGCGTGTGCAGGGCGCCGTCGATCGCCAGGAACACGTTGGCGCCGGTCGCCTCGGCGATGTGGCCACGCCAGTCCAGCATCAGCGCATCGTCGAACCCGGCCTTGAGCGCGCGGTCCTTGGCCACGGTGCAGATCATGTAGAGGCCGGCCGCCTTGCTCTGCCAAGGCGCGGTGTCGGGCGCCGGCCGCTTCCAGTCGGCCCAGGTCAGGCGGATGCCGGCCAGCTTGGCATCGGCCGAGAAATATTCCGGCCAGCGCCAGGCGGCGATCGCCAGATGCACCGACGTGCCGGCGGCCGACACGCCCAGCGCGCCGTTGGTGCCGCGCCAAGCGATCGGACGGATGTAGCCGTCCGCGATGCCGTTGGCTTGCACCACCGCCTGGTGGCCGCCGCGATCTGCTCGACACTGAAGGGGATCTCGAAATCCAACAACTCGGCGGAGCGCTTCAGCCGCTGCGTATGCTGGCGCAGGCGGAAGACATGGCCGCCATAGGCGCGCTCGCCCTCGAACACCGCCGAGGCGTAATGCAGCCCATGGCTCAGCACATGCGGCCGGGCCATGCGCCATTCCACCAACCTGCCATCAAGCCAGATCCAGCCGTCGCGATCATCCATTGCTTGCAGCATGCCATCCTCCATCGATAATTCCGAAGTGCGTTCCCTTTCAGCAATAAAACGACAATACGGCAGTATGACTGATAGAGTCAATAATATTGACTAATTATCTGATTTTCATCCCACGCAATCCGCCGCTCCGCCGGGTCTTCTGCTACAAAAAATCCCTGTCGAGATGGCAGCGATGGAAATTGCCGATGAGCCTCCGCGCCTGGGCGCGTCATCTCAAACGCGACGTCGTCGCCCTCTGGCTGGCGGCGCGCGATCCGCGCGTGCCGTGGTACGCCAAGGCACTGGCGGCCGCGGTCGCCGCCTATGCGCTCAGCCCGATCGACCTGATCCCCGACTTCATCCCGGTGCTGGGACTGCTCGACGACCTGTTGCTTGTCCCTGCAGGAATATGGCTGGCGATCCGGCTGATACCGCCGGAACTGATGGCCGAGTTGCGGCATCGGGCCGAACGACAGGCCAGGCCAAACAGCTTGGCGGCAGCGGCCGCGATCGTCGCATTGTGGATAGCCGCCGGCGGCGCGGCCGCTCTACTGTGGTTGCGCTGATCGTCAAAGAAAAAGGGCCCCGCAGGGCCCTTCAGACTGCTGACAAAGCCCTCGCGCGTTCGAGGGCTTTGTGATTCTGTGAGCCA
>CAYWLS010000018.1:0-90151 GCA_964458605.1 uncultured Hyphomicrobiales bacterium | reverse complement strand
CATCCCAAGCATTCGCGACAAGTTCGACCAAGGCGACCGAAAGATCAGAAATGATTGGGCCGGCATGGCGGTCCAAGAAACGCTGATCAAATGCCAGCAACTGCTGTTCGGATGCCATCGCTCACTCCCCCTACGCCATATTTAGCAATTTCGGCGATTACTGCCGATCAAGTCGTCGATAATACTTCCGCTGATTGTTGGCAGGATCGGTCCAACAGAAACAATCGGCGAGCGCGTCCACACTTTGCAGAACGCCGAGCAAAGCATAGGCGTTGAATGGATTGCCTGCGCCTGTCTCATAGTGGCTGACATAGTTCGCCATGATGGAAGGCATGTGGTGGTTCTGAAGGTCGGTGATCTGTTGGGCGGAGAGGACGCAGCGCCCCGCCGCCTGATAGAGCGCGACCGCCGCCGTGATCGCGTCCACATAGGTGGACAAGGTGCGCTTGTCGCCCCGCGTCGCATAATCGGGCGGCACTGGAATCTCCAGACGGGTGATGATCTGGCCGAGCTTGTATTCAAGATACTGGCGGACAAACGGCTCTCCGATGTCTATCTGTCCCGCGTTCAGGTATTGTTCCGCCTGTGCCTTCAGGCGATCCGCCTGCTGCGCGGCGATCATCAGTCGTCCACGAGGCGGCATGCCTTGCAGTTTCTGGTGATTCCATTCTGCCGTGCCGTTGAGCCGGTCGAAATACTTCTCAAGGCTCGTATCATGGCTGAGAATGATGAACTGAAGCCCGCCGGGCAGACCGTTCGCTGCACCAAAACGCAGTTTCGTCCGGATCGTATCCATCAGGCTAAATTGATGTCCGGCATCGAAACTTGACGTCACATCATCCAACACCATGAAGCGCGGCACGCCTTGATGCCGGGTGGCCGCCGCCATGAAGATAGAGGCGGCGACGGCATTGCGGTAGCTCTCCGAGAGGAGCGCCCGCGCGCTTTGGTTCGGAAGGCCAAAGAAATCGGCGAGCTTCAAATCCACCTGCTCGGTATTCTGCGCCCGGTTTAGCGTCGGCCGCACGTCCGGACCGCCGCGCACCAGATGTCCGAAAAGCTCCTGACAACTTGCCTGTATATCGGTGATGCGCGCGTTGGCTAGCGCGCTTTCCGCCGTTGCGAACTGCCCGGCTACGTTCGTGATGAACGACTTCCAGCGATTGAGCTTCGCGAGCTTGGCCCGTTTCGCCGCGAGCGCCGGAAGGGTCCGCTCGTATTCGTTCATGGCGTCGCGGAACTGCTTGGCCTGCCCGAGGGTGCGGGTGACGGCGACGAGTGACGGCGGCAAGCTGACTTGCAGCGCCGCGATCTCGGCATTGACTGCCGCGAGCACGTCAACGCGCTTCGCGTCGAGTGCGCCAAGTGCATCCTTCGCGCGTTCCAGGTCCGCCGTCGAAACCGACGACTGGCGCGCGGCCAGCGTCAGGACCGGCGCGATGCGACCAGCATCCGCAACGCCGAGACGCGCTTGCTCTTCAAGCTGCCGGAGCTTGCTGACACACCCCGCGCTTAGCACCTGCCGTTTCAGCTCCGCGTCGAGCTGTTCGGCCTCGTCGTAAAGCGCGATCTTCGCTTCCAGTTGATCCTGAAGCGGCCCGTCGTCTGCCTTCTCGCAGACGGGGCAGACCTTCGGATCGTGCCAGTCCGCACTGTTTACGACCGCGAGCGCGTCTTTCAGCAAGGCGTGCAGGCTGGCGGCACCGACTTTGCGCATCGCCTCGTCGCGCGCCTTCGCCGCCGTCACCAGCGCGTCGACCTCGGCAAGTTCCGCCGCCGAGACCTGCAAGCCGCCGAGGGTCGCGACGGTGGTGTTGAGGCCGTCGAGGGTTTTTCGCGCCGCGCCGCCTTCTTCCTGATCGACGATCTTTTCAGCGGCGTCAAAATCTAGGTCCATCACCGAGGCGTTGGCGAGCAACGACGCGAAGAGCGCAATGCCCGATAGTCCCGCCGTCACCTGCGCTTTCAACGCGGCGGTATCCGCCATCTGGCCGCCGGCCGCGCTGGTCACTTCCTGATGCGCGGCGAGGATGCGCTGTTCAACGGCCCCCAAGGCGCGGTTTTCGGCGGTCACTTCAGTGTCGAGCGTGGACAGCCCAAGATCACCGTTGATGTTGCGGGTGTTCTTGGCCCCGTCGAGCGCCTGCCGTAGCTGGGAATACCGGCTCATGCCGACCAACGAGGCGAAAGAGCGCCCGCGCTCCAGTGCCGAGCAGTCCACGAGGGAGGCAAAGCGCGGGTAATCGACCAGCACGAAATCTTCGCAAAGATCGGTGAGGAAGCTGTCCGGATCGGCATGGCCGGAAGGAGATGTGACGACCCGTCCGCCCGCCGTCGTCCGGGTGACGGTGATCGACACGTCGGGCGTGCCGTCATCGCTCTTGAAAACAAGGGCGACCGTCGCCTGTTGCGCCGGATGGAACTTATTGACGATGTAGCTGGCACCCTGTTCGGCGTCCTGCATCCCTTCCAGGCGAGGCACCGTGCCATGCAGGGCGAAGTGCAGCGCTTCGAAGATCGAGCTTTTGCCGACCCCGTTCGGCGCATGGACGGAATTGACGGCATCGTGCTTGAACTTCAGCACGAGAGGATCGCCGTCATTATTTATGCCGCGAAATCCCTCAATGGCGGCGGAGGCGAGAAAATACCGGCTCATGCCGCAGGCCCTTCCGGCAGGCCGTCGAGCGCGGCGAGGACCGCCCGGTTGAACTCCTGAACGGCCTGCCGGGTGCGTGTCGCATCACCGTCGCGTGCCAGCAGCGCCAGATTGTCGAATAGAATGCGGGCGCAATCAGCATCGATGCGCTCCGCTTCCGCTCGGAAACGGGCAAGGTTGTCCGAGAATGATAATGCTGGATCGAATTCCATACGCCCCCCAATACCGCGCTGTCAGAGATACGCGGGCAGTTTCACCTTCCATTCGCTCATCAGGATTAAGGTGCCTTCCACGGCTTCGCCGTTGTTGACCAGTTCCAATTCGCCGACCGGCGTTGCCTCGTCCCATTCAAAATGGCCCGAGAGAAACGCCAGCGCCTCGCGCTTGTAGGCGGTGTCGAGATTGTCGAGCTGGTCGCCCTTCGTTTCCAGCACCGTGATCCGCTTCGCTTCGCCGTCGCGTTGCACGGCGAAGATGAAATCCGGATAGATTTTGGCCTTCTTCCACCCCTGAATGCCGTATTGCGTCCGCGCGACATTGCGGTGCCACCAGGCCAGAGTCTTCTCACCGTCGAGATAGACCGCCACATCCCGCTCGTCGCTGTTCAGCTCGTTCTCGTAGACCGGCGTGAACAGGCTCTTTTCGAGCGGGCCGCCCGCGCGGTTCAGGAGCTGGCGCGCGTTCTCCGGTTCTGTCGTTTCGATGCTGAACGGCATTCGCCAGTTGCGGCCATCGAGCCGCAAGCGGAACTGGATGTGTCCCGCCGCTACCTCGGCCTTGAACAGGGCTTCGGCGCGCTCGTTTCGCGCCGCTTCGAGGCCCTTGCGCAGCTCTTCCACGATCAGGCTAGCGAGCAGGCCGAGCTTCGCGTCATCGAAGCCCCGCGCCCGCAGGGCCGCAACCGTCGCGCCGACAATCTCGCGGCCGACGAAGGGATTCGGCACGATGTCGGAAATCATCCGGACAGCATGCGCCGGATCGAAGGCGAGGATTTCCGCGTTGGCGGCGACAGTCTCGCCGACGAATAATTCGTCGCCGTCCTCGGCAAGCCTGATCCGTTGGAGCTGGCTTTCCGCCGCCTGTGCGTTTTCGGGCACCCGATCCGCGATGTCCTGCGGATCGAAGCCCCGCCAGTCGAGCGCGGAAAGCACATCCGTCTCGTAGTCCAGCTCGCGCGCGTCGCCGCTTTCCACCACCATCACCTTGGGCAGGTAGATTTCCGTGGAGGCGAAAGCCGGGCGGCGATTGATCCTGCGGGCCGTCTTACCTGTCCCGCTCTTGTCGTCCTGCGTCACGCGCAGGACCAGATCGCCGAGGCCGTCCTGTTCGAGGCCGTCTTTAATGGCACCGACGACCGTCGCAGTATCGGCGTGATGCGTGATGACGTGGCACTCATCGAGCGCTTCAACGTCCGTTTTGAGCGCGCCGGGCTGGCGGAGAATGCGGCCGACAAGCTGAGTCATGGCCTTGAGGTTGGCGCTGGCGGCAAGGCTGCACAGCACATAGGCGAAGGGGCAATCCCAGCCCTCTTGCAGGGCCTGTTTCGTGATGATCGCCCGCACGCGGTTGGTGGGCGACAAGAGGTCGTGATTTTCCGGATCGTTGAGATCGTTCTGCTGCGCGGTTTTGATCGCGATTTCCGCCTGATCGAAACCTGCCGTCAGGAGCCATTCCTTCACGTCCTCGGCGTGGATATGGCCGCTTTCGCGCTGATCCGCGCCCGTGCGCTCGACCTGGATCAGCATGATCGGGCGAATATAGCGGCCCGTATCGGCCCGCAGTTGCCGGGCTTCGGCATCGAGCGCGTTGAGCTTGGCAAGCGCTGCGTTCAGCGTCGCCTTCCAGTCATTGCCCTGCCGGGGATCGAGGTTGAGCGGCATCTTTATCATGCCCTCGCGGTCCAGCTCGCGCCCCGTCACTTCCACCAGCACATTGGCATAGCGGCCTTCTCGCGGATTGCGGCCGCCGCGCGGCTGCACATCCTGCGGCGTGGCCGTCAGCTCCAGCACGAAACACGGGTTGAATCCGTAGAGCGTGCCGAAGGCGAGATCGGAAATGGCGCGGTGGCCTTCGTCCATCACGACCACGGGCCGAATGATTCGAAGGGCGTTCCCGAGGGAATCCTTCACCATCGGGAACATGCCCGTATAGGCAGAGAGGTTCGGCGTGCGGTCGATGGCGGCCTGATGCGCCTGTTGTTCGCCTTCGGGCGGGAAGAAGCCGTGCACGTCGCCCCGGTCCTGAAACATTTTCAGGGAATCCTGCGTCTCGCGGTTCGCGGATTGCAGCATCAGCAGCATGACGCAGAGATTGGTTTCCACGTCCCGCGCATCGAGCCGGTCGGTTTTCTCCATAATCTTCACGCGCCCCGCCGCCGCGCGGTCTAGCGCCTGACGGTAGGGGTGCTGGCGATCCTTCAGGTGCTTGAGCGTCTGCGTATAAATCGCCTCGTTCGGCACGATCCACAGGACGAAACCGGTGTTGCGGTCGAGATAGCGGCCCATCACCCGCGAGACGGCGGAGACGGCAAGCCATGTCTTGCCGCCGCCGGTCGGCACTTTCAGCACGGCGTTAGGTACGGGCCGCTCGCAGCCGTCTATGCGCGGCGAGAACGGTATCGCGGCGCGGGAAGCAGGCAGCTTGCCTGCCGTCTTCATCGCTTCCCAAGCCTCTTTCGCGAAATCCGGAATGGCAAGGCCAAGGTCCGGGTCTTGCGCGGCGAGCGCCGCCACCTTGTCGGCGCGCGCCTTCTTTTCCTTCAAAAGGTCGAGATAGTCATCGAGCGTCTTGATGACGCGGTCCTGATAATCGAGTTGGCGAAACACGGCGTCAGCTCCGATCTATCCGATAGAGCGCGAAGGGCAGCGGCACGAACTCCACGGGGATGTTCTGTTCCGCCAGCATCTTCTGGCTCACGAAGCGCGCCGGGGCGAAGACAAGGTGGCGCTTGTCCGGATCGGACGCGGCGAATGCCTTGGCGCGCGCCAGCGTCAACGCCGCTTCCGGCGACTTCAACCAGTCGAGATCGGGCTTGTAGATCAGCCAGACATGCTGGCCTTCCATGGCACCGAGATAGAAATCATCCTCGCGCACGGCGGCGGGATCGAGCGCGTGATTGGTCGCCATGTGGAACAGCGCCGCGCCGAGGCCGGCATAGGGCGGCAGGGTTTCACCGCTCAGCACCTTGTCCAGCTCGACGGGATCGCCGAGGGTGCAATAGGTGAAGGTGCCGCCAAGACCTTCTGCACGTTCCGCCACCGTCTTTTCGCCGGTGACGATCAGCTCGCCGTCTTTCACTTCCTTCTTGATGCGGTCGTAATCGTGGCCGTGCAGGTTCTCGATGCCTTCGACCTTGTGCGCCAGCTCTCCGGCATTGCTGAGCGCGCGCCAGTTCAGCCGCTCCCGCAACATCTCTGTTCGCTGTGTGCCCTCGAAATCATAGCCGTTGATGACACGCCGGACGCGCTCTGCCGTCAGGCTGTCGGCATATTCCTCCATTTCCACGAGAATGAAGCGGCGATTGCCGCCGTCGCGCTTGTTGGCTTCGAGCACGGCGTGAGCCGTTGTTGCAGAACCCGCAAAGGAATCTAGGATAATTGCGTCATCATCGGCAGCAATGTCGATGATCCTGTCCAGAAGCTTCACGGTTTTCGGCGTGTCGAACAAATCAGACGTGCCAAATATGTTCCTGAGCATGGCCTTGGCCTGCCGCATCGTATCCACGTCGCTCCAAATCGTTGGAAACGGCCGCGTGGGATCGTCCTCGGGCGCAAACTCGCGGGTGTAAGGCTCCCACACTTCACGTCCGAGCTTTTCGATCCTCTTCCAGATCAATGTACCGGCATCTTTGTGTTTCTTGATGCCCTTCTTCCCCATCGACCATCGCGCTTCTTCCCCGTTATCATGTATGGGGAAAACCTCATTTCCATCGGGGTCTTCAAGCGGGAAGAACATGGTCGGCCGATCACGGCGGAGACTCGCCCGTCCGTTCTTCTTCAGAAGGCGATCTCTAAAAGGGCGTCCGTTCTCGTCTCGGTTCGGATAAGCTTTCAGGATGGACGGGGCGATCATCCTCTTGAACTTTGCAGAGCCAATATCGCGCGCAAAGCAGAGGACGTAATCATGGTCGGGTGTGATAGCTACCTTGTTATCGTTCGGGCTATCAACTTTCCGCCAGATAAAGGTGGCGACATGATTTTCCTCACCGAATATTTCGCAGCAAATATTTGTGAGGCGGTGCGCCTCGTTATCATCGATGGTTATAAAGATGACGCCATGGTCCGCCAGCAGCTCATGGAGCATCCGAAGGCGCGGCCACATCATGGCACACCATTTGTCATGACGTAGGCCGTCCTCAACACCGACCGGATTGGACTCCAGCCACTCCCGGATCATTGGCGCATTGACGTTATCGTCGTAGCACCATCCCTCGTTGCCGGTGTTGTACGGCGGATCGATAAAGATGCAGTCCACCTTGCCCGCGTAGAGCGGCAGGAGCGCTTTCAGCGCGTGCAGGTTGTCGCCGTGGATGACGAGGTTGCCGTCAAGCGCGACAGGACCGATGCCCTTTCTTTCATCGGGCACGAGCGGACGGAAGGGCACCGCCAGATGGTGGTTATAAACAAACTCTTTGCCCTTGAAACTCAGCTCCGTCATGCCCGCCCCTTCATCGTCATTCCAGTGTATCGCTCGACCTTGATCTCCGCTTCCCGCTTGCGGGCCTGGGCGATGTCGTAGCTGTTTTGCATGCGCATCAGCGTCTCCATCGAGACGCCGAAGGCTTTTTCAATTCGGATCGCCATGTCCGGCGACAGGTGCGCGCGCTCGTTCAGGAGCGCCGACAGTGCCGGTCGCGTGACGCCTAGCGCATCCGCCGCCTCTGTCACCGACAGGCCGAGCGGTTTCAAGACCTCTTGCTTCACGAAGCCACCCGGATGGGCGGGCGTCTTCAGCCGAAGGTCATCCTCGTCGGTCATCGCGCGTTGCCCGTTGAATGTTCATTGAGTCGGATGCAGCGTATCGGACGTAACGTTGCCTGTAAAGTAACGCTTTACGGAATATGGCAGTGCCCAGCACTTATTTTCGGGTGCGAAAGCAGGCCAAAAGCATGACTCCAAAAACCATTGTGACAGAGGCCAAAAAATCGGGCCCGGAAACAGCCATCTAAGACATTGATTTAAAACAACTCTGGATACCGCGTTGAAAACGAGGGGCATGTAGGTAGTTGTATTAATAAATTAAGTAGTGTGACATGCCCTATGACCAGCGTTGCGCAGTACCTTTCCGAACATGGTCCCTCACGTTCCTCACGGATCGTTGAGGCACTTGTCGCATCTGGTTTATCCGCAGAGGCAGCGCGTCAGCGCGTATCGCGAGCCAAGCCGCCGATCCGCAGCTTTCCTGTTCCGCTCCTGCCTAAGCGCGAGGCGTTCCTTTATCTGGAGAAGGATCGTAACGGCGAACGGTTCTGGCAAAATTTCCAGCGCGATCTCCGCGAAACCAATTCGATTACGGCGGCGGCTATCGACGGCGTGATCGCGCGGGGGGGCATGATTCCTGCCGAGCAATTCGCGGTTGTAAGCGGTGCGACGGTCAGGCCCAAGACCGGGCAAGTCCCGGCTGATACGGTCGCCAGCCGTCTCATAAAGTCCGACTTCCTCAAGGAATTCCACGACCCGGAATATGGCCGCTGTTTCCACACGGCTCCGAGCTTGGCCATGGGCACACCCGCTGCCATGCGGGCGCGGGACATTACGGAACGTGTCTTGCTGGATGGCCTGCGCGAATGGTGCCGAAAAATTGGCCTCGCGAGCTACAACGCTATCCGCATCCGGGGCGACGAAGATTTGAAGCCGATCGGGCCTTTCGCATTCGATCTTGCCGGGCCGAGCTATCTCCTACCGTTGCAGGGATCGGCAAGCAAACCGGGTTTCGTTGTGGCGGACGTTTTCGCCGAAGGCATTTTGACCGTCCATGAGATTCAGTTCTTCATCCGCAAAGCTCGCGTTCTCAAAGCCAGCTTCAAGGATATCGGCATTCTGTCGATCATCGTCGCGGAAGGCTTCACGGGTGAAGCAATGACCGCAGGACATGCGGCGGGTGTTATGCTGGCAACCCCCAAAGACCTGTTCGGGAGGCGTGTCGGGGAGGCAATCGCCTCGCTCTGCGAAGTGCTCAAGAATGCCGCGAAATATGCATCATCGAGCCCCGAACGCCTCACCATGCTGTTGAACAACCTGTTTGATATCGAAGGACGCAACAAGAACCTTCGGGGCATCCTGTTTGAGATGGTGGCGGGCTATCTTGCAAGGCGCACAGCCATGACGATGGATATGGGCGTCACCGCCAAAGACCCGAGCACCGGGAAGACAGCGGATATCGACGTTCAGACGATCACCAACCAGAACGCAGTCGTCACGGCCATTGAATGCAAAGGTAAAGAGCCGGGCGGTGTGTTGAGTCTGGCAGAGGTGGAGGAATGGCTCGCGAAGATTCCCACATTCCGCGCTCATTACGCTCAGCACGGGTATTTACGCGAGGCAGAGCAGCGCTTCGAAATCTGGACGAGTGGCAGCATCGCACCTGATGCGCTGGCGAAACTGAAAGAGGAACAGGTCCGCCGCGTAAAGGCGAAGATCGACTGGAAGGACGGCGATGCGGTTCTGGCGCTGGCGAGGGCGGGCAAAGAGAAGGCCCTTGCCGACGCTCTCAACCAGCATTTCTTCCGTCACCCGCTTGCCGAAGTCGCCAAGCAATTCGAAGCCGACGAGGCCGCAGGAAAAGTGCAGTCATGGATGGTTCCTACGAGATCTAAATTGCCGGAGTTTAAAGGTCCGGCGATTGAAGTCGTCTCGTTGGATGACGAGTTGGACGCCGCCGAGTGACTTAGCGCCCAACATCCGAATTGCCGCCGTTAGCCACATAAGTTCCGCTGAAAACCGCTGGGTGCCGCAAAATCATGGATGCCTGAATAAACTGCCGGCCCGAAGCGAACGCGCTATTCATTGCGCTGTGAAGAGCCGCCAGTGACAATGTCCCGGCGCTGTAGGGCCGGGTCCGCAGAAACACATGGTGAAAACGAATAGACCGGAACCCATTGTAATACCATTGGTTTCCGGTCAGTTCTCGAACCCTGATTTATAGGGCTATGGAGTAAACGTAGTTGTCATCTTCACCCGGTGGGGCGCGCCATTCCCCTCCCGGTCGGTCGATAGCGAGCCGGGTCTGCTGCCTCCTCATCGGTATCCCAAAACCCGAGCCTGACGTCGCATCGCTTGGCCAGCGCGGTGCTGCGGTGTGTTCTCAATCGCGCCCCTGTGCCGCCGCCAAACCATCGCGCCGAAAGGCGCCCGCCAGCGACCGGCCGCAAGCCGGCCGATCGCAGCCACCATCATTGCGGTCCTCACCAGGAAGGCAAGCCGGACGCCGGCGGCCAGCTCCCGCGCCGCCGCGCGGCCGAAATCGCCGGTACCGACACCAATGGCGAACAGCGCGCCCATCGCCCAGGCGCCGGCGATCAGGCCTGCGCGACAGGCTGAGCAGTCCGGAAACTTGGCCCCTCTGCCTGTCGCTGGCATCCGCCAGCGCCGGAAGACGATAGTGGCGACGCTGGTGCCGAGCGACGCCAGCAGCATCGACAGGGCGGACGGCGGGATGCGCCGATTTGCCGTCGCCGGTGCCGGCCGTTGCGTGAGCTGCGTTGTCTTGCCCTTTGTTCGGAATGTCGTTGCCAGGCAGGCTGCAACCTCAAGTCAACTTGAGGTCAAGGCCGATATTCCTAGATATCGGAAAGTTTCGGTGAAAACGGGGATGGACCCCTCGACGCTGCGCTATTACGAGGAGATCGACCTGATTTCGTCGGCGGCGCGGCATGGATTGCGGCGGCAGTCTGCGCCCGAGGTGCTGCTGCAGATCAAGCCGACGCGATGGGAAAGGCGGCCGGCTTCTCGCTGCAGGATCTGGCCGCGATGTTCGGAAAGACCCGCTGGCGCGAGCTGCCGCGTGCGGCAATGCACGACAAGGCGATCGGATCGATCGGCAGATCGGCGAACGCACGATGCTGAGCAACACGCTGCGCCATGTCGCCAAATGCCCGGCGCCGTCCCCTCTGGAATGACCCAGCTTGCGGCGACTGCTCGATGACGCTGGCACGCGCCAGGCGCTGCGCCGCAAGATGGCTTAGCGCGAAATCCGCGGCGACGGTATTGAACCACCCTTCGATCCGAGCGTTGAGGAAAAGAGCCATTCTCGGCCGGAGAGTGGTGTCTTCATGGGGCGTGAGCGGGCTGTGTCGGACGGCGAAATTGTCAAAACCACGGACCGGACGGGCGTCTGGCCGATCGGGGGTGGCGAGACCGGGGCGCTGATTCGCGCCTTTGACTGGTCCAAAGCCGGCCTGGGGTGCCCCACGGCCTGGCCGCAGAGCCTGAAAACCGCGGTCGATATCCTGCTGGCCTCGCCTGTGCCCATCGTCATGCTGTGGGGCACCGACGGCGTGATGATCTACAACGACGCCTACTCGGTGTTCGCCGGCGGGCGGCATCCCCGGCTGCTGGGATCGAAGGTGCTGGAGGGCTGGCCCGAGGTCGCCGAATTCAACCGCCATGTCATGGAAGTGGGGCTGGCCGGCGGGACCCTTTCGTTCCGCGACCAGCAACTTGTGCTCTATCGCCATGGCGGTCCCGAAGACGTCTGGATGAACCTCGACTACAGCCCGATCCGCGACGAAAGCGGCCAGCCCGCCGGCGTGCTGGCGATCGTGGTCGAGACCAGCGAACGGATCCGGGCGGAAAAGGCCATGCGCGAGAGCGAGGCCGAATTCCGCACCTTGGCGGAGGCGCTGCCCCATCATGCCTGGGCGGCGCGACCCGACGGCGAGCTCAACTGGTTCAACGCCCGGGTCTACGACTACACCGGCTTCGCTCCCGGCACGCTGGACGGCGTCAAATGGCAGAACGTCGTGCATCCGGCCGATCTGCCCGCGACCGTAGCGGCATGGTCCCATGCCGTCGCCACCGGCGAGGTGTATGAAGTCGAGTTCCGCCTGCTGGACGCCAAGCGAGGAGAGTATCGCTGGTTCCTGGCACGCGCCGTGCCGATGCGCGATGGCGCCGGCAATATCCTGCGCTGGATCGGTACCAACACCGACATCCACGACCGCAAGGTGGCGACCGCCGAACTGCAGCGTCTCAACACCATGCTCGAGGAACGTGTCGCCGAACGCACGCGCGAGCGCGACCGGGTGTGGAACGTGTCGCAGGATCTGCTTGCGGTATCCGACGGCGCGGGGGTGCTGCGCAGCGTCAATCCGGCCTGGACCCGGCTGCTGGGATGGGGCGCGGCCGAACTGGTCGGCCATACCACCTTGTGGCTCGAGCACCCCGAGGAGCGCGAACTCAATCGCTCGGAGCTGGGCCGGCTGGTTGCCACCGGCCGCACCCTGCGCTTCGAGAACCGGCTTCGCCACAAGGACGGCTCCTATCGCTGGCTGTCGTGGAACGCATCGACCGATGGCGGCCTGCTGTATTCCTCGGCTCGCGACATCACCGAGGATCGCAAGGTGGCCGAGAACCTGCAGCGCGCCGAGGAGGCGCTGCGCCAGTCGCAGAAGATGGATGCGCTGGGCCAGCTGACCGGCGGCATCGCCCACGACTTCAACAACCTGCTGCAGGGCATCATCGGCTCGCTGGGCATAGCCCGGCGCCGGCTCCCGCCCGAGGGTGCCGAGCCGATCGGCCGCTTCGTCGACGGCGCCATCAACTCGGCCAACCGCGCCGCGGCGCTGACCCATCGCCTTCTGGCCTTCTCGCGGCGCCAGCCGCTCGATCCGCGCCCGGTCGACGCCAACCAGCTGCTGGCCTCGATGGAGGACATGCTGCGCCGGACCATGGGCGAGCGCATCTACATCGAAATCCACAGCGCACGCGATCTGTGGCTCACGCGCTGCGATCCCAACCAGCTCGAAAGCGCGGTGCTTAACCTGGCCATCAACGCGCGCGACGCCATGCCCGATGGCGGCACGCTGAGGATCGACACCGTCAATATGGCGGTCGATTCGGGGCGGGCCGCGGCCCATGAGATGACGGCGGGCGAGTATGTCTGCCTGACGGTTCGCGACACGGGCCTGGGCATGTCGCCCGAGGTCAAGGCGCGCGCCTTCGATCCTTTCTTCACCACCAAGCCGATGGGGCAGGGCACCGGGCTTGGCCTGTCGATGATCTACGGCTTCACCCGCCAGTCGGAAGGCCATGCCCGCATCGACAGCGAGCCCGGCCAGGGAACCGCTGTCAGCATCTATCTGCCGCGCTTCCGCGGCGAAATGGACAGCGAGGCGCCGGCTGCTGGCGCGGTGGAGCCTGCCGGCGCCAGCGGCGAGATGGTGCTGGTGGTGGAGGACGAGGCGGTGGTGCGGGGGCTGATCGTCGAGGTGCTGCAGGAGAACGGCTACGCCGTGCTGCAGGCGCCCGACAGCTCGACCGCCCTGCAGATCCTGCAATCGCCGCGCCGCATCGACCTGCTGGTGAGCGACATCGGCCTGCCCGGACTGAACGGCCGCCAGTTGGCGGATGCCGCGCAGAGCCTGCGACCCGGCCTGCGCGTGCTGCTGATGACCGGCTACGCCGCCACCGCCGCCGCCGCGGAGGGCTTCCTGCAGCGGGACATGGAGCTGATCACCAAGCCGTTCCCGATGGAGACGCTGATCGCGCGCATCCGGGAGATGCTGGCGGCGCGTTAGACCGCCTGCCCTGCCGCGGCCATCGCCGCACCCAGGCTGCGCAGATATTTCATGCCGCCATGGCACATCACCGTGACGATGGTGGCGCGGGGACCAAGGCGCTGCGCTAGTTTTTGGCAGGCCGCCCAGACCAAGCTGGCCCGGCTGATGTCGCCGGAACTGTCGCGCCGGCTGGCGCAAGCCACGCGGGCGCTGGTCGAGAACTGATTGCCGCTAGCGGCCGGCGAGATTGCTGGCGATGGCGGCAGCGCCCAGCAGCGAGGCATCGCCGTCGACCGCCACCCGCACCGGCAGCGAACGCAGCAGGGCGCCGAAGCGGCCTTTGTCCGTCACTGTCGCGATAAAGCGGGGCCGGCGCAGCAGGTCCAGCAGTCGGGGCGGAATGCCGCCGCCCAGCACCACGCCGCCCAGCGCCAAATAGCGCAGCGCCGCATTGCCCGCTTCGCGCGCCAGCACGCTGAGGAATATCTCCAGCGTGGCCAGCGCCAGCGGTTGCTGGCCTTCCAGCGCCAGCCGCACCAGCTCCGCCGGGCGATGCGCCATTTCGAGCGCGACCACTGTCGGCGAGGGCGCGAAGCGACCCGAAGCCACCAGGAAATCGGCGATCACCGCCAGGCCCGGCCCGCTCAGCACGCGCTCGACGCTGGCATGGCCCTCGTAGCGGTCGTGCAGGAAGGCGGCCAGTTCGAGTTCGACGGCATCGACCGGCGCGAAGTCGGCATGGCCGGCCTCGCTGGCGAACGGGCGATGGCGGGCGCCGTCCCAGAAGGCGCAGGCTTCGCCCAGCCCGGTGCCGGGAGCCACCACCGCGATATTGCCGCAGGCCCATGGCCGCGTGCCGCGCTGCAATTCGACGAAGCCGTGGTCGGGCAGATGCACCACGCCGGAGGCGATCGCCGCCACATCGTTGACCAGGCGCACCGCGACGCCCAGCCGTTGCGCCAACGCCGCCTCTTCGATCAGCCAGTCGCGATTGGTGAGGCGGCAGGCGCCGTCGACCACCAATCCGGCGACGCCGAAGCAGGCGCGCAGCGGCCGGGGCTGCGCAGCCAGGAAAACGTCGAGCATCGCCTCGAGCCGGGGGTGATCGTCGTTGAGGAAATCCTTGCGCTGGCGCAATGCCAGCCCGGCCGCGCTTTGCTCGTATAAAGCCAGGCGCGTGTTCGTGCCGCCGATATCGCCAACCAGTATCATCGTGTCGCCTTCGCCCTCATTGATCGCATTCAACGCATGAATGGGCAAGTTGATGCCCGGCCGGGGCAATCGCTGTATGCTTGGCGGGCACAACCGTGAACGACAAGCACGTGAAGCGCACGCCCCCAGCCATCGCACCGGCGCCGTCCTCCGGGCCGGCCAGCTGGCTGCCGTTGCTGCGCGACTTCTGGCGCCTGGCCGGTCCGTACTGGCGCTCGCCGCGACGCTTCACCGCCTGGGCGCTGTCGGGCGGCATGATCGCGCTGACCGTGGCGCAGGTCGCCCTGGCGGTGGCGCTGAACTTCTGGAACCAACGCTTCTTCGACGCCATCGGCGCGGGCCAGCTCGATCTGTTCTATCGCCTGATCGGTCTGTTCGCCGCCATCGTGCTGGCGCAGATGCTGGTCAATGTGGCGCATCTGAACGTCAAGCGGCGCTTGCAGATCGACTGGCGCGAGTGGCTGACCCGCCGGGTGGTCGAGGAGTGGATGGTCGATGGCCGGCACTATCGCCTGGGCCAGGCGGCGGGCGATCCCGACAATCCCGACGGACGCATCGCCGAGGACATCCGCAACGCCACCGAATTCGCCGTCGAGCTGGCCAATTCGGCGATCTATTCCAACCTGCTGCTGATCAGTTTCGTCGAAATCCTATGGACCCTGTCGGGCGTGGTGTCGCTGCAGTTTGGCGGCATGAATCTGGAGCTGCCGGGCCATCTGGTGTGGATCGCGCTGGCCTATGCGCTGGTCGGCATCTGGGCGGCGCTGCTGGTCGGACGCTCGCTGTCGCCGGCCGCCAACCGGCGTCAGGGCGCGGAGCAGGATTTTCGCTTCGGCCTGGCGCGGGCGCGCCAGAACGCGCTGGGCATCGCTCTGCTGGGCGGCGAGGCGGACGAACGCCGCCGCTTTTCCGGCCTGTTCGACGGCGCCATCGCTGCCTGGCAGCGCCAGACCCGGGCGCTCAGCAGCATCTTCGCCTACACATCGGGCTGGTCGCTGCTGTCGGTGGTGTTCCCGGTGCTGGTGGCGGCGCCGCGCTATATCGCCGGCACCATCACCCTGGGCACATTGATGCAGTCGGCCCAGGCGTTCCAGCAGATGGCGGCGGCGCTGTCCTGGCCGGTCGACAACCTGGCCCACGCCGCCGACTGGCGCGCCTCGGTCGAGCGCGTGCGCGACCTGGAGCGGGCGCTGCAGCCCTCGGTCGGCAAGGCGCCGCCGGGACCGGTGGTGGCGCGCGATGCGGCGGGCTTGGCCTTGCAGGATGTGTCGTTGCGCGAGCCCGATGGACGGGTCCTGGTGCAGCATCTGAACCTCAGCGTCGCGCCCGGCGAAAGACTGGTGGTGACCGGTCCCTCGGAAGTGACCGGCCGCCTGTTCGCGGCCATTGCCGGGCTGTGGCCCTGGGCCGAAGGCTGCATCGTGCTTCCCAGGCTGGGCGGCGCGTTCTTCGTACCGCAAAGCTCTTACCTGCCGGCCGGGAAGCTGCGCGATGCGGTGTGCTACCCGACCTTGCCCGATGCCTGCGGCGATGGCGCGATCGCCGCCGCCCTGCAGCGTGTGGGCCTGGAAGACCTGACGCCGCGGCTGCATGAAACGGCAGCCTGGGAGCATGCGCTCTCGCACGAGGACCAGCAGCGCATGGCAGTGGCGCGGCTGCTGTTGCACCGACCGGCGGCGATCTTCCTCGACAACGCCTTCGATGCGCTGGAGCCGGCGCAGGAAGACGCCATGATGGAAATCATCGAGCGCGCTTTTCCCGATGCGGTGGTGCTGTCGGTGAGGCGTCGCGCCGGCGCCACCGACGGCTTCACCCGCCGCATCGCGTTCGAGCTTCGGGACGGCGCGATCGTGCTGCGCGACACGCCGCTGGCGCCGCGCTGAGGCTTACAGCGTCGGCCGGCCGGCGATCAGGTCGCGATACCAGGCGAAGGAAGTCTTGGGCGTGCGCTTCTGCGTGGCGAAATCGACATGCACCAGGCCGAAGCGATTGGCGTAGCCGGAACCCCATTCGAAATTGTCGAGCAGCGACCAGACGAAATAGCCGCGCACGTCGGCGCCTTGGGCGATGGCGCGCTGCATGGCGCCGACATAGGCCTTGAGATAGGCGACGCGGCTGGGATCGGGCACCGCGCCGCTGGCATCCGGTTTGTCCTGCCCGCCGCTGCCGTTCTCGGTGACGTAGATCGGCAGGCCATAGCGCCGCGTCAGGTCCAGCAATTCCTCGGCGAAGGCGTCGGGGAAGATGGCCCAGCCGATATCGGTGTGCGGCGCGCTTTGCGGTGCGTCGGCCCAGGCATAGCCCCAGATCCAGCCGGCATCGGCGCGGGCGAAGATCGGGCCGTAATGGTTGAGGCCGAACCAGTCGAGGCGGCGGTTGATCCGGGCCAGGTCGCCGGCCTGCATATAGGGCTCGATGGCGTCGGCCAGCAGCGCGGGATAGGCGCCTTTGAGCTGGGGCTCGGGAAAGGCCAGGTTCCAATGCGCGTCGAGCAGCCGGGCGGCGGCGCGGTCGGCTTCGGCGGGCGAGGCGGGCTCGACCTTCTGGCGATTGTGGATGGCGCCGATCGAGGCGCCGGGCACCAGCTCGCGCAGCACGTCCACGCCCAGCCCATGCGCCAGGTTGACGTGGTGGATCGCCTTGAGATGCGCGGCGCGATCGGTGATGCCGGGCGCGCCCCAGTCGATGGCGTAGCCGAACAAGGTGAAGACGGAGAATTCGTTGAAGGTGGCGAAGCGCTTGACCCGGTCGCCCAGCCGTCGCGCCACCAAGGCCGCGTAGTCGGCGTACCAGAAAGCGCAGTCCCGATCGGTCCAGCCGCCCAGATCGTCGAGCGCCTGCGGCAGGTCCCAATGATAGAGGCACAGCCAGGGCTCGATGCCGGCCTCGAGCAGCGCATCGACCAGCCGGTCGTAGAACGCCAGCCCCGGCTCGTTGACCGCGCCGCGGCCGCCCGGCAGCACGCGTGGCCAGGCAACCGAGAAGCGATAGGCGCCGATGCCGAGCTGGCGCATCAGGCCGATGTCTTCGCCATAGCGATGGTAGTGGTCGCAGGCCACGTCGCCTGTATCGCCGTTGGCGATCTTGCCCTGCATGTGGCAGCGCGTATCCCAGATGCTGGGGCCGCGACCCTCGTCGCGCACCGCGCCTTCGATCTGATAACTGGAGGTCGAAACGCCCCAGACGAAGTCCTTGGGCTCGTCCGCGCCCATGCGTCGCTCCCGCGCAAGCCAGAGCGCCATGATACCATGGGCCAGGGCAGGCGGATTGGAGATCCGATGGCGCAACAAGTTGCCGCAGACATCACGCCGGCGCCGCCCTTGCGGCTCTATGGTCCCGATCTGCCGCGTACCGATGCCAACAGCCCGGTGCTGCGCGAGCCGGACCGCACCTTGGCGTTCATTTCCTATTACGAGCCGATCGGCCACAGCTTTCGTCGCCTGGGCGGCCCGGCGGGATTCGACTGGCAGGGCGCACGCAAGGTGCGGCTGATCGACGACCCCGATCCGGCTTCGGGAAAATGGATCGAATCGGTCTGCCGGCTGGGCGAGGGCCAGTTGCTGGGCTGGTATCATGGCGAGACGTTGGCGCCATGCGACAGGCGCAGCTTTGCCCAGCATATCGGCGCGCTGGCGTCGGACGACGACGGTGCGAGCTGGCGCTTCCTCGGCGACCTGCTGCGGCCGACCGCCGAGCAGATCGATTGCGGCTATCGCAACGGTTTCATGGTCGGCGGCTTCGGCGATTTCTGCGTCGTGCCCGATCGCGAGCGACGCTTTCTCTACGTCCATTTCTCCAGCTACATCGCCGACGAGCGGGCCCAGGGCATCGCCGTCGCCCGCTATCCCTTCGCCGCCTGGCGCAGCCCGCGCCAGGCGCTGGAGCTGTGGACCGCCCAGGGCTGGCAGCCGGCGACGGGGCGGCTGCCGCAACCGATCTGGGGCGTGCGGCGCGGCTGGCGCCACGCCGATCCCGACGCCTTCTGGGGGCCGGCGCTGCATTACAATCGCGGGCTCGGCGGTTTTGCGATGCTGCTCAACCGCACCCGCGACGGACACGGCGACTACCGGCCCGACGGCGTCTACCTGTCGTTCAATCGCCGGCTCGACGATCCGCAGGGCTGGAGCGAGCCCCTGGAGATCGTGCGCAGCGGCGGCTGGTACCCGCAGGTCATCGGCGAGGGACCGGGCGAGGGCGATACCGAGATCGGCGCGGCCGCACGGATGTTCATCTCCGGCTACTCGGCCTGGCGCATCGCCTTCCGCTTCGGTGCGCCGGCAGCGCCCTGGTTCATCGAGCGCTCGCCGCCGCGCTGAATGCGACGGCGCTCAGCCGCCAGGCATCCGTTTGCGATGGCGTGGGATCGATGAATCGGTCATCGGCGGCGATGCGCCCATCGTCGTCCAGCACCAGCAGTTCCAATCCCCGCGCCGCGATGCCGCCGCCCGCGGGGCCGCATGCACCGGTTGAAGCGCACGACGTTGCCGAATCCTTCCGCATTGCCGGCCGGCTCGAAGCGATAGCCGCCGTCGCGGATCGATCTTTCCTACGATCCGGTGACGGGCTCCACCATCCGGCCATGGCCAGGCTACCGGGCGCACTACTGGCCGCGCCATGGGGCGCGCTACGGGGGCGTTTGTCGGCGTGCAAACCCGCGCGTTTTCCGCGGCGATTTCAAAATGATCGCGAGTACCGCGCCGGTGACCTTGGAGCGGAACAAAACAGAAACAATGCTCTCTGGACGGATCCTCGGCGCAACGCACCATCCTGGCCTTGCGGCGCGAATGGCGCTGCGGCTCAGCTCGATTTCTTGCCGGCCTTGTAGGCGGCGATGGCGTTCTTCAGCGTGTCGTATTCCTTGCAGCCGAAGGTGCACAGCTCGTCGAGCCGCTTCAGGTGTTCCTCGGCCTTGGCGACGTCGCCCAATTGCAGATAGGCCTCGCCGATATACTCGTTGGCGCCCAGCTGCTTGGGATCGAGCTGCAGCGCATACTGGTAATATTGCAGCGAGGCCTTGGGATCGCCGGATTTGCGCACCGAATAGCCCAGCAGGTTGTACGCCTCCGGGTTCTTCGGCTCGGCTTGCGTGACCTTGGTCAGCAGCGCGATCGCCGACGGCCAGTCCTGCTTCTCGATGGCCGATTTGGCGGCGGCGAAATCGGGATTGGCCTTGGGCGCCGCGGCATCTCCCGGCGGCGGGGAGGAACTGCCCATGGCCAGGACCGGTCCGGCCGGCAGGGCAACCGTCGCCAGCGCAAGCGCCAGCGTCGCTGCCGCGACAAATTTCGACGATGCCTTGAACATGAACCCCTCCTGGGATGCGCCGGGCGCGATGGCCAGTATAGCCCCGCCGTCGGGCGCAGGTAAATTCGCGCCGCGTATCGGCGGCCGGATTCGTCCTAGCTGGACTTCTTGCCGGCCTTGTAGGCGGCGATGGCGTTCTTCAGTTCGGTGTATTCCTTGCAGCCGAAGGTGCACAGCTCGTCGAGCCGCTTGAGATGTTCCTCGGCCTTGGCGACGTCGCCCAGCTGCAGATAGGCCTCGCCGATATACTCGTTGGCGCCCAGCTGCTTGGGATCGAGCTGCAGGGCGGTCTGGTAGTATTGCAGCGAGCCCTGTGGATCGCCCGATTTGCGCGTGGCGTAGCCCAGCAGGTTGAAGGCCTCGGGGTTCTTCGACTCCTTGGCGGTGACGCGCTTGAGCAGCGCGATGGCCGTGCTCCAGTCCTGCTTGGCGATGGCGGCCTTGGCGGCGTCGAAATCGCCGTTGCGGGCGGCCGCCGGCGGCGGCTCGTCGATGCTGGAGGGCATGGCGAGCGCGCTCGGCATGCCTGGTCCGACCGCGCTGCCGGCGAGGACGGCGGCAATTCCGGCGGCGGCCAGAAGGTCGAGGCGATGGCGCATGGCATCCTCCCTGGTGGATCGATGCGCCATGAACACGCAAATGCCGCCGGCTATTCCTGCAGCCCCGGTCAACTCTTCGTGGCCGGCCGGCGCATGCCGGTGCGGCCGGCTGGTCGGGCCGGCAGCGGCGGCGGCGCGGGCAGGAAAGCGCCGTCGTCGATGGCCCGGACCGTGAGCGCGCCGGTGCGGCCGCGCACCGCGATGTCGTGCGAGGGCCAGTCGTGCAGGTCCATCCCGGCCGCCGCCACCAGATCGTCGGAGACGATGACCTCGCACTGGTAGTCCTTGGTCAGCGCCTCCAGCCGGCTGGCGGTGTTGACCGTGTCGCCGATCGCGGTCAGGGCGCGGCTGCTGCCGTAGCCCAGCTCGCCGACGATCGCCAAGCCGATATGCACGCCGATGCCGATGCGCAGCGGCACGTCGAGGTCGCTGGTCAGGCTTTCGTTGAGCTGGTCGAGCGCCACCGCCATGCGCCGCGCCGCGTCGATCGCCTGGCGCGCGGCACTGGCCTTGTCCTCCTCCAGCCCGAACAGCGCCATCACCCCGTCGCCGATGAACTTGTCGACATGGCCGCCGGCGCGCTCGATCGCCTCGCCCATGGCGCGGAAATAGCGGTTGAGCACGAATACCGTGTCGTAGGGCAGGCGATGCTCGGCCATCGAGGTGAAGCCGCGAATGTCGCAGAACAGCACCGCGATTTCCCGCTCCTGGCCGTGGTGATGGGCGCCGCGCACGAAGCTGTCGCGCAGCTGGGCGGCGGCCGGCAGCAGCGGCGTGACGTCGTAGTCGCCCGGCCGCGGATGCACCTGGCAGGCCAGCCGCACATTGGCCGGCAGGCCGATGCGGTCGAGCACCTTCTGCTCGGCGGCGCTGGGCGGCGGTAGATGCTCGCGGCCGCGGCCGATGCGCACGCGACAGGTCGAGCAGCGTCCGCGTCCGCCGCACACCGAGGCGTGGGGCACGCCGGCCAGGCGGCTGAACTCCAGGATCGACGGGCCGGCCGGTCCGCTGGCCACGGCGTCCTGCGGATAGTGGAGTCGCACCAGCCCATGGCGCCGCTCCCATACGCCGCGCAGCACGCGCGCCGCCAGTACGGCCAGCAGGAGACCGCCGAAGCCCCATTCGACGATGCCGTCGAGCACGAACAGCGGCGCCGCCTGTTCCGGGCCGGGCACGCCGGCATTGGTGACCAGCATCTGCACCCAGTCGCGGTCGTGCATCAGCCGCGCGACTTCGGCGCCGCGCTGGAAGAAGGCGATCAGCGCCAGCACCGGCAACAGCAATGCCACGGCGAAGGCGACGGGCTGCAGGCGACGATAGCCGGGCTTCAGCCGCCACAGCATGTGCAGGCCGATGCAGCCATGGGTCCAGGCGGCGATGACCAGGCCGAACTGCTTCAGCACGGCGATCCAGCCGTCGTACCACAGCGCGAAGAACACGAAGGTGTAGCTGTCCTGCAGTCCGGTCAGCTCGTGGGCCACGCGGGTGCCGATCACGTGCACCGCGCCCAGCGGCACGATCGCCGCGCCCAGCACGATCTGGGTCCACTCGCCCGGCGTCAGCCGGAGGCTGCGGCGGTGGAAGAAACCCCAGAACACCAGGATCACGTGCAGCACGAAGGCCAGGGCCAGCGCGATCGTGCCGAGCGGCGCGTACCACAGCAGGCGGAACAGCGCCGCGCCCTGCTCCATGGTGCGCAGCGAGACCAGCCCCAAAGTGTGATTCAGCAGATGCGTCGTGACATAGGCGAACAGCACCACGCCCGACCACAGCCTGACGCTGCGAAGGACGTCGCGCGTTTCCATGGCGGCGCGCTACAGCAGGGCCAGCACCGCTTCCGGCGGTCGCCCGATCGCCGCCTTGCCGTCGCGCACCAGGATCGGGCGCTGCAGCAGGATCGGATGGCGGACGATGGCGTCCAGCAGCTCCTGGTCGGAGGAGGAGCGGTCGAGGCCGGCTTCGCGATAGGCAGGCTCGCCGTCGCGCACGATGGCGCGCACGCCGCCCAGCATGCGGGCCAGCGATCTCAGCTCCGCAATGTCGGGCGGCGTTTGCAGATATTCGACAAGTCGAACCGATACGCCCTTGGTGCGTAACAGTTCCAACGTCGCGCGCGACTTGCTGCAGCGCGGGTTGTGATAGAATGTCATCGCCATCGCATCGCCCCATTTGCCGGTACGTTCCTAAAATATGACGTTATCCACTGTCCTGTCATCCTGGCGCGTGCTGGGTTTGCTTGCCGTTGTGGCGATCGGGCTGGCTTCGCCGGTGGGCGCACAGCAAACGGCGAACCCGTCGGTTTCCGCACCGTCCACCACGTCGCCGGGCGCGCCGGATACGGCGGCGCCAGCTCCGGCAGCGGCGGCGCAGCCCGCTCCGCCAGCCGCGCCGGGGACGGCACCGCCGACTTCCGTCTCGACCGACGATCTGCAGAAGCTGGTGGCGACGCTGAAATCGGACACCGACCGCGCCAAGCTGATCGCCCAGCTGCAGGCGATGATCGACGCGCAGCGCAAGGTGGAGGAGCAGCCGGGGCTGGCGACGGTGGTCATCCAGTCGCTGTCCAACGGCCTGTCGCAGATCGCCGACATGCTGTCGCAGGCCGGCAGCCAGCTCACCGATCTGTCCGGCCTGTGGCGCTGGGCAAGCCACGCCGCCAGCGACCAGGAGTTGCGCGAGCGGCTGCTGGAGGCGGCGCTGCGCATCGCCGGCATCCTGGGCTGCGGCCTGATCGCCTTCGTCGCGGTCTATTTCCTGCTCGGGCGGCTGGCCTCGCGCATCCTGGCGCGCCTGCCGTCGAGCTGGACGGGCAAGCTGGCCGGCGCGGTGCTGACCTTCTTCATCCACGCCGCGCCGCTGGCCGCTTTCGCCGCGGCCGCCTTCCTGGCCATGCCGTTCCTGCTGGCGCGCCTGCACGTGCATATGAGCGAGATCATCGTCGCGGCGATCAACGCGGTGCTGGTCTCCGGCCTGCTGGTGGCGCTGGGCCGCGCCGTGCTGCAGCCGGCAGCCTCGCATGTGCGGATCCTGAACTGGAGCGACGAGACGGCGGCCTATGCCGATGTGTGGCTGCGCCGCTTCGTGCTGGTCGCCGTGTTCGGCTATGTCGGGCTCGAGACGGCGGCGCTGTTCGGCCTGCCCTTCACCGCCCACGCAGCGCTGCAGCGACTGCTTGGGCTGCTGATGTGCGTGCTGATGGTGGTGGTGATCCTGCAGAACCGCCACGGCATCGCCCAGTGGCTCAAGACCTCGCGGCGCGGCGCGGCGCCGATCGGCAGCCTGCGCGCCCGCCTGTCCGACAACTGGCATCTCTTCGCCATCGTCTATGTGCTGTTCGTGTTCGTGATCTGGCTGCTGCATCCCAGGGCCGGGCTCGAGTTCCTGCTGCGCGACACCTTCCTGACCGCGCTGGTGCTGGTGCTGGTGGTGGCGGCGGAGCGGGGGGCGGAGCGCGTGCTGCGGCGGGTGCTGGCGATCGGCCGCGAGGTCAAGCGGCGCTTTCCGGCCATGGAGGAGCGCGCCAACCGCTACCTGTCGCTGGTTTTCGTGCTGCTGCGGGTGGCGGCTGGGCTGATCGCGCTGCTGATCGTGCTGCGCATCTGGGGTTTCGATTCCTTCAGCCTGCTCGCGGATCAGCCCGGACGCCAGATCGTGGGTGGCGTGCTGCGCATCATCGGCATCGTCGTCGGCGCCATGGCGCTATGGGAACTGGGTGCGCTGGCGTTGCAGCGCTATTTGGAGCGCAACGGCCGCACCGGCCGGCTGGGTCGGGCGCGGGTCAACACGCTGCTGCCGGTGGCGCGCAACCTGTTCGGAATCACCGTTCTGGTGCTGGCCGCGCTGATGCTGCTGTCGGAAGTCGGCATCGCGATCGGTCCGCTGCTGGCCGGCGCCGGCATCGTCGGCATCGCTCTGGGCCTGGGAGCACAGAACCTGGTCAAGGACATGATCGGCGGCTTCTCGCTGATCATGGAGGATGCGGTCGCCGTCGGCGATGTGGTGAAGATCGGCAGCAATTCGGGCGTGGTCGAGGCGATGTCGATCCGCTGGCTGCGCTTGCGAGGACTGGACGGCACCGTGCAGTACATTCCGCTGGGCTCGGTTGGCGTGGTCGAGAACATGACCAAGGAATTCTCTTACGCGGTGATCGACGCCAACGTGGCCTATGGCACCAAGGTCGACGATGTGGTCCAAGCATTGAACGACATCGGCGAGGATCTGATGCACGATCCCGTCTTCGGGCCACAGATTCTTGCGCCCTTGGAGATGCTCGGCCTCGACCGGTTCGCCGATTCGGCCATTGTCATGCGCTGCCGGTTCAAGACCAAGGCGGCCAGCCAATGGAACATCATGCGCGAGTTCAACAGGCGTATGAAAGCCGTGTTCGAAGCGCGCGGCATCGAGATTCCGTTCCCGCACCTGACACTGACGGTGAACAGCGCAATGCAGCAATTGCTGGCGGCACAGCCGGCCGCTGCGGCGGCGACTGCCGCTGAAGCCGTCACCGCCGCTGCCGGCAATACGACGCAGGAAGGCTAGCGCAGCGCCGCCTTGGCGACCTTGTCCTTGCAGTCGCGCTTGGGATCGACGCTGAGCAGAATCTTGATGCCGGCCAGCAGGCTCGAGGCGTCGGCCCAGATCTCGGCCGATTCGGTGTCGAAGCGCAGCAGCGCCGGCTTGGGGTGGTCCTTGCCCTGCTCGTACCAGGCGGCGACGAAGCGGTTCCGCAGCCGGTCGATGGTGGCGCGGTCGTTGTCCAGGCTCAAACTGCCCTGCACGTTGGCGAACACGTTGTGTCCCTTGTCGACGAAGGTCGCCACCGCGCGTTGCGACTGGCCCAGATTGCGCACCAGGTTGTTGTCCTGGGCGGCGAAGAACCAGGTCCTTGCTCGCCGTCGAGTTGCGCGGTCATCGGGCAGGTATGGCCGTCGCCGACACCGACCAGAGCCAGCATCATGATCGTGTCCGACTGCAGTGCCTTGCAGAATTTGGTCTCGAGATCCTGCGGTGCGGTCATGGCCTGCTCCTCTGCTGCAAAGCAGGGACATGCCTGGCAGGGCCTGGGTTTTGGCGATGGGCCGCAAGAATTTTCGATCAGGCGGTGATCCGGCGGGCGCGACGGTATGCCGGTCCCGGATCAGTCGTCTTCCAGCAGCGCGTCCGGCGAGGTTGCTTCGATCACGCGCCTGGCCGTGTCCAGGGAGAAGCCGGCCCGCGCCAGGGCGGCCAGATCGCGTTCGCGGTATTCCTGTCGCTGCTTCAGTCGATAGGGTCCAAGCCGTCGCCGCTCCGCCAGTCGCAACGCCGCGCGCAATTCGCCCGCGCCGTTGCCGCCATCGGCAAACTCGGCGTCGGCGGTCTCGACCGCCTGGTCGATCCCCTCGGCGTCGATGCCGGCCATGCGGAGCTTGCCGCGGATCTGCCGCGTCGAGCCGCCGCGGCGGCGCAAGGACAGGCTGCGCTGGGCGGCGAAGGCTGTGTCGTCGACCAGCTTCAGCCGCACCAGCTTGGCGATCACCGCCTCGATGGTGGCGTCGATATCGGGCGGCACCGCGCCGCCGCGCCGCTGCGCGCGCAGCACGCGGTTGTTCAGGACGCGGCGCAGATTGTGGGTCGAGGCCGAAAAGCGCTCCAGGTAATGCACCGCCGCGTTTTCCAGGCTGGCGGCGGTCAGTCGCGGCGCCTTGGCGATGCGGCGGGACTTGTCTTGCGGCATGGCGGCAGCATGGCATGCGCGGCTTGTCCGCGCCATCGATCGCGCGGCTTGTCCGCGCCATCGGCCACGCGCGGCTTGTCTGCGCCGTCAGGCGGAGTATGGTCCGGCCCCGGAAAGGAACACGCGCATGGACATTCCCCGCACTTACGACGGCGTCAACTGGCGCGGCCTGGGCACGCTTTGCTACAAGGAGACGCTGCGCTTCTTCGACAGCTGGACCCAGACCATCCTGGGACCGGCGATCGGCAGCCTGCTGTTCCTGGCGGTGTTCGAGCTGGCGCTCGGTGGAAACAATGGGGGCGGCGGCACGCGCATGGTCGGCTCGCTGCCGTTCATCGACTTCCTGGTGCCCGGCCTGATCGTGATGTCGATGGCGCAGAACGCCTTCGCCAATTCCTCGTTCTCGATCCTGGTATCGAAGGTGCAGGGCAACATCGTCGACGTGCTGATGCCGCCGCTGGGCGCGGTCGAGCTGGCGGTGGGCTATACCGCCGGTGGCATCGCGCGCGGCCTGACCTGCGGGCTGGCGGTGGCGATCGGCATGGCGCTGTTCGTGCCGCTGCACGCGGCGCATCCCGCCTCGATCCTGTTCGCCGCGGTGTTCGGCTCGATGATGCTGTCCCTGTTCGGCGTGATCGCCGGCATCGTCTCCGACAAGTTCGACCATATCGGCTCGGTGACCAACTTCGTCGTCTCGCCGCTGGCCTTCCTGTCGGGCACCTTCTATTCGGTGCACAACCTGCCGCCGACCTTCCAGGCGATCGCGCTGTGGAATCCGTTCTTCTACATGATCGATGCGTTCCGCTACGGCATGACCGGCCACAGCGACGGCGATCCGCTGACCGGCGTCGCCGTGCTGCTGGCGATGGACGCCTTCCTGGCCACCCTGGTCTATCTGCTGCTGCGCTCGGGCTACAAGATGAAGAGCTAAAGCCCGTCACCCCGGGCGAGCACGCGCAGGGTTGGTGTGGCGGCTGCGCGTAACGAACACGGGCGAGGCCTATGTCGATCCAAACGACGGCCGTCATGTGATGGAAAACGGCCCCCGGCTCGCGCGCTCATCGCAATGAGCGCTTGGCCGGGGTGACGAGTGAAGCAACTACGGCCTGAACCCCGTGGCCCTTGGGCCCGGCGTGCGCAGCGGCGCCGCCAGGTTGGCGAAGTCGCACAGCAGGCGGCGGGTGTCGCGCGGATCGATGATCTCCTCGACGCCGAACGTGTCGGCGGTGCGGAACGGGGAGCGCACCTTATTCAGCCGTCCCTCGATGTCCTTCAGCAGCGCCTGCGGATCGGCCGATGCGGCGAGATCGGATTTGTAGGCCGCCTCGATGCCGCCTTCCAGCGGCAGCGAGCCCCAGTCGGCCGACGGCCAGGCGTAGCGGAAATTGTACTTGTTCCAGTTCTGGTGTGCCGCGCCGGCCACGCCGAACACCTTGCGCACGATGATCGAGCACCACGGCGCGGTGGCCTGGTAGACCGCGGCCATGGCGCGGGCGCCGTGGCGGATGGTGGCGGCGGTCTCGGCCTCGACGCCGATCACGAAGCCGGGGCAATCGACGAAATGCACCACCGGCAGGTGGAAGGTCTCGGCCATGTCGACGAAGCGCGTCACCTTGTGCGCGGTTTCCGCCGTCCAGGCCGCGCCGTAATGGAACGGATCGCCGCCCATCACCGCCACCGGCCAGCCGTCGAGCCTTGCCAGGCCGGTGACCACCGAGCGGCCATAGAGCTTGCCGATCTCGAAGAAGCTGCCCTGGTCCATGGTCAACGCGATGATCTCGCGCATCTTGTAGACCTTGCGCCGCTCGCGCGGCACCAGGGACAGCAGCTTTTCTTCGCGCCGATTGGGATCGTCCGTGACAGGCCCGCGCGGCGGGGTGTCGTAGATCGAGGAGGGCAGGTAGGACAGAAACTGGCGCGTGCGCTCGAAGGCTTCTTCCTCGCTCGCCACCTCGTCGTCGACCGTGCCGTTGCGGGCGTGGATCTGGGTGCCGCCCAGTTCCTCCTTGGTCACCGGCTGGCCCAGCCGCGCCACCACCGGCGGGCCGGCGGCGAACATCTGCGAGATGCCCTTGACCATCAGCGAATAGTGGCTGGTCACCAGCCGCGCCGCGCCCAGCCCTGCCACCGAGCCCAGGCCCAGCGACACGCAGGGCACCAAAGAGAGGTTGCGCACCACGAACTCCCAGGCCGGATTGCGCGGCACATAGGTGCGGCCGGTCATCTCGTAGGTCTTGACCGAGCCGCCGCCGCCGGTGCCGTCGATCAGGCGCACGATCGGGATGCGCAGATCGCCCGCCATCTGCTCGGAGATTTCCTGCTTCTCCCAGATCGAGGCGTCGGCGGCGCCGCCGCGCACCGTGAAGTCGTCGCCGCCCACCGCGACCGGCCGGTTGCGGATGCGTCCGCGGCCGCACACGAAGTTGGACGCCATGAAATCCTTGAGCTCGCCGTCGGGACCGTATTCGGCTTTACCGGCGATGGCGCCGATCTCGTGGAACGAGCCCGGATCGAGCAGCCGGTCGATGCGCTCGCGCACGGTCAGCTTGCCGCCGTCGTGCTGGCGCTTGACCTTCTCCGGGCCGCCCATCTTCTTGGCCATGGCCTCGCGGCGGCGCAGCTCGTCGATTTCCGGTTGCCAGGACATCATCGCCTCGGATCGTCTGGTGAATGGCCGTTCATAGTGCCGCGCGGAGCGGACAGGGGCAATCCGCCTCGCCTCGCCCTGCGGATCAGCGCAGGGGCATGTCGATGATGCGCTCGAGTTCGCCCAGCGCCTGGGCCGCGCTCTGCACCTTGATGGTCTGCATGCCCATGGCCTTGGCCGGCTTCAGATTGACTCCCAGATCGTCGAGATAGACGCAGTCTTCTGGCTCGACGTCCAGCAGACGGCAGGCATGCCGGTAGATGCGCGGATCGGGCTTGCGCATGCCGAGCTTGCTCGACTCCACGACATGCTCGAACAGCGCCATGATCTCGGCCACCTGCCGCGCCTTGTCCGGCGTGCGCATCATGCCGGGGCCTTGGCCCAGCGGCATGTTGTTGGTGATGCAGGCGATGCGGTAGCGGCTTTTGACCCGGCGCAGTGCCTCGACCATCTCCGGCCGCACCTCGCCGGACAGCAGCCCAAGGATGCGCTGGCCCGATAGGCTGTGGCCATGGGACGCGGCCTCGGCCTCGAACAGCCGGGCGAATTCCTCCAGCCCGATCTCGGCCCGCTCCATCCGCGCCCAGGCATTGTTGTCGGGGTTCAGGGCATTGATTTTGCGAATGGAATCGAGGGGCAGGCCGATCTCGGCTTCATAAGCGTTGAATGCCTCGAACGGGCTCGACAGCACCACCCCGCCGAAATCCCACAGCACCGCCTTGACCGCCATCCTAATGCCTCCGTATTACCTATAAGTTGCCAATAAAGACTGATACCTATCCATCACAGCGCTTGCCGAGGAGGTATTCTCTCCGTTAGCGTGCAAAAGGATGGCGATGCAAGTCAAAGCAACGAATTCAGTGCAGCCGGTCAAGCCGGTCGACGGCCGGACCGCGCGCGCCGACAATACGCGCCGTCGCATCGTCACCGCCATGATCGCGTTGATCGAAGAGGGCGATCTCGAGCCCACCGCCGCGGCCATCGCAGCCCGCGCCGGCGTCTCGGTGCGATCGGTGTTCCAGCACTTCGCCGATCTGGAGGCCGTGTTCCAGGCCGCCGCCGACCAGACCATGCAGCGCGTGTGGTCGCTGGTCCGCCCGGTGCCGGAGACCGGCCCGGTGGAGCAGCGCATCGAGGCGCTGCTCGACATGCGCTGGAACATCTACGACCAGATCGCCGCCATCCGCCGCGCCGCCACCCTGCTGGAGCATCGCTCGCCGGCCCTGGCGCAGCGGCGCAAGCAGTTCCGCGAGGTGCTGCATCGCCTGCTCGAGCGCGCCTTCGGCGTCGAGGTCAACCAGCTGCCGCGCGAGGCGAGAGCCGAAACGCTCGACGCCATGGTGGTGATCGCCGACTTCGAATTCATGGACGTATTGCGCCAGCAGATGGGGCTGTCCCGTCAGCTTGCCTACCAGACGCAGCGGCGCGCGCTGCTGTGCCTGCTGCAGGCCGCGGTTCGCTAGCATCCGCCGCCCGGCGCGCCCCGCCGCCGCCTCATTGTTCAAAGCGATAGCGGATCTGTTGGCGCTCAGCGCCGGAACTTGTCTTCCACCGCGCCCCATTCGGCGAAGCCGACGCGTTCCTTGAACGCATCGAATCCCAGCCCCTGATTTTCCAGATCGAGGGTGCCGGCCTGGATGTCGGCCAGCGCGCGCTCGATGGTGTGGGCGACGCGAAAGATCAGCGAGCAGGGATAGACCACCATGGCGAAGCCCATGGCGTGCAGTTCCTCGACCGGCAGCAGCGGCGTGCGCCCGCCTTCGACCATGTTGGCAAGCTGCGGCACGCCCCTGAAGCGCTCGCCGACGATGCGCAGTTCCTCGACGGTGTGCGGCGCTTCGATGAACAGCCCGTCGGCGCCGGCTGCCAGATAGCGCTCGCCGCGGCGCAACGCCTCGTCCAGCCCATGCACGGCGCGCGCATCGGTGCGCGCCACCAGGAAGAATTCCTTGCTGTCGCGGGCGGCAGCGGCGGCGCGGATCTTGCTCTCCATGAATTCGGCCGGGATAACGTCCTTGCCGGCCATGTGGCCGCAGCGCTTGGGCGCCACCTGGTCTTCCATGAAGATCGCCGACACGCCCATCCGCTCGTAGGTGCGAATGGTGCGGGTGACGTTCTTGACGTCGCCGTAGCCGTCGTCGCAATCGACCAGTACCGGCAGGTCGCAGACGGCCATGATCTCGCGGATGCCCTGGGCCATCTCGGCCAGGCCGACCAGCCCGATATCGGGCACGCCGAAGCGCGCGCCGACCAGCGCGAAACCGCCCACCGAATAGGCCTTGAAGCCGGCGCGGGCGATGAGCTGGGCGCTCAGGCCGTCATCGGCCACCGGCAGGACCAGCGGCGTCTGGACAGTCAGCGCCTGGCGCCAGCTCTGCCGGCTCATTGTCCGTAAGCGCTGCGCGCCAGCCACAGGGACAGGTCGGGCCATGCCATGACGATGCCCAGGCCGACGATCAGCAGGCCGACATAGGGCGCGATGCCGCGGATGATCTCGCCGATCGGCGCCTTGCTGATCGCCTTGATGGTGAACAGGTTCATGCCCACCGGCGGCGTGATCAGCGCCAGCTCCAGATTGATGGTCAGCAGCACGCCATACCACACCGGATTGATGTGCAGCGTATGCAGTACCGGCAACACCACCGGCGTGGTGATGAGGATGATGGAGATGGTCTCCAGGAACATGCCCAGGATGAAGATCAGCACCATCATGGCCAGCAGGAAGCCGGTCTGCGAGACGTCGTAATGGGTGACCGCGGCGACGATCTCGTCGGGGATCTGAAGCTTGGTCAGGGCATGGCCGAATACGCCGGCGGCCGCCAGGATCATGAACAGCATGGCCGAGGTGCGGGCGGCATCGCGCGCCGAATCCCACACGTCGCGCCAGGTCAGGTTGCGATAGACGAAGGCAGCGATCAGCAACGCCGCCAGCGCGCCGGCGCCGGCCGCTTCGGTGGCGGTGAACACGCCGAAATACATGCCGCCCAGGATGAAAGGCGGCAGCATCAGCGCCCAGAACGACCGGCGCAACGCCACGCCGATCTCGCGCAGCGATGCGCGCTTCTCGCGCCGGCCCTGATGCGTGCGCCACGCCGTGACGCTGGCCCAGCCGGCGAAGATCGCCGCCATCATCAGGCCGGGGATCACGCCGGCGATGAACAGCTGGCCGATCGAGGTGTCGGAGATCACGCCGTAGAGGATCATCGGCCCGGACGGCGGGATCAGGATGCCCAGCGTGCCGCCGGCGCCGACCACGCCGAAGGCATAGCGGGGGCTGTAGCCGTAGCGGATCATCTGCGGGATGGCGGCGGCGCCGATGGTCAGCGCGGTGGCCACCGAGGAACCGGAAATGGCGGCGAAGATGGTGCAGGCGCCGACCGTGGCGATGCCCAGTCCGCCGGGCAGATGGCGCACCAGGGTGTGGGTGGTGTTGTAGAGTTCGTCCACCACCTTGCCCCGGATCATGAACTGGGCCATCAGGGTGAACAGCGGGATCGACACCAGCAGGTAGGAATTGAGGCTGCCGAACAGGTTTTCGCCCAGGCTGCCGAAGGCGCCTTCGGCGACCAGCAGGGTGCCGGCGCCGAACAGCGCCAGGGCGGCGAATACCGGAATGCCGGTGAACAGCAGCAGGATCAGCAGCAGCAGCAGGCCGAGGAAAGTCATCGCCTAGTCCAATCCCCGCTGCACGGCGCCGACTTCGCCCGGCGCCTCGAACACCTGGTCGCCCACCAGTACGCGCAGGAACAAGGTGAAGGCCGACAGCAGCAGCAGCACGCCGCCCAGCGGCACCAGCGCCTGCACGATCCACAGCGGCGCGCCCAGTTCCTGGTTGGAGGCCAGCCCGACCATCTTGGAGAAGGCGGCCATTTCCCAGCCCTTGAAGATCAGCAGCAGCGCGAACAGGGCCACCGCCACCAGCCCGAACAGGGCGACGATGCGCTGGCCGGCCGGCTTCAGCTTGCTGGTCAGGATGTCGATGGCGATGTGCTCGTTCTGGCGCAGCGCGTCGGTGGCGGCGAACATGACGATCGCCACCAGCAGGTAGCCGACCAGTTCGTCGCCCCAGCTTTGCGGCCGCCCCGCGAAGTAGCGGGCGCAGATGCCGAACACCACCAGCCCCAGCGAAGCCAGCATGGCGATGGTGGCGAGCCAGGCGGCGGCCTCGCTGACCCAGGCCGCGCCGCGGTCGAGGGCGCGCGCGATGCGCGCGCCCCCGGATTCGGTGCGATCAGACATGCGATGGAGCGGCGACGGCTAGAGCTTGTCGATCGCGTCGATGATCTTCTGCGCGTCCGGCGCCGCCTTCTTGAAGGCGTCGAGCACCGGCGGCTGCATCTTGGCTTTCCAGTCCTTGGTCTCGTCGGCGGTCTGCATGTGCAGTTCCATGCCCTTGGCCTTGAGCTGATCGACCGCGTCGGCGGCGGTCTTCTCGGTCAGCGGGATGGAATCGGCTTCGGCCTTCTGGGCCGCGGCGGAAATGGCGTCGCGATCCTTCTGCGGCAGGCTGTTCCACCATTTCGGGTTGACGTAGAGGTGGAAATAGACGGTGAAGAACGGCGTCACCGTGCCGTATTTCTGGATCTCGTAGTACTTGCGGCTGTAGGCGGCGGAGATGTCGGTCAGGCCGGCATCGAGCACGCCGGTCTGCAGGCCGTTATAGACTTCGTCGCCGGGCAGGGCCGACGGCGCCGCGCCCACCGCCACCAGGGCGTTGTCGACCAGCTTGTTGAGGCCGCGCACTTTGAGGCCCTGGAAGTCGGCCGTGGCGATGATCGGCTTCTTGTTCGAGGTGAAGATCGAGACGCGGGTGGTGAAGAACCACGCCAGGTTGTGCACGCCCTTGGCCTCGAGTTTGGCGTCCAGCAGCTTGTTGGCTTCCGAGCCGGGGAACTTCTTGATCTTGTCGAGATCGGTGAAGAAATAGGGGATCGAGGTGACGCTCATTTCGGGAATGGTGTTGCCCCATTCGAAATTCACTGCCAGCGCGCCCTCGATATCGCCCTTGGCAACGGCCGGGTAGTTCTCGCTCGGCTTGAAGGCTTTGGATGCGGCGAAGATCTGGACGTCGACCTCGCCGTTGGTGCGCTTCTTGACGTCGTCGGCGAAGGCCTGGGTCAGCTGCGCGATATGATGCGACGGCGGCAACTGGTGGCTGATGCGCATCGTGTACTTGGCCTGCGCGAAGGCGCCGCTCGGCAAGGCGACGGCCGCCGCCAGCAGCGCGGCAAGGGCAATTTTACGCATGGGTTCCTCCAAGATTGACGGTTTACATTGATGGGGCTGCACGGCCCATGGTGAGGAGGGGAGGCTAGACCGCGACGCGTTCTCAAACAATCGCGTTTTCGCAGGTCTGCATCCATGCGCGGCCTCGCCAACGACCCCCCGGATTGTGCTAAGAAACAGCAATGCACGTCACCAGCGTAGTCGGAATCGAGCGATGAAAAAGAGCGTCGAAATCGGCCAGTTGTATCAGTCGGTCGGCAAAGCGCCGATTTCCTGGGAAGTGGCCAAGCTGGTCGACCAGGCCGGCATACCGCATGCCCGGCTGATCTCCATGGACAGCAACCGCGACCAGCGGCTGGTGGCCTGCTCGGTGGTGCTGGATCCGGGGCGCTACAAGCTCACCCGCGATGTCGGCCCGCGCCACGAGAGCGACGCCGCCGAATAGACGGCGCCTTCGCACTGCACCAATAATCGTGACCCGTCTTCAGCCGGCGAGATGGCGCCGCCGCCACAGCCGCGCCCGCAGACTGTCGAATCGCCCGAGCAACATCGAGGCGAACCAGATCGCGCCCGCGACCAGCACGATCGACGGCCCCGAAGGCAGGTCGGCCTGGAACGACAGCAGCAGGCCGAGATAGCTGCTGAGCGCAGCGATGGTCGAAGCGGCAACCCATAGCGCGGCGACCGAACGCACCCAGAACCGGCCCGCCACCGCGGGCAGCACCATCAATCCCACCGCCATCAGCGTGCCGAGCGCCTGGAAGCCCGCCACGGTATTGATCGCCAGCAGCATCAGGAACAGTGCGTGCCATAGCGCGCCCCGACCGCCCAGCGCCTGCAGAAATCCCGGATCGAGGCAGTCGATCAGCAGCGGCCGGTAGATCGCCGCCATGGCCAGCAGGGTCAGGCTGGCGGTGCCGGCCATCAGATAGAGCGCGCCGTCGTCGACCGCCAGGATGCTGCCGAACAGGATATGCACCAGATCGATATTGGAGCCGCGCACCGACAGCAGCATGACGCCCGCGGCCAGGGCCATGAGATAGAAGCCGGCGAAGCTGGCATCCTCGCGCAGCTTGGTGGTGCGGCTGACGGCGCCCGCCAGCAACGCCACCGCCACACCGGCAGCCAGCCCGCCCAGGCTCATCGCCCACAGCGACAGGCCCGACAGCAGGAAGCCTGCCGCCACGCCGGGCAGCACGGCATGGGCCATGGCGTCGGTCACCAAGGTCATGCGCCGCAACACCAGGAACACGCCGATCGGGCCATAGGACAGCGCCAGGGCCAGTCCCGCCACCAGGGCACGGCGCATGAAGGGCAGATCGGAGCCGAACGGCGCCAGGAACAGATCGTACAGCACAGCTCAGTGCGGATGGCGATGATGCGGGTCGGAAGAGTCCGTCGCGGCGACCGCCGCCTGATGGCGGTCGGACAACTCGCAAGCGGCGGCGCTCTCGTCCCAGGCCTCCGAACGCTGGCGCGCGCGCGCCAGAAGTTCGGGCGTCAGCACCGCTTCGGTCGGGCCCCATGCCACCGCCTCGCGCGCCAGCAGCAAGGTCCGCGGAAAATTCTGCCGCACCAGGCCGAGGTCGTGCGACACGGTGATCACCGTGCGGCCTTCGCCGTGCCAGCGCCCGATCAGCGCCACCAGGTCGCGCGTGGTGGAAGCGTCGATGGCGGCGAAAGGTTCGTCGAGCAGGATCAGCCGCGCCTCCTGCACCAGCACGCGGGCAAACAGCGCACGCTGGAACTGGCCGCCCGACAGGGTGTCGATCGGGCGGCGTTCGAAGCCTTCCAGCCCGACCAGCGCCATGGCCTGCTGCGCACGCTGGCGCAACGCGGCACCGATACCGCCGAAGATGCCGACACGGCTCATGAAGCCCATGCTGACAAGATCGAGCACGTTGACGGGCAGGGAGCGGTCGATATCGGCGTTCTGCGGCAGAAAGGCGATGTCGCGTCGCGCGATCCCGTCGAGGTCGAGCGTTCCGCCGCTGCAGGGCTGGATGCCGGCAATGGCCTTGAGCAGGGTCGACTTGCCGGCGCCGTTGGGTCCGACCAGGGCGGTCAGGCTGCCGGCGGCGAAACGCCCGCTCAGATGATGCACGGCCGGGTGGCGCTCATAGGCGATCACCAGGTCGCGCAACACGATGTCCCCGGGCGGCACGAACCGGGCCATGGCTAGGCCGCCAGCGCCCACAGGACGGTCAGCCACAGCGCGACGATGGCCAGGGCAGCCAGGGCCATCCGGGTGCCCGCGCTGGCGGCAAAGGCGCTGGGGCGTTGCCCCGCGCCGGCAGGCGCATGATCGATCGACGGCAGGAGATCCTGCGGCATAAGCCTCACCGATAGCTGGAAACGTTACAATATAACGTCCGGCCGTTTCCGTCCACCGCTTTGGCCTCGCCTGGCCGCGGCCGCTTCCTATAATCGGCTGAACGAGTATTCATAAAGCTGAACGAGTATTCATAAAAAAGTCGGGAGGAGCCATGGCGGGCCAGGTGTGCAGCGGCGAGCGCAGCCGCAACCAGGGCGAGATCGTCGAACGGGCGGCGCGCGCGGCCAGCGGGCTGCGCGCGCTGGGCTTCGGCATGGGCGACGCGGTGGCGCTGATGCTGCGCAACGACTTCGCCTTCTTCGAGGCCTCGTTTGCCTCGGCGCTGCTGGGCGGCTACGCGGTGCCGATCAACTGGCATCTCACCGGCGAGGAAGCGGGCTACATCGTGCGCGATTGCGCCGCCAAGGCGGTCGTGGTGCATGCCGATCTGCTGCCGCAGATCGAGCGCGACATCCCGTCGGGCGTCGAGGTTCTCGTGGTGCCGACGCCGCCGGAGATCGCTGCCGCCTATGGCGTGGGCGCGGCGCAGGCCGCGCTGCCGCCAGGCGCCACGGGCTGGGACGAATGGGTGGCCCGCCACTCGCCGTGGCGCGAGCCGCCCAAGCAGCCGCCCAACACCATGATCTACACGTCCGGCACGACGGGCCGGCCCAAAGGCGTGCGGCGCCAGGCCATGAATGCGCAGCAGCTCGAGGCGGTGACGCGCCAGACCATGGCGATCTTCGGCCTGCGGCCGGAGCTGCGCGCCGTCGTCACCGGGCCGATGTATCACTCGGCGCCCAATTTCTACGCGCTGAACGGATTGCGGCTGGGGGCGCAGCTATGGCTGCAGCCGCGCTTCGATGCCGAACAGCTGCTGCAGTGGATCGAGCGCTACCGGATCGAAGGCCTGCACATGGTGCCGATCATGTTCGTGCGCCTGCTCAAGCTGCCCGAGACGGTGAAGCGCAAATACGACGTCTCCTCGCTGCAGCATGTGGTGCATGCCGCCGCGCCCTGTCCGCCGGAGGTCAAGAAGGCGATGATCGATTGGTGGGGGCCGGTGATCCACGAATATTACGGTGCCACCGAGTCGGGCGCGGTGGTGCATTGCGACAGCCGCCAGTGGCTCGACAACGCCGGAACCGTGGGCAAGGCGCACGACAATTGCGAGATCAGGATCGTCGATGCCGCCGGCAACGACCTGCCGCCGGGCGCGATCGGCGAGGTCTATATGCGCAACCGCAACTTTCCCGACTTCACCTACAACAACATGGACGCCAAGCGGCGCGAGATCGGCCGCGGCGAGCTGATCACCGCGGGCGATGTCGGCTACCTCAACGACGGCGGCTTCCTGTTCCTGTGCGACCGCTCCAAGGACATGATCATCTCCGGCGGCGTCAACATCTATCCGGCCGAGATCGAAGCGGTGCTGCACACCATGCCCGGCGTGCAGGATTGCGCGGTGTTCGGCGTTCCCGACGACGAGTACGGCGAAGCCATCGCCGCGGTGGTCGAACCGAGGCCCGGAACGCTGCTGACGACGCAGGAGGTGCGCGACTATCTGCGCCAGCGCATGGCGGGCTACAAGGTGCCCAAGCTGGTGGAATTCGGCCGCGACCTGCCGCGTGAGGATTCCGGCAAGATCTTCAAGCGCAAACTGCGCGACCCCTATTGGGAGAAGGCCGGCCGGCGGATATGAGCGTCGTGCCGGGCGCCGGCGAAGCATCCCGCCCCGGCAACGCAAGAGCGTTACCGTGCAGACGGGATGCTTCGCTGCGTCGGCGATGACGAACGATGGGTCGGGGCGAGGAGCGATTACTTCGCCAGGATGACGATGACCCGGCGATCCTTCTGCTGCGCGTCGGCGCTGCCGAAGGAGACGCCGCCATAGGCCTCGCCGGTGGCGTTGTAGATCAGCGCCTTGCCGGGAATGCCCTGCGCCATCAGCGCCTGCGCCACCGCGCGGGCGCGATCGAGCGACAGCTTCTTGTTGGCGGCGGCGTTGCCCAGCTTGTCGGCGGTGCCGGCCAGGCAGACGCGGGTGATCTGGTTGTCCTTGATCGCCTGCGCGATCTTCTGGATGTTGGCTTTTTCGCTGGCCCTGATCGCCGACTTGCCGAGATCGAAATAGACCTGGAATGGGCCGGGATAGTTGGTGTTGGGGGCCTGCACGCTGGAGCACGGTCCCTCCGTCGGGCCGCCCTGGCCCTGGGCCATGGCGCTGGAGGCGAAGGCGAACGGCAACGCCAGCAGCGCGGCGGCTGCGGCGAAACGGAAACGATGCATGCGCGACCTCTTGAAACGAGACGCCGGCAGTCGAGCGGTCGCCGGCGCGGGCGGATTGTGCCATAGTGAACGAAACGCGGTAAAATCGGTTCCATGGCCGAACTGAGCGACAGGCTGATCGCCGACGGTCGACGCTTCATCCAGGCGCTGGACGAGGCTGGCGTGACGTCGTCGGCTGCGTTGTGGCTGTGGTCGGACACGCAGCGGCAGTGGCACTATCTGCTGGCGTCGCCGCTGGTCGCGCCCGATCGGGACATGCCGGTCAGGATCGCCGCGGTGCTGGCGCTGATGCCGGCCGGCTTCGCCGTCGATCGCGCCAATTTGCGGCTCTACGCGCCGGATGCGGAACCGGTGCGCAGCCTGCAGGCCCTGATCCAGACCGGTCCGGGCATCTCCGCCATCCGCATGACCAACAACACCATCAACGGCGTCCATGTCGGCGACGCCTACGTCTACCGGCTCAATCGCAAGGTTGTTTAGGGCGGATCGGGAGCGGACCGAAGCGCCGCAGCGCACCGGTCCTCCCCGGTCGATCCCCCATCGATCCTCCCCCATCGATCCTCCGCCATCGATCCGCTCTATGGTCGGCCCGTAGCCTGTCGAAGGGTTCACAAATCTCTTGCCCGCGGCACGCCGGTCCGGCCACAATGGGATGAACCATGGTTCATTTCTTTCCCCGGGGCCGGCCGGGCCGGCCGGATTGGCTGAGTGGCCGGGCGGGCCGGGGGCGGAGGGCGGCAGCACAATGGCGCGTGTCAGCGGCAAGATCGTGATCGTCACCGGCGCGGCGTCGGGCATCGGCCGCGCCACGGCCGAATTGCTGGCCGGCGAGGGCGCCACGGTGGTCGCCACCGACGTCAACCGCAAGGAGGGCGAGGCGCTGGCCGCGTCGCTGGGCGGGGCGCACGGCTTCGTGCCGCACGACGTGTCGCAGGAATCCCAATGGCAGGCGGTCGTCGCCGACGTGCTGAAGCGCTTCGGCCGGCTCGACGGGCTGGTCAACAACGCCGGCGTCAGCGGCCCGGTGCCGGCGGCCGATCTCGAGCACGAGACGCTGGAGACCTGGCGCAAGATCAACGGCATCAACCTGGAAGGGGTTTTCCTGGGCTGCAAGCATGCGGTGGCGGCGATGCGCCAGTCGGGCGGCGGCTCGATCGTCAACATCTCCTCGCTGGCCGCCATGCAGGGCACGCCGCAGCTGGTGGCCTACGGCGCCGGCAAGGCGGGCGTGCGCCAGCTGACCAAATCGGTGGCGATGCACTGCGCGCTGCGCGGCTACAGGATCCGCTGCAACTCGATCCATCCGGGCGTGATCATCACGCCGATGGGCGAGAGCATGTTCCGCGACGACAAGCATCGCGAGAAATATCTCAAGGCCATTCCGTTGCGCGTGTTCGGCGAGCCGCGCGACATCGGCTATGCCGCGCTCTACCTGATCTCCGACGAATCGAAGTTCGTCACCGGCGCGGAATTCCTGATCGACGGCGGCACCGCCGCCATCTGAAGAGAAATATCGAAGGGCAGGCCATGGAACAGGCACAGCAGGTCGAACTGATCAAGCGCATGCTCGCGCATGCCGAGCGCAACGACAAGGATCTGGCCGGCGAGATGGGCTCGGCCCCGGTGCAATCCTATTTCGATGCCGATCTCTACAAGCGGGAGATGGACGTCATTTTCCGCCGCCAGCCGATCGTGGTCGGCTTTTCCAGCCAGCTCGCCAAGGTCGGCGACTTCATCACCCACAACGACACCGGCCAGCCTATCCTGGTGGTGCGCCACGCCGATGGCGGCTTGCGCGCCTTCCTCAATGTCTGCCGCCATCGCGGCGCGCAGGTCGAGCTGGCGCCGTGCGGCGGCCGCAAGCGTGCCTTCGTCTGCACCTATCACGGCTGGACCTACGACACCGAAGGCCGCCTGGTCGGGCTGACCGAGCCGGAAGGCTTCGATTGCGACAAGGCCAAGCTGGGCCTGCGCCGTCTCAAACTGGCGGAGAAATACGGCATGGTGTGGGTGGTGCCGACCGCGCTCGAGGGCGGCGAAAGCGCCGATTTCGACATCGATGCCTATCTTGGCCCGCTGGCCGCCGACCTGGCGCCCTGGGCGATGGACGACTGGCAGTTGCAGTCGAGCGTGCCGGTGCTGCCGGCCATGAACTGGAAGCTGGTGATGGACACCTTCCTGGAGGCCTATCACTTCCGCTACCTGCATCGCAAAACCGTCAACCCGCTGTTCCTCGACCATTTCGCGTCCTACGACCGGCTGGGCAACCACGTGCGCATCTGCACCGCCAAGCTGACCATGCCCGAACTGCGCGCCAAGCCGGAGAGCGAGTGGCGGCTGCTCGACCACGCGCTGGTGCTGCACATCATCTTTCCCAACACGGTGCTGGCCTGGGTGCAGGACCATTGCGGCGTGTTCACCATCTTCCCCACCGGCGTCGAGACGGCGCTGATGCATCTCAACGTCATGGTGCAGCCGCAGATGCGCGCCTCCAAGCCGGAGCAGTACTGGGACACCAATGCGCGTCTGCTGAAGAGTGCGGTGGACGAGGATTTCGGCCTGGGCGCCACCACCCAGCGCGGTTTCCATTCCGGCGCCAACACCAAGATCATCTTCGGCAAGAACGAATCGGGCCTGACCTACTGGCACCAGGCGATCGATCGGGCGATGGCGGCCTGACCGGTTCCGGCGGCGCGGGCCGCCGCGCCGCGGCGCCATGATTGCGCGAACCGGGGAATAATCGCCGCCGCGCCTTGTTGGTGGGATCGGGCGCGATTAGAGCAAATCGGCTTTTGCCGGCGTCGCAGTCGATGCCGTCGGGAACTGTGAATTTGCTCTACACTTAGGAATAGAGCGGATTGACAGGACTGGAAGGAAGCGCCACGGCGCTTCCTTCCAGTCCTGATCCGCTCTAGCGTGGCGTTGCCGCATGCGCCTGCGGCATGGGGAATCGCGTGATCCGAACACTGCATCATAAGCCTGGCTTGCTGCGGCGGATCGGCCGCAGCCTGGCCTTTGTCGCGGTCGCGCTTTATGCGCTGGCGCCGGCCATCCCGGCCCAGTGGATGCCCTATTACATGATGCTGGCGATGCCCGGCATGGACGCGATGGCGACCATGCCGGATATGGCGCGTCAGGGCGCAACCCATCAGGCCCCAGCCCATCAGGCCCCAGCCCATCAGGCCCCAGCCCATCAGGCCATGGCGCATCAGGGCCATGGCGCCACGGCCGAGGCAGCGCAGATCCCGCCCGAAGCCTTCTGTCCCAATCCCGGCGTCATCGCCGACCAGGACGGCGGCGCCAAGCCGGCCGCAACGGACGACGGCGGCTGCCCGATCTGCAAGGTCGCCGGCGCCGTCGTGATGCTGGCGGCGGCGCCTTCGCTGCCGCTGCCGAAGAACGATGCCCAGGCCCAGCCGGTGTTCCATCGCTGGCACGCGCCCTCGCATCGCATCGCCGCCGCCCAGCCGCGCGGTCCTCCCCAGCAAGCCTGACGCCGGTTTTCAACCAAGCCGCCCGCTTCGATGCGGGCGGCCGTCCCGTCACGCTTTTTTTGGGGAAAATCCCATGTCCCGTCTCGCGACCGGCCTCGCCGGTCCGTCGGCGGCCCTGTTGCTGGCCGCAGCCTTCGCCATGCCGCCGGCCCAGGCGCACGGCGTCGTCGGCAATCGCTTCTTGGTCGCCTCGCTGCTGGTCGAGGATCCCTTCGTGGCCGACGAATTGTCGGTGCCTACCTTCTCGAGCCTGCGCCAATACGGCAGCGAAGACGAAGCGCCGTCCCGCGAAAGCGAGATTTCGGTCGAATGGGCGAAGACTGTCACGCCCGATTTCGGCATCTCCTTCGAGCAGGCCTATGTCATCGTCAATCCGCGCGGCGAACGCACGCAGCGCGGCTTCGACAATCTCGGGGTCGGGTTCAAGTACATGCTGGTCAAGGATCCGGCCAGCGAGTTCGTCCTGTCGGTCGGCGCCGATTTCGACGTCGGCGGCTGGGGCTCAAAACGCATCGGCGCGGAGAGCTTCTGGTCGGTCACGCCTACGGTCTATTTCGGCAAGGGGCTGGGCGATATCGGCATCGACTTCGTCCGGCCGCTGGGCATCACCGGTTCGGTGGGGGTCAACCTGCCGTTCAGGAGGCGCACCGCCACCACCAGCTACAATCCCGATACGATGGAGTACGAGCAGGAGGTCGAGCGCCACTACGCCACGCTGGAGTGGGGCTTCACCCTGCAATACAGCCTGTCCTATCTGCAGGCCAACGTGCACGATATCGGCCTCGGCGCGCCGTTCGACCGGCTGGTGCCGATCGTGGAAATGGCCTTCGAAACGCCGTTGGGCGGACCCGACCGCAAGACCACCGGTACAGTCAATCCGGGCCTGATCTGGACCGGCCAGTCGGTGCAGTTCGGGCTGGAGGCGCAATTGCCGATCAACCGTGCCAGCGGCAAGGGCGTCGGGGTGCTCATGCAGGTCCATCTGTATCTCGACGACATCTTTCCCGATTCGCTCGGCAAGCCGATCTTGGGGGGGCGGCAAATGAGCAAGAAGATCGTTGCGGCGGTCATCGTGGCGCTGGGCATGGCGCCTGGCCTGGCGCCTGGCTTGGCTTGGGCGCATGCCCAGCTGCAGCGCGCCGAGCCGAAGGTCGGCAGCGCGGGGCCGGCGCCGCAGAAGGTGCAGCTCTGGTTCAGCGAGGCGATCGAACCGGCGCTGAGCAAGGCGGTGGTCAAGGACGCCGACGGCAAGGAGGTCGATGCCGCGCCCGGCGGCGTGGCCGCCGAAGACCGTCACCGCATCGACGTCGCCGTCCCGGCGTTGCCGCCGGGAAGCTATCGCGTCGAGTGGAGCGTGGTGTCTGTCGATGGCCACAAAACCTCGGGCAATTTCACCTTCATGGTGAAATAGCGTGAGCGGGCTGGACACGCTGGCGCTGCTGCTGCGGATGGCGGATCTGTTCGCCACCGTCGCCCTTGTCGGCGCCGGTGTGTTCGCCTGGCCGTCACGGCGGAGCGCGCTGCTGCTGTTCCTGCCTGTCGCGCTCGTGCCGCTGGCGCGGCTGTTGACGCAAAGCGCCGCCCTGGCCGATCCGGGCGAGTTCTTCGCGACCCTCGATCTGGTCGCCTTCGACACGCGCTTCGGGCTGGCAATGCTGGGGCGCGCGGTGGCGGTCGGCCTGTGGATCGCGCTGCTGGTCCGCGGCGGTCCCGCCGGGCGACGGTTGGGACTGCTGGCGGGCGTGGGCGATGTCGCGCTCTGGGCGGTGCTGGGGCACGGCGCCGCTTCGGCCCAGCCCTGGATTGGCGGCATCGTGCTGGCCGTGCATGTCGGCGCCGCCATGGTGTGGGTCGGCGGCATGGCGGCGGCGCTGTTCGGCGCGGCGCGGCGCGATCTGGCGCCGCTGCGAGGCTTTGCGCCGCTTGGCCTGGCCTGCGTCTCGCTGCTGGTGCTGACCGGCCTGCTCAACCTGCAGATCGCAAGCGGCGATATCCTGGCGGCCTTCGCCGGGCGCTACGGGGCGTTGCTGATCGGCAAGCTGCTGTGCTTCGCCGCCATGCTGTTGCTGGCGGCGGTCAATCGCTATGCGCTGCTGCCGGCTGTGCCGCGCGAGGGCGCGGCGGCGCATTGCGCCATGCTGGCGCTGGCGGCGGAAACGATGCTGGGCGCGGTGGTGCTGGGATTGGCGGCCCTGCTGGCGAGCGGGCCGCCGCCTCACTGACGGCTCAGAAGATGGTGTAGCCGCCGTCGACCACGAAATTCTGGCCGGTGGTGTAGTTGGTGGCGTCCGACGCCAGGTATACCGCCAGCGGCCCGAAATCGGCGCCCACGCCGGGCCGGCGCGCCGGCACGCGCGGCATCACCTTGTCGACGAACGGCTTGTTGTCCTTGAACAGCCGCTCGGTCATCGGCGTCTCGATCCAGCCCGGCAGGATCGAGTTGCAGCGCACCTTGTAGCGCGCCAGCTCGACCGCCATGGCGCGGATCATCGCGCACAGCGCGCCCTTGGTGGCGCCGTAATGGGCGTTGCGGGCGGCGCCCTCGATCGCGGCCGAGGAGGCCATGGCGACGATCGAGCCGCCCTGGCCGCGCTCGACCATGTGCTTGGCCGCCGCGCGCATGGTGAAGAAGGCGCCGTCCAGGTTGACGCTCATCATGCGCCGCCACTCGGCGGTCGGCATCTCGTGGATCGGCGCGGCGCCCTTGCCCGACACGCCGGCATTGGCCACGCAGTTGTCGACCTGGCCCATCGCCTCGAGCGTTTCGGCGAAGGCGCGCTCGACCGCCGCCTCGTCGGCGACGTCGCAGATCTGCGCATGCACCTTGGTGCCGAATTGCTTGAGATGCTTGAGCGCCGCCTCGTTCTTCTGCGGGTTGGTGCCCCAGATGCACACGCCCGCGCCCGCCTGGGCCAGCGCCTCGGCCATGCCCAGCCCGATGCCGCTGTTGCCGCCGGTGATCAGCGAGACCTTGCCGCTGAGGTCGAAGGGTTTGTAGGCCATGATTCCTCCCTGGACGCTGGCTTTGCGCAGCGGTCCGCGCCACTGTCGTAGCGGCGGCATAGCAGTCCGATCGGACAAGGGGAAGATAGCGCGTGGCCCAGGCGTTCCGCATCGCGACATTCAACCTGGAGACCCTGGGCGACGAGCGGGCCGGCGCGATCCCGCTGGACCGGCGCATCGCCGCGCTGCGGCCGCAACTGCAGGCGCTACGGGCCGACGTGCTGTGCCTGCAGGAGGTCGATGCGCAGGCGATCGCGCCGCACCGCCGCGGCCTGGCAGCGCTGGAGCGGCTGGTCGAGGACACGCAATATGCCGCCTACCACCGCGCCGTCGGCGAAGCCGAACCCGGCCACGGCCCGGCCGACCGCCACAATCTGGCGGTGCTGTCGCGCTTCGCCATCCGCGCCAGCCGCTCGGTGCGCCACGACAAGGTGGCGCCGCCGCTGGCGCCCGACGGCGTGCAGCCGCGCTGGGACCGCCCGATCCTGCAGGTCGAGCTTGGATTGCCGGACGGGCGGACGCTGCATGTGCTGGACCTGCATCTGCGCGCGCCGCTGGCCACCTACCGGCCGCAGGCCAAGCAGCATGGCGTGTGGCAGAGCACGCGCGACTGGGCGCAAGGCTTCCACCTCTCGACCTTGAAGCGCATCGGCCAGGCGCTGGAGGCACGGCTGCTGGTCGACGACCTGCTCGACGCCGATGCCGAGGCCTTGATCGTCGTGGCGGGCGATCTCAATGCCGATCTCTACGAGATGCCGCTGCGGCTGCTGCGCGCCGCCTCCGAGGACACCAACAACCAGGCCCTGGCGGCACGGGCGCTGTTGCCCGCCGAGCAGCGCCTGCCCGAAGAGAGGCGCTACACGGTGATCTTCGGCGGCCGCAAGGTGGTGCTCGATCACCTGCTGCTGTCGGCGGCGCTGGCGCGCGGCCTGAAAAGCGTCGAGGCCGGAAACGAAGGGCTCGCCGACGAAGTCGAGGCGCAAGCCTCGTCCCGTCGCGAGCCCGGATCGTTTCACGCGCCGCTGGTGGCGGCGTTCGAGATCTAGTCGCGCCAACCCCGCTCGGCTAACCGCGCCGGCTACCCTCGCCAGGCCGGGCCGGCCGGCACGTCGACCAGCACCACCTCGACCGGCGCGTCGGCCTTGATGGTGAGCTTGTCGACGTCGCTCACCGCCGCGCCGTCGCGCGGGCCGAGCTTGGTGCCGTTGATCTCGGCGCTGCCCTTGGCCAGCACCAGATAGGCCTGGCGGTCCTTGCCCATCTTGTGCTCGATGCTCTGGCCCGGCTCCAGGGTGGCGGCATAGACCGCCGCGTCCTGGTAGAGCGGGATCGCGCTGTCGTCGCCGGCCCGGCCCGAGGCCAGCGGCTGCAGCTTGCCGCTGCGCTCCGCGGCCGGGAAGTCGAGCGTCTCCCAGCGCGGCTTGACGCCCTGGCGGTCCGGCGCGATCCAGATCTGGAACAGCTCGGTCTCCTCGCCCTCCAGATTGTGCTCGGCATGGACGATGCCGGTGCCGGCGCTCATCACCTGGATCTGGCCGGCGCCGGTCTTGCCCTTGTTGCCCAGGCTGTCCTGGTGGCTGATCGCGCCCTTCATCACATAGGTGATGATCTCCATGTCGCGATGGGGATGCGGGTCGAAGCCGGTGCCGGCGCGGATGCGGTCGTTGTTCCACACGATCAGCGGGCCCTGGCCCATGCGCTTGCCGTCGTGGTAGCCGGCGAAGCTGAAATGATAGCGCGCGTTCAGCCACTCGTTGTCGAAGCGGCCGAGCTTGGCATAGGGGCGGACGTCGATCATGGCGGTCTCCCGGTTGAGCGGATCGCGATGGATGAAACACCATGTTTCACCCATCGCGTGAATCCGCTCAATTCCTAAAAGGCGGTTGCGATTGGCAGCCTATATGGGCGGATCGCCAAGACAAGACAACGCCGCGGCGGATCAGGCCTCCCATGCGCCAAAACCGGTTTCTCGCCGGTGATCGGCGCTCGCCGGCGTGACGGGCAGGGGAACGTCGCGCGAACGATGGAATCGAACGGCTGCCTTGCGGCCCGGCGGTCAGCGGCCTTCGCGATACCAGGCCAGGCCCAGCCCCAGGAACAGCACCAGCGCCAGCACGAAGCCGGGCAGCAGCGGAAATTCGCGCACGCCGGTCACGTTATAGGCCTCGCGCCGCACCAGCCCGACCCAGTCGCGGCCCGACGCGGTGCGCCCTTCGCGCACGCTGCGCACGTCCGGCGTCGGCGCATCGGCCAGCCAGACGAAGCCGCCGCCCGAGGCGTCGACCAGCGGCTTCAGCCGCTGGGTGGTGGCGCGCACATCGGCGAACTCGACCGGGTTGGCGCTGCCCACCGCCGCCACGGTCTGCAGCTTGCCGTCGTCGAAGCGATAGACGCCCGGCTTGTCGACGCTGACCACCGCCAGGCCGCGGCCCGGCGCCACCTGGCGGAAGGCCAGCGGGCGGGTGGTACCGTCGGGGCCGGTCATCGACACCGGATCGAACTTGTCGGCCAGGGTGCGACGGGTGATCTCGATGCGGTTGCCGTGGCTGACGGCGCGGATCGCCTCTTCCTCGAGGTCGGGCTCCTTCATCAGCCAGTGCGCCAGACGGCGCACCAACTCGGCCTGCGGGCCGCCGCCGTCGATGCCGCGGTTCCACAGCCACAGATGATCGGACAGCAACTGCCCGACCCGGCCCTTGCCGACGCGGTTGACCACCAAGAGCGGCTGGTTGTCGGCGCCGGTCATCAAGGTCTCGCCCTTGCCCACGGTGCTGGTGATGAGGCGGAACCAGCGGCCCCAGCTCGGATCGCCATCGCCGCCCGAGCCGGGCAGGTCGGCGGTGATGGGATGGCGCTGGCCGAGTTCGGACAGCCTGGGCTTGAAGCCGCCTTCGCTGACCCGGCCCGAGGGCGCCGCCGGCAGCACCGCGCCCAGCGGCGAGCGGTAGATCGAGCGCTGGGTGGCATAGATCGGCCCCACGCTCAGCAGCAGTGCCCCGCCGTTCTCGACGTATTTGGCGATGTTGCGGAAATATTCCGGCGTGATGATGTTGCCCTGCTCGTAGCGGTCGAAAATGATCAGGTTGAACTCGTTGAGCTTCTGGTCGAACAGCTCCTGCATCGGGAACACGATCAGCGACAGCTCGCGCACCGGCGTGAAGTCGTCCTTGGCCGGGGTACGCAGGATGGTGAAGTGGATCAGGTCGACCGCCGGATCCGATTTCAGCAGGTTGCGCCAGGCGCGCTCGCCCTGATAGGGCTCGCCCGACACCAGCAGCACGCGCAGCCGGTCGCGCACGCCCGAGACGCTGAACAGGGTGCGGTTGTTCTCCAAGGTCAGTTCCTGGCGGCCGGGCGGCACCGAGGCCTCGATCACGTTGTCGCCGGCCAGGTCGATCGGCAGCTCGACGGTGGTGCTCTGGCCGACCCGCGCCGGCACGGTCATGGGCGGCTTGCCCTGCACCGAGATGCTGATCGGCACCGTGCCGCCGGGCAGGTCGTCGTCCTCGACGCGCAGCTTGGCCGAGACGCTCTTGCCGACCACGCCGAAGCGCGGTGCCTGTTCCACCACCAGCCGGCGGTCGATCTCGCCGCGCTTGCCGGTCAGCAGCACCTGCACCGGCGCGCCGGGCGACTGGGCCTGGCCTTGCGGCGGGGCGTCGTGCACCTGGCCGTCGGTCAGCATGATGACGCCGGCCAGCCGGTCGCGCGGGATGTCGGCCAGCGCGTTGGTCATGGTCTCGACCAGATGCGTGCCGCCGCCATTGTCGCCCGCGCCGCCGTTCAGGGTGACCTCGCGCACCTCAAGGTGATCCATCTGCGCCAACTGGCGCATCAGGCCGGCGCGGGCGGTCTCGAGCTGCTGCGGCCGCTGCGCCAGCGACTGGCTGTCGGATTTGTCGACCACCACCAGGGCGATGTCGGGCAGGAAGTGGCGCTCCTGCTGCACCAGCAGCGGATTGGCCAGCGCGCCCAGCAAGGTCGCCAGCACCACCAGCCGCCAAACCGTGCCGCGGGCGTGGGCGCGCAGGGACAGCGCCACCAGGACCAGCGCCACCGCGCCCAGCGCGGCGATGACGGCCCAGGGCAGGAACGGGTCGAAGGCGATGTTCAGCGCATTGGCCATCAGCGCACCAGCCGTTCCAGGATCTTGGGCAGATGCACCTGGTCGTCCTTGTAGTTGCCGGTCAGCGCGTACATCACCAGATTGACGCCGAAGCGATAGGCCAGCTCGCGCTGGTTCTCGCCGCCGGGCGATACCGGCAGCATGGGATCGCCCCGGCCGTCGACCGCCCAGGCGCCGGCCCAGTCGTTGGCGCCGACGATCAGCGAGGACACGCCGTCATTGACGCGCCCGTCGCCGGCCTCCAGCCAGATCTGCCCGCCCGAGGAGCGGCCGGGGAAGTCCGACAGCAGGTAGAACGACTTGGTCAGCACGTGGTCCTTGGGCATCTGTTTGAGCGGCGGGATCTCGATGCCTTGCAGCAGGCGGCGCAGGTCGCGCGCGCCCGGGCCGACGCCGGCCTGGCCGCCGGTGACCAGCGAATCTCGGGTGTCGAACAGGATGATGCCGCCCTGCTTGAGATAGCGATCGACCGCGGCGATGCCCTGCTTGCTGAGGCCGGGCTGGTCGGCGGTGATCGGCCAATAGATCAGCGGGAACAGGCGCAGTTCGTCATGGTCGACATCGAGCGCCACCGGATCGGCCGGCTCGACCGAGGTGCGCTGGCGCAGCACCTGGCCCAGCCCGACCAGGCCGGCGCGCGAGATGTTGTCGACATCGGCATTGCCGGTGACGACATAGGCCAGCCGCGTCTCCAGTGCCGCCTTCATGATGAAGGCATCGTCGCTGCCATTGGCGCCTTGCGCGCGCGAGCTGCCGGGCGCGGCGAGGACGGCGGCGAAAACCACCAGGGCCAGCAGCGGCAAGGTGGCCGAGGCGCGGCGCAGCCTTGTGGCGGCCGGCAGCAGGCCGCGCAGCCATAGCGCGATCAGCATGTCGAACATCAGCAGGCCGAGTGCCGCGGTCAGCACGATCGGCGTCAGGTTGGTCTCGCCCTTGGTCTCGATCTGGCCCAGCACGGCGCCGGCGGGGAAGCCGCCCAGTGCCTCGAGCGGGCCGACCCGGCCGCCCAGGTTGAAAGCCTGCTGCGCGCCCTCGTCGCCATAGAGCCCTGGCGGGGTGGCGGGCGAGGGCACGAACTTGGCGGCGGCCTGCTGCGTCAGCGGCCGGGCGCCGACCGGCGGGCTGCCCAGCCGGCCGAAGCCGTCCATGATGCGCCACGGCCGCAACTGGCCCTCGAACTTGGTGCCGGTCACGCCGCGCGACAGCGCCACCACGCGCTGCAGCATCTCGACGAACAGGCCGGAGAAGGCGAGGTTGCTCCACGAGGCATTGGCCGAGCTGTGCACCAGCACCAGCCAGCCCTGGCCGCGCTTTTCCGCGGTGACGATCGGCGTGCCGTCGCTCAGCCGTGCCCAGGTCTTGTCGGACAGTTCCAGATTGGGCTCGGCCAGCACCTGCTGGTTGACCTTGACGTCCTCCGGCACGGGCAGGCCGTAGAACGGGCTGGTCTCGGGGAACGGGGCCAGCCTGGCGGGCTCGCCCCAGGTCATGGCGCCGCCCAGCGCGCGGTCGCCGGCGCGCAGTTGCACCGGGCTGAGATTGTCGCTGGGCGTGGCAGCCAAACGGGGGCCGGCGAAGCGCACCAGCACGCCGCCGCCCTGGATCCATTTGTTGAGCGCCTCGCGATCGGCGTCGGAAGGTGCGGCGCTGTCGGGCAGCAGCAGCACGGCCAGCGGATCGGCCAACAGCTTGTCGACATTGCCGATGCTGATGCTGGCGAAGGGCGACAGCGCGCGGTCGAGATAGTAGACCTCGGTCAGCAGCGGCGAGCCGGTATCGGAGGGCGCCTCGCCGACGATGCCCACCGGGCGACGGCGGAAACGCTCGTCGACCAGCACGGTCGAGCCGGCGCCGTTGTGGCGCTCGATGTCGAGGCGGGTGACGCGGTTGCGCAGTTCGTTGGGCACGGCGAAGGGCGCTTCGGCGCTTCGCGCATTGGCATCGAAGCTCATCGGCACGCGCGCCAGCACATGGCCCTGATCGTCGCTGGCCAGCACCGCAAAAGGCACCGCCGGGCCGCCCGGCGGCCGCTCGGCGCGCAGCCTGACCTCGCCGTTCACCGTGGCCGGCGGTAGCAGCATGATCGGGCTGGTCTCGGCGTCGGGCAGCAGCACCTGCAAATGGCCCAGCGAGGCCAGCTTGGTGCCCAGGATCGAGGCGCCCGGATCGTTCACCCCGTCGCTGATCCACACCACGTTGGCATCGGCCGCCACGTTGATCGAATCCAGGTCCCTGACCAGCGCGGCGCGATCGACCGGCCAGGGCTTGGGCTTCAGCGCCCGCACCAGCGAGCGCGCATCGCCCGGCCGCAGCAGCCCATGCGGCAAGGCGTTGTCGTCCAGCGCCGGCGGCGCGGTGGTCAGCAGCAGCACGCCGCGATCGGCGCGCTCGGCCTTGTCGATCAGCGACGTCAGTTGATCCTGGCGCTTGCTCCAGCCCGGCGCCGCAGCCCAGCCGTCGTCCACCACCAGCACCAGCGGGCCGCTGCCGTCGAGCGCGCCGGCCGGATTGAGCACCGGCTGGGCCAGCGCGCCGATGATCAGCGCCGCCAGCAGCAGGCGCAGGATGGCCAGCCAGATCGGCAGACGCCGCGGCGTCTCCTCTTCGGGCTTCAGCCCCAGCAGCAGGCGGATGGCGGGGAAGCGAATCAGCTTGGGCGCGGGCGGCAGCAGGCGCAGCAGCCACCAGATCACCGGCAGCAGGATGGCCAGGCCGAGGAACCACGGCGCCAGGAAGGCGATGCTGCCCAGGCCGAACATCTAGATCACCCCCCGCACGCTGGCGCGCGGTTGGGCGATCGCCATGTAGAGCGACAGCAGCAGGGTCTGCGGCGGCTTGTCGGTGCGGTGCAGGTGCAGGGTCCAGCCGACCGAGCGGGCGATGCGGGCCAGGCCTTCCTGCTGCGCCTGCAGGCGATGCAGATAGGCCTCGCGCACCGCCTCGACGCGGCGGATCGGATGGGTGCCCTCGTCTTCCAGCCCGGCGAATTTGACGTGGCCGGCAAACGGCAAGGTCTCCTCGGCCGGATCGAGCACCTGCACGACATGGCCCAGCACGCCCAGCCCCGCATAGTGGCGCATCACGGCTTCGATCTGCTCGATCGGGTCGAGGAAGTCGCCGATCAGCACCACATTGCCCCAGGCCGGCAGCGGCACGCGCAGCGGCAGGCTGGCGGAGCGGGCCGCATCGCCCTGGCGCTCCAGCATCAGCGCCTCGGCGAAGCGGCGCAGCACGGCGCGGCCGGTGACCGGCCGGCGGCCCTCGCCCAGCAGGGCGATGCGCTCGCCGCCGCCGGTCAGCAGCGAGGCCAGCGCCAGCAGCATCAGCTCGGCGCGCTCGGCCTTGCTGGGCAAAGCTTCGTTGGAGGCATAGCGCATCGAGGCCGAGGCGTCGCGCCACAGCCACACCGAGGCGGCCGCCTCCCATTCGGTCTCGCGGATGAACACGGCGCGGTTCTTGGCCGACTGGCGCCAGTCGATGCGCTGGGTGCTGTCGCCGGGTTGGTAGCGGCGGAACTGCCAGAAGCTGTCGCCGGGCCCGACGCGGCGACGGCCGTGCACGCCCTGCACCACCGTGGAGGCGACGCGATCGGCGGCGACCAGCAGGTCGGGCAGGCTGCCCGCCGCCGTCATGGCGCGGGCGAAAAGCGTTCTATCCGCGTCGGCCATCGCCGCTCCGCACCGTCTGTCGGCGCCCTAGCGCAGTTTCTGGCAAAGCTGGTCGATGGTCTGGTCCACCGTGACGCCGTCGGCGCGGGCGGCGAAGCTCAGCGCCATGCGGTGGCGCAGGATCGGCCCGGCCAGCGCCAGCACGTCGTCGATCGAGGGGGACAGCCGGCCGTCCAGCACCGCGCGGGCGCGGGCGGCCAGCATCAGCGCCTGGCTGGCGCGCGGGCCCGGACCCCACGACACGTTGCGGCGGATCTCCGGCAGATCGCTGGTGTCGGGCCGGCCGGCGCGCACCAGGGTCAGGATGGCGTCCACCACCTTCTCGCCGATCGGCACGCGGCGGATCAGCGCCTGCAGCCGCATCAGCTCGTCGGCGCTCAGCACCGGATCGGCCTGCGGCGCGCTCGAGCCGGTGGTGGCGATCATCATGGTGCGCTCCGCCGCCAGGTCGGGATAGCCGACATCGACCTGCATCAGGAAGCGGTCGAGCTGGGCTTCGGGCAGCGGATAGGTGCCTTCCTGCTCCAGCGGGTTCTGCGTCGCCAGGACGTGGAACGGGCGCGGCAGGTCGTGGCGCTGGCCGGCCACCGATACGTGGTATTCCTGCATCGACTGCAACAGCGCCGACTGGGTGCGCGGACTGGCGCGGTTGATCTCGTCGGCCATCAGCAGCTGGCAGAAGATCGGCCCGCGCACGAAGCGGAAGGAGCGGCGGCCGCTGTCGGATTCCTCGAGCACCTCGGAACCCAGGATGTCGGCCGGCATCAGGTCGGGGGTGAACTGGATGCGCTTGGCGTCCAGCCCCAGCACGATGCCCAGGGTCTCGACCAGGCGCGTCTTGGCCAGGCCCGGCACGCCGATCAGCAGCACATGGCCGCCGGCCAGCAGGGTGATCAGGGTCTGGTCGATGACCTGGCGCTGGCCGTAGATCACCTTGCCGATGCTGTGGCGCACCTGGGCCAGGCGGCTGCCGATGGCTTCGATCTCGTTCAGCAATTGGCGGGCTTCTTCGGAAGGCAGGGCGGCGGCGAGGGGAGAGGCATCGCTCGTCTGGATGGACACGCTCGTAACTCCGCTGGTTTGCGCTATATCATCGGCGGCAAATCAAACGAACCGCAGCCCCAATGACCATCGGTCGCTTCAGCAACGCTTTCCGTGAAACGCCTATTCCGTCCACAAGGACGGCAGGCCCCGCCGCATTGCATAGGCATTATCGAGGGATTCGCTCGAGCCGTAAACCGCGCCGCGTCGCCACGACCGGCGGCTTCGGCTGGGGCGAAAGCCTCGGGTTCGATTATGGCGAGGCCAAGGCATGACCCGCGCCGAGATCGAACGCCGCCTGCGCCTGTACCGGCCCGCCGCGCAGCCGCGCGCCTCCTTTCCCCTCAAGCCCGAGCAGCGGGGGGACCATCAGCTCAACAAGGACCAGGCGCCGCCACCCAATCCGCGGCCGGCTTCGGTCCTGGTGCCGCTGGTCGAGCGCGAGCCCGGCCTGACCGTGCTGCTGACCCAGCGCACCGCCGACCTGCCCAGCCATGCCGGGCAGATATCCTTCCCCGGCGGCCGCTGGCAGGCCAGCGACGCCGATACCGTGGCGACGGCGCTGCGCGAGACGGAGGAGGAGGTTGGCCTGCTGCGCGAGCGCATCGACGTGATCGGCCGGCTCGACACTTACCTCACCGGCACCGGCTTCTCGATCACGCCGGTGGTGGGATTCGTGCGACCGCCCTTCGAACTGCGCGCCGATCCGCGCGAGGTGGCCGATATCTTCGAGGTGCCGCTGGCCTTCTTCCTCGATCCGGCGCATCACGAGCTGCGCTCGGCGGTGTGGGCCGGCCGCGAGCGGCGCTTCTATGTCATGCCCTACGAGAACCGCTACATCTGGGGAGCGACCGCCGGCATGCTGAAGAATCTCTACGACGTGCTGACCGTCGATCCGCCAGCGGCGGCCGCAGGCTAGGCGATGGGACGCGTCTTCTTCGTCGGCCTGGTGCTGCTGGCCCTGCCGACCGTGATCTGGGTCGCCTGGCAGTATCGCGGCGCGGGCCTGCGACCGATCGGCTTCCTGCAGCAACGCCTGCGCGCGGCCCCCTGGCCCTGGCTGCTGGGCATCGGACTGGTCATGGCGATCGCCGCCCTGCTGCTGGCCGGCTCCTTCGACAAGGCGAATTGCGAGCGGGTGCCGTCCCAATATGTCGACGGCAAGCTGATCGAAGCGCATTGCCGCTAGGGTCCGGCGCCGGCGGGCGTCGCGGCCGGCGCGATGTCGCCTGTCGGCAGGGCGGGCGACAGGCTATAAGCCTGCCATGCAGCCCAATGGCAAGATCCCCGTGCAGCCCTGGATGACGGCAGCGCCCACCGTGCGTGTGCTGGAGGCGCTGGCGCGCGGCGGCGTCGTTGCCCGCTTCGTCGGCGGGTCGGTGCGCAACGCGCTGCTGGGCGTGGCGATCGACGATATCGACCTGGCCGTGGCCTGCAAGCCCGACGACACGCTGCGCCTGCTGATCGGCGCCGGCATCCGCGCCATCCCGACCGGCATCGAGCACGGCACGGTAACGGCGGTGGCCGACGGCAAGCATTTCGAGATCACCAGCCTGCGGCGCGATGCGGAAACCTTCGGCCGCAAGGCGCGCGTGGAATACACCGACGACTGGCGGCAGGACGCCGCGCGGCGCGACTTCACCGTCAATGCCATGTTCGCCGATGCCGATGGCAGCCTGTACGACTTCTTCGGCGGCCGCGACGATCTTGGCGCCGGCCGCATCCGCTTCGTCGGCGAGCCGGCCGAGCGCATCAAGGAAGACGTGCTGCGCATCCTGCGCTATTTCCGCTTCCATGCCTGGTATGGCCGCCCGCCGCTGGAAGCGAAAAGTTTCAAGGCCTGCGTGGCCGGCGCCGGCGCAATGGCCAAGCTGTCGGGCGAGCGGGTGCAGAAGGAAATGCGCCGCCTGCTGGAAGCGCCCGACCCGGTGCCGACGCTGGCGCTGATGGCGGAAAAGAAAATCCTCGAGCACTGGCTGCCCGAGCTCGGTCGGCTGGAAGCGCTGGCCGCCCTGGTGGCGCTGGAGCGCGAGCGGGGCGAGGCCGATCCGTGGCGTCGGCTGGCCGCCAGCCTGCAGCCGGGCAGCCGCATCGCGCCGCTGGCGCAGCGCTGGCGGCTCAGCAACGCGGTGGCCGAGCGGCTGCACGCCATGGTCGCCGCCGATCCCGCCATCGACGCCGATGCCACGCCGCCGCAGCGTCGCCGGCTGCTCTACCGGCTGGGCGACGAGCTTTATGCCGATCGCGTGCTGCTGGCCTGGGCGACGGCCCTGGCCGGCGCGGCGCGGCGGCTCGATGCGGCCGGCGGATTCGGTGCGGCGCTGCAATTGGCGCGCGACTGGCCGGCGCCCAGCTTTCCCTTGAGCGGCGCCGACGTGGTGGCGGCGGGCGTGCCGCCGGGACCGCGCATCGGCGCGCTGCTGCGCGCGGTCGAGAACTGGTGGATCGCCGGCGACTTCGCCGCCGATCGGGCCGCCTGCCTGGTCGAGCTGCGCCGCCGCGTCAAAGAGGCAATGGCATGAATCTGTTGGCCGCGCTGCTGCTGTGGTTGTCGATGATGGCGCTGATCGTGGCCAATAACGCCATCGGCGACACGCTGATCGCCGGCGCCGGCGGCCCGCTGATGGCGGAGCTGTACGGGGCGCTGGTGCCGCTGCCCTATATCGCGCTGTGCGCCTGGACCTATTGCCGCCGCTCGCCGCAGCGCGACACGGCGGCGCTGCTGGCGGTCGGCGTGCTGTGGGCGGTGTCGACGGCGATGGCCGATGTGCTGCTGGCGCGGCTGGCGCTGGGCCATAGCTGGCGGCTGGCCACCGTGCACTATGCGCTGTGGGAAGGTTACTGGTTCGCCATGGTGCCGCTGGCCCAGCTCATCGCACCGCTGGCGATGGCCAGGCTGGCGCCGAAGCCGAAACCGGCGCCGGCATCGGCGCCAGCTGCGGCCGGCGCCGATACTGCCTCATCCCGCTCCGTCCGCTGAGATGAAGAGCGGCCGGTGCGGGCGTTTTGTCCCAGCGCAGATCACCTTTTGACGGAACCGTTCGGATTCCGTCAAAAGGTGTGAATTTGCTCTACAGTTGAGGAATAGAGCGGATTCACACGATCGGATGGGAAGCGTTGCCGCGCTTCCATCCGATCGCGATCCGCTCTAGCGCTGCGTGTCGGGCACGCGGCTCATCGTGCCCTTGACGACGCGCGCTGCGGAGGCGGTGCCGTACCGGTGGAACTCGAGCTGGATCTTGTCGCCCTTGATCAGGGTGCGGGTCCACACCGCGATTTCGAACTTGCCCTTCTCGGTGGTCACCAGGCGATAGACCATCAATGCGTTGCCCTGCAGGATCGCCCAGTACACCGGCTCGCCCGCGGTCACGTCGGCGACCAGGTCGGTCTTGAATACGCCGGGCCGGCTGGTCGGCAGGAAGTTGATGACCGCCTTGTCCTTCTCCATGCTCGAGTTGAACGGGCGGATCGTGTACTCGGTGGTGTTCCAGGTCATCGTGAAGCCATCGCCATGCGGGGCGATGGCGACGTCGAAGTCGCGCGCCTTGACCTTCGTCACCTTGCCGTTGGGCTGGGTCTCGGACAGGCCGGTGCCGGAAAACGAGCCATAGAAGCCCTTGGGCAGCGCGCCGGCGGCCCAGGCGGGCGCGGCGAACAGCAGGGCGGCGGCAACCAGGCAGACAAGCTTACGCATTCGACATTCCCCTCGACGTGATGGATTGAGCGGCGACTTGGTCGCGGACGGCCGCCGGCACGTGCCGATACCGTCGCCTCAAGATACGATTATCGCGGCTCCGGTGGAAGCAAGCGGCGGCATTATACGGGCGACGTCATTGTACGGGCGACATCATTGGCCGAGCTTGGCCAGCTTGCCCTTGACCACCCGCGTGCCTTCGCCGTCGCGCTGGCGGCGGAACACCAGTTCCATGCCCGCGGGTGTCAGGGTGCGCGACCAGCTCGACAGGTCGTAGCCGCCATTGGGCGCCACGCTCAGCGCATAGACGATCAGGGTCTGGCCGGCGATGCGCGCCCAGTAATAGGGCTGCCCGGCCATCGGATCGCCGGGCGTGGCGGCGCGGAAGATGTTGGACTTCTTGGGGTCGGCCGCGACGAACTCGACCTTCTCGCTCTTGCGCTGCGGCCGGCTCGAAGGCCCGCCATTGTGGATCACGGTGGTCCAGGAGATCTCGAAGCCGGCGCCGTTGGGCTTGATCGTGACGTCGAGATCGCGCGCGGTGATCGTGAAATAGATGCTGTCGCGGCCGTCGGCCACGCCGCTACCCTGATAGCTGCCGGCAAAGGCGCCGATCCGGGCATCCGCCCCCTGCGCCGTGCCCATCGCCAAGCCGGCAACGCAGATCGCCACCGCCGCCATCCAGCGCCATATCGCCACGAAAACTCTCCCCCATTGATGGGCGGAGTGTAGCGAGGCCGGGTCGGGACCGCCATGGCGGCGACGCATCGGCGCGACGCCCGCGACGGGTTCAGGGCCACGTCACCTCGGGCGGCAGCGACATCAGGATGGCCTCGGTGTTGCCGCCGGTCATCAGGCCAAAGCGCGTGCCGCGGTCGTAGATCAGGTTGAACTCCGCGTAGCGGCCGCGCCGACGCAGCTGGTGCTCGCGATCGGCTTGCGTCCAGGGCTCGTCGAGGTGGCGACGCACGATGCGAGGATAGACGTCGAGGAAAGCCTCGCCGACCGCCTTGGTGAAGGCGAAGTGGCGGTCGAATTCGCCTTCGACGTAGTCGTAGAAGATGCCGCCCACGCCGCGCGGCTCCTGGCGGTGCGGCAGGTAGAAATATTCGTCGCACCACTTCTTGAATTTTCCGTAATAGGCCGGGTCGGTGGCGTCGCAGGCGGCTTTCATGGCGGCATGGAACGTGGCCGTGTCGGCGGCGTCGGGCACCATCGGCGTCAGATCGGCGCCGCCGCCGAACCAGCTTCTGCCGGTGACGATGAAGCGGGTGTTCATATGCACCGCCGGCACCTTGGGCGAGCGCATATGCGCCACCAGCGAGATGCCGGATGCCCAGAAGCGCGGATCCTGCTCGGCGCCGGGGATTTCCTTGCGGAATTGCGGCGAAAACTCGCCATGCACGGTGGAGACGTTGACGCCGACCTTCTCGAACACGCGGCCGCGCATCACCGCCATGGTGCCGCCGCCGCCCTTGCCTTCCTCGCGCAGCCAGTCGGTGCGCACGAAGCGTCCCGCAGCCATGTCGGCATGCGTGCCGGTCAGCTCGTCCTCCAGCTGCTCGAAGGCGGCGCAGATACGGTCGCGCAAGGCGCGGAACCAGGCGGCGGTCGCCTGCTTGCGCTGCTCGATCGTGTCGGCGCCCGGTGCGAGGCGCTGTGCGGTGGCGGTCATGATGCTGGAAAACTCCCGGTCTGACGCAACGCCTCGCTCAATACCATGGCGGCCGCCAGCGCAACATTGAGCGAGCGCAAGCCGGCTTTCAGCGGGATGCGCAGCCGCAGATCGGCCCGCGCGTGGACCTCCGGCGGTACGCCCGCGCTTTCGCGACCCAGCAGCAAGGTGTCGTCGCGGCGAAAGCCGGCCTGGGGCAGGGGCGTGTCGCCGGCGGTGGTGAGCAGCACCAGCCGGCCCGCGCCGCGCGCCGCCAGATAGGCCTGCCAGGAGCTGTGGCGGCGAAGATCGACCCCCGCCAGGTAGTCCATGCCGGCACGCCGCAGGCGCCGGTCGTCGAAGGGAAAGCCGCAGGGCTCGATCAGGTCGACCGCCACGTCGAGACAGGCCGCCAGCCGCAGCAGCGTGCCGGTGTTCTGGGGGATATCCGGCTGGTACAGGGCAAGACGCATAACCCCTTGTAGCATCGCAAGGAGGAGCCCCCGCACTCCCGCCCGCAAGCCGCGCCAGCGACATCGCATCGCACTATTCACAAACGACTTTTTCGACTATACCCGGCCATCAATTGGGGGCCGCGCGGGGGTAATTTATCCTTATAGTGCGGCAACTTGTCACAGGGGATCGTGCGCGGGTTGGCCGGTCGTTTTCCGGCTTTTGCCGCCTGCGCGCACAGAGGGACAGAACATGGCTTCACCGAAATCGCCACCTGCCGATCCAACGGTCGGCCACGGCGCCGATGTTTCGCGCCGCGATTTCCTCTACGTCGCCAGCGGCGCCGTTGCCGGTCTGGGCGTGGCCGCCGTGGCGTGGCCGTTCATCGACCAGATGAACCCGGCTTCCGACACCCTGGCGCTGGCCACCGTCGAGGTGAATATCGGCGGCGTGGCGGTGGGCCAGGCGATCACCGTGAAGTGGCAGGGCAAGCCGGTGTTCGTGCGCCACCGCACGCCGGAGGAGATCAAGGCGGCCGAATCGGTGCCGCTGTCGGACCTGCCCGATCCGCAGGCCGACCAGGATCGCGTCAAGAAGGGCCATGCCGACATGCTGATCGTGGTCGGCATCTGCACCCATCTGGGCTGCGTGCCGCTGGGACAGAAGCCGGGCGATCCGCGCGGCGAATTCGGCGGCTGGTTCTGCCCGTGCCACGGGTCGCAGTACGACACGTCCGGCCGCATCCGCAAGGGACCCGCGCCGCGCAACCTGGCGGTGCCGACCTATACCTTCACCAGCGACAAAGTCGTGCGCATCGGCTGAGCCAGGGCGGGAGACGACAATAATGAGCGCTTCACACAATCAGCCGAGCGGTTTCACCAACCCGATCATCAAGTGGATCGACTACCGGCTGCCGATCTTCTCCTACCTGGAGAAGGAATATCACACCTTTCCGACGCCCCGGAATTTCAACTACTTCTGGAACTTCGGCGCCATCGCCACCGTCATGCTGGTGCTGATGATCGTGACCGGCATCACGCTGGCCATGAACTACACGCCCCATGTCGACTACGCGTTCAACTCGGTCGAGCGCATCATGCGCGACGTGAACTTCGGCTGGCTGCTGCGCTACATGCACATGAACGGCGCGTCGTTCTTCTTCATCGCCGTCTACGTCCACATCTTCCGCGGCATGTATTACGGCTCGTTCAAGGCGCCGCGCGAACTGCTGTGGATCCTGGGCGTGGTGATCTTCCTGCTGATGATGGCCACCGCCTTCATGGGCTACGTGCTGCCGTGGGGCCAGATGAGCTTCTGGGGCGCCACCGTCATCACCAACCTGTTCTCGGCCATTCCCTGGGTCGGCGATCACATCGTGACCTGGCTGTGGGGCGGCTTCTCGGTCGACAATCCCACGCTCAACCGCTTCTTCTCGCTGCACTACCTGCTGCCGTTCGTGATCGTCGGCGTGGTCGGCCTGCACGTCGTCGCGCTGCACGTGCACGGCTCCAACAACCCGACCGGCATCGATCCCAAGGGTCCGCAGGACACGCTGCCGTTCCATCCCTACTACACGATGAAGGACGGTTTCGGCCTGACGGTCTTCCTGCTGATCTTCTGCGTGTTCGTGTTCTTCGCGCCGAATTTCTTCGGCGAGCCGGTCAACTACGTGGTGGCCAATCCGCTGTCGACGCCCGAGCATATCGTGCCGGAATGGTACTTCCTGCCGTTCTACGCCATCCTGCGCTCGATCCCGAACAAGCTGATCGGCGTGCTGGCGATGTTCGCGGCGATCGGCGTGCTGTTCCTGCTGCCCTGGCTCGACCGCTCCAAGGTGCGTTCGGGCGCGTTCCGGCCGATCTTCAAGGTGACCTTCTGGTTCCTGATCGTCGACGTGTTCGTGCTGGGCTATGTCGGCGCCAACCCGCCGGAAGGCTTCCTGGTGTGGCTGGGCCGCATCGCCACGCTCTACTACTTCTTCCACTTCGTGATCCTGCTGCCGCTGCTCAGCAAGATCGAGACGCCCTTGCCGCTGCCCAACAGCATCGCCGAGGCAGTGCTCAAGAAGTCCGGCCACGCGCCGGCGGCAGCGGAATAAAGGGGGACGCGCGATGTTTGGTTTCCGCTTTTCGCGTGTCGCCGCTTCGGTGGCGGTGCTGGCCGGCCTGAGCACGGCGGCCTATGCCGCGGTCGAGGCGATGTCCTCCGAACCGCCGCCGCAACACTGGTCGTTCGACGGGCCGTTCGGCACCTTCGACCGCGCCGAGGTGCAGCGCGGCTACCAGGTATACAAGGAGGTCTGCGCCGCCTGCCATGCGCTGTCGCTGGTGGCCTACCGCAACCTCGCCGATATCGGCCTGACCGACGACCAGATCAAGGATCAGATCAAGGACATCACCGTCCAGGACGGTCCCAACGACCAGGGCGAGATGTTCGACCGTCCGGCCAAGCTGTCCGACCGGTTCAAGAGCCCGTTCCCCAACGAGCAGGCGGCGCGCGCCGCCAACAACGGCGCCTATCCGCCCGACCTGTCGCTGATCACCAAGGCGCGCGACGTCGAACCCGAAGGCGGCATCCCGGTGATCCGCTCGTTCATCGGCAAGCTGCACCAGACCGGCCCCGACTACGTCTACGGCGTGCTGACCGGCTTCCGCGACCTCAGCAAGCTGACGCCGGCCGATCGCAAGGCGCTCGACCTTGCGGCCGACTTCAAGCTCAACGACGGGATGTACTTCAACATCCATTTCAAGGGCCACCAGATCGCCATGCCGCCGCCGCTCGAGGACGGCAAGGTGACCTTCGCCGACGGCGCCCCCAACAAGGTCGAGGACATGGCGCATGACGTCGTGACCTTCCTGGCCTGGGCCGCCGAGCCCAAGATGGAAGAGCGCAAGCGCACCGGCGTGAAGGTGGTGCTGTTCCTGCTGGCGCTGGGCGGCCTGATGTACGCGGTAAAACGCAAGGTGTGGGCCGGCGTGGCGCACTGATCGCCGCCAACACTCTCAGGGACGATGGAAGGCCGCTCGATCGAGCGGCCTTTTTTCTTGTCGTCAATGCTGGTCCGTCGCATCGATCGTTGTTATTTTCGATCCCGTCTTTGCAGGGGGACACCATGAAACTACGAGCGCTCGCCGCGATCGCGGCGTTGATAGTCTTTTGTGCGGCCGGCGCCGCATCGGCCAATGTCCGCGTTCTGGCCCAGGTCGGCGACTGGCAGGCCTATGGCGGCACCGCCACCAACGGCACGCGCATGTGCGGCGTGTCGACCAGCGGCGAAGGCAAGTATTTCTCGGTCAAGTATTTCTACGGCGACGCCACTTTCACCATCCAGCTCGGCAGCAATGGCTGGCGCATCGGCAACGGCGCCAAGCAGCGCATGACGATGCGCTTCGACAACAACCAGCCGTGGCGCGCCACCGGCACCGGCTTCCATTTCAGCAATGGCCAGGCGGCGCTGGAACTGAGCGTGGCCAAGGACCAGCTGCGCGCCTTCCTGGGCGAGTTCCGCGCCAGCAACGCTTTGCGCGTGGCATTCGACGGCGGCGCCGTCTCGGGCTGGTGGGTATCGCTGGCCGGCACCAGCGCCGTCAGCCAGGTCTTCGTGCGCTGCATCCTCGACATGGAATAGCAGCCGTGGCGGACGGGCGACGCCTGGCCGCCCGATTTCAGGCACCGCGTCTTTGCCGGATCGGCGTCGTCCCGCGGCGCCGCTGCGGCTGACTGTCGCCCGGCGCGTCTTGTGATATTTTGCCCCGTGTCCGACGGGGAGGGACGCATGACGGCGCGATTGGGGACGGTCCTGGCGGCATTGGCGCTGTGCTGGTGGGCGGCGACGGCCGTCGCCGACACGCGCAGCCTGTTGCGGGTCGGACAATGGGAGGCCTTCGGCGGAACCACCACCGGCAGCGGCCGGCGCGTTTGCGGCGTCTCGACCCAGCAATCCGGCAAGTACTTTTCGGTGAAGTACTACGACGGCGACGACACTTTCACGATCCAGATGGGCGGCAGCTCCTGGCACATCGAAAATGGCGCCAAGCAGAAGCTGCATATGCGGTTCGACGGCGCGGCGGCCTGGGCGGCCACCGGCACGGGCTTCCATTTCAACGACGGCGACGCCGGGTTGGAGTTCACCATCGCGCGGAAGGAACTCGACGAGTTCATGGCCGAGTTCCGCGCCAGCAATGCGCTGGCGATCAGTTTCGACGCCGCCGACATATCGGGCTGGTCGTTGTGGCTGGCGGGCAGCAACGCCGTCAGCCAGGCTTTCCTGCGCTGCGCCGACGCGCTTTAGCGACGCCGCGCGATCGCAGGCCGGCCCGCCGCGGCGGACCGGCCCCGCGGGATGCTCAGGCCAGGTGCTGGGCGAAAAACGCGAGCGTGCGGGCATAGGCCTGCTTGGCCGAGGCCGCGTCGTAGGACGACCGCTCGTCGCAATGGAAGCCGTGGCCGGCGTGATAGACATGCACCGGCACGTCGGGATGCTGCTTCTGGATCTCGGCCACCTGGTCGTTGGGAATGCCGTGGTCCTGGTCGCCGAAATGCAGCATGGTCGGCACCTTGGGCTTCAGGTCGCGCGCGGCGTAGATGCCGCCGCCGTAATAGCCGACCGCGGCGTCGACATCGAGGGACGCGGCGGCGCGCCAGGCGACGGTGCCGCCGAAGCAGAAGCCGACGATGCCGACCTTCTTGCAGCCGGCCTTGCGCAGATAGTCGATCGCGCCCTGCACGTCGGCCAGGATCATGTCCGGCTTGAGCTGGCCGGCCAGCTCGCGGCCCGCCTGCATGTCGGGCGCCACGTAGCCCAGGTCGACGCCCGGCTTCAGCCGGTCGAACATGGCCGGCGCCAGCGCCAGATAGCCGTCGGCGGCGAAGCGGTCGGTGACGTCGCGGATGTGGTGGTTGACGCCGAAGATCTCCTGGACGACGACGATGCCGGCTTTGGGAGCGGCCTTGGGTTCGGCCAGGTAGCCGCCGATCTCCTTGCCGTCGCCGCTTTTCAGTTTGACGTGTTGACCCATGACTTCCGCCTCTTCTTCTCTCTGGAACAGACAGCGCATGCTAGCTTCTCCTGCCGGGAGCCGAAACAATACATGCTCGCACCGGATGCCGGAAACCGGGTCGCCCAGAGTGCATAACTGATCTCCGGGCGCGCTGTGGGTCGATCGGCCGGGCTTCGTTAGCTTGGCCCTACTGGAGATGGGGAGATTGCCCCGAGGAGATTGCCATGTATGTGCCGCCGCATTTCGCCGTCGAGGATCGGGATCGCCTGATCGGCCTGATGCGATCGGCGAGCTTCGCGCAGCTGATCACCGTCGCCGATGCAGAGCCTTTCGCCACCCACCTGCCGTTGCTGTGGCAGGAGGGCGGCGGGCCGCAGGGAAAGCTGATCGGCCATGTGGCGCGCGCCAATCCGCAATGGCGCCACTTCGCCGCGGCGTCATCGGCCGGGCAAAGGGCGCTGGCGATCTTCGCCGGGCCGCATGCCTATATCTCGCCGTCCTGGTACGACTCGGCGGCGCAGGTGCCGACCTGGAACTACGCCGCCGTCCACGCCTATGGCACGCCGCGCATCGTCGAGGACGAGGCGGCGGTGCTGGGCATTCTCGAGCGGCTGGTCGGAACTTATGAGAGCGGCTTCGAGCAACCGTGGCGCATGGCCGGCCTGCCGCCGGGCCACGCCGCGCGCATGAGCAAGGCCATCGTCGCGTTCGAGATGCCGCTCGACCGGCTGGAAGGCAAATGGAAGCTGGGCCAGAACAAGACCGCGGCCGATCGTGTCGGTACGGCGGTGGCGCTGGAACGGCTGGGCGGCGAGGACAATCTGGCCATCGCCGCGTTGACGCGAGAGACGCTGTAGCGATGCTGGACATCGCCAGGCTGCGCGCCGAAACGCCCGGCTGCGCCCATGTGCTGCATTTCAACAACGCCGGCGCGGCGCTGCCCACCGCCCGCACTCTGCAGGCGATGCAGGATCATCTGCGGCTGGAGGCGGAGATCGGCGGCTACGAGGCGCACGACCGCAACGAGGCGGCGATCGAAGCGTTCTATGACCAGACCGCGCGGCTGCTGAACTGCCGTCCCGCGGAGCTGGCTTTCGTCGAGAACGCCACCCGCGCCTGGGACATGGCGTTCTATTCGCTGCGCTTCGCCGCCGGCGACCGCATCCTCACCTCGGTGTCGGAATACGTCTCCAACTTCATCGCCTTCCTGCAGGTGGCGCGTCGCACCGGCGCCACGGTCGAGGTGGTGCCCGACGACGAACATGGCCAGATGGATGTCGCTGCGCTGGCCCGGATGATCGACCGGCGCGTCAGGCTGATCGCCGTCACCCATGTGCCGACCCAGGGCGGGCTGGTGCAGCCGGCCGCCGCGATCGGCCGGGTGGCGCGCCAGGCCGGCGTGCCGTTCCTGCTCGATGCCTGCCAGGCGGCCGGCCAGATACCTTTGGACGTGGACGTATTGGGTTGCGACATGCTGTCGGGCACCGGGCGCAAATATCTGCGCGGCCCGCGCGGCACCGGCTTCCTCTATCTGCGCCACGGCCTGCTGGAACGGCTCGAGCCGCCGTTCCTCGACCTGCACGCCGCCCAGTGGCTGAGCCGCACCGAGTTCAGGATGCGCGACGATGCGCGCCGTTTCGAGAACTGGGAATGCTTCTATGCCGGCAAGCTGGGCCTGGCGGTAGCGATCGAACAGTATCTGGCGCTGGGGCCGGCGGCGGTGCAGGCGCGCATCTATGCGCTGGCCGCCGCGCTGCGGCAGCGGCTGGGCGCGATTGCGGGTGTGACGGTGCGCGATCTGGGCGTCGAGCGCTGCGGCATCGTCACCCTGACCAAAAACGGGCTGGATGCCACGGCGATGCGCGACGCCCTGCGCGCCCAGGCGATCAATACTTCGGTTTCGGCGATCGGCTCGGCACGGCTGGACTTCGAGCATCGCCAGCTCGAATCGGTGCTGCGCGCCTCGATTCACTATTACAACACCGAGGACGAGATCGAGCGCTTCGCCGCGGCGATCGAAGCCCTGCGCTAGCGTTTCCTGGGCTTGTCCGCGATCTCGTAGCGCCGCGCCAGCTCGGCGATCTCCTGGCCCAACTGGCGGAAGGCAGGACGGCGCGGGTCGCTGCGCCGCCAGGCCAGGCCGATGCTGCGCGACGGCTGGGCCTGTCCCGATTCGGGGGCCAGCGGCCTGGTGGCGATCGCCGTGCCCTTGAGCGCGCCGCTGGCCACCGCCATGCGCGGCAGCAGGGTCGAGCCGATGCCGTTGTCGACCATCTGGATCAGGGTCGGCAGGCTGGTGGCGGCGAAGGGCTGGCGCCGCCGCTCGCCCAGACGGCAGGCGGCCAGCGCCTGGTCGCGCAGGCAATGGCCATCTTCCAGCAGCAGCAGCGGCTCGTGCTCGAGTCGCGTCGGCGGCAGCGGCGCCTCGTCGCCCTGGGCCAGCGGATGGTCGCGCCGCGCCGCGAACAGGAACGGATCGTCGAACAGGGTCATGGTCTCCAGACCCGGCAGGTCGTAGGGCAGGGCCAGCAGCAGCAGGTCGAGATTGCCCTCGTTCAGCCGCTCGACGATGCGTGCCGTCAGATCCTCGGTCAGGTACAGCCGCAGCTTGGCGTGCTTGCGCCGCAGCGCCGGCAGCAGCCTGGGCAGCAGATAGGGGCTGATGGTCGGGATCACGCCCAGCCGCAGCGGCCCGCCCAGCGGCTCGGCGGCGCGGCCCAGCGCCACCAGCGCCTCGGCCTCGGCCAGCAGGGCGCGGGCACGCTCGGCCACCTGCTCGCCCAGCGGCGTCAGCCGCACATTGCGCTTGGAGCGTTCGACCAGCGCCCCGCCCAGGCGCTGCTCCAGTTCCTGGATGCCCGCGCTCAGGGTCGATTGCGACACGTGGCAGGCCTCGGCGGCGCGGCCGAAATGGCGGTTTTCTGCCAGCGCCGCCAAATAGCGCAACTGGCGCAGGCTGGGCAGATCATTCATCGAATATTCCGATCATAAAAGGCAAATTCATTCATTGGAACGATTATATGGGCGGGCCTATCTCTGGGGTCAAGCGTTGCCGCCGCGCGCTTGGACCGACGACAGCAATCGACCTCATGCAAAGGAGCGCAAGCCATGCTGACCATTGGCGACAAATTCCCCGAATTCAACCTCAAGGCCGTCGTGTCGCGCGACCCGGCCAAGGCCTTCGCCGACATCACCGACAAGTCCGACGCCGGCAAGTGGAAGGTGGTGTTCTTCTGGCCCAAGGACTTCACCTTCGTCTGCCCGACCGAGATCGCCGCTTTCGGCAAGCTGAACGGCGAATTCAACGACCGCGACGCGGTGGTCTACGGCGCCTCGATCGACAGCGAGTTCGTTCACCTGGCGTGGCGCAACAACCACGCCGACCTGAAGGAGCTGCCGTTCCCGATGCTGGCCGACATCAAGCGCGAGCTTAGCCAGGCGCTGGGCGTGCTGGACAAGAACGAAGGCGTCGCCTTGCGTGCCACCTTCATCGTCGACCCGCAGGGCATCATCCGCTTCGTGTCGGTCAACGACCTCAGCGTGGGCCGCAATCCGCAGGAGGTGCTGCGCGTGCTCGACGCGCTGCAGACCGACGAGCTGTGCCCCTGCAACTGGCAGAAGGGCGAAGAGGTCCTCAAGGCCGCTTGACCCCTGCGCTCCCGGCCGGCCGGATTCGCTCCGGCCGGTCCCCCTTTCTCGCAAGGAGTGACATCATGTCGATCGAAACCCTGAAGGCCGCCTTGCCCGACTATGCCAAGGATCTCAAGCTCAACCTGTCGAGCCTGGCCAATGAGAGCCTGCTCAGCGAGCAGCAGAAGGCCGGCGCCTTCATCGCCAGCGCCATCGCCGCGCGCAATCCGCAGGTGATCGCGGCGGTGACGGCGGAGTTCGCGCCCAAGCTCAGCGGCCAGGCGCTGAATGCGGCCAAGACCGCCGCCGCGCTGATGGCGATGAACAACGTCTACTATCGCTTCGTGCACCTGGCCTCGGCCGCCGACTACAAGACCCTGCCGGCCAAGCTGCGCATGAACGCCATCGCCAATCCCGGCGTCGACAAGGTCGATTTCGAGCTGTGGTCGCTGGCGGTGTCCGCCGTCAATGGCTGCGGCATGTGCATCGACAGCCACGAAAAGGTGGTGCGCCAGGCCGGAATCAGCGCCGAGCAGGTGCAGGCCGCGGTGCGCATCGCCGCGGTGGTGCATGCCGTGGCGGCGACGTTGGAGAGCGATCGGGCCGCGATCGTGGCGCAAGCCGCCTGAGTGCCGGCAAATCGACGGCAAGAACAAAGGGGATGGCTGGCACCATCCCCTTTTCATTTCTCACGCTGGCGGGCCGCGCAGGCGTCAAGCTCGTGCGGCTCGGTCCGCAGTACCTGTACCTTGACATCCTTGATAGCCTTGATGTCCTTGATGGGGACGGGCTAGGCCGCCTTGCGCGCCTCGGCTTCGGCCTTGAGCGCCGCCTGCACCGCCGGCCGCGCCGCGACCCGCTCGCGCCAGGCCTTGAGGTTGGCGAGGTTGTCGATCGGCACATGCATGAAGGCGGCCCACTGGCAGATGGTGAACAGATAGCCGTCGGCCACCGAGAAATCGCTGCCCATCAGGTACTGCTTGCCGGCCAGTTGCTTGTCCACCTCGGTGAAGCGGGCGACCAGGCGATCCTTGATGGCGCTTTTCATGCTGTCCGGCGTGGCCGGGTTGAACAGCGGCGAGAAGCCCTTGTGCAGCTCGGTCGAGATGAAGTTCAGCCATTCCTGCAGGTGATAACGCTCGATCGTGCCGTTGGCCGGCGCCAGGTGCTTGGCCGGCGCCTTGTCGGCGATGTACTGCACGATGGCCGGGCCTTCGGTCAGCATGCCGCCGCCGTCCAGCGCCAGGGCCGGCACGTAGCCCTTGGGATTGATCTTGTAGTAGTCGTCGCCCGACTTGGTCTTGTGCGCCTTGAGATCGACCTGCACCAGGTCGAAATCGAGGCCGGCCTCGCGCAGGGCGATATGCGGCGACAGCGAGCAGGCGCCGGGTGAGAAATAGAGCTTCATCGTGTTTCCTCTGGTTGTGAAATTCAGCCGCTCCCGTCGGTTACTTTGGCATGCCTGCCGGGCGGAGCAAGAACGCACCGGTTGGTAACCGGTAACCGGATCGTAAGCGCCGCTCAGTCCGCGGTGCGGTGCTGGATAGCGGTGCGTCGGCTCGCCGCCACCACCGCCACGATCAGCACGGTGAAGCCGATCTCGCGCCAGCCCAGATGCTCTCCACTCAGCAGTGCGGCGAAAACGAGGGTCAGGCAGGGCTGCAGCAGCAGCAGCTGGCTGACGCGCGTGACGCCGCCCAGCGCCAGGCCGCGATACCAGGCGAAAAAGCTGAGGAACTGGCTGCCGACCACGACATAGATCAGGCCGAGCCACGCCGGCGTGCCCGGAGCGTTGGACGGCCGCGGCGGATCGAGCGCCGCCGCCAGCGCCACCGAGATCGGCAGCGCCAGCACCATGATCCAGCAGATCGTCTGCCAGCCGCCCAGCCGGCGGGCGATCTGCCCGCCCACGGCATAGCCCAGCGCCGCGGTGGCGATCGCCGCCAGCAGAATGAGATCGGCCCAGGCGATGTTGCCCGCGCCGTCGATCAGGGCGTAGACCACCACCGCCACGCTGCCCAGCGCACCGCACAGCCAGAAGCCGCGCGACGGGCGGTCGCCCGACACCGCGGCGCCGACCGCGGCGGTGGCCAGCGGCATGATGCCGGTCACCACCGCGCCATGGGCGGCGGGCAGGGTCTTCATCGCCACCGACATCAGGATGGGAAAGCCGTAGACGATGCCGGTCGAGGCCAGCAGCAGGGCGGCGACCTCGCGCCGCGTCGGCCGCCGCTGGCGGGTCAGGAACAGCAGCGCCGCCGCCGGTATGGCCGGCAGCAGGGCACGGCACAGCCCGACGAATACCGGGTCGAACTCGGCTACCGCCAGCCGCGTCGCCGGCAGCGTGACGCTCAGCATGACGACGCCCAGCAAGCCGAACATCAGACCCAGCGATTCCTGGCGTTGGCGATGCGCGGCGACGGCCTGGTCGGTCATGGCGGGCAGCCTAGAGCAAATCACCTTTTGACGGAATCGTTCCGGATTCCGTCAAAAGGTGTGAATTTGCTCTACACCTAAGGAATAGAGCGGATTCACACGATCGGATGGAAGCGTTGTCGCGCTTCCATCCGATCGTGATCCGCTCCAGCAACGCGCGCGGTGGCCGGCAGCGCGGTTGCGGCAGGGCTGCGTCGCGGTCAGTGCAGGCCCCGACTCCGACCCAGGCGCTGCGCCAGGACCTGGCGCATCATGCCGAGCTTCAGCCGCATCGTCGGCTTGTGGCCCCAGATGCTGACCTGGGTCAACTGCCGCTCCTGCCAGCCGAGCGGCTCGATCTCGTGGCCGGCGGCGCCGATCTCGATATCGAAGCCCGAGGGCGTGGCGGCGTAGAACGACACGGTGTTGTCGGGCGCCGGATGCTGGCCCAGATGCAGGCTGAACGGCACGCGATGCTGCTGGAAGCGCTCGTAGGCGCGGCCGACATCGCCGATGTCGTGGGCCTGCAGCATGAAATGATGCAGGCGCTTGCGCGCGGGAATGGCGAACAGCGCCAGGCTGTGATGGCGGCGATTGCAATGCAGGAAGATGCCGCCGACATCGGCCGGGCCCAGCTTGACCTTGAGCCGCTCGGTGACGACGAAGCCCAGCACGCCGCAATAGAATTTTTCCGCCGCGGCCAGATCGGGCACCGCCAGCACGACATGGCCGAAGCCCAGCCGGTCGGCATGGAAGCCGTCCGGGAAGAAGCGGCTGGCGAAGGGCCGGGCGGCGGGTGCCGGATCGACGAAGGCTTCGAGCCTGATGCCCGAGGGATCGTCGAAGCCCAGCAGGCGGCGCACGCCGCGTCTGGCCGCCAGGGCCGCGTCGCCTTCTTCGATCGCGACGCCCGCTGCCTGCAGCTTGCTGCGGAAGGAATCGAGCGCCGCATCGTCGGCGAATTCCAGCCCGACCGCGACCACGTCGTCGTGCTCGCCGGGCTCGACCATCAGGCGCTGCCGCGCGCCGTCGAGCTGCAGGCCGAAGCCGCCGCCGCCGGCTTCGCTCAGCGGCAGGTCGAGCATGTCGGCGTTGAAGCGGCGCCACTTGTCGAGGTGGCGCGCCTGAACGGCGAGATAGCCCAGCTTCTGCGGCATCGACATGAACGGCCTCCCCTTGGTTGTCCAAGGTTAAGCCGCAAATCGGCCGGCGTGAAAGGGGTTAGAGCGGATCACGACGGAATGGAAGCGGCCGCCCGCTTCCATTCCGTCGTGTGAATCCGCTCTATGCTTAAAGAATGGAACAAATTCACGCCCTTTGACGGAATCCAAGCGATTCCGTCAAAGGGCGATTTGTTCTACACGTTGAAGCGGAAGTGAAAGATGTCGCCGTCCTGGACGGTGTAGTCCTTGCCTTCCAGGCGCAGCTTGCCCGCTTCGCGGGCGCCGGACTCGCCGCCGCCGGAAACGTAGTCGTCGTAGGCGATGGTCTCGGCGCGGATGAAGCCCTTCTCGAAATCGGTGTGGATCACGCCGGCCGCCTCCGGCGCCTTGGCGCCGCGGCGCACCGTCCAGGCGCGCGCCTCCTTGGGTCCGACGGTGAAAAACGTCACCAGGTCGAGCAGCGCATAGCCCGAGGCGATGACCCGGGCCAGGCCGGTCTCCTTCAGGCCCAGGCTCTCGAGGAATTCCTGCTTCTCGGCCGGATCGGCGAGCTGGGCCACCTCCGCTTCGATGGCGGCGGAGATGATTACCACCGTGGCGCCCTGCGCCCTGGCCATGGCCTCGACCCTGGCGGTCTGCGCGTTGCCGGTGGCGGCTTCGCTTTCGGCGACGTTGCACACATACATCACCGGCTTGGCGGTGAGCAGTTGCAGGCGGTTGAAGATCGGCCGTTCCTCGGCGGAGATTTCCAGCGCCCGCGCCGCCTTGCCGTCCTGCAGGGCCTTGACCACGCGCTCGACGATCGGCGCCTCGGCGGCCGCTTCCTTGTCGCCGCCCTTGGCCTTCTTCTGCAGGTTGGGCAGGCGCTTCTCCTGGCTGTCGAGATCGGCCAGCATCAGTTCGGTGTCGATGATCTCCGCGTCGCGCAGCGGATCGACGTTGCCGGCGACATGGGTGATGTCGTCGTCCTCGAAGCAGCGCAGCACATGGGCGATGGCGTCGACCTCGCGGATATGGCCCAGGAACTGGTTGCCCAGGCCTTCGCCCTTGCTGGCGCCCTTGACCAGGCCGGCGATGTCGACGAATTCGAGCTGGGTGGCGATGGTCTTGGCCGACTTGGCCAGCGCCGCCAGCCTGTCGAGCCGGGCATCGGGCACCGAGACGCGGCCGACATTGGGCTCGATGGTGCAGAACGGATAGTTGGCCGCCTCGGCCGCCTGGGTCGCGGTCAGCGCGTTGAACAGGGTCGATTTGCCGACATTGGGCAGACCGACGATGCCGCATTTGAATCCCATCGCTTGCTCCGGGCCGCTGTCACTTGGGCGGCGTCTTGTTCGATTTGCCCTGGATGGGCTTGTCCTGTTGCGACTTGTCGGGCGGCGGATTGGTCAGCAGCGCCACCCGGGTCATGAATTTGGCGTCGTCGCCTTGCGCCAGCAGCGGCGCGGCGTCGGCCACCGCGTCGAGCGTCGGCCTCAGCCAGCCGTCCAGCTCGCGGTCGAAATCGGACAGCACGTAGTGCATCACCAGCTTCTTGTCGCCGGGATGGCCGATGCCCAGCCGCACGCGGCGGAACTCGGCGCCCAGATGGGCGTCGATCGAGCGGATGCCGTTATGGCCGGCGCTGCCGCCGCCGGTCTTGACCCGCACCTTGCCGGGGGCCAGATCGAGCTCGTCGTACAGCACGACGACGTCCTTCGGGTCGAGCTTGAAGAAGCGCGCCGCCTCGCCGACGGCGCGGCCCGATTCGTTCATGAAGGTTTGCGGCTTCAGCGCCAGCACGCGTTCGCTGCCCAGGGTTCCTTCGGCGACCTCGCCCTGGAAGCGCTTCTTCCAGGCCGAAAAGCCATGGCGGCGGACGATTTCGTCCACCGCCATGAAGCCGATATTGTGCCGATTGCCCTGGTAGCGCGCGCCCGGATTGCCGAGCCCGACCAACAGCAGCATGGCGGGGAAGCTCGCGTCGCCCGGTGATCCGGGAGCCGCTTACTTCTTGCCGCCCGCCGCCGGCGCGCCCTTGGCGCCCGCCGCCGGAGCCACCGCCGCGCCGGCCGCCGGGGCCGCCGTGCCGGTGGCGCCCGCCGCCGGTGCGCCCGTGGCGCCCGCCGCCGCCGCGGCCGCCTGCGGCGCCGCTTCGGTGTCGCGGATCACGGTCGGCGGTGCGATGGTGGCGATGGTGAAGTCGCGCTGGCGAATCACCGGCACCACGCCGTTGGGCAGCTTGACCGAGCTGATATGCACCGAGTCGCCGATGTCCAGGCCGGTCAGATCGATCTCGATCTTGTCGGGGATGGAATCGGCGCGGCAGCGCACGCCCACGTCGTGGCGCACGATGTTCAGCACGCCGCCGCGCTTGATGCCCGGCGCGGCGCTGTCGTTGAGGAACACCACCGGGATCTGCACCTCGATGATCGCTTCCGCCGAAATGCGCAGGAAGTCGAAATGCACCGGCCGGTCCTTCAGCGGCTCGAGCTGGACGTCGCGCGGCAGCACCATGTGCACCTGGCCGTCCACCGTCACGTTCATGCGACGGGTGAAGAAGCCGGGGCGATGCAGCTGCCTGGTCACTTCCTTGGGCTCGACCGCGATCAGCAACGGGGGTTCCTTGGCGCCGTAAATCACGGCCGGGATGTACCCGGCGCGACGGACGGCCCGGGCGGCCCCCTTTCCGGCCCGGGGTCGCGCTTGCGCGACCAGATTGACGAGTTCGCTCATGACAGACTCCTTAAGTCCAAGCGATGTTCGGCGGTTGGACCATTCCTCCCGCCGTTTTCCGTCCCGGCCTCCAGGGGTGCCGGCGACGCGAAAGCTTCAAATTCCTTGCTCAGTCGAACAGGCTCGATACCGAGCGTTCGTCGCTGATGCGCTTCATGGCCTCGGCCATCAGCGGCGCGATCGAGATCTGCCGCACGTTGCGCGACACGCGCACCGCCTCGGTGGCCTGGATGCTGTCGGTGGTGACCATCATCTCCAGCGGCGAGGCGCCGACGCGCGCCACCGCGCCGCCCGACAGCACGCCGTGCGTGGCATAGGCCGAGACCGAGGCCGCACCGGCGGCCATCAGGGCCTCGGCGGCATTGCACAGGGTACCGGCGGAATCGACGATGTCGTCGACCAGGATGCAGCGGCGGCCCTTGACGTCGCCGATGATGTTCATGACCTCGGACACGCCGGCGCGCTCGCGCCGCTTGTCGATGATCGCCAGATCGGCGTCGAGCCGCTTGGCGATGGCGCGGGCACGCACCACGCCGCCCACGTCGGGTGACACGATCATCAGGTCGTCGCCCTTGTATTTCTGCATGATGTCGGCGGTGAACACCGGTGCGGAAAACAGATTGTCGGTCGGAATGTCGAAGAAGCCCTGGATCTGGGCGGCGTGCAGATCGAGCGTGAGCACGCGGTCGGCGCCGGCGGTGGTGATCAGATTGGCCACCAGCTTGGCCGAGATCGGCGTGCGCGGGCTCGACTTGCGGTCCTGCCGCGCATAGCCGAAATAGGGCATCACCGCGGTGACGCGGCGCGCCGAGCTGCGCCGCAGCGCGTCGAGGATGACCAGCAGCTCCATCAGGTTGTCGTTGGCCGGAAACGAGGTCGACTGGATCACGAACACGTCCTCGCCGCGCACGTTTTCCAGGATTTCGACGAACACTTCGAGGTCGGAAAAGCGGCGCACGCTGGCCTTGGCCAGCGGCAGGCCGAGATAGCTCGAGATCGCCTCGGCCAGCGGCCGATTGGAATTGCCGGCGATGACTTTCATGCCCCGATCCTCGACGCTAGCTCCAGGGCCGGCCTTACGCGCCCCAGCCGTCCGGAATTGCAATTGAAATCAGATACTTAACGCGCCGTCCCCGCAACGCGCGGCGCAATCTATCAACCCGACCAATTTCTGTAAACATGCCGTGCAGCGGCGATATAGGATGCCGGCCCCGGCAAAATCGCGGCCCCCGCGCCGCCCATCGAGGGACAATCGTGAGTTCATCCGCGCCCGATTCATCGTCGCAGGCTCAAGGCGCCTCCGCCGCCGCCATCCAGGCCCATTACGACGTGGGCAACGCCTTCTATGCGTTGTGGCTCGATCCCACCATGACCTATTCCTCGGCCCTGTGGGACGGTCCGGACGACGCCCGCGACCTGGAATGGGCCCAGCACAACAAGATCGCCTGGCATCTGAAATCCGCCGGGGTCGAGCGTGCCCGGCGCGTGCTGGACATCGGCTGCGGCTGGGGCGCCACCCTGAAGGCCTGCGCGGCGCTGCCGGGCGTGGCCCAGGGCGTCGGTCTGACCTTGAGCGAGGCCCAGGCGGCGGCGATCCGCGCCCAGGCCAATCCCAAGCTGGAGATCCGGCTGGAGAGCTGGGCCGATCACCGGCCGGCCGCACCCTACGATTCGATCATCTCGATCGGCGCGTTCGAGCATTTCACCAAGCCCGACGACGATGCCGCCGCCAAGATCGCCATCTACAGGCACTTTTTCGGCAACTGCCGGCGCTGGCTCGATCCCAATGGCGGCATGTCGCTGCAGAGCATCGCCTACGGCAAGCTGCGGCGCGACGATCCCAACGTCAAGCTGATGAGCCAGATCTTCCCCGATTCGGATCTGCCCCGGCTGGAGGAGATCGTGCTGGCCTGCGAGGGGCTGTTCGAGATCGTCATGGTGCGCAACGACCGTCTCCACTATGCGCGCACCTGCGAGACCTGGGCCAACAATCTGCGCGCCCGTCGCAAGGAAGCGATCGATCTGGTCGGGCCCGAGCAGGTGCAGCGCTACGAGCGCTATCTCAAGCTGTCGGCCTATGGCTTCCTGACCGGCAACATCAACCTGCTGCGGCTGACCCTGCGGCCGATCGAATAGCTATCGGGCGGCTTCGGCCGCCAGCTGCTGCACCACCGCGCGCACCAGCGCCGGTCCGCCGGGAACGCGGTTGAGGTCGATGGTCAGCGCCTCGCCGTTCAACGACAGCTCGAGCCCGGTGATGCTGCGCTGTCGCTTGACGGTGATGTGGCGGTAGCCGACGAAATGCCAGTCGCGCCACGCGCCGTCGTGAATCCTGGCGCCGTTGCTGCGCTCGATGCGCAATCCCGTGGCGCTGGCGACATAGCGCCAGGGATGATCGCCGTCGTCGCGATTGCCGCGCACCAGGGTGACGTAGAGTGCGCCGTAGAACAGGGCGGCGACGATCAGCGGCAGCGCCACCACCACTTCCAGGAACAGCGCTGTGGTCGGCGCCTGGCCGGGGCCGAAAACAAGCAGCGCTGTCGCCAACAGCACCATCAGCGCCGCCAGCAGGATCGCCGCGGCGACTTGCAGGCGGCGATGCTGCTGGTGCGCGGTACGCTCGGCGGCGACGACCGGTAGCGCCTGGTCCGCGCGCAGCAGCTTGCCGAGCCAGGGATCGAGCCAGGCAGGTTTGACGGCGCTCATTGCTTGCTCTGGCTGTAGACCCGGCCCAGCAGATTGAGCAGGCCTTCGGCGGCCGCCACGGTGATCTCCTTGGCCACGCCGCCCCAGGCGCCGTTCAGCGAGCCCTTGGGGATGACGTTGGACTGTTCGATGTCGCCCATCTTCTTGTGGCTGGGATCGAACACTGTCCAGACGATCGTGATCTTCTCGCGTTCGGCGTCGAACGGGGCCAGCGTCACCGCGCCGGAGATGACGAAAGTGGTGTTGTCGGGCCTGGCGAACAAGGTGAAGCCGCGCCGCCCCAGCGCCAGGCGCATGCCGGCGGTCAAGCTGTCGTTGCCGTCGCCCGGCGCGCCGCCGACCTTGGCCACGCTGAAGCCCAGCGGCGTGCTGGGCGATGGCGGCGGCGGCGCGGCCGGCAAGGGCGGCTTGGCGGGCGAAGCGGCGGCGACGTTGCCTGCCGCCGGCGCGCCAGGCTTGGCGGGCGGGGTCTTTTCCGCACTGGCCGGTGGCGTCGCGCCAGCCGGCGCGGTGGGGGCAGCGGCCGGCCGGGCCCGATCGGGTGCGGTGGTTTGTGGTTGCGCCGGCGCGCCGGCGGACAGCGAACCGAACAGGCGCGCCAGTTGCGGCGCCCCTTGCAGGGCGATGCGTGACAGCAACCGGTCGTTGCCGTCCTGCCAGTCCTCCAGGCGCCCGCGCGTGATCTGTTCCTGCTGGCCGACGCGCAAGCCCTTGTCGTCCAGCACGTACCAGGTGATGCGCACCTCGATGTCGTTGGAAAAGGGCTTGATGTCGGCAATGCCTGCCAGAGTGAAGCCGTCGCCGCTGGGCACCACGTCAGCGGCGATGCCCTGGTCGCGCAGCGCCACCGCCATGGCCGCGGCCAGGCGCGCGCCGCCCGGCCCCGGCGCATTGGCGATGTCCTGGATCATCACGCTGTTGCGCTCGCGCAGCAGTTCCGCCGCCTGGGGACTGACCGGCCGCACGATCGGCAGATATTTCCCTTCCGGCTGGAATGGCCGGGGCAGGTCGCCGCACCCGGCAAGCGCGAGCAGCGCCAGAATCGACAGCAGCCGGCCGACGCAACTAGAGGATGGCACAACTCACCAGCAGGCCGAGCAGGCAGATCGTCATGAACATGATGGTATAGGGCATCGCTATTCCACCAGCACGATGGCCGAGATCAGCCGGCCGTAGTCCTTCTCGCCGCGCAAGGTGGCGCGCCGGTAGCTGAAGAAATCGGCCTCCTCGGCCAGGGTGTCGTGGCCGGTGGCGTCGGCCTGCGCCACGCCCAGCCGCTCGAGGCGGTCCAGTATGTAGCCCGGCAGATCGAACTGCAGCTTGCCCGGCCGCTGGCCCGGCGCGAAGAAGCGCGCGTTGTCGGCATGCTGGCGCAGGAAGGGCGGCGCGAAATCCGCGCCGACCTCGTAGGAGGCCTGGGCGATGCAGGGCCCGATCGCGGCCACGATGTGCTGGCGCCGGGCGCCCAATCTCTCCATCGCCGCCACCGTGTTCTCGACCACGCCGCCCAGCGCGCCCCGCCAGCCGGCATGCGCCGCGCCGATCACGCGGCTTTGCGAATCGGCCAGCAGCACCGGCGCGCAATCGGCCGCCAGGATGCCCAGCATGATGCCGTTGCGGTCGGTGACCATGGCATCGGCGCGCGGCGCTTGGGCGGCGGTCCAGGTTTCGGTGACGGTCACCACATCGGCGGTGTGCGACTGGTGGCAGGTCACTAGCTGGCGCGGCTCGAGTCCGAAATGGCGTGCGGCGCGGGCGCGGTTTTCGATCACGTGTTCGCGGTCGTCGCCCGAGCCCAGCCCGCAATTGAGCGAATTGAACGGCGGTGCGCTGGTGCCGCCATGGCGGGTGAAGAAGCCGTGACGCACGCCGCTGCTGGCGAACAGCGCGGCGCCGGCGATGGCGCGGGTGGGCGGCTGCGGATCCGGCATCTTGTCTCGCGCTCGGTTGACGGTCAGGCGAAGCCGGCGGGCGCCGTTTGGGCGCGGTCGGTCACGGCCAGGGCTTTGAACAAGGTGCCCATTTGGTCGGGCGCGATCAAGCGTGTCCGCGCCGCGTCGACCGCGGCGGCGCCCTGGACGCCGGTCCGCGCCTTCAGCGCCTGGGCGCGCAGTCCGATGCCCAGCGCGGTAAGCAATTCGCCCTGGCCGACCGGACCCCAGGCAGCGGCGCCGGCCTGCCGGGCGACGCGGGCGAGGGCGCCGAAATCGACCAGCGCCGAGAGATCGGCCTGGCCGGGCGCGTCCAGCGGCTCGGCGCGGCGATGGCCGGCCACCGCCTGCAGGCTCATGCCCAGCGCGCCGCTACGGCCATAGTCCACGATCAGGGCGGCGCCGCGATGGGAAACGATGCGTTCGGCGATGGCCTGCATCAGCGCCAGCGAGGCGGTCGAGATCTCGGCGACGTCGGCCGGTCGCGCCGCTTGCGTGTCGGCCGGCAGCAGGGCAGCCAGCGGCGAGGGGCCGGGCGCCAGCACGAAGCGCAGCGCGTCCTGCTCGTCGGCATCGATCATGCGCTCGCGCCAGTCGGTCGGCGTGCGTTGCAACTGGCGGATCGGCAGGGCGTCGAAGAATTCGTTGGCCACCAGCAGCAGCGGTGCGTCGCCCGACGGCAGATCGGCGAAGCCGGCATGCCAGCGCGGCCGGAGCTGCGGCGCCACCGCGGCGATGGCCTCGGCCTGGCGTGCGCGCAAGGTCTCGTTGATCTCCACCAGATGCAGCGCGATCGCGTCGTGAAAGCCGGCCAGCCGGCGCGTGGCGCGCAGCGCGTCGGCCATCAGGCTGCCGCGGCCGGGGCCCAGCTCCGCCAGCACGACGCGGGGCGGCGAACCCAGCGCCTGCCAGCGCTCGGCCAGCCAGGCGCCGATCAGCTCGCCGAACATCTGGCTGATCTCCGGCGCGGTGACGAAGTCGCCGCCGCGACCCAGCGGATCGCCGCTGCGATAGTAACTCGTGCGCGCGCCGGTCAGGCACTCGGCCATGTAGTCGGCGACGGTGATCGGCCCCAGCCGCCGGATACGCGCGATCAGTCGTTGCTTCAGTGCGCTCACGGCCTGTCGGTCAGTACCGGGCCGGTCAGTACCGGGCCGGTCAGTACCGGGCCGGTCAGGGCGCGCCAGATCATCCAGCCGCCGAACAGCAGCGGCGGCAGGGACAGCAACTGGCCCATGGTGAGCGGTCCCCAGATGAAGCCCATGAACGAGTCGGGCTCGCGGAACAGTTCGCCGGTCGAGCGGGCGACGGCGTATCCGACCAGGAACAATCCGGCCACCAGTCCGGGCCGGTGGCGTGCCTTGAACACGTAGATCGCGACCAGCAGCAGGCTCCACAGCGCGATGCCCTCGAAGAACGCCTGGTAGAGTTGGCTGGGATGGCGCGGCAGGGCGCTGGGATCGGCCGGGAAGATCATCGCCCAGGGAACGTCGGTCGGCCGGCCCCACAGCTCGCCGTTGATGAAATTGGCGATGCGGCCGAAGAACAGGCCCGGCGGCGTGGCGGCGGCGCAGATATCGGCGAAGGCCCACAGATTGGGCTGGCTGCGCGGCGCGCCCAGCAGGCCCTGGCGCCAACTGAACAGGATGATGGCCAGGATCACGCCCAGCAGCCCGCCATGGAACGACATGCCGCCGTGCCAGATCTCGAAGATCGTCACCGGATTGGCGAAGAATTCGACCGGCTTGTAGAACAGCACGTAGCCCAGCCGTCCGCCCAGCACCACGCCGGCCGCCGCCCACAGCAGGAAGTCGTCGAACTTCTCCGGCGCGATGACGTGCGGGGGCTGCCGGCACAGGCGCTTGGCGAACCACCAGCCCAGCAGCAGGCCGGCGATATAGGCCAGCGCGTAATAGCGGATCGAGATCGGGCCGATCTGGACCAGCACCGAACCGATATCGGGATATTGGATGAGCAGCGGCACCATGATGCGGGCGTTCTATCCTTTTCCTTGCGCCGTCAGGAGGCGTCCTTGGCCAGGTAGTCGCAGACATAGCGCCGCACGCCGTCCTCGATCGAGGTGAAGGGGCGGGCATAGCCCGCCGCGCGCAGCCGCGCCATGTTGGCCTGGGTGTAATACTGGTATTGGCCGCGCAGCGCCATCGGCATGTCGACGAAGTCGATCGCCGGCGCGCGACCCATCGCCGCGAAGGTGGCGGCCGCCATGTCGGCGAAGGAGCGTGCCTGGCCGGTGCCGACATTGAGCAGGCCGCACGAGGCCTGCCGATCATGCAGCCACAACATCACCTCGACGCAGTCGCCGACCCAGACGAAGTCGCGCAACTGGCCGCCATCGGGATAGGCCGGATCGTGGGAGCGGAACAGCCGCGCCCGGCCGGTGGCCTCGATCTGCTCGTGGAGCTTGGCGACGATCGAGCGCTGCTCGCCCTTGTGCGCCTCGTGCGGGCCGTAGACGTTGAAGAATTTCAGCCCGCTCCAGCGCGGCGGGGCGGGCTCGCCGGCTCCGACCATGGCGAGGATCGCCAGATCGGTCTCGTGCTTGGAGCGGCCATAGAGGTTCTGGGGTTCCAGCCGGCGCAGCGCCGCCAGGTCGTTGTCGTCGTCGAAGCCGTGGCGCCCGTCGCCATAGGTGGCGGCGGATGAGGCATAGACCAGCGGCACGCGATGGCGGGCGCACCAGCGGAACAGCATCAGGGTGGTGTCGATATTGTTGTGCTGCAGCTTGGCCCAGTCGGTCTCGGTGGTCGAAGAGATGGCGCCGAGATGGAACACGGCTTCGATCTCGCCGCCGCGCGCTTCGAGGAACTGGCGCAAGGCCTCGGGCTCTATCGTCGCCGCCGGCGGATTGGCGGCCAACGCCTGGCGCTTGGCGGGATGGTCGAGCCGGTCGCACACCGCGACGCCTTGCGCCTTGCGCGCCTGCAGGGCGATGACAAGATTGAGGCCGATGAAGCCCGCGCCGCCGGTGACCAGATACATGGTCACTTTTTAAAGCAGGACGTTGCGGTAGCAACAGCCAAGGAGCCGGTCATGCAGACGCGCAATCCCTTTCTCGACGATCTGGCGCGCGTGTTCGGCGGCGCCATGGGCACGATGGGCGGGCTGCGCGAAAGCGTGGAAACCCGCATGAAGGACCGGATGGCGGCGCTGCTGGCGGGCATGGATCTGCCCAGCCGCGACGAGTTCGAGGCGGTCAAGGCGATGGCGGCCAAGGCGCGCCTGGGCCAGGAGGCGCTCGAGGCCAAGGTGGCGGCGCTGGAAAGCCGCTGCCAGGCGCTGGAAGTCGCTCTGGCGGAAAAGGATCAGCAGAATCAACTTGCTAACTCGCAAGCCGGCGGGCCGACCACGCCCATCGGTTGAGCCATCGCCGGCCCGGCAGCGCCGGCATCGGCCAAGTCCATAGTTTTCCCCACTTTTCTGGCCGCCCGGAATCTTATCCCGGGGCCGGACTCTTGCGCCCCGAGTCCGACTCTGGCAGGCTAGTTTTAGTAGCCGGGCTGGTACCGGCCACAAGATATCGCGGTTTTAGAACAGCTTCGGTGTCTTGCTTAAACTGCCATCTGCGGGTCCCAAAGGGCCGGCCGATGGCAGTCTGATTCAGGCGGGGAGGGCTCAATCATGGGGGCGACTCTGCACGACAGCGAAGACGTGCTGGCCAACCCGCTCGACCTGATCGAGCAGATCGTGTTGGCCCACGACTGGCCGTTCGATCGCACCTCCGATCGCGAGATTGCGGCCGAGATCACCGGCCGCTGGTGCGACTACCGGCTCTATTTCAGCTGGCGTGAGGACGTCAACGCGCTGCACTTCACCTGCGCCTTCGACATCAAGGTGCCGGGCGAGAAATCGCGCGAAGTTCACAGCCTGCTGGCGCTGATCAACGAGAAGCTGTGGCTGGGCCATTTCGACCTGTGGGGGGACGAGGGCATGCCGCTGTTCCGCCATTCGCTGCTGCTGCGCGGCACCAGCGGGCTGGCGGTCGAGCAGATGGAAGACCTGGTCGACATCGCGGTGGCCGAATGCGAGCGCTTCTATCCGTCCTTCCAATACGTGGTATGGGCCGGCAAGACGCCGCAGGAAGCGCTGGCGGCCGCCATCCTCGAAACCGTCGGCGAAGCCTGATCCGGCCATGAGCCCGGGCTTTCCGCGTATCCTGCTGGTGGGCTGCGGCAAGATGGGCCGGGCCATGCTGGACGGCTGGCTGGAACAGGGGCTGGCCGCCTCGCAGATCCTGATCGCCGAACCCAGCGCCATCGACCTGCCGGCGCCGATCGCCGCGCGGCGCATCGAGAACGCCGCCGCGGCGCCGGCCGATTTCGCTCCCGAGATCGTGGTGCTGGCGGTCAAGCCGCAGAGCATGGATGCCGTGCTGCCGGGGCTGGTGCGCTTCGTCGCTCCGGGCACCGTGTTCCTGTCGATCGCCGCCGGCAAGACGCTCAAGGTGCTGGCCGGCGGGCTCGGCAACGCGGCGCGCATCGTGCGCACCATGCCCAACACCCCGGCCGCGGTGCGCCACGGCATCACCGTGGCGGTGGCGGGACCGGGCGTCGATCAGGCCCAGCGCGCCGGCTGCGACAGGCTGCTGCGCGCGGTAGGCGAGGTGGTGTGGGTCGGGGACGAGGGGCTGATCGATGCCGTGACGGCGGTATCGGGCAGCGGTCCGGCCTATGTGTTCCTGCTGGTCGAGGCCATGGCCGAGGCGGGCGCCAAGGCCGGCCTGCCGGCCGATCTGGCCATGCAGCTGGCGCGCGCCACGGTATCGGGCAGCGGCGAGTTGCTGCGCCGTTCCAGCGACAGCGCCGCGCAATTGCGCAAGAACGTCACCAGCCCCGGCGGCACCACCGCCGAAGCGCTGAAAGTGCTGATGGCGCCGGACGCCATGCAGAAGATCTTCGATGCCGCCATCGCCGCGGCAACGCGCCGCTCGCGCGAACTTGCCGGCTGAGCGGGCCTGGGCGCAGACTGATCGCCGATGACCGGCCGCGTCGGGCGTTATGCCCAGACAGGCTAATTGCCGGCGAGGCGCTTATGGCAGCAGACCGACCGCACAGCGAGCATTCCCACCAGATCGACGCCGAGAAGATCGATACCGCCTTGTGCGAACTGATCGTCGAGCGCGGCTGGGCCGGGTTGGGCATGGCCGAACTGGCCGAACGCGCCGGTCTGGATCTCGCCACGCTTTACGAAGCCGTGGGCGGGCGCACCCGCGCCCTGATCGAGGCGCTGGCCCGCATCGACCGCCAGGTGCTGGCGGGGGGCGCCGCGGATGCCGCGGAGAGCCCGCGCGATCGGCTGTTCGAGATCATGATGCGCCGCTACGACGCGCTGGTGCCCTGGCGCGCGGCGCTCAAGCGGCTGGGCCGCGAACTGCCGTTCGATCCGCCGGCCATGCTGGCGCTTACCCTGGCTTCCGAGCGCGCCATGGGCCGCATGCTGGAGGCGGCGCGCCTGTCGAGCGCCGGCCTGGCCGGCCAAATGCGGCTGCGCGGCCTGCTGGCGGTGCATCTGGCGGTGCTGCGCCGGTTCCTGGACGACGACAGCCCCGACCTGTCCGTCACCATGAAGGCACTGGACAGTCGTCTCAAAGGCATCGAGCGCTGGGCGCAGACCTTGGAGCGCTTCTCGCCGCGACGCGCCGGATCTGCGCCGCAACAAGATGCCGCACCCTCCAATCCGATCCTCGAAGATCCGGAAAATGCCAATGCCCAGCCGCTGCCATAAGGTTGGAAACGAAGCAATTTATCGCTACTTTAGATTGATTTTTGTGCACTGCAAAAATACCATTGACGGGTGAGAGGCGGTTGCCTATCTTGTCTGCATTGCTGCACCGCAACATAGTTCGCGCGGTCAGCCCCGCGTATCCCTGATTGCAAGACACCGGACACCCGGACACTGGAGCAGACCAATGGCGCAAGATTTTGCCGCGTTCTATCCGTTCAAAGACTTCGACTTCACCAAGGCGATGGGCGAGTTCAAGTTCCCGACCCTGCCGTTCGAAGCCCTGGCCGAAAGCCAGCGCAAGAACATCGAGGCGCTGACCGCCGCCAACCAGACCGCCTATAGCGGCCTGCAGGCCCTGATGCAGCGCCAGGCCGAGGTGCTGCGCACCTCGTTCGAGGACATCAGCGCCTCGTTCAGCGACCTGATGAGCACCGCTTCGCCCGAAGAAAAGGCGACCAAGCACGCCGAACTGCTCAAGGCCGGCTACGAGAAGGCCGTGGCCAACAGCCGCGAGTTCTTCGACATGGCGGCGCGCAAGGGCACCGAGACTCTCGACGTGCTGAACAAGCGCGTCGGCGAGCAGCTCGAAGAGTTCAAGGGTTACGTCGCCAAGAAGGCGTAACGATCCCAAAGGATCGGGCCCAAAGGATCGGGCCCAAAGGATCGGGGCAGGCGCAGCGATGCGCCTGTTCCTGGCGATCGAGCGGCGGCGGGGGCGACCTCGCCGCCGCTTTGCATTCGGGCCACCGGCTCGGCTATGACTTGCCAAGCAACCCGGCGAGGCACCATGGCCGCTCCCGATTCTTCGTCCATCGCTGCGCCGATCGCGTTCGACGATTTCCTGAAAGTCGATATTCGCGTCGGCACCGTCGTCGCGGCCGAGCCGCTGGAAGGCGCGCGCAAGCCGGCGATCAAGCTGCAGATCGATTTCGGCCCGGCGATCGGGCTGCGCAAGTCGTCGGCCCAGATCACCCGGCACTACAACCCGCAGGATCTGATCGGCCGCCAGGTGGCGGCGGTGCTGAACTTCCCGCCGCGCCAGATCGGCAAGTTCATGTCCGAGGTCCTGACCCTGGGTTTTCCCGACGGCGACGGCGAGGTGGTGCTGATCGCGCCCGAACGCGCCGTGCCCAATGGCGGGCGGCTGTTCTGACCGGCGGAATCTAGATCGGCAGGCGCAGCCGCGCCCGCAATCCGCCCAGCGGCGAATCGAGCAGAACGAGGTCGCCGCCATGGGCGCGGGCCACGTCGCGGGCGATGGTCAGGCCCAGCCCGACGCCGCCGGTCTGCCGGTTGCGCGATTGCTCCAGCCGCACGAACGGACGGAACACGTCCTCGCGCCGCTCGGCCGGGATGCCCGGCCCGTCGTCGTCGACGATGATGTCGATGGCCCGCTTGCGCCGCTTGCCGGCGATCTGCACCTTGGTGCCGAAGCGCGCCGCATTGGCGGCCAGGTTGGTGATGCAGCGCTTGATCGCCACCGGCCGCGCCAGGCCCGGCAGTTCGCCGTCGACGCTGAGCTCGACATCCTTGCCGGTGCGGCGCAGGCTGGCGGCGACGTCCTCGAGCAATTCGGCGAAATCGACCAGCACCGGCTCCTCGTCGCCCTCGCCGCGGGCGAAGGCCAGATAGCCCTCGATCATCTGCTCCATCTCGGCGATGTCGGCCTTCAGTTCGTCGATTTCTTCCTTGCCGTCGAGCAGCGCCAGGCTGAGCTTCATGCGGGTGAGCGGGGTGCGCAGGTCGTGCGACACGCCGGCCAGCATCTCGGTGCGCTGCTGGACCTGCCGGCGCAACCGCTCGCGCATGGTCAGGAAGGCCTGCGCCGCCTGGCGCGTCTCCAGCGATCCCTCGGGCTGGAAATCGGGCACGTCGCGGCCCTTGCCGAGATTCTCGGCGATCGCCGCCAGGCGGCGGATCGGCTCGATCTGCGCGTGCATGAACAGCAAGGCCACGCCGAACAGGATCAGCGCCGCGCCCACCATCAGCATGACGAACACGTAGCTCGACGGGCTGAACAGCCGCGACAGCGGCGACACCACGGTCAGCACGCCATCGGGCAACTGCACCTTGACGGTGACCTGCTCCTCGCCATGGGCGTCGAAGTAGTAGGGGCGCGAATTGTAGCGGTCGAGCGCGCGCGCCATCATGCGGTCGAGGATCGAGAACGGCCGCATCGTCGATTTCTCGTCGAGGATGGCGCCGGGCGCGAAGCTCACCTCCAGCCGCATCGTTTCCTTGGCGCGCTGCTGCATCCAGCGGAAATTCTGCTCGCCGGGGAAATCGCCGCGCCAGGCGATGATCAGGTTGATGTCGCCGACCAGCGCGCGGGTCAGGCGGCCCGACACCGTGTCCCAATGCGCTTCGTAGAACATGTAGACGGTGATGGCCTGCAGCAGCACCACCGGCACCATGATGATGACGACCGCGCGCGCCAGCAGCGTCTTGGGCGCCAGCTTGCCGATCTTGCGGCCGAAGGCGTGCCGCATGGATTCGCCCGAGCGCTGGCGCAGCCAGCGCGACAGCCGGGAGCGCCGCGGCGCGGGCTTGGTGCGGGGCGCGGCATGCTGCGGCGCCGGCAGTTGCTCGATCGGTCGTTGCAGGCTCATGGCCTTTCCGGGCGTTCCAAGCCGCGCTGTCAGTCGGTGGCCAGTCTATAGCCGCGCCCGCGCACCGTCTGCAGATAGCGCGGGAATTTCGGATCGGGCTCGATCTTGCGCCGCAGCCGCGTCACCTGCACGTCGATGGTGCGGGCGTTGTTGCCCGGACCGGTCAGCCGCGCCAGATCCTCGCGCGAAAGCGTGGCGCCGGGATTGCCGGCCAGCGCGCGCAGCAGGCCGATCTCCGCCTCGGTCAGCTTGACTCGCTTGGCGCCGTTCAGCAATTCGCCGCGCGCCAGGTTGAAGCTGTGCCCGCCGAAGCGCACCTGCTCAGGTTGCACGGGCGGCGCCTGCGGCGGTTCGTTGACCCGGCGCAGAATCGAGTGGATGCGCAACACCAGCTCGCGCGGCTCGAACGGCTTGGTGAGGTAGTCGTCGGCGCCGCGCTCGAGCCCGGCGATGCGGTTGGCGCTTTCCGCCATCGCCGTCAGCAGCAGGATCGGCAGCGGCTTTTCCTTGCGCAGCGAGGCGGTCAGATCGAGCCCGCTTTCGCCCGGCATCATGACGTCCAGCACCATCAGGTCGAAATCCAGGCTCTGCAGGCGCTGGCGCGCCTCTTGCGCGTTGCCGGCCGTGGTGACGCGGAAGCCGTTCTCGGTCAGGTATTTGCGCAGCAGCTCGCGCAGCCGGTTGTCGTCGTCCACCACCAGAATATGCGGCGCGTCCAAAAATCCCTCCACGCTCCCGCGAAGGGAGCGACTTGATAGATGACGAGCGCCTACGACGTGCGCCTAGGGGGCGTGCGGCGTGGCGCGGTCGAGCTCGCCCTCGACGAAGCGGCGGTTGTCGTCGTCGAGGATGCCAAGCAGCACCTTGCGAAAGCCCTCGACCGCCACCGCGCCGGCCTCGCGATAGGCGCGCGCCATGCGCCGCGCCTGACGGGTGGTCAGCTCCAGTTCCAGTGCCTGGCCCTTCTCGGTCAGGGTCAGCAGGCGCTGGCGCCGGTCCTTGGCGCCGCTCTTCTGCTCGATATAGCCCTGGTCGATCAGCTGGCGCAGCACGCGGGACAAGGATTGCTTGGTGATGCGCAGGATCTTCAGCAGGCCGGAGACGGTGATGCCGGGATAGCGTCCGACGAAATACACCGTGCGGTGATGGGCGCGGCCGAAATCCAGCCGCGCCAACACCGCGTCGGGCTCGCTGGTGAAATCGCGATAGGCGTAGAACAGCAGCTCGATGCCTTGGCGCAGCTCTTCCTCGCGCAAAAACAACGGGTTGGCCTGCGCCCGCGACATTTCCGACATGACCCCTCCCGGCGCGCCGTTTTCCGCCCGAAAATAGGGCAACACAGATGACGCTTAATTGACACTCCTACAGTCAAATGTTACTCACGATCAACCCTTAACGACACAATCGAACTCCAAAGGAAACGCCAATGGCTGCGCCCGGACCGGCTTTCGACGATCGCGACGGTGTTATCTGGTACGATGGCAAACTGGTGCCGTGGCGGGATGCCAAGCTGCATGTGCTGACCCATGGCCTGCACTATGCGTCCTCGGTATTCGAAGGCGAGCGGGTCTATGGCGGCCAGGTGTTCAAGCTCAAGGAGCACAGCGACCGGCTGGCCAAATCGGCCGAGTTGATGGGCTTCAAGATCCCCTACAGCGTCGAGGAGATCAATCGCGCCACCAACGAGACGGTGAAAGCCAACAACATCGTCGACGGCTATGTCCGTCCGGTGGCGTGGCGCGGCAGCGAGATGATGGGCGTGTCGGCGCAGAACAACAAAATCCACCTGGCCATCGCCGTATGGGAGTGGCCGTCCTACTTCTCGCCCGAAGCGCGCATGAAGGGTATCCGCCTGAAGATTTCCGAGTGGCAGCGACCCGACCCCAGGACCGCGCCGGTGCACGCCAAAGCCGCCGGCCTCTACATGATCTGCACCCTGTCCAAGCACAAGGCGGAGCAGGAAGGCTTCGACGACGCGCTGATGCTGGATTGGCGCGGCCAGGTGGCCGAGGCGACCGGCGCCAACGTGTTTTTCGTCATGAACGGGGAAATCCACACGCCCAAGCCGGACTGCTTCCTCGACGGCATCACGCGGCAGACCGTGATCGGCCTGGCCAAGAACCGGCAGATGAAGGTGGTCGAGCGCGCCATCATGCCGGAGGAAATGGCCAAGGCGCAGGAATGCTTCCTGACCGGCACGGCCGCCGAGGTCACGCCGGTGGGCTCGATCGGCCCTTACACCTTCAAGCCCGGCCAGGTGTGCCAGACCCTGATCGCCGATTTCGAGGCGGCGGTGAAGCCGGCCCAGAAAGCGGCGGAGTAGCACCGCTTCGAGTTTTCCCATCATCCGATCAAGGGCCCTGCGGGGCCCTTCAGACCGCTGACAAACCCCGCCGAATTTCGGCGGGGTTTTTGTTTTGCCGACGA